>NZ_FQUN01000016.1 GCF_900129005.1 Leeuwenhoekiella marinoflava DSM 3653 | reverse complement strand
AAAATGGATATTCTCTCCAAGGGCCTGCTCTATCTTGCGGGAGGAATACAGGTTGCGAAGGTAAGCATAGATCAGTATCTTAAGCAGTGCACGGGGATGATAGCTTGATGTACCACCGCCTTTATAAGTGACCTCAATGGAACTTATATCGATCCGGTTGACAATCGCATTTACTATACGTACAGGATGGTTCTGCGGTACAAAATCATCATAACTAGGCGGAAGCAGGCTCAACTGAGACTGATGGTCGGTCTTCCAAACAGGTTTTGCTTTCATACCATGAAAGTAAAACATATTCAGAATAAATCCATAAAAAAAAGAGGCTGTCTTGACTTTTTAGACAGCCTCTTTTTATTCTATTTATCATTAATTATGCATCAATATTAGCATAAACTGCATTTTTCTCAATAAATTCTCTACGCGGCGGCACCTCATCCCCCATTAACATAGAAAAAATACGATCTGCCTCTGTACCATTATCTATAGTTACCTGACGTAGTGTTCTAAATTCAGGATTCATTGTGGTATCCCACAATTGCTCTGCATTCATCTCACCAAGACCCTTATAACGCTGCACACCAGCGCTTCCACCCATTTGCTCGTTATATTCATCACGCTCCTTCTCACTCCAAGCATAACGCATTTTCTTACCCTTTTTGAGTAAGTAAAGTGGAGGTGTAGCAATATAAACGTGCCCACCTTCAACTAACTCACGCATATAACGGAAGAAGAATGTTAGAATTAACGTTGCAATGTGGCTACCATCTACATCGGCATCACACATAATCACGATTTTGTGATAACGTAATTTCGAAAGATTCAAGGCTTTACTATCTTCTTCAGTACCTATAGTAACACCTAAAGCCGTAAAAATATTCTTGATTTCTTCGTTTTCAAAAACCTTATGTTGCATTGCTTTTTCAACATTCAAGATTTTTCCGCGTAGTGGAAGAATTGCTTGAAAGTTACGGTCACGACCCATTTTTGCAGTTCCACCTGCAGAGTCTCCCTCTACTAAGAACACTTCACAAGCCTGAGGATCTGTCTCAGAACAGTCGGCTAGTTTTCCAGGCAAACCACCTATACTCATAACCGTCTTACGCTGTACCATCTCACGTGCCTTCTTAGCTGCATGACGTGCTTGAGCAGCAAGAATCACTTTTTGTACAATGATTTTTGCATCATCAGGATGCTCTTCAAGGTATATTTCTACCATTTCAGAAACTGCCTGCGAAACCGCAGAAGTTACTTCACGGTTACCTAATTTTGTTTTAGTCTGACCTTCAAATTGAGGCTCTGCCACTTTAACCGAAATAATTGCTGTCAGACCTTCTCTAAAGTCATCTCCAGCAATCTCAAATTTCAGTTTATCTAACATTCCAGAAGCATCTGCATATTTCTTAAGCGAGCTTGTTAAACCCCGTCTAAAACCCGCAAGATGAGTCCCTCCTTCATGAGTATTAATATTGTTTACATAAGAATGCAAGTTCTCTGCATAACTGTCGTTGTAAATCATTGCGACTTCTACAGGAATATCATTCTTCTCCCCTTCCATAGATATAACATCTCCAATAATTGGCTGACGATTACCATCCATAAAACGAACAAATTCTTTCAATCCTTCATCAGAATGAAAAGTTTCAACAGGAAACTCTCCTTTTTCATCTTTCTGACGCTTATCCATCAAAGTAATGGTGATTCCTTTATTCAGATAAGAAAGTTCACGCATACGACTAGCTAGCGTATCGTAATTAAATTCTGTAGTCTGCTGAAATATGGTAGGATCTGGCAGGAAAGTCACCGCAGTACCGCGGTCATCTGTATCACCAATTCCTTTAACAGGATACATGGCTTTACCCTTCTCATACTCCTGTTCCCAAATTTTACCATCCCGGTAAACCGTAGCTCTCAAGTGATCTGAGAGTGCGTTAACACAACTAACACCCACACCGTGTAAACCACCGGAAACTTTATAGGAATCTTTATCAAATTTACCACCGGCACCAATTTTGGTCATTACAACCTGAAGTGCAGAAACACCTTCTTTCTTGTGTAAATCCACCGGAATACCCCGACCGTTATCTTTTACAGAAATCGAGTTATTTTCATTTATAATCACATCTATGGCGTCACAATGACCTGCCATAGCCTCATCTATAGAGTTGTCAACAACTTCATAAACCAGATGATGCAAACCACGCACTCCTACATCCCCAATATACATCGATGGACGCATACGCACGTGCTCCATTCCTTCCAGCGCCTGAATGCTGTCTGCCGAATATTGCTTATTATTGGCTTCTTCGCTCATATATCTTTATTAAGTTAATTTTCTGTTTTTATTATCTAGAACCTCTGCAATTATCAGAAAGTTTAGACGTGAATGCTTTAAAAATTGAAACTATAATTTTCAACCTAAAACTATTTGCTAGACAAAGCGAATGCTTTAAACCTAAACCCTATAAATAAAGTTTAAAACCTTACTTACAGCTAGCTAACAAATATAAAAAAAGGCTACGCGATAATATGTCAAAAGCCGCGCCAAACACGTGAAGTTATCAACAAATTGTGAAAAAAATACATTCGAATTTTAGTATTCTAAGGAATGCTTGTGATTAGCTATTAAAACTAAAAAACGCCTTCTTTTTGAGGAGGCGTTTTTTAAACAAACTATGTAAAGTGGATTATGCCAATTCTTTCTTTTTATAAGCATCACTGTGCACGTTTGCCACAGCTCTACCAGATGGATCATTCATGTTTTTAAATGCCTCATCCCACTCTAAAGCAATCTTAGTACTACACGCTACTGACGCTTCCTGAGGAACACTCATTGCTGCTGCGTCACTTGGGAAATGCTCAGCAAAAATACTTCTGTAATAGTATTCCTCTTTGTTACCCGGTGTTTGGATTGGAAATTTATATTTAGCATTAGCTAGTTGCTCATCACTAACTTTCTCGTCAACCATTTCTTTTAAGGTATCAATCCAGCTATAACCTACACCATCAGAAAACTGTTCTTTTTGTCTCCAGGCAACACTCTCCGGTAAATACGATTCAAATGCTTTACGCAGCACCCATTTCTCCATACGCTCCCCATTGATCATTTTATCTTGTGGGTTAATGCGCATCGCTACATCCATAAATTCTTTATCTAAGAATGGAACACGACCTTCAATACCCCATGCAGCAAGAGATTTATTTGCTCTTAAGCAATCATACATATGCAGTTTGCTCAGTTTACGCACAGTTTCCTCATGGAATTCTTTAGCATCAGGTGCCTTGTGAAAATAAAGATATCCTCCAAAAACCTCATCTGCTCCTTCTCCGGAAAGAACCATTTTTACACCCATAGACTTGATTACACGAGCCATCAAATACATAGGAGTCGAAGCTCTAATCGTAGTGATATCGTAAGTCTCTAAGTTATAGATCACATCTTTAATCGCATCCAGACCTTCCTGAATTGTGAATTTAATCTCGTGATGCACCGTTCCGATATGATCTGCAACTTTTTGTGCTGCAGCTAAATCTGGAGAGCCTTCTAAACCTACAGAGAATGAGTGCAGCCTTGGCCACCAAGCTCCGTCTGTATCTCCAGACTCAATACGTTTTTCAGCATATTTTTTTGCTACTGCAGAAGTAATAGAAGAATCTAAACCTCCTGAAAGCAACACCCCATAAGGTACATCAGACATTAACTGACGATGAACTGCCGCTTCTAAAGCATCTCTCAATTTATCAATGCTAGTTTCATTATCCTTAACTGCATCATACTCCATCCAGTCACGCTCATACCATCTTCTTAACTCTCCTTCTGCACTGTGTAAATAGTGTCCCGGAGGAAATAATTCAATTTTAGTACAAGTTCCTTCTAAAGCTTTCAATTCTGAAGCCACATAGAAAGTTCCGTGCTGATCCCAACCCATATAAAGCGGAATAATACCCATATGATCACGAGCTACGAAATACTCATCTTTCTCAGAATCGTATAATGAAAATGCAAAAATTCCGTTCAATTTATCTAAGAAAGCAGGACCCTCTTCTTGATAAAGTGCTAATATCACTTCACAATCAGACTGTGTTTTAAAATCATATTTTCCTTTTAATTGCTTGCGTAATTCCTGATGATTATAAATCTCACCATTCGCCGCAAGAATTAATTTTCCGTCAGGGCTTAACAAAGGTTGTTTCCCTGATGCAGGGTCAACTATAGATAAACGCTCGTGAGCGAGAATAGCTTTCTCGTCGCTATAAACACCATTCCAGTCTGGACCACGGTGACGTATTTTTTTTGACATTTCTAAAAGCTGTGGTCTTAAGACATCAGCTGGTTGCTTCAATTCGTAGGCACATACTATCCCGCACATAATCGTATTGTTTTAATTTGTTGGCTCAAAGATGCAACACACATTCCAATTCACAAACAAAAAATGAATATATGCTTACAAATTGAAACTTTACATTTTCAATTACTATAAATACAAAACTTGATGAATATCCTTTTTAGTCTTTCAATTTATAACTGCAAACTTCTATCATTTTAATAAAGCCTTAACAACTGTAGGTTTTGCAGCATTGTACATTTGTATAAAATTTTGACTTTCAACAATTAAAAATATTTATGAAAACTCTAGTAATTAAAAGCATTCTGGTAGCTACCTTAGTTTTTGGCAGCACAGCAAACGCACAAAAATTTAGCGAGCTGGATAAAAGTCCATTAGATATCGCAATGTTTCGCGGTCAGGATAAAGCTCCTCGAGTACGTGTTATCTACAGTAGACCTCAGAAAAAAGGACGCGACGTTTTTGCTGAAGAAGATGGAATGGAAAAATATGGTGAGGTTTGGAGAACCGGAGCTAACGAGTCTACCGAAATTAAATTCTATAAAGAAATGATGGTAGGTGACACCAAAGTACCTGCCGGAACTTATACATTATTTACAATTCCTACTGAAGATGAGTGGACGGTAATCCTTAACAAAGACCTAGACACTTGGGGTGCTTACGGATATAAAGAGGAACGCGACTTGGTACGTTTTAAAATACCAGCACATAAAACAGCCGCCCCCATTGAGGCATTCTCAATTTCATTTCAACCTACAGAAAATGGATCTGATATGTTCTTAGGATGGGATGATTTATATATTCAAGTTCCAATCGAAGAAGTTGAAATGTAATTTTCATCATCTATTAAACAAAAAGGGCTTCCATTCTGGAAGCCTCTTTTGTTTAAGGTATATTTAGGTATTTATGTGTTTGCAAGCTAACTTTCCATTTTGGATTTGCCATAACATACTCTACTATAAATGGAGTCATTTTTTCTCGCACACTCCATTCTGGCTGTAAAAATAATTCGCACTTACCATTCACTTTTTCGGCATGTTCTTCCGCGAAAGCGAAGTCATTTTTATTATAAATGATCACTTTTAGTTCGTGAGCCTCCTCATAAATGCGAGGCTTTGGTAACATTCGTTTCTTAGGAGAAAGACAAATCCAATCCCAATGACCAGATAATTCATAAGCACCAGAAGTCTCAATATGCACGTTTAAGCCTTCGGCTTTAAGCATACGAGTGAGGTGATTCATATCCCACATTAACGGTTCACCACCTGTGATCACAATAGTTTTACTGTATTTTTTCGCATTAGCTACAATCGCCGCTGCTTCTGTAGGAGGATGTATCGCCGCATCCCAGCTTTCTTTAACATCACACCAGTGACAGCCTACATCACAACCACCTACTCTAATAAAATATGCAGGAGTACCAGTATGAGCACCCTCACCTTGTATGGTATAAAATTCTTCCATTAACGGAAGTAATTCACCGAGCTCTACCCGGTTTGCTATTGCCTCTTTTGTCATAGAGCGCAAAGATACACCGCAATGAAATCGTTGCCAAAGCTTAGCTATCTTATTTTCTTCTGAAGAAATAGGAATATATCAAGTAAACGCAGAATATTAATATTGAAGAAAGAATAGTTTTATCAACTGGTTGCTTTTTGGCATTAATCCTTATTTTTAGTCTAAATTTTCACTGATGAATCAAACTGAAGCATTTAAAGATCTTATTATACAAGGCAACACCTTTAAAGGAGAAAGTATCACCGTAGGAGCTGCTATGTTAGAGGGTCAAACCATTACCGGTGCATACGTAAAAATTCCATTGAAAACGATGAACCGCCACGGTCTTATTGCCGGGGCAACCGGTACGGGTAAAACCAAAACGCTACAAGTTCTGGCCGAGAATCTTTCAGAAAAAGGAGTTCCGGTTCTGCTTATGGATATGAAAGGTGATCTTAGCGGTATCGCAAAAGCAAGTGAAGGCCATGCTAAAATTGATGAACGTCACGAGAAAATAGGATTACCCTTTGAAGCCAAAGACTTTCCTGTAGAATTACTTACACTTTCTGAGCAAAATGGAGTGCGGCTGCGTGCTACTGTGAGTGAATTTGGCCCCGTTTTATTCTCTCGTATTCTTGATGCAACAGATGCACAAGCCGGTATTATTGCCATACTTTTTAAATATTGTGATGACAAAAGCTTGCCACTATTGGATTTAAAAGACTTTAAAAAAGTTTTACAATACGCAACCGATGAAGGTAAGGAAGAAATTCAGGATTTGTACGGAAGAATTTCTACAGCTTCTGCGGGTTCTATTTTGCGAAAAATCGTTCAGCTTGAACAGCAGGGTGCAGATATCTTTTTTGGTGAAAAATCTTTTGACGTAGATGATCTTTTACGCTTAGATGATAATGGAAGAGGAAAAATAAATATCATTCGGTTAACAGATATTCAAGATAGACCTAAACTGTTTTCGACATTTATGCTGAGCCTTCTTGCCGAAATTTACAGTACATTCCCAGAGCAAGGTGACAGCGATCAACCAGAACTGGTAATCTTTATAGACGAAGCGCATCTTATTTTTAAAGAAGCTTCAAAAGCATTACACAGTCAGATTGAAAGTATTGTAAAATTGATTCGTTCTAAAGGTGTAGGTCTTTATTTTGTAACTCAAAATCCCACTGATGTTCCCGAAGGAGTCTTGAGTCAGTTGGGTTTAAAAATTCAACATGCATTGAGAGCCTTCACCGCAAAAGACCGAAAGGCTATAAAGTTAACAGCAGAAAACTATCCGGATTCTGACTATTACGACACAAAGGAAGTACTAACCAGCTTGGGTACCGGGGAAGCTTTGGTTTCTGCATTAGACGAAAAAGGTCGTCCCACTCCGCTAGCTGCAACCATGATGCGCGCGCCAATGTCCCGTATGGATATCTTAACAGATGATGAGATTGAAGAAATAAATCGTAAATCTGCACTCGCTCCCAAATATAGTGACGGTATAGATCGGGAGAGCGCTTATGAATTACTCAATGCAAAAATCAAAAAAGCAGAGAGTGAAGAAGCCAAAGAAAAAGCGCAAGAAGAGCGTGCAACAGTTAAAAGAAATTCTCGTACTTCTTCGCGTAGTAGCTCTAGAGAAAAAGCTATTATTAAAGTACTCACCAGCGCTACGGTAATACGCGGTGTTCTGGGTATTTTAGGGAAACTAATCAAATAAAAAACAGACTTAATTCAAAACTCTATATGAAACGTATTTTATTCATTGCCCTTATTGCAAGCATAGCGCTTAACTCTTGTAACAGTGATAACGCTTTTAAAGTTACCACAGACCAAGTAGGCCCATTAACAAAAAAAACACAAGTTGACGAACTTAAAACCTTATTTAGTAAAGACAGTGTTGTAGACCAAAACTCAGGCTTAAGTGAAGAGCTTAATGTAAATGCTATTGAAATTTATGAGAAAGGCGGCGAGCAATTACTAAGCCTTATGCCTATAAAAGAAGGCACTCCAAAAACCATTAAAACGATTCAGATTTTTGATGCACGTTATACTACCGAAGAAGGCATCAACCTCAACAGTACTTTTAAAGATATTACAGACGCTTACGAAGTTTCACGTGTTGAAACTTTAATTAGCAGTATTGTTATTTTTGTAGATGAGATCAATGCATATTTTACCATAGATCGCGACGAACTTCCCGGAGAACTTAAATTCAATATGGATGCTAAGGTTTCTACTGCGGAAATACCCAGCGATGCGAAGATCAAATATTTTATGATAGGCTGGTAAACCCAATGTGATGTCTGATAAAAAATTTCACATACAGAAAGAGCCTTTTGTAATTTCTACTGATGACGGTAAATATATTGGTGAACACTTCGGTAATGCCAGTGATGGTAATTCTGAAATCAGTATTGCCCATATGGTTGCACCAGCACATTGGAGCGAACCTTTTCAAACACCTGAATTTGATGAGTACACTTTTATTTTTGAAGGTAAAAAGCAGTTTTTAATTGATGAAGAAAAGATTATTCTAGAGGCCGGACAGTCAATTAAGATTGCTGCAGGAACACGCGTTCAGTACAGCAATCCTTTTAACAAACCGTGTACTTATATCTCGATTTGCAAGCCTGCTTTTGATTTTAATAAGGTGAATAGAGAAGAATAGCTAAACCCACTTACAGTGCACAAAGCTCTGTAAATCAAATTCTAATTCGTAAATAATTATTAATTCTTACCTAAAAACACGTTAATCTAAAACCTAGCTTGAGTCTATAGCTGTACTTTTAAAATCTAACCTAATACGTTATACAATTATGATTAAGATTTTAGCACTAGTGATGGTAATAGGAGGAGCAATCTCGCTTGTAATAGGAATTATGGGGGTTTTTGGAAGTATGAGTACAGGCGTTAGCCCTTGGGCATTAGCAATATTGGGCGGTATTTTTTTCCTTTCTGGTATATCACTATTAAAATATCGAAAAGACACAGATGTTATTGATGCCGAAAATAAAAATTAGGCCATACATAACCCGTATATTTGACCCTCTCAAAAAGAGGGTTTTTTTATGAATAAAATTGTCAAAAAAATTCTTCCGAAAGCGATTGGTTCATACATCAACGCACTTGCTTTAGTAAGTCCTAAAGCTTCGGCAAAAAAAGCTTTTAAAGTTTTTAGCAAACCCAGACGCGGTAGAATTGGACCACATCACGAAGGCTTTTTAAAACCAAATCTTGAACCTCAGGTCACAGTAGAAGAACATACAATACAACCCTATAAATGGCCGGGCAAAGGCAAAACCATAGTGCTGGTTCATGGCTGGGAAAGTCATACACACCGTTGGAAAGATATGATTCACCGGTTTCAAAAAGAAGATTACAACATCATCGCCTTTGACGCGCCGGCGCACGGTTACAGTAGCGGTAAATACTTTTATGTGCCGCTTTATCACAAGGCGCTAAGCGTTATCTTAAATGCTTATCAGCCAGATTACCTCATCGGTCATTCTATGGGTGGGATGACGGTTTTATACAATCAGTCACAGCCAGATACTTTTAAAACTGAAAAGCTGGTCGTTCTAGGAGCGCCAGATAAACTAGAAAGTATTTTGAAAGATTACCAGAAACTTTTAGGTCTAAACAGTCGCGCATTAAAAGCATTGGATAATTTTTTCCTGAACAAATTCAATTTTAAAACTGTTGAGTTTTCTTCTTCCGCTTTCGCGAAAAAAATAACCGTGCCTACGCTAGTTGTTCACGATAAAGATGACATCATTACTCCGGCTTCTGGCTCACACGCCATTCATTCAGAATTAAAAAAATCTGAATTTATAGAGACTGAAGGGCTTAACCATTCGCTTTATGATAATGAGGTAAACGAAAAAATCGTAAATTTTTTAAAAGAGTAAGAAATCATTCTTATTTAAATCAAACACTATGTCAGAAATTCCTTTAACTCGAATTAATAAGTTTCTAAGCGAAGTAGGTTTTTGTTCACGCCGGGAGGCAGACAAACTTATTGATGCAGGTCGTATTACAATTAACGGAAGCGTACCGGAAATGGGCACTAAAGTGAGTGCAGCAGATGAAATACGAGTTGACGGAAAATTAGTAGGCGAAGCAAAAGATCCACCTGTTTACTTAATGTTTAACAAACCTGTTGGTATAGTTTGTACTACAGACACGCGGGTAGAAAAAGACAATATCATTGACTACATCAACTATCCTACTCGCGTTTTTCCGGTAGGAAGACTTGATAAAGCCAGTGAAGGCCTAATCTTTTTGACCAATGATGGCGACATTGTTAATAAAATTCTACGTGCTCGTAATAATCACGATAAAGAATATATTGTTGAAGTGGATAAACCCATCACCGCTTCTTTTGTAAAGAGTATGGCTGGTGGTGTTCCTATTCTAGACACCATTACCCGAAAATGTGAAGTAGAACAACTGGGCAAAAAACGCTTCAAAATTATCTTAACGCAAGGTCTCAATCGCCAGATTAGACGTATGTGCGAGCATCTGGGCTATAATGTAACGAGATTGAAAAGAGTACGGATTATGAATATCAATCTGGATGTTAGTGTGGGAAAATATCGCCAGTTCACCAAAGAAGAATTGAAACAACTCAACGCATTACTTTCAGAAAGCAGCGGTGAATTTGATCCTAATACAGAGCCTGGAAAAAGGCCTATTGTAAAACCTTCAGGTCCCAGACGCAGAAGAATGTAAAGCTTCCTGCTAAATCAGAAATCATTTCACTTCACCACACCATAAAATGCAGTAATCATTAAACCTGTGTTAAGGAGTATGCCTAACTGAATAATTCCTTTTATTTTTAAATAGCATTTATTTAGATTTAAAAATTATGGTAGACAAGATTCCTTCGGTTAAAAATGAAGAGCAATACGAAGCTTTGCGCGATCAAGGTTACAGCAAAGAAAAGTCTGCTCGTATTGCAAACACTCCCGATGCCGGTAAAAAAGGTGGTGAAGCTGAAAGATATGAAGATCGCACAAAGAAAGACCTTTACCAGCAAGCTAAAAAAATAGGAATTGACGGCAGATCTAAAATGAGTAAAAAAGAACTCATCGAAGCTTTACGCAATAACTAACACAAACTAACCGATCTATTACGCTTATGCCTTCACCTTTTCACTTAGCTATTCCCGTTGACGACGTAGCCAAAGCTCGTAAGTTTTATAGAGACACCTTAGAACTTTCTGAAGGTCGCAGCAGTGAGCAGTGGGTAGATTTTAATTTTTTTGGACATCAACTGGTTATACACTATAAACCAAAGGAAGAAAAAGCATCTGTACATCACAATGCTGTAGACGGCAAAGAAGTCCCGGTTCCTCACTTTGGGGTAGTTCTGGAATGGAATGATTTTCAGGTTTTTGCCAAAAAACTAAAATCTAAAAATATAGAATTTATCATTGAGCCTTATATTCGGTTTGAAGGGCTTCCCGGCGAACAAGCAACTATGTTCTTTTACGATCCTTGTGGCAATGCACTAGAGTTTAAAAGTTTTAAAGATATATCTCAACTATTTGCAAAATAATGAATAAACTAAAACCTGAATTGGTACGCCAGCTGTTCTTGATTATTTTAATACTCTTTCTCTTTGTATTAATTGTAGAAGAAATGACTCCTTATTTATCTGGTGTTTTAGGCGCAATCACCTTGTATGTTCTCCTACGCAAATTTGTAAAATGGCTAGTAGATAGAGGCTGGAAGTTAGGACTTGCAGCCGGGACAGGTATGTTGGCTTCTTTTCTTGTCATCCTGGTACCTATAGGGCTCACCGTGATGATGCTGACTAATAAAATTGGTAAGGCTGTTAAAAATTCTGAACGCGTTGTTGAAGTTGTAAAACAACAAATAGGGGTTTGGGAGGCTGATTTAGGTTTTAAAGTAAGTGAGTCTATAGATACTAATTCTATTACAAGCTGGGTTTCTACCAATCTTCAAAATTTTGCCGGCGGTACGTTTAATGTGTTTATCGCAATAGGGATTATGTATTTTATTTTGTACTACATGCTGGTCAACAATGATACAATGCATAAATCGCTTTATGCTTTTATTCCGCTTAATAAAGAAAATATCACACGCATAGGTCACGAGAGTGTTGCTATGGTAAAGAGCAATGCTTTAGGAATACCTCTGGTTGCATTGGCTCAAGGTATTGTAGCCTTGATAGGCTTTTTCATCTTTGGTGTACCAGATCCTTTTTTCTGGTTTGTAATTACTGCCATTGGTAGTATGATTCCATTTGTGGGTACTTTATTGGGTATTGTTCCCGTTGTAATTCTTATGGTTGCCAGCGGAAACAACCTTCAAGCTGTAGGTATTGCAATTTATGGCCTTGTGGTAGTCGGTTCTACAGATAATTTAATACGCCTCTATGTATTAGAGCGTCTAGCTAACGTGCACCCTTTAGTAACCCTTATTGGTGTAATTGTTGGAGTCCCTTTATTTGGATTTATAGGACTCATATTTGGTCCCTTACTCATTAGTTTATTCTTGCTTATTGTAAAAATCTATAAGCATGAGTATGGTGATCAGAATATAGAATTTGATGATCTAGCTCCCGATGTTTCAGAAGATACTCAAGACTAAATATCCACCTAAATATAAACCTGTTCTCATTTGGGATGGTCATTGCGGCTTCTGCAAATTCTGGATAACCCGATGGAAGGCTAAAACCGGTGATGCTCTAGAATTCAAAACTTTTCAGGAAACATCGCAACAGTATAAAGATTTTCCTCTAAAGGAATTTAAAAAAGCAAGCCGACTTATAGAACCTAACGGAAATGTATTTAGCGGTCCTGATTCTGCATATCGCTGTTATGATTATGCAGAGCGGAAGAGTTACCCGTATCACAGGTGGTACACTTCTAATAAGATATTTAGATCACTAAGTGATAAATCCTACAATTATATCGCAAAGCATCGTCCCGCGATGTTGCAACTCACCAAAATACTATTCGGCAATAACCCGTTAAGCCTAAAACCGTATTGGCTGCTGTATATTCTTGGAATTATACTATTATTTTTTATGGTTTTTCAATAAATTGCCCCTTAGCATTACCAGCTACTCAAAAATCAAATATAATTTTTGAGTACTTTATAATTTAGACCAAACAATATTTTATGCAAATACTAGGAGTTGACGTAGGTGGTTCAGGGATAAAAGGTGTTCCAGTTAATCTAGATAAAGAAGAATACTTAGGTGAACGTTTTAGACTAGACACTCCTGTTCCCCGTGACCCCAAAGCTATGGTTAACACTATTGCCGATGTTGTAACACATTGGGATTGGAAAGGCCCTGTAGGCATTGGTTTCCCAACTGTTATTCATAAAGGAAAAGCTCTTGAATATGGAAACTTGGATAAATCCTGGTTAGGAATTCAGGTTGATGATATGATTTCTCAAAAAATAGGATTACCGGTAAATGTGATGAATGATGCTGATGCAGCCGGACTTGCCGAAATGGAATTTGGCGTAGGTAAAGGCGTTGATGGCCTCGTGATCGTTGTTACCGTAGGAACCGGTATAGGAAGTGGTGTTTTCTTTAATGGCGCACTAATTCCCAACTTTGAATTAGGGCAAATGCATTATAAAAAGAAAAAAACTATAGAAGAATATGCATCCAGACGAGTAAGGCTCGATAATGATATGAGCTTTAAAAAGTGGGGCAAACGCTTCAACAAATTTATACAGATGGTAAGCACCATCTCTCAGCCCGAATTGATAATCATAGGTGGTGGTGCGAGTAAAAATCTGGATGAATATATTAAATACTTAAAAACCGATATCCCTATTATGGCTGCACATACGCGCAATCACGCCGGCATTATTGGCGCGGCTTTAGGTGCTAAACACTTATTATAAGATTTTATACTTAAAACTTCAGATTCTTAAGATTGAAGTTCGTTGTGTCTTGCTCTGGCTAGCAACGTATTTTTCAACAGCATTGCAATGGTCATTGGCCCTACACCTCCAGGAACAGGAGTAATGAAAGATGCTTTTTTACTTACCGCTTCAAAATCTACATCACCGGTAATTCTATAACCGCGTTCTTTAGTTTCATCAGGAACACGTGTGATCCCTACATCAATAATGGTAACATTGTCTTTTACCATATCAGCTTTCAAAAATTCTGGAACCCCTAAAGCAGTAATGATTATATCCGCTTGTTTGGTTAGTTCTTCAAGGTTTTTTGTTCGACTATGTGTCAACGTTACCGTGCTGTCTCCAGGGTTACCTTTTTGAGACATCAAGATACTCATTGGGCGACCTACGATATGACTGCGACCTATTACTACAGTATGTTTACCTGAAGTTTCTACGTCATAACGCTTAAGCAATTCCATAATTCCAAAAGGCGTAGCAGGAATAAAAACCGGCATATCCTGAGCCATTTTCCCAAAATTTGTAGGATGGAAACCATCTACATCTTTATCAGGATCAACAGCCAATAATACTTTCTGAGAATCTATATGCTTCGGTAACGGAAGCTGAACAATATACCCGTCTATTTCAGAGTCTTTATTCAACTTATCTATTTGATTGAGCAACTCTTCTTCGGTAGTTTCTTCCGGCAACTGAATCAAAGTAGACTCAAAACCTATGCGCTCACAAGCACGAACTTTACTTCCTACATAAGTTAAACTTGCACCATCACTACCTACCAAAACTGCAGCTAAATGAGGAACTTTTTCGCCTCTCGCTTTCATAGCTTTTACTTCTTCGGCGATCTCATTTTTTAAATCGTTACTGGTTTTTTTTCCGTCTAAGATTGTCATACTCTATATAGTTGGCAGTATCAGCTGGCAGTTTTCAGTTACAACCAAACCTTCCTGGATTATTGATCATATAATTTAATAGTCTCCCTACTTAATGAGACCGAAAATTGCTAACTAGTTCTATCGCATATTATTCATCATCTGCATCATTTTGGCTCCACCTCCACCCTGCATCATTTTCATCATCTTACTCATCTGATTGAATTGTTTCAGCAACTGGTTTACTTCTTGAACCGAAGTTCCAGACCCTTTGCTGATACGTTTTTTACGACTGCTGTTTATGATTGAAGGCTGCGTACGCTCATCTGGAGTCATACTGTGAATAATTGCTTCAATTCCTTTAAAAGCATCATCATCTATATCAAGACCTTTAAGCGCTTTACCGGCACCAGGAATCATCCCAATCAAGTCTTTCATATTACCCATTTTCTTGATCTGCTGTATTTGCTTTAAGAAATCATCAAAACCAAATTGGTTCTTTGCAATTTTCTTTTGCAGCTTACGCGCTTCTTCTTCGTCAAATTGTTCCTGAGCACGCTCCACAAGAGACACCACATCTCCCATCCCCAGAATACGGTCTGCCATACGAGAAGGATAGAAAACATCTATTGCTTCCATCTTCTCACCGGTACCGATGAATTTGATAGGCTTATCTACAACCGTCCTAATAGAAAGTGCCGCACCACCGCGCGTATCACCATCTAATTTGGTTAAGATTACCCCATCAAAATTAAGAATATCATTAAAAGCTTTTGCTGTATTTACAGCATCCTGACCTGTCATAGAATCTACAACAAACAAAGTTTCCTGAGGCTCAATTGCTTTGTGTATCGCAGCAATCTCGTTCATCATCGCCTGATCAACTGCAAGACGACCCGCGGTATCAATGATCACTACATTAAATCCATTTGCTTTTGCGTGTGCAATTGCAGCTTCAGAGATTTTTACAGGATCTTTTTCTTCTTTATTAGAATAAACCTCAACTCCTATCTGATCACCCACAACGTGAAGCTGATCTATCGCCGCAGGACGATACACGTCACAGGCAACAAGAAGCGGTTTTTTTGTCTTCTTAGTCTTAAGGAAATTAGCCAGTTTACCCGAAAATGTAGTCTTACCACTACCCTGCAAACCAGACATCAAAATCACTGAAGGGTTTCCAGAAAGGTTAAGACCTTCTGCCTCGCCACCCATCAATTCGGTAAGTTCGTCTTTCACCAATTTGGTCATCAACTGACCCGGTTTTAACGCCGTCAAAACATCTTGACCCAGCGCTTTTTCTTTAACCGTGCTGGTAAAATCTTTGGCTATTTTATAATTAACATCTGCATCAACAAGCGCACGACGTATCTCTTTAAGGGTTTCGGCAACATTAACTTCTGTAATCTGACCGTGCCCCTTAAGCACGTGCATCGCCTTATCTAACTTATCACTTAAATTATCAAACATAGATCTTATAATAAACAGCCCCGTGAATCAATCGCGAGGGATTTTGTTTTCTCTTAATTTACCAGGCTCATGACCTGAATTGATTTTCCACTTTATGGATTCAAGGTTGCAAATTTAATGATTTGAATACAAGAATAATAGTTTCAAATAAGAAGATATTCATTTAACCTAATTTAGGTCAGATTATAATTTTCTTCTTTTAAACCTGTACCTAAAAATTACATACGTTCCGGAACCTGAATTCCTAATAAAGCAAATGCAGATGCTATAATATCTCCCACTTTTTTAGATAGCGCTACACGGAAACTTTTCTCTTCTTCTGTCTCTGCGCCTAATATCGAAACCTGCTGATAGAATGAGTTGAACTCCTTTACCAGATCATAGGTATAATTTGCAATCAATGCCGGACTTTGATTTTCTGCTGCTAACTGAACCGTTTCAGGATAAAGAGCAACTTGCTTGATCAACTCCTTTTCTCTAGGATGCAATTCTTTATGCGGAACGCTTTCAGGCACACCGGTATCTGCCGCCTTTCTCAAAATAGATTGAATACGTGCATACGTATATTGAATAAATGGTCCCGTATTCCCCTGAAAATCTACAGACTCTTCAGGATTGAACAGAATGCGTTTTTTAGGATCTACTTTTAAAATATAATATTTCAAAGCTCCAAGTCCGATGATTTTATACAACTCTTGCTTTTCTGCTTCGCTATAACCGTCAAGCTTACCAAGTTCTTTTGCGATGTTTCCGGCTGTAGTAGCCATCTCTTCAATAAGATCATCAGCATCAACCACAGTACCCTCACGGCTTTTCATTTTTCCGCTAGGTAAATCTACCATACCATAACTCAGGTGATACAGATTTTCTGCCCAGTCGTAGCCTAGTTTTTTCAGAATCAAAAACAAAACTTTAAAATGATAATCTTGCTCGTTTCCTACCGTATAAATCATTCCGCCTACATCTGGATGATCTTTCACACGCTGAATCGCGGTACCAATATCCTGAGTCATATAAACAGCCGTACCGTCACTACGCAAAACGATCTTTTCGTCAAGACCATCTGCCGTTAGATCACACCAAACAGAACCGTCTTCCTTCTTATAAAAAACACCTTTTTTAAGGCCTTCTTCGATGTTGTCTTTTCCTAATAAATAGGTATTGCTCTCGTAATAATAGCTATCAAAATCAACCCCCAAACTTTTATAAGTTTGTTCAAACCCCTCATAAACCCAGCTGTTCATTTTTTCCCAAAGCGCCACCACTTCTGCATCACCTGCTTCCCACTTGCGCAACATATCCTGCGCTTCTAAGATCAACGGAGCTTCTTTTTCTGCTGCTTCTTTAGTTTTACCCTGCGCAATTAAATACGACTGCTCCTCTTTATACGCCTTATCAAACTTCACATAATAGTTCCCTACTAGTTTATCGCCTTTCAATCCGGTAGACTCGGGAGTTTCATCTTTTCCAAACTTTTTCCACGCCAGCATACTTTTACAAATATGGATTCCGCGGTCGTTGATGATTTGGGTTTTATATACTTTTTTACCAGAAGCCTTTAAAATTTCAGCAACTGAATATCCTAATAAATTGTTACGCACATGCCCTAAGTGCAAAGGTTTATTGGTATTTGGCGAAGAATACTCAACCATAATCGCTTTACCTGATTCCGGCTCGTGACCAAAGTTTTCTTGTGTACGAATACGCTCAAAAAAATCAAGATAAAAAGAGTCTGCTATAACCAGATTTAAAAAACCCTTTACCACATTAAAATCTGAAATTTCAGCAAGGTTTTCTTTCACATAAGCCCCTATTTGCTCTCCTATCACAGCGGGATTACCTTTGGCAACGCGCAGAATCGGAAAAACAACAACCGTAAGATCACCTTCAAAATCCTTGCGAGTTGACTGAATTTCAACGCTTTCTAATTCGGCATTAAAAATACTTTGCACCGCATCTTTTACGGCTTGTGTAAGTTTATCTGATAAATTCATGAGTGCTTTTTCTGAAGGCGCAAAGATACGTAAAACCTAGCGTTGACAAAGCTAAAATACCACAGAGGCTTCAAAATTGATTTTTGATAAAAAGTTTATCTTTAAAAGAAAAAATGCTGCTGAATGTCTCTTACAATAATCTTGAAGTTAAACGGAAAATAGACACCCAAGTCGGCCCGCCCTTTACCATACGTGAACGTCTGAAAATGAAAGGTATTGGTTCTTCAAAACTCTTTATCACCAGTGCCTCTATAGAAATTCACAACCTGCTTATCCTTGACAGTTACATCAATACCTGTAATATAGAAATGCGCCCTAACGGAATTATTGTGGGTTTTAGATCTCTTTTGGAGTCTTATGCACTAATCATCCCCTACTACAAATTGAGTCTCTATAAAGGTAAAGCCGAAGAATACAGCATTTTCCGGGATCATTATTTTATAAAAATTAGAGCAAAAGCTAACGATAAAGCGACCCATAAATTCATTAAAAAAATAATGGATTATAAAGCTGAAAATCTACCCTTAGGCCCCGAAGGTCTTTAAGTGCGTTTGTAAAAACTTGCTATAAGTGCAACCACGCCAAGACCTATTAAAAGTAAAGATTCTGTTGTGAGTCCTTCTTTTGCACGAACACTAAGACCTGCAAAGTCTACTACTTTTTGCGGCACAAAAACTTGATATATACCAAGACTTATTAAAACCACTCCTACAACTAGAGTTATTGTGCGCATTGTTTTATTCATAGCATTTCAACATTTAAAAGGTATAAGTTAATCCTTTAGTATTTGTTTTACCTAAAAAATCTTTCAAATGGCTATCTTTAAAGAAAAGCGCTATGAAAATATTATTAACCGGAGCTAACGGGTATATTGGTATGCGGCTGCTTCCTCTCCTTCTGGAGCAAGAACACGAAGTAATTTGTGCTGTGCGGGACTCTAAACGCCTTTCGGTAAGTTCTAAAATACGAGAGAAAATACAAATTGTAGAAATTGATTTTCTTACAGAGCCAGAGACTTCCAAGCTGCCTAAAGATTTGGATGCTGCCTATTATCTAATCCATTCTATGACTTCTTCTACTTCTGACTTTGATGAGAAAGAAGAACTTTCTGCTAAAAATTTCAACAAATACCTTGCTAAAACCAATTGCGAACAGGTCATTTATTTAAGCGGAATTGTAAATGAAGAAAATTTAAGCAAACACTTAAGTTCACGCAAAAAGGTTGAAGACACCCTCTACCAAGGAACGTTTAATCTTACTGTTTTACGAGCGGCAATTATTGTAGGTTCTGGCAGTTCTTCTTTTGAGATCATTAGAGATTTATGCGAAAAACTACCCATTATGATTACTCCGAAATGGGTGAAAACAAGATGTCAACCCATTGCGATACGCAATGTGCTGCAATACCTTAGCGGTGTTTTAGGAAATGAAAAATGCTATAATGAATCCTTTGATATAGGCGGCCCAGACATCTTATCCTATAAGCAAATGATGTTGCTATACGCAAAAGTGCGAGAACTTTCGCTCACGATTATTGATGTTCCGGTAATGACGCCTAAAGTTTCTTCATATTGGCTTTATTTTGTTACTTCCACAAGCTATAAACTGGCTTTGAATCTCGTGGACAGCATGCGTATTGAAGTTATAAGCAAAGACACGCGCTTACAGAAAATGCTTCAGGTAAAGCCCATAAATTATATGGATGCAATACGTCTGGCTTTTGAAAAAATAGAACAAAATCAGGTCGTTTCTAGTTGGAAAGATTCTATGGTGAGCGGTCGGTTTAGAAAAGACCTCAACCACTATATCAAAGTGCCAGAATATGGTTGTCTTAAAGACAGACAAACCATCAAACTCGAAAATCCGGAGCAGGCTTTAGAAAACATCTGGTCCATCGGCGGAAAACGCGGCTGGTATTATGCCAATACGCTGTGGAAAATTCGTGGTTTTATGGATAAAGTTGCCGGCGGTGTTGGACTCAGACGTGGCCGTACGCACGACAACGAGTTATATGAAGGTGATTCTCTTGATTTTTGGCGCGTCTTACTTGCCGATAAAGAAGAAAAAAGACTGCTATTATTTGCTGAAATGAAAGTACCCGGAGAAGCCTGGTTAGATTGGGAAATAGACGACAATAATGCTTTGCATCAAACCGCAACCTTTAGACCTCGCGGGCTTTGGGGAAGATTATATTGGTTTAGTATGTTGCCGTTTCATTATTTTATTTTCGGCGGAATGATTCGTAATATCGCTCGTTATAAACCTAAAGAAAGAAAATTATTAAACACCTAAATTTTTTTAAAAAGAATCATCTCCTTTTTATTTCAGGAGCGATACTGTTAAGTATCTCTGCACTATTTTATGTCTTTACCGCAGAAAGTTATCAGATCATTGAAGCGCTTTCAATATGGGTTAGAGAATGGTTTGGCCAGTTTTATTTAGTACTCGGTCTTTTTTCCGTTTTGCTTCTTGTTGTTGTTGCATTTTCAAAATGGGGATTTTACAAATTAGGAAAAGCAAATGAGAAACCAGCTTTCTCTAATATCGCCTGGATCTCGATGTTGTACAGCGCTGGTATGGGTGCAGGTATTTTACTACGAGCGGTACAAGAACCAGTTTTTATGCAGCAAAACCCACCGATTCAAAACAATGCTTCCGCAGAAATTAAAGCGCTAGAATTCACATTTTACCAATGGGGGGTTACAGCTTGGGCGTTCTACACACTTTTTGCGCTCGCAATAGGCACCGTAGCTTTTAAGTACGGAAGGCCATTAATCACAAGCAGTACCGTTTTTGACACCAAAAAATATTCTTCAAAAAATAGATTTAAATATCTGGGAATTGCGCTAACAGATCTTTTAACAATTCTTACTACAGTTTTTGGACTCGTAGCTGCTGTAGCTCTTGGCGCCAGTCAAATTAAAGGTGGCTTGGATCATTTATTGGGGCTGACTTTAAATGCAAATTACAGTATTGCACTGATACTCTTTATTGGCTTTTTGGCGTTACTTTCCGCATTAAGTGGAGTAGAAAAAGGAATAAAAATAATATCCACTGCAAATATTTACCTGACACTTGCCTTACTGATTTTTGTATTTCTACAAACAGATATGCTTTTAATACTGAAGCAATATGCTCATGCATTGTATAGGTATCTTATAGACTTTATACCTATGAGCTTAGCGCTGGGAGCTTTTGATCCCGGTAAAAAATTCCTTACTGACTGGACCTATTATTATTGGGCGTTTTGGTTGGCTTGGGCTCCCTTCACCGGATTATTCATTGCCCGAATCTCAAGAGGAAGAACTATCAGAGAGATTATACTTGGAGTTTTACTTATACCCTCTCTGGGCAGTTTCTTTTGGTTTACCGTTTTTGGGCAATCTGCTTTTGAAATGATTAATGCCGCAGGAGAATACAAAGGGGAATTTGACAATGTTTTTACTTCGCTATTTATATTTCTTTCTCACTATCCTGCTCAAAGTATTGTAAACACAATTGTTGTGATTTTATTAGTAAGCTTTTTAGTTACATCTCTAGATTCGGCGATCTTGGTTTTGAGCATGTTTACTTCAAAAAATACTGACACCCCTTCTAAAAAACATCGAATAGTCTGGAGCACATTACTTACAATTTGTGCAATTGGAATAGTGCTGCTAAGTTTTGCCAAAAAAGAAGAAGATGTTTTGAGCGCTGTTCAGAAGCTCTTAATCATCACCTCGCTACCGCTAAGCTTCTTTATGATCGTGATGAGTTTTAAATGGATTCAAAATCTCAATAAAAAAGAATGCTAATTGGCTTTAGGGAGAAAAATCTCCGCCATCATACAACGGGCACTTCCACCACCACAGGTTTCGATGGTTTCCAGATCACTGCTTAAAATATCACAGTATTTAGTAATAGCTTCTATCTGGTTTTCTTTTAAAGCATTGTGTGCGCTGGCACTCATTACTAAATACTTTTTTCCAGCATTATTTTTTACCTGAAGCATATTACCTGCAAACTGATGCATTTGCTTTTCTGAAATTGCTATCACTTCTTTGCCTGATTCTTTCAACTGTTTAACAACAAGTTTACGCTCCTTCTTATCATCTATACTTTCCAGACAAATTACCGCAAACTCCTCTGCAATACACATCATCACATTGGTGTGATAAATAGGCAAACGTTTACTTGCTACAGACTGATATGCTGTAAAAATCACCGGTAGGTACCCAAAGTCTTCGCAAAATTCAACAAACAAATCTTCATCTGCACGAGCCGAAAGTGCGCAGTACGCTTTTTCATTTTCCCTATCTAAAATAATACTCCCAGTTCCTTCTAAGAAGACACCTTCCTCCTCTGCCTCAGTATAATCAACAACATTTTTGATTTCAAAACCAGAATCTTCAAGCAACTCAAAGAACTCGTTCCTGCGCTCTCTCCTTCGGTTTTCGGCATACATAGGGTAGACTCCAACATCTCCATTTGCGTGAGTACTCACCCAATTATTAGGAAAAATTGAATCTGGTGTATCCAGTTCTTTTTTATCCTGAAGTACCAAAACTCCAACATCAGCAGCTTTTAATTTATCTACAAACGCATCAAATTCTTGCTGAGCCTTAAGGTTAATTTCCTCATTTTTTAAGGAAACATCTTCCTGAAAATAATTATTTACAGCGGTTTGCTCATTCATTCTAAATGCAGCAGGGCGCACCATCAATACAGTATCTGTAACTTGTTTCATAAGGATTTTTTGAAATTGAATAGAAAAGAAAAACTTCAGTATTGAATTGTTGAACTACTCACGTACAAGCGGTAAAGTACTGCAACGCAATAAGCCTTCTTGCTTTGAGATTTCAGCATAAGGTACTTCTTCTACAGTAATTCCTTTACTTCGCAACCACGTATTTAAACGCGTAAAATTTCTTTCAGAAATCACAACATCAGGCGAAATGGAAAAGATATTAGAATTCATACTAAACATCTCTTCTGAAGTGATCTCAAAAATATTTTCAGAACCAAAATGATCTACAAGCCATTGATATTCTTCTTCTTCAAGAAAACCATTTTTATGCAGAATAGCATATTTATTTCCTACCGGCTGAAAACAGCAATCTAAATGCAAAGCATTTTCATACGGATTTGTATTCGATTTTCTCAAATTGAAAGATTTCACCTGTTTTTCTGGAAATGCTTGCTGAAGATGCTCTACTGCTAACATATTTGTACGCGCAATTATATAATCAGAATAATCAGAACCGCGGTAAACACCCACAAAAATGTAATTCCCAAAAGGCATCACATCGCCTCCTTCTATATGCGCTTCTTCAGGAAATCTTATAATTTTTTCCGGATCAATCTGAGTCAGCACGTGCTCTATCGCTTCAATTTCCTGCTCACGATCTGGTAATATATTGGCTTTTATAAAAATATCATCAATAACAAAACCAATATCTCTCGTAAAAATCTGATTGTAATTTTCAATCAATTTTGGTCTGAAAACCTGAACACCATATTTATTAAAAACTGCTTCAACTGCTTCCATCTCTACAATCATATCCTCTTCTTTGGGATAAGTATTTGCCTTGATGTGTAATAAAGATTTAGGATCATAAGCCTCTTCTACAGCAGGAATACCGCCGTTAGTTTTTGCTATTCCTAAAATCACAGACCGAAGTCGTGAGGTCTCATCGTTAATATTCAGCTTTATCATAAAAATTGAAGTTATCGCAAATATAAAAACATAAAGCGGGTTTTTGAACTATTGCCAAAAACCCGCTTTATTATTTAAAATCTTTAGGATTTCTATCTTTCTTCCATAGGTTTAAAGGCTCTTAAAGTCTCTCCAATATAAACCTGACGAGGTCTTCCTATAGGCTCTTTGCGTAAACGCATTTCACGCCACTGAGCAATCCATCCTGGTACACGTCCCATAGCAAACATCACGGTAAACATTTCTACCGGAATACCTAATGCTCTATAAATAATTCCTGAATAGAAATCTACGTTAGGATATAGTTTACGTTTCACGAAATAATCGTCTTCTAAAGCTTCTTTTTCTAATCCTTTAGCAATAGCTAAAACTTCATCTTCTACACCTAGTTGTTCTAAAACTTCGTCTGCAGCTTTTTTAATGATTTTAGCGCGAGGATCAAAGTTTTTATAAACTCTATGACCAAAGCCCATTAAACGGAAAGGATCTTCTTTATCCTTAGCCTTTGCCATATATTTTTTAGTATCACCACCGTCAGCTTTAATCGCTTCAAGCATTTCTATCACTGCTTGGTTAGCACCACCGTGAAGAGGACCCCACAATGCAGAAATACCTGCAGAAATTGAAGCAAATAATCCGGCGTGTGAAGAACCTACAATCCGTACTGTTGAAGTAGAACAGTTTTGCTCGTGATCAGCGTGTAGAATCAAAAGCTTATCAATGGCATCAATTATCGCCTTGTCAACCTTATATTCACTGTTAGGCTTAGAGAACATCATTTTATGTAAATTCTCTACATAATCTAAGCTATCATCCCCATAGTCAAGAGGCTTACTCATTTTTGTACGCATTGTCCAAGCTACGAGAACAGGAAACTTACCTAAAAGCTTAACAATAGCTGCGTACATATCTTCTTCAGAATCTACATTTACAGCACCTGGATTAAATGCTGTTAAGGCTGATGTCAAAGATGCTAAGACGCCCATAGGGTGAGCCGATTTAGGAAAACCATTTAAAATTTTCTTTACATCTTCATCAACGTGATTCTCTTCTTTTATATCATTATGGAATTTCGTTAATTGATCTTCGGTAGGTAATTCTCCAAAGATTAATAGATAAACCACCTCTAAAAATGAAGCCTTTTCAGCTAAATCCTCAATAGAATATCCTCTATACCTCAAAATTCCTTCTTCTCCATTTAAGAAAGTAATTGCACTCTCACAACTTCCGGTATTTTTAAAACCAGGGTCAATTGTGGTTAATCCACCAGTTACTGCTCGTAAACTGGCGATATCGATTGCACTTTCATTTTCAGTACCTGTAACTATAGGAAATTCGTAGGATTTCTCACCTATTATTAATTTAGCATTATCTGCCATTTTTAAATATGTTTTAGCTGATTATCAAAATTTTCAAGAGTTGCTAAATTACGAAATACAAAGGAATTTATAAAGGAATTAAGCCTTTAGCAAGGTTAAAAAAAAGCAAATAAAAAAGGGGTGCATACTTAGCAGCATGTCACCCCTCACCCAACTTCAAAACTTAGATATCATAGTTTGGACAAAAAAGAGCGATACATACTAATTTCAGAATCGCTCTTTCACCCAACTTCAAATTTTCAAATCTTTTAAATTAGATTTCGTTAGGTTAACAATCTAATTTGAAGCTTGGTAAAACCTTTTTAATTTTCAAGCTAAATTAATAGTTTTTTTCTTACCAATAATAAATAAAAGAGACAATTTAAACACTTAATCGTTAAAATATTACTTTTAAATATTATTATACAAGTAAAATATAATTAATGAAGAATTGCATTCTACTTAAAGATTGACCACAAAAAAAGGCATTGAATTCAATGCCTTTTGAAAAAATCCATAATGAAACCTTATTTCACTTTAAAAGCCTTAAGCTTAGGAAAATAAGCAACAGACCCTAATTCTTCTTCAATACGAAGTAATTGATTGTATTTTGCCATACGGTCACTACGTGAAGCAGAACCAGTTTTAATCTGACCTGTATTTAATGCTACTGCTAAATCTGCAATAGTATTGTCTTCTGTTTCACCAGAACGGTGTGACATAACCGAAGTATACCCTGCATTATGCGCCATATTTACAGCTGCGATAGTTTCCGTTAACGTACCTATCTGGTTTACCTTAATTAAAATTGAATTTGCAATACCATTCTCAATACCTCTAAATAGACGTTCTACATTAGTAACAAACAAATCGTCTCCTACTAACTGAACTTTATCTCCTATCTTTTCAGTTAAAGACTTCCATCCATCCCAATCGTTTTCATCCATACCGTCTTCAATAGAAATAATAGGATATTTACCAGCTAATTCAGCTAAATATGAAGCTTGCTCTTCACTAGTTCTTACCACACCTTTACCACCTTCAAATTTGGTATAATCATATTTACCATCTACATAGAATTCTGCTGCTGCACAGTCTAAAGCAATCATCACTTCATCACCAAACTTATAACCTGCATTTTCAACAGCTTTCTGAATACTTTCAATAGCATCTTCAGTACCCTCTAAAGTTGGCGCAAAACCACCTTCATCACCTACTGCTGTACTTAAACCACGATCGTGAAGCACTTTTTTAAGATTATGAAAAATCTCAGTACCCATTTTCATAGCGTGCGTAAAATTTTCAGCTTTTACTGGCATAACCATAAATTCTTGAAAAGCGATAGGCGCATCACTATGAGAACCACCGTTTATGATATTCATCATTGGTACCGGAAGTGTATTTGCACTTACCCCACCTACGTAGCGATAAAGTGGCATATTTAATTCGTTTGCCGCTGCTTTAGCGACTGCTAAAGAAACACCTAAAATAGCATTTGCTCCTAGCTTAGATTTATTTGGAGTACCATCTAAATCAATCATAGTTTGATCGATAAGGTTTTGTTCAAAAACAGAAACCCCTAAAAGTTCTTGAGCTATAATTGCATTTACATTTTCTACTGCTTTTAAAACTCCCTTACCCATATAATCAGAACCACCATCACGCAATTCAACAGCCTCATGCTCACCAGTAGAAGCTCCAGAAGGAACTGCAGCTCTTCCTAAAACACCATTTTCCGTTAAGACATCTACTTCAACTGTGGGATTTCCACGAGAATCCAAAATTTGACGTGCGTGGATATTGATAATTATACTCATTTTATTAAAAATTGATTAGTTCATTTAGCTCCCGCAATATAAGGAATACTTGACTATTTATAAGGAAGCCAACCTCCTTTTGGAGGATTTTAATGATTATTTAAAACATATATCTACCCTTTAATTAAATCACAGAAACGAATTCAACAAATTCATTGAAATAGATTAGAATTTACACAAAAAAATCCCGACTACTTGTCGGGATTTTTTCTTTATACAGTTTCTTTACTCATACGCTGAACAAACTCGTCAAATAAGTATGTAGCGTCGTTTGGTCCAGGACCAGCTTCTGGGTGATATTGAACAGAAAAACAGTTTTTATTTTTCATCTTAAGCCCCATTACAGTTTGATCATTAAGGTGCTTATGTGTTACTTCTATATTTGGATTCTGACTTGCTTCTTCATAATTAACAGCAAAACCATGGTTTTGAGAGGTGATCTCTCCTTTTCCTGTACCGTGGTTTAAAACAGGATGATTAATCCCTCTGTGACCATGGTGCATTTTAAACGTACTAATTCCGTTTGCTAGAGCGATAATCTGATGCCCTAAACATATACCGAACAATGGGATATCAGCATCTAATATTTGTTTTGTAGTTTCTATAACTTCGTGCAAAGGTTCTGGATCTCCAGGACCATTAGATAAAAAGAAGCCATCAGGATTCCAGGCTTTCATCTCCTCAAAAGAAGCATTATACGGGAATACTTTAATATACATATCACGCTTAGCCATATTTCGTAATATATTCTTCTTAATTCCAAGATCTATCGCTGCTACTTTAAAACTAGCATCTTCATTTCCGAAATAATAAGGCTCTTGAGTAGAGACTTTAGAAGCTAATTCAAGACCGTGCATATTTGGTACAGAAACTAATTGCTCTTTAAGACCTTCTACGTTTTCAACATCTGTTGAAATCACAGCGTTCATAGCGCCGTTATCTCTTATGTATGCAACAAGAGCTCGCGTATCAACATCTGAAATTACAAAAAGATTATTCTTATTAAGAAACTCCTCTAAAGATTCATCTACACGAATTCTTGAGTAATTATAACTGAAATTTTTACAAATCAGACCTGAAATTTTTACAGTATCAGATTCTGTCTCTTCATTATTACCTCCATAGTTACCTATATGAGCGTTTGTAGTCACCATAAGTTGACCAAAATATGAAGGATCTGTGAAAATTTCTTGATAACCGGTCATTCCGGTATTAAAACAAACTTCTCCAAAAGCAGTTCCTTCTTTATTACCTACAGATTTCCCGTAGAATATAGTTCCATCAGCTAAAAGTAAAATTGCTTTTCTATTGGTTTGGTATTTCATAAGGTAGATTCTATAACTTATAATTTGTTGCAAAAATAATTATAAAAAAAAGGATAAGCCCTAGGGCTTATCCTTTTTTAAAAGTTAAAAAACAAATATGCTTTTATTCTTCTTCGTCATTTGTTTTTACTTCTTTAGCAGGAGCTTCAGTTGTTACAGCTGCAGGAGCTTTTTTACCTGCTCTACGAGTCGATTTTTTCTTCGTTTTACCTAAGTTGTAAATCTCATTGTAATCAACCAATTCAATCATTGCCATATCAGCATTATCACCTAGACGATTTCCTAATTTGATAATTCTAGTATAACCACCTGGACGGTCACCTACTTTTACAGCAACATCTCTAAAGAGTTCTGCAACTGCATCTTTTTGACGCAGTTTACTCATAACAATACGACGATTGTGAGTAGTATCTTCTTTAGATTTTGTTACTAAAGGCTCAACAAACTGCTTAAGCGCTTTTGCTTTTGCAACAGTTGTATTGATACGCTTATGCTCTATTAGTGAACAAGCCATATTAGCTAACATAGACTTTCTATGTGCTGTTTGACGTCCTAAATGATTATTCTTTTTTCCGTGTCTCATGACATTTTAAAATTTTAACATCCATCTTGCTCAACCCTTTTTGAGGAGCAAACTATGGAGTATTACTAGTCTTTATCTAATTTATATTTTGATAGATCCATTCCGAAATTTAAACCTTTTACATTCACTAATTCTTCTAGCTCTGTAAGAGATTTTTTACCGAAGTTACGGAACTTCATCAAATCATTCTTATTGTAAGAAACCAAGTCTCCTAAAGTTTCTACTTCTGCAGCCTTAAGACAGTTAAGAGCACGAACCGAAAGATCCATATCTACTAATTTAGTCTTAAGCAATTGACGCATATGTAATGACTCCTCATCATAGGTCTCAGTTTGAGCAATTTCATCAGCCTCAAGGGTGATACGCTCATCAGAGAACAACATAAAGTGGTGAATCAAAGTTTTTGCAGCCTCAGTTAATGCATCTTTAGGATGAATAGAACCATCAGTAATGATTTCAAAAACTAATTTTTCATAATCAGTTTTTTGCTCAACACGATAGTTTTCAATGCTATACTTCACATTCTTTATTGGAGTATAAATTGAATCTGTAAAAATAGTCCCTACTGGTGCATTTTGCTTTTTGTTCTCTTCCGCAGGAACATAACCACGACCTTTTTCTACCGTGATCTCCATATTGATATTAACCTTCTTCTCCATATTGGCAATTACCAAGTCTGGATTAAGAATTTGGAAACCAGAAATAAATTTCTGAAAATCTCCAGCTGTTAATTGTTCTTTATCAGAAACCGAAATAGTTACCGTCTCATTGTCAATCTCGTCAATTTGTCTTTTAAAACGTACTTGTTTAAGATTTAGAATGATCTCTGTAAAGTCTTCTACAACTCCTGCAATAGTTGAAAACTCATGGTCAACTCCTTCAACACGTACTGAAGTAATTGCAAAACCTTCTAAAGAAGAAAGCAATACTCTACGTAACGCGTTACCCACAGTTAAACCATAACCTGGCTCTAAAGGTCTGAATTCAAACTTACCTTCAAAGTCAGTAGAGTCAATCATTATGACCTTATCAGGCTTCTGGAAATTTAGTAATGCCATATTGTGTTTTCTAAGAGTTGTTATTATTATTTAGAGTACAATTCTACAATGAACTGCTCATTGATATTTTCTGGAATCTGAATACGCTCAGGTATAGAAACGAAAGTACCTTGTTTTGAATCGTTGTTCCAAGTAATCCACTCATATACGTGGCTTGCATTAGCAAGAGAATCTTGGATCGCAGTTAAAGATTTAGACTTTTCACGTACAGCAATAACATCTCCAGGCTTAATTTGATAAGATGGGATATTCACTAACTCACCATTAACAGTGATGTGTCTGTGCGAAACAAATTGACGAGATGCTCTTCTTGACGGAGCGATACCCATTCTAAAAACAACGTTATCTAAACGAGACTCACAAAGTTGTAATAATACAACCCCAGTAATTCCTGTTGCACGTGTTGCTTTTTCAAACATATTTCGGAATTGATTTTCTAAAATTCCATAAGTATATTTTGCTTTTTGCTTCTCTTGAAGCTGTATAGCATATTCAGACTTTTTACCACGACGTCTGTTGTTTCCGTGTTGACCCGGAGGGTAGTTTCTTTTTTCAAAAGATTTGTCATCTCCAAAAATTGCTTCACCAAATTTACGAGCAATTTTAGTCTTAGGACCGGTATATCTTGCCATTATAATGATTATTAGTGGGGTGATTAAGGAATTAAGGTCTAGTCCTTCGCAAAATCAATACTCCCCGATTGATATAAAAAAAATTAATTAAACTCTTCTTCTTTTAGGAGGACGACATCCGTTGTGAGGTAATGGAGTAACATCAATAATTTCAGTTACTTCGATACCACTGTTATGGATAGAACGTATTGCAGATTCGCGACCATTACCAGGTCCTTTCACATACACCTTTACTTTGCGTAAACCAGCTTCGTGAGCTACTTTACTAGCATCTTCTGCAGCTAATTGTGCAGCATAAGGTGTATTTTTCTTAGAACCTCTAAAACCCATTTTACCGGCTGAAGACCAAGAAACAACATCACCTTTCTTATTAGTCAAAGAAATCAATATGTTGTTGAAAGATGCAGCGATATGCGCTTCACCTACAGACTCAACAATTACTTTACGCTTTTTGGTTCCTTTACCAGCTTTAGCGTTTTTTCCTCCACCTTTAGTGTTTTGCTTTGCCATTGTTACTTATTATTTAGTTGCCTTTTTCTTGTTAGCAACCGTTTTACGCTTCCCTTTACGGGTTCTTGAGTTATTCTTAGTACGTTGCCCACGTAATGGTAAACCAGAACGGTGTCTGATTCCACGGTAACAACCTATATCCATAAGACGTTTGATACTCATAGAAACTTCACTTCTAAGTTCACCCTCAATCTTATAAGTACCTACAGCTTCACGAATACGACCAATCTGATCATCATCCCACTCGTTTACTTTTAAATTCTCATCAACGTCAGCTTGAGCTAATATTTTTTCAGCTCTACTTTTTCCGATTCCAAAGATGTACGTCAAAGCGATTACACCTCTTTTTTGTTTTGGGATATCTACCCCTGCAATTCTAGCCATAATCCTTAACCTTGTCTTTGTTTGAACTTAGGGTTCTTTTTATTAATAACGTATAATCTTCCTTTGCGACGCACGATTTTGCAATCCGCACTTCTTTTCTTTACTGATGCTCTTACTTTCATCTTACTAGTATCTATAAGTTATACGAGCCTTAGATAAATCGTATGGGCTCATTTCAAGTTTTACTTTATCCCCAGGAAGTAATTTTATATAATGCATGCGCATCTTACCTGAGATATGCGCAGTCACGATGTGACCATTTTCTAGCTCAACGCGAAACATTGCGTTAGACAATGCTTCAATAATTGAACCGTCTTGTTCTATTGCTTGTTGTTTTGCCATTATGCTACTGCTTTTCTGTTTTTACCAGTTTTCATTAAGCCATCATAATGTCTATTCAACAAATATGAATTTACTTGTTGCATAGTATCGATAGCTACACCTACTAAGATAAGCAATGACGTTCCACCGTAAAACAAAGCCCATCCTTGTTGCATCCCTAAAACACTAACTGCGATTGCTGGGAAGATAGCGATAAGTGCTAAAAATACAGAACCTGGCAGTGTAATCTGAGACATAATTCGATCTAAATACTCAGAAGTTTCAGTACCTGGTCTAATACCCGCGATAAAACCTCCACTTCTCTTAAGATCATCAGCCATTTTATTAGTTGGCACTGTAATCGCCGTATAGAAATACGTGAAAATGATTATTAACAAACCAAATACTAAGTTGTACCAAAATCCAAAAATGTTAGTAAACTGAGATGCTATACTCTGAGCCATTGGAGATTCTGAAAGTCCAATAACTGCACCAGGAATAAACATAATTGCTTGCGCAAATATGATTGGCATTACTCCTGAAGCATTCAATTTCAAAGGAATGTACTGACGACTACCAAAAACATTACGCTCGTAACTACCGCTGGCAGTTCTACGAGCATATTGCACAGGTATTTGACGAACAGCCATAACAAGAAGAACAGAAAGTAAAATGATTACAAACCAAATAACTAATTCTATGAGGATCATAATTAATCCTCCATTAGATTCTGAAACTCTTGAAACCCATTCCTGAAGAAAAGACTGAGGTAAACGCGCGATAATACCCACCATAATTAATAGTGAGATACCATTACCTATACCTTTATCTGTGATCTTTTCTCCTAACCACATTGCAAAAATACAACCTGTAGCTAGAATAATAACCGAAGAAACTATAAATGTTACATTACTACCCATAACAAATGCTTCCGGAGGAAGAATATTGAAAAGATTTGTAATATAACCAGGACCTTGTATAAGTGTAATTGCAATAGTCAACCAACGTGTAATCTGGTTAATTTTACGACGACCACTTTCACCTTCCTTTTGAAGTTTCTGCAAGTAAGGCACTGCTATACCCATAAGCTGCACCACAATAGATGCAGATATATAAGGCATAATACCTAATGCAAATACAGAGGCATTAGAAAATGCGCCTCCTGTAAATGCGTTTAATAATCCAAGTAATCCACCGTCTGTTTGAGCAGACAAATTGGCTAACTGAGATGCATCAATACCCGGAAGTACGATTTGAGCCCCAAAACGGTATACCAAAAGCAAACCTAGGGTTAAAAGAATACGATTCTTCAACTCTTCAATCTTCCAAATATTTTTAATCGTTTCTATAGCCTTCATGCTGATTGTGTTATAAAGTTACTGCTTCTCCGCCTGCCGCTTCTATAGCTTTTTGTGCTGAGGCTGTAAATTTATGAACTGTAATCTTCAATTTAGCTTTTAACTCCCCACGACCTAAGATCTTTACAAGATCATTTTTCCCGGCAAGTCTGTTTTCTACTAAAACATCAATGGTAACTTCATCTTTGATTCTACCAGCATCAACATACTCTTGTAGTGTATCAAGATTTACTCCTGCAAATTCCTTACGGTTGATGTTTGTAAAACCAAATTTAGGAACACGTCTTTGAAGTGGCATTTGCCCACCTTCAAAACCTACTTTTTTAGAATATCCTGATCTTGACTTCGCACCTTTGTGCCCACGGCCAGCAGTTCCACCATTTCCTGTAGCTTCACCACGACCTCGCCTGCTGTCGTTCTTTTTTACCGAGCCTGCTGCCGGTTTTAGATTGTTTAAACCCATTTCTATTTATGTTTAAGCTTCTTCTACAGAAACTAAATGATTTACTTTATTAATCATTCCCAAGATGTTAGGAGTATTTTCATGCTCAACAACTTGACCCATTTTTCTAAGACCTAAAGCCTCTAGAGTTCTCTTCTGGTTCTGAGTACGGTTAATCGCACTCTTTACCTTAGTTACTTTAATTTTTGCCATTGCCTTAAAAATTATCCTTTAAAAACTTTTTCAAGAGAAATCCCTCTTTGTTTAGCTACAGTTTCCGCACTACGTAATTGCAACAAAGCGTCAAAGGTAGCTTTTACCACATTATGTGGGTTTGAAGATCCTTGATTTTTTGAAAGTACATCATGAATGCCTACCGATTCAAGAACCGAACGTATTGCACCACCAGCAATCACACCGGTACCAGGAGCAGCTGGCATAAGCAGAACGCGTGCTCCTCCATATTTACCTTTTTGCTCATGAGGAATCGTACTTTTATTAAGAGGGATACGTACTAAATTTTTCTTTGCGTCTTCAACTGCTTTAGCAATTGCACTAGCAACATCTTTAGACTTACCAAGACCCTGACCTACAACACCACTCTCGTCACCTACAACAACAATAGCAGAAAAACCAAATGCTCTACCACCCTTTGTCACCTTAGTAACACGTTGAACACCAACTAAACGATCCTTAAGATCTAATCCACTTGGTTTAACTAACTCTACGTTTTTATATTTTTGATACATAACTTCTTAGAATTTTAATCCGCCTTCTCGGGCTCCTTCTGCTAATTGTTTTACTCTACCGTGGTATAAATAACCACCTCTATCAAAAGCTACAGCTTCTATACCAGCTTCTTTAGCTTTCTCTGCAATTGCCTTACCTACCAGCTTAGCAACATCAGCCTTATTCCCTTCTGCAGAAAAGTCTTTATCTCTTGAAGACGCAGCACTTAATGTTTTACCAGTAGTATCATCTATAATCTGCGCGTAAATCTCTTTATTACTTCTATATACAGAAAGTCTTGGACGCACTGCAGTACCAGTAAGTGACTTACGAATTCTGCGACGTATCTTATTTCTTCTTGTGTATTTTGAAAATGCCATATCGCTATATATTATGCAGATTTACCTGCTTTTCTTCTGATTTGTTCTCCTACAAACTTGATACCTTTTCCTTTGTAAGGCTCTGGCTTACGGAAGCCTCTAATCTTAGCAGCAACCTGACCAACTAATTGTTTGTCGTAAGATGTTAATTTAACTATTGGGTTTTTACCTTTTTCAGTTATTGTTTCAACAACAACTTCAGGAGCAACTTCTAACACTATATTGTGAGAGAATCCAAGAGCCATATCTAATTTCTGACCTTGATTGCTGGCTCTGTAACCTACACCTACTAACTCTAGAGATTTAGTGTAACCATTAGCAACACCTTCAATCATATTAGCTATAAGAGCACGGTAAAGACCATGCTTAGCTTTATCATCCTTTTTCTCAGAAGAACGTTCTAATGTAATAACACCTTCTTCAATCTTAATATCTATGTTAGAATACTCTTGCTTAAGCTCTCCTAACTTTCCTTTTACAGTAATCATACCTTCAGCTACTTCAACAGTAACACCAGCAGGTATTGTAATTGGGTTTTTTCCTATTCTTGACATTGCTCTGTTCTTTTAACTGATTAATATACGTAGCAAAGTACTTCGCCTCCAACATTTTCACTTTGAGCTTGCTTTCCTGTCATTACTCCTTTTGAAGTAGAAACAATAGAAATCCCTAAACCATTAAGAATACGCGGTACATCTTTAGAAGATGAATATTTACGTAAACCAGGCTTACTGATTCTCTGGATATTTTTGATAACAGACTCTTTAGTCTCTTTATCATACTTCAAAGCAATTTTAATTGTGCCTTGAGCCGTCTTGTCTTCAAATTTGTAACTCAAAATGTAACCTTGATCAAATAAGATCTTAGTTATCTCTTTCTTCAAGTTCGAAGCAGGTATTTCCACAACTCTGTGGTTTGCTGCCGCTGCGTTTCTAATCCTAGTTAGAAAATCTGCAATAGTATCTGTATACATTTATATTAGATTGCGGTCTTGGTTTTCCTTATCGAACTATTCAATAACGAACCTAAAACCAATTTATTCTTAGTTTACCAGCTTGCCTTTTTAACACCTGGTATAAGACCTTGATTAGCCATCTCACGAAACATAACACGTGAAACACCAAAAGTTCTCATATACCCCTTAGGACGTCCTGTTAACTTACAACGATTATGTTGACGCACAGGAGATGCGTTTTTAGGCAGCTTTTGTAATGCTTCATAATCACCAGCCTCTTTTAAGGCTTTTCTTTTTTCAGCATATTTGGCTGCGAGCTTCTCACGTTTTCTTTCGCGAGCTTTCATTGATTCTTTTGCCATAATTACTTCTTTTTAAAGGGTAGCCCCAATTGAGTTAATAATGCTTTCGCTTCTTTATCGGTTTCCGCAGAAGTTTCAAAGGTAACATTCATACCTTCAATTTTACGCACTTTATCAATATCTATTTCAGGAAATATTATTTGCTCTTCGATACCTAAACTATAGTTACCGCGACCATCAAATCCTGTAGCATTGATCCCGTTAAAATCCCTTACTCGAGGTAATGCAGAAGTGATCAAACGATCTAAGAACTCATACATACGCTCGCCGCGCAATGTAACCTTAGCTCCAATCGGCATACCTTTTCTAAGTTTAAAAGCAGCAACATCCTTTTTAGACATTGTAGCGATTGCGCGTTGACCTGCAATAGTGGTTAATTCTTCTACAGAATAATCTATCAACTTTTTGTCAGCCACAGCGGCACCAACACCTCTAGAGATTACAATCTTTTTTAATTTAGGCACTTGCATAACATTCTTATACCCAAATTCTTCAGTAAGAGCCGCGATTACACGCTCTTTATATTCTGTCTTTAGTCTTGAAATGTAAGCCATAACTAAATTACTTCATTTGATTTTTTAGAAAAACGCACTTTCTTATCTCCTTCTACACGGTAACCTACACGAGTAGCATCACCATTACCATCAACTAATGACAGGTTAGAAATATGTAAAGCAGCTTCTTTCTTCGCGATACCACCTTGAGGATTAGAAGCACTTGGCTTCTCATGTTTAGACACTAAATTAATCCCTTCAACGATCGCTTTGTTCTTATCTTTAAAAACACGTTTCACCTTACCTTCTTGACCTTTATGATCACCTGCAGTAACACGAACGGTATCTCCAACTTTTATTTTAAGCTTTGTCATCTTAATACTGTATTAAAGCACCTCTGGTGCTAATGATACAATCTTCATGAATTGTTTCTCACGAAGCTCTCTTGCAACAGGACCAAACACACGAGTACCGCGCATCTCTCCCTGAGCATTTAAAAGTACACAAGCATTATCATCAAAACGGATATAAGATCCATCAGGACGACGTACTTCTTTACGTGTACGCACAACAACTGCAGTAGAAACAGCACCTTTTTTAACTTGGCCGTTTGGAGTTGCATCTTTAACAGAAACAACAATCTTATCACCTACAGAAGCATACCTTCTTTTTGTACCGCCCAACACACGAATAGTCAAAACTTCTTTTGCCCCGGTGTTGTCAGCTACTCTTAATCTTGATTCTTGTTGTAACATAATTACTTAGCTCTTTCAATGATTTCTACAAGTCTCCAACTCTTAGATTTACTTAAAGGTCTAGTTTCCATGATCTTTACTGTATCTCCGATATTGCAGTCATTTTGCTCGTCGTGTGCTACGTATTTTTTCGTTTTTAAAACGAACTTACCATACATAGGGTGCTTTACTTTCTTAACCTCAGAAACCACAATAGATTTCTGCATTTTATTACTGGTAACGACACCTATACGTTCTTTTCTTAAATTTCTTTTTTCCATCTTAAGCAGCATTATTGTAATTCTCGTTTTGTAAGCTCAGTAGCAATACGCGCTACAGATCTTCTTAGACCTCTAAGCTGAATGGGATTTTCCAAAGGAGAAATAGCGTGAGCCATTTTTAAGTCTGAATAAGCTCTCTTAGCTTTCACTAACTCTTCCTGTAATTCTGCTACAGATAGTTCTTTTACTTCTGATTGTTTCATTTTTCTAGAATTTAGTCAGCTTGATAATCCCGAGCCACTACATATTTTGTTCTAACCGGAAGCTTTTGAGCAGCCAAACGTAACGCTTCACGCGCTACAGGCTCAGCAACACCTCCTATTTCAAAAAGCATTCTGCCAGGTTTGACGACAGCTGCCCAATACTCAACAGCACCCTTACCTTTACCCATACGCACCTCAAGAGGTTTCTTAGTGATAGGCTTATCAGGGAATATTCTAATCCATAATGAACCCTCACGCTTCATAAAACGTGTGGCAGCAATACGTGCAGCTTCTATTTGTCTTGACGTAAGAAAGTTAGAATCTAATGATTTGATACCAAAAGTACCATTAGAAAGCTGATGCCCTCTTCCGGCATTACCTTTCATACGACCCTTCTGTTGCTTACGGAATTTTGTCTTTTTAGGCTGTAACATCTTGTTTTACTTTAAAAAATTACTTTCTACGACGTGATTTTGGAGCACCAGATCCACGACCGCCCTTTCCTTGCTTCTTAGCAAGACCTACTAAAGGAGATAATTCTCTTTTACCGTAAACCTCACCTTTCATAATCCACACTTTGATACCCAATCTACCATAAGTAGTATGAGCTTCAACCAAAGCATAGTCTATATCAGCTCTGAATGTTGATAATGGAATACGACCTTCTTTGTAAGATTCTGAACGTGCCATTTCAGCACCATTCAAACGACCTGAAATCTGTATCTTAATACCTTCTGCGTTCATACGCATTGCAGCCGCAATTGCCATCTTAGTAGCACGACGATACGAGATACGGTTTTCAATTTGACGAGCCACTGAGGAAGCAACCAAAAATGCGTCAAGTTCTGGACGTTTGATCTCAAAAATATTGATCTGAACTTCCTTATCTGTAATTTGTTTAAGTTCCTCTTTCAACTTGTCTACCTCTTGACCACCTTTCCCGATAATGATACCAGGGCGAGCAGTAGTGATAGTAACGGTTACAAGCTTAAGCGTACGCTCAATAATTACTCTAGACACACTAGCTTTAGATAAACGAGCGTGAATATACTTTCTAATCTTATCGTCTTCGGCAAGTTTATCACCGTAGTCGTTACCACCATACCAGTTAGATTCCCATCCTCTGATAATACCCAGGCGATTCCCGATTGGATTTGTCTTCTGTCCCATCTATTATTTGCTTTGTGTGTTATCTTTAGCACCAAGCACAACTGTAACGTGATTGCTGCGTTTTCTTATTCTGTGTGCGCGACCCTGTGGTGCTGGACGAAGTCTTTTTAACATACTCCCTCCATCTACACGTATCTCCTTAACAACTAAATCAGCATCTTCTATACTTGCATCTTCGTTTTTTTCTTGCCAATTTGATATGGCAGAAAGAACCAACTTTTCTACGCGACGAGAAGCCTCTTTGTTACTAAATTTCAATATTTGAAGCGCCTTTTCTACTTTCTGACCACGTACAAGATCCGCAACTAAGCGCATCTTACGAGGAGAAGTAGGGCAGTTGTTCAGTTTTGCAAAGGCTACAGTTTTCTTAGCCTCTTTTCTCTGCTCTGCTCTTTCTTTTTTACGAACTCCCATAGCTTCAATTATTTTTTACCTTTATTTTTTGACCCCACATGACCTCTAAAAGATCGTGTTGGTGAAAATTCTCCTAACTTATGACCCACCATATTCTCAGTTACATAAACCGGAACAAACTGGCGACCGTTATGAACAGCTATAGTTTGACCAACGAAATCTGGAGTAATCATTGAAGCTCTTGACCAAGTCTTGATTACTGTCTTTTTATTAGCCTCTATATTAGCAGCAACTTTTTGCTCTAACTTATAATGAACGTAAGGTCCTTTTTTTAATGAACGTGCCATATCTTATTATTTCTTTCTACGTTCTACAATATATTTATTACTCGCTTTCGTCTTAGTACGGGTTCTATAACCTTTAGCAGGTATACCGTTTCTAGAACGTGGATGACCTCCAGAAGCACGACCTTCACCACCACCCATTGGGTGATCGACAGGGTTCATAACCACAGGTCTTGTACGTGGACGTCTACCTAACCAGCGTTTTCTACCAGCTTTACCAGAAACGATAAGCTGATGATCACTATTAGAAACCGCACCTATAGTAGCCATACAGTTAGCAAGAATCAATCTTGTTTCACCTGAAGGCAACTTGACAGTTGCAAATTTTCCGTCACGAGCCATTAACTGCGCAAACGCACCAGCACTACGAGCCATAATAGCTCCTTGACCTGGGCGTAATTCTATACAAGAAATAATAGTACCTAATGGAATATCAGACAAAGGCATCGCATTTCCTATTTCAGGAGCTGAACCAGAACCAGAAACAATATTCTGATCTACCTGCAAACCATTTGGCGCAATAATGTAACGCTTCTCACCGTCTTGATAATTTAAAAGAGCAATAAAAGCAGTACGATTAGGATCATACTCAATGCTCGCTACTGTTGCAGGAACACCTTCTTTATTTCTTTTAAAATCAATAACGCGATAGCGTTTTTTATGACCACCACCTTTATAGCGCATAGTCATTTTTCCTTGACTGTTTCTCCCTCCAGACTTTTTAATCGGAGCCAATAGGCTTTTTTCCGGCTTATCAGTGGTAATGGCGTCAAACCCATTAACTACTCTAAATCGCTGTCCTGGAGTGATCGGTTTTAATTTTCTTACTGACATTTGTTTGTCTTAAATGTTACTATAAAAATCAATCACATCACCTTCCGCCACCTGTACAACAGCTTTCTTAAAGCCTTTTGTTTTACCAGTGATCATACCAGATTTTGTAAATTTGGTATTACGATCCGGGCGGACGTTCATTGTTCTTACTTTAATTACCGAAACACCATAAGTCGCCTCTACAGCGTTTTTAATTTCGATCTTATTCGAACCGGGATTCACTTCAAAGGTATAGCGGCTATTAAGCTCACTATCCGTTGTAGCTTTTTCGGTAATCACGGGTTTTATTAAAATACTCATGTTGTTACTTACTTAAAGTTTGCTCAATTTCTTCTAGAGATCCTTCCAAAAACACTACATTATTCGCATTCATAATTTTGTAAGTGCTTAATTCCGAACTCATTACAACCTCAGAAGTCTTCAAATTGCGTGACGACAAATATACATTATTATTTGAAGCGCCCAACACAAACAGAGACTTTTTATTATCTAAGCCTAAGGCTTTTACAACGTCAACAAAATCCTTAGTTTTTGGAGCATCAAAATTGAAATCCTCAACCACTAAAATTGCCTTGTCATTTGCTTTCAACGTAAGAGCTGAACGGCGTGCTAAACGCTTAAGACCTTTATTCAATTTAAATGAATAATCACGAGGTCTTGGACCGAACATTCTACCACCACCTTTGAATACACCAGACTTGATACTACCAGCACGAGCTGTACCCGTCCCTTTTTGCTTCTTTATCTTACGTGTACTACCTGCGATCTCCGCACGCTCTTTAGACTTATGAGTACCCTGTCTTTTATTAGCAAGGTGCTGCTTTACATCTAAATAAATAGCATGGTCATTAGGCTCTATTGCAAAAATAGCGTCAGAAAGGTTTGCCTCTCTCCCTATTTCTTTTCCTTTGATATCAACTACTGCTACTTTCATTATCTTTCAATAATTACATAAGAATTTTTGTGACCCGGCACACAACCTTTCACCACAAGTAGGTTCTTTTCAGCAACTACCTTTAAAACTCTTAAATTTTGAACTTTTACTCGCTCATTTCCCATTTGACCAGCCATACGCATACCTTTAAATACACGAGCTGGATAAGATGCCGCACCGATAGAACCAGGAGCTCTTAAACGGTTATGCTGACCGTGAGTAGCTTGACCTACACCACCAAATCCATGACGCTTTACAACACCTTGAAAACCTTTACCTTTAGAAGTACCAGCTACATCTACAAACTGACCTTCTTTAAAGACTTCTACAGTTACTGCATCACCTAATTTATACTCACCTTCAAATTCTTGGAACTCGACAACTTTACGCTTTGCAACTGTACCTGCTTTCTTGGCATGACCTTGAGCAGCTTTATTTGCAGTCTTTGCGTCATCGAAACCTAATTGAAGGGCACTATACCCGTCGACCTCTTCGGTTCTGACTTGGGTAACAACGCAGGGACCTGCTTCGATCACAGTACAAGGAATATTCTTCCCGTTCTCATCAAAGATGCTGGTCATTCCCACTTTTTTTCCAATTAACCCAGACATATTAATTATTATTGATTATTACTATTTATTTATTGTTTGGCTTTCGCCGAAATAAAACAGGGTCAAAATACTTTCGACCCTGAATGTATTTTTATCCGTTTTTCCTTCGCACGCAGCTCAGGACATGTTTATTCCGCTATGCGGAAATCAAACTATACTTTGATCTCTACTTCAACCCCACTAGGCAACTCAAGCTTCATCAACGCATCAATGGTTTTTGAAGATGAACTGTAGATATCAAGTAAGCGCTTGTAAGAGCTAAGCTCAAACTGCTCACGCGATTTCTTGTTTACGTGTGGAGAACGTAATACAGTAAAGATTTTTTTGTGAGTAGGCAATGGGATTGGCCCCGTTACTACAGCACCGGTACTTTTTACCGTTTTTACGATTTTTTCAGCAGACTTATCTACTAAGTTATGATCGTAAGATTTAAGTTTTATTCTGATTTTCTGACTCATTTCTTAGTAAATTAAGCGTTAGCAGTTCCTTTTGCCGCAGCGATAACTTCTTCAGATACATTAGAAGGAGTTTCTGCATAATGTGAAAATTCCATAGTAGAAGTTGCACGACCAGAAGAAAGTGTACGTAACGTAGTTACATAACCAAACATCTCAGACAATGGCACAGTTGCTTTAACAACTTTTGCTCCAGCACGGTCACCCATACTACTCATCTGACCACGACGACGGTTAAGATCCCCAACGATATCACCCATATTCTCTTCAGGAGTAATAACTTCAACTTTCATTATAGGTTCAAGCACAACAGCACCAGCAGCTTTAGCGGCAGCTTTGAATCCCATTTTCGCAGCAAGCTCAAAAGACAACGCATCAGAATCCACAGGGTGGAAAGAACCATCCTTAAGCGTAACTTTCATCGCATCAACTTCAAAACCAGCTAAAGGACCGTTGATCATTGCAGCTTTAAAACCTTTCTCTACAGACGGTATATATTCTTTAGGAACGTTACCACCTTTTACCATATTCACAAATTCAAGACCTACCTTACCTTCCTCTGCAGGCTCTAAAGTAAATACTATATCAGCAAACTTACCACGACCACCAGATTGTTTCTTATAAACCTCTCTGTGATCAGCAACTCTTGTAATAGCCTCTTTGTACTCAACTTGTGGCTGACCTTGACTCACCTCTACCTTAAACTCACGTCTAAGACGATCTACGATGATATCCAAGTGCAACTCACCCATACCAGAAATAATAGTCTGACCTGAAGCCTCATCAGTACGAACCTGGAAAGTAGGATCTTCCTCAGCAAGTTTAGCCAAAGCCATACCTAACTTATCAACATCTGCCTTAGTTTTAGGCTCTACAGCAATACCAATTACAGGATCAGGAAAGTCCATACTTTCAAGAACAATTGGGTGTTTCTCATCAGATAAAGTATCACCAGTCTTGATGTCTTTAAATCCTACAGCAGCACCTATATCTCCAGCTTCAATAAAATCAATCGCATTTTGCTTGTTAGCATGCATTTGATAAATACGAGAGATACGCTCTTTATTTCCTGAACGGTTATTTAAAACATATGAACCAGCATCTAAACGACCTGAATAACTACGGAAGAATGCTAAACGACCTACGAAAGGATCTGTAGCAATCTTAAATGCAAGCGCAGCAAATGGAGCAGTTACATCCGGCTTACGAATCTCTTCTTTATCAGTATTTGGATTAACCCCTTTAATACCATCCTTGTCCATTGGAGAAGGCAGGTAACGACATACAGCATCTAACAAGAACTGCACCCCTTTATTCTTAAAGGCAGAACCACAAATCATTGGAATGATAGACATATCCATTACAGCAGCACGAAGCGCAGCATGCACTTCATCTTCAGTAATTGAATCTTCATCTTCCATATATTTCTCAAGTAAATTCTCATCATAAGCAGCAACCTCTTCGATTAGCATACCACGATATTTCTTTACTTCTTCTTTCATTTCTTCAGGAATATCAACAACATCAAAAGTCGCCCCCTGAGTTTCATCATGCCATACAACCGCACGATTCTTCACAAGGTCAATAATCCCTCTAAAATCAGCTTCATCACCAATTGGCAAAACGATAGGCACCGCATTAGAACCTAACATCTCCTTAACTTGCTTACAAACCTCAAGGAAGTTAGATCCTTGACGATCCATTTTATTCACAAAGCCCATACGCGGTACTTTGTAATTATCAGCAAGCCTCCAGTTAGTTTCAGATTGAGGCTCAACACCATCAACTGCACTAAATAAAAAAACCAAACCATCAAGAACACGTAAAGAACGGTTCACCTCAACTGTAAAGTCAACGTGACCCGGAGTATCAATAATGTTAAAGTTATAATCCTTAGTATCAGGAAGTGGTTTAGCATTTTCCATTGGAAACTTCCAGGTACAAGTAGTTGCAGCAGAGGTAATAGTAATACCGCGCTCCTGCTCCTGCTCCATCCAGTCCATTGTAGCCGCACCATCGTGCACCTCTCCAATTTTATGACTTACACCAGTATAATAAAGTATACGCTCTGTTGTTGTTGTTTTACCAGCATCAATATGAGCAGCAATACCTATATTTCTTGTAAATTTTAAATCTCTTTGCGCCATTTTATTTAGAATCTAAAGTGAGAGAATGCTTTGTTAGCTTCCGCCATCTTATGAGTATCTGTACGCTTTTTAACAGCAGCACCTTCTTCTTTAGCAGCAGCTAACACTTCTGCAGCTAATTTAGAAGCCATCGATTTTTCATTACGCTTTCTTGAAAAGCTAATCAACCACTTCATTGCAGTAGAAATCTTACGATCTGGTCTAATCTGCATTGGGATCTGAAAGGTTGCACCACCTACTCTACGACTACGTACTTCCACGTGAGGCATAACATTAGATAACGCATCTTTCCAAACTTCTAAAGCCGTTTTCTCGTCGTTGTTTTTCTTTTCTTCTACGATATCCATTGCATCGTAAAAGATCTTAAAGGCTACCGACTTTTTTCCGTCCCACATCATCATGTTTACGAAACGCGTAACAAGCTGATCGTTAAAACGAGGATCTGGTAAAAGTGGTCTTTTTTTGGCCTGTCTTTTTCTCATTTCTTCTCTTTAAAAGTTTTTAATTACTTCTTAGGGCGTTTTGCTCCATACTTAGAACGACGCTGTAGTCTTCCCTGAACACCTGCTGTATCCAAAGCTCCACGTACAATGTGATATCTAACACCTGGCAAATCTTTCACCCTTCCGCCTCTAACCAATACTATCGAGTGCTCTTGTAAATTGTGACCTTCACCACCAATGTATGCATTAACCTCTTTCCCGTTTGTCAATCTAACACGCGCTACTTTACGCATAGCTGAGTTAGGCTTCTTAGGTGTCGTGGTATACACACGGGTACAAACCCCGCGGCGTTGTGGGCACGAATCTAAAGCAGCCGATTTACTCTTCTTGGTTATCTTGGCTCTTCCTTTTCGTACTAATTGTGAAATTGTTGGCATAATTTCCTTTACCTAAATTATAGTTATTCTAATAGCCCCTTTTCTAAGGGCTTGCAAAGGTATAAAATAAATTAAGTTATTCAACACATAAATCATTAATTTTCAAAGGTATTTTGTTATAATGGATATTTCCCATAAAATACCACTAACCAAACCCAAAACAAAACCTTGAAGCAAAAGCAAACATCCCTCATACTATTTTCAATTATTTGCTTATTAAGCTCACAATCTGTTTTTTCCCAAAAAATTTCTTTAGAAATAATCACAAATTCCAAAACAGAAGACAGCCTTATCTCAGAACACTTTCCAAACAATGAGTTTCACTCACTCATTGCAATAAACGAAGAAATCACCCTAATAAAGAACAAACTTTATTTAGAAGGGTATTTTCAGCATAAATTTTACAACCTCAAAAAAATCTCAAAAAAGCACTACAGCATAGAATTTTTAAGCAGACAAAGAACCAAACAGATTACCTTATATATACATGACAAAAAAACACTTGAACATTTAAAATATCTAAATCACAAAATATCAAAGAATTCGATTGAAATACCACCAAAGGAAATTAGCCAAACTCTCGCCAAGCTATCAGAAAACGAAGCCGAAACAGGCCAACCCCTCACAACATTCAAAATAATCAACATATCAACCTCTACAAAAACCACCTTTGCAGAACTACAGGTGAAAAGAAAAGAAAATAGAGATTTTACAAACATAAACATTAAAGGATACACTAAGTTTCCGAGGTCTTTCGTAAAACATTATGCAAAACTTAAAACCCCGGTACTTTTTCAAAAAAATAAAATCCTAGACAAAACAAAAACCCTAGAAGAATTAGACTTTGCAAATTTCACCAAGACACCAGAATTACAATTTAAAAAAGACAGCACCTCACTATACCTGTATATAGAGAAGAAAAACGCAAATATATTTGAGGGCTTTTTAGGTTTTGGCTCTAACACAGACGAATCAAAATTAAGACTGGACGGCTATTTAAACCTTGACCTTGTAAACAATTTCAACTATGGAGAACAGATCAACCTAACATACAAAAGCAATGGCGACAACCAGCAAGCTCTTGATCTAAACACAAGCTTGCCCTACCTATGCAAAAGCCCAATCAGTATTTCAGCCGGACTTAATATTTTCAGGCAAGACAGCACATTTTCAAACACTGCACAATTTCTAGAAACATCTTTAAACATAACCGCAAACACATCAATCTCAACTTCATTAAAACTAGAACAGTCGACAACACCACAAAACCAAACAGACAATACCGCAGAAGCGTACAAGAAACAAATATACTCAGCAACTTTCAACTATAGTAAAACAAAGAATTCTACACTCAAAAACCAGCCCACTTTCTTAAGATTTACCGCTGGAAGTGGTTTTAGAAAAACAGAAACACAAAAAACAACAAATCAATTCATAGCCAACCTAAACGCCGCGTATACATTCGACATAAGTCAAAAACACAGCTTCTACATAAAAAGCGAAACCGCTTTATTAGAATCTAAAAACTACCTAAACAACGAGCTATTTCGTTTTGGAGGAATGAACAACATTAGAGGCTTTAAAGAAAATAGCCTTATCGCAAACCTATATGCAACCCTCCAGACAGAATACAGATACTCCCCTAGCCCCAAAATTTACATAAACACAATTCTTGACGCAGCTTACTACGAAAACAACCTTAACAATCAAGAAGATATCCTATACAGTTTTGGACTCGGAACATCACTTCTAACAAATGCAGGAATACTAAAACTAAACCTCGTTAACGGAATTCAAAACAACCAAAGATTCAAGCTCCCCAACTCTATTCTACATTTAACACTAATAGCTAAATTCTAGCAAAAATCGATCTAAACAATAAATTCAATACAAGAAAATTTTAATTATATAGTCAATTTTAATAATTATTATTAGTTAAAAAATGTTAATATTAAAATATTATTATTTTAAAAGGCTAAAAATTAAAAATATCTTTAATTAACACTTTTATATCGATAAATTAACAAAAATTTAAAATATAGTACCTAATCACTTGTTTCAATTCTTTTTTTTAATCATTTTTAGTGTGGCTAATTCAAATAAATATTAAACATGAAAAAAAGATTACAAGGATTTCTAATGCTATTTTTCGCATTAGTTGTGCAAACTTCTTTTGCACAAACCAGAACAATTTCTGGAACCGTAACAGATGACAGCGGCGTCCCACTCCCCGGCGTTAACGTCCTAATATCCGGAACAACAACAGGGACTCAAACAGATTTTGATGGATTGTATTCCATCGAAGCGTCTACAGGAGATGTTCTTACATTTAGTTATGTAGGTTTTTCCTCAAAAGAAATAATTGTAGGAGATTCACCTACTATTAACATTCAACTTTCTGGAGGAGAAATGTTAGACGAAATAGTTGTAACTGGGGTTGCTGGAGCCACAAGCAAAAAGAAACTCTCAGTCACTGTAGCATCTGTTACCTCAGAAGAAATTGAAAAGGTTCCAGCTACTTCAGCAGCAAGCGCTCTACAAGGCAAAGTTGCCGGTGTCTCTGTTGGCAACCTCGGTAGACCAGGTGCAGGCGCTACAATAATAATGAGAGGCGCTGCAAACCTATATGGTTCCCAGTCTCCACTTGTTATTCTTGACGGAGTATTTGTAGAAGGCGGCCTAGCCGATATAAATGTTGACGACATAGCATCCTTTGAACTCGTAAAAGGTGCTTCAGCATCATCTTTATATGGATCTCGAGCTGGAAATGGAGTTATCGTTATATCAACTAAGCGCGGTAAAATCGGAAAGACAACAGTAACTGTACGAGTTGAAACCGGATTTTCGGAAGTCTCAGATTTCATCGAAACCAACCAATCACACAATTATGAACTTGCTCCAGATTGGCAAAACTTTCAAGGTCAATACACAAAATACGCAGGCGTAACCTACCCATCCAGTTACCAAAGTGTTTATGCTGCTTCTGGTCCTAATAGCGTTTCTGGATCAAGAATATTATCAGATGATGGTTATGCAGACAATCCATTTGGAGTTTATAATGATTTTCAAAAATTATTTTTCCAAACTGGAACTAATAAAACATTATTCACTTCTATAGCATCAGGATCAGAAAAGACAAAAACCTATTTCTCTGCAGAAAGCACAGAGAACGAAGGAGTATTAAAAGAAACAGAAGGTTATAATCGCGTAAGCCTAAGATTAAATGTTGACTATAACATCTTAGATTGGCTAACATTTAAAGCAAGCACCAACTATATTAGAGTTGTAGATAATAGCCCTGGAGGCGGAACAGGAATATACAGAACATTAACACGACTAAATCCAGATTCAAACATATCAGCACTTAATCCTGATGGTCAACCTTATTATTACTTACCCGACCCTTGGGAGAACGAGATCGTAAATCCTTTATACTCGTTAAGTGTTGCTGACGCTAAAACAAATCAGCAACGTTTTCTTGGAGGATATCTCTTAAATCTAAAATACACAGATTGGCTAAATATGGATATAGAATATGCTTTTGAAAACAACACCAGTAGATATTCTTCAAATAACAAATACGAAAATTACACTACAACTGGAGATGCTATAGGGTTTGGCTATAGTAAAGGATCACTAAGTAAAAATAATTATTATGATATTTCACAAAAGGTTCAAGCCACACTAAACTTTAAAGAATCAATGGGTGAATTAGATATTGCCGCAAAATTAAGCTATCTAGCTGAAGACCAAAAGTATGACTACTACTCAGTAACAGGAAATGACTACAAATTTAAAGATTTACCAAGCTTAGATAATTTTGATCCAGCTTACATTTCAGCCTCATCAAATCAACAAAGCGAACGCGCACAAAATGTTTTTGCTATTGCGGGACTAGTATTTAAAGATAGATACATTATTGATGGTCTCTTTAGAAGGGACGGATCATCGTTATTTGGAGCAGAGAACAGATGGAATAATTATTATAGAATTTCAGCAGCATATCGTATTTCAGAGGATATAAGCATCCCAGGAATACAAGAATTAAAAATAAATGCAGCCAAAGGTACTTCAGGACAACGACCAGGGTTTGATTGGCAATATGAGCAAACAAACTTAAGCGGCGGAACACTATCATCCGTTAGACGAAAAGGAAATCCTTTTTTAAAACCATCATTAACTACTGAAACAGAAATTGGTCTAAATTCTAGCTTCTTGAATATGTTTAACCTATCACTAGCTTATTCAAATCAAGTTGTATCTGAACAATTTATGATTGTGAATCTCTTTTCACCAGCAAATGCAGGAAAATCAACTCAGTGGCAAAATGTAGGTGACCTAGAATCTGACACATTTGAAGCAACCTTGAATGCCTCAATAATAAAAGGCAAGGATTTCTCATGGAATTTAGGTGCTAACTTCGCTAAAACAACAGCTACCATAAAAAAGCTTAATGCTCCTGAACAAATTGTAGGCCCCGATAATGGATCTATGTTTTTAATACGAGAAGGGGTTGATTTCGGAAGTATGTTTGGTCGTTCTTTTGTTACAGATTTAGAAACAATGCAAAATCAATTACCTCAAGGAGCATCAATTAACGATTATGAAGTAAATGCTGATGGTGTTGTTGTAGAGAGCGCAACAATAGGATCTTCTAATGAAAAAGCTATTATAAAAACAGATGAAAATGGCTCTCCATCATTTGAAAAAATAGGGAATCAAAATGCTGATTTCAGAGTTGGAATTACATCTACATTCACATACAAAACACTAACTTTCTATATGCTTTGGGATTGGAAAAAAGGTGGAGATGTTTACAACAAAAATGCTCAATGGAACACTATAGCTAAAAGAAACATTATTGTAGATCAAGCTGGCAAACCAGCTGATCAGAAAAAAACTGTCTCTTACTACGAATCTTTATACGATACAAACAACAATAATGCTTTTTGGGTTGAAGATGGTTCCTTTGTCAAACTAAGAGAACTATCATTATCCTATAATATCCCGAAATCTTGGATGAAAAATATTGGGTTCTTTGAAGACATAAAACTAAGTTTAATAGGACGAAACCTACTAACTTTTTCAGACTACAAGGGTTGGGACCCTGAAGTACTTAGCTATGACGGAAGTACTCAACAATATTTTGCTATAGATTATGGAGTTTATCCTATCCAAAAATCTTACTCACTATCAGTACAGTTTAAATTTTAAAAAATAACATGAGAAATTTTAAAAAAATATTATTCTCGACATTAGGACTAATTCTACTAATAACCTCTTGTCAGGAATTTGAAACAGATTTGGAAGTTGAAAACTTGGAAAATCCAAATGACGCTATACTAGCATCTGACCCAGTTGCTCTAGAAGCTACAGCTGGGAATATTTTAAACAGCTGGTACATGACCGTTCACAGCACAAGCGGTCCTGGAGCCGCCCTTCAAACTATGGCAGATGTTTCCACATGTTCTTGGGGTAATTTCGGAATGAGAGACCTTTCATCCGAACCTAGAGTAGCATTTAACAACACCACAGGATACAGCAATAATGTTACAAGCTCATATTTCAATTCACTTTATTCATTATTAACAGATTCAAACACACTAGTTACTGCTGTTGAAGGAGGTACAGAATTCAGTGAACCTGAAATGATATTAATGATGGGCAAAATGGGGCAAGCTTTATCTGTAGGATACCTTGCTTTAGTATTTGATAGAGTATGGCTCTATGATGCTGACGGTCCTATTGGCGATAATGAGACAGGAGAAACAGATTATGCTACAGCCATGTCTTATGCGTTAGATAGATTAGACGAAGCGATTTCCATTGCTGAAGGGAATACTTTTATCCTTCCAGAAACATGGCTGCCAGGTGTTAATGCAAGTTCATCAACTATAGCTGAAATTTTAAACAGCTTTGGTGCACGGATGTTAGTTTGTAATGTGAGAAATAGTTCTGAAAAAACAAATATAAATTGGGATCGTGTATTAGCATATACTAATGATGGTATTACTGCTGATTTTAATATCACTATGGATGATATAACTTGGTATGACCTCATCCCTAAAACATATCTAGTATACCCAGGTTGGGGTAAAGTTGATATGAGAATCGTTAACCTACTTGATCCTAATATGCCAAGCTACTGGGCAAACGACCTAACAAACCTGCCTGAGGCAACCTCTGCTGACGCCAGACTAGAAACAGATTACGAATACACTTCATCTAATAGTTTTAGTCCGGATAGAGGTTTATATCACTTTAGCAATTATAGATATTCGCGATTAGATGATTACATTACAGAATGGACCATTCCTGTTACTGAATTGTCAAAATCAGAACTTGACATGTATAAAGCTGAAGCTCTCTTAAACAAGAATGATTTGTCAGGAGCCGCTTCTGTAATAAATGCAGGAACAAGGACTACAAGAGGTAATCTACCTGATGTAGAAGAAAATACAACAGAAATTTTTGACGCTATATTTTACGAAAGAATGATTGAGTTTGCATACACAGGAATGGGACTTTCATTTTTTGAAATGCGCAAAGAAGACCTCCTTCAAGAAGGAACGCTTTTACATTTCCCAGTCCCTGGCACCTCACTTGATGCAATCCCTGAAGAATATTACACTTACGGAGGTACATCAGGAGAGCCAGGCAAAGACTATTCTACAGGTGGATGGAGATAAAAAAATCAAATAACCACGTAGATTATTATTAGCCAATAATCGAAAGAAAAAGCCCTCAATTTAAATTGAGGGCTTTTTTTTGCTTAAAACTGAAATTCAGTAAAAAAATTAACATCATATAATTCGATACACTCAAATCATTATATGATTGTAGCAAAAACAAAACGAAATCGATGTACCAACATTTTAAATAACTTCTAATAATTTTTTGAAAATTCTAGAATACAGATCTTTAACAAGGCTATTTAACGCTTTTTTAATATTTCACATTATAAGCCTAAATAAACAATATATAATTAAATTATTCCCAACGTTTACTATCCAAACGTGAATTTTCAGTAACACTTCATTGAAGTTTTAAGAGAAATAAATTGTTTATTGAATATTATTTATACAAATTCGCGATTGGCTAATTCAAATAAACAATAACATGAAAATTAAATTTACTGGATTGCTAACGCTAGTTTTAGCGTTAGTGGTGCAAATCTCGTTTGCACAAACGAAAGAAGTAACCGGAACGGTTACCGATGGAAGTGGAGTTCCTCTTCCCGGCGTAAACATCGTCATTCAAGGAACTACTACGGGTACACAAACCGATTTTGATGGAAACTATGCAATTTCTGCTTCTACAGGAGAAACATTGGTTTTTTCTTATGTTGGCTTTGGTGATTCAGAGCAAGTTGTAGGGGCTTCTAACACCATCAACGTTACATTACAAGCTGGTGAAGCTCTGGATGAAGTAGTAGTTACAGCTTTAGGCATTTCGAGAGAAAAGAAAACCCTAGGTTACGCAACCGAAGAGGTTTCCGGAGATCAAGTTAGCACTGTAACTCAAGGAGGTAACATTGCAAACTCTTTGTCAGGTAAAGTATCTGGTCTACAAATTAAACGTAACAGCAATATAGGTGGCTCTACTAACGTATTATTAAGGGGTACTAACTCTTTAACTGGTAATAACCAAGCTTTATTTGTAGTTGACGGTGTAATAATTGACAACTCAAATACTAACGGTAGTGATCAACAAGAAGCTAGAGGTGGTTTTGACTACGGTAATGCAGCTTCTGACATTAACCCAGACAACATTGCTTCTGTAAATGTACTTAAAGGTGCTGCTGCAACAGCTCTTTACGGTAACCGTGCTTCTAATGGTGCAATCATAATCACCACTAAAAAAGGAACTAAAAATGAAGGTATCGGTGTTTCTATCAATTCTGGGATTCAGATTGGTCGTGTAAACAAAGAGACTTTTGCAAAATATCAAAGTCAATATGGTGCAGGATATGGTCCTGGATTTTTATCAAGCGATGTTGATGGAGATGGTACTAATGACCGTTTGACGTATCTTAGTGATGATGCTTCTTATGGTTCCGCATTTGACCCTAGTCTTCTTGTTTATCAATGGGATGCGTTATTTGACCCTACAAGTCCAACTTTTGGTCAAGCTACTCCTTGGACTTTTGCTGGTGATAACGGTCCCATTTCATTCTTTGACACCGCAGTTACTTTAACAAATAGTGTGGCAGTATCTGGCGGAACTGAAAAATCGGCTTTCCGTTTAAACTATTCTAAATTTGATGCTACTGGTATTATGCCAAACAGTGAACAAAATAAGAATACTATTAACTTCAACGGCTCACACGATTTTACTGACAAGCTTTCGGTTTCTACAAATATTAACTTTGTAAATCAAAAAACTTTAGGTCGTAACAGCACGGGCTATAGCAATAACATTATTTCTAATTTCCGCCAGTGGGCGCAGACTAATGTTAACTTTGAAGATCAAAGAAGAGCTTACGAAAGAACTGGTAGAAATTACACTTGGAACTATACTTCTCCAACAAATGACGCACCTATATACTGGGACAACCCTTACTACAGTAGATATGAAAATTATCAAAATGATGAGCGTAACCGCGTTTATGGTAATGTCGCTTTAACTTATGATGTAACAGACTGGTTTAATGTTGTGGGTAGAGTTACAATGGATTCTTATGATGAATTGCAAGAAGAACGCACTTCAGTAGGAAGTAATCCAGTTGCAAAATATTCGCGTTTCAATAGAACTTTTAGAGAATACAACTACGATTTAATTATGAATTTTGATACTGACATATCTGATGATATAAGCTTTAACGGTATCTTAGGTACTAATATTAGAAGAAATAATATTAAATCTATTTATGCAATTACTAATGGAGGCCTGGTAGTTCCTGGAGTATATTCTCTTTCGAATTCTGAAAACCCTATTGAAGCTCCAATTGAGCAAGATGAAAAAATAGGAGTTGATGGAGTGTATGCTCAAGCAAGTTTTGGATTTTATAACAAATTTTTCTTAGAAGGAACAATTAGACGTGATGCTACTTCAACCCTTCCTGAAGGCAACAACTCTTTCTATTACCCATCTGTAACTGGAAGTTATATATTTTCTAACGACATCAATGCAGACTGGTTGAGTTTTGGTAAACTGCGTTTAAACTATGCTGAAGTAGGTACTGGAGCAGACTTTGCTCAATTAAGAGATGTATTTGCGAAGCCTACGAAGTTTGGTGATGCTAACATTTTTTCAGTTTCAAGCACAAGACGTAATCCTGATCTTAAAGAAGAGCGTTTAACGAGTTATGAAGGTGGTTTAGAATTAGATTTTTTCAAAAGAAGACTTGGCTTAGATGTTTCTTTCTATAAGACAAATACAAAAAATCAGGTTCTTCCATTACAAGTGTCTGGTTCTACCGGATATACAACAAAAATCATTAACTCAGGTGAACTACAAAACAAAGGTGTTGAGGTTTCTTTAAATGCTACCCCATTAATGTCAGATGACTTTAAATGGGATATTAGAGTAAACTTCGCACGTAACCGTAACAAGTTACTTTCTCTTGACGAAACAGATAATATTGTATTAGGAGACTTTCAAGGTGGTGTTACTTTAAATGGATCTATAGGTCAGCCTTTTGGTATCATAAAAGGTTCGGACTATGCAACTAATGATAATGGAGAAAGAATTATAGATGAGGATGGCTTGTATACCACAACCAGTCCTAATACTGTAATTGGTAACGTAAACCCAGATTATACAGGCGGTGTTTTCAACTCTTTCACTTATAAAAATTTAAGCTTAAGCTTTTTAATTGATGTTCAAAAAGGTGGAAGCGTATTTTCTCTTGACCAATATTACGGTCAGGCAACAGGCTTATATCCTAATACAGCATTTACGAATGACTTAGGAAACCCTGTGCGTAATACTATCGCAAATGGTGGTGGTGTAATTTTTGACGGTGTAACTGCTGATGGTTCTCCAAACACTACTCGTGTTGACGTTAGTGAATTTGGAGTATTTGGATATTCTACTTTCCCTAATTCAGAATTTGTTTACGATGCTTCTTACGTAAAATTAAGAGAGGTTGCTTTAAGCTATAGTCTTCCAACACGCTTTTTAGATAACCTTTTCTTCACTAAAGCAACGTTTACATTAACAGGATCTAACCTTTGGATCATTCACAAGAATGTGCCTTATGCTGATCCAGAAGCTGGTTTAAGTTCCGGTAACTTACAAGGATATCAAAGTGGGGTTTTACCTACTACCAGAGATTACGGCTTTAACGTAAGTCTTCAATTCTAAAAAAAAAAATGATGATAAAAAAGATAATTTTATTAAGTCTTGGACTTGTGCTCGCACAATGCTCTAGTGACTTAGAAGGTCTTAACGAAAACGGAAAGGCTTTTACCGATGTTCCAGGAGAGATGCTAATGTCTAATGCCCAGAGAGAACTTGCTGATCAATTAGTAAATACAAATGTTAATAACAATGTATTTCGATTATTCGCGCAGCAATGGAGTGAGGCTCAGTATACAGATGAATCTCGCTATAATATCATTACTCGATCAATTCCTGAAAGACACTGGAATATTATGTATCGCGATATTCTCAAAGATTTTGATCAAGCGACTATAAATATTGAAGCTGAAGAAATTTTAAATATATCTCCAGATCAATTTGCAGAAGACACAGCTAAAAAAGCTAACAAATTAGCTATTATCAAAATCCAAGAAACATTAGCTTGGCAAATACTAGTTGACACTTTTGGTGACATTCCATTTACAGAAGGTTTAGATATAGAAAATGTAAACCCTTCATATACGGATGATGAAGCTATTTACACGAGTATCATTGATAATTTAAATTCAGCTTTAGATGCACTAGATCCTACTTATGGTAGTTTTGGTGATCAAGATTTATATTACGGTGGAGACGTAGCAAATTGGGTTACTTTCGGTAATTCTTTAAAATTACGTCTGGGTATGCATTTAGCAGATGTGAATCCTACTTTAGCAGCTCAATTAGTTTCTGAAGCAGCAGATAATGTGATTACATCTAATGAACAAAATGCAACCATAACTTATTTTACTACGACACCTAATACCAATCCACTTTGGGTTGATTTAGTACAGAGTAAGAGAAAAGATTTTGTACCTGCAGACACTTTTGTTGATGTTGTTAATGATCTAGAGGATCCTCGTCGCCCAATTTACCTTTCAGACCCCATAGATGGTGAATACGTAGGAGCTCCATACGGAAGCAATATTACATATGACAACTATTCACATTTAGGAGCTTTATTTTACACCCCAGATTTAGAAGGTGTTATTTTTGATGCTGCTGAAGTTAATTTCCTGTTAGCTGAAGCTGTAGAACGCGGGTTCATAACGGGTGTTGCTGCTGATTATTATAATGATGCCATTACTGCCAGTATGGTTTATTGGGGTGTAAGCGACGCTGATGCTGCAACATATCTTGCTCAACCATCTGTTGCTTATGCAACAGCAGAGGGTGGTTACAAGCAAAAAATAGGTATCCAAAAATGGATAGGTCTTTACAATCGTGGTTTTGAAGCATGGACAGAGTTCCGTCGCTTAGATTACCCACAACTTGAAGCTCCTGAACAATCTCGTTTCGATGCTGTTCCATTACGTTTTACGTATCCTGTAATTGAACAAAACTTAAACAATTCTGGCTACTCTGCTGCTGCTTCAGCAATAGGTGGCGACGAACTGGACACTCCTGTTTTCTGGGATGTAAACTAAGTTCTCTAGTTATTATTTGATTTAAAAGCCATCTGCAATGCAGATGGCTTTTTTTATTTCTGCATCCACCAAAACAAACCTATCTTTGCACTATGTCAAAAAGCACTCACATTTACGGTACCCGGGCGATTATTGAAGCGATAAATGCTGGTAAAGAAATAGGTAAAATATATCTTCAAAAAGGTCTTAACAATCCACTTTCTAAAGAATTAGAAGGTTTAATTCGTGAACACGGAATTTCGGTTTCTTATGTTCCTCAGGAAAAACTGTATAAACTTTCTGATCAAAATCATCAGGGAGCGATTGCTACAATCTCCCCTATTCGATTTGCTGAATTCGAAGCTACTGCTGAAGCTATTTTGGCAGCAGATAAGCCGGCACTGTTTTTATTATTAGACCAACTTACAGATGTACGCAATTTTGGCGCAATTATCCGTACTGCAGTTTGCACAGGTGTTGATGCTATTATAGTACCCAAATCAGGAGGAGCACCAGTAACCGACGATACGGTTAAAACATCTGCCGGAGCAATTTTCAATATCCCGATTTGCAAAGTAGACCACATTAAAGATGCGCTTTTTTACTTACAGGGATCAGGTGTTCAGGTTGTAGCTGCAACAGAAAAAACAGAAAGCTCTGTTTACGATTTAGATTACACCACTCCTACTGCTCTGGTTATGGGTAGCGAAGGTAAAGGTGTTACCGCAGGAGTTTTAAAACTGGTAGATCAAAAAGCAAAATTACCAATGACCGGAACGATTAGTTCGCTTAATGTTTCTGTGGCTTGTGGTGCTTTTTTATATGAAATCGTAAGACAACGAAGCTAAGCATTAATATCTTCTTCTAAGTCTTCATCAGATTCTTCAGGCAGATCTATAAAGTTTCCGTGCTCATCAAACTGTCTTAAAAAAGGATCGTTTTCAGGGTTATAAGCTTCGGTTTCCCAATGATATTTAGCGGGTTTTGGTATTTTATTTTTAATTAAAAAAGCTAGTAGAAGTCCACCTAAAAAACCGGACAAATGGCCTTCCCAACTCATACCTTCCTGAATAGGCATTGTACCCCAAATAAGACTTCCGTAGAGAAAAACTACGATTAGTGAGAACGCTGTAAGCCGATAATGTTTAGACCAAATTCCTTTAAAAAATAAAAAGGAAGCTAACCCGTACACCACTCCGCTCGCTCCTATGTGATATGCCTGTCTACCTATTAGCCACGTTCCAAGACCGGAAATGAGTATTAATACAAATAGAACACGCCAAGCTACAGGTTTGTAGAAATAAAAAAGTCCTCCCATCAATACTAAAATAGGCACGCTGTTATGCCACAAATGACTTAATCCTGAATGAATAAATGGTGAAAAAATAATACCGCTTATGCCAGAAAATGTTCTAGGCAACACGCCAAAATCAGTGAAGTTGTACCCAAAACGGAGTTCAAACCAAAAAACCAACCACATCAACAATACAAATAACACCGGGTATAATATCACCCCTGTACTGAATTGAAAACTTGTGTTTTGATCTTTTGTTCGCATACTAAATAATTACAAGCAATTGTTTAACCAAAAATCTAAAACAGGAAATACTGGCAGTAAATTGCTTTTATTAAAAATCCTTAATCAATTAAGCTGGTACATTTTTCAATTTTAACTCATTTGCTAGTTTATTTTAAGTTGAGTTTTCAAGTTAATAAATGCTAAATAAATAATTTTGAAGAATGAATGCACCATTAGCAGAACGTTTACGTCCTAAAACTTTAAATGACTACTTAAGTCAGGAACATCTTGTAGGTGACAAGGGTTCTCTCACTTCTTCGATAAAATCAGGTATTATTCCTTCTTTGATATTGTGGGGACCTCCGGGAGTTGGCAAAACCACCTTAGCTTCTATTATTGCTGAAGAATCAAAGCGTCCGTTTTATATTTTAAGCGCTATTAACAGTGGTGTTAAAGATGTGCGCGAGGTGATTGAAAAAGCAAAAAATGCCGGAGGATTATTCACGCAGAAAAATCCATTGTTATTTATAGACGAGATACACCGCTTTAGCAAATCGCAACAAGATTCGTTACTCGCAGCGGTAGAAAAAGGCTGGGTAACGTTAATAGGTGCAACCACCGAAAATCCAAGTTTTGAGGTTATACCTGCACTCTTGTCGCGTTGTCAGGTTTATGTGCTCAATCCGTTTTCTGCAGATGACCTGAGAGCGCTTTTAAAGCGTGCAATGACTCAGGATGCAATTCTTGCTAAAAAGGAAATAATACTCGAAGAAACAGAAGCTCTGTTACGCATAAGTGGCGGTGACGCTCGTAAACTGCTCAATATTTTTGAATTGCTTGTTACTACCACAAATTCTGAAAAAGTAATTATAACCAATGAAATGGTGCAGCAAAAAGTGCAACAGAATACGGTAATGTATGACAAAACCGGCGAGCAACATTATGATATCATTTCCGCATTTATCAAATCGATTAGAGGTAGCGATCCCAATGCAGCGGTTTATTATTTAGCCCGAATGATCGAGGGTGGAGAAGATCTTAAATTCATTGCAAGACGTTTAATCATTCTTGCTTCAGAAGATATTGGCAATGCCAACCCAACGGCTTTAATAATGGCCACAAATGCCTTTACAGCAGTAACAACCATAGGCTATCCTGAATCTCGTATCATATTAAGTCAGTGCGTGACCTATCTGGCAACCTCAGCAAAAAGCAACGCTTCTTATATGGCGATCAACAAAGCTCAACAATTGGTTAAGCAAACAGGAGACCTCCCTATACCGCTTGCTTTGCGTAACGCCCCAACTAAATTGATGAAAGAACTAGGCTATGGAGATGAATATAAATATTCACACGATGGCACCGGAAATTTTATTTATCAGGAATTTCTACCTGAAGAAATAAAAAACCAAAAGCTCTATGATCCCGGAAATAATGCGCGAGAAGATGGTATTCGTAAGTTTCTGAAAAACCGTTGGGGGGATAAGTACGACTATTAAAACGACTTTTCACCCAATAAAAAACTCCCTCTTGATTATCAAGAGGGAGTTTTTTATTGGGTGAATTATATGGTATTACTTTTTAGAGAAAACCATTTTCACTAATCCAGACACACCTTTTATTTCACGTTCTACAGTAAACTCTGTACCGTTATAATAACCTACTCCCGTGAATTCTGAAGTACTTACTAAATAAGAACCTGAAGATGTTTTTACAGCCGTTCCTATCTTAGAACTTCCTTCATAAACATCAAACCCAGAAGTTGTAGCCTGCATACTAAATGATTTATCTGCACTGGTTAAAACAGTTGTACTATCTTTTTCAATCACAGATTCATTGGTACTTGGAGCAGCAGTCTCTGTATCAATCGCTGTGCTTACTTCTTCTTTGATTTCTTTACCAGTGTTCTTAACAACAGCAGTCACGGCAACAACCTTAGGCTCCTGTTTTCTTCGTATTTCCGGTACCAATTCTGCTTCTTCATCTTCCTCAACCTCAATGAGCTCTGCACGCTCTACAATCTCTTCAGAATAGGTATAACCATATTCTTCTTCGAGCTCTTCAAACGCATCTCTAAATGCATCCTGATGACCTGCTTTAAATTCCTTTATTTTACTTTTCCCTTCTGGTAAAACAAAAACCTCTTTACCTCTACAGTTTACTAATGAGATCAAAGCTTTAGTACTTAAAAATCCACTGATAGTAGCTCGTGCATACAACGTATTACAACCCGACTGGTTTAAATCTGACGGCAACTCTTCATTTTCCATATAAGCATTAAAACCATATTTTATAAAAAGAAAACGGGTTAGCGCATTCACATCATATTGACCGGCCTCATCCTGAAACTCAAACTTCTGAGGTACAACGATGTATTTATAATCTCCTAATTCTTGAGCCGAAAGGCTTATAACTCCTAAAAGTAATGCTAAGGCTAGTATTAAATTCTTTTTCATCATGTTTTATAATCTATTAATCTAACGAATTAAATCTTGTTTTGTTATCGTTCTTAATTTACAAAAATAAGCGAACAGACTTAATATCATCTACCACAACTTCATCAGCCTTCAATACAGCTTTATGATAATTGAAACAGATCGTCTGCATCCCTATATTTTGAGCCCCTACAATATCTGCCTCATAGGTGTCTCCTACCATAATACTTTCGGTTACAGTTGCAGCTGCGACATTTAAAGCGTGGTGAAATATTTTTGAGTCAGGTTTCTTTACACCTGCTGCTTCACTACTTGTCATCGTCTTAAAATAGTGTTCTATTTTTGAATTCTGAAGTTTTAAAGTTTGTACCTCCTTAAAACCATTGGTAATGATATGCAATTGATACTTCTCATTGAGTTCTTCAAGCAGTTCTAAAACTCCATCAAAAAGATGATTGTGCTTCGGTAAATAATCTATATAATCTATAGAAAGCCTGTCTATCAAAAAGTCATCAATATTTATCTGCAAAGCATCAAATGACTTCTTTAATCTTCCGTAACGCAATTGCTCTTTTGTTACGCGAGCTTCCCGGTAATACTTCCAATATTCAAAATTAATAGGAGTGTAAACCTTTAAAAAATCTTCAACATTAACACGGATGCTATTCTTCTCAAATATATCCTGAAACGCCAATTCTGAATTGCGATCAAAATCCCAAAGGGTGTGATCCAAATCAAAAAAAACGTGTTTAATACCCTTAAATTTAGTCATTGACTAATTCTCTAAAAAATTGTTTCCACTGGCCTTCATCTTGTCCTTTACCAGTAACTGATTTATTTTTAAAACTGAACACAAAATTACCTTTTACCCGCTCAACTTCTTCTTTCATTTTAAAGAAAATATCAAGTTCATGATTCAGTTCTTTTACATCTACACTTCGGGATTCAAAAGCTCTAGCCTGTGCACAAATAGGATGAATGATCAACGGGGTAATACTCTCATAATCTAAATCATAAAAATTAAAAGGCGTACACGTACCCGCTCTAAAACCCAAAACATCTGGATATCCCATTGAATAATCATTCTTAGCTTCTTGCTGAATCATCTCGCGATAATGCGTGGGTAAACTCCCCATATACGCACTGCAACGCACCGCATTCAATTCTTTATTTATAATTCCCTCAATACGCTTTTTCTCAAGCTTCATTTGCTTTTTATCCGATAACGCCTCTTTAGAAAGTAACAACCCAATCTCACTATAATCTCCTACCATTTTTATGAGTTCTCTGAAAGTTTTCTTATTATATCTGATATTCTTTGTATACGTAGAATAATTACCTACCATAAAGAAAAATACAAACTTGAACTTGGCATTTTTCTGAACATTTATCAACCAACTAAAGGTATCATATGGATCTTTCCTCAATCCTAAATTCACTCTAAAACGCAACCATATATGTTGAAACTGAAAATGCACCAAGTCGCTTAAAAAACTGGTCACCCAGCGCATAATTCCTATACCATACATTTCATATGCTTGCTCAACATCTACTAAAGCTTGAAAAGAAAATTTCCGCTTTGCAAAATCATAACCAGGATATTTTTCCTCTAGAACTTCTTTAAAATAATACGCCCAGATATCAATAACAGGCTGTGTTAAAAATTCATTTTGAAACCCTAGACTCTCCGCCGCCGGAAACCTACCCTGCTCGTCTTTTACGTGTGGTAAAAATTCTTCATACCTACTCAAAAGAACAAAAGCTGCAGCAAAAATATCGTAAGGCAAAAAACTTTTAATTCCCGTAACAAAGAAGCATTTTGTATCACGCCATTCTTGCACTTTGACTTCCATATCTGTTATTCCCTGCTCAAAAAGCACTTCTTGACTTTTGATGTGCAGTTCTTTACCCAGTGGTTTATTGGTGTAAGAAAGCTTGAGACTGTCGTGCACGATAAACTCATCTACCGCAGTCGTAAACTTGACAGGAATCCCTAAAATATTGGTGCAAATATGCTTAAACGTATAACGTAAGCGCGGGGTTATTTTATGAGTATAAATCAGAAGCATTTACAAATTCTTAGTGGCAAGTTCTGCAATTTTCTATTAAAGGCGAAAGAATTGCAGTTAATTAGATTGAAGTAAGATTATAAGGGTTTAAAACCCTAAATTTTTCTTCCTACAGCAAACTAGCACTGAAGATTCTAAAGTAAACCTTCATCAGCAAAGCTAAAATAAGCATTTTCGGTAATGATTAGATGGTCTAGCACTTTTATATCAAGACTTGCTGCTGCGGTTTTGAGTTTTGCGGTGATATCTTTATCAGCCTGGCTGGGACGCAAACCACCTGAAGGATGATTATGTGCCAAAATTATCGAAACCGCACCCGTCTCTAAAGCTTTACGCAATACCAATCTTACATCTACCAATGTCCCGGTCATACCACCTTTACTGAGCTGATGCATCGTCACCACTTTATTAGAGTTATTAAGGTATAATATCCAGAATTCTTCGTGCCCGAGTTCGCCTAGTATGGGATTCAAGAGCGCATAAACTGCATGACTCCCGGTAATTTTCTTAACATCTTCGGTTTTTTCTGCACGACGTCTGCGACCGAGTTCCATCGCTGCGGCAATTGTTATTGCTTTGGCTTCGCCTATACCTTTAAACTCCATTAGCTGAGTAATACTTAACTTCCCTAAAGCAGTGAGGTTATGTTCTGCGGAAGCTAAAATGCGTTTGCTTAAACTTACTGCACTTTCATTGCGGCTTCCTGAACCTATCAGAATTGCGATGAGTTCTGCATCGGTTAATGCGTCTTTACCTTTTTGCAGTAATTTCTCTCTGGGTCGGTCATCTAATGACCAATTCTTAATTGAAAAATATTCGGTTTTGTGCTCCATAAAAATGAGTTGGGTGTAAAGCCATATCAATAGACCTTAGCAATTATTTTTATCTAAACAGTTGTAGGGGTAGGGAGATAATCAGTTCTAAAGTTAAAAAATGTAACTTTAAATCACACCATTAAACTTTTAAAAAGCATGAAAAACCTTTTTGAATCAGACACTTACAACACAATCCTAAAGCGAATAGCAAATCTTTCTCCTGAAAGCACTGCGCAATGGGGTAAAATGAATGTTGGTCAAATGCTAAATCATTGCCAAAAACCTATTGAAATTGCGCTTTATAATAAAGATTTTGGTCTCAAATCAAATTTTCTAATTCGTACTTTTTTTAAAAAGTCTATGTATGACGACAGTGCATTACGGAAAAATATGCCAACCCCAAAAGGGTTTAAAGTTGCTGAACCCAAAGATTTCTCTACTGAAAAAGAACGTTTAAAATCACTTATTAAATCTTTTCACAGCCTTAAGAATAAAAAAGATTGGACACCGCATCCTGTTTTTGGAAACTTAACACCAGAGCAATGGAGTAAAATGCAATACAAACATTTGGATCATCACTTTAGACAATTTGGAGTATGAGTTTATATCCTCCTAAACACCATCAAGAAGCCCAGTTTGAAAATGTTATCAAAACAATTGAAATAGTTCCTCTAGCCACGCTAATTTCAGTTTATGAAAATAAGCCCATTGTTACGCATTTGCCGTTACGGTATTCTAGAAATGAAAAATGAGGAACACTCACCGGACACATAGATAATAATAACCCACAACTCAAAAATCTAAAAAAGGAGCTCCTGCAACAATTGTCTTTAACGGACCTGACTCCTATATTTCACCCAGTATTCATAGAACAAAACAACTACCAACCTAGAATTATATCAAGGTACATTTAGAAGGAAAAATAACGCGGATTTTGAATAACGACGAACTCAAAACTGAAATGGTAGAACTTACCAAATTTCTTGAAGGCACTGATCAAAAGTATATTTTAGAAAAGGAAAATTCACGAATGGAAGCTTTTGTAAATTATGTTACCGGCTTTGAAATTGAAATAACAAGCTGGGAAGGCAAATTTAAATTATCGCAAGACAAGAATAAAAAAGATCAAGCTGCAGCTAAAGACACGCTTACCACAAATTACACTAAAGCCACTCCTAGCTACTTAGATCTAATCTACGCCAATCATATAAAAAAGGCTAGAGCATATTCTGCACACTATCAAAATCTAAACCGCCATAATTACCACTACTCATTAGTAACAACACCGAATTCTTGAATTCCTGCTCGTTTAGATAATTTTTAAAATCAGCGGAATCTGTAAAAATAATAAGGTCTTCACGCTCAAAAGCTGCTGCTATTTGTTCTTTACTGATCGCATCGAGTTTTTTTACCGCAACAGCTTCAGGCGAATAAAAAACTACGGCTTCTTCGGCTGCATCTAAAGCGCCTTTATATCCTTTTATAAATTCGGCGTTAAGGCTACTGTAGGTGTGTAACTCTAGGCAAGCATAAAGTTTACGGTCTGGAAATTGATTTTTTACCGCTTTAGTAGTGGCTTCAACTTTACTAGGCGAATGCGCAAAATCTTTAAAAGCAATATTATCAGCGGTCTCCCCTATTTTTTCAAGTCGCTTAGCGGCACCTTCAAAACTGGCGATTGCCTCATAAAAATCATCTTCATCAACTCCCATATGCTGACAAATCCATTTAGCACCGGCGAGATTACTCAGGTTATGCTTTCCGAAAACAGATATTGGCATGGGACCTTCTGGTGTTTCTAATAAAGTTTCTCCATTTTCAATCGTATATTCTGGTGTCGTATAAGTATGCTTTCGGGTAGGAGCTGTAGCAGCTTCGGCAATTCTTTTCACCTCAGCGTCTTCTTCATTATAAACTAGTATTCCGCCTCGAGAAATAGAGTCTGCGAAGATCTCAAACTGCTTCACATAATTCTCATAAGTAGGAAACACATTTACGTGATCCCAGGCAATACCGCTTATCAAAGCAATATTGGGTTTATATAAATGAAACTTGGGTCTGCGATCAATTGGAGAAGAAAGATACTCATCACCTTCAAGCAATATAAAATCGTTTTCTTCAGTCAGATGCACCATTGTTTCAAAACCCGGCAATTGCGCACCAACCATAAAATCTACTTCGCGATCGTGGTAATGCAAAACGTGCAGAATCATCGAAGTAATCGTGGTTTTTCCATGAGAACCGCCAATTACAACTCGCGTTTTTTCTTTAGCCTGCTCGTATAAAAACTCCGGATAACTATAGATTTTGAGTCCGAGATCTTGCGCTTTTAGCAATTCTGAATTATCTGGTTTCGCGTGCATTCCTAATATAACAGCATCCAGATTTTCTTCAATTTTATCAGGAAACCAGCCCATTTCTTCCGGTAACAAATCATAGCTTGCTAGTCGGGATTTAGAAGGTTCAAAAATCGCGTCATCGCTTCCGCTTACCTGATATCCTTTGTGCTGTAGTGCTAAAGCCAGATTGTGCATAGCGCTACCACCAATTGCTATAAAATGTACACGCATAGTCTGTAATTGCTGTTAAGATAGAAGATGCAAGTTAAGAAATCAATGGCATCAAAAGCGACCGAAATACAAGTATTCTATAATTTGGAAATACGTTCTTTTTCTTCTAAAGCTTGCTCAAAATCAGGCTTATCTGCAAGTGCCAAATTGATGTAGTGAATTGCACGAGTTTTGTCGCCTCTATTTTTATAGATCTGAGCCATACGATAATGCGCCCAGCTAACCGGCACTCCATCTTTTGCCGAATAATTTGCAATATAATGCTTGAGGCTTGCTAAACCCAAATCGTGCTCGATATTAAATTCCGCTGCAATTTTACCTATCTGATAATTAATCTGATTACGCTTGTGAAGTTTTAGACTAGAAGCCGCTGTATTTAAAGCCTTTTTAGGTTCATTCTTTTTCTCATAAAGATTGATTAGCTTTTCATAAGTCGTGGGAGACCCCCCCACTTCAATCGCCTTTTTGTAAAGCACCTCCGCATCCTTCATATCTTTTTTATATTCGGCTACATAGCCTCTTGCGAGGTAACCATCTACCGGAGATATATTTTGAAGTTCCATCGCGTAAGCCTCTGCTTTTTTCTCACTCCCACCAATAATTCCCGGAAGTTGAAGATATAATTCTACAAGCGCCCAACGCGTTTCTATATGTTTGGGGTCTAATTCTGCAGCACGTATAAAATGCTTTTTAATATCATCTATATAAGTGAGTGCACGTAGTTTGCTAATATTTAAAGCTTTCATCCCCATAGCTCCTCCATATTTAAAGTTGAAGTTTGCACTTGACGGATTCTCTTCTAAAAGCTCCTCATAATATGCTATAGCATCATCCCAATTTTCTTCATAAGAAGCTATATCACCGAGATATTCACGTGTTTTAGCATCATTAGGATGCTGCTTTAAATGAGCTAAAAAAATAGGTTTTGCCTTATTAAAATTTTCAGTTTTAAAATACCCTTCAGCCTTTTGAAAATCTATTTTTTGAGCAAATATTGTTGCTGAAAAAAATAGAAAAAAAAGAATTCTTAAATGCATATCTGGTTGTTTGAGTCAAATCTAAACAAAAAGGAGACCACGTTTTTTAATTTCTGTATATTAACAATATCAATCAAATAATGTTTCGATGTATAAAACCATTACTACTGTTCTATTAATTCTATGCACGATAAATCTTTGCTGGGGACAGGATTCCAGATATAAAGAGTCTTGGAGAACTATACATTTATATGAAATCGATGGTAAAATTGCTTCTGCGTTAGAGGAAACCCAATCTCTCGTCAACCAATCAAAACGAAAAAAAGATTATAACACCTACCTGAAAGCTAAAATATACCGCTGGAAATTTTTACAAATAAATACCGAAAACTCAAATAACCTGATTCTGGAAGAGGTTAATACAGTCATCAAAGATATCCCTTTCCCATACAAAGCCATTTTAGCAACCTATAAAGCCAAGTGGCTTACAGATTATTATAAAGATAATCGCTGGTCGATTAGCCGACGTGGGCAAATTGACAATCCCGATTTGAGCGACATAGAAACCTGGGATCTGATGACGCTTTTAGAAGAAATACGTAAAACCTATCAATTTGCACTTGCAAAAGGCCAAAAACTCATTATCGAGCCGGCTGGGAATTTTGAGGTTTTGCTCCAAACAGCACAACTAAACCGAAAATACAGACCCAGTCTTTATGATATTCTGGCTCACGAAAGTCTCGATTTTTATAAAAACAATTTTTACAACCTTACCAGACCTAACGAAACCTATGAACTCACAAATGAAAAACTCTTCGGTTTAGGTAAGACATTTACCGAAATACAATTTAAAACTCCTGACAGCTTATTTTCTAAAGTAGATATACTTAAAGAATATCAAAATCTTGAGCGCTTATATCAAGGAGATCAAAATTCCGAAGCTTTAGTTTTTACAACTTTACAAAGACTGGAATACGTGTTTCAAAATCATCAGTCTAACAACAAATGGCAGCTATACGAAAAGACGTTGTTAGAATTGGAGGAAGCGTATATGGGAAAAGAAATTCAAGGTTTAATCCGTTTAAAACTTGCTGAAAAATACAGGGATTTGTCTGACACTAAACTGGAAGCGTATACCAAAGACTCCGCTTATACTGAAGAAGAATTTGAACGCCTCCAAAAATTAAACAATGGTAACTGGCTGCTCAAATACCCTGATTACAACTCAAATGCAATTAAGCTTTCAAGAAAGATTGTTGCTGATTTCCCAGAGTCTGCCTACGCTATAAAAGCTGCGCAACTATTAGAACAACTGCAAAAACCGGAGCTCAACCTAAAATCTGAAGAAATCTGGACTCCCGATGAAAAAGGACGATTACTCATCACCTACAAAAACATAGATACGCTTACTTTAAAAATTTATAAAGCTAACGCTACCATTCTTGACGCCCGGGATAAGTCCTATTTTCAAGATTCTATCCTTAAAGATTTTATTCAAATAAGACCTCAAATTGAAGCGCAAATCCTGCTACCAAAATCTCAGGATCACAATCAACACAGCACAGAAACCATTTTGCCGGCATTGGAAAAAGGATCGTATTTAATTTATGCTTCCTCAGCAAATATTCCGGCTAATGAAGGAAGTTACAGTTTTATAAATGTAAGTGAACTTACCGCAAGTCTTACTGATTACGACCGTTACGAATCTATTCAAGTCTTAAACAGAACAACAGGACTACCGATCAAAAATGCTGAGATCAAGACGTACATTATTTTAAATAGAGGTGAATATGCTAATAAGGTAATTGACCAGCTGAAACACACCGATAAAAATGGCATTGCAAATCTTTTAAAACGACCAAATGACAGAAGATTAAACAATATTACCATCAAAACTCCATCAGACTCTACCAACCTTTCCTATTACCCCGGTTACTATCGCAGTCTCGAGGAAATAAAAGAGAACACAGACTCCATCGCCAGAACTGTTATTTATACAGATAGAGCTATTTACAGGCCGGGACAAAAAGTGTATTTCAAAGGAATTTTATTATTGCGTCTTAATGGAGAGGCTCAAACGGTTGCAAATGAAATGATAAGTGTTTTCGTAGAAAATGCAAATGATGATGAAATTGAAGAATTTGTTTTAAAGACCAACGAGTTTGGTTCCTTCTCAGGTGAATTTGTGCTTCCAAAAAGTGGACTTAACGGAGATTTTTCAATCTATGCTGATGAAAACTATGATGTAGATACTTTTTTTTACGACAGCATTGATGAATTTGACTGGCAAACCACAACCTTTAAAGTCGAAGAATACAAACGGCCTACCTTTGAGGTTACCTTCACCCCCCTAGAAGAAGCCTTTATGCCGGGAGATAGTATTCAAATACAAGGAATGGCGGAGTCGTTTATGGGCGCTAAACTCTCTGAGATACCAGTTAAATATACCATTACAAGAACCAAGCAATTCAGCTACTGGCGCTATGGAGGGTCTCAGGAATCACTGCAAATTGCCAATGACACCATTGCAACTAACAACGAAGGAAGTTTTGAAATCAAATTTGCCTCCGATATTCCTGCGGAAGATGAAGCAATTTACAGCTATAAAATCTACGCAGAAGTAACCGATCTCAGCGGGGAAACCCGAAGTGCTTCAACTACGGTCAGAATTGGTAATAAGAATTTAATCGCAAGCCTGCGCTTACCTCAACAGACTTTAATCAATGACAGTCTTGATATTTATATCGAATCAAAAAACCTCAACGATCAGGAAGTTACAGCCTCAGGCACTTTAAAAATTTATAAGCTACAGGCTCCCGACCGTATTTTAGGAGAACGACTTTGGGAAGCTCCCGAAATTCAAACCATTTCTGCTGCAGACTTTAAAAAAGCCTTCCCAACTGAACCCTATTTTGATGAGCAAAAAGTGGAAAACTGGCCAAAGGGCAAGCTCCTTTTTGAAACAACATTTGAAACCAGCGGATCTTACAAACAAAAACTTTTGCCGGATGAAAAATGGCCTTCAGGAAAGTATGTGGCTATTATAAACTTAAAAAGTGAGAACGGAGCTACAACAGAAACCAAAGAAACTTTTGACCTTACCGACACAGCAGCTAAATCACTTCCCGACCATAAATCTTTTGAAGTCTCTGTACTGGACAAAGACCTAGAACATTCTAAGAAAATTCAACTCTTGTTAGCGACCGGTTTTGACAGCCTTTCCGTTTACGTAAAAGCATTTGACGGTCAGGAGAAATTTTATGACAAGAAAGTTACTTTTTCAGGTAGTAAAAAGCTCGATATCCCGTATAGAAACACCGAGCAGAACGGGACACTTATTCAGATTTTTGGCATAAAAAACGGTTTGCCGGTTTCCTGGCAAACAACGATTTCCACATCAGCCTTGGTACAATCAAAACTTAATTTTAGCACCAAAACATTTAGAAACAAAATGCAACCAGGCGTTGAAGAAACCTGGAGCTTCACACTAAAAGACGATTCGGGTAAAACCCCTGATGCCGAAATTCTGGCTTCGATGTATGACGCATCTCTCGATCAGTTTACTACACCTTCCTGGGAAACAACAGTTGATTTTGACGATTATTACAATAAAGGCTATACCAGCTTCCCATCGTTTAATAGACCTCAGGTAAACGAACTCACCTATTTTAGAAATACCTTTAGCAATCGCAGCAATTATCGCAACACTATATTGTCAAACTTTGATGAATTAAAAACATTTGGGTTCACATTTGGGCAACCCAATTCGTATCAATATAAGCGTTACGTTCAAACTGTGGCCAGCACTGTTTCAGAGAGCATATCTCTTCAGGGAAATACACGAGGCATTGTTACAGATAGTGATGGGCAACCCCTGCCTGGGGTGACAGTTATTGTAAAAGGCACGGATACCGGCACCACCACCAATTTTGATGGGGAATTTGCTTTAGACACAAAACCTGGTGCTGTTTTGGTTTTCAACTACATAGGCTTTATCGAAAAACAAGCTACTACCGCTAAAGACAAAAATCTGTATATCATGCTTGATGAAGACTCGGCCCATCTAGATGAGGTAGTTGTTGTGGGTTATGGAACACAAACTAAAAAAAATATCACAGGCTCAGTTGCTATGGTTCAATCTGAGAGTGTAGAAAGTGTTCTTCAGGGTCGAGTAGCAGGGGTTGAAGTAAGTGCTCCAGGAGCTTCAGAAGAAATTCGCATTCGTGGCGCCGCATCTGTAGCGGGTGGCAAGCAACCTTTATACATTGTAGACGGTGTACCTGTAGAAAAGTTTGATATGTCTGCCAGTGAAATTACGAGCATAGACGTGCTTAAAGATGCAGCGTCAACCGCGCTTTACGGTTCAAGAGGAGCTAACGGAGTAATTGTAATCACGACCAAAAAAGCACTTGACGAGCTTACACAGGTTGAAGCCCGAAAAAATCTGGACGAGACCGCCTTTTTCTTTCCACATATACAAACGGATAAAAATGGAGATTTCTCTTTTTCATTTACAACACCTGAAGCATTAACCCGTTGGAAACTGCGGTTACTGGCTCACGATAAAAACTGGGTAACCGGGCAAATGCAACAAACGGCAATTACGCAAAAAGAACTCAGTATCGTTCCTAATGCCCCACGTTTTTTAAGAGAAGAAGACACTATCAGTTTTAGTGCAAAAATCACCAACCTCAGTTCATCTACGCAAAGTGGTGCTGCAACCTTATTACTTTTTGACGCGCTTACCCAAGAACCCATAGATACCAAACTCGCAAACACACAAGCAAATCGTACGTTCAATCTAAGTTCAAAAAAGAGCACTGCAGTAAGCTGGGATCTAATCATACCTAAGGATATTGAAGCGGTCACCTACCGGGTCGTTGCAAAAGCAGGCTTTTTTTCTGACGGAGAAGAAAACATACTTCCGGTTTTGACAAACCGTACTTTGGTTACTGAGAGTATTCCGCTGTTTATTCGGTCTGGAGAGACCAAAACTTTTGAATTTGAGAACCTTAAAAACAACACCTCAAAAACACTTGCTAATCACAAATTTACCTTAGAATATTCTTCCAATCCCGCATGGTATGCCATACAGGCACTACCCTATTTAATGGAATTTGAACACGATTGTTCTGAACAGATTTTTTCAAGGATTTATGCTAATACGCTAGGCTCACATATTGTTACCAGCGATCCTAAAATTGCAGACGTTTTTAAATCCTGGAAAAAAGACAGCGCTCTGGTAAGCAATCTCGATAAAAATGAAGAACTCAAGAATCTCATTTTGGCTGAAACCCCTTGGGTACGTGATGCCGAGTCTGAGACCGATCGCAAAAATAGAATTGCTCAACTTTTTGAAGTAGAAAAATTAAAAACGCAACAACAAGCAGATTTAGCAAAGCTAGAGAATAGCCAGTTAGACTCTGGGGCATTCCCGTGGTTCTCCGGGGGCCCCGCAAGCGAATTCATTACCCGTCATATAGTTGGCGGTTTTGGTCATCTTAAAAAACTAGGTGTGACACTCGATGACTCAGGCATTCCAGATCTTGCCTTAGTGTATCTTGACACTAAGCTTATTCGCGATAAAAATAAGTTTAAAACCTTTTCAACGAAGCCCGAAGATTTTTACAAACAACGCGGACATTTGCATTATCTATATGCACGCAGTTATTATCTCGAAGAGGCACCTTTAAACGATGAACTTAAAGTAATTAGTACTAAAATTCTAAACTATCATGAAAATAACTGGCAAGAGCTTTCGGTTTATGAAAAAGGAATGTTTGCCTTGGTAGCAAACCGAATGGGCAAGACCGATTTGGCTACAAAAATAATGACAAGCCTTAAAGAAAGTGCGGTGTATTCTGAAACCAATGGTATGTACTGGAAGTCCAACAGACCCGGATGGTACTGGTATCAGGCGCCCATAGAAACCCATGCATTGATCATCGAAGCTTTTACTGAAATTACACAGGATACAGAAGTCCTTGAAGAACTTAAAGTTTGGTTATTGCAAAACAAACGCACCAACAGTTGGCCCACTACAAAATCAACCACCGAAGCTGCGTATGCATTGCTTTTAAGTGGAAATGACTGGCTAAGTGTCACAGACAATACCAAAATTGAACTGGGAGGAACCACCCTCAAGACAAAAAAGCTTGAGGAGTCAGACAAGGAAGCAGGTACCGGCTATTTAAAATTAAACTGGAATGCTGAAGAAATTGACGAAACCTTTGCTTCCATTGAAATTAAAAATAAAAATACATCTCCTGGTTTTGGCGGAGCTTACTGGCAATACTTTGAAGATTTTGATCAAATCAAATCGCATACCGAAAGTCCGTTGAATGTAGAACAGCAATTGTATCTTAAAGAAAATGGACCTACAGGCGCAACACTGAAGCAAATTGACTCAGACACACCTATTAAAGTAGGTGATCTCATCACCGTTCGTCTTGTGGTACGGGCCACTTCAGATATGGAATTCATTCATCTGAAAGATACTCGAGCCAGTGGGTTTGAGCCGGTCAATGTATTGTCAAAATACAAATATCAGGATAGGATTTCTTATTACGAAAGTACTCGGGATGCAGCCACGCACTTTTTCTTTGATACGTTACGCAAAGGAACCTATGTGCTGAAATATAATTTACGAGCAAATAATGCCGGAAATTTCAGTAATGGAATCACCACTATCGAAAGTATGTATGCTCCTGAATTCTCAGGCCACACTAAGGGAATACGTGTAAATATTGACAATTAAACCAAATGTAGGAAACCGAAAAGTTTTACGTAAAGATCTATTTCTCCGGGGGAAATTCTGAAAATACCTTTTGAACGAGTTTAGCAAAATACGTTACCCGATCTTGAGGATTGGTGTTAACAGCAACATTGCTGTCGCTTACAGCCTGCCAGACTAATATATCTTGACGTGCATCAACGAGGTCAAAGGTTATAGTTTGATGGTCTTTTCTTCCGCCTAGCGGGATGCCGGCACCTACACTTACTCCGCCTCCATAACTACCACCACCTACTCCTATTCCCACTGAATTTTGAGGCGCGGTCTCATACTGATCTGCAACAATATTAATGAGTAAATCTGGAGTTTCAGATTTTGCAAATCCATTTGCCTGCATTACAACGTCAGTTGCGTCCATAAGACGATTATCATCAAGCTGACTCAAACCGGTTTGCATATCGGCAATGTAATTATAGGTCTTGTAAGTTGAGAAACTTATTTGCTCATCATAGTCGTAAGCTACTTTGGTGCTTCCGCAAGAAAAGAGTGTAGCTGTTACTACTAGAAATAAAAAATGCTTCATCATATCTTTTCTTTTAAAAATAGACAAAATGAAGCACCTTATGAGTCAATAAAATCCTAAAATAAAGAAAGTTATTCTTCTACCGCAGGACGATTTAGCATCGCCCATAGACGGTCTTTTAACTGTGTAAGACCTTGCTGAGCAACAGACGAAATAAACAAATACTCAACGGGTAAGTTTTTATCAAGTTCACTTTTAAGTTCTGCCTTCAACTCGTCATCAAGCATATCACATTTTGTAATAGCGATGAGTTTGTCTTTATCTAATAATTCCGGATTGTATTTCTCGAGTTCATGCAATAAAATCTGATACTGCTCTGCTACATCAGGCGCATCTGCAGGAATCATAAAAAGCAAGGTTGAATTACGCTCTATGTGTCTAAGAAAACGATAACCAAGCCCTTTACCTTCTGCCGCACCTTCAATAATTCCGGGAATATCTGCAATTACAAAGGTTTGAAAATCTCTGTACTGAACAATTCCTAAATTAGGTTTTAGCGTTGTAAACTCGTAATTGGCAATTTTAGGTTTTGCTGCTGTGATAACTGAAAGCAATGTTGATTTTCCTGCATTAGGAAAGCCAACTAAACCTACATCTGCAAGAACCTTAAGCTCTAACGTAACATCAACTTCTTTACCGCCTACACCAGGTTGCGCATAGCGAGGAGTTTGATTTGTAGAAGTCTTAAAATGTGAATTCCCTAAACCTCCCATACCACCTTCGGCAACAATAAATTCTTGCCCTTCTTCGGTGATCTCTTTAAGTATTTCTTGAGTTTCAGTATCGCGTATCACTGTTCCCAGTGGCACTTCAATATACATATCTTCACCATCTGCACCGGTACTGGTTTGTTTACTACCATTACCTCCGTGCCCGGCTTTAATATGTCTTTTAAATTTGAGATGTAATAACGTCCACAAATTAGGATTTGCACGCGCAATAATATGTCCTCCTCGACCACCATCTCCACCATCAGGACCACCTTTTGTGACGAATTTCTCGCGTCGCAAATGGGCAGATCCTGCACCTCCTTTTCCTGAAGACACATGCATTTTTACGTAATCAACAAAATTTCCTTCGGTCATCTTCTGTTTTTTTGTTTTGGGTTTCCTGTTTTAGTCTACTTTTTTAAACTTTGTCCCCCTGAATTCTGTAGTATTTAAATATTTAATAAAAGATCCTGACTTAGCATTGATATGATCACAGCTTGTTATTAGATCTTCGTAATCGGTTATAGTTATTAAATTCTTATCGTTGAGCGATATAGTTATGATTTCAATTCTGAACAAGAATCTTTAGCATATCCTAAAAAATTTCGAAACTCTAAATTTCCAGATCTTCCAAAACCTTCCGCTATATTATCCATTAATGAGCCAAAGCTTCTATCCATTTGATCCTGCAAAGAATAGCGTTTTGAAAGCTTTCCTGATACAAACTGCCGCTCAAATTTTATACAAAACTCTCGAGACAATTTTCAAACTTCTAAATTCTCAAATTTTTCAGTTGTTGCTAATATTCAATATTTAGAACTATATATTCAAAGCCCGCAAACTTTAAACGCTAAACACTTAAAGCTTATCTATAACGGAGCTTAAACGTGTTGTGATCTCATTAATTTCACCTACACCGTCCACTCCGTAATATTTATCTTGTTTCTGGTAATAGCCTTTTAAGATAGCAGTCTCATCATAATATACTTTAATTCGATTACGTATCACAGCCTCATCTGCGTCATCTTTTCTACCAGAAGTTTTACCGCGCTCTAAAAGACGCTTTACTAGGATCTCATCATCCACTTCAAGTGCAATCATTGCTGCGACCTGAGTTCCTTTTTCTTCTAAAAGTGCATCTAGAGCTTCAGCTTGTGCAGTTGTTCTTGGGAATCCGTCAAAAATGAATCCGTTAGCGTCTGGTGTTTTATCTACTTCGGCGCTAAGCATATCTATGGTAACCGTATCTGGCACTAACTGACCTTTATCAATGTATGATTTTGCCAGAGTACCCAGTTCGGTTGCATTTTTAATATTGTATCTAAAAACATCTCCTGTAGAAATGTGAATTAGGTTGTATTTTTCTTTTAAAAAAGAGGCTTGTGTACCCTTACCTGCTCCCGGAGGGCCGAACAATACCAGATTTGTCATTTTTGTGGTTTTAAGTTTATAAATCGCATTGAGGTTACGCCCCAAACCGTTATAATCTAAGCCATAACCTACGATAAAATCACTAGGAATCTCAAGGCCTACGTAATGTATTTTATATTCTTTTGTATAAGAACCTGGTTTAAAAAACAAACTCGCAATGCGGTATTTGTTAACCCCGGCAGTTACCATCATTTGGGTGATCTTCTCAATAGTATTACCACTATCTACGATATCTTCAATTACAACAACCTCACGCTCCTCAAGATCTGCCTCAAGCGGAATATGCGTTTGTACTTGTCCCGTACTTGCCGTACCATCATAAGAACTCATCTTAATGAATTCTATCTCACAGTCTCCTTCAAAACGGCTTAGAAGTTCGGTTGCAAATTTGTAAGCCCCATTGAGGACTACCAAAAAGACAGGTTGCTTACCTTTAAAGTCCCTATTGATGGCTACCGCAACCTCATCGATTGCATGGAGTAATTCTTTTTCAGAAATATACTCTTGAAATTGGAGTCCGTTTAATGTAATCATGGTTGGTATGATAGTCGTTTAAACTAAGCTGCAAAGATACATATTGTTAATGAATATCATTATGAGCCCCTTTCAATTACATAAGCAAGCTGAAAATAAAAATCTATTGGGTTTTAATCGAAGTATTTCGGTAAGCGCTTCGGCAATCTGTGTGTAAAAAGTTACTTTTGCAAGATAAATTTTAGACGGTAACCCCTTTATTATTTAAATCTCGAATACCGAGTAAAAAAGACACTATTTTAATGACATCTTATTTTTCTTCAGATTTTAAACTTGCCATTCTAGGCGGTGGTCAACTGGGCAAAATGCTCCTTTATGAAACACGCAAATTTGATATTCAAACTCTGGTTTTAGACCCGAATCCTGAAGCTCCTTCTCGACTTGCTGCAAATTATTTTGAGCAGGGAGATTTAATGGATTTTGAGACGGTCTATAATTTTGGAAAACAAGCCGATGTGGTCACTTTTGAGATTGAAGCTGTAAATGTAGATGCGCTTGAAAAGCTGGAAGCAGACGGAATTAAAGTGTATCCCAGCCCACAAACTTTGCGCAAAATTCAGGATAAAGGAATTCAAAAAGATTTTTACACTGAAAAAAATATACCAACTGCTCCCTACAAACATTTTGCTAAACTTGAAGACTTGAAGCTTGCCATTACTGCAAATCAAACGAGTTTTCCATTTGTATGGAAAAGCTGTCGCGGTGGTTACGATGGTAAAGGAGTTCAAGTTGTACGTTCTCAAGGAGACCTAGATAAACTTACAGACACCCCTTGCATTGCAGAGCACATGATTCCGTTTAAGAACGAACTGGCAGTTATTGTAGTTCGTAATACTAAAGGTGAAGTAAAAAGTTATCCGGTTGTAGAAATGGAATTTCATCCCGAAGCCAATCAGGTTGAATATGTGATTTGTCCGGGACGTATAGATGATAAAGTAGCAGCAAAAGCACGAGAAGTTGCCACTCAGGTTTCTGAAGCTTTTGAACACGTAGGTTTGCTGGCTGTTGAGTTGTTTCAGACCGAAGAGGATCAGATTCTGGTTAATGAAGTGGCTCCAAGGCCTCACAACAGTGGTCATTATAGCATAGAAGGAAGTTACACCAATCAGTTTGAGCAACATTTACGTGCGGTTTTAAATCTTCCGTTAGGAGAAACCGAAAGTAAAATTGGTGCAGTAATGGTAAATCTTGTAGGTGAAGAAGGTTTTACTGGAGATGTCTTCTATGAAAAAATAGAAGATATTATGGCGCTTAAAGGCGTTACTCCTCACATCTACGGAAAACGAGAGACTAGACCGTTTAGAAAAATGGGTCACGTTACCATAGTGAATAGTGATCTTAGCGAAGCACGCAAAATCGCTGAAGAAGTTAAAAAAACAATACGAGTAATTACAAAATAAAAAACAATGGTAGGAATCATAATGGGAAGCACCAGTGATATGCCGGTGATGCAAGCTGCAATAGATATTCTTGAAAACTTTGGTATAGCTACTGAGGTAGACATCGTCTCTGCTCACCGCACACCAGACAAACTTTTTGATTACGGCAAAAATGCACACCAGCGCGGTATTCAAGTAATTATTGCAGGTGCGGGTGGCGCAGCTCATCTTCCGGGAATGATCGCTTCGTTATCACCTTTACCGGTTATTGGAGTTCCTGTAAAATCTCGCAATTCTATAGACGGTTGGGATTCTGTACTTTCAATATTACAAATGCCAGGCGGCGTTCCTGTAGCAACTGTTGCTTTAGATGGTGCGCAAAATGCAGGTATTCTTGCTGCTCAGATTCTTGGAGCTTCAGATGCTGTCATTCGCGAGAAAGTGATTCAGTATAAAACCGGCTTAAAAGATAAGGTTATAGAAGGTGCCGCTTCGATTAAGAAATAAAAAAAGAGCAGCTAAAAGTAGCTCAATATAGAAGTGTCAAGGTAAATTAAAGTATTTATTAACCATTCTAAATAGTATTAATCAAACCCTTCTACAAATCTATTCTAGTTTTTCCTATATTAAATATTATAATATTCGACAAAAATAGCATCACTCCAGCTTAAATACTTATTCTTAAAAAAACTATAAGAAATTGAAAGATTCAGAAAATAGATTACTTAAAAATTTTGATATAGCACCTTTTGATGCAATTCAAGATGCTGACTATAAACCGGCTATTGAGCAAGCTATAAGAGAAGCTCGTGAGGAAATTGACCTAATTGCAAATTCTACTGAGCCTGCAACTTTTGAAAATACGATAGCTGCTTTAGACTATGCGGGCTATAAGTTAGATCGTGTCACCAGCGCTTTTTTTAATATAAACAGTGCTGAGACGAATGATACGATTCAAAAAACGGCTCAAGAAGTTTCTCCTTTATTATCAGAGTTTTCTAACGACATTACGTTAAACGAAACTTTATTCAAACGTGTAAAACACGTTTTTGACGCTAAAGATTCACTAAATCTAAACAGAGAACAACAGGTTCTTCTGGAAAAGAAATACAAAGGTTTTTCCCGTAATGGAGCAAATCTTCCTGAAGATAAAAAAGCACGCTTACGCGAAATAGACACTAAACTATCTAAACTGGCGCTTACTTTTGGCGAGAATATTTTAGCCGAAACCAACAAGTTCGAACTGCACATTACAGATGAAACTGATCTTGCAGGGTTGCCGGAAAGCACTGTAGAAAGTGCCGCACAAACTGCTGAAGAAAAGGAAAAAGAGGGTTGGGTTTTCACTCTGGAATACCCCAGCTATATTCCTTTTATGAAGTATGCTGAAAATCGCGAACTGCGTAAAAAAATGGCAATTGCTTTTGGTGCAAAAGGTTTTCATAATGATGAGTTAGACAATCAGGAGCATGTTTTAAATATTGTAAACCTGCGTCACGAACGTGCAAATTTGCTGGATTATAAAACACATGCACATTTTGTACTTGAGGAGCGTATGGCAAAAACTCCTGAGAATGTTGAGCGTTTTTTAGAAGAGCTACTTGAGAAAGCAAAACCTGCAGCAGAGCTAGAATTTAAACAGCTGGAGAACTTTGCTAAAGAACGAGATGGGATAGCGCAGTTGCAGAAATGGGACAGTGCTTTTTATTCTGAAAAGTTGAAACAACAGCTTTTTGAATTGGATGACGAATTGCTGAAACCGTATTTCAAGCTCGAAAATGTAATAAATGGGGTATTTACCGTTGCTAAAAAATTATACGGATTACGTTTTGTCGAGGTCTTTGATGTTCCTAAATATCATAAAGATGTAAAAACCTATCAGGTTTTTGACGAGAAAGACAATTTTGTAGCGCTTTTTTATGCTGATTTTCATCCGCGTGCCGGTAAACGTGGTGGTGCCTGGATGACACAGTTTAAAGGCCAATTTATAAAAGATGGTGTTAACGAAAGACCCCATGTTTCTAATGTGTGTAACTTCACCAAACCTACCCCATCAAAACCTTCTTTACTTACGTTTAATGAGGTAACTACTTTGTTTCACGAGTTTGGTCACGGCTTGCACGGGATGTTAGCAAACACTACGTATCCTAGTTTATCTGGTCCGTCTGTGTTTTGGGATTTTGTAGAATTGCCGAGTCAGGTTTTAGAAAACTGGTGTTATGAGCCTGAAGCCTTAGCGCTTTTTGCAAAGCATTACGAAACCGGAGAAACCATCCCGATGGTTCTGATTGATAAAATTAAAAAGGCTGCCAACTTTCAGGAAGGCATGCAAACCTTGCGTCAATTGAGTTTTGGTCTGCTAGATATGTCTTGGCATGCAACAGACCCTAGCGGAATTACAAATGTGAAAGCTCACGAAGCTGCGGCTTTTGAGGGAACAAAACTATATCCTGATGTAGCTGAAAACTGTATGAGTGTAGCGTTTTCTCACATTTTTCAAGGTGGATACTCTAGCGGGTATTACTCCTATAAATGGGCTGAAGTTCTGGATGCAGACGCATTTGCATACTTTAAAGAAAATGGTATTTTTAATAAAGAAGTTGCAGACCAATTTAAAAACCATATACTTTCTCAAGGTGGCACCGAAGACCCGATGGTCTTATATAAGCGCTTCCGCGGAAAAGAACCCAATCCTGAAGCTTTATTAAAAAGAGCGGGATTGATTAAATCGTAAAGAATGGCTCAATGTCCTAATTGCAATAACAAATTGAACTCAAAAAGCATCTACAAAAGTTTTCTGAGTTATAAAGGTTATCCATATATTGAATGTAAAAGCTGCGGAGCTTCAGTTTTTCATAAGAGCAAAAACAGACTTTACGGCGGTTTAACAGCTGCGATCTCAATACTTGTAGCCTGTCTATACTTTAATTTTAAAAATCCAAGTGTAGAAAATGTATTAATAGGAATTGCTCTGGCTGCTGTTGCACTTTTATTGAGTTCTATTCTTATAATTTCTCTTTTGCAATTTGCAAAAAAACTAAAAAAACCTCCTAAGAGCAATTCTTTTAGGAGGTTTATTTATTCTTCTCTTCAATCCATTTACTCATAAATTTTGAAGCTTGTAGCGATTGATGCCAAAGTATAGCTCCGGTAAAATTCGACTGGCGATTCTGTTCTAAATGCTCCAACAACTCCGTTATTTTTGAATGAAAAACGCGTAGCCAATAACTTTGTTGAAAACGTTTATTTACAATTTCAACTCCATTTTGCTGGGCTTTTGACCAGGCTTCGGGGTCTTTATAAAGGCTGACTGCAGCATCAGCAAAATCACTAAAATCATCAGTTACGTTTCCATTAAATTCTAAATTACCGTGCATGCCCTCAGCTCCCACTTTTGTCGTCACCGCAGGAGTTCCACACTGCATCGCATCAAGCAGTTTTCCTTTTAAACCGGCTCCTGTTAACAATGGAGCTAGTAAAACACGTGCATCTTCAATAACCTTGTGCGCACTTTCGGCTCTACCTAACACGTAGAAATTTTCTTTAGGATTGTGTAATTGGGTATGTTTTTCTGCTGGATACGAACCGTAAATACACATTTCGGCTTCAGGTAGTTGTTTACGAATTAAGGGCCAAATTTCAGTTTTTAAATACCGTACCGAAAGCCAATTGGGTTCATGTCTAAAATTACCAATGGTCACAAAATGCTTTCGTTTCTCAAAAGGCTTCCAATTTGAGACAATCTCATCAGAAATAGGGTAAACTAGAAAAGGCAAATAGAACACTTGTTGATCCGGAACTTTAAAAAACTCCTTCAGCAGCTTCATTTCAAATCCCGAAATAACTAACGTCAAATCACAGCGATAGATACTCGCCAGTTCGCGCTTTGCAAAATCATTGTGCGAATACTTTTCAGAAAAAGGTTTGCCTGCTTTTAAGGCGGCTTCACGACCTTTTCTAAGTCCGTGTAAGTCTATTGTTTCTAAAATTCGTATTGCATCGGGACACTGCTCTTTAACCCGCCAGCCAAATTGTTCTTCTATTACGAACTTATCAAAAACCACAATCTGAGGATTTAAATCCCTTATGTACGCATCAAAACTGCTGTTATTGAGTTGGATAATTTGTTCTGCTACATTATTTTTCGACAGGTCTTCCGATAACGGTGTTTTACGTGCTGCGCAGGCAAAATGTACCTCAGCATTCATATTTTGAAAGGCTTGGATCAATTGCATAATACGGGTTCCTGCTGCAGAAGAAACCGGCTCTGGCCAGAGATTGCCTAAGAAGAGTACTTTCATAACGCAAATATAGCTTTACCTCACGAATTAAAATAAGTTTCAATAAATATTGAAACTTTAAAAATAAATACTATATTTGAAATATGGAATTCAAAGAAGCAAAAGATCAGTTTTTACAAACCTGGGGAGCATTAGGTTCTCAGTGGGGAATTAATAAAACGATGGCTCAGATTCACGCACTTTTGATGATATCACCAGACTCCCTTTCTATGGAAGAGGTAATGGAAGAGCTACAGATATCTCGTGGAAATGCCAGTATGAACTTACGCGGTCTGATAGACTGGGGCATTGTTTACAAAGAGTATAAGCCCGGGGAACGCAAAGAGTATTTTAAAGCAGATCAAGATATTGACTCGCTTGCTCGTAAAATTGCTATCGAACGTAGTAAACGAGAAATTAAACCCGCTTTACGTGTGCTCGCTGATGTAAAAAACTTTGACGACAACCCAAGTAATGAAGCTCAAAAGTTTAAAATGAAAACCGAAGAGCTTTATGAATTTGTTAGTAAGGCAGATACCATGCTTGGTAAAATAGTAAATCAAAAAGAGAATTGGATTACTAAAACCATCATGAAACTCATGAGTTAGTATATTTTTTTAAATATTAATTTCAATATTTTCTGAAAGTTTAAAAATAACAAAATGAATTATAATCTTCTATCCTATAGTATTTACACAATTCTGATGGTGATCATTATCTACAGCATCGGCAAGACGTGCTATACTTACGGTAAAGCTTTCATTTTAAATGCTATTCAAAACGAAGAGCTTACGAACAGAATCAATAAATCGCTTTTGGCAGGTTACTATTTACTAAACATTGGATTTGTAATATTTACTATACAGGGTTGGCCGGAAATTGTGAGCCCTTTAGACATCACAAATAAGATAAGCATATACGTTGGCTCTTTATTATTCGCACTCGCGTTACTTCACTATTTCAACATTTATTTTATAACCCATTTACTCAAAAAAATTATCAATCATTAATTCAATTACTTATGGAAACTTCAAAAATTCTAGTCGGTTATTTTATCTACCTATCACAATTGCGCTAACTCTTTTTGTATCAAACATACTTTTCAAAAATGGCAGCTTGTTTATGATAGATATTTTTAAAGGGAAGGAAGAAATTGCTTTAGCTACAAACAAACTCTTTAAAGTAGGATTCTATCTTTTAAACATAGGTTTTGCTCTGCTAATTATGGAGATTCATGACTATGGCTTTGATGACACCTATCAAAATTTAGCCGAAGTTTTAAGTTCTAAAATTGGCGGATTTACGATCTATTTAGGCTTAATGCTATTCTTCAATATGTTCTTATTCTTTAGAGGAAGAAAAAAATCAAGAAAAACCTTGAAAACTCAACAGTTATGAAACTCCGAGAAAAAGCTGCAAAAGGAGGGATTTTACTGGCTACATTTGGTCTCATATCGTTTTTAGCTATAATGCATTTCTTATTTGATTCTTTCGATTATGTTTTTAAAAAGGAAATTATAGGCTTCTTTTTGATAGCTTGTATAATTAACTACACGGTAAGTATTATTGTAAGTAACTGGTGCTTAACAGCTATATTGAATGGTAAAAATTCAAAATTGATGGGCTTAGCTTTTACATTGTTGTCTTTAGGAATATTTTCTCTGCTATTCAATATTCCTTATTTTATATATGAATGTATTACTAATACCAAATACATTACAGATCACTTAACCATTCTATGGGCCTCTCCTGTCTATTGTTTTATTATGGGTTTTATTCCCGCAGTTATAATTGGAATACCATACGGACTTTATCTTGATGACGATCTGTTATAAAACAAAAAACCCCGCATTTGCGGGGTTTTATCATGCTTATCTTAATAAATTATGCTTCCATATATTCTTCAATAGGAGCACACGTACAAATTAAATTACGATCGCCATACGCATCGTCAACACGACGTACTGTAGGCCAGAATTTATTATCTGCAACGTATTCTAAAGGATACGCAGCTTGCTGACGGCTATATGGGAAATCCCAAGTCTCTGCCGTAAGCATATGCATGGTGTGTGGTGCATTTTTTAGCACATTATTTTCATCATCTGCAGTAGCCTTATCAATCTCTTTTCTGATGCTAATCATCGCATCACAAAAGCGATCTAATTCCTGCTTGCTTTCACTTTCGGTAGGCTCAATCATCATTGTACCTGCAACCGGGAAAGAAACTGTAGGTGAATGGAAACCATAGTCAATTAAACGCTTAGCGATATCAACCACTTCTATTCCATTTTCTTTAAAGGGACGACAGTCTATAATCATCTCGTGAGCTGCACGACCTTTTTCACCAGAATACAATACTTCAAAAGCTCCTTTTAAACGCTCTTTAATATAGTTTGCGTTGAGAATAGCTGCTTCGGTAGACTCTTTTAAACCAGCTGCTCCAAGCATTTTGATATACGCATAACTGATCAAACAAACCAAAGAAGAACCCCAAGGTGCTGCAGAAATCGCAGAAATCGCTTGCTTCCCTCCTGTCTTAATCACCGGGTTTGTAGGTAAGAACGGCACCAATTGTTCTGCCACACAAATAGGCCCTACACCAGGACCACCACCTCCGTGAGGAATAGCAAAAGTCTTGTGTAAATTTAAATGACAAACATCTGCACCAATTTGTCCAGGATTGGTTAAACCTACCTGAGCATTCATATTAGCCCCGTCCATATAAACCTGACCACCGTTATCATGAATGATTCCGGTGATTTCCTGAATTGCACTTTCATAAACTCCGTGAGTTGATGGATAGGTTACCATCAATGCAGCTAAATTAGCTTTATGCTTTTCGGCTTTTTCACGTAAATCAGCTACGTCAATATTACCGGTCTCTGTTGCTTTAGTTACTACAACCTGCATACCCGCCATTACAGCACTTGCAGGATTGGTTCCGTGTGCAGAAGAAGGAATCAAGCAAATGTTACGATGTGCTTCTCCTCTACTTTCGTGATATGCCTTGATCACCATCAAACCGGCATATTCGCCTTGCGCACCCGAGTTAGGTTGCAACGATGTTCCAGCAAAACCAGTGATCTCGGTAAGTTGGTCTTCTAATTTCTTCAGCACTTCCTGATAACCGCCTGCTTGTTCTACCGGTACAAATGGGTGAATACCGCCCCAGCGTGCATCACTTAACGGAAGCATTTCTGCAGCAGCATTCAATTTCATCGTACAAGATCCTAAGGAAATCATACTGTGATTGAGCGATAAATCTTTACGTTCTAAACGCTTGATGTAACGCATCAGTTCCGTTTCTGAATGATAGCTGTTAAACACCGGATTGGTCATAAAATCAGTTTTACGACTTAAAGCTTCCGGGATTGCTTTGTTTTCAGCTAAACCTTCTAAATGCGTAAACTCTTTACCCAAAGCTTCAGCAAAAACAGCAATAATCTTATTCAGATCAGCTAGACTAGTTGTTTCATTTATAGAAACTGAAACCGTATCTGCATCCGGATAATAAAAATTGATCTCATTAGCCTCTGCAAACTTGCGTACATTTTCAGCATCTGTCTTCACTCTGATGGTATCAAAGTAGGCAGAATTCAATTGATATAAACCTAGATTTTCTAAAGCATCTGCAAGTGTTGCTGCTGTTCTATGAATTTTAGTAGCGATATATTCCAAACCTTTAGGACCGTGATATACGGTATACATACCAGCCATAACAGCTAATAAAACCTGTGCGGTGCAAATATTTGATGTTGCTTTATCTCTCTTAATATGTTGTTCACGAGTTTGAAGCGCCATACGCAACGCACGGTTTCCATTACGATCTTTGGTTACCCCAATGATTCGCCCCGGAATGTTTCTTTTAAATTCTTCACGTGTTGCAAAATAAGCTGCGTGTGGCCCACCGTAGCCTAACGGAATACCAAAACGCTGTGTAGTACCAACAACAACATCTGCGCCTAAATGACCCGGTGCTTCTAACAGCACCAAACTCATAATATCTGCAGCAACGGCTACTTTAATATCTGCTTCTTTTGCTTTGGAAATAAATCCTGCGTAATCGGGAATCTCTCCTGAAGCTGAAGGATATTGCACTAAAGCACCAAAAAAGTCAGAACCAAATTCAAACTCTTGCGCATTACCAATAACCAACTCGACACCTACAGGAAGTGCTCTGGTTTCTAACACAGAAAGAGTTTGTGGTAAAACTTCTTTATCTACAAAAAACTTAACAACATCATTCTTTTTTTGATCCCGAGTACGAACTGCTGCCAATAAAGTCATTGCTTCTGCAGCTGCTGTAGACTCATCTAATAAAGATGCGTTTGCAAGCTCCATCCCGGTTAAATCGCTTATCATCGTCTGAAAATTAAGCAAGGCCTCCAGACGCCCCTGAGCAATCTCTGCCTGATAAGGCGTATAAGCGGTATACCAACCTGGATTTTCTAAAATATTACGTTGAATTACCGCAGGAATTTTTGCCTCATGGTAACCCAAACCGATATAGGTTTTAAACAGTTTATTTTTGTTTGCTAAAGCATTTATATGCGTGGCATACTCATACTCACTCAATGCAGGCTCAAGATCTAATGCCTTTTTTAATCTAATTCCGTCAGGGAGCGTTTCATAGATTAATTGGTCCATTGTATCTACGCCCAAAGCTTTCAGCATTTCACCCTTTTCCTCTGGTCTTGGCCCTATATGCCTTAAAGCAAAAACATCTGTTCTCATATACAAATTATCTGTGTTTAGAATGGCGCAAAATTACAATATCAGTTAAGAATATAACCACATGTGATTACGAGTTTTTCAACCACTTATACCACTTATCAACACATAACTTATATTTGCGAGATGAAAGGGCTTAAAAGCATTTTTGACTTTTACATCAACAGCAGTATTCACGTGGCTTTATCTGTTGTTTGTCTTGCTCTTATAAGCCAAAAAGAATTGAATCTTCTTCACGAGCAAAACTTCAATTGGTTCCTTTTTTTTGGAACAATAACCGGCTATAATTTTGTAAAGTATGCAGCATTAGCAGGTTTACATCACCGCAACCTTACAGAGCGCTTAAAGAGCATACAGATTTTCTCTGTTTTTTGCTTTATCGCACTAATCTATCTTGGAGTTCAATTTGAATTTCAATTTTGGATCTTTTGCTTACCACTGGCACTTTTAACCTTACTCTACGCATTACCCTTTTTACCGCATAAAAAAAACTTACGCATGATCCCTACGCTTAAGATTTTTATAATAGCAGCGGTCTGGGCAGGAGTGAGCGTGTATTTACCTGTTGTATATAATTTGACCGACTGGTCTATAGAGGCTACGCTATTAACAACTCAACGGTTTTTACTCGTTTTGGCGCTGATTATTCCGTTTGAGATACGAGATTTTAATTATGATGCTTCGAACTTAGGGACGCTTCCGCAATTATTAGGCATAAAAAAAACCAAACTATTTGGTCTTTTGATGCTTACGGCATGTGTAATCTTAGGAATTTTTAGAGAGAGCTGGTTTAGTTCAACTAGCATTCTTCATTTTATAATGTTAGGAATTACTGGTTTTTCAATAGTAAAAGCCAAAGCCTATCAACCTGCTTATTACGCGTCTTTTTTTGTGGAAGGAATTCCTACGCTATGGTTTCTGCTCTATTTTATCTTTAGCGAGTTCACGTGCTAATTCTCCTTTAAGACGCTCTTTACATTTTTCAGGCATTTGCTGGCATTTAGGATCTTTCAAAAGCTTTGTGAGTTTTGTATTACGCTCTGAATATTCAGAACACGGTTTACAAATAAGCTTATGAAAACGCATATTCAGCCTTTCAAAAAAAGACGCATCTTCATATTGGCACTTATCACAAAGGTGCCCGGCTTTTTTACAATCTACAAATAGTTTCATAATTTATAACCAGTTTTCTTCTAAGCAACTCGCAAGCGCTGTACGGGCTCTGTGTATGATAACCCACAAATTAGACGGTGTAATATCAAATTCTTTACAAATAGTTTCAGTATCCTGACCTTCTATGGTTTTTTTCTTAAATATAGCTGCCTGTTTTTCAGGTAATTTATTTAGACAAGCATAAATAGCTACACCCAATTCGGTGTTTTCTAAGTCATCTTCTGCTGTACGATCAAAAGGATCTGCCACACGTTCTTCTAACCAATCACCGGTTTCGTCATCGCTAGAATAATTCATCCTAACCTCAGCTTTACCTTTATTAGAGTTTATCTTTCGGTAATAATCAATGATCTTACGCTTTAAAATCGAAATCAGCCACGTTCGCTCACTGGCTTCTCCTTTAAAATTTTTCATAGATTTTAACCCGGCTAAAAAAGTCTCTGAAATAATATCTTCAGCAACCTCTTTATCATTCACCTTAACAATTGTATAATTGTAGAGGTAATCTGAATATTTGTCCACCCATTTTTGGGGATCAAGTTGGTGGTTTGCCATAATTGTTAAATCTGTCGTATCAACAAGTGGCAAATTTACACAATTCTCATCAGCAAGCTTCAGCTAATTTGAGATTCACCTTTCTCCCTTTATTATCATTTTAAAATTTCAGCGAAACACTTAGAATCACTTACTTTTGCGAGGTCTTTAAATTAAAAACCGTGTACGAAAAAACGTTTCCCAATAAACGCTACGCCAAAACAGCCCAATTTTTAAACGAAGTTTTACCCCAAAAAAGCTCTGTTTTAGATCTTGGTATTGCCAATCCTTTTTCTGAAATCATGAAAAAAGAGGGCTATACGGTTACAAATACCAGCGGTGAAGATTTGGATTTAAACACAAATGCCGTAAAAAACACGACAGTAGATGCTGTTACTGCATTTGAGATTTTTGAGCATTTACTGGCTCCATTTAATGTTTTAAAAGCTATTGAAGCAGATAAACTGGTTGCCAGCATACCGTTGAAATTATGGTTTTCTCCAGCTTATCAAAGTAAAACAGACAAATGGGATAGGCATTATCACGAGTTTGAAGATTGGCAGTTTGACTGGCTTTTAGAAAAGGCAGGCTGGGAAATCAAAAAGCGAGAAAAATTCACACATCCTGTAAAAAAGCTAGGCTTTAGACCTATACTAAGACTTTTTACACCACGATATTATTTAGTTTACGCTGAGCGAAAATGAGAATTATCATCATCATACCAGCTTATAACGAAGCTGCACTAATAAGCAAAACGCTAGACTCACTACTTGCCCAAACTTTTTCTGCGGAAAAAATTATAGTGGTTGATGATGGTAGCACAGACGAAACGCCACAGGTTGTAGCATCTTACGCAGCAAAACACAACAGCATTCAACTTGTTCAAAAAAATTCTGAAGCGGCACACCTACCCGGAAGCAAAGTCGTGCAAGCCTTCAATTATGGATTAAAACATTTAGATTTCGATTACGACTTGCTTTGCAAATTTGATGCAGACCTTATTTTCCCGGAGAATTATTTAGAGATTGTAGCTGAAGCATTTCAAAACAATGAAAAATTGGGTATGTACGGCGGTTTTTGCTATGTAGATCGTAACGGTTCTTGGGAATTAGAAAATCTTACCAATAAAGATCACATTCGTGGTGCGCTTAAATGCTATCGCAAAACTTGCTTTAACGCCATAAACGGACTAAAAACTGCAATGGGTTGGGATACTTTAGACGAGCTTCTGGCACAATACCATGGCTGGGAAGTTCAAACTAATGAAAACTTACAGGTAAAACATCTAAAACCCACAGGCCACACCTACTCTTCTAAAGCGAAGTACAAACAAGGTGAAGCGTTTTACGGCATGCGTTACGGGTTGTCACTAACAACTATCGCTTCAGCTAAACTGGCTTTTAGAAAGAAAAGCTTAAGTCTTTTTAAAGACTACCTCAACGGTTATTTTAAGGCACAAAAAAAACACCTTCCATTTTTAGTAACTAAAGAAGAAGGTGCTTTTATACGTAAACTCCGTTGGAGTAAAATCAAACAGAAATTATTCTAGAACTTCAGTGATCACGGTTCCTGTGGTTCCGTTAGGATCTTGCAAACCTAAAAGAGCAGCTACCGTAGGAGCTATATCAGTTATAACCGTTTGATTATAAGTATGTCCTTTTTTCACTCCGTTTCCGAAGAATAACAAGGGCACATGCGTGTCGTAGCTATATGGAGTTCCGTGAGAAGAACCTGTATGACCGCCTGTTAAATACCCGGGATCAAGAACAAAAAATACATCTCCACTACGCTCCTGATCAAAACCTTTTTGAACAAGTGCAGCAACACCAGAATCATATGAACCTTGTTCCATCTGAGCTCGTGTATATACCTTGCTTATGCTTTTGTACTGTAGCGCAAAATGCTTGATCTCTTTTTGTAAAGATTCAGCATCAATCGTTTCGTCTGCCAAAACAGTGTATCTAAAAAATACCTGATCGTTAGAAATATCTTCAATCAAATCATCACGTCCGTATTTTTTTGATATAAAATCATTAAGCTCCTCTCTAAAGCTACGAATATCAAAATATCCAGAAGGAATTTTTACATTACTTAAAAATGCCGGAACGTGAACCGCGGCGTGGTCTGCTGTTAAGAACACAGAATAATTCCCTTTACCTACTTTCTTATCAAGCGCTTCAAGAAGTTTAGCAAGCTCTATATCTAAACGCACATAAGTATCTTCAATTTCTTTTGAATTTACACCGAAGTTGTGCCCTACATAATCTGTACAACTATAACTCACAGCAAGAAAGTCTGTATCATCATCCTGACCTAAATCTTCCCCATCAAGCGCAGCAATTGCAAAATCTGTAGTGATAGAATTTCCGTAAGGTGTAGATTTAAGAATGCTGTACCCTCCGTTTTCTTTTCCTAATTTCTTTAGATCATAAGGAAATGTAGCAGTTTCTTTTCCTCTAAAACCACCTTCATAATCATTAAGATCGCTTCCGCTTTCAATATATTCTTTGATCGGTTTATAGGTATCCCAATCTTTCATATAAGCTTTAGCTGGCTTCTTTTTGTTGAAGTTTTTTACCCATTTAGGAAGTTCTTCCATATAATATGTGCTGGTGATAAAAACACCTTCATCTCCTCCTTGAAACCAGTATGCAGCATTAGCTGTATGACCAGCAGGAAGTATTGCACCACGATCTTTAACTGAAATTCCGATGGTTTTACCACGCATCTGAGTGTGTAACCTATTCTGATCAGTTATTGTTGATGTTCGCATACGTCGAGGTGACATTTGCCCAACACCTACATTATCTGTACCCACTGAAGCTACCGTGGTATCCTCGGCACAATACACATCTTTTTTCTCAAACTTGTTATACCAGCTATTTGATATAATACCGTGATTTTGCGGCGTAGTTCCCGTGTAAATTGAAGCATGACCGGGAGCCGTTTTAGTTGGCATATAATTATAATGGTTATTCTGGCAGTTAAAGCCTTCATTCTGCAGACGCTTAAAACCGTCTTCACCATATTGATTATCGAATCTCGTGAGGTAATCATAACGCATTTGATCTACAACAATCCCCACAACAAGCTTGGGTTTTTCTGTATTTTTTTGACCAAAGGACGATGCACTTGCCAAGATAACTAAACCAAATGCGAGTGACTTTAAGAGTGTAAAATTCATTCTATTTATTTTTTAGACACACAAAGCTAAAGCATAACAGGCAAGATGTAAGTTTAAGTTAATCTTAAATATGCATCCCACCTATTTTTGCTATTTTTAGAGCTGAAAAAATAACTATGGGATACCTGAGAGAGATAGGTCTTTATATTATGATGCTTAAAGGTGTTTTTATCAAACCCACCAAAACATCAGTCTTACGTAATTTGATCCTAAAAGAAATAGACGACCTTATAATAGGTTCTTTAGGTATTGTATGTTTTATCTCTTTCTTCGTGGGCGGAGTTGTAGCTATACAAACAGCCTTGAATATGGATAACCCTATTCTTCCTAAATCTTTGATAGGTTTTGCATCAAGACAATCTATAATATTAGAATTTGCTCCTACATTTATTTCCATTATTATGGCCGGTAAAGTAGGTTCATTTATCACTTCAAGTATAGGTACAATGCGGGTTACTGAACAAATTGATGCATTAGAAGTGATGGGGATCAACTCGCTGAATTATTTGGTTTTTCCTAAAATAGTAGCGATGCTTTTTTACCCGTTTGTTATTGCAATCGCAATGTTTCTAGGTATCCTGGGCGGATATACCGCAGCAGTTATGGGCGGATTTGCAACCGGAGATCAATTCATACAAGGGCTTCAGGAAGATTTTGTTCCTTTTCAATTGGTTTACGCATTTATTAAAACTTTTGTTTTTGCGCTTTTATTGGCAACCATTCCTTCTTATTTTGGATATTATATGAAAGGTGGAGCTTTAGAAGTAGGTAAAGCAAGTACCACATCTTTTGTGTGGACCAGTGTATTTATCATTCTCTCAAATTATTTAATAACCCAATTACTCTTAAGTTAATGATTGAAGTAAAAGAATTAAAGAAAGGATTTGGGGGAGATGAATTGGTTTTAAAAGGAATTTCCACAACTTTTGAAAAAGGAAAAACAAACCTCATCATTGGACAAAGTGGCTCGGGTAAAACCGTGTTTTTAAAATGCCTATTAGGACTTTTTAGACCTACTGAAGGAAAAATACTTTATGATGGGCAGGCTTATTCTGAACTTTCTTCTGAAAATCAGCGAACCTTGCGCGAGCAAATGGGAATGGTTTTTCAAGGCAGTGCGCTTTTTGACTCGATGTCTGTTGAAGAAAATATTATGTTTCCGCTTAAAATGTTTACCAAACAACGCAAAGCAGAACGCAGAGAACGTGCTAACGAGGTTATAAAACGGGTGAACCTGATTAATGCAAACAACAAACTACCTTCTGAAATTTCTGGAGGTATGCAAAAACGGGTAGCCATTGCGAGAGCCATTGTAAACAACCCTAAATATTTATTCTGTGATGAGCCTAACTCAGGTTTAGATCCTCGCACAGCAACGCTTATAGACAACTTAATTCAAGAAATTACACACGAGTATGAAATCACAACTATCATCAATACGCATGATATGAACTCGGTGATGGAAATAGGTGAAAAAATTGTTTTCCTTCAAAAAGGACATCTCGCATGGGAAGGTTCTAAAGACACCATTTTTAGAGCAGACAACGATGATGTCACAAACTTTGTATACTCTTCAGATTTATTTAAAAAAGTAAGAGAAGCAGTTATTAAAGATTCTAATTAATAGCGTGCAATTGCCAGCGTATCTAGTTTGTATTTGAGTTTCAACCAAGCTTTAAGTTTTGTTTCTTCTTTACGCTTTGAACTTTCTGACAAAGATGATTTCCAAGCTACCATAAATGTAGGGATGGTGTCAGATTTCTCAAAATTGGTATTTATCGTATTAGAAAAACCGAAACGATCAATATCATCGTAATTTATATGTACTTCCTGACTTAAACTACTAAAAGGTAAAGCCGAAGCCTTAAGTCGCGTGAGTTCTTCTTCTAATAATTTAATCTGTTGATTCTTATCAGAAAGAGCCTGCTGATTATTCACATATAAATCCTCTAAAATCCCAGATTTCACTGCGCTTGATAATTGCTCTGCCATTTGAGAAGATTGGTCAGACCCTTGATGGATTTTAAGTTGTGCTTCACTCAAAAGATTATCTTCTGTTAATTTAGAATACCATTCATTGATTTTATCTTTAGGAACGAGTGCTCCAATCAAATAAACATCTATCCTTTTTGATTTATAGTCTTGCGAAAATTTTACAACCTCTGCCCCTTCATAACGAATTATATTCGTTACATAATCTTTAGTCGCAGAGGTAAATACTTGTTCTTTATATAATTTGTAAAACAAATACAAACTAGGAATCATCACGATAAGCGCTATCAAAGACGCCATTTGTGTAACAAAACGACGACGTCTTGAATTTGCATATTTCACCATCGGAAAACTCAAAAACTTCGCAACGATAAAAGTTGATAAAGCAATAAATACCGCGTTGATAGAAAATAAATAGAAAGCTCCTGCGTAGTATTGCCATTCTCCCATTGCCAGACCATAACCCACAGTACATAATGGAGGCATTAAAGCCGTAGCAATTGCCACACCAAAAATAACACTAGCGATAGTTCCTTTTTTAGTTTTTGCTACAATGAGCGCAAGACCACCAAAGATCGCTACAAGCACATCAAGAATTGTTGGATAGGTTCTTGCCTCAAGCTCTGGGGTTAACTCCGAAATAGGCGAAACCGCAAAATAAAGAGTAGCAGTAAGCACACTTAGAATAATCATCACAGCCAGGTTAATAAGCGAGCGTTTTAAAGTCTCAATATCATTAATCGCTAAAGAAAGTCCGATGCCTACAATAGGCCCCATAAGAGGAGATATAAGCATCGCACCAATAACAACTGCCGTACTGCTTACATTAAGCCCAATAGAAGCCACAAAAATCGAAAATATAAGAATCCAGGCGTTATGCCCTTTAAAGGAAATATCTTTCTTAACAGCTTCAATCGTGGAGTCTCGATCTGTATCGCTACGAATATCTAAAAGCTCTGATAAAAAAGTTCTTCCACTTTTAAAAAGGCTCTTCGCATCTCTGCGAACAGCCTCATTAGATGCAGATCCCTCCGCTTCCGGGTTTTGCGATTTGTTTTCCATCATTATTTATACAAGATCATCTCCATATTTCTCCTGAACAAGCGCTCTCATAATTTTCACATCTTGTTCTTTAGACTTCGGCATAATCACCAAAACCTCTTTACTATCTACTACAATATAATCTTCGAGTCCGTCGACTACTACGACCTTACCCTTTTCAGAACGAATAAGATTACCTTTTGAGTCGCGATTAATAACTTTAGCATTGACGATTACATTATCTTCAGCATCTTTTTCTAAATTATCGTATATAGCTCCCCAAGCACCAAGATCACTCCAATCAAAAGTCGCCGGAATAACTCCCACGTTACCACTTTTCTCTAATATACCGTAATCAATACTGATGTTTTCAGCTTTCTCATAATTCTCCTGAATAAAAGCTTCTTCTTTTTCAGTATTCAAAGCTTCATATCCAGAATTAAAAAGTGTATACATCTCCGGAAGATATTTCTCAAAAGCTTCTATAATCGCTTTTGCGCTCCATATAAAAATACCCGCATTCCAAGAGTAGTTACCTTCTGCAAGAAACTGTTTAGCAGTCGCATAATCTGGCTTTTCTTTAAAAGCCTTTACATTTTTAATAGCAGAATCACTAGACTCATACTGAATATAACCATAACCGGTATGTGGAAATGTAGGCTCAATCCCTAAAGTAACCAACAATTTTTCTTCAGAAATATCGGTTTCACAAGCTTTAAAAGCGGTTTCTAGATCCGTTAAAAACGCCTTCTCATCCTCTATCCAATGATCACTTGGCGCTACTATCATCACCCCTTTCGGGTTAGCCTTATAAATCTTCAGCGCGGCTAGTAGAATACAAGGTGCAGTATTACGCATAGCAGGCTCTAAAACAATATTCTCATCCTTTACCTTTGGCAATTGCTCATTTACTAATGTCTTGTATTTTTCATTAGTTAGAACCAAAACGTTATCTGCAGGAACCGTTTGAGACAAACGACCAAAAGTGCGTTCTATAAGAGTTTCTCCTGCTCCTAAAATATCGTGAAACTGCTTTGGGTAATTAGCTTTACTCAGTGGCCAAAATCGGGAACCAACTCCCCCAGCCATAATGATTGCATAGTAATTTTTGTTCAATGTCATCTGGTATGTTATTGTTAGTTACTTAAGTAATTCAACCTCGGCGTTAGGTTGAAATAAATAAATTTTACCGGTGGCAGTCTCTTTGCACTCATAGCGCTTGATTCTTCGAGTGCCTTTTTGAAAAATTTTACCATTGTAAATTTTAAAAAGACTACCAGTCGGAATTTCAAATATATAGCTTTTATCACTTGGTGGATCAAAACCCTTGAGAGCTAACGATAATTTAGCATCTGTATCACTGCTTGCTTTTGGATTTTTGAAGTGATTTGCAATTACAGGCAATAATTGCTTCGGAAAAATTTCAGGTCGTATAAAAGGGAGCATTAAATTTTGAAAAGTATGTTTCCACTCTTTACCGTGTGGCTTAATCCTATGTCCATACTTTTTAAACGCTACAAGATGTGCTATCTCGTGTATTAATGTAATTAAAAAGCGATATGAGTTGAGATTGGTATTTACCGTAATTTGATGTCCTCCGTCTGCCAATCTTCTATAGTCACCATGACGAGTCACGCGCTCATCAACAATTTTGAGATAAACCCCAAAACTTTTAATGAGTTCAAATACCGGATCTACAGCTTGCTCAGGTATGTATTTACCTAAAATCTCTTTCATAGTTTAGGGTGTAGAAGCCGAAACCTGCAACACTTTACCATTGTAAAATTTATTTCCCGTCAATGCAAAATCAGCGATATAAGCAGCCATCCCCTCAGCTGAAATCGGCGCTTGGTAACCCGGAAAAGCTTCTTCTAACATTTCAGTTTGCACAGCTCCAAGGGCTAATACATTAAAAGCTATCTGATGCTCTTTATATTCTTCTGCAAGCAATTCGCTCAAAGTAATAACCGCACCTTTACTAGAGCTATATGCAGCTAAGCCCGGAAACTTCATACTCCCTTGAATTCCTCCCATACTACTTACCGTAACAACGTGTGCTCCAGCTTTCATAAACGGCAGTATTATTTGGGTAAGAGATGCTACTCCAAAAACATTCACATCGTAAACCGTTTGAAAATCAGTAACGGAAAGATCTGCAAAAGGCTTATTTACCAATGCTCCAGCGTTGTGAATCAAAACATCAACCTCACCCCAATTGTCTTCGACAAAAGCTTCAACTTTCTGAAGGTCTACTGATTGCGTAATATCAAATGAAAAACTTGAAATTCCATCTAAATTTAAGGCATTTACAGAATCGTCTTTTCTAGAAAGCGCTAACACCTGATGACCTTGCTGAGCAAGCTGTTGCGCAAGCTCCAAACCAATTCCTCTACTTGTACCCGTTAGTATAATCTTTTTACTCATTCCAAATAATTTCGTGTTCGCTACTGTTTGTCATCCCTTCAACGCCCGGTATCAGCTGATTAACAACATTTGCAATATGCTCAAAATCCATTATTGATGCCTCATCTCCTACCTGATGGTAATGATCAAAGTTTGTAAAATCAAATGTAGAAACGGTCTGAGCAGGAATTTTAAATTCCTCATAAAATGCATAATTATCGCTTCGCTTAAATAAGCTATACTGTTTTGCCTGAGGTAAAAAGCCCATTACTTTTGCACCTGCATAAGCATTAAACTTCTGCGCCATACTACTATTCTCATAACCGGTTAAATAAACCGTGTAGTCCTTATCATTCATAGGGACTCCTATCATCTCTATATTAAACATCACATAAGGGTTGATATCGGTTGTTTTCAATCTTTCAGCTAAATGCCCCGAACCCAATAAACCTAATTCTTCAGCAGAAAATAAGGCAAAAATTATACTACGCTTATTTGTTTTTGCTTTCGCGAAATATTTAGCCAACTCAATAACCGCTGAAGTTCCTGATGCATTATCATTTGCTCCATTTGCAATCGTATCTCCGTTTACAGCTTCAGCTGTTCCTATGTGGTCATAATGCGCACCAATAACCACAAATTCCTTTTTCAATTTAGAATCTGTTCCCGGAAGCATCGCTACAATGTTATAACCATCAACTCCTTTAGCATTGAATTTATCTCTGTAAGAAGTGAAATAAGATTGTACTCCGGCGTCTTGAAACTGCTTTATAATATAAGTTGCTGCTTCGTCAATACCGGCAGTTCCTGTTTTTCTACCATTTAGAGCATCTGAAGCCAAAAATTCAATATGCTGTTTTATAGCCGAAGCACTCACTTCCTTTTTAAAAGAAACCGTAGCTGGATTGGGAGCAACAGAAGTCTTAATTATCTCTGAAGCATTTTTTGAAACTTCATAAGCCTGCGATGCGTCTGCTGCAGATTTAGCATTCACCTGACGAACATCCGCCTGAGTTCCGCAAGCAACGATTGCAAAACCCAATAAACCATAAATTATTGTTCTCATACGTTCAATATAAAAAAACCCATCATAATTTGACGGGTTTTTAGATTATCTATTTAATAAATAGATTTTTAAGTCAACATCAAAATAGGATTTTCAATATATGTTTTTAATGTCTGTAAAAATTGAGCTCCTGTAGCACCATCAATTGTCCGGTGATCACAAGCCATAGATAAAGTCATCGTGTTACCCACTACAATTTTACCGTCTTTCACAACTGGTTTTTCAATTATAGCACCTACAGATAAGATTGCCGAATTAGGTTGATTTATAATTGAAGTAAAGTTTGTGATACCAAACATCCCTAAGTTTGAAATGGTAAAAGTACTTCCTTGCATTTCTTCAGGCTTCAATTTCTTGTTACGTGCTTTACCTGCAAGTTCTTTTACCTCAGCATTGATTTGCTGTAATGATTTCTCGTTTGCAAATTCAACAACAGGAACTACAAGTCCGTCTGGTACTGCAACTGCAACACCTATATGCACATGATTATTTAAACGCATCTTATCATCAAACCACTGCGAATTAACCTGCGGATGCTGTTTTAAAGCGATAGAAACCGCTTTTATAATCATATCGTTATAAGAAACCTTAGTATCTGGCAACTGGTTAAACTGACCGCGGAATGCGATCATGTTTTCCATATCAAACTCAACATTCAAATAGTAATGCGGAGCCGTAAATTTAGATTTACCTAATGATTTTGCAATCGCCTTACGCATTTGAGAATTGTTTATATCCTCATAACTTTCTTCGCCGGTTGCAACAAATTGCTGAAATCCTGCACCAGAAGCTCCCGGAGTATAGTTCTCAATATCTTTGCGAACCACACGACCGTTTTCTCCACTTCCAGAAACTTTTGCTAGATCAATTCCTTTTTCTTCTGCTAATTTTTTAGCCAATGGTGACGCAAAAATACGACCATCACTAGAAGATGTGTTTTTTGAAGCAAGCTTGCTTTCTTCTTTTTTAGGAGCTTCTTTTTTAGGCTCTTCCTTTTTAGCTTCTTGCTTTTTAGGAGCCTCTTTTTTCGGAGCTTCCTTTTTAGGAGTCTCTTTTTTTGTTCCACCAGACTTCAGCCTGCTGATTACACCAGAAACATCTGTACCTTCTTCTCCAATTATCGCAAGTAATGAATCAACTTTTGCTGTTTCTCCTTCTTGAATACCGATATGTAGTAGCGTACCATTATAGAAAGACTCAAACTCCATTGTAGCTTTGTCTGTTTCTATTTCTGCTAGAATATCTCCCTCTTCTACTTTATCTCCCTCTTTTTTCAACCAAGAAGCAACAGTTCCTTCTTCCATTGTATCGCTAAGACGGGGCATAGTAACCACCTCAACACCATCAGGAATTTCTGAACTACTTGCATCATCAGAAGTTTCCTCTTCCGAAGTTTCCTCCTTAGCTTCAGCAGAAGCCTCTTCAGTTTCCTCAGAACTATCGGCTTCTTTAGAATCAGAATCAGCACTACTTCCGTCTAATAAACCAGAAATATCTTCTCCTTCTTCTCCTATAATTGCAAGAAGTGCATCTACATTAGCAGTTTCACCTTCCTGAATTCCTATATGCAGCAGAGTACCTTCGTAGAACGACTCAAACTCCATTGTAGCTTTGTCAGTTTCTATCTCTGCAAGGATATCTCCTTCTTCTACTTTATCTCCTTCTTTCTTTAGCCAAGATGCAACGGTTCCTTCTTCCATTGTATCACTAAGGCGGGGCATTTTAATTACTTCTGCCATAATTTATTCTGGTTTATGTGCTAAAAATGGATAATCCTCCTGCTCGTAAACTACGTCATACATAATTTCTTTATCAGGGAAGTCACTCTCATCTGCAAATTTTTCGCACTCAGCAACTCGCTTTTTAACGCGTTTGTCTATTTCTTTTAATTCTTCTTCTGTAGCAAATTTCTTTTCTAACAAAATATCTTTAACCTGAGTAATCGGGTCGATCTTTTGGTATTCTGCTACTTCGTCTTTAGTACGGTACTTTTGAGCATCACTCATTGAGTGACCTCTGTAACGGTATGTTTTTAACTCTAAAAATGTAGGACCATCTCCACGACGTGCACGAGCTATAGCTTCATCAAAAGCTTCTGCAACTGCAACAGGATTCATCGCATCTACTGGACCGCAAGGCATCTCGTAACCCAAACCCAGCTTCCAGATATCTTCGTGATTTGCTGTACGTTTAACCGAAGTCCCCATCGCGTATCCATTATTTTCCACACAGAAAACAACAGGAAGTTTCCAATTCATTGCCATATTAAACGTCTCGTGTAAAGACCCTTGACGTGCGGCACCATCACCAAAGAAAGTTAAGGTTACTGCTTCACGCTTAAAGTATTTATCACCAAAGGCTAAACCCGCACCTAGAGGAATCTGACCTCCTACAATACCGTGACCTCCGTAAAAACGGTGCTCTTTAGAAAAGATGTGCATAGAACCACCCAATCCCATAGAAGTACCGGTTTTCTTACCATAAAGTTCTGCCATTACACGTTTAGGATCCTCTCCCATACCTATTGGCTGTACGTGGTTACGATAAGCGGTGATCATTTTATCCTTTGTAAGATCCATCGCGTGAAGGGCTCCTGCAAGAATAGCCTCTTGACCATTATACAAATGCAAAAATCCTCTTACTTTTTGCTGAATATAAACCTGTGCTAGTTTATCTTCAAACTTGCGCCAGAAGGACATTTCCTCATACCAATTCAGGTATACCTCTTTTGTGATTTCTTTCATTTAAATTATAGATTTATCTATACACCAAGCCGTCTTTTTAGACGAACAACAAAAATAGTATATTCAAGACGAAGCGTGAAAGTCTTTCCTAAAAAAATTGAATTGTAAAAAACAGCATTTTCCAAATAAGAATACACGTCTATTTTATTCTGAAAAAACACCTATTCTATAGGTATTCCTGAGTAAAAATAAAGGGAAGTAAATTGCTGAGTGAATCACTTTTAAAAACCGATCCGCGTTCTCCCATAAAATAAATAGCAATCGATTGCCCTTGCTTGACTTCATATTCTGCAATAGCTTGCCTACAAGCCCCACAAGGAGCTATAGGAGTTAGGGTTTCTTTATTTTGAGCTTTAGCCGAAATAGCTATTGCATTTATTTTTTGATCCGTATAATTTGCTCCGGCATAATAAATCGCCGTACGCTCTGCACAAAGCCCTGAAGGATATGCAGCATTTTCCTGATTACTACCTTTCACAACAATTCCATTTTCAAGCTGAATAGCAGCACCTACATGAAATTTTGAATACGGAGCATAAGCAGCGTCACGAGCTTCAAAAGCAGCATGCATCAAATCCTGAATATCTTGAGGCAAATCTTTTAAATCATCATAAGCCTCAAATTCAGATTCAATTTTTATTTTTTTCATAAAGAATTAGTATTCTGTATACTCATTACCAAAACTAAATGTAATCCCAAAACGGAGTGTGTTTTCTAAAGGATTACGCACTTGTGTTGTAGAAAACAAATAGGACACATCAATATCTATAGCGGTGTATTTAAAACCTAAACCGAGTGTCGCAAACTTACGAGCTCCCTTCAAATCGCTCTCATTAAAGTAGCCTGCTCTAAAAGCAAATACATCGTCATACTTATATTCTGCACCTAAAGACCAAGTCACCTCTTTAAGCTCTTCACTAAAACCGTTGGGCGCATCTCCAAAGGACTGAAACATGCCCTCAAAGAAACCAATATTATTATATTCTTCGCTATCAGAACCGTCAATTACACCGTCACCGTTAAAATCTTGAGGTGATGGTACCAGCAATTTATTGAACTCAAGTCCAACAGCTACTACATTATATGCATCTAAAATAAAATCAAAACCGCCACCCAATCGCAAATTTGTAGGGATGAAGTTTTCTTGTCCGGCTTCGTCATATTTGATTTTCGGTCCTATATTAGAAATATTAAAACCTCCACGCCAGCGACCGTTAAAGTCATTATATGTAATTTCTTCAGACTGATAATAACCAGCAATATCAACACCTATAGAACCTGCAGCCGTAGCATCTTCATCATTTATTTGAAGTTTCAAATTACTACGCAGATACCTTCCGGCGACTGCCATAGAAAAACGATCACTCAATTTTAAAGCGTATGATAAATCAAGAGTGAATTCATTCGGACTTAAAATCAACGGATTTTCTAATTCTGCTTGTGAAGGATTACTACTTTGAATAGACTCGATATCCCCAAGACTAAAATAACGCAAACTTCCACCAAAGGCGCTTCGCTCATTAATTCGATTATAATAAGTAATCTGCCCTAAAAATATATCGTCTACAATCTGGCTTAAATACGGAGTGTAGTTAAAACCTACACCCTGCTGCTGCTCGATAAACGCATATTTAGCAGGGTTCCATTGCTGAGAATACGCATCAGGACTTGTTGCAACTCCCTGATCCCCCATACCAGCTGCACGAGCATCTGCCGCAATACTTAAGAAAGGTACACCCGTAGTTATAGGGCGCCCTTCAACCTCTTGAGCTTGCAATTGCTGAAGGGAAATACAACAGATTAAAAAAAGTAACGTTTTTTTCATTAAAGAAGCGTCTTTTGACAAATATAAATTAAAAGCCTACAGGATGACTAATTTCTCAAACTTTTCAACTTTCTTATTCGTTAACGTAGATTTCACGGTAATCTTATACACATAAACGCCTTTTCCTATTTTTTGACCAAAATCATCAAGACCATTCCAAGTGATTTCACGAGATAAAAAACCGGTAGTTGTCACCAACTGATTTATGGTTTTAACCACTTTACCCGTCACCGTAAAAATCTGAACCTGCACTTCTAGCGGCTCGTAAGGGCGGTTGTGATTAAACCAAAACTCGGTATAATTCACAAAGGGGTTAGGATAGTTAAGCACACGCTCCAGCTGCAGCTCCTCATCTCCTGCAACCACAAATTGAAGATCTGCTGTAGACGAATTGTTATACGTATCCCAGGCAATCACAGTCACTGTATGCAAACCCGGATCCAGGTCACGCAGCGTTCGCAAAGCCCTACCCAGATTGAAATTATCTACATCACTCTCATAAAATTCATTAAGAATTATTGGGTTTTCTTCATCTCCATCAATACTAGCAATCAAGTCGTGCCCTATTCCTCCTGCAGTATTAATTCCATTTTCATCTTCGAGCTTCACGAGAAGTGTGGGTGATGTATTGGTTACACCTCCATTTACAAAATTCTCATCGTTCATATATAAATTGATGAGTGGGCCTTCGTTATCATCAGGCGCATTTTCATTCAAACCGCCCACAATAATCTGCTCGTTAGCTCCCGCCTGATCTTCTACACTACCTGTTCGCTTACTGTAAAAATTCACCCTACCATTCCCCAACGGAATTGCGGCATCTTTAGGAACTACAAATTCAAGATCAAAAACCCCATTCGTAACACTTGCCTGCCCTCGATATAAAATTGCGCCTAGTGCCTTAAAATTAAGAACCAGCAAATTTCCGTTAACATCTGTTGTGCCGTCATTCCCCAGTGTTTGCCGCTCTATATATTTATCATAAACCGTCGCGGAAAGTTCACCGTTATAATTTGAAATGCGCTGACCATTAAGATCAACAACCTCACCGCTCATCTTAATTCGACTTAAAGCTTTTAACGTATCTACATTCTGGGTAATAGGCACGTCATTAAGTGCTGTTAATTTAATATCAGGCTCGGCAAATGCCAGTTTCATCGCAGGGTCTCCGATAAAAAAGATGACGCGACGATTATCATCATTGATTTGATTTTTTGTTTCTCTTAGATTTTCAGCAACACTTTTAATTTCATTAGTTCCAAAAGAAAAAAGATTTGACACCAGCTGCCTATTAAAACGCACTCCCAACCTCACTGAAATCTCACGAGTTGTCGCAACAAGTCCAACAGCACCTCCGTTTGCATTCCAAAATAATTCTTCTCCAGCAGCAGTACGATTCGGATTATCAAAACGAGTAAACTCACAAGTAACCGTCACAATCACGGGCAACTTATCTTTATTATTAAGATTTCGGGCGTTTTCTCTTGTAAAAATAAACTCTGAAGCCAACGTGTTCTCACCACCGTGACCCAGATATGTCATAACCAAAGAACCTGCTTCAAGCGCATTTATGATAGCTTCATTCACTTCTGGATAACGATCTCCGCCCGCAGAAGACTGCTGCTGATAGCTATCACTGTGTATTTTCTTCACATTTATAAATGGCTTTTCTTCCTGAATTTGATCACCAAGTGCATTAATAGTAGATTGTAATTCATCAAACTCCCAAGGAAGATCCACATCATCAGAAACCAAAACAAAGTCATTATGCCAACGACCTAAAGAAGCCTGACTGTCATAATTGATGATTTTTGAAATCACTTCATTAGCAAGCTGTGGCGTATCTGCTAAAATTCTACCTACCGCAACATCAAGACGATCAGAACCACCACTACCGGCCGGACTGTTATTTTCGATTATTCCTTCTCTCGGATCCAAAGATCCAAAATAGTCATCACTCATATATGATTGAGACTGCGAAAAGCTATAATATGTATTAAAGGTAGGCACAATATTATTACTACCAGCAATACGATCTTTATAGTCAAAAGAAGTATCCCCCATGAGGCACAAATATTTCAGACGATTTTCTGAAGAGGAAGCATTTTCATAAACATAACGCACTAAATTGCGAATCGCACCTATATCCTGCTTCCCAGAACTGAACTCATTATAAATCTCATTGAGCGTTAAAACCTGAACCCGAAGCCCGCGATAGGTTCTGTTATGCTGTGCAAGTCTCTCTGCCTGAGCACGCAATTCTGCTGAAGTCACAATCAGATAATCTACATCCTGAAAGCTTCCGTTTTGCTGAAAAACACTTCCTTTGATATTCTGATTCGCAACAGAAGCATTTCCATTTTCGCGCTTTGGAATATAAAAATCATCAGGATTTATAGCCACATATTTTCTTTCAGCCCCCAGTTGAGCTTTGAATGAAAAATCTGCAGAGCTATTTTCATTCTCTACTGAAGTAACAGCATTTATATTTGTGACATCCCACACTTCTGAGAATTCAGTAGCATTAGAAAACTGATACAACCCCACTCCGGAAACAGTTGCTGCTTCAGCATTAGAAAAACCAAATTGAGCACCATAGCCCGAAAGCCTACACCTTGCTCCAAGCGCTATAAAATCTAGATACCCTACACTTGAAGGGTTCCCATTATTGTTATAATTGAGTGAAACTGTGAGTCGATCTCCAGAAACTGCAACAGCAGTGTTTGACGAACTTCTATCAAAGCTGTCGTAAGAAGCATCCTGCGCTAAAATCGACTCGTTAATAGGTAACATACTAAGATCTACTACAGATGCTCCATTCAAACCAACAGAAAAAGAAGTTTGCGATTCTGAAATTGCCGCTACATAAACGCGTAATGAAACAGGATCACTAGCTATACGATTGGGAAAATCAAAAACAAACTGCTGCTCATTTTCAATATCAAAATGCTCACCAAACCAACGTCGCCCAAGATTGAGTAGATTCTCCTGATCAAGCTCATGAAATTGATACGCATCATAGGTAGTGATAATCTGAGATGCGGCAGCTTCAGGTTGCTGCATAGACTGCACGCGTAAACCAGCACCTCCATCTGCCGTGATAAAATAATATGACCGATCGTCGTATGCATTAATATGTGTCAAACTCTCTGCGTTAAACTTCCGGGTACCTTCACCATAAAAAAGTATATAATCACCGGTATCAAAACTACCGTCATCGCCTCCCATTACCTTAATAGCATTCTCTTGAGGATCAAAAACGGTATTGTCCCTATTTAATAGAGGTAACATCGCACCACCATCACCGTAGATTTTCAAATTCTGCGGGTTGACGGAATTAACACCCATGCCAAGATCGCGTAAAAAATCACGATCAATCTTAAAGACCCCAGTGGTATCAACATAAAATTTATAATACTTACCTGATGCAAAAATAGAGTTGGTAATAACAGGAGATTTTGATTGGCTTGATCTAAGCGCTTGCGTAGTATTGTATGAGACCGCAAATGAAGTAACACGCTTTACAACACCATTAGACCTTATAATTGGTGCAAAATTGAATTCAAAAAAATCAGTTCCCCGAGCACTTGAATTACTCGCGGTCAAATTGTGTTCTTCAGGTATTAATCCTGGCTTCAAACTTAAAAGCGTTTGAGAATTTACATTCTCATAAACTACATTTTGCAACCTAACAGAGTTTAAATCTACGGTTCCATCAACCTTCAATCTATTTCCATATTTAATACCTGTGACCGGAGAGAAACTAAAGTTCGCTTCATTAAAACCAGGCACAAGTAATGGTTTTTTAATAGTCGAAACATTTACGCTTTCGCTCCAGCTTACAGCAAACTTTTTTTGCTGCGCGACAAGCACAAACATATTTAAAACAGAAAAAACAAACACTAATAAACGTTTCATTCTCTATAAAATTCCTTTAACTCTGATTAGAAAATAAAACTAACATAAACCTTTTAAATCAGATAGATATACTAAAACGAATTGCATTCCGTTTAAAAACCGTGTAACCTCCTGAATCAACAGGATTAACAAGTTGCAAAAGTTATTATTTTGTTGCAAATTGGGCTCTTTATAGTATATTGCAGTCCCAAATCTTCTTAAGAATTTATACCTATGAACAGGAATCTAGTGTTTAAAACGCTTGCTTTCAGCCTCTCAACAATGCTATTGGTAAGCTGTAGTCGCAACGGAAAAGACTACAAAAATAGCTCTCGAGCTACCGGCTGGAGCATTAATGACAAAGACGGAGGTTTTCAAGCTAATACAGATTATAAAGAACAAGAAGCAGCTCCTGGTCTTATTTTTATTGAAGGTGGAACTTTTACTATGGGACGCGTTCAAGATGACGTGATGCACGATTGGAACAACACTCCTACTCAGCAGCACGTACAATCCTTTTACATGGACGAGACAGAGGTTACAAACCTTATGTATTTAGAGTACTTGGATTACCTCAAAAAAGTATTCCCTCCCGAAGAAGCAAACTATAGAAACATATATTACGGCGCATTACCAGATACATTGGTATGGAGAAACCGCTTAGGTTTTAACGAAACAATGACTGAAAACTACTTGCGTCACCCAGCCTATGCTCGTTACCCTGTGGTAGGTGTGAGCTGGATTCAGGCTGTAGAATTCAGCACTTGGAGAACAAACCGCTATAATGAGTATGTTCTAGAAGAAGAAGGTTACACACAAAAAGATGCTAAATACAATGTAGATGCTCAATCTACTTTTGATACCGATACGTATTTACAGGCTCCTAGCCTCACTTATGGTGGTCAGGATGATGTTATTCGTGGTGGTAGATCTTCAGTTCAGCGAGAAAAAAACAATACCCCGAGAGCCAACCCTAATAATCCAGGTGGAAATCCAGAAGCAAAAGATATTTACGTTCAGATGAAAGACGGAATTATTTCTACTACCAAATACCGCTTACCTACCGAAGCTGAATGGGAATATGCAGCTTTAGGACTAGTAGGACTTAGAGAATACAACGTATATCGCGGAAGAAAGAAATATCCCTGGGATGGTGCTTACACCCGCTCTGGAAACAGAAAAACACGTGGTGATCAATTGGCTAACTTTAAACAAGGTGATGGTGATTACGGCGGTATCGCAGGCTGGTCTGATGATAATGCAGATATTACAGCAGAGATCAAATCTTATGCCCCTAACGATCATGGCTTATACGATATGGCCGGTAACGTTTCAGAATGGGTTGCCGATGTGTACAGACCTATCGTAGATGACGAGTTTAACGACTTTAATTACTATAGAGGAAACGTATATACCAAAAACGCAATCAATGAAGATGGTACAGTAAAAGTATTAACTACAGAAGATATCATTTATGATACTTTACAGAATGGAAAGATAGTTGCTCGTAACTTACCGGGTGAAATCCTACAGGTACCAGTTGATGATGAGGAAACTTACTTAAGAACTCAATTCTCTGATAGTGACAACCGTAACTTTAGAGATGGAGATAAGCAATCTTCTAGATATTATCAAAGCTTCTCTGACACAGATTCTGAAAGTGATCGCATGTATGATTCACCAATCAACAGAATTTCTGCTGGGGAAGATGGCTTAAATAAAGAATATGACAAAGCTAACGACCGTACAACGCTTATTGACGATGAAGTACGTGTTTACAAGGGTGGCTCTTGGAGAGACCGTGAATACTGGTTAGATCCCGCGCAGCGCAGATACTTACCTCAAACTATGGCTACTGACGATATTGGTTTTAGAAATGCAATGTCTCGTGTAGGTTCTAAGTCTACAAAAAACAAAACTCCTCGCAACTAAAGAGAATAATATTTTATAATATTGAAACGCCCTTAGTATTAAGCTTCGGGCGTTTTTTTATTCCTTGCAATTATGACTATTCAAGATTTACACGCACTGTTTTTAAAAAGTGAAGGGGTAATTACAGATACCCGTAAGATTGAACTCAACACTATTTTTTTCGCCTTAAAAGGAGAAAATTTTAACGGCAATAAATATGCTTCAGAAGCCTTGAAGCTAGGCTCTAGTTATGCCGTAGTTGACGAGGAAATCTATCAAACAGACAAACGTATAATTTTGGTTAATGATGTTTTAAAAGCTCTTCAAAACCTGGCTTATACACACCGTAAATTTTTAGACATTCCAATAATTGCATTAACCGGAAGTAATGGAAAAACCACAACAAAAGAATTGATTAATGCAGTTTTATCTAAAAAGTTTAAGACTGTTGCGACCACCGGAAACCTCAACAACCATATAGGCGTTCCTCTCACTTTATTAGCGATGAATTCAGAAACTGAAGTGGGTATCGTTGAAATGGGCGCCAATCATATCGGAGAAATCGCAGAGTTGGCCAGCATTGCAGCCCCAAATTTTGGTTACATCACAAACTTTGGCAAAGCTCACTTAGAGGGATTTGGCAGTATACAAGGGGTAATTAAAGGTAAAAGTGAATTATACAACTATTTAATAGATCACAAAGGCTTACTTTTTTTAAACATAGATGATCCAGTTCAAAGGTATCAAATTGATAAGACTCACACGTTCACCTTCAGTACTAAAACAGGCGCCGATATTCTAATAGACTACAAGGCAGCTCAACCTTTTGCAGAAATTCAGTTTAACCATCTTGATGTAAAGAGTCAACTTATTGGCCAGTACAATGCCGTAAATCTTGCTGCAGCAGCTACAATTGGTACTTTTTTTAAAGTAAATAATGAGCAAATCATAAGCGCTTTAGAAAACTACATACCTTCTAACAACAGATCTCAAATTATAAAGAAACAAAATCAAACAATCATTCTTGATGCCTATAATGCCAACCCCACAAGCATGGAGGCTGCATTATTAAATTTTGCCAATCTTGAAGCTAAAAATAAAATCGCTTTTTTAGGAGATATGTTTGAATTGGGTAACACTGCTGCTACTGAACATCAGAAAATTGTAGATCTAACTTCAGAACTTAGCCTGGAAAATATAGTTTTTCTGGGAGAAAATTTTCAAAACACCTCAATCCAAAACTACCAGTTCAAAAACCTCAAAATACTTCAGGAGAATGGTTTTCCACAAACCATTAAAGAAGTTCTAGAACAAGAAGTGACCATCTTAATAAAAGGCTCCAGAGGGATGCGTTTGGAAGGAATTCTAGAAATGCTTACTATATAAATAAAAATGAGCCTATAAAGCCCCTAATTCTTTATAAGCCCATTTTAAACAAAATCTAAATTCTAACGAATTCAATAAAATCAAACCCTCACCCTTGACAATGATTTTTAATTTCATTTGCAATATAGAATTGAATAAGTCTACATAAAATACCCGATAATGGGTATTTTTATAAATAGACCATAAAAAAGCTACTTTCAATTTCTGAAAGGAGCTTTTTGTGGGACATACTGGATTCGAACCAGTGACTTCCACGTTGTCGACGTGACACTCTGAACCAACTGAGTTAATATCCCAAACAGCCGACAAATCTAATCAAGTAATTGCATAGCTCCAAGATAATAGCCAATCTATATTATCATTTAATTCGTTAATTTTTCAAGCTGAATTCTTTAATTCACTAAAATTTAAATATTAAAATCAATAAATCGCAATCTAAGGTAACCGGAAAAACTTATTTTTAGGTAGTTAATTAAACACACATTTATGAAAACCCCTCTTTTAAAAATTAGAAGTTTAAAATTTGCAGGTGCATTCATGGCTTCGGCTTTGCTTTTTTCTTGTGGAGAACAAAAGAAAAAAGACTCGGAAACCACAGAAGGAATTACTCAGGATACAATAAGCGAGCCGGCTAATTTTGGCGGTCTTGCATTATACACGTTGCGAGATGCGATGACAGAAGATCCTAAAGAAACATTAGAAACTGTTGCGACAGACGGTTACTTAAATATTGAAGCTGCAGGTTACGACAACGGTCTTTTTTACAATATGACTCCGAGTGATTTTAAATCATTTGCTGAAGAAATTAATTTACACCCGGTAAGCACACATCAAGGCTCTGTAACACTAGAAAATGCTGATGAAATGATTGCTGATGTAAAAGCTGCAGGATTTGAATACTTTGTAATACCTGTTCCTCCTATGGGAATGTTCACGTTTGATGCTGAATCTATGACAATGGGGATGGACGGAACTGCTGAAAAACTCGCTGGCGTTTTAACCACTTTAGGTGAAAAGTGTAATGAAGCAGGTTTAAAATTGCTATATCATAATCATGATTTTGAGTTTAAAAAAGGAGAAAATGGAGTTACTTTAATTGATTACCTATTAGAAAATACAGATCCGGAGCTTGTAAACTTTCAGATGGATTTATATTGGGTGATAAAAGCAGGTGCCGATCCGGTTGCTTACTTTGAGAAATACCCGGGAAGATTTAAGCTTTGGCATGTAAAAGATATGGATGACGAAGGAAGATTTGCTCCTGTAGGAAAAGGAACTATTGACTTTGCCCGCATCTTAGCTGAGAAAGAAAAGTCTGGGATGCAATACTACTTCGTAGAACAAGATCAAACCTTTAATCACACGCCACTAGAGGCGATTAAAATAAGTCATAAGGGTTTAAAAGAAATAGGTTTTAATTAATCTGATCATCACTATTTTTAAAAGGAGCTTTTTTTTCAAAGAAGAAAGCTCCTTTTTTTATACCTGAAATTCCAATAGAAAACAGCTTTAGCATTGCCGCAACAGAATAAGTTGTTTTGCGATGCAGAATAATTGAAAAATACGGCATACCGGTACCCTGGTACCCTACTCTCTTAGAAACACACTCCCCCAAAAACGCAACATACAACCAGAACTAAATCTAGGTAAGTCCACACTGAATCCACACTAAATCCACACTGCAACCACACTTTTCCACATAATCTGTGGGTGAATATGGTTTTACTATGCTTGTAATATAGTACCACCTCTTTGCATCTAACCTTAACAAAAACATCGTTTGTGGTGAAGATTGTCTATATGATTTATCGCAATACAATAGGAGTACTACGTACCATTCTCAAAAGCTGTGTGTGAATTGAAATAATAGTTTGATTTTGTTATCTAAACACGCTCTAATAGCATCTGGAGCAGTAAAAGGAGATATCAAAGATTTGGCTACCGCTTTTGAAAAGGTTCTTGATATTGACTTAGAAAATTACTACTGTAGTTTTCTGAAAATACGTGGACGTAAAGAGGATTTCGCTAGATTTTTGGATTTATTGAAAACAAGTCTCATCAAAAAAATCAAGGAAGAATTGCTTTGTTCTTTCCTTTAGGTAGTTTAGTAGAAAAAAGAGAAAGTCTACCACCGAGACTCTTCTCTCAGAACCGCATAAATTCAATTGTACTGGTTTCTTCATTAATATTTCTTATTACAAAATAATATCATTTGAAATCAAGAGAAATGTCAAATCGAAAACGGATTTATTCTGTACCTATTCTGTACCCATTGCAAAAAAGAAAGGCTTCACATTTCTGTGAAGCCTTGTCATTGCTAGTAGCGGGAACTGGACTCGAACCAGTGACCTTCGGGTTATGAGTTTTTAACCGTATAGGACCAATAAAACACAATTATACTGATATTCAATGTTTTAATTAAATTTTAATAGAACTTGTAGTCAAATAATATCAATTAAAAGCATTAAATGTTGTACCTATGTTGTACCTCTTTTTATTATCTTTATAATCTAAAGTTTTTATTATGGCAACAGTTAAGGCAGTACTCCGCAAAAAAAAGAATCCGGAAGGTCGTTATCCGATAGCTATCAGGATTACTAAAGACAGAAAAAGTTCTTATTTGGGAACCGGGCAACATATTGAAGAAAAGTACTGGGATGAGAAAAATAGATGTGTTAGAAAATCCCACCCCAATGCCAATATCATCAACAACTTTATACTTGCTAAAGTTGCTGAGGCAAATAAAAAAGTCTTAGAAGCCGAAAACAATGCGGACTATCAAACAGTCAAAGCGATAAAAAAAAATATAAGGCAAAATAAAAAAGTTGATTTTTTTGCAGTGGCAAATATGCATCTTGAAAATCTAAAGAACAGAGAAAAGCATCATCAGTACGATACTGAGCTTGGTCGCCTTAAAAAGTTCAAAGGTTTTCTTAAAAAAAATGAGTTATCTTTTAATGAGCTCAATGTCCCACTTCTCAAACGATTTGAGGCTTACTTACTTCACAATAAAAAACGCTCGCCGAGAACGGTAGTGAACTATCTGATTCTAATACGCACCATTTATAACCTTGCCATATCCGAATCATTAGTTGACCGGGGTAGATATCCTTTTGGAAAAGGGAAGGTTCAGATTAAAATTCCTGAATCACAAAAAATTGGACTGAATCGAAAGGAAATTCAAAAATTAGAGAATGCCACAGACTTAACTGAGGCTCAAAAGAAAGCAGTTCACGTCTGGCTCATTAGTTTTTATTTCGCTGGCATAAGGGTTGGTGATGTTTTAAAATTAAAATGGTCTGACTTCAATGATGGTAGATTAATGTACCGTATGAACAAAAACAGCAAACTGGTTACCCTTAAAACACCCGACAAGGCGAGTGCTATACTTGATAGATATCGAGAAAATTATAGTCTTGATAACGATTTAATTTTCCATTATCTTAAAGATACTGATTTAAATGATTCACAAAGGGTTTCTGTAAGAACACAAGGTATAACACGAAACCTAAATAGACACTTGAAAAAAATTGCTTACAAACTGGGTATAACAAAAAAAATGAGTATGCACATTGCAAGGCATAGTTTTGGCAATATCTCGGGCGATAAAATCCCCATTCAGATGCTTCAAAAACTATATCGACACTCCTCTGTTACTACCACCATAAACTATCAGGCCAACTTCATCCACAAAGATGCTGACGATGCGTTGGATAGCGTGATTAATTTTTGACGATTGTTTTTACTTACGGCAATGCATTGATAAAATATTGTGGCAGAACTAACTTGCCACTTGACAATATTTTAATAACCAGACACTTAGTCTATTTCAATAAATCGAGGTAACCGAATAGGTAACCTTTGCACCGATTTTATCCGTGAGAACAAAGATATATGAATATCTTAAACTAAAAAACAATAAAAAGATTCAAATTTTATTTGTTGTCTTTTTTTGTGTGCTAATCCTTTAGCATCTGAATACTTTCTGTATAATTATGAAAAAACTAAAAGCTTGGGCAAAAAAGTTAAAGCAACAATTGGTGCTACTGCATTTGGCCTATAAGTATAAAAGAACACCTTGGTATGCCAAGGCATTGATATTTAATCATTGCCTATGCCCTGAGCCCCATAGACCTTATTCCAGATTTTATCCCGATAATTGGCTATTTGGACGATCTAATTTTGTTGCCGATAGGCATTTATTTCGCTTTCAGGCTTATCCGTGATGATGTGAAAGCGGAGTGTTTGACAAGGGCAAAGGACTATAATTGGAACAAAAAGAACAATTGGGTAATCGGGGGCATAATCATTTTGATTTGGGCGTTTATCGGTTTTTGGATTTTTAAAAGCGTATCCCCAATCAAATAGTTCAGAATAAAAGCTAAATGTGTTAATTCCAATTTTCAAGAAACCATCATTACCGGAATATTGGAATGGCGCATCACCCGTTCTGCAACACTCCCCATCAAAAGATGTTTTAACCCTGTCCTTCCGTGAGTTCCCAGTACAAGTAGATCGGCCTTCCAGTTTTGTGCGGTTTTTAGGATATCCTCTTCCGGATTGCCCTCGGGCATAAATTTTAAAAGCTCATTCCCATTGTACATTTGGGCCAATTCATCCAAGGTTTGCTCGGCCTCTTTCTTTAATACGATCAAGGCCTGTTCGTGTGTGATCCCGGCATCTACATTGCCAAGTGCTTTCGATTTTTCGATTACAAAAAGCAATGCTGCTTTAGCCCCTAATTGATGAGCGAGTTCCAAGCCTTTTTTAGCGGCTTTCATTGAATACTCACTGCTATCCACGGCAATTAAAATTTTCTTGTACGCCATATCTATTTATTTTTGAATTAAAAAAGTTATTGTGGATGTTCCATTTTATTTTTGGTTTTGGGAACAAAAAACAACATAAACAGAAATACTAAGATACTCATTATTGCGGTAAGCAGAAAGGTGGCCGATGCCCCGTAAAATGTCCATAACAATCCTGCAAATGCACTTGCAACCATTAAAGCGATGCTTTGCAATGCAACAAAAAGCCCCATTGCCGTGCCCACTTCCTCATTCTTGACCAGGCCGGCCACCCACGCTTTTGAGATGCCCTCGGTGGCTGCCATATAAATTCCATAAATCCCGAAAAGAACATAAAAAAGGGTATTGTTTCCCGCTTCTGCCATTCCGAAGTAAATCCCCGAAAAAAGGATCAGTCCAAAAAGGAAAATCTTTTTTATACCGATACGGTCTGCCAATAAACCAAGCGGAAATGCGGCAAGGGCATAGACCAGGTTATAAAAGATATAGACCATAAGGACATTGTTTTCGCTTCCCGTGGCCTCGTTTACCTTGAGCAATAACAACATATCCGAACTATTGAAAAGGGAAAAAGTAATAAGCCCCACAATTAACCTTTTGTAGGTGGGGCTTGCAATTTTCCAATACTTAAAAAATGAAAAGAACCCTGGGGAACTTTTTTGCTTTTTTGTTGGCAATGGTTTCTCCTTTCTAAAATAGGTAATGCCTACCGAAATAATCCCCGGAACAAAAGCAATATAAAAAAGCCACCTAAGTTGGCCCGGATAAAAATATAAAAACAGTAGTGCGAGTGCAGGGCCGAATACCGCGCCCAAGGTGTCCCAGCCCCGATGAAAACTAAATACCTGCCCTTTGGTCTTTAATGTGGCCTCTCCCGAAAGCAGCGCGTCCCTTGGGGCGGTACGAAAACCTTTCCCGAGGCGGTCAATAGTCCTTGAAAAAAATATCCAGATCGGATAAACGAAAACGGCCATCATCGGTTTGGAGAGCGCGCTCAAAAAATAGCCCACCCGTACAAAGGGCATCCGTTTTCCTATCCTGTCGCTCCAGTTTCCAAAATAGCCTTTGCTAAGTCCTGCGGTCGCTTCGGCTAGTCCTTCCAGAACACCTATTAAAAATATGGAAAACCCAATATTTTGAAGATAAACGGGAATAATGGGATACAGCATTTCGCTTGCGATATCGGCAAACATACTTACCAGGGAAAGTATCCAGACCAGACGGGTTATATTTTTAAACATTTGAAAACTGTTTTTCTGCTTTACTCTTATAGAAAAAATACAATTTACTCATTAAATAGCCTAAACCTATTCCTACCAAAGCCGCTATTATTACATCACCCGGATAGTGGACACCATTATATATCCGACTGTAGGAAACCAATAATGCCCAAAAGCCCAATATCCATTTTAACCAATTGAATTTCTTTGGTAAAATGAAAAATAAAAATGCAGCAAGGGCAAAAGCATTGGCCGCGTGGGACGACACAAAACCATATTGGCCTCCCGGCCCGGCTTTGCTCAAATGTATCAATCCTTCCAATGCCGAATTATGAGATGGCCGCAAGCGTTTTACCGTATGCTTTATAAGGTGCGAGGCTATTTGATCTGCCAAAGTAATAAGAATCCCAATGGCAAGGAAAATCGGGATACTTCTTTTTTTGTAGTGCCAAATCAAAAGAGCTGCGATTGCAGTGTAAAAGGGTATCCAAAACAGTTTATCACTTGCCCAATACATAATCGGATCAAAAAAAGCATTGTGCTTTCCGTTAAGATAAAGGAAAAGCTTGGTGTCCAATGAATTTAAATTTTCTATCATATCTTAAAGGGGTTTGAAATCAGAGCTTAAAAGCAACTTTTTTTTATTAATGAGATTTTGCCTCATTTTATAACAAAGCAAAGCAGATGATACCCCAATAATAATTCCGCCCAATACATCACTCGGATAATGCAAACCTAAATGCAATCGGGAATAGCCTACCAATATTGCCCAGATAAATAAAATCAATTTTAAAAACCATTTTTTATATACATTAACCAGGGCAGCCACCATAGCAAATGTTAGCGTTGTATGACCAGAGGGAAATGAAGGGCTTAAACTTTCTTTGGTTTTTTCTAAATAATCATAGATAATGAATGGCCTTGTTCTGTTGAAGCCATACTTAAACAACGTAACAATAACGACTGCAACAAAAATTGAAATGATGACATACAGCATATTTTGGATTGTGATTATTTCCTTTTTTATCAATCCCTTTATTAATACAAAAACAGGAATACTAAAGACTATCGGGTACGCCAAATTTGTAATAATCCTAAAGGTTTCGTCCAAAGATTGATCCCTGTTAAGATAGATTACCTTAAGTGTGTTGATATCCAGGTTTGGAATAAAAAAGAAGGCAAGAATGGAAAGAAAAATGCCTATCCCAATGCTTATTTTTATGTTCTTTCTATTTAATGGGTTAATTGCCATAATTTTTCTTAGATCGTATATTGATAAAGCTTGACCTATTCAATTCTTTATTTTTTCAATTCAATTTCACTTTTTACCACTACGATTTTTGTTTCCTCAAGCAATAGCTTTTGATGTTGTAAAAATTCATTGATTTTTTCTTCTGTATCAGTGAGTTCTACCACGTGCGGATGCTTATAATGCCTTGTTTCACTAATTCCCCAGTGAATTTTTCCTTTTTCAAAATACCCTTTGCTCACGTTAAAATTCAACGCCTGATCTAAATCAAAAGCTTTGGCTTTTTTTATCAATTCTGAAGCAAAATCGCCGGCCTTCAATCTGTTCCAAAAAGAAAGGTTTTTTATTTTTTGACCGTATTCAAAGTAAATCCTGATGGTTATGTGGTTTTTCATTTATTATTGTTTTTATTTCGTCTATGTTTAATTTCAGCTAATTGAAGACCTTTTTCGCGGGTATAAACCGGATGCTTTGGGCTTCCTATAATTTGGGAGGAATAAACCCCGGAATGGCCGGAGAATAAATAAGCAGTACTACAAGCTAACGCTATAAAGACACCTGATTCTATTCCGAAAAGTTCTATTCCCATTACCGTACAGGCAATGGGCGTATTGGTTGCCCCGGCAAAAACGGCCACAAATCCCATACCCGCCAACAAACCCATTGGCAAAGGAATAAACCAAATCAAAACGTTGCCCAATGTAGCCCCGATATAGAACAAAGGGGTTACTTCACCTCCCTTAAAGCCTGCGCCAAGGGTAAACGAGGTGAACAAAACTTTTAATAAAAAATCATAAGAATTGAGATGAATATTAAAAGAATCGACAATAGTTGGAATGCCAAGCCCTATATATTTGGTGGTTCCCATAAAATAGATAGCGATTGCCAAAATAACCCCACCAATTACCGGTCGTAAAGGCGGATAATTGATGTATTTTTTAAACAAATCGCTCCAGAAATGGGTCGATTTGGAAAACAGCATCCCTACCAGGCCAAAAATAATCCCTGCCAATAATGCCCATAACAAATTTGCCGGGTTCATATTAGCTACTTCGGTTATATGATATTGGGTATGGGAAACGCCCCAAATCCTGCAAAAATAATCAGCAAAAACAGCCGCCATAAAACTTGGGATAATAGCATCCAATCTTATACGCCCCAATACCAAAACTTCAAGGGCAAAGATTCCCCCGGCCAAGGGTGTTCCAAACACCGAAGCAAAACCGGCACTTATCCCGGCAATCAACATAATTTTACGGTTTCGTCTTGAAAGTTTGAACAGCTTCGTAAACCTGTCGGCCACTGCGCCACCTACCTGAACTGCCGTCCCTTCACGACCAGCTGACCCCCCGAAGAAATGGGTGAGAACAGTTCCGAACAGCACTAAAGGTGCCATCCGGAAAGGAATGATCTTTTTTGGGGAGTGAAATTCCTCCAATAATAAATTATTGCCCTTAACGACACTATTTCCATATAGATGATAAGAAAGACCAATTATAAAACCACCTACGGGCAATAAGGCAATAATCCATAAATGGGATTCCCGCCAGGCAGTTGCCCATTCCAGGCTTAAAAGAAAAAACGCAGAAATACTTCCGGCAATGGCACCTATTAACAAGCAGATCAAGATCCACTTTAAAAGATATAGAAGGGAGGGTATTTGTTCTATTGAGGCTAAAGATTCTTTAATTTTTTTCAGATTCATACGGCCTAATTAATTATTTTTAAAGGCTTTTATCCCCGTAAACACAGCTTCTTTGCCCAATTCCTGTTCTATCCTGATGAGTTGATTGAACTTGGCAATGCGCTCGCCACGGCTACCGCTTCCCGTTTTTATTTTTCCGGCTGCCGTTGCCACGGCCAAATCTGCGATAAAAGTATCCTCGGTCTCCCCGCTTCGATGGGAAATGAAAAAACTGTATTTGTTCTTCTTTGCCAATGCTATTGTTTCCAAGGTTTCGGTAACTGTACCTATTTGGTTCAACTTGATGAGAATGGAATTACAGGCGTTTTTATCAATGGCTTCCTGTAAAAGTCTTTTGTTGGTACACAGCAGATCATCCCCGATCAATTCGATCTTGCTCCCCAGTTCATTTGTCAGGGTCTGCCATCCTTCCCAGTCGTTTTCCGCCATTCCATCTTCCAACGAAATAATGGGATATTGATCTACCCAGCTTTTCCAAAGATCAATGAGCTGGTTGCTTGAATATTTTTTTTGAGTGCTTTTAAATAAAACATAGTTCCCTTCCTGCCATAGTTCGCTCGCTGCGGGATCTAGGCAAATGGAAATATCGGTGCCCGGTTTATAGCCTGCTTTTTCAATAGCTTCAAGAATTACTTCAATCGCTTCTTCGTTTGATTTTAAATTAGGTGCAAACCCGCCTTCATCGCCAACCCCGGTAAAGTAATTTTTATTTTTCAGGATACTTTTCAAGGCGTGGAAAGTTTCTTCTCCCATTCGGATAGCTTCATAAAAAGCGGGGGCGTTATGGGGGGCAATCATAAATTCCTGAAAATCCACATTGTTATCGGCGTGAGCCCCGCCATTTATCACGTTCATACAGGGCACCGGCATTGTGAATTTTCCATCGGTATTCAAATAACGGTATAAAGGCTCTTTCGAAAATGCTGCTGCCGCTCTGGCAAATGCCATAGAAATGGGCAGTATGGCATTGGCGCCAAGATTTGATTTGTTGGAGGTGCCGTCCAGTTCCATTAGAAAATTGTCCAACTCCTGTTGGTTATCGAACACCTTATTGGAAAGGGCCGGTGCGATAATTTGGTTAATGTTGTTTACCGCCTTTAATACCCCTTTGCCATTGTATCGCGTTTTGCCCCCGTCCCGGAGTTCAACAGCTTCCTTTTCCCCAGTACTTGCAACGGAAGGGCAGATGGCACGGCCAAAAAATCCTTTTTCTAAAGTAATTTCTGCTTCCACAGTTGGATTTCCACGGGAGTCCAAAACTTCCCTTGCAATGAGTTTTTGAATTTTCATAATTTTAGTTTTTAAATTCTTGTTGATAATCGGTGATTGCTTGTTGAATAATTTCTTTCGCCATTGCCGCATTTTGAAATTCTTCCACCCGGACGGTTTTATTTTCCAGCTTTTTGTAATCCTCAAAAAAGTTTTTGAGCTCCAGGGCAAAGTGTTTGGGCAGTTCTGAAACATCGTTGATATGGTTTACGCTCATATCATTTTTCGCGACCGCGATTATTTTATCGTCGGCTTCGTCATTATCGATCATCCGCATTACCCCGATTACTTTGGCCTCCAAAATACAGAGCGGTTGCACATCGATTTGCGAAAGCACCAAAATATCAAGCGGGTCGTGGTCTTCCCCCAAAGTCTGGGGGATAAACCCATAATTTTCGGGATAGTTTACCGACGAAAACAGCACCCGGTCCAGGCGGAGCATCCCAGTTTCTTTATCCAGTTCATATTTAGCCTTACTCCCCTTGGGGATTTCAATAATTGCCTGAACCATTTCAGGTTGTCCGTTTCCGATGGGCACGTGGTGCCAAGGATTAAAGTTTTTCATATTCATATTTTTGTTAAAGTTATTCCCCCAAATACAGCTAATAAGCCAAGCGTGAAACTACTTATTGCGTAGATGGCAAAAGTGAGGTAGTTGGAATTCTGAAGTAAAATTGTGTTTTCTAAAGTAAAGGAGGAAAAAGTGGTGAAGCCCCCGCAAAAACCGGTGGCAAGGAAAAGGCGTACTTCCGGCGTGAGCCATTCAAAGCGTTGCCCAAGGCCAAATACCAGCCCGATCAACAGACAGCCCAAAATATTTGCGGCAAATGTTCCATAAGGAAACGCGGATGGGAAGTGTTTGGTCAGCCATATTGCAATGAGATACCTTGCAATACTGCCCAAAAAACCCCCTGCGCCCACCAATAAAAAAATCCTACCCATAATCGTTTTAGATTAAATTGAGCAGGAGTCATTAGCTTTTTGGGCGGTTTTGGCGAACTCCATCGCCTTTGTATGTTAAGTGTGCAAAATTAAGATTATTATTTACAAATCCCCTATTTTATTTCCAATTTCTGAAACGGATAAAATTAGTCCAGACCTGCTGATTGTTCAACAGTATTCCCGGCCAAAATGGATTTTTATTTTTTAAAAAATAAAATAGACTGCTGGGACTAAAGCCTTTCCAGACTATTTGATTACAGGTATCACTGTATCCTTTTGGACCTTATGTTGCCGGGAGGGAATGGCCTTGAGCTCCTTGAAGCCTTCAAGAGGGAAAATAAAAAGGATGGCGTCATCATTATTTCCGCCAAGGACAGGGTCGAAGACAAGATCAAAGGCCTACAGCTTGGGGCGGATGATTATCTGTCCAAACCTTTTCATCTTTCGGAACTTAATGCACGTATTTATTCGTTGATGCGCAGGAAAAATTTTGAGAATACAAATATTATTCAGTTCAATGAATTGCAGATAGACCTTATGGCCAAGTCGGTATCCGTTAATAAAAAACCCATAAAAATCACTAAAAAAGAATATCGCCTTTTGCTCTTCCTCATCGGCAATGAAAGCAGATTCATCTCAAAAGGGTCGATCGCCGAACATTTATCCGGGGATATGGCCGATATGCTGGACAACCACGATTTTGTCTACGCACACATCAATAATTTGAAAAAAAAGCTTTCCCGTGCCGGTTGTGAAGATTATATAAAAAGCATTTATGGAATGGGTTATAAATGGGGATTATGAAGAGGCTCGCCACCAAAAGTTTGATCTACTATTCGATAGGGCCGTTGCCCTGACCGAGATCGAAAATGCCTTTGTAAAGGCTGATCGCGCAACATTATCCCGCACCATTATGACTTTTGAAACGAGCGGAATCGTACATCAAATACACGATGGAACGAGAATACCAAAATATGCACTTTGTGAAGTAGGGTACAATTGTGAAATTGACCAAGATCTGCACATCCATTTTCATTGTACCCATTGTGATGAGACGGTTTGTTATGGACATTTTACGGGGCATCGCTTACCTTTCTGCTTACCGCAATAATGAGTATGTTAGTATTTCTCTTTATGCTGTTTTTTCGTTCCTAAACCTTCATTGAAAAGGCCTTAAAAAATATAAAATTTTTTCATTTTGTTTTTACCAGCTGGTATCTTTCCTTATAATATTTAATAATTGGCGGAAAAGGCCCCAAGGCGTGTTGAGAAGGTGGGAATGGATCTGTCCAGGGCCCGTAAGGAGTAGAAACTGGTTTTTGCTTTTTATCGGGATAGTCTGACTGGGTGTTTTCTTTTAGAGGTCGGCTAAAGCTATTGATGTAACCTGCCAAATTATAGGCCTCTAAATCGGTTAATTTTGGATGGTTCCAGGTAGCCTGTCCGAAAGGCATATTTCCTTTAATAAATTCTGCCGAAGTTATAACCCGGTGCATTCCGGCCCCGTTATTATAGCTGTCGGCCCCCCACAATGGTGGATATTGATAGCCTTTGGTGCTATCGGTCAGTTTTACCCCCTCTCCATTTTGCCCATGGCAGACCATGCATTCCTTTGCAAATAGCGATTTTCCCTCCGCCAGGTTTACGGCAGTATCCGGAAGGCTGATTTCTGCATATCCTTTATATTCCTTTTCTTTTTCCTTGGGCATATCTTTTCCTAACCATTCCATATAGGCTACTATAGCTTTCATAGCCCGGGAACCGGTTGGAAGTTTTTTACCATTCATACTACGTTCCATGCAGCCGTTTATCCTGTTTTCTATTGTACTCATTTTATTGGAACGACCGCTAAATTTCGGATATCTGTTAGTCACCCCAATCCAGGAAGCAGATCCTGCCTGTGTACCAGCCTTTAAATGGCAGTTCATACATGCCAGATTATTGCCGGCATACTTCATAGAAGTGTCTTTTGCCATGGGCCCCATATATTTTGGGGTTTCGGAGATAAGTTGATACCCGTATTTTACATTATTCGGCATATTCCCCGAACTGAATTCGGCCTCCACATCTTTAGGTTTCCAAACTGTGGCGATAGTTGGTTTTTGTGCAAACAACGAGGGATTCGAATTATAAAGGTAAGCGCCGGCAAATAATACAATTATTAATGCTGTACAGGTACCAAACAAATAGGTAATGGCTTTAACGACCGATTTTAAATCTTCCATAATTATTTCATGAGTGGTTTAATTCCCTCTTCCCGAATTAAATACCTGGAGATTATAAAATCCGGGATTGAGCTCGAATTATTGAGCTTGAGAGGCCAAAAGTGGGTATTCAGGAAAAATTGCTTCGTTTTTAGAACATTATTACATAGCCCTGCATTTGATAGGTAGGAATATCTATAAGCGCAGAAAGGGTGAAATCAGTATATTTATTTAATTCTGAATAAGGGTCTATATTGTGTTCGGCAGCTGCCTGCCCGCAAACTTCGATTTTTACCCCGTAATCAGTTAACTTTTTCATTAAATCGAGGTTGGGATTTTTCTTTTGGTACCTTTTCATATAGGCATCATCAGACATTACAATATCGGTATCGGGGCCGCTAATTACAGCAACTATTTTAACATTTTGTGAAGGCACCCCGGTTACTCCAAATAAATTTACCTGTCGCGCAATATGCCACAGACCGGCATTTACCCCTTCCTTTTCATTTTTTGAAGTTAAATGATAAAGGATTTTATACTCCTTATCTTTCTCGGGTTGAATTCCCGCATCTTTAAAGTATTTCACCTTTCCGTAACCGTCGATAACGGGAGTTTGCCATTCTTGTGCCGCAGCAAAATTTAAGGTTAGAATTGTAAGGAAAAAAACGAGCAATAAGTTTTTAATTTTCATATTATGCGTGGGTTATACTAATTAATTTAAAAGCCTTAATTTACAGAACTAAATCCGTATTTTTTATAAATCTGCACTGCTTCCTGCGAAGTTAAAAATTCCATAAATGCACTGGCCGCTTCCGGATGGGGAGCTGTTTTTAATTGACCCGCCATATATGTGGCTTCTACATTAATAGCATCTGGAATCGCAACCATATCTATTGGATGGTTGGTAAGTGAAGATTGATAATAGGCTTCACTATACCAAACCGGGCCGGCATCAGACTCCCCGTACATAATCCTTAAGGGAGTTTGGCGATGATGGATCGTGGTAAGATAAGTGGTATTTTTACTTAACTTCTCGTTCATTATATGGGTTTTAAGATCATTTCCGCCCGCATTTTCATAAGCTTTAATAATTCGGGTGGCGATACCTTCCCATTCTGGGTTGGGCATGCTTATTTTTACGTCGGCTCTACCCAGGTCGTATAAGCTTTTAATATTTTTAGGATTGTCTTTCGCAACCATAATGGCTAATTTATTTTTTGCGTAAGCCAGGGTTTTTATAAACCTGCCTTCTTTTTCCCCTTGTTCAATTTTTCCTTTTCCGGCGGTAACAATATCTGGTTTAAGGCTTATCCGCATATTCCCCAAAATAAGGTTTCCGCTTTCCAGTTGTTGCCCTTCTATTCCGGGAGGGATTGTTTCGGCAAATACCCGGCTGTATTTAGGATACTTTTTTCTGAAAGCTTCCAGAAGCTCCGGAACGGCCATATATTGATTACCCGCAAAGAAAACCACAAGATCGGGGTTATTTACATCGCCATGAAAATCTGGCGCATTATCGATCCCATATCCTGTAAATACAGTCCCTGCAAGCGGGGAAGTCTCCCAGGGGGCATCGTAACGATGTTCGTAATCTTTCGCGTTTTGTGCAAACACCGAATGTGCCAGCAAAAAAAGCAGTATCGTTGATAAATTTACACAGGTTTTCATGATATAAATAATTTAATGGATATATAGAATTGGTATTAAAATCGTTTAATGGATCCAGCCTTCAGATTTAAAAATTTCTTCCGCAGGTGGACTTTTTAGAAATTTTATAAACTCTTTAGCTTCAGCATCTGCTTTATTATTCGTTACCACGGTAAGATCTCTATAAATAGCCCTATCTGGTTCGATCTCTACTAAATCGGCCTGCTCTGGATGTGTGATTACCCAATAATTCCAAGTAATCCAGGCATCGGCATTTTCTTCTTTAAAAGCTTTAAACCCGGCACCGCTTCCCATAGCATAATTGATAATGTTTTTACGAAATTCCTTCAAATCTTCTAAATTCCCAGTTCGGCCCACGACATCTTCCCAGACCCCGGTTCCAGAAGTGTTATAAACTCCAGCCCCTTCTACCACCACAATCCGCATTCCTGGTTTTAAAAGATCCTTAATCCCTCTAATATGCTTAGGATTTCCCTTTTGAACTGCAATTGCCGCAGGACGGAGGTAAATGGGCTCCACATTTTCACTTTTAAACTCGGTATAGGTCTGTAAAAATGCCGTCATAGATTGTTCCGCAGTACCCCAAATAATGTCTGCATCAGCCTGAGCTTCGGCCGTCCATTTAGATTCGGGACCAAATTTAACCACAACTTTATTCCCGGTTTCCTTTTCAAAGACCTTAGCAGCTCGAATTATGGCCGTTTGTGGACCGCCGGCGCCGTAAATTCGAATTATTCCATCCTTGGGAGAATATTTTATTTTGGGTTGTAACAATTCACTTTTCGAAGAAGATTCCTCTTTTTTATTAACATCTTTCTTAACCGAAGTATTACAACTAAGGTTAAATAAGACCAATACTAATGCCCAGATCTTTACTGACATTTTTAGTTTTAAAAATTTCATAATTATTTTTGTGTTAAGGTTACGGAATCATTAATAAAAATGCTTGCCGTTTTAATTTATAGTATGCAATATCACCATTAAAGAGCCTATCGAAATAAAACCCCATATAATAACAGCTTGTAAAAGTGGTTTTAAACCTACAACTTTCAACGACTTAGCGGTAAGACTGGTACCAATTAGAAAAAGGGTTAGGGTTAAGGCCATCTTTGCGCCTTGCACTATATAACCTGAAACATGCTGAACCGCAGGCACATAGGTGTTTATAGCGATTGCCAATATAAACAACCCAATAAAATAGGGCACTTTTATCTTTTTGGTGCTTCCTTTAGAAAATACCGCAAAAAGCAAGGATACCGGTAAAATCCATAAAGCCCTTGCCAGTTTCACGGTAGTGGCAATTTGCAGGGCCTTTGGGCCATACACATCTGCAGCACCTACTACCGAACTTGTATCATGAATAGCAATAGCACACCAAATTCCAAACTGGTGTTGCGTAAGGTGCAGGTAATGCCCAATAGAAGGAAAGATAAACAGCGCGATAGAATTCAGTAAAAACACAATTCCCATAGATACAGAAATTTGCTTGGCATCGGCTTTTATTATAGGAGAAATGGCCGCGATGGCACTTCCCCCACAAATTGCCGTTCCAGACGAAATAAGTTTGGATATTTTTTTATCGATGCCGAACAACTTTCCTAAAAGTAAGCCCAAAGTTAACGTAAGGCTAATCGATGCGACCGTAAATAAAAAACCTTCCTTCCCGGCTTGTAGGGCGCTCGATACACTCATTCCAAAACCCAATCCCACTACAGCAACTTTCAATAACCAATTTACGGCTTTATGGCTCAGGCTGCTAAAGGGGTTTCCTATTAATTGAGCAACCACCAATCCTATCGCCAGGGCAATAGGTGGCGAAATGAGTGGAGTTAAGCATAGGGAAGCTATAAGAAGGAAAGCTATTTTTGAACCGGTAAAGTCTTTTCCAAAAAGACTGATTTTTTTAAAATTCATAGAGTTACATTTTAAGGCATAAAAACAATACATTAATGCTTAATCCGATGTAAATGTAGCCGGGATTTAGAGGGAACGCAAATGATAAAAAGTTATCTATTATAACTTAGTGTTATAATGGTGTTGCAGGAAATTTAGAAACAAGGTAGATAATGCCGACTGATGGCCTTGCTTAAAGATAAAATGAAAAGGCCGCTCTATCGAAAAATCCTGTATATCGATAATTCCCAGTTCTCCCGATTTTAGTTCTTTTAAAATGGTATTAACGCTCAAAAAAGCCATGCTATACTTATCGCTTAAATAAGTTTTAATGCTTTCGGAACTACCCAGGCGCATTTCGATAGTTAAATCTTGCAAGCTTACGCTTTGTTTTTGCAGTGCTTCCAGGATAATCTCCAAACTTCCGGATCCTTCTTCCCTTAACACTAAAGGCTTATCAACCAATTCTTTTACACTCATAGCAGGCGTGTTAAACAAGGAATGACCATTGGCCACTACCAATACAATTTCATCTTTTAAAAATGGATGATAGGCAATTTCCCGATTTTTGGAATAGCCTTCAATAAATCCCAATTCTACCGTGTCGGTCAAGATCGCCTTTTCCACATTTTCGGTATTGGCATTTAGTAAGGTTAAACTTACCTTGGGGAATTTTTTATGAAATTTAGCAAGAGCTTCCGGAAGCACATATTGCGCTACCGTAGTGCTGGCGGCTATTCTTAAAACACCTTCCGTTTGATCTATAAGCGCGTTCATGTCGAACTGCAGCGCCTTATATTGGCCAAAAATCGTTTTGGTGTGCTGCAAAAGGGTTATCCCAGCCGGAGTAAGGTTTATGCTGTTACCTTTTCGTTCAAATAAGCGTTGTTTAAAATGAAGTTCAATGTTTTTGATGTGTTTGGTAACCGCCGGCTGGGTAATATGAAGTTCTTCCGCAGCTTTCGAAAAGCTTAAACGGGTAGCTACCGAATAAAATACCTGAAGTTTGTAATCGAACATTATAAACAAAAGTAATATTTATTGCAGAAAAAGCATCTTCGCAATAATTATTTTTGAAATCTTAGAAAGAAATCCCATCGCCAATTTCATATAAAGTCAGAAATTGGATCCCTTCATCTTTAAAATAAGGGAGATAAGTATTATAGCGTTGCTTTAAAAAATAAGGTTTGGCAAATCCATCGTGGACCGGAAATATAATTTCGGGCTTCATTTTTAACGCAAAATGATAAACATCCAGTTCAGTTAAAAAAGGAGCCATCACGGGTAAAATCAAGCAATGGATACCTTTAAACCTAAGGAGCTTGTTGCTGAAGGAATCGCCGGGATTTAAAATTTTATCATTAATTAGGTAAGCGGTATTTTTAGGACATTTTTCAGATAATATTTCCTGATGGGGTGTAACTAAAGCATCCACTTTAAAGGAACCCAGGATTTTCTGTCCTTCTTCAAACAGATGAACTTTTAGACCTTGGGCGCTTAATGCCTCCGTCACTTCTGAATTCCCATAAATATCGGCTCCCGATAATTTGGAGATTAGGGTTAACGCATCAATATCTATATGATCGAGATGATCATGGGTTAAAATTATAAAATCTACATCTTTAAAGGTTTCAGGAGCTACCAGCTTGTCCTGAAAGGTGAACTTTCCCGGATCGAAAAGCAACTTTTTATCACCTTCAGAAATTAAAATGCAAGAATGTACATATTTTTGAATACGCATAATTTTAGGTTACGGTGTTATAAAATTAGAATCTTTTTTTTGTAACTAATCAGTTTGTACTTCTGTACCTAATTCTGCTATAAAAATAAGACTATTTAAGACATTTGCCCCACTTTTAATGGTTGTATCTATTACCGATCTTATTTTAGCAAAATTCTGTGCTGCTTGTTCTTTTTTGAACTGTCATGATATTTTTTGTTTGACCTTTACATTGCGTATGGCCCGCTCCGAGGCGTTATTATCTGGCGGCACGTTTTTGAAGTAGAGAAAGGTAAAGAGGCTATGCCTTTCTTTGCGCATTCTTTTGTAAAAAGTGTAAAGCTCTTTATGTTTTTTATCAGGAGGCCGTTCCAGTAAGTCAGGTGCTTTACAATGGAGGTTCTTTCAATTTGATGTTCCCGGTTTTGAAGGTCCAATTTGTTTTTAAGTTTTAGGAACCGTGCAAGAAGTTTTTTAAAATCTTTGCTCCATTTATTCTTAGGATACCGCTGGTTAAGGTAGTTCAGCGTACGGCTCAAATGCGCCAAACAGCTTTGATGGTTTTAGGAAGCGGTTTTAAGCTGTGCTTTCCATCCATCGTGTACCAAAGTGCTTTGGGGAAATCCCAAGAGGAATTCCCTGTCGATAGTTTGGCCCCCTCTGTTATCTGAATGAGCAATAAAAGTAAGTTTGGAGGTTTGCCAGGTCCAGAACCAATGCTTCTTGCCATTGACCTTGACCCCGGTCTCATCCGTGCCTACTTCCGGGCTTTGCTGCACCCGTTGTTTTATGATTTGGTACATCGGAGTGGTTTTTTGGGCAAACTTCCCGAGTAGATAATGGATGCCCCCTTCGCTAATATTGACTCCAAAAACATTGTTGAAAGTTACTTTCATCCTGGCAAAGGGCAAGTGTTGGCGAGCATGGAAATAAGCAATAAGTGCTTCGATATTTTCTCCATAACTTATAGGGGCATTCACGCGTTGTGGAAAGCCCGAAGTAGTTTGACATCCACAACCGCATATTTTGCTGAATGTCCGGTATTCTGTATAGACTGCTTTTATGGGTGGGAGATCTATTATTTGCCTGGAGTTTTCTTTGATAGGGGACCTATCCTGCAAGGATGCACCACAGACATTGCAATACTCCGGTTGTAACTCAATAACCACATCCGTAAAGCTTATCATTTCAAGGGCATTGCCCTGTCTCCCCTTTTGTCCACCCGGCTTTTTACCAGTAGGGACTCGCAAGCTTTGATTCTTTAGAGGTCGGTTCTCATCCTTAGAAGGTGGTATAGAACTGTTACGGCTGTTCTTGGTATATTCATATTTAGCCAGGCGATCCTTTAGAAAAGTATTCTCCTTTTCAAGGGATTCCACTTTTTTCTCCAATGCTTCAAGATGCCTTATAAGTGCTTCGATATTCACACCATGAAAGTACAAAAGCAAAAATATTGAACTAATATTCTTGCCGACTATGGCATGAAGCAAAAATTTTTCAAGGTCTTTTTGTCATGCCAAAAACAACTATATTAGATACTGATTAGTTACTCAAATTTTAATAAAAACATAAAAATTAATTCCTGCAAAGACACTAATAATATATAACAAACTATGACTAAAATTGATTGTATAAATAACAAAGTTTATCATGGCAATTTTTTAGGCTAGTAGCCACTCATTTAAATATAATGCTTCAAAAACTATATCGGCACTCTTATATTACTACCACCATAAACTATCAAGCTAACTTTATTCATAAAGATGCTGACGATGCATTGGATAGTGTAATTAATTTTTGATTTCCAGTAATGAATTTGGAGTGATAAAAAATATACTAAACCCTTAAACGTTCGTTGATGCTCTATTTTTGCATAATACTTTATATCATTTACGTTTACAGGCCGCCCATTGATTTCGCGATTGAACGATTGCACATAATCCTTCATCAGCTCACGGGTGTACTTTTTCAGATCATCGCTACTGTTCTGCAATCGGTTCAATTCGTATTTAGAAGGGCTGACGGTAATCGAATAGAATTTCGGTTCTTTCTTTTTCAGTTTGGCACCGTTTCCATCAATATCTTTTACCACTTCCTCGGCCGATATTTCATCGCCATATTGATTGAAAAAATGCTCCATATCCTCCTGCTCCAGACCTTGATTTTCCTTTTCCAGATAGCCCACAAAATCGACCGAACTTTGGGAGTAATTACCGCCAAGTTTTTGAGGTGTGATCGTAATATACATAGCTCAAAAATTTACAGTTCGTTCTTTTGATTTCGTTTTTCGCGGAAGCGTACTTCCTTCTTTTCTTCCACAAATTTCTTCTCTAAGATCAAGGGTTTCTTTTTGGGTTCTTCGGTCTGAAAAAGGGATTCGATCATCGCCACGGTGGGTTTCGTCTGGGTCTTTTCCATATCCCTCATTATGGCAATTACCGCATTGATCCGTTTCTTTAAATTGGCCTCGATCGTCCTTCCGGTCGGGCCCAGTTTTTCCCGTGGGGATATCTCGTTGTAGTGGAAAAAATCGAGCATCGTGGCCATTGCCTCGGTATGAGATTTGAAGTGTGCTTTTGAAAATTGCTGGAAACGTTTCGCCGTTTCCTTTTTGAACCTAATGCCGGTAAATGAGTCCATAATTCGCCGATTTGTCGCAAATCCTTCCCTAAAAATGGGCGCTTTCGGGGCATTTGTCGCAAATTGTAGAAATTCAAATAATCGATTGATTTTTAAGTGTTTTAAAATCAGATGATTAACAAGGAAAAGGAGTACTTAACATCGCATCGCGTGTTACCCTCTTGCTACTCCCCTTAGTTTTGCGAACGCACTTTATTTAGGGATTATTTATATGTTAGTGAGTTTCCGTAATTGTTAACTTTCTATCGGGGAATAGCCCCAATAATAATAAACTGTGACCAAACTGATGGGGGCGAATTATACGCTACTCAAAGCTGTGGGCTTATACTTTATTTGATAAAAGCCCCCGTCAGTTATCTCCAGAACGGCATCAGATGGAAATTCAGGTTTTTAGACCTATTATCAGGGGTTCGATGGTTATCTGGATACTGGTTAGTTATCTAAAATCCTATCTATTATGAA
>NZ_FQUN01000029.1 GCF_900129005.1 Leeuwenhoekiella marinoflava DSM 3653 | reverse complement strand
ATATGTGCCGTCGTTAAAAGAGAGCAACCCTATGTCAAAAATGTAGCCTAAACCTTTTTGCATTTTTTCTTGGTTTTAACATGGAAATCTTTTCGTTCGCCCCAGGCGAACAAAATTTCATACAATCTGGTCAATCCCGATAGCGGGACCAATTGCCATTTACAGGGAAAATGATTTTCCGATATGTTTATATTCGATATTTAGTGCTATCGGCGAAAGTCAAAAAGTGGATAACACTAGTATAATTAATAGCTGAAGTACAGCTGTTTAAATATACAACTTTTCGAATAAAATTGAAATATTAGCATAAAAAAAAGACCTCTGTTTTCGAGGTCTTTTCATTTATACTTTTTGAGTTTATAAAATGCCTTCATCTGCAAAACTGTAATAATCCCCTGTTGGAATTAAAATTAAATGATCCAGAATTTTGATGTCTAAAAAGTCAGCAGCCGACTTGATTTTTCGGGTTAAATTTTTATCAGCTTCACTGGGTCTTAAGGTTCCACTGGGGTGGTTATGGACTAAAATTAAAGCCACCGATAACGATTTTAAAGCCACTGCAAAAAGCAGGCGTAAATCCACTAAAGTTCCGGTTATTCCTCCGTGCGATATCTGGTAGATTCCTTTGACTTTATTGCTGTTGTTGAGCAGCAAAATTTTAAAGGATTCATAAACCGCAATGGTGTTGTGATCCCAGTTTTCAAAAACCACCCGAGCGGCGAGTGAGGAGGAGCTAATTTTAGGCCAGTGTTCCGCTTTTAGTTTTGGGCGATACCTTAAGCTTATTTCATTGATACGTGTTTCCATAACTAAAAGGTTTAATATTCATTAGGCAGCATCAGCATATTTTCTACAAAAAACAGCCTCAATTCATCCAGAGGTAAATCTGTTAGCTCATAATCTTGTTGAAACAGAATAGTTCCACTTCCATCGGCATAGGTGATTTGAGCTTCTTTTTGCAAACGCGCTTGTACTTCTTTAGAAAAGCGTTTGAAATAAATCACTAGAAAAGAGCTTTTGTGCTTTAGGCTTTTAGTAATTACAGCTGCATCAGTTATCAGCCAATAGCATTGAGCTGCTTCGGCTAGGTACTTCACCCCTTCGGTGTATCGGGTTTTAAACATCGGGATGCTATAGCAGGTTTCACTGCCGCAAAACCCTTGCAAGTGCTCTTGTATTTGTTTACTTTGCGTACACATTTTATTAAGTTTTAAAGTGTTTAATTAGAGGGCGCAACTTTGATCGGGAACGCCCTCTTTTTAGATTTAAGCTTTAGATCCGAGTAAAAGAATTTCGGAGGCTTCCACTTCCGTTACATAGCGTTTGATGCCGTCTTTGTCCTCGTAGCTTCTAGACTTGAGTTTTCCGCTCAAAGCGAGTTCTTTGCCTTTGGTGACATAATTCTCAATAAGATCAGCGGTTTTACCCCAAGCCACAACGGTGTGCCATTGCGTATCCTGCTCCTTTTCGCCTTTTGAATTTTTATAAAATTCATTGGTAGCCAGTGAAAAACGAGCTACTTTTTTTCCGCTTTCCAGCGTGGTTAGTGTAGGTTCTTGTCCTACATTTCCGATTAATTGAACTTGATTTCTGATCGTACTCATAACAGTAGTATTTAAAGATTAATTAAAATGCTGCCTAAACTATTCAGACAGTTTGCGTTTATATTTTGACAAATTGATTTACTTATTTTATCCTGAGCGTTTTCCTTTTTTGTTTTTGTTTGTTTTGATTCCGCTTCTTTTTGTATGTTTTGAACTGATTTCATAATGCTTGTTTTTGATTTACTTCCCTTAGTGCCTTCCGCTGTTACCTTTTTTTGTTGCTGATACATTTTCAAGAGTTTGAATTAGTAAGGACATATAAAAGCGCGGTACAAGCGGTTATGCTGTCCGGCTAACTTCAAACTCTTGGTATTTTGCGTTCAAAAAAAGAGATGTACAGCGATGCTGCTAAAGGGAATTCAAAAAGAAAGTATGGGAAGTTTTAAAACGTCAGAAGTGGGATCAAAAGGAATATAATGGTGCGGGATTCTATTATGAAACTTTAAAAATCCACATGTTTTACAGCTTAAAAATAGTTGATAGTTTCAAGACTTTGACATGTACATTAATGCACTGACTAAATTTATAAGTACTGAGGCATATGAGATGTTTGTTTTCAATTATTTCCGTAAATCTTTCTTAAAATAATAGGCTTTATAAAACATCACCGGATTAATATAACCTCTTAATTACTATTTTTCTTGAAATAGATAGGTGCTTGACATTCAGTAGCATTATTAAAGTTGGAAAGCCTTATTATACATATTATCCTATTACTACAAACAGCTCAAAAATCTATAATTATATCTAAATTCTTTGATACTCAAATCGCTTAAAACTATAGGATAAAAGAAAATTTAAATATTTGTTAAACCTAGCTTAGTTGATTACTATGACTCAGTAGTTAATTGATTTTCCTTTAAGGATAGCAAAAAAAAACACGCAACGTTTTTCTTTAAAATACATCTCCTAAGAGAACAAACAATAATTTCAAAATTACATAAGAATTAAAAAATTAGTATTGACATTAGCAATGATTGCAGGCTTAACAAGTTGTAATAACGACGATGATAGCATAATTGACCCGCCTGCAGTTGATATAAAAGAGTATACACTGATTGAAAAAAGTGATTCCGGAGTAAGTGGTACCGTAACCTTTACAAAGAATGATGATGGGTCCACTAGTGTAGCTTTTGAACTTGAAGGTACAGAGGATGGTAATATGCATCCTGCTCATATTCACTTTGGCAATGCGGCAGATGGCGGAGAAATTGCCATTTCACTGGAAGCTGTTGATGGTGAAACTGGAATGAGTACTACTGAGATCACGGAACTTGAAGACGGTACGGAAGTCACCTATGAAGAGCTTATCGAGTTTGACCGATACATTAAAGTTCATCTAAGTGCGGATGAATTAGAAACAATTGTTGCTCAAACAGATATAGGAGAAAATGAACTAACCGCTGAATCTGAATCCTACGATCTTGCTGAAGCTGATATTGAGGGAGTAATTGGCACTGCTACCTTTGAAGAGCGTGAAAATGGTGAAACTTTGGTTACCATTATGCTTGAAGGTACCGAAGAAGGTAATACACACCCTGCACATATTCATGCAGGTTCTATAGAAGACGCTCCGGGAGCCATTATTATTACCTTTAATCCAGTGAATGGTTCAACCGGTCTAAGTGTTACTAACATAGCTGTAACCGATGATACTGAAGAAGAAGGTGAAGCAATTACTTATGAAGATCTAATTGATTTTGACGGGTATATCAATGTTCATGAAAGTGAAGACAATCTGGACACTTTGGCAGCACAAGGAAATATAGGAGCCAACGCTACAGAGGACTAATCAACAAACTGTCTTATTAAACTAAGAGGCTGCCTGAAAAGGCTCTCTTTACTTTTGAACATACATAAAATTAAGGGTTTGTTCCCTTTAATTAACCCGTAACAGGAAAAGCTTAAAATCAAATTATTATTTAAGGTACCTTTTAAATTAACTTCTTTTATCAGGTCCTATGGCAGAACTTTCAGCTGCAATTCTTACCAAGTTCTAATTATTGTTTTTGCTGAAAGCTAACTAAAAATAGTTGTGCTACCGTTAAAAAATAAAATAAGACGGAATGAAGAATCCGCTTAACATACTTTATAGAAATAATCTCTGAAGGTGTTATTCCTACATTTGAAAAAGAAGATCCCCAATTCTACAAGATTGAAGTATATTGATCTCCCTCTTTAGATTTAAATTAAACAACCGAAAACGAGAATTTTGTATCTTTGATAAAAAGCTGATAAAATGGATTTGCAAAAGAGAAAATTAGAGCTTATTCAAGAATTTTTAAAAATTCAAAGTGAAGATGTTATCTCACGTCTGGAAAAGATTTTAAGGAAAGAAAACAAAGAGTCTGGACATGAGGATTTTAAGCAAATGACAATTGAAGAGTTTAATTCTCGAATTGACCAATCTATGGAAGATTCAAAAAATGGTCGATTAATCGAAGCAAGTGAATTAAAAGCCAAAATTGATAAATGGAATTAAATTTATTTTGGACTGATTTTTCTCAAAAAGAGCTCGAAAAAATCTATGAATATTATCGAGAAAACGCAGGAGTAAGAGTTGCTAAAAACCTCGTTAACGGAATTTATAATGAAACGCTAAAATTAAAAAATCAGCCGAGAATCGGACAAGAAGAAGAATTTTTAGAGAACAGAAAACAAGAATTTAGATATTTAGTTTATAAAAATTATAAAGTCATTTATTGGATTAACGAAAAGGAAAACCGAATTGAAATAAATGATGTTTTCGATACTCGACAAAATCCAGCAAAAATAAAACGAACGAAATAAAGCAAGTTGCCAGTCGACTAGCGTGGAAGAACTTCCCTTCTAAGCCCTCACAGAAACGTGCGTAAGAGTCTCCCCTTACACGGCTCTTATTATCCAACCTTATGGGCATATTCCTAGTTGCCAATTTCCTTTTCTGAAGATTTAAGTACAAATAACTATAATCTAGTAATTTCGATGTGGCGTAAAATTTCAAATGTTTAGATTAAATGTTTAATTTGTGAAAATTTCATTATCATTTAGAGGATAGTATTTTAAAACTCCCTTTCTCCATAGTGGTTTTTTTATAGGGTTGGCTCTTTATGGATGAGATTCATTGAACCACTTTATAAAAGTTTTCATTTCATTAGGAAGCATATGGGAAGGCGGAGCTTCAAAATGAATCTTCTCCCTGCCCCAGCTACCGGATACGATCTGCATCGGTTCGGATTGCTTACGCCATTGTCCGGTATTAATGCGTTTAGCACTCGCTAATAGCGTTCTGTGCCATTCAAACAATACCAGGTCTGTCAAAGGTTCTGCAAAATTTTGCCTAATCCGCACCATCAACTCTCCCACACCCCGCGCCATTGGATCTTTAACGAATTTTGAGTTACCGTAGCCCAAATTGTTCCGTATGGAAGACATCACATCTTCCCAGCTTAGATAATCTCTCTCGATTTCTGAGGTTTTAACAGCCTCGGCTACCATTAGCGAAAAGATAGCTTCCATTTGCATCGTATCTGAGAGTCCTTCTAATAGACCATTAACGCGACCGGCTCTTTGGCTAAACTTAAAGAATAAGCTTCTCTTTAATTTCAGTTGTAGTATACTTAAAATCAGGCCAGTATTTCTGTTGCCAGTTATACATGATGAGCCGATTAAATTATTTAATTGGCTCAAATATAATTAAAAAATGAGCCGATTAAAAGTGCTAATCGGCTCAAAGCTTTATTATGGATTGTCTATTTTATAAGAAACCGCTTATGAGTTTAGACTTGAAGTATCTATAGTTAAGATCCTGTCCTAATATATTAAACTTAAACAATTAACTTAATTATTCTACGGCATTGCTAACCCTTTTTACTGGTTTGCATATCAAGAGGTTTCAGATAGTATTTTAATTCACTAAATTGGTTAGCATTTCTCAACTTCAGAAATTTAAACCAAAAATTATGAGTACAATAAAAACTTCCGTAAATCGTCGTTCTTTTCTTAAAACCTCAGCTTTAGCCGGTGGCGGAATGCTATTAAGTTTCAATTGGCTCTTGCATTCTAACATCAAAGCGATTGCTGAAGAACAAATTCCTGAAGGATGGTTTGAAATGAATGCCTATTTAAAAATAGCTACAGATGGGACAGTGACAATAATGGCTCCCAATCCAGAATTTGGTCAAAATGTATTAACATCCTTACCTATGATTGTTGCTGAGGAATTAGACGTCGACTGGGATCAAGTTGTTGTAGAGCAAGCCCCTTTTCGTACCGATTTATATACGAGACAATTTGCTGGCGGCAGTCAATCTGTACGGCAAGGCTATAATGCCTTACGTACAGCGGGAGCAACAGCACGCCAGATGCTAATTAATGCCACTGCAAAAGTCTGGAATGTTTCAGCTTCAGAAATTACAATCAAAAAAGGCATTTTAAAGCATACATCCGGTAAAACAAGTACTTATGGCGAAATGGCTGAAGCAGCATCGCAAGAAAAAGTTCCAGAGTCTGTAGAATTAAAGAATACCGAAGATTTTACGATCATAAGCAGCTCTAAAAAGAATGTTGCTTTACCAGACATTGTAAGCGGAAAATCCTTATTTGGAATGGATTATAAGGTTCCGGGAATGAAGTATGCTACCATAGCACATCCTCCTGCATTTGGACTTAAATTGAAATCTTACGACGGTACGGAAGCTTTAAAAATGCCTGGAATAACTGATATTTTTGATATTGACATTTACAATGAAGGCTATGAGTTAAACATCTTTGACACCGCTACCTTTCCCAATCTAGTGGTAGTGGTAGGCGATTCTACCTGGCAAGTTATGCAAGCAAAAAAAGCATTAAAACTGGAGTGGGAACCCTTTGAAGAACATACGCTTAAACTCAATGTCTTTGGCAATAAATCGACTCAGGTAGTTCCGGCAGGATTGGAGAGTTCTGAAGATCACTGGGAACAGATGGATGCTAAATCTAAAGAACCTGGTACTGTAGTACGCAAAGATGGTGATCCTGAAACAGCTTTTAAAAATGCCGCTAAGGTTATTGAAAGTACGTATACCGCTCCTTTTTTAGCACATAATGCCATGGAACCGGTAAACTTTTTTGCTCACGTTACTGAAGATAAAGCAATATTAGCCGGTCCTTTACAGGCTCCCGAACTTACAGAGCCTACGGTTTCCGCACGGCTAGGAATGAGTAAAGATCAAATTGAAATTATTATGACCCGTATGGGTGGTGGTTTTGGCAGACGGGCATATTCTCACGAGGTCGTTGAAGCTGCTGTAATTTCTCAAAAAATAAAAAATCCGGTCAAGTTGGTGTATACCCGCGAGGACGATATGACTTACGGCATTTACCGTCCTGCCTACCACGCTACTTTTAGAGCAGCTTTGGATGAAAATAATAAAATGGTTGCCTACCACATAAAAACAGGCGGTATACCTGAGAGTCCGCTGCATGCAAACCGTTTCCCGGCAGGAGCGGTTGACAATTATCTAGCTGAAAGCTGGCAAATTAATTCAAACATTACCATCGGAGCTTTTAGAGCTCCGCGTTCTAATTTTATGGGCGGTTCTGAACAGGCGTTTCTGGACGAGGTTGCTGTTGCCGCCGGTAAGGATCCTATTGCATTTAGACTAGAATTGTTTGAAAAAGCTAAAACAAGTCCGGTAGGCAAAGACAATGATTACGAAGCAGATCGCTTTATAGCGCTACTTGAATTGTTACGTGATAAATCAAACTGGGAAATTTCAAAACCCGGTGTTCATCGGGGTGTTGCGGCCTACTACTGCCACAACAGTTACGTAGGTCACGTAGTTGATTTAAAAAACGAAAATGAAAAATTAGTTTTTGATAAAGTGTATAGTGCTGTAGACTGTGGCATTGTTATCAATAAGGATGCTGCAAGAAATATGGTGGAAGGCGCGGTTACCGATGGTTTGGGAAATGCGATGTTTGGCAAAATGACTTTTAAAGACGGTGTGCCACAGAAAAGTAATTTTTACAATTATAGATTGATACGTATGCCGGAAGCTCCTAAAGATATTGAAGTGCATTTTGTTGAAAATGGTAAAAACCCTACCGGTTTAGGAGAACCCCCGTTCCCTCCTATTTTTGCCGCGTATACTAATGCATTGTCCCGGGCAAAAAATAAACGACACTACAACCATCCTTTCGAGGAAGAAATGTTGTAAACTCCTTTAGAAAAGTTATTAATGACTCACGAGTTTAAAAAAATTATTGAAACCTCTTATCAATATTTCAAGCAGAATAAGGCTGCTGTTTTAGCTACAGTAGTTCATTTAGAGGGATCTTCTTACCGCAAACCAGGAGTTAGAATGTTAATCTCTGAAAAAGGAGAAATGACCGGTGCTGTCAGCGGTGGTTGTGTAGAAAAGGAAATTTATTTTCAAGCTGCAACTGTTTTTAGAACCGGTAAGGCAAAGATGATGACTTATGACGGACGTTATCGATTAGGTTGCGAGGGGATTTTGTATATTCTGATTGAGCCCTTTTTTACAGATGAAGCTCAATTTAAGAAAATCCTATCGGCTATAAATAATAGAGTCATCATCAAGATTTATGTTACCTACACCTTAGATACAGAAACCTACTCCAATGAATTAGGATCAATATTCACACTAAAAGACAGAAACTCTATTTCAGAAGCTTCTATTAACGGGCAATCCCCAATATTGAAAATGTTTATTCAGGAGTTGTCGCCGCTTTTCCAGCTGTTCATAATAGGTTCGGAACATGACGCCGTCCAACTGGCATTAATCGGTTCTTATATGGGATGGAAGGTCACTCTTATCGCATCACCAAAAGATCCAAGAAATAAGAGTCACTTTCCCGGTGTTGAGTCTGTAAAACATCTAAATCCCATTGATACTAAAATATTAGAAATAGATGATAATTCTGCAATAGTACTGATGAATCATAATTATGCTACAGACTTAAATTTTCTTTATAATCTAGCAGAAACCACCCCCCTTTATATTGGGCTACTCGGTTCTGTCAAAAGAAGAGAAAAGTTAATAAATGAACTCATAGAAGTTCATTCTGAAAAGGCAGACCGTATTATTGATAAATTATATGGTCCAGCGGGATTAGATATTTCTGCAATAACACCACAAGAAATTGCAAATGCCATTATTAGCGAAATAATAGCGGTTGCAAGAAATAAAGCGGTAAATTCTTTGAGAAACCAATCAGAAAAAATTAGTTTCTAGGCAAATAATAAAGATTTAGAATATTATTTGATATACGTAATGGTTTACATTAAAATGATAATTATAGAACCGCTGCTTTCTACTATTATTGCGGCGTAAACCAATGAGCCATCTCCAGCAAAAAATAAGGTTTTACAACCATCCGGTTTTAGAAACTCAGACCCAGTTTAATTTACAGACCCGACCCTTACTGACCCGTTGGCGGATCTTTTTTAGTTCATTTTCTTAAAAATTATAGGCATCGTTTCTTCATCAATCCCATTCAAATCAATTAATTTTAAAGACCTTACCCTTTTTAAGGTTTGCGTTTTATACTTTTTAAAATGTGGTGTTTCCCAATGTGCTTTGTATGCGTTACTATCTGCAGATATCTAATAATATTTCAATTTCAGTGGGTTTTCCTTTTTGATACCTAGGATAAATTGAAATCACACCGGGTTACAATTTGACGGAGACTTTAGACTCTTCCTTAAGTATTGATTTATAATCATCTAGAAAGGCAGGTTCAATCTCAATTTCAGCCATTCGAATCATCATTTTATCCACGTCAAGATTTTGACTATGTCCAACCTCTTTTCTACAGGAAATACTTAGAAGGGTAACTAAAATGAGACTTACTTTATTCAGGTCCAGTTCTTCTAATTGGGTTATTCAGAATTATCAGGAGCGTAAGCACCGGTTTTAAGCCAGGTTACCCAAGCTTCTTTAAATTCTTTATGACTCATTGGCGGCAAGGATAGCCCTTCAGCGGGATGCCAACCAGCCTTTACTAAAGTATCTTCAGCATGTGCAATTAAATCTTTAATGGATTTATTTCCATTTTTAGATTTGTCAATTAATTGTTTAGCCAATTCATTAGCGGTTCTTCCTTGAAAGATCATTTTCATATCCGCGGGTGGCAAATGCCATTCGGGATTTCCCGGGGGAGCATGTATACCGGGTGTATTTTCATTTTGATGGCAATTGGCACATTTCATTGCATATACCCCTTTTCCGTCTTCACCGCGTTGTGGTGACATTCCATGTAAATGACTGTCATCACCCTGTAGCGGAATATCTCCCGAAGGATGGCAATTCATACAGCGTGGGTGCATCAATACAGAGTAGACTTTCTTAAAGGCTTCCTTAGAAACTACACTGTCTTTTTTAAGGCTTGAAAGTTCTATATAGTCTTCAGTTGAAAAATTCTTTTCAGACATTCCTACTGAAATGCCTACTACCAAAAGAATTAGAAAGACCCCTCCTACAGTACTTAAAATTTTTCCTTGATTTTTAGGTTTAAATGGATTCATAATTTCTAATTGAACGATTATTAAGTACTGCTTTTATTAATTTCTGCGGCAACATGAATCGCCTTACGAATTCTGGAATAGGTTCCACAACGGCAAATATTACCTGCCATCGCCAGATCTATATCCTCATCGGTTGGATTGGGATTCTCCTTTAACAATACTGCTGCAGACATAATCTGACCGCTATGACAATACCCACATTGTGGTACGTCTACTTCCGTCCAGGCTTGTTGTACGGGATGATCGTTATTTTCTGCCAGACCTTCGATCGTGACTACCTTTTTGTTTTCAGCGCGCTTAACTTTTGTAACACAAGAGCGCACGGCTTCGCCCTCAAGATGTACAACACACGCCCCACACTGTGCCACACCACATCCATACTTTGTACCCGGCAGATCTAAATGATCTCGCAATACCCATAGAAGAGGTGTTTCGGGATCAACATCTACCTGCAGATCTTTTTCATTAACGTTTAGTGAAATCATAGTGTATATTTTAAGCTGTTCAATTCTATTAAAGATACTAAATACCTATATATATTATTTTTTTGATAAATAGGTTTCTTTTGTAACCACATCAAACCACTGAGTAGGCCCTTCTGACCTATCTGTAATTGCAATCTGAACAAAAGCTTCGGTATCACTTGCGCCGTGCCAATGCGGCGTATTTGGAAGGCATTTCACGGCATCCCCTTTTTTCAAGATGCGTTTAGGACTTCCTTTTTCCTGATAAAAACCGGTACCAGAAATTGTAATAATGATCTGACCCGTAGGATGCTGGTGCCAAAAAGTACGTGCACCGGGCTCAAAAGTCACTACGCCTGCAGCAGTTGTATTCACCTCATCTGCTGTTATTAGTGAAGTGAGATATGCATTACCTGTAAATACAGGATTGTCTAATTTTTCTCCTCTGGGGAATATTAAATTTTCGATTTCGCTTAATGCGGAAGAAGGCGTCGGCTCCTTGCTATCGGTAAGTGCTGCTAGAAGCAATTTACCTATATAAGCCTTTTCCGGTCCTACTTGAGTTTCTACCATCTCAATAATTTGTTTCATTTGAGCTTCAGTAACTCCCTGGTGCATCGCAATTGCCATATGTCCACGTGCCATTGGATCAAGATCTCCCATACGTAGTAATGCACCTACAGTTGCAATCTCACGCTCTTTATAGTTAAGTACTCCTCGCTTAAAAATATCTGCAAAAAGATGCTCTTTTAAAAAAATCTCAATAATGGGAACAGTTTCCGCGTAACCGGCCTTTGGCCTATCCGTAACTCCTGTTAAATCAGCCAGAACTTCTTTCCCTATTTCATATTTATTTCCCGCATTCAAATCAATTGCTGCCGGCCCCACCTGATCCTGAATACCTTTAGCCTTTCGCTCTTGAAGAACTTCAGACAATGTATTTATGGCCATTAGGCTTCTGGGAAAACCACAATAAGCGTAGAGGTGTACTAATTCTTCCTTTACCTGATTTATGGTCATCCCAAAATCAAGACCTCTATGTAATGCTTTATTAAGCAATGGAGTATCGCCCTTTGCTGTAGCGATTGCTATTGAGGCAATCCCTTGTTCAACAGGACTAAGTTCATCTTTAGATTGTGCATATGCAGAACCAAATGATAAGCTGTAAAAGGTTAGCATACTTATTACAATTAAAAGGGTTGACTGTTTTACATTAAATTTTTTTATGATTCTTTTTTTTAGAAGACGATCTTAGCCAGCCAATCATCTAACTTTTCTTCTACTTGTGCTGCTTTTTCTCCTTCCATAACAAAGAGGATCCCGTCCCGTTCTATGCCTCCTTCTACCGAAAATGCTTCCACTATTTTAGAATTAGGACACAATTCATTAATCGTTCTTATGGTGCTGCCCAAACCGTATCCAGCATTGGTATTAAATGGTATAATGGTTTTACCTGAAAGATTATATTCTGTCAAAAAACTTTTTATAGGTGGTGGGAGTTGCATTCCCCAGGTGGGAAACCCTATAAAAACCGTATCATAATGATCCAGATTATTAATTTTAGTTTGTAAAGGAGGTAAAAAACCGGTTTCGTTTTCTTCTGCTACCTGAGCTACAATTTCCTGATAGTTCTCAGGGTAAGGGTCTTGCAGTTCTATAGCAGTCATTTCACCACCGGTTTTTTTCTGTATCATTTGAGCTACCGCCCGGGTATTATTTGTTCGCGACAAATAAACAATCAAAATATGCTGTGTTTTATTTTCTATAGGTTTTCCCAAAGGATTATCTGCCTGGCCCATACAGGAAACAGATAATAAAATTGTTAGTAAAACTATATATCTCATTATTTTTTTATTCTCCGGGTTGTCTTGTTAACAGTTTCACAAACGACAAGTTCGCCAGCTTCCAGCCACTTTCTTCTTTTACATAAACCTCAGTTACCATAAAAGGATTAGTTACTTCTTTACCTCCTACTTCAGCTAAAAGTGTAATTTGATTCAAAAGAATTGCCGTATCACCGATTACATCAACTGATACACTATGAACGTCTGCTTTTTTATACCAGATTCCTCCACTACCTATAATTGCTAATTCGCGATCTGTACCCCAACTGCCGCCCATATGTACAAACTGAGCTTGAGGATGAAAAAAATCTTTAAGTTCACTTACATTTTTATCTGCCATCCATTGCCATTTGTTTGCGGATAGCTCTTTAATTTTAGATTCGGTATCCTGCGCATGTAATTGAATGGTCATTAAAACCATTAAGACCAAAACCACATTCTTTACAACTTTTAGCTGTTTCATAATTTTAATTTTTAATGAACGATTTTATGAGTATCACGAACGCTACTAAACGTTAAGTCAAGCAGCTTCCAGGCATCATTTTGCATTTGATACACTTCAGTTACTGTAAACTCGGTTGAAACATCATCGCCTCGCACATGCGCCACTAGTGTAATTCGATTCCAGACGATTACTGTTTCTCCAAATTCTTTTACAACAGTATCATGCACATTTGCTTGCTTGTACCAGATACTCCCGCTTTCTATGATCTCTAATTCTCTTTTCTTGTCCCAAGAGCCGCTCATATGCACAAAACGAGCATCATCATCAAATAAGTTTTTAAGCTTATCTACATCTTTATCTGCCATCCACTGCCATTTATTTATGGAAAGTTCTTTAACCTGTTTTGCTACATCACTATCCTGTGAAAAGCCTACCTGAGTAAAGAGGAACATAAAAAATCCTACTATTTTATATGTGTTTTTCATTCTATTCTATTTTTAAAGTCAATTAATTTTCTATCATTTTTTGCATTTGCTCTGGGTAGCGTGCACCCTGAATATCAATTGTATTCAGCACATTTTCAATTTTTTCTAAATGCGCTGATTCTAATTTAATGGCTTCACTCCCTATATTTTCTTTTAAGCGGTGCAATTTTGTCGTACCGGGAATGGGTACGATCCAAGGTTTTTGCTCAAGCAGCCAGGCAAGAGCTATTTGTGCAGAAGTAGCTTCTTTTTCTTTTGCAATTTTTCCTAATAATTCTACTAAAGCCTGATTGGCTTTTCTATTTTCTTCATTAAACCGCGGAACACTATTTCTAAAGTCGTTTTCACTAAACTTCGTTTTATCATCAATTTTTCCGCTTAGAAAACCCTTTCCTAGAGGACTAAAGGGAACTAAACCAATACCCAATTCTTCTAAGGTAGGAATAATTTCTTGTTCGGGTTCTCGCCACCAAAGCGAATATTCACTTTGTAAAGCAGCTACGGGTTGAACAGCGTGTGCCATTCTGATGGTGCTTGCTCCCGCTTCAGACAAACCAAAATGTTTTACTTTTCCTTCTGCAATAAGATCTTTAACAGTACCTGCCACCTCTTCGATGGGCACATTAGGATCTACACGATGCTGATAAAACAGATCTATCACATCTGTATTCAATCTTTTTAAAGAAGCCTCTGCAACTTCGCGTATACGCTCTGGCCGGCTATCTAAACCCTTACCAGGAATACCTTCTTTAAAACCAAATTTAGTCGCGATCACCACCTTTTTACGGAAAGGCTCTAATGCTTCACCTAAGAGCTTTTCATTTTCAAATGGCCCATAGGCTTCTGCTGTATCAAAAAACGTAACACCTTTATCATAAGCATCTCGTATCAATTTTAGAGCAAGACTTTTTTCAGTGGCAGGGCCGTAACCAAAACTAAGCCCCATACATCCCAATCCTAAAGCCGAAACTTCTAGACCACTTTTTCCCAATTCTCGATTTTTCATAGCTTTTTATTTTGTTCCTTACAAAGTTCAATTACTTTACCGCTCTTGGTTGTATATAAATTACTTCCTTTATTACCATTTTTACCGTTTGCAGCGTGAGTTCCAAAATTCTTAAAACCAGTTCGGTATATTTGCTGGTAAACAATGGCATTTGGTTTATGAAAGACATTCTGAAAGTAGAAACGATATCACAGTATAATGCATTAAAGGATATTCCTAACAGGCACCCGTTAATTACATGTTTTGATAGTGCCGATGCAAAACCCTTAAAAAGCGGAAAATTCAACTTTGGTTTTTATGCTATTTTTCTAAAGGGTGTAAACTGTGGAGAATTACAATACGGGCGTAATACCTATGATTATGAAGCGGGCACTTTAGTCTTTATGGGGCCGGGACAAGCGGTTGAAATCAAAAGTCAAAAGGATTACAATCCTAAAGGTAATGCCTTACTCTTTCACGCGGATTTTATTAAAGGAACTCCCCTTGCCTCTAAAATTCATTCCTATACATTTTTTTCGTATGAACTGAACGAAGCGCTTCACCTTTCTGAAAAGGAGCAACAGATCGTAAAGGATCTCTTTTCTAAAATAGATTATGAACTAGAACAGTCTATAGATAAACACAGTAAACAGATCGTATGCAATACCATAGAGTTACTTCTAAATTACTGTGAGCGTTTTTATGAGCGCCAGTTTATCACCCGAGAAGTTTTAAGCCAAGGTGTTGTTTCAAACTTTGAACGCATGCTTCATGCTTACTTCAATTCTGAAAAGCCACAAAAAATCGGACTTCCTTCTGTATCTTATTTTGCTGAAGAATTGAATTTATCTGCAAATTATCTGGGTGATCTCATCAAAAAAGAAACCGGAAAATCTGCTATAGATCACATTCACTTAAAACTAATTGACCTCGCAAAAGACCGCATTTTTGATGCTGATAAATCTATAAGTCAAGTCGCTTATGAACTGGGGTTTAAATATCCACAGCATTTTAATAGGTTATTTAAGAAAAATACCGGATATACACCTAGCGCTTATAGGAATTTAAATTAATAGGTTTTAATTTAATGCATTAAATTCCTTAAAACTATTATTCCTGAATTTCAGATCTGATTGAACTAAAAACGAAATTTAAAATCTTATTATCCCAACTTTTCCCTCAATACATCTATATCATTTGAAATTTTAGAATCTATGACTCTGGCATAAATCTGTGTTGTAGCTATTTTGTGATGCCCTAAGATTTTAGAAACCGTTTCTATTGGAACTCCATTTGCCAGAGTTACTGTCGTTGCAAAAGTGTGCCTGGCCGTATGAAAACTTAGTTTCTTTTTGATTTTTAGTTTAATAGCTATCTCTTTCAAATATTGATTTATTTTCTGATTAGAATAGACGGGTAATAGTAAATCACTATGAATAACTCTTGGATGATTTTTATAGAAATCTAAAATGATCTCAGCCTCATTCAAGAGCGGTATTCTTACTTGAGTATTAGTTTTTAATCGTCGGGTATAAATCCACTTTTTACCATCTATACCTATTTGTAAATTATCCTTTTTTAATGATTTTGTATCTGCAAAGGCTAAACCTGTGTAGCAGGCAAATACAAAAATGTCTCTAGTGGTGGTGTGTGTTACTTTATTAAAAGTTGCATTTTTCAACTTACTCAAGTCTTGCTTGTTGAGATAAATCATATCTACCTTATCAAAGCGAAGTTTAAACCGTAAAGTCGGATTCTTTTCAATCCAATCCAAATCTACAGCTAACCGCATTACTTTTTTAAAACGCTCCATATGCTTCATTACTCCATTATTATTTAAAGAAGCTTTAGCTCTTAAGAACCTTTCAAAGCCTAGTGTAAATTCATAATCGATATGTTTTAGATATAAGTCTGAAACTTTCAGACTACTTTTTAGATATTCCTTTAAGTAACTTTCTGTAGTGTTATAATTTTTAAGAGTCCCATACTTTAATACGCTCTTCATATTAAGATTATGATAATCCAAGAGAGAAATGAGGGTATTATGAGTTTTGTCAATACCTAGAAATCTATTCTTTATGATTTCAGCATCTATAATTTGCTCATCCCGTAATAGCTCTTCATAGATATTATACAATTTAGAACGAACATCATCGATTTTACGATTTACCTGTTGTGATTCAATACTCGTTCCTATCATTTTGCAAGCAGTCTGATTCCACTTTTCTGTATGTAGGGCTCGTTTTAGGCTAACTTCTTTTGATTTACCATTTACGGTAATACGCGTGTAAATAAGGGCTTGATCTGGCTGGTTTTTCTTTTTTCGAATGAAAAAAGAGATAGAGAATGTTTGAGTAGTACGCATCGTAGTATACTGTTTAAATGAAACAATGATTAAATACGAAAGTCAAACTACCTTATTTGCTGAAAAGCAAATTCAATACGTAATATACAAAAAATGAACTCACGATTAACTCACGATTTGTATCTAAAACTCACGATGAGCTCACGATTTAAATATGGTTAATTGTGTTAAATTGAAGCACAAAAAAAAGGATAACTATATGTTTATCATATAATTACCCTTTTGAATAACATATTTTAATATGTTAAAAAGTCGGGGTGGCAGGTAATTTAGAAAACCCCTTAATCCCTGTATTTCCTGTATCTAACCGATAAAAAAACATTTTATTCACCGAACAATTCACTATACTTAAAAGAACATTCAAAATGATCTATTTTGATCGTCTTTGGTAGTATAAAAATATAAAAAATAATCTAAGCCTCTAACGACAGTATTATTGAAGTCAAATAATCCCAGAAAGGTTTAGTTCTCAACTTTGATTTCATAACAAGTAATACGTCCCTCCCCTATAAGCATAAAGAGCTTTTTATTCTAGTTGCGAATTATTGATGCTTTCCTACATAAACTAAAAGAATTAACTTTTACTTACAAATATTATCTGAACTTAATTTAAGCTGAAAACTTTCCACAAATAAAAGGGCCTCATTATTTTTAAGTTAATCAGTTCCGTATCAACTTTAAACTGGTAGTTACCCCAGAATTAGTAGTTAATGTAAGCAGGTAGATACCTGTATCTACATTTGATATATCTAGTGTATTATCACCCGTATTTAATGGTATTGATTGCTTAATAAATCGTCCTTGTAAATCATGAATTTTTGCAATTGCAAGTTCTTTTACAGTTAACGTGTAAATTCCGTTGTCTGAAGGATTGGGATATAAACTAGCCTTCACGTAGTTTTTATCAGCAATAGGAAGAGATGTATTCCTAGTCCAGTTAATGTTATCAAATGCAATAGCTAATTTTCTAAAATCCTGTCCAGGTTCGGGGGTGCTTGCATTTCTAATAGCGATTACAACATCTCCCTCTATATTAATATCATTAACTTTAAAAATATAAGTACGCTCTCCTGTATGTTGCATAGCTCCCACAATTTCACCATTTACAAGTAATTCTACTTTACGCTCTTCGGTGATGTCCCAAAGATTTTTACATTCAATAGAAAATGAGTTTATACCTCCACTAATAGAATTTGAAGTTATACCGGTAACCCCTTTTTGAAAATAAACTTCTTTTGATGCATCTATATAATCAGTTACTCCTTTTGCATTTACATTCCATACAAAACCATTATCTCCTGTGTAGGTCTCACTTCCCCATCCATTTAAAACCAAATTATTTATAGTTTCTGTATAATCTGATTCTCCTACACTGGGATACCACTGTTCTTTTAATTCTTCAAATTCTAAAATTGCAGCATCAATCCAGGCTGGTTTTGTATCTAATCGGTGTTCTAATTGTGCCTCATATAAAGACTCTGGAAAGACCTTTGTACCGTTACTTTCTTCATATTTTATATTGTCTTGCAAAAAAGTAGTTTCAGTCCTATGAAACCCTACTATTATAGGATTTGCAACCACTGCAGCACAATAATTACAAAACATCCAAAAATCGTAATCGGTTACAGCCGGACCCTCTTTGCTGAGATTCCAAAGTGTTAATCCCCCCAGATGGTTAGGCAGATATGCTGTAGAACCACCATTACCTACGACATTATATTCTTGATATACATCAAAAAGGTTAGATCTGGGAAAACTGCCGTGAAAATCGATACCTCTACCATAAATAGACTCTACTCGCCAGGCAACAGACCCGGTAGTAGCACCAGACATATTAATCCCATGAAATTGTCCATTATTAGTATTGTCCCAGATAAGACCGGCTAAAGTTCTGGATGCTTTAGCTATATCTACGGTACTGTGTCCTCTATTACCATCTAGAAGCAGCTCAACAAAAGATAACGCATAACAATCTACCGTAGATGCAATTAATGACACATTTGAAAACCGAGAACGTCTCACCCAACTGTGTGCAGTATTTGTAAGGCGAATAACTCGCCATCCTGCATCGTGTTCATAGTTTTTATGATGAACAAACGGACCTCTAAATTTGGCTTTAAAGTGTATGTCTTCAAAACCCGATTCTTCAATCATATTCCACCCCTCAATCGTCCACCCGTGAGCAAATTTTATATCATTTATAAATTCATCTTTAAAATAAACTTTGTTTCCTGTGATATGATCTATCTCGTGAAACTCTTTTGCTTCTACTCCGGTTTGATTAATACTCGTCCATATACTATTTAACGGGGTTTTACCGTCAAGATACAGATTATTGGCGGCTGTATTAGGAGCCATATACAGGCGCACATACTTATAACCATTTAATACACTTACATCATCTACAGTTACATAATTAGTTCCTTTATCACTGTCTGCAGTAAGGTTAGCAGGAGCTGAAGCATTTTCCGGAGTTACAAATTGAAACATGGGATTACACTCCCATTCACCTGTCATTCCCGGCTCTTGAGCCATTACATTTTGCATTGTAATTACCGTGCCTCCTTGTCCTGAGCCACTGCCCTTTAAAACAATGTGCGAACCACCAATTACTATTGACGCATCATTGCCAGCAGTGGCATTGACAATAAATTCACCTTTAGGAAAAAACACAACCCCACCCCCAGAATTTTCTGCAGCAGTAATTGCTGCTTTAATAGCAGCTACATCAGATAAATAATCATTTGCAATTGCACCATAATCGGTAACATCATATACAGGAGCATTGCTGTCTGGTATGGCTTCTTCTCCCAGTTTATAGCCTGCATAACTATAGTTTGGCAAATCCGGAACTTCTGAATCATTGATTTCTCCAATGTATTTTTTCCAGATTTGAGGTGTTTCCTGAGCAGTTAAACCGGTTGTGCAACACAAACTAGTAACCACAGAAAACAGTAGATAATAAATAGTTTTTTTGTACATAATGATGATTTTATAGGATGCTGATTATACCTTCATAAATTAAAATTGAGCGCGTTGAAAGGTTTAATTACTTAATTAAAAACATGTTTTGCGTAATTAAGCTCACGCGATTCATAGTTTTTCTTAAACTTAGTTAGGCGAGTTAAAAACTCTTCATAATTTTTCTCTTGGTCTTTAGGTGACCATGCAACCTCAGATAACGCAGTCATTCTAGGTAATAACATGTATTCTGCATAATCTGGAGTACTTATATATTCAGTCCATAAATTGGCCTGAATGCCCAAAATATTTTTTTGCTCCTCTTCTGACAGTTCGGCTGGGATAGGTTCAAAAGTGTATACATCTTTAACCGTATTAGGACCTCTTCCTCCTATTGTTAAAGGTTCGTTTATGGTATCGTTTACTTGATAATAATCAAAATAATAGGGCTCTCGGGGTGTCATAATAACGTCCTGACCTAGTTTTGCTGCTTCTATGCCACCAGTCACTCCACGCCAAGACATAACCGTAGCATTAGGTGCTAACCCACCTTCGAGAATTTCGTCCCAACCTATAATCTTCTTTCCTTTTTTATTTAAAAAAGCCTCCATATGATGAATGAAGTGACTTTGTAAACCTTCTTCGTCTTCGAGCTCTAATTGTTTAATTTTTTGCTGACAATCTGAACAGCGTTTCCAATTATCTTTTAAACACTCATCACCACCTATATGTATATAAACAGACGGAAACAACTCCATTACTTCGCTTAGCACATTTTCGTAAAATGTATAGGTGCTTTCCTTGCCTGCGCATAGCACATCCGATTTTATTCCCCACGATTCCTGTACCACTTTATGAACTCCTGCATCCATTTTTTCTTTGGTTTTCTCAGAAATTATATTGTCGTTCATTTTAGTTTTCTCTTCAGGAAAGCAACTTAAAAACGGATAAGATGCAATTGCTGCTCCATTATGACCCGGCATATCTATCTCAGGGATAATTGTAATATGTCGTTGTGCTGCATAGTGTACAACTTCTTTTATTTGCTCCTGCGTATAAAAACCACCGTGCTTAATATTATCGCTTTCTTCACCGGGTGTTCTACCTATTTCGGTACCATTACGCCACGCACCTACTTCGGTAAGTTTTGGGTACTTTTTAATCTCAATTCGCCAGCCTTGATCTTCGGTTAAGTGCCAGTGAAACGTATTCATTTTATGTAAAGCAATTAGATCAATAAATTGTTTTACAAAAGCTACATCATAAAAATACCGTCCCGTATCTAGCATCATTCCGCGATAAGCAAAACGTGGGGCATCGGTAATTTTTACTGCCGGAATAAGTTGGTGCTTGTTACCGTCTATTTCTTTTTCTAGTAGGAGTTGACGTAGTGTTTCTACCCCATAAAAGAGTCCTTTTGTAGTTTTCGCTTTAAGCGAAATAGTATCATAATTTACTACTAGTATATAACCTTCTTCTTCGCTAACCTCTTCTGAAAGTGCCAATACAATACGATGTTTATTATTTTCTACATCCTTAGCAGGTGTAATAGAAAGTGCGGCAGTATTATAAATAATTTCTACTAGATAATTTGCCTCATTCGTTGCTGATGCAGCTGCCTCGATCACGGTATTCTCATCTAAGATAAAAGCACCCTGCTGTGGTGTTATTTGTTGAGGAGCAGGAATAATTGCATAGGCATCCTCTTCTAATTTGAGGGACTTATAGGTATCATATTCATTAGAATTACAGCTATAGAAAAGTATACTTATAAGTATAAAAACACCATATCGTATAGCGGTAGTAATCTTGTTAAAATTTATCATAGCATTATCTATTAAAGATGTTTATAGGTATTTATTTTTCGCAACGCCAGGATTGCTATTATTAGGGTGAAAGAGGTTCCCAAAATGTAAGAAAGTGTATTGTCTAGCTGTAACCCTTCGGGAGCTAGTAGAATATAGCTACTGCATACAAGTGTCATAAAAACTGAGGGGATAAATACAAACAAATAGTTTTTTTTGCATTGTGCCAGGTAGATGGTAATCATCCAGAGCACCATCGTTGCCAGCGTCTGATTACTCCAGGCAAAATAGCGCCATATCACATCAAAGTTTACTTGCGTTAAGAGTATCGCAATTGCGAAAATCCCAAGGCTCAATAACAGTCGGTTTTTTACCTTTTTTTGATCAAACTTAAATGTGTCGGCAAGAATTAACCGTGCAGATCTAAAAGCTGTATCACCAGATGTTATAGGAGCTATAACGATACCGATAAGTGCTAAAAATCCACCATATTTACCCAGTAAATTCCGGGTAATCTCATTTGCCGCCCAGGCTGCATTGTTATCATTTGCATACATCGCCTCGTTTAATCCCGGTACTCCTCTAAATACGACCATTGCTGCAGCTGCCCATATTAAAGCAACAATACCTTCGGTAATCATCGTACCGTAAAAAACGCTTCTTCCTTGTTTTTCATTAGTCATACACCGCGCCATTAATGGAGATTGCGTAGCATGAAAACCTGAAATAGCCCCACAACTAATAGTTATAAAAAGCATGGGAAATATAGGCGTATCTTCGGGATGCAACGTCCCATTTTTAAATCCAGATAAGGTCAGCTCAGGAATAGAATAATCATTAATAAGTAGTGCGCCAAAGAGTCCTAACGCCATAAGAACCATAGCAACTCCAAAGAGTGGGTAAATCTTACTGATAATTTTATTTATGGGAAGAATGGTAGAAATTATATAATAGGCTAAAATGATGCCTATCCACATTTGTATTCCCAGTGCATGGGCAGTCATCCCATCTATAATTTTTGCAGGACCAACTACAAATACAGTACCCACAAAAATTAGAAGAATGAATGAAAATATTCTTACCAGGTATTTACTTTTAGCTCCCAGATAAACTCCAACGACTTCGCTAATGCTTAAACCCTTATTACGCAAAGACAGCATTCCCGAAAAATAATCGTGCACGCCACCTGCAAAAACACTACCCAGTACAATCCATAAAAAGGCAGACGGACCGTACATAGCGCCAGCTATGGCCCCAAAAATGGGGCCTAAACCAGCAATATTTAGAAATTGTATTATAAATATACGCCATCTGGGTAAGGGCATATAGTCAACATCATCTCTTAATGTTACAGCAGGAGTAGCTGCATTTGTATCTATATCAAAAATGCGTTCTACAAGTTTGCCATAGGTAAAATAACTTATCACCAAGATTACTATTGCAATACAAAAAGTTATCATAGATGATTTTTTTAATTAAGAGATTGTACTATCAGCTTAACTGACAATGATTAGTATCCTGAATTTTGAGTTAGATTTGGATTTAACAAACGATCTTCTTCGGGAATTGGAAATAAATATTGACGCTCAGGGAATGTAATTACATTGAGTGTACGGCAATATCCTGCGTTAAGAAGTCCTGTGAAATCCGGTAAGCCATCTTCATCTATTTCTGGTGTTTCACCCCAGAACCATAAATCTTTATCTACCAGGTCACTCATTAACGGACCGCTAGGAGCAACATCTGTATTTGCATCTGCAGTAACATTTAGCAAGCCATAAGTAAAGCCTGTAAGAGCTTTTTCTGCTAGTTTCCATCGTATTAAATCCATATAGCGACGTCCCTCAAAAGCTAGTTCTGCTCTACGTTCATTACGCACTTTATAACGCAACTCTTCTTGATTTGTCGTTGTAATTTCTGGATTTACAAATGATGAGTTTGCATAGGCTCTGTCTCTTACAGCATTTAAAGCATTTAGCACCGATTGATTTATCTGGTTAAGTTCAATTTTTGCTTCTGCATACATAAGCAATACATCTGCATAGCGTACAATAATTAGGTCTGGATCTGTTCTGTAATCTTTCCAGTCTTTGGTAACTCCTTTTTTAAACACAAGACCGTTAAAGGCCGCAAATGCACCTACTGAACGAGTATCTTGATTACGCACATCTACATTATTCTCATAATCGCGCACTAGTTTTGCTTCAGGATGAGGGTTGTACTCGATATCCATAAAGTTTGACCCTGAGTCTGGCGCAAGACCATCTCCATCTTCTAGTGAGCCAAAAGGAGCTATCGTAGCTAATAATCTTGGATCACGGTTTTTAAAAGGATTTTGCGGATCGAATAACGGAGACTCATCTATAGGCAACCCATCTGTACATTCATACGAAGCAAGAAGTTCCCAAGTAGGATTACGACCAGCATATCCCCCGTGATTACGTGGTAAAAAGTCACGTACATTGTCATTTCTAATGATATTTAAATCGGTATTACGAGGAATATGGAATATGGTTTCTACCGAATTTTTTGTAGTAGGAGCAAAAAGCTCTGCATAATTGGGATACAATTCATATTCATTAAGATCCATACAATTTTGTGCAGCTGCAGCTGCAATTTCATAATCACCCATATACAATGCTAGACGAGCTTTCATTGCATAAGCTGCACCTTTAGTAGCATATTTTAATCCATTATAAGAGACCGGCAAATTTGCAGCTGCATTATCATAATATTCATAAAGCTTTTGCTTTATAGTCTCTTTTGATGTACGTTCTACTACAAAAGACTCATCTACTGTAAGCTCTTCTTCATAAAAAGGCACATCGCCAAAATGGGTGATCAAATAGCTATAAAAAGAAGCCCTTAAAAAGTTTGCTTCTCCCATAAATTGACTAGCCTCAACCTCATTAAGAACGGTTTGATTTTCCAGTTGATTTACAACTTTAAGTACACGAGCAATCCCTTTGTATAGGTTAGACCAGTCTGTATTAGACTTTGCATACTCTGAAGATATATTTCCTGCTTTTACAGCATTGAGTACATCACGGCGTTGCCAGTCATCATCCATCCCTTCATAAACCTCATCTAGTGGCCAGAAAACCTCTCGGTACCCCTCATTAAGTGATTGTCTAAATTGATCTTTGCTTTGATACCAGGTAGCCGAACTTGCTGCATCCTGCTGTACAAGATCTAACTCGGTACAGGAGTTAAGAAGCAAACCTCCTAATATTAAAAATGTATAATAGGTATTGAATATATATTTTCTCATCTCTGTAATTTTTAGAAGTTAGCTTTTAAGCCTAAAATGAATGATTTGGTAATTAAGTACCCGCTTTGTTGTTCTGGGTCTATACCGTCTGGAAGGCTGTCAAACGTAAAAAAGTCATTTCCTGAAGCAAATATGCGTAAGCTTGTAAATGGTGCATTAGGTATTGCACTGCCTGGTAAAGTATAACCCAGTGTGATATTCTTTATACGTGTATAGGCGCCATTTTTAAGCCAGAAATCAGAAAAACGATAGTTGTTACTAGAAGAACTTTCTGATAATCTAGGGTATGTAGCATTTGCATTTTGCGCTGCGGTATTATACTCGCTATAATAATTACCGTCATAGATTGTATTTACAGCCTGCCAGTTATATAAAAATGGACGTATGTAATTTTGAGCCAAATAAAAACTTTGTTTTCCTACACCTTGTACTGTTAAACCAAAATCAAAATTTTTGTATTTAAGATTTAAAGTACCTCCGTATTGATAGCGTGGCAAAGAACCTCCCAGATACTGTTTGTCAAGCTCATTAATAACTCCATCTGGCACACCGTCTGGACCACTTATATCTTTATAGCGTACATCACCTGGTCGTACTGACTCACTGGTAACAGCAGAGTTATCTACTTCTTCTTGGGTTTGATAAATACCATCAGATACATAACCGTACCACGTTCTAAACTCTTGTCCTTCTTCTGAAATTACATTACCAGATATTAAACGTTTTCCGTTAATGTCTCCTACAATAGATTTAGAATCAAATACATTAGCAGAAACTGAATATTGTAAATCTCCTATTGCATTTTTATAAGAAAGTGCAAGTTCCCAACCTTTTGTATTCATACTACCCACATTAACAGTAGGATCTTCATAACCTATTAATGAAGGAATACTTAAATTAAGTAACATATCATCTGTATCCTTTATAAAATAATCTGCTGTAATAGAAAGTGAATTATTAAACATCGACAGGTCTAGACCAATGTTTTTTGAAATAGTCGTTTCCCAAGTCACATCTTCAACTGCAAGAAAACGCTGTGCTGCAGAACGTACAGCTTCTGCATTGCTTCCGTTTGCAATTAATGCGTTACTAAACTGCAACACAGATAAGTATAAGTAATTACCTAGACGATCATTACCTAGTGAACCATAAGAACCACGTAGTTTAAGAAAAGAAATAGTCTCACTTAACGGACTCATAAATTTTTCGTTTGATAGTACCCATCCTGCAGAAACAGAGGGGAAAGAACCCCAACGGTAATCTTTACCAAATCTTGATGAGCCATCACGTCTTACATTTGCTTGTAAATAATATGTATCATTATAATTGTAAGCCATTCTTCCGAAGTATGAGATATAGGCATTCTCTGAAATTGTAGAACCGTTATCAAAAACTCCGTCTATAGGCGCCTGGCTTAAATAAGGATAATCTGCACTTACAAATTGATTACCTCGCACACTTAAAGTTTCATAATCTGCATCAAATTCCTCGTAACCCAAAACTCCACTTAATGAATGCTTACCAAAATCTTTATCATAATTAATAAGCGCTTGCGTTGTTAAAGTGTTGTCGTTTGTTCTGTTTTCCAGTAAGTAATTTTGACTTGCATTGTGTCCGGAAATATAAGCAGGTACTCCAGTTTGATTAGGATCATCAAAATCATAATAAGGAATCGCTTTATTGAAGAATTTGTATTTATTAAAGTTGAAGTTTGGCGCAACATTCACCGATAATTTTAAATAATCTGTAGGCTTATAATATGCTCCAACTTTACCATAAAACAAATACGATTTACTCGTTTGAAAACCTCCACTTTGTAAAACGGCATATGCATTTTCGCCAGATTTACCACCGGCAAGTCTTCCATATTCCCATACAGCCGGATAATTTGGACCAGAATTTAAAGCCAGATCGGTAGGATCTATAACAGGATTATTATTTGTAGTAAGCTTTACAGCAAAATCTACATTTGCACCTATTTTTTCTGAAATCTTAATATCATTATTTAAACGTGCGGTATAGCGTCTCCAGTTGCTGTGATCATACAAAGCATCTTGATACTCATACCCCATAGTAAGACTAGACTTAATTTTTTCTGAACCACCACTTACTGCAATATTGTGTCGGTAACCATAAGAAGCATCATTTAAGATAAGATCTTTCCAGTTTGTATCTGGATATTGATCTGGATTTGCAAGATGATTTGCATCATAATTTGCAATAAAATCTGCAGCCCAGGTTGGATCTTCTACTCCGGTGTTTCCGTTATCATTCCAAGCTTTTTCGTTATCCATTTCAAAATAACGGGTAACCCCTACATTTTTACGGTTTTCGGTAGGTGTATTCATTATAAATTCTCCATTATAAGAAACCTTATAAATACCTTCTTTACCACGCTTTGTAGTGATAATAATTACACCAGCAGCAGCACGCGACCCATACATTGCAGATGAAGCACCATCTTTTAATACAGAGATACTTTCTATCTGATCTGGATTTACATCATTAATATTGTCTACCGGCACATCATCAACTAAAATTAAAGGCGAACTGTCTCCTTGTAAAGTGGTTATACCTCGTATATTAATTGTATTACCTGCACCTGGTGCACTGCTGCTTCGAGTAACACTTACCCCGGCTATAGCTCCTTGTAATGCATTAGATACATTTGTTACATTTCTAGAAGTAATATCATCTCCTTTTACAACACTTATAGAACCTGTAATATCTTTTTTAGATTGAGTACCATACCCTACCACTACAACTTCCTCAAGACTTGATACATTTTCTTCAAGTTTTACCGAAATAGTTTTTTGACCATTTACAGGTATTTCCTGTGCTAAAAAACCAACGTAGGTAACTTTAATTACTGCATCTTCAGCTGATAGATTTAAACTAAATTTTCCGTCAAAATCAGTTTGTGTACCAGAAGTAGTTCCTACTTCCATAACCGTTGCTCCAGGTAATGGCATCCCAGTGTTATCGAGCACAATTCCAGAAATTAAAAAAGATTGTACCTCGTTTTGAGAATTATCTTTTTTAGAATCTGCAAATACTTGACTTTGGCAAACAAGCAATAGTAGACCCATTAATACATAGTGAACAGGAAATTTGAATTTGAAGAAATTTGCTTTGAGACAATTCCGTATTGCAGGTTGATTCATAATTATTGATTTTAGATTTGTATTCGTGTTTCTTTAGATTATTTGATGTATTTGTTTTCGTATTCTCAAGGTTTATAAAGAGTAGATTTTGATTCCTTGCCCAAAATATCAACAGCTACTTTGTTAATATTTTACTAATCTACTAATAATTTTTTAATTATGTGTTCGAGCACATATTTTTTTGCAATTTTTATTTAATTTATATTTAACGTATTCGTTATCGCACTAGTTAATTTTTAAATATCACTTTTTTGGCAATATACTAATGTAACTAGTTCTTCACAAAAATGTAATCGTATGTTTTACCGTGTGTTGAATTCACCCCTACTATGGTATTCATCTTACTGTACTTTATAGACACCTCTTTAGTTTTATTTACAATGTTCCATTTTCCTTTTAGATTAAATTTTAAAGGTAAAGGGTGGCTCAATCCATTAGTATAATCACCCGTTTTATTATAAAAATTAAGATCGGGCTGTACAATATTAATTTGTCGCGTTTTTTTATCTACCTCTTTAATTAGTATTAGTGATGGTAAACTAACTTTTTGCAACAACTCCTCTTTTAAATATAAACTCGTATCGTAAATTGCATATCCGGTAGATTGTGAGATTTTATCATAAACAATATGTGCCTGAGTATCTGCTCTTTTTATTTTAAAACTAACATCTTTAAAGGCTCCTGTTTGTATACTTTTTATTCGCTCTTTACTTATAAAAGGATAAATGACATATTGATAATTTGCTTGTTGTGGTGCTTTACCATGATTAATCCAGGCAACGGCATAATCTCCTTCTGTTTCTTTAACCCCATTTCCTTTAGGGTTCATTTTCCCTGTATTGATTGAATATTTATTATGATATGATTGTTGATGACCTTGTTTTAAATGTACCGAGTTATCTGAAAGTATGTGATAAGCATTTCCAAAAGCATCTATCAACCAGTCACTTTGTTTTGTGGTTTCCCAATGAGTATCTATAGGCGATTTATCTAGTGTACCTGTGTATTTGCTAAAAGGCTGTTGAGTAGCATACTCAAGGTTGTTTTGAAACAATACCGTTTCTACATCGTGATTTGCATCTACACTTGAGATATCGCTTCCTATACAGATTAATTTTTCTCCAAAAGAAAACACCGATTTATGTGCTTTCAATTTTCCTGAAAATCCATATGCTCCGCGTTGTCCATCAGCATTAGACCCCGTACTTTCATCAAGAATCATTGCAAAAATCCCATTATCATCTTGCTGTACTGCTCCTGCAAAAGTTTGATTTGATTTAAACATCAACAATGATAAATCTGACTCTAAATTATCTAACGGAAGATTTATAATCGTAGCTCCGGGATACCGATTCCAATCCCAGCCTAACTGACTGTACCCACTTTGCTCCTCGCCTTTTTCAGATAGTAATTGAATGGTTCCATTTGCAGGATATCTTCCATATCGATTAGAAGCAATATAAATTTCTGATGCCCATACATACTTACTGTAACCTTTTAGTATTGCAGCCCAAGTATTGCGACGATGTATCGCCGTAGCAGCATAAGGTAATGTATGATATCCCGGTAGCTGTTCTGGTTTTAAATTATAGTGGTTTGTCAAAACCTCTTTATTTTTAGCATCTTCATTTCCCCAAAGTCTTAAATAAGCACTGCCAAAATCTGCATCAACCTTAGCGGTATGCTCTGGATTTCCCGAAAAAACCATATCCAGAAATTGAGGTTGTAAAAATTTAATGGAGTTATCTTCTAGCGGATGTCTTCCCGCATTAGCAAATCCAAAATCATAGGTATTGCTATATAAACGTGTAGTTAAAAGTGCTTTTTTAAAGTTTTTATGACCTGCAGTTCCTATCTGAAAATACGTGCCGGCAAGCGTTCTGAATACTTTTGGTAAGTTTTTAAAAGCGCCCATACCATATGCTGGGTAATGTCCGCCGTGATGCCAGGAAGTACCATCTACCTTAAAAACTCCATGTGCATCATCCTGAGCCAATGTGATAGACATATACTTACTATAATGCTCAAGCAATGCGGCTATTTGTTCAGGGTCTGTACGCATATAAATAATCATTAAATGATAAAATGACTGTGTATTGAAGTAATCAATATTTGCAACAAAATCCTTTTCATCTGCCAAGATTTTACCCAAATTAAAAACCCATTGCATACTTGCTCCTACTTCATTAAGTAACTGCGCTTCTTCAAGAGGTTTTCTCATAATAAAAAAAGCTACAGCAATATCTTCAAGGCTATAACCTATATGATGTCGAGTACCTCCAGAAGCTCCTGCCTGCCATCCCTGATCTAAAAAATAGCGTGTTGCTGTAGTAAAATAATCGGCTATTTTAGCTTGAGTTACAGCATCAGACACACTATAAATTTGCGCCAATTGTGACATAATCTGACCAAACCTATGCACCTCAATATAATCCTCATCATACTTAGGGGTTTCGTCAAAATAAGTCTCACTATTTCTAAAGGTTATAGGTCTGCCTTTAATAGTTTCTCCTTCTACAAGCGCTAGTTCCTGATAAACCTGAGTAACATATGCTAATTTATCATCTAGTGTATCTGCACTTTTTAAACGAGCTTGTAAACGCGCTTCAATAGTATCAAGTTCAGCTTGTCTGGATTGTGATAAACTCTTAACGGGCAATTTTAATATATTGTCATAATAGGCTAAAGACGGCATCCAATGATCCCGCTCGGGGGCGAAATTTTTCTTTATAAAAGGAACTAAAAAATCTGGATAAGCATACCGATCATCTTGATATTGAGAGAACACCAAATCGTCTAGAAAAACACGTCCTTCAACTACATCGATTGCTTGAATTTTAAAAGAGGTAAAATTAATTTGAGTATTGGGTTGTGGAGCATTCCCTTGCATTTCATAAAATGGCACCCATACGGTGCGCCAACCAGTAAAGTTAAGCGGTATATCAAACCAAACTTCTTCTTGATTTGCTTGATCTCCATAAGATATACGCAAACTACCGGCTTGAATTTGTTCGTTATAAATCGATAAAACTACTGTAGGGCTGTTTGGAAAATAATCTCCATAAGCCAACGGACTTTCAGCTTCAGATAAAATTTTAAAATTATGGGTTTGTAAATAGCTCGACTTTTTAAAAACCCATTGCAATGATTTTTTGCCAAAATGATAATGCGTATCGCTTAGCGCTATCTTACTGTTTGCATCTTTATCAAATTGTAATAATACTTCTGGATTCTCAAATTGAAGTTTTACAGGAGTTGTATCCTGAGCATAAAGCCCAGGATTACACTCCATCAGGATTAAGAATAAAAAGCCAAATAAAAAACTATTCTTAAACATATAAAATAAGTTGTTATTTATAATTTACAGATGTATTACCAGCCCCTTTTAAGCCTATATCTACAGGGTCATTAGTTTTCCAGTTTCCTCGTGTAAAATCTGGTACATCTACAGAGTTAGATCTATTTGCAACACTATACTCACTTAGGGGAGCTATAGCGCTCCATAAAGCAGCATCATATACATCTTGATCGAGCGGTAATCCATTACGAAGACAATCTATAAGGCGCCAGTCCATAATAAAATCCATACCACCGTGTCCTCCAATCTTTTTGGCTAGCTTTCCTACTTTTTTTACAATTTCGGGTGTGTACTTATCTTCTACTCCACTCATTTCTTTATCGGTAAGCCAGATGTCGTTTACCGCAATTTTTCCCGGGGTTGGCCACTTTTGGGCGAATGCCTTTGTACCGCTAATTATATGTATACGTGAGTATGGCCTTGGCGAACTCACATCATGTTGCACCATAATACTTCTTCCTTTTTTAGTCTTTATGAGGGTGGTATTCATATTGCCTCTAAAATTTTTATTGGCATAATCAGAAAAAAATGGATCTGTTTTTGCGCGATTTTTAGCACGTTGCTGCATATCAAAATCTGCCGATGACAAAGAGTTTAGATAATCCATTTGATCACCCCGATTTATATTCATAATCTGGCATACAGGTCCTAGACCATGTGTAGGATATAAATTACCATTACGGGTAGCGTTTTCTTCCAATCGCCACATGTTTTGATACCCGTTTTCTTTATCAAAATTAAGATCGAGCAGGTTATGAATATATGCGCCTTCGCCGTGTATGATATCGCCAAAATAGTTTTGACGCGCCATATTAAGCGTTAGTAACTCAAAGAAATCATAGCAACAGTTTTCTAGCATCATACAATGCTTTTGCGTACGCTCTGAAGTTTCTACCAGTTCCCAGGCTTCATCGATTGTTTTGGCAGCTGGTACTTCTACAGCGACATGTTTACCGGCTTCCATCGCATATACAGCCATAGGAGTATGCCAATCCCAGGGAGTAGCGATGTATATTAAATCTATATCATCGCGATCTACCATTTCTTTCCAGGCATAGGCACTGCCGTAATATAGATCAGGTTCGTGCTTGGTATCTTTTAATAATTCTTTAGATTTTAAAACACTTTTTTCGCGCAAATCACATAAGCCTTTTATAGAAACTCCTTCTATTAAACTCATGCGCTTTACCGCTCCAGGTCCACGCATTCCCAGCCCTATAAAACCTATACGAACCTCATCAATTTTAGGTGCTGCAAAACCAGACATATTAAAAGAGGAAATACCTGGGTTTAAACTTTTAGAATTTTGCAATGATAAATCAGCTTCTGCAGACCATATATTTCCTCCCATTAGGCCTACTGCACCTATAGAGGTTAACTTCATGAATTTTCTTCGTTTATTTTCCATTTTAAAGGGCTTTATATTTTAACTATATATTTATTAAATCTGGTTTTCGCGGTAGCAACGCACTTCAAATAATCTGGCTAGTTTATCTCCATGAGTTTTACTTACCGTAATGCGTAATGCCTTTACCTTAAGGTCATCAAAAGTGTGACTAGCAAGACGCAAAAAGTTATTTTCTACCTCTATAATTTTTTTAGCTCCGTTGCTGGTTTCTGCTTCTATGGTATAGCTTGCAATCGTTTCGGGTTGTGGACCGCGCACCTGATCATTATATACCCAATCTTGTGGAGACATGCGTAAAAATCTATCAAGACCTGTGTCAAACGTAAGCTGAATATGATTAAGCGTTACCGCCTTTTTCCAGGACAGTTCAATCCACTGTGAGCCTCCTTCTAGCGAAGCACGCCATTGATGTACTTTTCCATCTGCTATATCTCTGTTTATCCCGTCAATTATTTTTGAAGCAGTACCATCCTGAGTTTCAGAAGAGCTTTTTACTTTAGCATTCTTAGCCAAATCATTTTCATCTTCATTACGTATTCCTAGAATTGCCTGATCTTGCTTAAGTAGCAATTGCTGAAATTTAAACATTTCCTCTGCAGTAGTTGCTAAGCTATGCGGAGTTAATTTATGGTTTAAACAATATGCCATTGCTGTACCTACTGCCTGCCCTAAAGTTGCACAAGTAGCCATAACACGTGTAGATGATAAGGCTACGTGAGATACACTAATGTTTCTTCCTGCAAATAATAAATTCTCAATATTTGCACTAAAAAGTGATCTAAATGGTATCGAATAAGGTTCTTTTAAAGGGATAGAAACATAAGGTACATCACCTGTAGAATCCATTCCTCCCGGCGGATGATCATCAAGTGGCCATCCTCCATAAGCTACTCGATCTTCAAACAGTGTGGCTGCCTGTACGTCTTGCTGTTTCATAATATAAGGACCTACAATACGACGACTTTCGCGCTTACCAGGAATCATACCAACCCATGATAATGCCCAGTTTGCAGACTCCGGATGATTACCCGAATTTTTTATATAATCCCATACACCAAACAAGGTTGCCAGTAAATCGTGCCTGTTTTGCTGACCGTCACTAATTATATCTATAGCTCCACCAAGTTCTAACCACCAGTACCCATACTCATAAGAACCTATATTACGATGTACAAAATCCTTAGTGGTGTATTTACGAGCCCAACTGGGTGGTGTATAAGGCATCTCTTCCTCATGAGGTTGTGCCATAAACAGTATACTGTTACCCATTGTTTTTTGATCTGCAACATCTACAGCCAATGACTCATTAAAAGTTGATTTTGCCTCGCGACCCCGCATACACTTTGCTCCGGTTTTTGCAGCAAGTGAACCATCACCCGTACAGTCTGTAAAATAGGTAGCGGTAATTTCTGAAATTTCTTCGGTAGGAGAACAGATTCCCCATATTTTCTTAATGGTATTATTACTTACTTCTGCATCGTAAAATGCTGTATCTAACAGTAGGGTTATATTAGGTTCAGAAACTATTTTATCATACAATACAAAGTCCCACATTTCATAAGAACGCTGAGGATTTGTTACCGCTTCTGTTAAAACCAGCTCTTCAAGAATACCTGTTTCTCGCCATACTTGTTTAAGCTGACTAGCTCCAGAAATATGCATTCTTATCTCACTACTGGCATTACCTCCCAGTCGTGAACGATCTTGCATTAAAAGTACTTTTTGACCGTTACGCGCTGCGGCCAATGCTGCACAAATACCAGACATTCCACCGCCTACGACACAAACATCTACGTTGTAAGTAACTTTAGCATAAGCTTCCGTTTTTAAAAGAAATTCACCTCTATTAATCGTATTGTTATCCCCATCAAAGGAGAACTCGCTGTTATTTGCAGCAAATAAAGTACTTATAGGACCTCCCAGAGCAACGGCTCCTGACCCTATACCTAATGTTTTTAAAAACCCTCTTCTCTTATTCATACTGTTATTTTTAAGGCGTTTATTCAGTTTTACTTTTTAATAATTCGTTAGCAAAATGAGCAAACGTATTGTTAGTTTCTGCAGCTATTTTTTGTAATGTTTTTATCTCTTTATGGCTGAAATGGGCAATATTATTTTTTAGAATTGAGGTTAATTTTTTATACTGACTCTCTTCTAAACTAATGTATTGATCTAATAAAACAGCAGTATTTGAAGCACTCAGCTGTGTAGCACTCAACCCGTTTAATATTTCATTTTGCATTTCAAAATCAGTAGTTGCAAGCAAGCTTATAAGTTCATTTTGTAGGGATGCATCTAGCCACATTTCTTGAGTGATTTTCGCAATTGCGAAATAAGGAACGTAATCTATACCATCTTTTACAAGTTGTATTAAAACTTTAGGGTAACTGGTACTAGCTGTATCAAGATTACGCAATGCATAAAGTTGTAAATCTTTACTAGAAGAATGTGCCATTTTTAATAAAACAGCTTCATTACTATGTGCTATAGTATAAGCTTTAATTTTATCTGCCAAAGTACCGTTTACAATATTCCATAAGGTATGTGTACTATAAACTGCTCCCGGCACCACACTACTTTTTAAAGCAGGATAGGTTGCCCCTACCACAGCATCTATTAATGGAGAATATAAGGTTTTACTCTTATCGACTAAATCTTCCGGATTATAATTGGCAAGTGGCGAAGTTTTATCTGCTAAAATCTTACGGAGTTTACTGTGATCTTCAGCAGTAAAAAGCTCGTGCTCGTATTTTGTAAAAGGATCTGAAGCTACCTCTTTATAGTTAACAAAGTTTCCTAATAAATCCCAATACAAATGTACTTTAAGATCGTAACAAATTCCTTTTTCACAGACTGGGGTCTCGATATAACTATAATATTGATCGGGCAAAGAGTCATTATCATAAATAAGATCAATTTCCACGGGAATAGAATCTTTTATAAAAGCTTTTATAATGGCTTTATCAACTTTATCATTAAAAAATAACGGTTCTGTATATGCGGTCATATATATAGCCGTGCTTATCAAAAGAAGTAAAGCCAGTAAACGTGATATATAGAAGCGCATATTTTGCAATGTGGTAGCTTTTTAAATTAAATCTGTTATCATTTTTATCATCAATTGAGCAAGTTCTTCTGCTTGTTTTGGTGAAGCACTCTCTGCATAAATGCGTACAATAGGTTCTGTATTGGATTTACGCATATGCACCCACTCTTTATTTTTAAAGATTATTTTAGTCCCGTCGATTGTATTAACTTCTTCGTTGGCATAGACCTTTTGTATCTGCATTAATAATGCATCAATATCTGTAGCTGCAGGTAACTCTAATTTCTCTTTGGCTATAAAAAATGCAGGATAAGAATTACGTAATTCTTTACAGCTTTTTCCGGTTTCGGCGAGATGCGATAAAAACAGAGCAATACCTACCAAAGCATCACGTCCATAATGTGATTCGGGGTAAATAATACCTCCATTCCCCTCTCCACCTATTACCGCTTCTACTTCTTTCATCTTGGTAACCACATTTACTTCACCTACTGCGCTGGCAAAATAAGCTTGGTCATAGCCTACAGTTACATCATTAAGTACGCGTGTTGAAGACAAATTAGATACTGTAGTTCCCGGTGTTTTACCTAAAATATAATCAGCACAAGCTACGAGTGTATATTCTTCCCCAAACATAGTCCCGTCTTCATTTACAATAGCCAACCTATCTACATCTGGATCTACCACAAATCCTAAATCTGCCTGCTCCTCAACTACACGTTTAGAAATAGCTGTTAAATGTTCTGCCAGGGGCTCAGGATTATGTGGGAAATGTCCCGTAGGCTCACAGTATAATGGTATACAGGTCACGCCTAATCGGTCTAATAACGCAGGGATAGCGATTCCTCCCGTAGAATTTACAGCATCGACCACAACCTTAAAACCTTTGGCTTTTATTGCTTCAACTGCAACGTGTTCTAATGCCAATACTTCATCGATATGCGCCTCAATTGCATTCGTATTTACAGAATAACTTCCCAAATCATCTACTTCAGCAAAATCGTAAGCCTCTTTCTCAGCGAGTGCTATAATTTTACTTCCTTCTTCAGCATTTAAAAATTCGCCTTTATGATTAAGTAATTTTAAGGCATTCCATTGTTTGGGATTATGACTTGCGGTTACAATTATTCCCCCATGTACCGCTTCTCTTACGACCGCTAGTTCTACTGTAGGTGTGGTAGATAGTTCTAAATCTATCACATCTATTCCCAGCCCTAGTAATGTGTTGCTGATTAATCCGCTTACCATACTACCAGACAAACGGGCATCACGACCTATTACTATTTTTATTTTTTGGTTTGTATTCTCAGCTTTTAACCAGGTACCGTAAGCTGCTGCAAATTTTACAGTGTCTAAAGGTGTTAAGTTATCACCTGTAGCACCACCTATTGTACCTCGTATTCCCGATATTGATTTTATTAATGTCATTGTTATTCTATTAATATTCCCATTTTACAAAAGCTTCCATTGCTGCATAATGCGCAAGTCCGAGCTTATCATACAACTCTGCGGTCTCGCGGTTACGATCTTCTGCACGTTGCCAAAACTCTCTACTGTCTGACCCTTGAAAAACAACTCCGTCTTTTTGGGACTGGTGCTTAAATATTCCAAAACGCTTTTCTATTACCTGATCTGGTCCCATAGGTACCGCCATATCAATCTCGTCGATACCCCATTCTTGCCAAGCACCGCGGTATAACCACAACCAGCAGTCTTTCATAAAATCTTTATGTTTGATTTGTTTTAAAGCCTCAAAAACAGCATCAAGACACACTTTATGCGTTCCATGCGGATCTGCAAGATCTCCAGCTGCGTAAATTTGATGTGGCTTAATTTGCTCTATAAGATCTATTGTAAGCGCTATATCTTCAGCACCCAATGGATTTTTTTCAATTGCACCTGTTTCGTAAAACGGCAAATTCATAAAATGAATCTGAATATCGGGTAAGCCCACAAAATGACTGGTAGCTCGAGCTTCTCCACGACGAATAATCCCTTTAATTTTTCGAAGTTCGGGAATGTCTATCCCTCCTATTTCTTTGGTTTTTAGAAAATCAAAACTCTTATTATAAATACTTTGAGCTTCGTCACAAGAAATACCAAATGCCTCATTATAATCTGTAATGAATTTTGCAAAACGTATCGCCTCATCATCGGCTACTGCTATATTTCCTGATGTTTGGTAAGCCACATGTACTTCATGTCCCTGCTCGTGTAATCGCTTAAACGTGCCCCCCATACTTATGATGTCGTCATCAGGATGCGGACTAAAAATTAACACGCGTTTTTTAGCTGGCAGTGCTCGCTCTGGTCGCTTGCTATCATCTGCACCCGGTTTTCCTCCCGGCCAGCCCGTAATCGTATTTTGTAGTTTATTAAATATGCGTATGTTGATATCGTATGCCGGGCCCATTTGTGCCAGCAAATCGCTCATTCCGTTCTCAATATAATCTGCATCGGTAAGCATTAGAATGGGTTTTTCTAAGCTTATGGCCAAATCTAAAACCGCTTTACTAATCAGTTTATCGGTCCAATTTACTTCTTCTACTAACCACGGTTTGTTAATACGGGTAAGTTTAGACGCAGCCTCTTTATCCAATATAAAATCTACGTGTTGATGCTCTTGTAAAAAAGATGCCGGCACAAGATTAGTAAGTCCTTCTTCTACTGCTTTTGCAATAATTGCAGATTTACTTTCGCCCCAGGCTAAAAGAATAACCCGCTTAGCTTCCATTATTTTATGAACGCCAAGTGTAATTGCCGTACGGGGTGTGTTTTTTAAACCTTCAAACTCTTTACTTGCAGCAATACGGGTACTGTGGTCTAGTGCTACCAGTCGTGTTTTAGAATTTTGCAAAGATCCAGATTCGTTAAAGCCTATATGACCATTACCTCCTATTCCTAAGATTTGTAAATCAATCCCTCCTGTTTTTTCGATTTGATCCTCATATTGAGTACAAAAACCAGCAATCTCATTTTTTGCAAGCGTTCCATCGGGTATATGAATATTTTCTTTTAAAATATCTATATGATCAAAAAGCTGCTCATTCATAAATCGTACATAACTGTGTATCGATTCTGCCTTCATTGGGTAATACTCATCCAGATTGAAAGTGATTACATTTTTAAAGCTCAACTGCTCTTCCCGATGTAATCGCACCAGTTCTGCATACAAGCTCTTAGGCGATGAGCCCGTTGCTAATCCTAATACACAAGTTTTATTTTGGCTTTGCTTTTCTTTAATAAGTGCAGCTATTTGTTGAGCTACTGCTTTTGACGCATTCGCGGAATTATCAAAAACATGAGTATTGATTTTCTCAAAACGTTTTTCAAATTCGGTAGCAGTGTCTATTGTACTAGTAAACATTCTTGTTTTCTTTTTATTGTTTTTATTTTGACCAACTTTTTATGCGACATCCCCAAATTGCAAATAATAAGATAATAAGGTAACAAGGGATTAATAAGATGTAACCTGAGTTTGCTGCTTCTCCCGCAGCAACTGCAGCGGTAGTTCCTTCTTGTATTAAATCTGCTTTATTAACATCTACAAGTCTACCATATAAAGGTGGAATTAACGCACCACCAGAAATACCCATTACCAGCAATGCAGAACCTGTTTTTGTATGTTTTCCTAGATTACTAAGCGATAAAGGCCATATTGCAGGCCATACCATTGCATTTGCAATACCTAATGCCGCGATTAGTAATACCGAAGTAAATCCTGTGGTATTGATGATTAACACACTTAAAACAATACCTAATGTGGCACTTATAATTAATGCGTTGCGTTGCTCTATGTACTTAGGTATTAAAAATATTCCTAATGCATAAGAGCAAACCATTGCAAGCAACGTATAAGAGGTAAAAAACTTAGATTGTTCTGCAGGAAACCCCTGTGCCAAACCGTAAGAAATGATACTATCACCAGCAATAACCTCAACACCTACGTAAACAAAAAGTGCTAAAACCCCAAATAGCAAATGCGGATAATGAAGTACCGTTTTTTTTGAAACTTCTGCTCCCGGTTCATCAGATTCGGTAGCTTCTAGCTCGGGTAATGGTGCTTTACGTATAAGCAGTGCAAAAATAAACAGGCATATAGCCATAATAATATAGGGCCATACCACGCTATCTGCCATTTGATCTAGTAATATATTTTTCTCACTAGTTTCAACAAGCTTGATTTTATCTTGAGTTGCTTCAATCCCCGAAAGTAATAAAGCACCAAATATCAGGGATCCCAGAGCTCCGGCAACTTTATTAGAAATCCCCATAATTGCAATGCGTTTTGCAGCACTCTTAATAGGACCCAAAATGGTGATATAAGGATTTACCGCTGTTTGTAACAACGTCATTCCTGCTCCCTGAATAAATATTCCTATGAGAAAATAAGAATATGTACGTGCTTCTGCGGCCGGCACAAAAACCAATGCCCCTAACCCCATAATAAATAAACCCAGTGACATCCCTTTGCAGTAGCCTATTCGTTTTAATATGGCAGATGCCGGAAGCGCCATCACCACAAACGAGATGTAAGATGCAGATGCAACAAGATACGACTGCTGGTCGGTAAGTTCATTAATAGCCTTCATAAATGGAATAAGCGCCCCATTTATCCAGGTTACAAATCCCAGTATAAAAAACATTCCGGCTATAATAGCAATCGAAACTTTTTTTGAATCCTGTGGTTCTTTTATATGTGTTGCAGTATCGGCCATTATGCTTGTTTTACTTGTGCCAGCAATTCACTTTCATAAAATGCTACAGTTTCTTTTAAACCTTCTTCTATAGAATACTTTGGTTTAAACCCTTCTTTCTGAAATTTTTCTGGATTTGCCTGAGAGTGCTTTATATCACCAGCTCTCGTTTCTTTAAAAAGTATCTCAGACTTTGAATTGGTGATTTTGATAATAAATTCTGCCAGTTCCAGCACAGAAGTACTGTTTCCTAATGCCACGTTATAAACCCCTTTACCTGTTTGTGATGCGAGTAAATTTGCTGCTACAACATCTTTTACATAGATAAAATCACGCGTTTGCTGCCCATCACCATAAATTATAAGTGGCTTGTTTTGCAATGCATTTAAAATAAAAATAGGAACTACTGCAGCATAAGCCGACTTTGGGTTTTGACGCGGACCAAATACATTAAAATAGCGCAAAGAAGTGGTAGGTACATCAAACTGATTGCGGTACATATCGAGGTAATACTCCCCATCAAGCTTAGTAATAGAATAGGGTGTTAAAGGTTCTGGTGTCATCGTTTCTACTTTGGGAGAAACCGGATTATCACCATAATTTGCCGCAGAAGAAGATAGGATTACTTTACAATTTCCTGCGCTTTTTGCCCCTTCGAGAATATTAATTGTTCCCTGAGCATTAATTGCATTACATTCGGCTATTTTACTTATAGATTCTGGCACACTAACTAATGCCGCAAGATGAAAAATTGCTGATGCACCGGTAACTAATTTATTTACAGTATCGATATTTCTAATATCGCCTTGCTCAAATTTTAAATTAAAAGGATCGATATTTTTTTGAAATCCAGTGCGTAAACTATCCAATACAACAACCTCATGACCTTCTCCCACAAGATGTTCTGCAATGTGACTTCCTATAAAACCGGCCCCACCCGTTATTACATATTTTTTCATAGCTGTTTTACTTTTACAATAGATTTGCTCAGTTTTAAAATCTCATTATATTGATCTTCAAAACTTTCGATGAGTTTAAATTGGTTTTTAGCCCGATCTAGATTGTGCTCGTCATACGAAGTTTTATAATACACATCGCCCGCCAGATAATCTGTTAGAAATCGTAAACCCATTATGAAGATTATAGTTTTTGCGCCTAGCGGCAAAAATTGAATTTCAACTTCTGTTAATGAGTCTCGTAATTCCTCTAAAAACCCCTTGAGATATGCTTCATAGTAATCTACATTAAAGGATACCAGACTTAAGTCTTTTTGATCCTCTTCGGAAGTATTGCAGATGGTACGTATTGCATCTCCAAAGTCATTATGTACAATACCGGGCATTACTGTATCTGTGTCGATAACACACAAACCCTTATTATTTGCGTCAAACAGCGCATTCGAAATTTTTGTATCGTTATGAGTTACTCGGGTTGGAATTTTACCTTCATCCTTTAACTGCTGTAACAAGACCATTTCTTCTTGTAATACCGCTACCTTTTCAATTTGAGAAGCTGCATGTTCTAAGCGCGTTGCAGATGCTTTTTTCTTTGCCTGCTCAAATTGCAATAAACGTCTGGGAACATCGTGAAATCCCGGAATTATTTCTACCAATTGGCACGCATCAAAATCACTAGTCTGACTTATAAATTTACCAAAGAGCTTTCCGCCTTCATAAGCAATTTCTTTATTTGTAACCGTATCAAACGAAACACTCTTTGCTATGTAGTAGGTTAAATTCCAATATTTATTGGAAGCATCTTGATAATAGTAAGCACCTGTTTTGGCAGGTAAAAAAGTAAGAACACGTCTGTATTTTTCTTCGGAATCTAATTCTGGAAGTTTTGCAGCAAGATGCTTACTCACCTTAACTTTATTACTAACCAGCTCTTCTACATTATTAAAAACCTCATCATTTATACGCTGCAATACAAATTGTTGTCCTTCGGCAGTGCTTATAAAATAGGTATCATTAATGTGACCACTAGAAAATTCTTCTATATCAGTAATTGTGCAGTTATGATTAAACGCATTAAAAACTGAAGCTATTAATTTGTTTGTATTTAATCCCATAAGTGCACCGGGTAAACTGCGTTATCTTTTAATTTTTTAATTTCTGTTTGCGCAATGGCTTTATCTTCTTTATAAGTTACTCCAAACCATTTTTCGGGGGTACTTAATACCTCTACACTTACTTTATCAGATTGTAACATCTCATTTACTACGGTAGGTATAAAAAATTCGGCTTTTATATTGCCTTTACTGCGCTCCAGAAATTCATTAAAAAGCTCCCATCCAAATTCAAAACATTTAGGCGTAAAACCCCAAAAGTTCATAGACACAAATGTCTCCGGATCAATAGGCTCTAAGCCACCACTCTTGTTTTCTACTAAAATTTTATCCCCTTGTTTCTCAATATGTGTACGTTCGGTCACATCCTCGAGATAGCCATCTTTAGAGACTTTACATTCGCCACGAGAAACATACCCGTGATTTGATACTGTATTCTTAAGCTGAAAAGCAACCATATTAAAATGATAAGAATCCCTATCTATATCATTTAGAGCATTTGCCATTATTATAAAAGACTCTCGCCCATAAAAGTCATCTGCATTAATGATTGCAAAATTTTCTTTTACCACATCCTTAGTTAGTAATAAGGCGTGTCCTGTTCCCCAAGGTTTAGTGCGATTAGAATCTACATAGAGATCTGGCACACGGTCTAATTCTTGAAATACATAATCTACCTCAGCTTTACCTTTTAATTTAGGTTCAAAAACCTCCTTAAACTCTTCTAATAAATTCTCTCTTATAATGAATACAATTTTTTTAAACCCAGCCTCAATCGCATCATAGATCGAAAAATCAATTATAGTATCCCCTTGCGGCGAAAATGTATCTAGCTGTTTTAAACCACCATATCTACTCCCTATTCCGGCAGCAAGTATGACAAGTGTAGGTCCTTTAGAATTTTGCATTTCTGTTGACATAAATGTGTTTTTCAAAAATTTTGGTTGATTGTTAATAGTTTTCTAAACCTGAGTTTAAAAACCTGTATTAACACGATTTGATTTCCTATTAATTTACAAATCATAAAATCCTGTAAATCAGTTTATTATTTAGAAGATTATTTGTTCTCACACGTTATTAATCTTTAAATCTGGTACAATTTATCTAAAAAGAATGTGAAAAAAAAGCAATTTTAATAAAAATGTGCTCGAACACATTAAAAAATGTTATCGAGCACACGTTGGTATGGTAATTCATATAGATTATTATCTTTGTCTTAATGAAAGAAAATTACACCATTAAAGATATCGCAGAATTAGCTGGCGTATCTAAAGGCACTGTAGATCGTGTAATTCATAAGCGCGGAAAAGTATCTCCCAAAGCTTTGGAACAGGTAAATAAAGTACTTGATAAAATTGAGTATAAACCCAATCCTATTGCAAAGAGTCTTAAAAATAATAAGATCTATAATATTGCCATATTATTACCCGATGCTGATGCAGACCCCTACTGGCTTCCCTGTTATGAAGCTATAAAGCAGGTCGAGCAGGAATTTAGTCATTTTGGTATTAAAATAAATAAAGGTGTATTTAAACCAAAGTCTACAAAATCATTTACCAAAGCTGCCGATCTAGTCATAGCCGAAAAACCAGATGCTGTATTAATGGTTCCGTTATTTTATAAGGAAGCAGAGCATGTTGCAAAAATGTGTGTAGCTGCAGGTATTAAAATCGCTACATTTAATAACTATATTAAAGAACCACATATTAACCTCGAGATTGGTCAGGATTTGTTTCAAAGTGGACGTGTTGCGGCAAAGTTGTTTAATATGCTATTAGGAAATAAAGCTACGCTAGCTGTTTTGCATATAGATGAGGCCTTTCAAAATGCCTCGCATATGCAGGAAAAGGAACGCGGCTTTAAAGATTATTTTGCTCAAAAAGAATTAGCTTATACCATTAACGTTCACAACATTAAAAAAGAATCTAAAATTCCGTTTGATCAGACTATAGAAAACTTTTTAAAATCTATTGATGACGTTGACGGATTATTTGTTACAACTTCTAAAGCCTATTTACTAGCAAATCATATTGCAGCTTATTTACCAAAAAGTTTAATTATAGGTTATGACCTCGTGGCCGAAAATATCAAATACTTAGAAGAAGACAAAATTGCCTTTTTAATACATCAAGATCCTAAAAAACAAGTGTATTTAAGTTTAACCAATCTGATTGAGTTTTTCTTATTTGATAAGCCTTTACAAGAATCTTTAACGCTTCCTATTGATATTATCAATACCGAAAATTATCCACAATACTTAAATTAAGATTCAAAGCGAAAAATCCCAAAAGAGTCTGCTATATGAAACTCAGGTTCTGGAGTTTTGGGATCTACCCAAGTAATCCAGGTGGCCTGATTGTTACCCATCTCGTCTTGATTATATTTAGCTCTGTAAACACCAATTTCCATAAAGGTACCTCGAGCATCCTGTTTTAAGAGATTAAGTGCTTTTAGCGATTTTAGACTAATTTTTCCTTCTACCTTAAAGTGATCTTTTAATACAGAAGATTTTACATCAATTTCGCCTTTTGGCCAATTCCAACTTAAGTCAAAATTTCGATTAGGCATTGCTTTAAAATCCATAATACGCGGCTGTGTATCAATCTCCAAACAGTAATATGGACTCATTTGCGCATCTGCTCTCATAAACAGTTCTACGCGATCTGAATGCGCTATGCTGGTTTTAGAATCGTCTTTTAATTCGGTGAATACCGAATCATCTTCAACATTAAAACTAAAATAGAAATAGTCTGTGTCATATAACGCTTTAAATGTTATAGGTTTTATAGGCTGCTCATCCCAGGGTGATATAAAGTGCGTAAGTGCATTAGCTTGTGCCAATTGTGCTGCATCTACCCTACCGGTAAGTTTTACTAAGTTTTTTTCTATTTGGTTTACACGATATACGGGATCATTCATAAATCTGGTTATTTCTTTTTTTTTGAATAGTAGGTTTTTATTCGCAATAACGCTTCCAGATAATAATAATCTGCATAGTTAAGCGGCACATCAATTTCATTATCGTGAGGAATACTGCCTACACTATGCTTAAGTAAAAAGTTTTCATTCGTATTTAGTTCTGAACGGTACACAGGAGTTGATAAGGTTTGTACAAGATTTAGCGCTTCTTGTTCATATTTACCAGCTGTAAAATTGTTAAGTGACACCAATGCTGAAGCTGTTACAGCTGCTGCTGAAACATCTCTGGGTGTTGTTTCTTTATCTGATGTGTGGTAATCCCAATAGGGTATTCCATCTTTAGGGATTTCTGAAGCATTTAAAATATAGTCGGCAATTTTATTAGCCATATCAAGATACTTTTGATCCTTAGTGTATTTATAACACATCGTATACCCATAAAGTCCCCAGGCTTGACCACGAGCCCACGAACTAGAATCTGCAAAGCCTTGCGCAGTTTCTTTTTTGCGCACATTGCCCGTAATTGAATCATAATCTATAACATGATACGAGCTGTAGTCATCTCTAAAGTGATGTGCCATTGTTTTATCTGCATGTGCAGAAGCTATCTTAGCGTACACCGAATCTGAACTCATTGCAGTTGCCTCGTAAAGCAGTTCAAGATTCATCATATTATCTATAATCACCGGGTATTCCCAGCCTCGTTTTGCTTGCCAACCTCTATCTGCATCCCAGCTTTTTATCGCACCTACTTTTGGATCAAAACGATTAGCCAAAGTTTTGGCTGCATCCATCAATACCGTTTTATATTCAGGTTTATCGAGCAAGCGATAACCATTGCCATATGAACAATTAAAAACAAAGCCTAAATCATGATACGCCGGTAACTCTTTGTGAGACTTATATAATCCCTGAAAGTGCATCGCTGCATCTTTCCATTTATCAGCTCCCGTAGCTTCATATAGATACCAGCAACTTCCCGGAAAGAAACCTTCGGTCCAATCAAATGAAGCACTATCTATAAAATATATAGAAGAATCCTTTTCTAAAGTACGGGGATTTTGGTTTTTAGCTTCTGCTTTAACCAGCAAACCACTAAGTTGTTTATCTGCAAATTCTAATTGACTTTCTATAAACGCGATATGATCATCAGGAGTTTTTAAACTTTCGGCCTGTTTTTTTTGTTTACAGGATACGGTTAAAAACGCACTAAAAAGCACTAAAACTATTCCGATTCTTTTCATCTAAAAAAGTATTTAATAAACTAGTATAAAGAAATTAAAACCAAATTTTAAAAGCATAGTGATAACCATCTTGCTTTAAATAAGGCTACTTATAGATAAAAAGATTGTAACGTGTGAGAAAAACAATCTGAAATATTATGTAAATATTTAAATCGTCTTGAGTCAAAAATAAAAAAAATAGTTTAAACTATATGTTGAGCACAATAAAATAATGTTTCGATTTATACTAAATATATTCGTTTTAAAAAAGTGCGCTAACTTTAAATATTTCATATTGTCAAACTTTTAATCTTATGTTAGGCTAAAAATTCACACTATCCTTAATAAAAACTCAAAGCTCAATAATTTACACAGGAAAATTTTGTTGAAAAAAACCTAAAAAACTTATACTCTAAAACTAGCAAAATAGACGTATTGTAGTACCCAATTTTAGAACTTCAAATATACACTCCAAAGATTTTGAAGATTGTATGTTGTGGACTACCGCCTTATTGAATGTTTATTTTTATAGTTAAAAAAAGAAGGTAAATTTTAATTTTAAAATTCTAAGCCATAAAAGTCGATATCGTGTTATACAACAAGTATGAGAACTAATCATCCAATTAATACCGCACGACAATATTTCAAAATATCAAGAACTAATCAATATTCTTTAAAAAAATAGAAGATTTTTGTTTTCCGCAAAAAACAAAAAAAAATAAAGCAAATGCTGTTACTAATGAAAATGAGAAATAAACCATTTACTTATTTCATCTTGAGCAAATCCTTTTTTGCTCAACAGAATAGATTTGTAGATCAAAACGCATACGAGATTTTGGTGTTTCATTTACTTCCTCCAGAGCCGTCGCAATACCTTTTTTGATAGTTGTTACCTTCGGGATTTTAAATTAGGAGAGGGCTATAAATAGGAAGACGTAGCCGACCGGTTTATGCGCCCGACTAATTTAGAATCCTGTATTTTTTCTATCAAAAAAGGTATGCTGTTGGGAGTGTATTAAAAAGGAAAATAAATCACAAAAGTTAAAGATTATCCATTCCAAGTTAGGATGCCCAGCGAACTCAGGTCAAAAATGGCTGACAAGATTTTAATACTATCAAATTGACATTTTTGGCCTGTGTTCAAGACCTTTTGGACGAACCTCTTTCCCCGAAACCCAGTGTAGGGGAATGTGGTGAGGACTACCTAAATTACCCTTCATTACCGCTATCTAAATAGGATTTGTCGCAAAAACCTGCCTGTTTACAGGGCTTAAAAGCGCATTTGTCGCAAATTGATGAAAATCGATCAAATCCATAAACACGTAATCGCCTGAAATAAAATGAGTTATAAAAATGTAACATCGCGCAGCGTGTTACCCTCTTGCTACTCCCCCTTAGTTTTGCGAACGCACTTTATTTAGGGATTATTTATATGTTAGTGAGTTTCCGTAATTGTTAACTTTCTATCGGGGAATAGCCCCAATAATAATAAACTGTGACCAAACTGATGGGGGCGAATTATACGCTACTCAAAGCTGTGGGCTTATACTTTATTTGATAAAAGCCCCCGTCAGTTATCTCCAGAACGGCATCAGATGGAAATTCAGGTTTTTAGACCTATTATCAGGGGTTCGATGGTTATCTGGATACTGGTTAGTTATCTAAAATCCTATCTATTATGAACAGACAGAACTTCTGCTACTTTATCGGTATCGACATATCGA
>NZ_FQUN01000015.1 GCF_900129005.1 Leeuwenhoekiella marinoflava DSM 3653 | reverse complement strand
GCCCACCGTAAACAACGGTGTTGGGATATCGAAGCCATTTTTGGGGATATAAAACACAATATGAACTTTAAGCGCTTTGCGTTAAGAGGAATCGAAAAAGTAAATGTAGAAATAGGGCTGGTTGCTATGGCCCACAACCTCAAAAAGCTAGCTTTGGTCATCTAAAGGCAGCCAAAACCTTTTAACGCTTAACGATTAACAATCCTACCCAATCCAGAAAACCAAAAAAAGTAGCTGTAGCCAGAAACCAAAAAGACCGCCTAAATGTTTTTAGACGGCCTCTTTTTATTAATAAATCGGGAGTTGATTTATTATTTATTTACAGTTTCTATAATCCCTTGTGTAGAGGAAGTTGCGGTTCTTTCTACCGGTGTATAAACAACTTTAAAAGTCTCTCCTTCTAAATTACCATTTACTAGATCTGGACTTTTAGTTTCTTCATCAACTTCTAAAACAACAGCTTGTTGGTTGGCATTAGTAAAAAAGTAATAACCGCCTTCATATCCGTCAAAAGTGAGTTGGTTTTGAACAACATCCTCATTTATTGATTCCGGGCAATTGAAGCCGCTTAAGCTGATTACTACTATACTGAATATGGTGATTAAAGTTTTCATTATCTTTGATTTATACTCTAATTTACAAAGCATAAACCGCTTAACAAGATGTCTTAGTTATACTTTAGCATCAAGTGCTAAAGCTTTCCTAATAATACACCCGTAAGCCTATTTTTTAAGAAAAACCTTAAGAGCTTATGAAATATAATCCTCAATCGCTCGCCAGTTTAGGTTCTAACCATAAATAGCCCATTGCCAGAAGAAAAATCACAAAGAAGTATAATGGATTAACAGGTTGTTTTAGATAGAACTTATTTTCTTCAGAAGCATTGCTTTTAAAGAAATTCCGGTTAGCTATGATTCGCTCACGGGCTGATTTTGCATTCCAAGATAAAGACTCCATAACATAATAGGAATGGGTTGAAACAATAGAATCGGTTGTGATCTGCAATTGATTCCAACCGGATTGCTCCGGGTAAAAAGTAGCGCTCCATAATTCTTCGATATCCGGATTTCCAGAAATGGGAATCGTATTTCCATTGGTATCTTCTACTATAAAATCTTTAAGTGCTGTTCTGAATTGTATCTCGTAAGGCTCATTCTTATAAACCGATTGATGGGAATCTTCCCAGAACACCACCTCATCCTCAGCCTTTAAAACAGGTTTTAAAATTTCACTCCATACCGCTTTATAAGCAACCTTATTCCCTTTAAGTTGTAATTCATGGGTATTTGCCAATACTGTAGTACTCACGCTACCAAAACCCAAAAATTGCTGCGCTGCCAGAAGAGAATTTCCACTTTTTAAAGTAGTACTCATATCTGACTTAGAATTAAACACATATCCAAAAGTGGAGACACCTACTCCGTTTTCTAAGTTAATTTCGCTATGCGCTGTACGTGTAAAATCAAAATTTGCCAGCGGCTGATTGCCATAAAACGAGTTTTCGTCCGGCATCAGAAAAACACCTAATCCTTCCTGCTCCACGGCTGTGCGAACTAGGTTCTGCTCCTTTCGTGAAAGTGACTGCCATGCTCCGGCATCGAGAATAACGAGATTTACATCTTCTAAAGTTGCAGCGGTCAAACTTTGAAAGGTTTGCCGCTCTCGGTTGAAATACTCATACTTATACCGGCGCTGTGTCAGCCTACTGCGGACTAAAATCTGATGATTGAGTTCCGCAAGAAAATTCTTTAGATACTTAATTTCAAAAGTGGGAAAAGCGTTGAGCATTACAATACTCAATTGCTGATCAGGTTGCACGCGTAACGGAAGCGGTTCGCGCTTGATTTCTATCCCTGTAGAATCTTTTTCCACCAACTCATACACAAAATTGCCCGGCGTCTTTAATTTTGCCTGAAGCAAAAAAACCGTATCCTGAATTTCGTCAAATTGCACAGAATCCAACGGTAAATTTCCGGGAGCTTGCAACACGATTTGATTTCCTATTTTAGGTTTAGAATATCTTGCTTTAACGCTCCAATCCTCTCCTTCAACCGCACTAGTTTTAAAATTGATTTTATCAATTCCGGCAGGGATTTCACCTTCTAAAAATTCTATATTTTTATCTCCTAACTGCCAAAAATCATAGTGTTGCACCCCATTTCCCAAAACAATTATTTTGTTCAAAGAATCTATCTGGGGTTGTAAAATAGGGCCATTATAGACCAGCTCTGTGAGTTGGGGATTTAATTTTTTAAGACTATCCAACTTCTTTTCCTGATAGCCCAAAGTCAACAATACACCTTGCTTTCCCTCAACGGTTGTGAGATGTGCAAGCTTTAAGGAGATTGCCAATAAAGCTAAAACTGCTACCAGTCCAATCAAGATTCGAATAATGAAACCACCGCCGTTTTTTCGGGGCCATTCCTTGATTAAAAAAACGACAAACAATACAATTGCTTCGACCAGCACCGGTATCAAATAATCGCTATTGATAAAAGTCAAATCACTCATCGGCATCCAACTTTTTTACCAGCAAAGCATCAAGTTTGCTATAGCGTGATTTTGAATTCGTGGGATTTGCTTCCTGCTCGGGCAATGCCTTTAAAAGTCCGTTTTGTAAACGCTTCAAATCTTCAACTTTTGTATCCAGATTTTGAGAAATCCATTTGAGTTGCTGCAGGGTTTCCAGATAATTTCCGGGATGTTCAATCGCCAAAACTGCCATTTCATTCCCAGCCTCTTCAAAAAGCTGCTGGTCTGCGGGAGTAATTTTCGCTTTAAGTGCAATCAATTTTTCTAGTCTGGAAATCGCTTTGCGTAAAGCCTCAAAGTTCTCAGAATCCTCAAAATCTTCCTGTTTTATGAAGCTATCCACATCTTTAAGTTCGCCACTCAACCGCTTGTCCTCCTTGATGGGCGGCGGATCAAACCCGATGCGGTGCACATAAATACGTGAACTGTTTTTTATTTCCTGAATCAATTCTAATGCTTCATATTGATACGGCAACGACTGTTGCGGCTCGTACATACGCAAATGCAACTCCGCATCCCACATAATGTTCAAGGCCTCGCGCAACTTACTTTTAAGCGACTTGGCAAACAGGGTAGATTCCTCGGGATCTTCGTGATTGTGCACATAGTTTTCAAGTGGGTTTTCGCCACCTTCTTCACTTTCGTGATCGTGCTCTTCTTCTACCAGATTGTGCTCGTTAGCACTATCATGTTTATGTGAGTATTCAGCGAGTGGATCCTCATTATCTGTTTCAATTATACCGGGATTGCCCTGCTGCGCTGTGAGAGCTCCATCAGCTTCATCGCCCATAAATTCGCCATATTTTAACCGCAGACTTTTCTGGTCAAAAGCTAGTTCGTTGCTGGTGGAATTGAATTCTTTAGTACTTAAATTTGGCTTGTTTTTAATGAGCTTTTCGGTATCTATTATGAGTTGGCGCTGACTTCTAAAATAATCCGGAATTAGGTCTACTCCCATTCCGCCTGCCTCTATAAATTCATATTGCGTGGTATCTTTGATGACTGTAAAATAAGTTTCACTTCGCGCCACATTGGGTTTTGGTGTTTTTAAATCCTGTGCGTGCACGTAAAAATAGAGTTCGTCGCCCGGTTCCATATTAAGAGCATCCAGGTTGAGCTGTTGCGAGAGCACTTGCTGTTTTGTTCCTTTCGCTATAGCGGAATTAAAAGGTATTTTCTCCTCCCGAAACTTCACCGATTCTCCTGAACCGCGGCTCACCGTCGCCACGATAAAGGCCTCACCTATGCCATAATCATCGATGATTTGCGTATCAAATCGAATGGTTTTTTCATCATCTGGTTCAAAAGAAGTAAACTGATCCAAATTGAAAATATCCACTTGTGGGGCCTCATCATACACTGTCTCGATACTGTGTAAATCTGAAACGTAGACCTTGCCCAGCGTATCCACAAACCGAAAATTATAAAACCCGGAAGCCGATAATTGCTGACTTCTTTGATACGTATCCCCGCTTGATTGCATCACATAGTGTGCCGACTGACTTTCCATAAAAACAGAATCTACCTTTTGATCAAACTGCAAGCTCCACGTAATTTGTGAACCTTCAAGGGCTTTGACATCCATACTTTCCCTACTGCGTGGACCCAGACCCGTGTATGCCGGATAGCGCACCCTTACCGATTGCTTGATGATTTTAGGAGGAATTTGTTGCCCTTCAGAAGAATCAACTGCCCGAACGATCATTTCATTTTCAGGCTTTACAGAATGATTCGATGACAGTGTATCTGTTGCTTTAAAAACTGTAAATACAATTAGCATGGTTGCAAGGGCTCCCAAAAGGAAAATAACAAAACGCTTATAATGTACCGGTGGTTGTAAATCTCTGAGTTCTGCAGCTAACTTTTCTTCGGTTCTGTGGCGTTGGATTTGACCTAAACTCGTCAGCTCTGATTTAGATTGAAAAACCAAGCCCGCACTGTATTCTGAGTTTTGTAAACTGCTATCGATAAAATTAATTACCTGAGTAATAGGTAACGTAAAGGGCTTAAAAAGCATTAACCCCAATACGCTGAAAAATACAAAAACAATAAAGCTCATTAAAAGTTTAGCGGTCAGCAAGAACAACAGCATTGCTGGTATCAAAGCAAGCAACAGGACTTGCAACCACAACCGGGTTTGCCACCGTTGCTTAAAGTTTAAAACGCTATGTTGCCCAGTGCTGCTCATTGATTTTGTATTCGAGATAAAATGCGTTCAACTATCAAAACGAGTACAAGAGCCAACCAAAACCACGGTGTAAAAGGTATTATCGATGCTTTATCGGTCTGGTTATCGCTATCAATTTTTAAAGGTTGTATACCTTCGGAAGAAGATACTCTGTTGTCGTATTTATCAATTTCGACCTCTAGTTCCGGATGCAGGTTGAGTAATGGCAATAACTGTTCGGGAAGATGATTTGCAACTGCGTTTTTTCGAGTTATACGTTGCGTTAACGTATATTTTTTAGAATCAATCCGCTCAATTAAATGAGTTGCAAATGCATCAGGATTATAGAATAGCGTTACACCTTCAAATTCTGGTGGACTATTTGGCTGAAGCCAAATAAAAACATCCGTATCTAAATCAATTTCAGCGTCGTTCTCAACCTCCTTAAAAGTTATTGGTTGCTCCAAATAACTGCTTAAGGCTTTAAGACTCGCTTTGAAATATGGAATTTGCGCAGCCAGCGAATCAATCGCTGAAACAACAATATGAATAGTGTCGGTTGGAATGACCACAACTCCTTCCGTTAAATCTTGAACTTCATTTGAAGTTAAAAATTCTTTTGAAAAATACAGTTTGTCGTTATTGCTTTGCACCTTCAAAACCTCCACAGAATCCTGCAGTTGACGTAGCTGTAAAACCTCTTCAAATGTGGAGCTAGAATCAATCGTAATCCAGTTGACATTTTCGTTAATTTCAGGGCGTTTGCCTTTCAGACCTTTTACCAAAGATTGTGAGTAAACCACGATACTATCGGCATCTAACTGTGTAAAATCTTGGACCAACTGCCAGTAGTTTACCACACCTATTTTAGCTAAAGAATCTTCAGGATTGTACGTGGCAAAATCCTTTTGCAAGAGTTTTACTTCCCGGTTTTCTGTCAGACTATCAAACACGGATTTAAAAGATGATATTTTGATCAAATCAGGTTCAATAAGATAGACCAAATCCTTCTTTTTGGTTTTTGTTTTAGCTAAAGGCTCCGCCAATATAAAAACGAGTAAGGTCACGGCAAGCATACGTAAGAGTAATAATATCCACTCATTGAGATGGAGCCTGTTACTCTGGGTAGTTTCAGATTTCTGGAGTAATGAGATGCTGCCCACCTTGATGGTCTTACCCTCGCTCTTGCTCCACAAATGTATGACCACGGGAATGGCGAGTCCCAGCAAAGCCCATAAATACATCGGATTGGCAAAAAACATATCAGACCAGGTTTATGCGTTTTTTTAAAAACAGGTTCAGGGTTTCGCCCAGTGGTTCGCCCATTGTAAATACCTGATGGCTTATGCCTTGATTCAGCAGGGATTCTTCTGTGTTTTTAAGTTGGTTTTCTAAATTTTCGAGATAATGCGTTCGGGCTTCTTTTGATGAAACTTTAAGCTTTGTGCCAGTTTCCAAATCTTCAAAAGTTACCGTCCCGCTATATTCAAAATTTGCCTCATCCTTCCCTAAAATCTGTAATACCGCCACCTCATTTCGGGAAGTTTTCAATGCTTTTGTAAACTCCGTCAGTTCTTCGCCATGCTCATACATATCTGTAATAAAAAAGATGAGTTCCTTACGCCCACGTTCGTGCAGTCGTTCATTAGAACAAGCATTTGACGGCCATTTTCCAGCATTCTCAACATTAAGCAATTCCTGCAACAAGCGGTTAAAATACTGCACACTGGCTTTAGGATAAATCGTAGTTAAGTTGTTTTCGCTTAAAGCGAAAAGACCTACTTCATCCCCCTGTTTATGTGTGAGATAAGACAGGCTCGCCACCAAAACCCGGGCGTAATCCATCTTTGTCAAATCGCCTTCCTGATGCAACATCGAGTTACTCGCGTCGAGGATAAACTTCACCGAAACCTGAGATTCTACCTCAGACTGCTTGATGTAATACCGTCCCGAACGGGCCAATATCTTCCAGTCTAGTAAGCGTAAGTCATCGCCCGGCTCATACCCGCGATACTGACTAAACTCCATCCCGCTGCCCAGACTTTTACTGCGGTTCAAACCTTGTAAATAGCCATCAACAACCACCCGGGCCAGCAGGTTGAGTCCTGACACTTCGTGAAGGATTTCGGGTTTTAAGAGTTCTCGATAGTTGGTTTGCATCGGCTTTATAAAATGTTGTCGAGTAGTTTTTGTGTAACCATATCGGTAGTAATGTTTGCGGCTTCGGCCTTAAAATTCACAATTACACGGTGGCGCAACACCGGAAACGCAACAAACTTTAAATCGGCTGGTGTGACTGAAAGTCGGCCCTGAGCCAATGCTCTCGCCTTTGCCGTCAAAATCATCGCCTGACCGGCACGTGGTCCGGCACCCCAACTCACCCATTGTTTCACATAGTCGTCTGTGCTAGTTTCCGGTCGCGTGGCGCGAATGATTTTACTCACTTTGGTAATCAAATCATCACTTATGGGAACTTCGCGCACCAACTCCTGCAAACGAATAATCTCTTCTCCGGAAATAACAGAATTGACTTTAGCCTTTTTCGAACTCGTTGTTGCTTTTAAAATGGCTGTTTCATCTGTTTCTGTGGGATACCCAATGCGAATGTAGAGCAAAAACCGGTCTTGTTGCGCTTCCGGCAACGGAAAAGTTCCCGATTGTTCTATTGGGTTTTGTGTTGCCAAAATAAAAAACGGCTTATCCAGCAAATAAGTTTTCCCGGAATAGGTCACTTCAAATTCTTGCATCGCTTCAAGCAAAGCGGCCTGTGTTTTAGGCGGAGTTCGGTTGATCTCGTCAGCAAGGATGATGTTTGAAAATATAGGTCCTTTATTGAATTCAAAAAACTTCTTTCCGGTAGTCTGGTCTTCTTCGAGTATTTCGGTTCCTATAATGTCACTCGGCATCAAATCTGGCGTAAACTGAATACGCTTAAATTCTAAGTCTATGGCTTTTGCCAATGTTCGAATCATCAAGGTTTTAGCCAACCCGGGGACACCTTCAAGCAACGCGTGACCACCCGCCAAAAAGGTAATCAAGAGCTGTTCTATCGTCTCTTCCTGCCCGATAATTATCTTGCCAATTTCTTGCTTTAGCTGGGTAATTTTCGCCGTAAGACTGTTTACTTCCTGCTCGATTTTCACCAATTCGTTATCCATAGTTTTGAGTTAAGAGGTAAGGGCATACATCACAATATTCACCCCAAATCGTGTATTGTCTATTCTATAAAATCGCTTGTTCCTAAAGTCGTAATCCCACTCGCAACCGTAATCTTTATTGCTGTACAAAACCCCAATGCGTCCATTGATTACAATGGCTTTAAGGTATTCGTGCACCAGGTCATCACCCCAGCCGTTAAGCTCTTGAGAGGTTGTGGGCGGACCATCATCAAATTCAAAAAACGAGGAATAAAGCTCGTGGTCGTTGGGGATTTTCTTAAGTTCATCAGGACCAAAAATCTCTTCCATCTGCCTCTCAAAAGATTTAGCAAAAAGTCCGTCAATGTCGTGATTGCAATCATCTGCAAACACAAAACCACCATTCTTCACATAGTTCCCAAAATTCTCACGCTCTTTAGGAGTGAACTGCACCAATTTATGCCCGGAGATGTAACAAAACGGACATTTAAAAATCGCATCACTACTCAGTGAAATGATGTTCTCCCGAGTGTCAATGTTAAGTGTTGTATATTCTACCAACGAGTTGAGCAAGTTAGACGGCATACGCTGGTCAACATCCCAGTCGCCTGACTCGTATTGCAATCTTGTAAAGAAAAAATCGTTATTCAATGTAAACGGTGCGGTTTAAGTTTGCTTATGCGGTTTGGATTTCGCCGAAAGGCAAACCACACTAATTTCCTTGAAAAAAGAAAACTGGCTACTTGATATTGAAGTAACCAGTTTTTGTTTGTACTGAAAGTTTATACAGCGTCTGAAAGGCTGGTAAAAGTAAAGTCACGAATCTTCATATACGGGATGAGATTACCGTTGACACGCACTTGCTCGCCCAGTTCCTCCAGATTATTGAGCATAATAATAGGACTTTCGTTAAAACGAAAATTCTTCACAGGATATTTAATCTGACCGTTCTCGATATAGAACGTTCCGTCACGGGTAAGTCCTGTAAACAATAGTGTTTGCGGGTCTACTGAACGAATATACCAGAATCGCGTAACCAAAATTCCACGCTTTGTGCTTTTAATCATATCATCAAGCGAGGCATCGCCGCCCTGCATAATCATATTGCTGGGATAAGAAACGGGTTCAACACCTTGTTGCGATGCCCAATAACGGTCGTATGCCAGATTTTTTACCACACCGTTTTCTACCCACATTGTTTTTTTACGCGGTAAGCCATCACCACTCCAGGTTGATGTAGGCACATCCGGATGCAAAGGGTCTGACCAAATAGTCACACGCTCATCAACAATTTTATCTCCTAGTTTGGTTCCACCACCTTCTTTAGACATAAAGCTTCTACCCTCATCTGCGGTACGCGCATTGAAAGAACGGCCCATATTACCGAGAAGCTCTTCTGCGGCAGCGGGCTCAAGAATCACCGTGTAACGCCCGGGTTCGATTGCTCTAGCCTCACGAGACATCACCGCCTTATCAATTGCTATCGCCGATGCTTCTTCTGCATTAAATTTTGTAATATCATTATAATCACGCGTCACCCAACCAGAACCTGTTCCGTCATTGGTACGCATCGTGACGGTAAAGTCTACGTTTGTAGACTTATTGTAAGCAAAAAGTCCGTTAGAATTGAGCATAGCACTAAAGCCTGCTCCGTCATCCAAAAATCCGGCTGCAGTTACATCTTTTTCGCCTGCAGGCTTGATACTCTTTGCCGCGACTTGAGCACGAAATTCTGGTGTTGTATTTGCTGTAGCTTCAACATAACTCACCGATTCATCATAGGTTTGTGGGCCTAGCGGTGCCATAAATTCCGGATTCTCGGGAGAAAGTTGTGCCAGCTCTTCTGCGCGGCGCACCACTTTTTCTAAGGATGCATCGTCAAATTCATCAATAGTAGCCGTTCCTGATTTTTTACCAAAACTAGCTTCCACCGCAAGGGTTTGATTAGACTGGTGACCAGCTGTGGAAACCGTATTCCGTGCATAGCGAATATTGCCACTTTCGCTTCCGCCAAGGTTAATCACGCACGCATCAGCCTTAGAAAAGCTCATCGCCTTCTCTAATATCTTACGTGCTTCTTCTTCTGAATATATTGCCATTGTACTTGTATTAATTGTTAGATAAAAGATTAAACAGCTCTTCCTGTATTGATAACATTTACACCGTCAAAACGCGTTGTAGAACTACCGTGAGAAACAGCACTTACCTGCGAGGGCTGGCCTTTGCCGTCAAAGAAAGACCCAAACAACCTGTAGTCACCTTCATCACAAATTTTCGCACAAGAATTCCAAAATTCTTGCGTGTTAGATTGATAGGCTACATCATTGAGCATACCCACAATTTTACCCTCTTTTATCTCGTAGAATACCGTACCGCCAAACTGAAAATTGTAGCGTTGCTGATCTATAGAATAGCTTCCGCGGCCAGCAATATAAATTCCTTTTTCTACGTCCTTAATCATTTCTTCAACAGAATAAGGTTCTTTTCCTGCTTCAAGAGATATGTTTGGCATACGCTGAAACTGAACATCATTCCAGCTTTGTGCATAACAACATCCATGAGATTCATTCTGATCTAAAATACTTACCTGATCCCGAATCGCTTCGTAATTAACTAAGATTCCATTGCGAATCAAATCCCATTTCTTAGTCTTCACCCCTTCATCATCATAGCCCACAGCACCCAACGAATGCGGTTGTGTTTTATCGGCAACGATGTTTACAAGGTCACTACCGTATTTAAAATCTCCGGCTTTCCATTTATCTAAAGTTGCAAAACTGGTTCCTGCATAATTTGCTTCGTATCCCAAAACTCGGTCAAGCTCCAGCGGGTGCCCTACCGATTCGTGAATGGTTAATCCAAGATGGTTAGGCTCTAAAATCAAATCATATTTACCGGGTTGTACAGTCTCTGCCGTAAGCATTTCTTTAGCCTGTTTTGCCGCAGTGGTTGCATCTTCTATAATGTCATAATTGTTACGATACAGATTGAATCCTGCCGGACTCATTAGCTTTTCACTTTCAAGGCCATCCATATATTCATATCCCATACCCATAGGTGCACTCATCGCCTGGCGTGATTTAAATTTACCTGCTTCACGGTCAATGGCAGTGACACCAAAGGTGGGCCAAATACGGTGAATGTCTTGATCTATATAAGAACCATCTGTAGATGCAAAGTATTTTTGCTCATTTACCATAAATAAAGCTGAATTCACAAAGTTTGCTCCCGCATTCATCGCAGCAGCATTTGCATCCAGCAAGAGTTCTACTTTCTCAGAAACCGGCACTTCTCTAAAGTCTTTTTTTAACGGTGTTTTCCAACTCACTTCGCCGTGAGCTTCAACCGGAGCAAGAACAACAGGATCTGTTTGAATTTTTGAATTTGCTTTTGCAATAGCAACAGCTTGCTGCGTAGCTTTTTTAATACCGGCATCAGTCACATCATTTGTTGATGCAAACCCCCAAGTCCCATTTGCAATCACGCGAACACCGATCCCAAAAGACTCGGTATTTACTACATTCTGCACTTTGTCCTCTCGAGTAAAGACATATTGATTGAGGTAACGCCCTATTCGTGCATCAGCATAAGAAGCGCCTAGAGAACGGGCAGTATTTAATGCTACATCTGCCAAGGATTTTTTAGTAAATAGATCCAGACCGGGTTCTAACAAAGCTTCAGGAGCAATGTCATTACCCATCATCGAGACAGGAAGCATTAACGCCCCTGTTCCAAGACCGGTGAGTTGAACAAAGTTTCTTCTTTTCATAAAAAAAGGTAGGTTTTGATTAATGAATGCTATATCCTTAAAACCGAATCTTAATGTTTTCTAAACAAATATGGATTTTTCACAGCACTGTTTAAGATAAGACCTGAAAGGATAGGCTCTAAGCTAATTGATTAAAAACAAGAGACCTCTTAAAATAGTCTTAAAAACTTAAAATTTTAACACTTCTAAAACAGAAAAACATTAGTCAATTTAATCAAATATAAATTTGACAATATCAACATAGGAGTATTGAGATATATGAAATTGTAAGGTCAAAAGTTAAGAATATGTAAAAATGAAAAATCCAAAGTATTGTGTTATACTTCGGACTTATAAAATTTATTAATCCTAATCTGCTTATCATTCATTTCTGCTAAAACCAGTAACATTTTCGTGAATGAGTTCTTGATCTCTTATGGAATCTACCTTAACATTTTTCAATTCGATATTTTTAATTGGCATTTCAGCATCTCCTAAAATTCGAGATACAAAATCAACATTAGTAGCCGTGACATTGGTCATATATACATCTTCAATTTGCGTCAATCTTCGTTCGTATGTTGGCACTAAATCACGCCATTGATAAAGCACATCTGTTTCTACGCCCAGAACACCTTTATCTATGCGACCTGCCTTGATATTTTCCATATAGATATTCTTTACATATCCACCTCGGCGTTCATTAGTTTTTATAAAAAGTAGATGGTTGAGTTTCGCATTAGGTTCCACTTCACAATTTTCCATAAAAACATTCTCAACACCTCCTGAAAGTTCGCTACCTATTGCAAGAAGTTGGTGCCCGTTTTTAACCAGACAATTACGAATCACCACATTTTTAACCGGCGTATTGAGGCGCCATGCGTCTTGGTTACGGCCGGCTTTAACAGCTATTGCATCATCACCCTGATCAAAAACACAATCTTCAATCAAAACATTTTGGCTCATCTCCGGATCAACACCATCATTATTATGCCCGTGTGCGAATACATTCACGTTACGTATCGTAACATCTGAAGATAAATACGGGTGAATCACCCAAAATGGACTATCCTTTATGGAAACCCCTTCAAGCAGCACATTTTTACAGCGATTAAACTGAATGAACTGCGGCCTGAAATTTGCGGAATCATTAACCATTTGTCGCTTTTCAACAGGTACATCTTTTGAAGCCATCTCATACAAGCGTTTTAAGTTTTGCATATGACCGGAAGGTCTTGCAAACCAAACTTCCCAAGTATCCATTTTTGCTTTTAAAGTTCCTTTACCTGTAATGGCTATATTCTCACACTCGTAAGCATAAATAAGCGGAGAATAATTGTAGCATTCCATGCCTTCCCAGGTGCTCAATACGGCAGGAAGGTAATCCTGAGGATCTTCAGAAAACAAAAGCCTTGCACCTTCCTCAAGGTGTAAGTTTACATTGCTCTTAAAATGAATTTTGCCAGTTAACCACTCTCCTTGAGGTACAATTACGGTACCCGCACCTATTGCATTTGCAGAATCAATCGCAGCTGCTATCGCTTTAGTAGTTTTTATTTTATCTCCTTTTTCAGCACCAAAATCAGTTATCAAAAATTGAGGTGTATTTTTAAAAACAGGAGATTTAACCTCAAAATTCCCAAAAGGTGTATTGACTTCTTCCGTATGTAAAGCAATCTTTTGATTTTGAGGTTTTGAATCTTTTTGCTTGCAAGAAGAATTGATAAGCATAAAAAAAATCAGGAAAGCTGTGAATAGTTTTTTCATTATTGAAATTGTTAGATACGATTTTGAAAAATAATGAGTTTCAATGATCTATTCATCCTGCTCCGCCCTGCCTGACTTGATGTTTATCAATATCAACTCTTAATATTTAATGATTTTCACAAGTTTTTTAAATGCAAATATTGATTTTCATCGTTTTTTAATGACAGAATATCTAATAATTAAGAACTCTTCTATAACTTAATTTCTAAAAAAGTAAGTTTATAAATAAGCACTCAAACATTTGAATTCCTTGACTTATAAATAATAACTAACAAAAATCTAAGCCCATGAATTTAGTTTACGAAGGTGAAAACCAACTAATCTGTAGTGCTGTCAGGAGAACAACAGAGGTTCTAAATAGCACTTTTTTTCAGAATCATTTGATGAGCAACCTTTCTGAAGAAGAAAGTGAACATATTAAAACATTATTAAATACAATTCATCAAACAAATTATAATGTTTATATAAAAACGTATTGGAATCCCTTTAAAAGACAATCAATTACCTATGATATAAATACGCAATCGCTGAATATAAATATTGCGAGTTTAAAAAAATCTAGAAGAATTATTTCAAAACAACTTGTAAAAAATTATTCACTCTTACAATTGAACAAAATTTACGGAGGGCAGGAAAACGGAAATTTAAATAAAGTATTAGCATTAAGAATGTCATCTCTAGCAAATTATTACGCTTAATAAAACACTGATTTCAAGCCAGTTTCAGCTCTTTGAGATTTTTACTGAAATTTATTAAAAAATCAGCATAGGTCATGTTACACGTATTCATATTTGAAGTACATTCGCCCGCATTTTTAACGCAATAAATCTTTATTTATGAAACGCAATATTTTAGCTGGTTTCGCTTTGAGTTTAATGATCACTGTTTTTTCTTGCAGAGAGTCTGCTCAAGAATCAACTGAAGAGTCAATGGAAGAAACTTCTATGGAAGAAGTAACTCCTGAGGCTCCGGTTGAAGAAGCTCCTGTTGAAACTCCTGCTGAAGTTGTAGTTGACAGCACTGCTGTACCTGCTCCTCAAGCTGAATAATAAGTCTTAAACTTACGAAATTCAATTCAAAGCCTCGCAAAAGCGAGGCTTTGCTTTTTTAGGATATATACTTTTTAGCTATTGCATCTACACAGTTGATACCATCAATAGCTGCAGACATAATTCCGCCGGCATAACCTGCCCCTTCTCCACAAGGATAGAGCCCACTGATCTCTACATGTTCTAAAGTCTCAGAATTACGCGGAATAGAAACCGGTGAAGAAGTACGGCTTTCCGGAGCATGTAAAACGGCATCTTTAGATAGGTAGCCTGGCATTTTCTTTCCGAAGATCACAAATGCTTTTTTCAACCGTGAAGCAATTAAATCTGGCAAAACTATATTTAGATCTGCACTTACAATTCCAGGTTGGTAGGAAGTTTTAGGAAAATCATCTGAAATTCTTCCTTTTACAAAATCAGTCATACGTTGTGCAGGAACTTGCTGCGTTTTTCCGCCGAAAACCCAACACGCATGCTCCACGGATTTCTGAAAATTTAGACTTACAAAGGGATCTTCGGGCGTATAATTGGGTAAATCTTTGGGCTCAACACTTACCACAATTCCTGAGTTTGCATACGGATTATTGCGTTTACTTGGGCTCCACCCATTGGTCACTACCTCATCCTGAGCCGTTGCACAAGGCGCAATAATTCCTCCGGGGCACATACAGAAAGAATATACGCCCATTCCATCAACTTGTTCTACCAGACTATAGGCTGCCGGAGGTAAATAAGGATTATCAGTCTCCCCGTGATACTGAATGTAATTAATGACTTCTTGCTGATGTTCTATACGCACACCAAGCGCAAAGGGTTTTGCTTCAATCTTGACTCCTTTATCGTGCAACAAGTAAAAAATATCACGTGCCGAATGCCCTGTTGCCAATACTACCTCATCAAAAGCAAAATGATCTGCTTCATTTATAACGATTCCCTTAATGGCTTTATTTTCAATAATTAAATCGGTCAGTTTAGCATTAAAATGCACCGCTCCTCCGGCTTCAATTATAGCTTCACGCATTGCCGTTATTACTTTAGGCAACTTATTAGTACCTATATGTGGATGTGCATCAACTAATATATCTTCATCTGCCCCAAAATGAACCAACCATTCCAGCCCTTTTAAAACGTTACCGCGTTTTTTAGATCGGGTATAGAGTTTTCCGTCAGAATAAGTACCGGCACCACCTTCGCCAAAACAATAATTAGACTCCGGATTTACGATTTGATCTTTATTGATTTTAGCCAAATCACGCCGACGTTCACGCGCATCTTTTCCTCGCTCAAAAACTATAGGCTTTAGACCAGCTTCAATTGCACGTAAAGCTGCGTAAAGTCCGGAAGGGCCAGCACCAATTATTGCAATTTGAGGAGCTTGAGAGACATCTTGAGAAATAAAAGCATTCAGGCTTTTTCTTTCCTCTCCCGTTTGCCAAATCTCAATCTGTAACTGGAGTTTTACCGGTTTATTACGAGCATCAATAGAACGTTTTCTAATACGCCAGTCTGAAACCATACTCGGCTTTACTCTAGCTTTTTGTAAAGCCTGTTTCAAAATATAATCCCGTTCCTCGAGTAATTCGGGTCTGATGGTAATTAAGGTAAGTATACTCATAGACTGCAAATATACTTTCTATTTAAATAGATTTGGCAGAAACCCAAAAAAGGCTCTGTCTTACCAACAGAACCTTTTAAATAATAATCAATCCAAAAATTAAACTAAGACTTACAGCTTATAAACTCTTACATAATCAATACTAAACTCCTGCGGAAAAATACGATCGTCAACTTCAGGACCTCCAAAGTTTCCCCCAATTGCCATATTGATTATGAAATAGAAAGGCTGATCAAATGGCCAAACCTCGTTAGTTTTATCTTCAGGACTGTAAATAAATACCGATTGATCATCTACAAAAAATTCAATTTGTTCTGGAGACCATTCTGCTGCGTAGGTATGATACCCCTCTTCAATAGCTTCAAATTTTGTTTTTTTACTAAAAGCACTATCACCATGACCAGCAGGAACATGCAATGTGGTATACACCATATCCTCTTCTCTTCCTACATATTCTAAAATATCAATTTCACCGCTTGCAGGCCATCCCACTTGCTTGATGTCAGTACCCAGCATCCAGAAAGCCGGCCAGATTCCCTGTCCTATTGCTAGTTTTGCACGAGCTTCCATTCTACCATATTGAAACTCATGTTTTCTTTGTGTTGTAATACGCGTAGAAGTATACCTGTCCCCCTCTTTTTTGGCGGTAATAATCAACTTGCCGTCTTCTAATCTATGGTTTTCTTTAGTATATATCTGGCGCTCGTTATTTCCCCAACCGCAAAGGTTAGGACAACCGTCTCCTAGTTCAAAATTCCAGGCGGTAAGATCTAATTCTTCACCATTAAACTCATCTGACCAGACCAATTGTGGCTGTTGTGCTTTGCATGAGCTTAATACTACCAAAGTAAAAAGAGGTTTTTCATTAGTTTTTGTATTGAAAAGTTACTTTTTGTAAATCAACAGAATTGCTTCCCACCATAACTTCAAACTCACCAGCTTCTGCTTCCCACATTTTATTTGCTGTATAAAACTCTAATGTTTTAGGCGAAATGGTGAAGTTTACCGTTTTTGATGCTCCCGGTTCTAAAGTAATCTGACGGAAATCACGAAGTTCTTTTACCGGTCGTGTGCGACTGGCAAATAGATCGTGAATGTAAAGTTGAATCGTTTCTTTACCAGCAACCTTTCCGGTATTTGTAACTTCTACAGAAAGTTCGATAGTTGCATCTCCTGAAAACTCTTCTGCACTCAGCTGAAGCTTTCCATATTCAAAAGTGGTATAACTCAACCCGTAACCAAACGGAAACAACCCCTCTCGAGAACCATCCTGATATCCGGAATACGTTACCATATCACTAAAAGGTCTCCCGGTATTTTTCTGATTGTAATACAAAGGCTCCTGCCCCACATTACGCGGAAAAGAAACCGGTAATTTCCCAGACGGATTGTAAGCTCCAAAAAGCACATCTGCAATTGCATTACCTGCTTCTGAACCTAAAAACCAGGTTTCTAAAATAGCAGAAACCTGCTCATTAGGCTTGCTTAAATCTAACGGACGCCCGTTCATTAAAATCAAAACAATGTTGCTGTTAATTTCTGAAACTGCATCAAGTAAATCTTGCTGAACACCGCGTAACTTAATCCCTGTCTGGCTGCGTCCTTCCCCGGTTTGAAAAGCATCCTCTCCTAAAACCATAACCACAACCTCTGAATTTTCAGCAGCTTCAACGGCTTCTGTTAATCCAGATTTATCAGCCTCGTTAATTTTTAAGGGCATTAGAAAGCTACGCTCACCCATACCTAAATCGGCTCCTTTAGCATAATTGATTGTAGTAGCTGAACCAACAGCCTTCTTAATTCCTTCTAAAACTGAAACTGCTGAATTCTTATTAGCCTGCGCACGCCAGTTTCCTAAAGGAGAATCTTTATCATCTGCTAACGGACCGATAACTGCGATGCTTTTTACATCTTTCTTTAAAGGTAAAACCTCGTTTTCATTTTTCAGCAATACAATAGATTTACGAGCGATATCACGAGCAGCTACTAAATGTTCTGGTGCGAGTAAAACTTCTTTCTCCCGTTTAGCATCACTGTACTTATAGGGATCTTCAAATAAACCCAAATGAAATTTTACACGTAAAATTCTACGGACAGCAGCATCCAATAAAGTTTCGTCTATCTTACTTTGACTAACAAGAGGTTCTAAAGCTTCCTCGTACACGCGACCTTCCATGTCCATATCACTTCCGGCAACAACTGCTAATTCTCCGGCTTGCATTTTATCTTTTGCAAAACCATGTGGAATTAATTCTGCGATAGATCCCCAGTCAGAAACCATAAAACCTTTATAGTCCCATTCGCCTTTCAAAATATCACGTTGTAAATGAGAAGAAGCTGTAGCAGGCACACCATCAATCTCATTAAAACTATTCATAAATGTAGCCACACCTGCTTCTGAAGCAGCCTTAAAAGGCATTAAAATAGCATTTTGCAATTCAGATTCGCCCACGTTTACCGTGTTGTAATCTCTTCCTGCTTCCGCAAAACCATAACCGGCAAAATGCTTGGCACAGGCTGCTATTGTAGCGATATCATCCAAGTTTCCTCCTTGAAAACCATTAATGCGGGCAACACCTATCACACTATTTAAATACGGATCTTCTCCGGCACCCTCCATAATGCGTCCCCAGCGTGCGTCGCGAGAAACATCTATCATAGGTGCGAACGTCCAATGTACTCCAGCTGCTGCAGTTTCTTTTGCAGCAATACTCGCACTCAACTGTATTGCTTCTAGATCCCAACTTGCACTTTCACCTAAAGGCACCGGAAACATGGTTTTGTACCCATGGATTACATCGTAACCAAAAAGTAACGGAATCTTCAAACGAGAATTCTCCATTACTACTTGTTGTGCTTCGCGAGTCGCTTTTGCAGTAAGAACATTAAGCATAGAACCTACTTCACCATTCTTCAGTTTTTCAAGTTTTGTTTTAGAATCTATGTCAGATGGTATACCGGTAACATCAAAACTACCGTTGTATTGCACCATTTGACCTACTTTTTCTTTCACAGTCATTAACTCTATAATAGAATCAATCTTATGCTCAACAACCAGGTCTAGATCATTAATACCTTTGGTTTGCGCCGTCATCTGGAATACAGGTGTAACTACCAGACACAGCGCTATTTTCAAATATTGAATGTTCATGACTAATCTCTTTGATAAACCCGTACGTAATCTACTTCCATCATAGATTCTTGAAAAGAAGCTTCAACATCTCCACCAAGATTACCACCCATTGCTACATTAAGGATCATAAAGAAATCCTTATTAAAAGGTGTACTATCGTTATTTTCAAAAATGTGGTAAACCTCATCATCTACATAAAAACGAATTTGTGTCTCGGTCCATTCTGCTGTATACACATGAAATTCTGTTGAAGCAGTAGGTACCGTTGTTTCTTCAGAAATACCATTTGCACCCGAATTTCCCGGTAAATGCAGTGTAGATAAAACTTCATTCTGGTTACGACCTACGTGTTCCATAATATCGATTTCACCAGCTCCCGGCCAAGGATTAGTCATATAATCTGCACCCAACATCCAGATTGCAGGCCACGTTCCTACTCCCTGAGGTAATTTTGCTCTGATCTCAAAACGCCCATAAGTAAACTCTTGTAAACCTTCAGACTTTAAACGTGCTGATGTAAAATTAAATCCGTTGAATGCTTCACGTTGAGCGGTTATCTTTAGTAATCCATCTTCAACAATTACATTTTCTGAACGGTCTGTATAATACTGTAATTCACTATTACCCCAGCCGGCATCACCATTGCCTAAATCATACGTCCAATTTGAAACATCAGGTGCTCCATCTGTATCAAACTCGTCTGACCAAACTAAATTTGGAAAATCATCTTCTTCCTCTTGCGGTCCAGAGTCCTGCACCGGTTTTTGAGAAGTTAAGATTACATACCAAGCTAATCCTTGATCATTTCCTTGAACTGCTCTTAAAAGCATACGGTTTTCGGTAAGTGACATTATCTCATATTCATTTGTGCCAATGTAATACCCCACAAAACCATCATCGCCAAGCGTCATTACCGTACCACGCTTGCGTTCTGGAGCTACAACAGACTCAGAAGGAGCCAATGTAACCGCTTTTTCGCCTGAAGTATCAAACTCATAACAGCTATCATCTGGAGATTGCCCACCAACAACGCTGGCATAACTTCTGTTGAAAAAAGACGCGCCTTTATTATCGTACTCGTAGGTTAGATTTTCACCATTAGAAGTGCTAAAAATAAACTCATCATCATAAGCACAAGACGCTGCAGGATTTGCTGCTAAAGCAAAAGGATCTGTAAATGAAAAGAATGCCCAGAAGTAATTCTCGTTCTCATTATCGTTATTAGGTCCCACTCCTAAATGGTTAGGTACATCTGCTGCCCAATACCAAGTTTTAGAATCACCACCCGTTAATAACTCGATGGCATCAGGATCAGAGAAATCACTTTCAACCGTAACCTCAACTAACCTAGAACTGCTCACACCAGCTTGCCCGTAAGCCAATACAGTTACCTGATACGTATTCAGACCTGTTTTTGTAAAACGCTTGGTGTAAACTCCACTGGGAGCAACCGTTGTAGATTCGTCAGGAAATGAGAACCGATAGGTAACCGCGTTATCTGCAGAAGCAGTAAACGTCACATTACCCGACCCATCATCAGTCACATCCATCGCAACTTCTAAGTTTTGAGGAACCTGTATTTGCTCTAATGTATTGTCATCATCCTGACAGCTTAATACCGTAAACAGTATGAAGCAATAGGATGCCATTTGAATTAGCTTTTTCATAATATTTTGCTATTTAATTCCTAGTTATGGAAGTATAAATTGTCTATATAAAATACTCCACCAGTATTGTGCTGGACATCAAACTTAAACTGGAATATATTGTTGATAGATATGCCTTGGTCTGTAAATGCTGAAAGTGGAATATCAATACTCGTCCACTGCTCTGGCTTAACTTCTAGGGTTACAGAACGCTCACCAGAAGTATCGATTATAAAAAACGGGATAGTTGTATAATCTGCTGACCAAACATCTATGTGAACAAAGCTATAAGCGGAAGCATCTACCTCTTCTCCAATATCAACTCCTTGATAATTAGCATTACCATATTTAATTGCTGCATTCCCACTAAGATCTATTTGCTCATAAGAAGTAGATTGTCCCCAATTAGGATAATAATTTACTCCTGTAGGATCTGTATAAGAATCACTGAATACTGAAAATACTGAACCTGCATCAGCAGATGGAACTGTTGCTGCCGTATCTGGTGTTGTTAACGACATGTAATTTTCATCATAAAAATATACATTGTCTACATACACGGTAGCTGCACCGGCAGGACCTGCTGAATATATTAATTGTGCTATATGTTCACGTCCATTAAGACCTGTAAAAGCACTAAGCGGAAGATCTAAAGAAACCCAAGAACCTTGTACAAAATCGCCATTATCTAAATTTAAGGTAACCTCATGTTCGGAGTCATCGCCCCCGTCAAAACCACCGTCTGATCCAAAATCTACTAACTTTATACGTAGTTGTGTTGCTGTTCCTGTCCAAACATCAATATTAAAATGCGTCATCGATGATGCATCAATAGGACTTACAGGTTCAACACCTACAAAACTTAGTTCGTCATATTGTTTAGTTGCATTTCCATCTATATCTATATCTGTTAAGCTTGCTTGAGACCAGTCTGTACGCCAAGTTCTCATTTCTATTTCACTATATACACCAGAAAATAAAGAAATAACAGATGCTGCTTTTTCTGTTGGATTTGGAGCTCCTTCAAGAGGTGACGTTACTTCGTATACCGTAATTACTTCAGTTGTTTCTGTAGTAGCCACACCAGCACCTTTTGCAATTATACGTATCGTATAATCTCCCAATTCTTCATATTCATGAGAAACACTTTCACCTGGCATAAACTGAACAGGATCTTCAGTTGTTTCATCACCGAAATAAACATCAAATAAAGTGACAAAATCTGCTTCTGCTGAAACAACAACATTAGAAGGATTAGCTGCCGACTGATCTACAGTTAGAACTAAGTTTTCTGGTGCTCTAAAAGAGATAGTCACTAATTGAGAATATTCACTTGTAAGACCAGTAGAACCTGTTGCTACAATACGTACCAAATATTCTCCCTCTGCATAGGTATAAGAAGCAGTTTCTCCCGCATTTATGGTTTCCGGCTCTGAACCTTCTGCCCCATAATAAATGGTAAATGTAGAAGCCCCTTCTCCAGCAGGAGTAATAATCAGCATTCCTGAATCATCTTGAGCAATGTCAAAATTCGCAGTCAAATTTTGAGGCGCAGAAATATCTTGAAATGCATAATTTGTAATGACATCATCTTCACAACCTGTAAAAACAGTAACTACCGCTAAAAATGCTACTAGTAATTTTAAAATTTTCATCGTATCGTAGTGTATTAATTAGTGTATCCTTGATTTTGTTCCCAACGGTTTCCGGCAAGTTCAATTTCTATCGCAGGTATAGGGAAAACTTCATTTTTATTTGACGTAAAACCGTCTATGTTTTGTGCCGCTCTTCCGGTACGTACTAAGTCAAAAAAGCGATGCCCCTCTCCTACTAACTCCAACCTTCTTTCATCATAAATAAAATCAGTTAAAGCAGCTCCTGAAGCAGTGATATCATGATCAGTATCACCAAAAGCTCTTCTGCGTACGCGGTTTAAATATTGCTGAGCTAAACCAGCGTTAGGGTTTGCCTTACGATTATGCGCTTCAGCCGCCATAAGTAGTACATCTGCAAAACGTATAGAACGGTAGTTGTTAGGATTGGTAAGATTCGCATCACCTAAGTTAGCATCACCTTTGCGAGCGATATACTTTCTGTTATAAAAACCGGTATGCTTATACCCCTCGTTGTACGTAGCTCCATTAGCTGCTGCAAATTCTTCTATATTAAGAATCGCGATATCTCTACGCATATCACCAGGTTCAAAAGCATCATAGGCTTCCTGAACAGGAACGTTAAAACTAAATCCACTATCAAAAAGAGGTCCTGAGTAATTTCTGATTCCGTTGAAACCTACAGCTACATTACCTTCACTACACTGTAAACAACCAAAACCTGCTCCTTCTTTATCTGTATACTGAACTTCAAAAACAGATTCTACACTGTTCTCTCCTTCTAATTCAAAAATGGTTGAATAGTCAGTTACCAAATCATAAGGACCTGCTATTACTTGGTCTAAAGCACTTGCAGCTTCAGTAAATTTCTCTTGGTATAAATAGACTTTACCTAAAAGTGCTTGTGCAGCACCACTGGTAATACGACCTTGCTCTGCTTGAGTAGCCGGAAGCGTTTCCGCAGCAAAAATTAAATCTTGCTCTATTTGTGCATAAACTTCAGCTTTAGGTGTGCGATCTACATTGAATTGATCACCAAAAAGCAAACGCTGATCTACCGCTAATGGAACATCGCCAAACCATTTTACCAATTCAAAATAATAGTACGCTCTCAAAAAACGAGCTTGAGCAATAACCTGATCTTTCCCTGAAAAATCTGTTTTATCTTGAAATTCTAATATATAATTTGCTCTGTTTACACCGGCAAACATCCAACCCCAGAGATCACGCAACTGCTGATTTACCGGAGTATGCATCATATTATCTATTTGTTGAATTCCGGGAGAATCTGTAGCACTTTCGCCACCAGATAACGTATTATCTGACGCTATCTCACCAAGCATTACATTTAAATAAGTCGCTTGTAATAAATCATAAGCTCCTACTAATGCTTCCTGATAATCTTCTTCTGAATTAAAAAAGTCTTCAGAATTTTCGTTTATAGGGTCAACTTCAACAAAGTCATCGCCACAAGCCACAAATACTGCTGAAGCTAGCATCGCAATAAACCCTAAATGTATTTTTATTTTTTTCATCGCTCTTCTATTAAAATTTGAAGTTCATTCCTGCTGTGTAGGTTCTTGGCACCGGATAAAAACCTTGGTCAATTCCGCCGCCAATTGGTGCTCCAGATGACGCAGAAGGATCATATCCGTTATATTCTGAAAGTGTAAACGCATTAGTTACAGCTATATAAAAACGCAGTTTTCTAATCCCTAACTGGTCTAAAACGTCACTACCTAAACTATATCCTAACTGCACATTTTGAAGTCTTAAATACGACCCGTCTTCAACATAAAAGTCTGAAAATAGTAAGTTAGAATTAGGACCAATGGTAACTCGAGGATACGCATTTGTAGATCCTGGTCCCGTCCAACGGTCTAGCACATAATTAGTCTTATTCGTAAGGTTCTGATTACGATCATACGAGCGTACGATATCATTACCTATGGAAGCAAAAGCATACGCCGTGAAGTCAAAATTCTTATAATTAAACCCTAGATTAAGACCCATTGTCACATCTGGAATAGGATCTCCTATATTGATATGATCATCACCATCAATCACTCCGTCATTATTCTGATCTACATATCTTAAGTCTCCCAGTGTTGCATCTGCTTGTGTCGCATGCGCATCAACTTCTGCCTGAGATTGAAAAATTCCGTTGGTTTGTAAGCCGTAGAAATATCCTATTGGGAAACCAGCCTCCATACGTGCCGGAGCTTCCTGACCGAAACCAAAACTTCCGCCGGGAATAAATCCACTTTCATTACCTACAGCAAGCACTTCATTTTTGAGTGTTGTAAAATTGTAGCTTAGATTGAAACTAGCATCATCACTTATATATTCATCATAAGAGATCGAAAATTCAAAACCGCTATTCTCTACGCTTCCTGCATTAACAATTGGCGCTCCTGCTCCCGGCGCATAAACACCCAGAATTCCAGACACTTGAGGCACCAGTAATAAATCGTCAGTACGACGTTTGAAATAATCTACAGTAAGATCAATTTTATTGTTAAACAGACGCGAATCAAAACCTACATCAAAAGTCTTTTGACGTTCCCATTTAATTTCCGGGTTAGAAAGTTGCCCTGCAGCAACACCGTTTACCAACTCGTTATCAAAAACGTAAGTTCCTTCAGCATTTAAAGTAGAAATAAATCCAAAGGCTCCAATACGGTCATTACCTAAAATCCCGTAACTCGCTCTCATTTTAAAAAAACTTAATACATCGCTACTTCCGTAGAAAGGCTCATCACTTACTACCCAACCGATAGAAGCTGAGGGAAAATAACCGAATTTATTTTGAGGTCCGAAGTTTGAGGAACCATCACGTCGCACCACAGCAGAAAGTAAATAACGTTCTTTGTAGTTGTACTGAACACGTGTAAAATAGGAAAGTAAGCGCTGATCAAATTCATTTGGACCGCTTATGTCACGAGAATCAATTACTTCTCCTGCTCCTTCTAAACTAGCTTCTTCAAAGGTGCTTCCGGGAACATCACGACCTGTAAAATTGTAAAATTCTCCACTAGTCTTGAATGCAGACATACCCAACAGAATTGTAAGGTTATGATTGTCTGCAAACGTATTTTTATAGGTTAAAAAGTTATCAAACGTATAATCTCTGAAGAAGCTATCATCCACAAAATATTGATTAACTCCCAAGTTGTTAAACACTTTACCGTCACCAAAATTCAATCCTGCCGGTAAGAAACTACGCCCACGAACTTCAGAATAGTTAAACTGATAACGAGATTCTGCTGTAAAATGATCCCAGAAACTGTATGAAAGTCCAACAGTTCCGGTAATCTTATCTACTTCGTTAGAATTAAATGTATTTGCTATTTGCGCAATTGGATTAATAACCTCGTTACCTAAACCATTTGCAATAGTAAAATCACCATTTTGATCTCGCACATTAAAAGTAGGCGCCATGTTCACAGCATTAAATAATACCGAACCTAAAGCATTTTCGGAAAGTGTTTTTCGGTTAGAACGCGTGTAGATTGCCGTGGTTGAAAGTTTTAAATTTTCTAGAATATCCAGATTATAACTTCCTCTTCCTGTAAAACGATTGAAGTTCACAGCACCGCCACCTACAATACCGTCTTGATCTAAGTAACCAGCACCAACAGAATATGCAGATTTCTCTCCTCCACCATAAACTGTAGCATTCACATCAGACAATAAAGCTTGTCTAAAAACCTCATCCTGCCAGTTAGTACCTTGTCCCAGACTTGCCAGATTAGGAAACGGTGGAGCTTGGTTTCCTGCTACATAAGCCTCGTTAATAATAGCGCCATATTCCGTAGCATTCAGAACCGGAAGCTTACGTGTAGTTTCTTGCAGCCCCACATAAGAGTCTATATCAACGCGCAAGTCTGTATTTTTACGACCACCTTTTGTTGTAATAAGAATAACACCGTTTGCAGCACGAACACCATAAATACCAGCCGTTGCATCTTTTAAAACATTGATGCTCTCTATATCATTAGGATTGATAACGCTCAAATCTTCGATCACAGCACCATCAACTAGAATTAAAGGTCTGTTATCTCCATTAGTAGAAATACCCCGTATAGATATCGTAGAAGCACTACCCGGAGAACCCGAGTTAGAACTGATATTTACACCTGCAACTCTACCTTGTAGGGCCTGCTCTATACGAACCGGATTTTGATTCTCAATTGTCTCAGAACTTACAACGCTAACTGCACCTGTAATTTCTTTTTTCTTTTGAGTACCATAACCTACAACAACTACTTCATCAAGCGTGCTGGCATCTTCTATCATTTGTATAGATAAATCAGATGTATTATTAAAAGCCAACTCCTGAGTTTGAAAACCCAAGAACGAAAAAACAAGTGTGCTTTGAGCCGGTACGTCTAATGTAAATAAACCGTCAAAGTCTGTACTTGTACCCGTTGTTGTACCTTTTACAATTACATTAACTCCCGGAAGAGGCATTCCTGACACATCTGTCACCGTACCCGTCACGCGAATAGCATTGCCAGTCTGACTAAAAAGTCCGGTGCTGATCAACCCGAATAAGATCAAGGATAATATTGATTTCATAAATTATATTTTGGAAACCAAATCTAGAATTAACAAGACCTAAAATCTAAAAAGCCACCTCAACAAAAAATATACAACTTATAATTAAGAGGATTAAATGAGACAAGACACAACGAAAACGCTTGCGTAATAAGGCCTGAAGCGAAACGTTAAATTTAATTTTGTATAGGCTACAATACACTAAAAACAAAACTACTAACGTTTTCGTATAGGTAATGTATAGGTTATTTTAAGAAATGATGAGGTAGGCTAAATACTTAAAACATACTCAACAAGTCCGTCCTCGTGCTCCAACTCCATTTTTTTGCGCAAACGATATCTTTTGATCTCCACACTTCTTACCGAAATATTTAATAACGGCGCGATTTCTTTAGAAGAAAGATTCAATCTTAAGTATGCACAAAGTTTTAAATCATTTGGAGTAAGCTTGGGATGTAGTTCTTTTATCTTCTTTAGGAAGTCTTTGTCTGCATTGTTGAAAGCTTCTTTAAAGAATTCCCAATCCTTTTTAGGATTTAAGTTTTTATCGATGATCTTGATAACTGATTTTAATTCTTCCTCTTGTGAATCTGCTTTCAATTCTTTCTTGATGGCATTCAGCAACTCGTTCTTTTTTACAATATTCATCGTAGAAGCTGCCAGCTCCCTGTTTTTACTTTCCACATCTTGTTGCAGCTTTTCATTTTGAAGCTTCATGATTTTCCGCTCACTTTCATAGTTGGCCAATTCCAGTTTTCTTTGATTGGTCTCAATAAGTGTTTCTTTTTGCTTGCGATAATATTTCCTATTGTATATCTGTATCGCAATAAATAATGCTATCAGCAACACAATGTAAATCACAATCGCTACAACAGATAAATACCAGGGTCTTGCTATACTGAACTGATACGAAGCGATATTCTCTGAAATCTGATCTCCAATACGTGCCCGCACTTTAAACTCATAATCACCCGGAGGCAAATTCTCAAAAGTAGCTTGAGAAACCGTTGACCAACTAGACCACTCCTCATACATTCCGTCTAAAAGGTATTGATAAACCACAGACCGAAACTTATCATATTCTGCTACACTGTAATCAAAAACAAAGGAGTTATCCTTATAGTTAAAAGGTTCAGCAGTTGTTAGTGCAACAAAATTCTGTTCCTCCTTACGCGATTTATTTTGAATCGTTCTTAGAGTTATAGTGTAGGGCTTGAAATCTAACTTTTCAAGATCAAAGAGAATATAGCCGGTTGCATTACCAAAAAGATAGGTGTCATCACCAAAATCTGTAATGTTCTCAAATCCAGAAATATCTTTTCTCGTCTTAGAAGGCAACGCAATACGCCGTACCTTTAATTCATCAGCAAGTATCCCGGGTTCAAAATACATGATCTCCTGTGCGTTAAAAGCCCACAGTTTATCATTAATGCTATCATAAGTTAATTTTCCGGAAGTATATTTAGCAGTTTCTAAAAAGCCGTTACTGAGTATCGTATCCTTTACAAAGCTTTCTGCACCCTCTTTTAAAACATAAATTCCATCTTCAAAGGCAAAAAGTAATTTATCTTGATAACTGATTAAACTTGACTTGGCTCCCTTAGGAAGTTCTTCAACCAGATTATAACTTATAATCTCTGTATAATTTGCGTTAGCTCTCAGTTTAAAGACCCCTTTATATTCGTGATTTACATAAATAGTTTGATTTGCTGCAATCCCGAAATAGCGACTGGAAATATCAAAACCCGTTAGCTTATTACGTATTTGCCATTTAGAATTTAACTTCTCAAGGATATACAAGCCATTATAATTTCCTTGAATAGCTAAATTTTTAGAAGCATCAAGCCACTGAATTTTCCATGTTCCGGGTTTATCTGCTATCTTCTCAACCTTATCAGCATTCACTAAAAAAGTACCTTCGTGATGTCCGCAAAATAAATCATCTCCTAGTTTATTTAAATTCCATACTTGCCCTTTTGTTTCTGAAATTAAAGTATAGGTAGCGTTTACAGTTGTATTTTTTTTGTAAAACAATCCTTGATTGGTTCCTAAATAGCTGTAGCCTTTATGTCTAGCTGCTGCATATACAGACCCCAGCTTACCCACGTTATCCGTATAAACTTTAAAAGCGGTATTGGTATTAATTACGCTGATTCCGTTATCTAATCCTAACCAGACGTGAGCATTTTTATCTTCAAAAATACTTAGAACCGTATTATTTCCTAAACCTAAATTCTGATCAATCTGGTAAATTATATCTCCTTCAGAAGAAAGGTGAATCAATCCACTAGAAATGGTACCCAACATTATAGAACCATCGGTAAGCTTCTTAGCTGTGTAAATCGTTTTGTCTAAAAGATAATTAGTTGTGTTCTTATTCCATACAGTTGGATTACCATTATTTAACTGAAAAATGCCGCTTTTTTGAGTTACAGCTATATAGTTCTCGTTTTTCTTAAAAAAGGAAACAACAATGTTTTCTAAAAAAGGTTGAGCTTCAGAAACAAGAACAGCATTACCATTCTGCAATTGGAACAAACCCAGCCCTTCCTGCTGAAAATAAACAGATTTATCAATTAAATAGGATTGTGTAATAGAAGATTCTGAATCAAAAATTTTAACTTCTTGTGTATTATTATTGAAACTATAAATTTTATTTAGAGATTGAAATAACACCAGATCGTCTATGGCTAAAATATTCCAAAACTGCTCATCTACAACTAGTGAATTCTTTAAAGACTCGCTCAATGAAGTATATTCAAGTAAGCCGGTATTAGCATGTTGCCAATAACCAAATTCCATATAACTTCCTGTGTAAATACGATTACCCACAACTGTTACTGATCGTAAAATCGTATTGTTTGGAGATTTATAAAGGCTCCATTTTGCACCGTCATACTCTAACAGTCCTGAATTGTTTGCTACGTATATAAAATCTTGATCTCCCTGAGCAACAGCCCAGTTTTGGTTCTCTGCAGTATAATCTTCTGGTGTGAAGTTTAGAATCGGAGGAAGTTCTTGAGCATTAAATTTTATAGCCCAAAAAGCTAAAGCCAAACAAAGCAAGAATTGCAGATCTCGTAAAAAACTAAACATAGAACAGCAATTTACTCAATTAGCTTCAATAGTATTATATTGTATATTTATATTAGCTATACGTACGGTTTAGAATGCTTAATTTTGCAAAAAATTAAAAACCTAATGCTCTCAATTTTCAGCTCAAAGAAATACTTAGTAAATAAGCTTGGTAAATTTACAGATATTCACAATCATATACTACCCGGAATTGACGATGGAGCAAAAACGCCAGAAGATTCATTAAAACTTTTAGCTGGGTTTAAAGAATTTGGTATTACAGATTTGATCTGTACTCCGCACACTATGAGCGATTTTTATGCCAATACTCCCGATACTATTTTGGGCGCAGAACAATCTTTAAAATCTTTTTTAAAAGAAAATAATCAAAATGATTTTAATATTAGATCATCTTCTGAATATATGATGGATTCCGGTCTCGTGGATCTATTAGAGAACAAACAAATTCTACCATTAAAAGACAACTATGTTTTAGTAGAAATGTCTTACCTACAACCACCCGTAAATCTAAGAGAAATCTTATTTAAAATTGGTAACGCCGGCTTTACACCGGTTCTAGCACACCCGGAACGTTATGCGTTTTATCATGCCAAATACGACACATATACCGAACTAAAAAGCATCTGTAAATTTCAATTAAATGCGCTCTCAATCAGTGGCTATTACGGACCTGGTATCGCAAAAACAGCTTTACGCCTTTTAGCGGAAAATATGTACGATTTTATAGGTACAGATACGCACCATATGCGTCATATAGATAATCTAAAAAAGGTGAAATTTGCAGGAAAATATGAGCAGTCTATAGAGAAAATAATCAGCAATACCACGGCTACTTTTAGCTTTTAATTGTTAGTAACACAACTTATTTAGTAGACTTTGAACTTCATCTCTTTTATAAGATTTTGCTGCTAGAAGACACGCTTCTAACAATTCGATATTGAAATGTTGCGCTTTCTTTTTTTCAATTTGAATTAATTCGGAACTTTCAATTTGAATTGCTTTCTCTGAAGTATTTTTCAAAGATTCTTCCTGTTTTTCAGAATTTGGCAAATGAATGAACTGCACTGGATATTCTTCAACAGATGTAACTCCGGTTTCTTTGAGCACTTGATGTGCGATTTCAAGTATAGTAAAAACCTTAGGGTTCTTTGGAATGAATATACCTGCGCAATCTTCTACAACTAAAAGCCAATCTGCAATCTGATTTATTACATCAACAGTTATAAATGCACGTTTTATATTTTGACCTTTAATCTCAAGGGGTAGATTTGAAGCTATTCGATTTTTAAAAACAGGAACCACAGACCCCGAAGAACCATAAACATTACACAGTCTAAGTGTACAAATTTGGATGTGATTGTTTTCTATTTGTTTAAATACCAAATAATCTTCTACAACTTTTTTAGTTCGCCCCATCACACTTACCGGGTCTACAGCTTTATCTGTGGAAATAAATATGAAGCGTCTTACACCAGCCGTCGTTGCCTTATCTATCAACAGCTTTGCTCCATAAATATTAGTTGTAATCGCTGCACAAACATTCTGCTCCGTTAAAGAAACATGTTTATAGGCCGCTGCGTGAAAAACCGATGTGATTTTATAGTTCTGAAATAGAAAATTAAGAAACTCTGGATTACATATACTTTCTGTAAAGTAGATAAAATTCGTTTTGGGATGATTTACTTGAAGCTCTTCGATTAGATTGAATAAACCTGTTTCTGAAATATCAACCAGAATGAGTTGTTCAGGATTTTTTGAAGCGAAATTTAAACCCAACTCGCGACCGATACTTCCAGCTGCTCCGGTAACTAAAATCACTTCTAAACTTAAATCAATCCTATCGCTCATCATCAATTCGAAAAATAAGCAATTAGTGCATCTTTGATTCTATCAAGCTCATCAGCTGTCATTCCGGTTCCTGATGGTAAGCACAGACTTTGCTTCCAGAAATCTACTGCTGTAGTATTTCCAAAGTATTTTTGATTGGAATAAATCCCCTGAAGGTGCAAAGGCTTCCATAAAAATCGGGATTCAATTTCTAATTTTTCCATGTATACACGAAGTCCTTCGGGATTCTTCAATGCGCTTTCCTTAAATTGAATTACATTCAGCCAATAATTTGAATACAACTCTATGTCAGAAACTTTAAACAAATTAACTTCATCAAGTTCGGCAAATATTTCTGTATAGAATTTGTGTATTTTCCGCTTTGCGTCAACGCGTTCATTTAATGTTTTCAGTTGAGCAATCCCCAGAGCAGCATTGATTCCCGGCATGATATAATTATAACCAACGCTGTCATGCTCAAAACCAGATGCACTCACTTTTGCCTGACTCGCCAAATGACGGGCTTCTACAGCATCTTTAGTTTTTTTGCAAATCAACGCTCCGCCACCACCAGCCGTTATTATTTTATTCCCATTAAAAGACAGTATTCCATAATCCCCAAAAAGTCCGCAATATTGCTCATTGACTTTACTCCCTAGAGCTTCGGCAGCATCTTCGATTAAAGTAATCTTATGCTTCTTAGCGATTTTAGCAATACGCTGAATTTTAGCCGGTATTCCGTAAGAATGCACCACAATTATAGCTTTAGGCTCCTCCCCTTTTTCGATTAGTAATTCAATAGCATTTTCTAAAACCTGAGGACACATATTGTAGGTTTCGTTTTCGCTATCTATAAAAATGGGTTTTGCGCCTAGATAAGCAATAGGATTAGCCGTCGCAACATATGTCATGGTCTGACACAAAACAGAATCTCCCGCCTCAACACCGGCAAGAATCAAGGCCAAATGCAAAGCTGAAGTGCCTGAATTTAGCGCCACGATATCTCGTTTTGTACCCAATACTTCTTGAAGTGAATTTTCAAATTTTGTCACAAACGGTCCACCTGCTGTAATCCAGTTACCCTCAATGGCGCGTGTAATCTCAGCAACTGAATTCGCATCAAGCTGTGGTGCTGAAAGTGCTATTTTAGAAGGTTTAAGCATTAATTACGCTTGGTTTCTTTCTTAAAGTTTCTAATCTGAACATCTAAATATATGTGAAGAGCAAGCAACACCATTATTTGAAGGATTAAAAAGAACCACAAACCGATTACAGGTTCCAGAAACAAAACTCCTCCAAGTAGAATTAAGGTCACTAGAAAAATCAAACTTACAATCTGAGTATGGCTATAACCTAATCTGAGTAATGCTGAATAACTGTGTAATTTATCACGTTTAAAAAGAGGTTTACGCTTATATAAACGCAATAACAAAACGCGCGCAGTATCAAAAACAGGATACCAAAATAAGCCTGTCATAACCGGTAAACGCTGCTGATAGGATTGCAAGCGTATATTGGAAATAACTAAATCTGCTTCTAGAAAAAGAATGCAAAATACCGCACACATAAAACCCAAAAATAAAGAACCACTATCTCCCATAAATAATTGCGCTGGTTCTTTATTGAACCTTCTAAACGCAAATAAACTAGCAGCTGCACACATTAAAAATATTCCGGAAAATGGAGTCTGAAAATAAAGTAAACCCAGAAAAAAAAGTAACGCCACAGTTGTTGCCAAGCCATCTACGCCATCAATAAAATTGAATGCGTTCGTTAAAAATAACAATAAAAATATCGAAATACTTGCACTTATATAATAAGGCATTTGGTAGAAACTATGCTCTAGTATAACCGATTCTAAACGCAAATCTCCTATTAAAACAACAAAAAAAATAATCGCGAATTGAAGTGCTAATTTACTCCTCCAACCTAAAGGTTTTAAATCGTCTACAAGTCCCAACAGAAACATCGCTGCAAAGCCTATAATCACATATAAATGATTCTGTATTAAAAAGCTTCCTTCAAAAATTAAAGCGGTGATAACTATACCTATGAACAATGCAATCCCTCCAGAAGCAGGAATAGCTTTTTTATGCAGTTTTTTTCCACCGGTATCATCAATAAAATAGCTTGATAATTTTGGCTGACACAACAGCTTTGCAACTGCAAATGTTATTGCAAATGCTAACAAAGCCGGTAAAAAATATAGTAACAATTGTGGCACTACTGAGAATTTAGGTTTTCAAATATACGCTTTACACAATTGACACTAAGACATAAAAAAACCGCCAGAAAGCGGTTTATAATTATATTTCAAAAGGTTTTATTCTTCTAATGTAACGTCTAAAGTGATTTCAGCTTTCAGCAATTTTGAAACCGGACAATTTTCTTTTGCTTTTGAAGCAATTTTCTCAAAAGTCTCTGCGTCACACCCAGGTACTTTACCTTTTAAGGTTAGGTGAACTTTAGTGATTGCTCCATCTTCAAAAGTTACTTTAGCATCCGTGTGCAAATTCTCTGGAGTTAAATCTTCTTCTCCTAAAAATGCTGATAATTGCATCGTATAGCAACCGGCGTGAGCTGCCCCTATTAATTCTTCAGGGTTTGTACCTTTTCCGTCTTCAAAACGGGTTCCAAATGCGTATTTTGCACCGTCTAAAACTGTACTTTCTGTTGAGATTGTTCCCATTCCGGCTTTAATTTGCCCTTTCCAGTTTGCAGATGCGTTTCTTGAAAATTTCATATGTCTATTTTTTATTTTTTGGTTTATCTAAAACTAACCATCAAGTGCCTTCCTCACAACTATTTTAAATATAATTTAGCGTTTATAGTTCTAGTATTAACGGGCTTTAACAGCATTTTGGTTAAATTGCAACTATGAAAGCAGCTACGGTAACGCAACTCAAAAAAGAATTAAAGCACAAAGAAGAAGAAGAACTGCTTCAAATCTGTTTGCGGTTGGTAAAATTCAAAAAAGAAAACAAAGAATTACTCACTTATTTGCTTTTTGAATCGGATTATGAGGCGGGTTACCTGGCAAGTGTAAAAGAGGATATTGATGAGCAGTTTAAGACGATTAATAACAAGAATTATTACTGGATGAAAAAGTCTATACGTAAGATTCTAAGGGAAACTAAAAAGTACATTCGCTATTCCGGCAACAAAGAAACTGAGGTACAACTCCTGATTTATTTCTGCGAAAAGATGAACACGGTTAGACCTGCGATTCGGAATAATAATACGCTGCGTAATCTCTATCTCAGACAACTGGAATACATCCATAAAAAAATTGAAGCACTGCACGAAGACCTGCATCTTGATTATTATAACGCACTAGAAAATCTAAATTAAATGACACAATTACAACTGAACAACCAAGCGGTTTCAATAGATAAAGGACAATTATCAAGTTATAAAAAGGATGATCACGAATATATACATCAGGTAGGAAGTCCGGGCTGGGGAAAATCTGATGATGAGATGTTTCCGGTTATTGGACCAACTGACGAAGCCTATTTTAAAGTGCAAACCCCCAAAGGTGAAGCCATTTTAGATCAGCACGGTTTATTGCGTGAACTTACTTACGAACTGAAAAGCTCTACGGAAACTTCAGCGATTTTTGAAAAAAAATATAAAGCAGGAACCAAAGTTAAGAATTCAAAATTCCCTAAAAAGTCAGCTGAAGAATGGTTATCCTGGCCTTATGATTTCGTTTTTAAAAAGCAATTCACACTAAGTAAAAACGAGCTCAAAATCGAATTCATAATCAGCGGTGAAAAAGGAATGCCTTTTATGCTGGGGTATCATCCTGCATTTAAATTACATTCTGAAACACCTGTGGTTCAAAATGCAAAAAAAGAGATTTCTTTAGAAGAAATTATGGCTGTAGGAAGCCGCGCTTTTCAAGTATCAGATTGTACTGAAATCAGTCTACAGGACGATAAAAACATCACCATTAAATCTGAAGGTTTTGGCAACTTTATGCTCTGGACCGAAGTCACCAATATGCTTTGTATAGAGCCTATTAGTTTTTATCCTTACGCCGTAAAACAGGAAAATTTACACGAAGGTTTTCAGACTTTAGGAGATGGTGAAACAGTATTCTCTGTATTTCTAAATATCTAAACCAAAGCATTCTTCAAAACTGTTACGGGATGTACTGCTTCGCGCTGCGTCCCGTCTTTTATTTGATGTCTACAGCTTGTTCCCGGGGCTACTATTAAAGTATCATTAGTCGCCTTTCTTACTGCTGGAAACAAGGTTTGCTCTCCTATTTGCATACTCAAATCGTAATGCTCTTTCTCGTACCCAAAAGACCCCGCCATACCACAACATCCAGACGGAATAATGGTTGGTTTAAAATTGGCTGGTAAATTGAGAATATTAAAGGTATGCTCTATACCGCTCAATGCTTTTTGATGACAATGCCCGTGGATTTTAAGTTTTTTTGATTCGGTAGTAAAAGAGGTTGCTTTAATACGTTCTGCTTTGATTTCAGCATTTAGAAATTCATCTATTGTAAATGTATTTTTTGCAAGCTTTTTAGCTGCTTCAACATCTTTTGCCAGCCTGATGTATTCATCTCTAAACCCTAAAATCGCTGAGGGTTCAACACCAATTAATGGATGTTCTTCATCAATTAAATCTTTAAAAGTCTGAATGTTTTTCTGAGCAGCTTTCCGTGCATATTTTAAAAAACCTTTTGATATAAATGACCTGCCGCTTTCTGCGTGCGTTACGATGCGCACTTCATAATTCAACCGCTGCAACAAAACCACTGCATCCTCCCCTATCTGAGCGTCCAGATAATTGGTGAATTCATCAGCAAAAAGATAGACTGTCTTTATAGGATTTTTAGGATTGAACGCTCTAAGTCTTTTAAAGCGCTTACGTAAAGTTTTTTTCGCCAGAGGCGGAAGGCTTCTTTCTGGAGCAACTTCTAAAGTTTTTCTTATGAATTTACCGCTCAATTTAGCTTTATACAATCCGTTTGTGATACTGGGAAGCACCGCAGCAAATTTGTTCAGGTAAGCATTAAATGCAAATGCCCGAGTTCTTAACGAACTTCCATTTTCCTTTTTATATTGATATTCAAACTCCGCTTTTAAAGCAGCCACATCCACATTGCTGGGGCATTCACTCGCACAAGCTTTACAGCTTAGGCAAAGGTCAAAAACATTTTTTAGTTCTTTATGATTGAAGCTATTTCTTCGCTCAGAATTCGTTAAAATCTCACGAAGTGTATTGGCTCGACCACGTGTAGAGTCTTTTTCATCACGTGTTGCACGATAACTGGGACACATCGTTCCACCAGCTTCGGGCATCTTTCTACAATCACCAGAACCGTTACATTGTTCTGCCGCTCTTAAAATTCCCTGCGTATCGCTAAAATCCATCAGTGTTTCAATCTCCGGTTCATCGCGATCTGGCGTGTACCGTAAATGTGCATCCATAGGTCCTGCATTTACGAGCTTCCCGGGATTGAAAATATTCTGAGGATCAAAACTGTTTTTAATGCGTTTTAAGCGCTCATAATTTGCACTGCCTAACATCAACGCTACAAACTCTCCACGTACGAGACCGTCACCGTGCTCGCCGCTCATAGAGCCTTTATATTTCTTTACCAACTGTGCAACCGCAGTAGTTATCTGCCGAAATAAAATAACATCATCGGCTCGCTTTAAATTTAGAATAGGTCGTAAATGTAATTCGCCTGCTCCCGCGTGTGCATAGTACACCGCATCCTGTCTAAATTTTGCCATTAATACGCTAAACTCTTTAATATATGGAGCCAGGTCTTCAAGAGCTACGGCGGTATCTTCTATACACGCCACCGCTTTACGGTCACCTACGATATTTCCCAACAAACCTAAACCGGCTTTACGTAATTCCAAAGCCTGGCTAATCTCTGAACCTTCTAAAGTAGGATAGGCATAACTTAAGCCTGATGCTTCTACCGTTGCAATAAGTTCTACCGCTGCTTTGCGAGCCTGATCTATTGTTTCTGCACGTACTTCAAGCATTAAAATAGCTTTCGGATCACCTGCTATAAAAAATCGATTTTTTTGCTGCTCCCGGTTATTTAATGTACAATCTAAAATAACCTTATCCATCATTTCACAAGCGTACAGCTTATGCTTCATAGCAGGAACAACAGCTTCTAAACAGGCTTCAATACTTTCAAAATGTGCAGCGATCATCACTCCGTTTGCCGGTGGTAATTCATCTAATTTCAGGGTGATTTCTGTTGTTAAAGCTAAAGTACCTTCACTTCCTGCCAGCAGTTTACACATATTAAAATGCTGGGTACTCGTTTCTTCAAAAACCGAATTATCAAGCAATGCATCTAATGCATACCCGGTATTTCTTCGATGAATTTCAGGTTTGGGATAATTTTCCCGAATTTCCTTTTGGGATTCTGAAGTGTTTAATTCTTCAAAAATGCTTCGGTATAAATCGCCTTCCCTATTTTTTAGCTTCCGCTTTTGCGAAAACTCTTCAGCTGTGATTTCATTAAAAACAGCTTCGTTTCCATCACTTAAAAGAGTTTTCAATTGAACCAGTTTATCTCGTGTAACTCCGTACTGAATAGAAGTCGTTCCTGAAGAATTATTACCCACCATTCCACCAATCATACACCGATTTGACGTTGACGTATTAGGACCAAAAAACAAGCCGTGAGGTTCTAAATATCTATTGAGCTCGTCTCGAATCACTCCCGGTTGTACGGTAACCGTCTTATTGACTTTATCAAAAGAAATAATCTTTGTGAAATGTTTAGAAACATCAACCACAATACCATCTCCCACACATTGACCAGCAAGAGAAGTTCCAGCGGTTCGCGGTATCAACCCTATCTGATGCACGCCGGCAAATAAAATAAGTTTCTTTAAATCCTGCTCATTTTCTGGAAAAGCAACAGCAACCGGCAACCTGCGATAAACTGATGCATCTGTAGCATACAAATGTTTGTGTAAATCATCATAAACCAAATCTCCTTCAAGAGATTTGGCAAGTGTTTTTAAAGCGTCTGAGAGGTTTGAAATCATAGGCTAAAGTTACAATTAATCCCTTTGAAGGCATTAACACATGATTAGATAAGCTTAACAAAAGATTGGCGCAACGGCTGTAAGCACTCAGCTTATCTCAGATTACATTTGCAATACTAACATTTAAAAAGATTTATAATTATGAAAAAAGTATTAATCGCATTTGTACTCATTGCAGGATTTTCTTTCACTTCACAAGCACAGGATATCGCTCCTAACGCATTGGGTTTAAGATTGGGTGACAGTGACGGTTTTGGTGCAGAAATTTCTTATCAAAGAGCTTTAGGCGGAAACAACAGATTAGAATTAGATTTAGGTATTAGAGATGGTAAAAATTACGACGGATTTAAACTTGCAGGTCTTTACCAATGGGTATGGAATATTGATGGTGGCTTTAACTGGTACGCTGGTGTAGGTGGTGGTCTTGCCTCTTACGGATATGATGATAATCGTTATGACGATGACACTTTTGTATTTGCTGCAGGTGATATAGGTATTGAATACAACTTTGATATTCCGTTAGTTTTATCACTTGATTTCAGGCCAGAAATTGGCTTTGGTGATAATAATCCTTACTACGACAATAATGATTTAGATTTTGATATTGCATTGGGTATACGTTACCAGTTTTAATCAATCAAAATAGCACATAAAAAAGCCGTGAATTTTAAAATTCACGGCTTTTTTATGTGTTAGAATCTGGGAGTTTAAGCTAAAGACGCTTTAGTCCTAGGCTGATTTTTTTTGATTGCCTTTGCGTAAACCTCTTCGTACATCGGTACTATTTTTTCTATACCAAACTGAGTTGCCTGCTGTCTTGCCTGTAATTTAAATTGAGCCAAACTATCATCTGTTTTTAGAATTTTAAGCGCGTTGTTTGCCATCGTTTTAACATCTCCTACATCGCTTAAAAAGCCTGAAAAACCTTCGGTATTCACTTCTGAAAGTCCGCCTGCATTTGAAGATATCACCGGTACTCCATGCGACATCGCTTCAAGCGCAGCTAGGCCAAAACTTTCAGCTTTAGAAGGAAGCAAAAACAGATCTGAAAAACAAAGTATTTTATCAATCTCATTACTGTTTCCTAAGAATATAACTTTACCTGCAATACCCAATTCTTCAGCGAGTTTTTCAGCAGGGACACGTTCTGGTCCTTCACCCACCATAATAAGTTTTGCTGGTATTTCCTTTTGAATACGATAGAAAGTCTTAATCACATCAGGAATACATTTTACCTCCCGCATGTTACTAATATGCGTAATTATACATTCGTTTTCAGAAGCCATTAATCTGCGTTGACAATCTGTAAATGAGTTTTTAACTATGCTGAGATCTATAAAATTGGGGATAACCTGAATCTTTCTTTTAATATTAAACAAGCGATTAGTATCGTCTTTTAGACTCTGAGAAACCGAAGTCACCACATCACTTTTATTGATACTGAAGGTTACAGCTGGTTTATAAAAGGGATGATTACCTACTAACGTAATATCAGTACCGTGCAAAGTTGTCACCATAGGTATGGTTATCCCTTCTTGCTCAAGCATTTTCTTTGCCATATAACCTGCATATGCGTGTGGTATCGCATAATGCACGTGTAAAACATCTATATGATATGCCTTGATAATCGTAACCAGTTTGCTGGAAAGCGCCAACTCATAAGGCTGAAAATGAAACAGCGGATACTCCGGTACATTTACCTCGTGAAAAAATATTTTTTCATTAAGTAAATCAAGTCTTACCGGCTGTTTATAAGTGATAAAATGAACTTCGTGACCGCGTTTAGACAACGCAATACCCAGCTCTGTAGCAACAACGCCACTACCGCCAAAAGTGGGATAACAAACTATAGCAATTTTCATGACGTAAAATTACCAATTATTACGCCAGCTTAAGAATTAAAATTCTGGTTTTAATCATTATTTATGATCAGAATCACGGCATTACCGCATTTTCAATAACTTCCTGAATACGTGTTCTGAGGTTTGAAGAAATCAACTTTCTATTAGTTGCTGTAGGAAATGTGCGGTTTGAAAGAAATACGTAGATAATTTCTGTCTCAGGATCTGCCCAGGTAAAAGTACCGGTAAAACCACTATGCCCAAAACTAGCCTTTGAAACGCAACCGCAAGTAGGACCTGCTGTACCCAGCTGAAGTTTATCAAAACCTACACCTCTTCGCACTCCTTCTGAGCAATAATAACATGTATTAAACGCATCCATAGTGGCTTTTGAGAAATAGCGTTTACCGCCATAATACCCATTTTGCAGATACATCTGCATCATCTTAGCAACGTCATTAGCATTACTAAAAAGGCCGGCATGACCGCCTATATTATCTTCCATCGCTGCGCCCATATCGTGCACGTAGCCTTGTACCTGCTGCATACGCCAGTAGGTATCATTCTCTGAAGGAACAATAGCACCTTTTACAATACGCTCTAAAGGTTTATAACCCATTCTATTTGCTCCTAGAGAACCGTAATAATATTTCTGTGTTAAGCCATGAAGGTCATCACCTTCTGTATCTTCCAAATATTTTTTAAATAGAAAATAAGACAAATCGCTATACTTATAAACTCGTCTGCTTAACAGATCTGAATCTGCTATAATTTTTACAATCGTATCAGGATAATCATTGCGCAGATACATATCTTCTGCAACTTTTATATCAAAGTTATCTTCAGGTCTGGTACGATAGTATTTTTTTGAAAGCTTTCCGGATTCATCAAATGTTGCCGTGTAAAAAGGTATCCAGGGTTTAAGTCTGCCGTAGTGCGACAACACCTGCTTCACAGTAATATTTTGCTTATTTGAACCTTGCAGTACCGGTAGCAACGTCCCCAATTTATCATTTAAGGTCAATTTCTCTTCGTCATAACGCTTCATCAAAAGCGGTAATGTTGCAAGAATTTTAGTCATCGAAGCCAGATCGTAAACGTCGTCTAACTTCACCTTTTCTTTTTTAGTATATGTATGATACCCAAAGCCTTTTTCATAAATTACTTTACCGTGACGTGCTACCAAAACCTGTGCTCCGGGAAACATAACATCAGTAAGGCCTTCATTCATCAGCTTATCGATGCCACTTAGTTTTTTGGAGTCCATCCCTTCTTCTTCAGGGATACCGTATTTCAGTCGGCGAAGAATTCCTGTCTCATAACTGGTATTAATCTTAAACTCATTCCCTATAGAAACAGGTAGTTTTCCTTCGGCTCCAATAGCACCAAAAACAAGTTGAGCACTCAGATCTTGAGCAATCTTACTATTTTGGTAAGACATAATTATGCCTTCAATATTCTGAGTATTTTTCAACTTTAACAGGGCGTATGGCCTTACAAAAACATCCAAAACTGTTTTTTTCTCTGCCGCTATCGCTTCAATGGTTGCGATTTCTTGAGCCGAAAAAGAATAAGATTTCCACGGATTGTCGTTAGAACGATGAAAACCAATAATTACATAGTTGTAGTCTTTTAACTTCGAAAGTAATTCTACTGTAGAAGAACCATTTATTTTTGTTATTTCAGCATACTTCTTTAAAGAATGAAAAAATGCATCTCCACTATCATCACCTAATTCTACATAGGCGATTTTCTTATCATCAAGATCTTTTATCGGCAAAATTGCCTGATTGTTTTTAAGCACTGTAAGTGCACTAGCCATTGCTTTTCGATAAACTACTTCATCTTCAGGCTTGTTTAGATCTTCATAAAGATTTGTAGTTTCAACCGGATGATAATTATTTAATCCTACCTTGAATTTTGCAAATAAAATCTTCTTTACAGAGCGTGACAAACGGGTTTCTGTGATTTCTCCTTGAGTATAAGCCTCTTCTATTTTAGCAACGGCTTTAGGCACATTTTCGCTGATAAGTAAAATATCATTACCTGCTTTAAAGGCTTCCAAATCAATCAATCCAGGCTCTTTGTAGTTAGATGCTCCTTTCATATTCAACGCATCGGTAAAAATGAGACCTTGAAATTTAAGACTGTCTTTAAGTAAACCGGTAACTACTTTTTGAGAAAGAGAGGTCGGAAAGCCTTTTCTGCTTTCTAATGCCGGGACATTGAGATGCGCGACCATAATACTAGCGATACCAGCATCGATCACTTTTTTATACGGATACATCTCAATAGAATCTAGTCGCTTGCGTGTAAAAGGAATTGTAGGTAAAGTTTTATGTGAATCCTGATTGGTATCCCCGTGCCCCGGAAAGTGTTTTGCACTGCCCAAAACTCCGGCTCCCTGCATCCCCTTAATAAATGCTACACTTTTATCAGTCACATTATCGCGGTCTTCACCAAAAGAACGATTGCCAATTATTGGATTTTCCGGATTTACATTGATATCTACAACCGGTGCAAAATTAATATGAACACCCAGCCTTTTATTGTGCAACCCAATCCGACGACCAACCTGTTCAACTAATTTATTGTCTTTGATCGCACCCAAGGTCATATTCCACGGAAAAGCATAAGTAGAGTCTAATCGCATGGCAAGTCCCCATTCTGCATCCATCGCAATCATTAGCGGAATCTTGCTCGCCTCCTGAAACTCATTATTCAATTTTGCCTGTCGCATAGGACCACCTTTTGAAAAAATAACACCACCTATATGGTTGTTTTTGATCAAGGTCATAATAGCATCAGTCTTAGACTTAGGGTCGCTGCTAAATACATCTACCATAAACAACTGACCTATTTTCTCTTTTAAGGTCATGGAGTCGTAAATACTATCTACCCAAGCCTGTTGCTCGGTAAGCTCTTTTGCTATTAAGGGATTATTAGTTTGTGAGTAGCCAGTAAAGGCCATTATGAGTACTACTCCTAAGAGTAAACGATCTTTAAGCATATATCTTTTTATTTAAAGAAACGGCTATGCCAGCTTTCTATTGCAGGCACTTCCCAATGTTCTAAGTATTCTTCTTTAGTGTTTACTAAATTATTGAAAACAGTGGTATTTTTACCCACAGCACCATCTTTTGCCATCTTTTTAAAATCTGCAAGTGGTTTAAAGTGTAGTCGGTCGTTTTGAATATAAGTCACGTTCATTTTATCAAGGAGAGAAATCTCAAACTCTTTCTCCAATTCTTGTATAAAATGTACTTGGGCATCTATAGAACAGCCACTCGCTGAGCTGGTGCTTTGATCTAGAGCTATAGCTATAAAACGTTCATATTTTATTTCAAAACCTGCGTTAAGACTTGCTCCGTGAGCCGTCCACTTTTCTAGAAATGCAATTAAATATTCTTGAAGTTTCAGAAGTTCTTCTTCTGAAAATTTACGATCGCTTTGGTAAATCCATAAGCGTGAATTATCCGGTAATTCTTTAAAAGGAGTCAACATAAAGTTAAGAGAAATTTAGTCTCGCAAACTTAAGGTATATAAAGTCCGCCTTTAAAAAAGATACTGTTAAAAGGCTCTAAAATCAAATCTTTATATCTAAGAATATGCGATAAATTAGAAGAGCATAAAAAAAGCCACCCTAATTAAGATGGCTTTTATACTTTAAATTAAATTTTAGCTATAAATCTTCTGCGCTGGCTATTATTTCTGCAATATCCAACACTTCAACTTTGTCTTCTTGTTCTTTATTTTTGACACCGTCTGTCATCATTGTGTTACAAAACGGGCAACCGGCTGCAATAACTTCTGGTTTTGTTTCTAATGCTTCTTCGGTACGCTCGATGTTCACATCTTTAGTACCCGGCTCTGGCTCTTTAAACATTTGAGCCCCACCTGCACCACAACAAAAACCTTTAGTTTTGCAACGTTTCATTTCTATAAGTTCTACCTCGAGCTTTTTCAACAAATCTCGAGGCGCCTCATAAATACGATTAGCTCGTGCTAAATAACACGGATCATGGAAGGTTATACGTTTCCCTTTAAACTTACCTCCCTCTACCGTTAAACGACCTTCATCGATTAAGGATTTTAAGAATTGGGTATGATGCAGAACCTCGTAATTTCCTCCCAAACCGGGATATTCATTAGCAATCGTATTGAAACAATGTGGGCACGCTGTAACAATCTTTTTTACCTCATACGCATTAAGTACTTCGATATTAGTGACCGCCTGCATCTGAAATAAAAACTCATTACCTGCGCGTTTTGCCGGATCACCGGTACAGCTTTCTTCGGTACCCAAAACCGCAAAATCCACCTCTGCTTTTGCTAATAACTTAACAAATGCCTTAGTGATTTTTTTTGCACGATCGTCAAAACTTCCGGCGCAACCCACCCAAAATAAAACTTCTGGAGATTTGCCCTGCGCCATATATTCTGCCATCGTAGGTACTTTGATAGCTTCTGCCATAGATAATTGTTTTATGCGTTAGTGTTTAAAACTTAGTCTTTAAACACTTCTATAGTTACATCTTTTTCTACAAGATCTGTAAACTTCCCTTTATAACGGGTTGCTCTTACCAAGTGATTGTCAATCCAATGGTAATTTCCACCACGTGGTTTCCCCATTAGCAAGCTGTGATAATTAAAGCCGTGTTTGTTCAACCAATTTTCGGTTACTTCACGGTGCTCTTCTGTACGTGATGTAAAGAAGCAAATAATATGACCTTCATCATACCACTTGTTTAATGTAGCCAAAGCATCAGGAAACGGTTCACAAGTTCCCATACGCTCTGGTTCTTCGTTAGGAACATCTTCAGTAATTGTTCCGTCTATGTCAATGAGGTAGTTCTTAACTCCATCAGGTAGCACAGGACTTACGTGCTCTCCGTCTTGAAGTTTTTCACTTAACATTTTGTCTACTTCCTCTTTTTTCATGAGTTCTCTATTTAAATATTTACTGGTTGGTTACTAGTTCTCGTTAATCCAATTTGCTCTGTCCATTTGATTAAAAGGCCAAGGAGCAGCATTATTTTCAATATTGGTCATTGCGTTATTCAAATCTGTTGGCGCAGCACTCTGCTCCATTACAAGATATTGACGCATATCCATAATTATAGACAAAGGATTAATGCCTACCGGGCAAGCTTCTACACACGCGTTACACGTGGTACAAGCCCACAATTCTTCTCGGCTAATGTAATCATCTAATAATTGTTTACCATCTTCTTTAAAGAATCCCTTATTAGCATCTATGTTTTTACCGATATCTTCTATACGATCACGGGTTGCCATCATGATTCTACGTGGCGATAATTTTTTACCGGTTTGATTTGCCGGGCACTCACTGGTACATCTACCACACTCTGTACATGTATAGGAGTTGAGCAATTGTACCCAACTTAAATCTGTAGCATCACTTGCTCCAAACTTTGCTGGCACCTCATCTTCGGCACCTTCGTCTGGCATTGCATATGGATCTGCATCAGGATCCATCATCAATTTCACCTCGTTAGTGACAGCTTCTAAATTATCAAACTGACCCTGTGGTTTTAAACGTGCAAAATACGTATTAGGAAAAGCTAATAAAATATGTAGGTGCTTTGAATAATATAGATAATTAAGGAATACTAAGATTCCTAAAATATGGACCCACCAAGTCGTACGTTCAATAAGTATTAAGGTCGAAATGCTCAGGTTTTCAAATAGAGGTGTGATAAACTGACTTATAGGAAAAGATCCTACGATGCCCGAAGCACTTGCATAATGCTCAGCTCCTTTAGTCTGAAGCGTTAAGTCTGCAGCGTTCATGGTCAAAAACAAAACCATTAAAACCACTTCAAAATACAGTATTAGATTGGCATCTAATTTTGGCCAACCTTTCATCTCCCGATTAAGAAATCTTTTTATATGAAGAATATTTCGGCGTATCCAAAAGATAATTACACCTACTAAAACAAGTAAAGCAAATAGTTCAAAAACAGCGATTAAGAAATCGTAAAAACCTCCAAGAAAACTAAAAATTCTATGTGTGCCAAAAATACCATCAATGATGATTTCAAGCACTTCAATATTTATAATAACAAAACCTAAATATACCAGCACGTGAACTATTCCGGAAACCGGTCTTGTGACCATCTTATATTGCCCAAGAGCAATTTTAGCCATATTCTTCCAACGTTGAGGCTTGTTGTCGTTTCGATCTTCATCACGACCTAACTTAATATTCCGGATGAGTTTTTTAATATTCAGTACAAAAAAACCAACTCCTACTGCAAGAGCTATTACAAACAAAATATTAGGCAGATACTGCATAAGTTTTATTTAAGTGAATCTTGCGGCTCTTCATAAGGCCCTGGTTTTTTACCAAAAACTGAGAAATGCACATAACGCTTAGGGTTAAGCTTTATGTCTTGCATCAACTCTTCCATTTGTTTTGTAGCACGCTCTAGATTATTATACATCTGGTCGTCATTTATAAACTGCCCCAGTGTACCTTCACCACGTTCTATTTTAGAAGATATACTTTCAAAATCTGCCAATACACTTTCCATTCTGGTTACTAACGCATTAACATCTACTTTAGATAGACTATCACTTACTTTATTAAAATTTGCAGACATTTCATCAAGATTGGTAAACGTTCTTGACAACTTCTGATCGTTATCTGCAAGTAGCTTATTGAGACTATAAGAAGCCTGCTTAAAGTTTGTTGCAGTTTCATTAATGTGCGCAATGGTTTCTCTAAGATTTTTACGAGTACTTTGATCTAAAACATCAGAAACCCCCGTTAAAACAGAATCTGTACTATTTATAACAGACTCTACTTTAGCCTGTAATGGTGTTAAACGCTCATTTACTAATTCAAAAATACCTTCATCAATTGTACCTTCAAGTGTATCTCCTGATTTTGCTGTTTCTCCTGATTGGTAGTCTGGTTCAATAGATAAATTTTTACCCCCTATTAAGCCTCCTCCATAAATCTGAGCTTTACTAGATTTAGAAAATTGAAAATCATTCTGAACATTAAAAGTTACTAAAAGATCTCCTTTATTATCTGCAAAATCAATAGATAAAACTTTACCTACAATAAGACCATTTATGGTAACATTAGAACCCGGCGATAAACCTTCTACATTATCATAAATAGCATAATAGGTACGATCGTTGCTCAATAGGTTATTGCCTTTTAAAAAGCTATAGCCAAAGACTAGCAGAGCTATAGCAACAACTGCTAAAAGACCTGTTTTTACCTCTTTAGAAATGTTCAAAGTATTTTTTTTTGATGAGCCTCAAATTTAGGAATAAATTCTATTAGGACTTCGCACGCTAACTTTTATTTATAAAATCATTAGCGTTTTGCTTAATTCCGTTTTTAAAGGCTACTATATAGGCTGTCTTATAACCTTTAGCTTGAGCTTCTCGCAGCATACGCTCTATTTCTGTATAATTAGAAGTGTCGCCGTAATAGTATTTATAGAGCTTTCCCTCTTTAGTTTTAGAAATCTCACGGAGACCTTTAAAGTTATAAGGCTTAGTATCTATACTACGACTACTAGCCGCTATTTGAACTTTAAATATAGCGTCATCAACAACCACATCTTTCACTTCGGCTACAGGCACCTCTTTTTTAATACCCAAAAAGTCATTTGTCGTCACATTATCTTTATATTTTTCTACAGCTTGAGAAATTGCGTGTGCTATTTCTCTTTGACCACTTGATGAGTTCAAATATCTACCTTCGTCATTATTTGTTATAAAACCGGTTTCGATAAGAATACTAGGCATAACGGTTTGGTGCAAAACCACAAATCCTGCTTGTTTGACACTTCGGTCTTTTCGCTTTAGTTTTTGTCTAAAATTATCCTGAACATAACTAGCCAACTGTATGCTTTGGTCTAAAAATTCTTCCTGCATCAATGTAAGCCCGATTACAGATTCTGGTGAATTCAAATTATACTGAGCATATTTCTCTTCATAATTATCCTCCAGATAGATCACTTCGTTTTCTGCCTTAGCAACTTCAAAATTGGTTTTATTACGGTGCAATCCTAAAACATACGACTCTGCTCCAGAAGCTTGAGAATTATGCGCATTGCAATGAACAGAGATAAATAAATCTGCCCCTGCACGGTTTGCTATGTGACCGCGCTCTTCTAGGCCTATAAAAACATCAGTTTTACGCGTATAAATTACTTCAATATCTTTTCGCTTTTGAAGTTCATCTCCTATTAATAAAGCTATTTTAAGAGCAATATCTTTTTCTTTAATACCATTTCTTGTGTTTTTACCCGGGTCGTGACCGCCGTGACCGGCATCTATCACCACAATAAATTTCTTAAAATCATCGGATTTAAGGTTGGCAAAAACCTTTTTTGAAGGAATTATAAAAAAGAATACTAATATATAGGTTGCAGTCGTTCTCATATTTGGGTAACGTCAATTAAAGTCTAACTATTTTATATACTGCCTGGGATTTGTATACTTGCAGCAAGGTCTTAGAAATTATAGTATTTTAGAATTTGAAATCAAAGATTTTTCCCCTGAGTTTAATTCGTCCATTTTTAATGGCAATACTTTAGGGCTTCTAAAAAATAGATGTAATTTTGGCACTTTGATTTTTGCCCTTACATTTACAAAAATAGTATTAATCCCATTGCAAACAAAGATCCTTTCAGTACTGCTAGTTTTAGGCATAAGCCTTTTATTCTGTGGGTCTTTATGGTCTCAGGAACTACCGGTTAGCACACTTAACAAGATACCTGCAGACACATCTGGCGTTGACTCCCGCTTAAAACCTACGGGAACGCTATTAACAGAACAAGAGCCAGAATCTCAGCAAGACAGCACTTTACAAGACAGCATCGCTGCTCCCAGAGAAGCATTAACTGATATTGTCAAATACAGTGCCACTGATTATTCTAAATTCAACAGAAAAGAAAATAAACTCTATTTATACAACGAAGCGCAAATAAATTACACAGACATCAATATAACTGCAGGTCAGATTATAGTTGACAACAATACGAATACTGTTTTTGCTAAAGGAATTAAAGATTCTACAGGTTACACACAAAGTCCTGTATTCGTTCAGGGAGCAAATACCGTAGAACCCGATTCTATTAAGTACAACTTCAAAACCGAAAAAGCGCTTATTTACGGTTCGCGTACGCAACAGCAGGAATTCTATATTAAAAACGAAGTGAGTAAGCGGGTTAACGATTCGGTCGTTTTTATGAAAAACGTACGCTTCACCACGAGTGAAAATGAGGACGATCCTGAATATTATTTCTACGCTCGTAAAGTAAAGTTTGTCCCCGGAAAGAAAATTGTAACCGGGCTCGTAAACATGTTTGTTTACGATGTACCTATTCCGCTAGGAGTTCCTTTTTCATATTTTCCGATGGAAAAAGAGACTAGTGTTTCTGGTTTTATAATGCCATCTCCTGGGCAAACCAATGAAAGAGGCTATTTTCTACAAAATGGTGGGTACTATTTTGCCGTCAACGATTATATGGACCTTACCTTAACGGGTGATTATTACACAAATGGTAGTTATGCTTTAAGAGGAAGCAGTTCATATAGAAAACGATACAAATTCAGCGGTAATGTAAACATACGTTACGAAAGACTCTTAAATGGTGAGCGGGGCCTCCCTAACTTTGCCGAAACGAATACCTACAACATACAGTGGTCGCATAGTCAGGATTCTAAAGCGAGTCCTAATTCTCGATTTTCTGCATCGGTTAACTTAGGTAGTAGTAACTATTTTACGCAGTCTACAAATATTGACAACACAGCGAGTAGATTAACCAATACTTTGAGTTCTTCTGTTTCGTATTCAAAAACCTTTCAATCAGTACCTCAGGTTAATCTTGCTTTAACCGCGAGACATTCTCAAAACACACAGACGCAGGTTATCAACATGACCTTACCGAGCTTACAATTAAATGTAGACCGTATTTATCCTTTTGCTCCAAAGAGTGGTTCCAAAAAAGGTTTTATTCAGAACATAAACTTTAACTACAGCGGTAGCGGTGAAAATCGTTTTGAAACGACAGACAGTTTGTTTTTTACTGCACAAATGTTTAGAGATGCAGAATTGGGAATACGCCATAGCATCCCAATTACGACCAACTTTAAATTATTTAAACATTTTAGTGTATCTGCAAGCACTAACTATCAAGAAAGTTGGGTCTTTGAAACTATAAATCAAGGTTACGACCCTAATCTTCGTGAAGTTGTACGCGACACCGTTAAAGGCTTTGACTCATTTAGAACCTATAATTTCAGTACTAGTTTAGGCACTACGGTATACGGCCAGGCTAACTTTGGAGATGATAAAAAAATTCAAGCCATACGTCACACTATGAAACCTTCGGTTTCTTTTAATTACAATCCGGCATTTGATCAGTATTATGATACCTATCTTGCTCCAGAGTTAGATGACCCTAACGGCGACTTGACGCGTGAGGTAACGTATTCTCGTTTTGAAGGTGGTTTTTATGGAGCCCCCAGTAATTTCAGTTCTAGTGGTATCAGTTTTAGTATAAACAACACGCTTGAAGCTAAAGTGCGTGATAAAGACAGTACCGCCATAGAGCCTAAAAAGATTGATTTGATTAGCAATCTAGCTATTTCTACAAACTACAATTTTCTGGCAGATAGTTTAAGGTTGAGTCCGGTTTCTGTAAGAGGTACTATTCCGATTATTCAGAGCAAACTGAGCGTTAATTTCAATATGACGCTAGATCCTTATGCTTTGAATAATAATAATAAGCGCATCGACAAACTCAATATCGCCAATGGCGGAAGCCTCTTTAGGCTTACTAATGCCAGTGCGAACTTTGGTTATTCGTTCAGCAGTAAAAGTTTTGGTAAAGAAAATGATGATGTAGAAGGTGAAAACACCCAAACCGCACGAAATGGTGGTAGGCGGGATAACTTATTAGGTGAAGACAGCAGGCAGCTTCAGAATAAATTTAACGATACCGAAGGTGCAGACGAAGATCCTGATGAAAAGCAAAAACTCTACAATTACACCATTCCGTGGAATTTACGTGTAAACTATAATGTGAATTATGGTAATGCGACACGGCAAGACCTTATAACTTCTCACGCCTTAAATTTTAGCGGAGATGTAGAACTGGGTGAAAAATGGTTTGTAGGAGCTTCTTCGGGTATAGATTTAACTACCGGAAAATTCACGCCTACACAATTAAGATTTGCCAGAGATTTGGAGAGTTTCAACATGACTTTTGCGTGGACACCCTTTGGGACTTACGCTTCTTGGAACTTCTTTATAGGTATCAAATCTAGCGTATTGAGCGATCTTAAGTATGAGCAACGCCGCACGCCAGATCAACGTCTTTAAACTAACCTGAAAACCTTTTATATTATGAAAAAAATAATCAGCACCTCAAACGCACCAGCACCTATAGGGCCATACAATCAAGCTGTATTTGCCGGTGAGACGCTTTATATCAGTGGTCAAATTCCACTAAATCCTAAAACAGGAGAGTTAGTAAGTGGTGATATCGCTGCGGAAACTAAAATGGTTATGCAAAACCTTAAGGCAATTCTAACCGAAGCCGGACTTACTTTTGAAAACGTAATTAAAAGTTCTATTTTCTTAAGCGATATGAATAGTTTTGCTGCTGTAAATGAAATTTACGGTACTTATTTTGACGAGCAAACTGCTCCTGCACGCGAAACTGTAGAGGTTGCAAACCTTCCAAAATTTGTGAATGTAGAAATATCGATGATCGCTATTAAATAGCACAAACCAATTGTAAATAAAAAAAAACCTGAAAGAATAATTCTTTCAGGTTTTTTTTAAGTCTTAGTTTTTCACTAAACCATCATATAGTTTTTGTGATATGCTACAAGTCCTTCAATAGGTCTTTTTAACACCTTACCCATTTTCAAGTCGTACTCACTTAAAAGTGATTTCAACTCATCTTGAAGGTAAAATGATATTGAACCTACAAAATGAATCGGAATTTCTTTAGCATTATCAAACTGAAGAATCTGATGCTCTATAAATAATTTAAAACCTTTTCTGATTAATTTTTTACAGTATTCGTGGTCTTTGTTTGTTATTATAAAACGAGCGAATTGTGCTAAATAGGTGTTTGGGTTAGGCATTTTATATAAATGGTTTTTTATACTTTCTGCCGTTAGATCAAATTGTTTAGCAAACTCATAAGCCAGTTCTTTAGGTATCTTATTAAAATGGAAATCACGCAAAAGCTGACGTCCAAAATAATTACCACTACCATCATCCATAAGGATGTAGCCCAATGATGTCACTTTCTGCTCTATATTCTCGCCGTCATATAAACTGCAGTTTGAACCTGTACCTATGATACAAACAATACCTGCCTCGTTTCTCTTAGTAGTAGCATAAAGCGCGGCATAGGTATCTTCTTTGATATCAATTTCCTGAGCTTTATCAAAAAAGTCTTCAAAAACACCCTTGATTAATTCTTTGGGTTTGTGAGTCCCGCATCCGGCACCGTAAAAGTGCACGTGTGTTACATCGTGACGATGTTTATACAGCTCGTAATTGTTAATGATACGTTCTGTTAAGATTTCTGCAGACAAAACCTGTGGGTTTAAACCAAAAGTTTGTGTTTGAAAAATCTCTGTGCCTTCAGCATTTAGTGCAATCCAATCTGTCTTTGTCGACCCGCTATCTACTAATAATATCATGTGTTATAAGAGTTTAAAGAAGCCCTTAAACCTATTGAGTAAAAGGGCTTGTATTCAGTTAAAGCGATTATAGAGCGTTAACGTATTCCGCTAAGTCTACTAATTTGTTTGAATATCCAAACTCATTGTCATACCAAGATACGATCTTGAAGAATTTAGAATTCAATTCAATACCTGCGCCTGCATCAAAAATACTGGTACGTGCATCACCTACGAAATCTTGAGAAACAACCGCTTCTTCAGTATAACCAAGAACTCCGGCCATCTCCCCTTCAGAAGCTGCTTTAAAAGTCTTCTTGATATCTTCGTAGCTGGTATCTTTAGAAAGTTTCACAGTTAAATCTACCACTGATACATCTGTAGTAGGAACACGGAAAGCCATACCTGTTAATTTCCCTTTTAATTCAGGAATTACTTTAGTTACTGCTACAGCAGCACCAGTACTAGCAGGTATAATGTTTGCCATTGCAGAACGACCACCTCTCCAGTCTTTCTTAGAAGGACCATCTACTGTCATTTGAGTAGCAGTAGTTGCGTGTACGGTTGTCATTAAAGCTTCTTCAATACCGTAAGCATCATTAAGAACTTTTGCTAATGGAGCAAGACAGTTTGTCGTACAAGAAGCATTAGAAACAATCTTATCGTTTGCAGTTACATCTTTATGGTTAACCCCCATTACAAACATAGGTACATCTTTAGAGGGAGCAGAAATTACAACTTTCTTAGCTCCAGCTTGAATGTGGTAATCTGCAGTTTCCATAGAGGTAAAAATACCCGTACACTCTGCAACAACATCAGCTCCTACTTCATCCCATTTAAGATTTTTAGGGTCACGCTCAGCAGTAATACGTACAGTTTTACCATCTACAACAAGGTTACCGTCTTTTACTTCAACTGTTCCGTCGAAATTTCCGTGTACTGAATCATATTTTAAAAGGTATGCTAAGTGTTCTACATCAAGTAGATCATTAATCGCCACAACATCTACGTTATCACGTTTTACAGTTGCTCTAAAAACGATACGACCTATACGGCCAAAACCATTAATACCTAATTTTAAATTTCCCATCTTATTTACTATTTGATTTGTATTACTAATTATGTGGTCATTATTTCAGACACACGAACAAGTTCTTTATTAATATGTGTTTTTCCTTTAATTGCTTTTTCAAGCGGGTAGAGTTTCATTTTCTCATGTTGAATACCTACCATATAGTTACTTTCTCCTTCAAGAAGAGACTCTACTGCCTTTACACCCATTCTACTTGCGAGAACGCGATCGTAACAACTAGGAGAACCACCACGTTGCATATGCCCTAAAACAGCCACACGCACGTCATAACCTTCAAGGTTTTCATCAACGTAGTCTTTTAGTTCAAAAACATTTTTACCCGTTTTATCCCCTTCTGCAACCACCACTATACTTGAAGTCTTACCACTGGCTTTACTGCGCAATAAAGATTCTAATAATCGATCTAGACCTAAATTCTCTTCAGGGATTAATATTTCTTCGGCACCTGCACCCACACCTGCATTTAATGCAATGTGACCTACATCACGTCCCATAACCTCAACAAAAAACAAACGGTTATGAGAACTTGCAGTATCACGGATTTTATCAATCGCTTCTACCGCGGTATTTAATGCTGTATCGTAACCTAAGGTCTTATCTGTACCACTAATATCATTATCTATAGTACCAGGAATCCCGATAACCGGAAAGCCAAATTCTTGATTGAAAACAAGTCCTCCGGTAAATGTACCGTCACCACCTATTACAACAAGGCCGTCTATTTTATTTTCCTTTAGATTATCAAAAGCAATTTTTCTGCCTTCCGTTGTTCTAAAGCGATCAGAACGAGCAGATTTAAGCATCGTTCCTCCTCTATTTATTATATCTCTTACGCTACGCGCGTCCATCGGTTCAAAATCTCCATCAATCAACCCTTCATATCCTCTGTAAACACCTACGCAGTCAATTTTATGATATGCACATGTACGAACTACTGAACGAACTGCTGCATTCATTCCCGGAGAATCACCTCCGGAAGTCAAAACTCCGATTTTTCTAATTTTTTGTGCCATTTACTGTTGAATGAGAAGTAAAAATAGCAATTGAATTGCATTTTCCTAAGCCATTCTCAATGAATTTGACGGCATTCGCAATTTCAATCGTTATCGTTAATAACTATTTTTTTAAAAAGGATAAAACTGGCTTATTTATAATCTAAACACCCCCTTTTTATGAGATTAAAAATTTAATCAACCTCAAAATATCATATTCTCAAAGGAATATAGAAATTTATTACTGCTCTAAACCGTTATATGGAATTTCTGAATCTGGCTGAATGACTTTAATTTCTTCTTCAACCTCGCGAGCTTTTCCTTTGAAGATTTTCTGGATTAGCTCTTTAAATGTATTAAAATCTACTGAATACGATAATCCGGCACCTTGAGTATACCCTTCATTGTTTCGTGCTACAAATTGAATATCGGTCTGGCGATTAAAAATAGTTGCCCGCAAACTACCATCTTCATTAAGCAAAAAGTTAACCTCAACATCACCCACCACAGCTTGCTCACTAACTCCTCCTACAGGAACCCCTACTTTACCATTTATGATTACTTTTTGAGATATTTGAGTTGAAAGTGTAAATCCAAAACGGCCTGAAGTCTGTAAGTCTGGTCTATTATCTGCCTGCACATAATCTAGCCCTACATTAAACTTACCATCATCATCAGAAAGTAAATCATTAAAGATTCCTGATGCGGTTTCTATAAGGTTACCATAAGCGGCTGATTGTGCATCAATACCATTCTGACTAAAGAAAGACCCCTGAGTAACTAAAGAGAATGCCTGAAGCTCGCGAGTAGCCCTGTTATCTAAACGATAAGACAGTTCAGATGTAACAATAGAACTGGTATTAGGAAACTCAAAATCAAAAGTTATCTCAGGTTGTACGAGTTCTCCATCAAGATTGATAATTACACTAACCGGTATTTTTCGGTTAATAGATGGATTATCTAATAAAACTGAAGGGTTTGCCTGAGTTTTATAGACTGCACTTATATCTAGTAAGGCTTCGGTAGGGTTACCATCCCAACTTATTTTTCCTTCCGGAAGGATATCAAATTGTTTTTGAACGACTCCACTATACCTAAAGTTATAAGAACCTTGATAGGGTGTAAAGTCACCAAACATATTAAACTTACCGTTTGTATTAATCTGTATCAGCAAGAAACCTGCACCTCTTCCTTTGAGTGTACTTCCGTTTACTTCATCAACTACGATTTCTACTTCGGCGTCACGTGTTACTTCTAGATCAAAATTAAGTTCGAGTCCTTTAATTTCTTCAATAACGACTTCTTCACCTTTCAAACGCGCCGCTTTTTCTTCAGGACTTAAGAAGTAAATTTTACTATTATCTCCAAACGACTCGGTATCACTTAAAGGAATTTTAAACACGGTTCCTTCTTCAGTTGTAGCTTCAACATCTATAACAAGTTCGTCTGTAGGTCCTCGCAATTGCGCGCCCCCGCTAATAAAAGCGGTACCATAATACAAAGCAAAATCATCGGGTTCTGTATCCAAAACTAAAAGTCGGTCTGTATTTACATCAAGATCAAGCTCCCAATCCCTAAAGAACTGATGACTTATAGTCCCGGAAAGCGTCCCGGTAGTTTTATATTTTGTGTCTGCAAGTGCTACAGAACCAAACCTAAACTCTTGATCACTTAAACTAATTCTCGCCGTGCCCTTAAAATCATAATTTGTATTCAAATAAGGAATTGCCAAACCTGCTTCTCGTAATAGAATTTCACCATCAATATCGGGGTTCCTGTAATCTCCAGTCACTGAAGCCCTTCCACTCGCTAAGCCACGTATTGAAGAAATGACCTCACCACCTAACGGACTGAATGCTTTCAGATTCAATTTTCGCATTTGAACATCCAGATCTATTGCCGGTGTTTCTTTATTTACATTGATAGTTCCTAATGCAGTTAAAACCTCAACATCCTCATTAATAAGACGCGTGTTGATATCGTAGCTAGTCAAACTTTCATTCCCTGAAACGGAGAGATCAAGATCTCCCATCAAAATTTCGTTAACCGTAAAATTTGAAATATTCACGGTACTATTAGGTAAGTAAACACCTTCTTTCTGTAAAATATCAAGATTACCGTTTACCAGACCACGCATATCTAGACTATCTACATACGGCATAATATGCGACAAACGCACACTCTCAAAATTGGTCTTAATATCTTTAAACGTGCTGTCTCTCACTACTCCTTCAAGCGAAATACGCTCTTGATTATGAGACAATATCAATTCTTTGATATCCCAATCCATAAAATTGTTATCAAAAACAACCTTGTTATTTTTATTATCTGCCTCATTCAACCACCACAGATTATTTTTAAACTTGAGGCTACTCTTCTTAAAACCTACCACAGAATTATTTTCTTCATTAATAGTATGATAAAAACTCAAGTCAAAAACATCCTGCTTATCAGGTCCTCCTTTAAATTCTGAACGAACAAAAAGAGTATCCTTTAATGTAACGTTAATGAGGTTGAAATCACTCACGCCATATAAACCACTACCTATACTATCTGCTTCTACATACGCATTAAAAAGTGGATTCTTATTATCTACTCGCACATTTATAGCTTCAGCCAGCACACCGTAGGCTTTGATTCTGGGGGATCTAAAAGTTAGTTTAAAATCAGAATCATCTGAAACAACACTACCTCTTACATAGGTATCTGGTTCTAACTCAACATCAGGAACTAAGACTTCAACAATTTTGCTATAGATCTGAATGTCAAAATCCATGAATTGATTTTCAGTGATCTTTTGCGGTTCGTAATTGGTGTACAAACTACCGATTGCATTCTGAAACAATGCCCGCACATCTCCTATTTTAAACTGACCTGAAACCTGACCTGAAATAATATCAGGTGAATTCATCGTTATTGTGCGGATTCCGCGTCTAAAACCAGAAGTAATCACGAAATCCTGAAACTCATATAAGTCATTTGCATTTTCAAAGCTCGCGTCTGTAAAGGAAATAACACCACCGGTGTCATCAATATTGGTACCGCGCATATCCATCACAACTTTACCTTTTAATACTGCTGAAGAATCTTTAAGAAAATGGAGTTTCCCCAGATCGATTCGATTGATTTCTGCTGTAAAATCATAATTATGTATCTCTTCTGAAACGTCAACCAAGCCATCAAAGGTAAAATCTGCATTAGGATCTCTAACACTTAGTTTTCCATCAAAAATGGGATTCTTTAAATTTCCGGAAACGGTAATTCCTTTATAGGTATACCCCTGATAGGTAACATTGCTTATGATTCCTTCAAGTCGTGTATCTAGCGTTTCGGCTTCAACTCCAGATCCATTAACACGCATATTAAAAGTCATTGTACCCAACTCTGGGACTTTCAAAAGCCTTCCCATATGGAATGCTTTTCCTTGTAACATCCCTACATAAGAAGCTTGAGCCATATTTTGAGTATTCTGCAAGTCTATATCAGTCTCCAGAAAACCCAGATTGGTTTGAATAATGCTTTTTGTATAAACTGTATTTTCGGTAACATTTACAATTCCGTTTAAATCAACAGTTCCTAAACGCACCAGTTCTTCAGGCAAATTAGTTCCCAAAATATTAGGCAAAAGGGCTGTTAGATCCAGATAGTTGGTTTTCAATTGCCCGTAATCTCCTTCTATGGTAAAAGTATTATCATCGCCCAGTAAGCGGCGAAAACGCACATCTCCTAAAATTCGGCTATTACTGAAACCAGCCAAATCAAAATTAGTTACGGTGAAATCATTCAGCGTTCCCAGCATTTTTCCGGAAAGCAATATTTTATGATCTGCGCCAAACTCTGAATAGAACGCTTGTAAATCTGTTGTGGATATTTCGCTTTGCGCAAAATCTATATCAAAGTTTACACTATCATTAAAATCCTGAAATGCATCTTCTCGAGTATCTAAATATGCATCTCCACGAATTACCGAATGCTCTGTAGACAGAATCATATCGTTTAAGACAATCTCATCTGGATTGTATTTAAAGTCGGTTTGAAGGCCTCTTAGATTGTATCCACGGTCTGCATCAAGCTGCAAATCGTTTATTTGCGCAGTAACCTCAACGTCATTTAGTTTAAAATCATCTGCTAATAAATGCAGGTTTTTATAATCTACCACAACCGGACTATCTAAGTCCTCATCTGTAAATCTAAAATGCATATCGCTCAATTCTACTTCAGAAGAAGAAAGCTTAAAAGGAGTCGCTGATGGTTTACCGGTATTGAATTTCTGAGAAAATACATACAAGTTGTCATTCTCTTCACCCGCATATTTTTTAACAAAGAACTTTGCACCATTTAAATGCACATAACCCAGATTCATCTGGTTATTGACCAAAGCCCGAATGCTTAGCAAACTGGTTTCTACTTCTTTTGAATAAATAAGCGTATCCTGATGATGATCTTTTATATAAACCTGCTTAATCAAAGCATTGCCGTTATATTTTAGACTGATTCGCTTAATAGAGATTGAAGTACCGTAAGTCTCGTTAATAGAATGGGTAACTTTATCTGCAATCGTAGTTTGTATAGCGGGTATAGAAAATATGATTAATAGCAATGCAAAAACACCTATTAGAATGAACAGGATTCGCGTAACTATTTTTCTTAATTTTCTGATACGTTTTTAAGTTTTAACTTTGCCACTCGTTTTAATTATGCAAATAAAGCGATAGCATATTACAAAATTGATTAACAAACACTTAGAGCGCGAACATCTATCACCGATGTAAACGCTATAAATTACTGCGGAAGTAACTTGGCTCTTAATGAGTAAAAGTACATTAACATTCCCTATACCTAGCGCCATAATGTCAAAAAATAACACCTATATACTTGCTATAGAATCTTCTTGTGACGACACAGCGGCAGCTGTGCTCTACAACGACAAAACCCTTGCAAATGTTGTTGCCGGTCAGGCGGTACATGAACAATACGGCGGCGTTGTACCCGAGCTGGCTTCTCGTGCCCACCAACAAAACATTGTTCCTGTTGTACACGAGGCTTTACGCAAGGCAAATGTAAAAAAAGAACAGCTTAGTGCAGTAGCTTTTACCAGTGGACCGGGACTTATGGGTTCGCTGCTGGTAGGTACTTCTTTTGCAAAATCTTTAGCGATGGGTCTCAACATTCCGCTGATAGATGTCAATCATATGCAAGCACATATTCTGGCTCATTTTATTGATGAAGAAGGCTTTGATAAACCGCTATTTCCGTTTTTGGCGATGACGATCTCTGGTGGCCATACCCAAATTGTACGTGTAGATAGCTATTTTGAGATGACTGTTTTAGGTCAAACTCTTGATGATGCCGTTGGTGAAGCTTTTGATAAAAGTGCAAAAATATTGGGTTTACCCTATCCCGGAGGACCCTTAATTGATAAATATGCGCAATTAGGAAACCCTAAAACCTATAAGTTCACCAAACCTAAAGTAGACAATCTGGATTTTAGTTTTAGCGGATTAAAAACCGCGGTTTTATATTTTTACCAAAGAGAAATTGCCGCAGATCCTGATTTTGTTGAAAAGAATCGCAACGACATTTGCGCCTCAATTCAATATACGATTATAAATATCCTGATGGACAAACTAAAAAAAGCCGTTAAACAAACCGGAATTACTCAGGTTGCCATTGGTGGTGGAGTTTCTGCAAACAGCGGAATTCGTAAAGCTCTGAAAGATGCCGAAGAAAAATACGGTTGGAAAACATTTGTCCCCAAATTTGAATACACCACAGACAACGCTGCAATGATAGGTATTGTAGGTTATCTAAAATATACCGAAAACAAACTTGAAGCAACTGGCTACACGAACACGCAGGTAATGGCTCAATCTCGCCTTAAACTCTAAGTATGCAATTATTTTACAATCCGGATATTACTGCAGATGCAGCAGAAGCTACATTTCCTAAAGATGAGAGTAAGCATATTATAAAGGTGTTACGGAAACGTACCGGTGATCTATTAGATATCACTAATGGAAACGGTAATTTTTTTAAAGCCGAAATAAGCGCTGCAAGTCCGTCAAAATGTACAGTTAAAATTCTTGAAGTTACTACCGAAAAACCGTTACCTTACCATTTGCATCTTGCCGTTGCACCTACTAAACTCAACGATCGCTTTGAATGGTTTTTAGAGAAAGCTACTGAAATAGGAATATCAGAGATCTCTCCTATTATTTGCGACCACAGTGAACGGAAAGTCATCAAAGAAGAACGCTATGAGCGTATTTTACAAAGCGCAATGAAACAGTCGTTAAAAGCTTTTATCCCAAAACTTAATCCGGCTGTTTCTTTTTCAGAATTTATTGCGAAGCAGTCAGAATTTAATGGTGATCGCTTTATTGCACACTGTGAAGAAACCAATCGTTTTTCACTCAAACAAAAACTTCAGCCAAAACAAGATATTCTTATTCTTATAGGTCCTGAAGGTGATTTTTCGACTTCAGAAATCGAGAAAGCTATTCAAGCTGGTTTTGCTCCTGTAATGTTGGGAGAAAGCAGACTACGTACTGAAACTGCCGCTGTAGTAGCGACACACAGCGTAGCATTTGTAAACGAGTAGGTTTTTGTTATTGCCATTCTTATTTATTATTCTTTATTCCTGATTATCAAAAATCAGATTGGTAAAGTAGTGAAGCTGGTTCATTTTTTTAGAACTTAACTTTTTCATTCCTTGAAGAAATTTTTAGTATTATTTTGAAGCCATCTACCAAATGTCGCTATTCCTCCAAAAAGAATTAGTGGCATTATTAGGTCAAGAGCAAGGAAACTACCGGATTCGAAAATCATTATACTATAGCCCAAAACAAGGATTGTAAAGGCTAAAACATACAGCCAATATAGTCTATAATTTAAAATCAGTTTGGTCTTTGTTCCCTCTTCAATTTCTATTATGGTCTTTGGCCAGTAAAAAATAGTTTTTGATCGAAGTTCAATTTTATTTCCAATGATTGTTCCACTAAATTTTTTTCCGTCTTGGGAATTAGCTTCAAATTTTTGAAGCCAATTTATTAGATTCCAATCCAATTTTGTTTCAACTGATAATTCTTTCTCAACTTGCCGCTTAATATAATCTCCAGAATAGACAGTGTATAAAATTTCAATCCGCTTAATCATATTTTACTAAAAACTATTCATCTTAAGGTTGTGTGGGGTTTAAGGATTAGAATTTCAAATTTGACTTTTCACTTCTAACTTTATATTTCCCACTTCGTATTTCGAATACACTATGCCATAATCTGCACAAGTAATTCTTTAAGCAAATCTCCTTGTGGAATGTTATACGCTCCCACACCTTTGCTTTTTACATCTGCTGTGCGCAGCAGATGTACTACGTGACTTACTTTTTTCATCGGGTAATTGCGAGCTGCATCTACATATTGCCCCACGAAATACGGATTCACCTTGAGCGCTTTTGCTACCGAAGATTTGTCTTTACTAGACAACCCGTGATAAATCAATAAATTTTGAAAAAAACTAAACAATAAAGCAATGGTTATGACCATCGGGTTATCTTTTGGGTTTTGCGCAAAGTAATTGATGATGCGATGCGCTTTTACCACATCTTTATCACCAATAGCACGCTGCAACTCAAAATTATTAAAATCTTTACTAATCCCAATATTTTGTTCTACCGCAAGCGGAGTAATCGTGCTTCCTTCCGGAAGAATCAATCTCAACTTTTCTAACTCATTATTGATTTTAGATAAATCTGTACCCAAAAACTCCACAAGCATATGAGCAGCTTTTGGCTCAACCGTATATCCCTTGCCAGTCATCACTCGTCGAATCCAATCCCCTACCTGATTCTCGTACAGCTTTTTACTTTCAAAAATGAGTCCGTTTTTTGAAAGTGCCTTATAAACTCTTTTACGCTTATCTAGCTTTTTATATTTGTAGCAAAAAACCAAAACCGTTGTAGGTTGTGGATTTTCAGCATAAGCTTCTAAAGTATTTTTAGTTTTATCAGACTGCGCCAAAATAGCACGGGAAAGATCTTGAGCTTCTTTAACAATAACAACCTGTCGCTCTGCCATCATCGGGAAACGCTTAGCTTGCGATACCACATCATCTAAAGTCACATCACGACCATACAACACCATCTGATTAAACCCGCGTTCTTCTTCGGTAAGCACGTTATTTGCGATATAATCTGCTAATTGGTCAATATAATACGGCTCTTCACCCATAAAAAAATAGATGGGCTTCAGATTTTTATTCTTAATGTCTTTTACAATACGCGTAACCTCTTCCACAAAGTCTGAGTTGAAATTTTTTCTATTGTCTGAAGCGAATTTAAAAGAATTGGCCAAAAGATTTAAATCTTGCTGAGTGCTTAAATTCTGCAGGTTGATTACCTTTGAATCGATGCAAGAATTAAACTTTCCTCAATATCCCTTCAGGCTCAAAAGTAGCGAAAATAAACCGCTTATATTTGATGAGATCCGCAAAAAATTCGTGAGGCTAACGCCAGAAGAATGGGTGCGTCAACACACCGTCGCTCATATTTTAAATGCGTATCACTACCCTATTTCGCTTGTAAATGTTGAAAAAGAATTAAAACTGAATCAGGTTTCTAAACGTTATGATGTTGTGGTTTTTAAACCTGACGCAAGCATACAACTTATCGTAGAATGCAAAGCACCAAAAATTAAAATCAATCAAGAAACTTTTGATCAGATTGCCCGATACAACCTCGCTCTAAAAGCCGATTATCTTATGGTGACAAATGGACTAAACCATTATTATTGTCAGATGGATTATGATGCTAAAAAGTATATTTTTTTACCGGATTTTCCTGTTTACACGCCCTAATACAAGATTTTGAAAACTGCTATTGTCATACTCAACTGGAATGGAAAAGAGCTTCTCGAACGCTTTTTACCCGCTGTGATTGCCCATAGTGAAAAGTTGGCTACTATTTACATTGCCGATAACGCTTCGACTGATGATTCTGTAAGCTTTGTAAAACAGAGCTTCCCACAGATTCAGATTATTCAAAATACCACTAACGGAGGCTATGCAAAGGGTTATAACGACGCGCTACAAGGTCTTGATGAAGATCTTTTCATTTTAATGAATAGTGATATTGAGACTACTTCCGGTTGGTTACAACCTATAATTGCTGCTTTTGATTGTGATAAAAAAATGGGGGCTGCGCAACCTAAAATCAAAGACCTCAAAAAGAAAACGCATTTTGAATATGCCGGTGCTGCCGGTGGTTATTTAGATGCTCTGGGCTATCCGTTTTGCAGGGGGCGTATTTTTGAAACCTGTGAAGAAGATACTGGCCAGTATGATGATATAAAAACTATTTTCTGGGCGAGTGGCGCGTGTCTGGCAGTACGTAAAGAAGTTTTTCAGCAAGCAGGTGCTTTAGACGAACTCTTTTTTGCTCATCAGGAGGAGATAGATCTTTGCTGGCGTGTTCAGAATTTAGGCTATAGTGTAAAATCAATCGGGACCAGTTCTGTATATCACTTGGGCGGAGCTACATTAGAACAGATGAATCCACAGAAAACCTTTTTAAATTTCAGGAATAACCTGATGCTTTTACTTAAAAATATTTCAGGTGCTAAAGTCTATTTGATTTTATTCACAAGACTTTGCTTAGATGGTGTTGCCGCACTGAAGTTTTTAGCAGAAGGAAAACCAAAACACTTTCTTGCAATTCTTAGAGCGCATTTTAACTTTTACAAGCTGATTCCTAAAATACTAGAAACCAGAAAGCAAACTGCGGGAACCAAGAAATACGCTGCGATAAACTCAATTGTAACGCAGTATTTTGTCCGCAATAAAAAGTATTACAGCGACTTATTTTAACAAATTTTAAAGTATTGTTAAGGTTGGGCTTTTAGACACTAATTTTAATACATTTGACGTTATTAAAAATTAAAGATAACAACTATAATTATGAGAAAATTAATGATTGTATCGGCTTCAGCCTTGATACTTCTTTCCTCTTGTGTATCTCAGAAGAAATATGCGGCACTAGAGGCTAAACAAAAAGAAACTCAGGATATGCTTAATTCAGCAACCGTAAAACTGAATGCTTGTTTAGCACAAAGTGAAACGATGAAAGAGCAAATCACAGACCTTAGAAGTACCAACAACAGCCTTATAAATACGCAAGGAAATTTAACTACGCTTTCTGCTAAGGGCGCAGAAAACTTAGAGAAATCTTTGGAGCAGATGAAAGAAAAAGATCTTCAGATCAAAAGTTTCCGTGATGCTATCAATAAAAAGGATTCTGTTACTCTTGCGTTAGTTACAAGCTTAAAAGGAGCTATAGGAAATCTTAATGATGAAGATATTGAAATCAACGTTGAAAAAGGTGTGGTTTATGTATCTATCTCAGACAAGTTATTATTTAACAGTGGTCGTTGGGATGTAACTAACCGTGCTAAAGAAGTTTTAGGTAAAGTTGCTACTGTTGTAAAAAACAAGCCTGAAATCGAATTTATGGTTGAAGGTCATACAGACAGCAAACCTATTAGCACTTCAGTTATTGAAGACAACTGGGATTTAAGTGTTAAACGTGCAACTTCAGTAGTACGTATTTTACAAGAAGAATTTGGTGTACCACCAGAGCGTATGGTAGCAGCAGGTAGAAGTTATTACGTGCCATTAGCTAGCAACGATACTTCAGAAGGTCGTGCTCGTAATCGTAGAACGCGTATCGTAGTTCTTCCTAAATTAGATCAATTCTATAAAATGATCGAAGACGGAATGCCTAAAAACTAATTAGATTTAGTTGTAAACTATTAAAACCCGGTCCTCAAGACCGGGTTTTTTCATGTATCTTTTTTTTTTAAATTAGCTGCTTAAATAGTCAAATCACCTTTTCCTTCCCGAATAAGCACAGCTTCTCCACTTGTGAGGTCAATAACCGTAGAAGGAATGTTTCCACCGTAACCTCCATCAATGACAACATCTACCAGCTTGTCCCACTTTTCTAAAATAAGTTCAGGATCTGTGGTATATTCTATTACATCATCCTCATCATAAATCGAAGTAGAAATAATAGGATTTCCCAGCTGTTTTACAATAGCTCGCGCAATGTTATTATCAGGTACACGAATACCTACAGTTTTTTTCTTTTTGAAAACTGTAGGCAAATTATTGTTGCCTTGCAATATAAAGGTGTAAGGTCCCGGTAATGCACGTTTTAATAATTTAAACGTTGGTGTATCAATCTGTCGGGTATAATCAGACAAATTACTTAAATCTTCGCATACAAATGAAAAATTAGCTTTTGCTAATTTTATTCCGCGTAGCTGCGCAACACGCTCTAAAGCACGATTGCTGGTGATGTCACACCCCAGACCATAAACGGTGTCTGTAGGATAAATGATTACCCCATCATTTTTTAAAACCTCAACAATACGTTTTATATCACGCTCATTAGGGTTCTCATCATATAATTTTATAAATTCTGCCATTGGCTATGCTTTTTCTACTTCACTTTCTAGTTTGAGCACTTTAGAACCATCTTCCTGCTCTATAACAAGTGCTTTATTCCCTTCTTCTCCTTTTCGGGTAATTTCGCTACCATCTACCGTACGGGTGATTTCTTTAGAAAAACTCTCTTTCACCTTCCCGGTTGCGGTACCGTTACCCCATTTCCACTTTACTCCACTTCCTTTTCGTATCATTTTTTTCTTAAAGTTAAATGACACCAGCTTTTTAAAACGAATTTCTAACAGAAGATTAACGCAACAAATGAACCAAAACAAAAATCAGGACGTTAGTGCGCCCATCGCCGGTATAAATATAGCAGATCTCGCACTTTACGCTCCCATTTCATTTCAGCTTCTAAATTTTGAGAATGCTCAGTTTCTATATCAAACTTGATTTGCATCGCTTTACGCGATCGTTCTATAGGTTTATAAATCGCATCTACTTCTTTTTGAGAATGTCTCGAAAATTTAAACCCGGCTATTGCTTTACGCAACATTCTAGCATGAACTTCTGAAATATCAAAATGCGTCTGTTCATGAGAGAGTGTATGCGTATCAATCAAATTAGGCTTATACCATGAAAGTTTTGGATAAAAATTTGCCTGAATAATTGATTTCTCTTTAACCAAAAATCCTTTACTGTTGATTGTATATCTATGACTAATTCCCGTATTAGCCATAGCTGAATAACTGGTCGACCGGTCTGGCCTTCCTATAAAATCTGACCATTGTAGCAGTTTGTTTGCCTCCCACGGAAAGCGATAAGATTTTTTCTGAACACTTGATAAAAAGAATACGCAGGCCAACAATGATAAAACGCGAATCATTAGGTTTTTTGCTTTTTCTTTTTAGCTGCGGGAAACAAAATATTATTCAAAATCAAACGGTAACCGGGACTGGTAGGATGCAATTTCAATTCTGTTTTAGGATCACCTACCAAATGCTGGTAATCTTCAGGATCGTGTCCGCCGTAAAACGTAAAAAAGCCTTTGCCTTTTACGCCGTGAATGTAACGCGCCTCTCCGTTTGATTTGTTTTTCCCTAAAACCAAAACTGTAGGTTTTAAAACTTCAGAATTATAAGCTGTAGTTTGCCCCATAAAGCCTTTTACCAACGCTGTGTGATTTTGACACAGCATCGCAGGCACTGGATCCCACTTGGCGGAAAAACTTTTTAAACTGAAATAATCTGCATCATTATTAACCCTTCTAAATGGTGTCGTATCTATATTGGAAAACTCATAACGCTGTGGGTTTTTCTCAAGATCAAAATTCTTAAAAGCAAACGTACTACTGAAATCTATTTTTGACTGATAATTAGCATCTGAAGCATCGCCGTCAAACATAGGCTCACAAATATCTACACCTGCTGCAGATAACGCAATATCAAAGCTATCAGTCGCGCTACACATCGCAAACATAAATCCACCACCTATCACATAATCACTAATTTTTGTCGCCACAGCAAGTTTCTCTTGCGATACTTTATCATAACCCAAATCTGTTGCCAGTGCTTCTGCATCTTTCTTTTCCTGAATATACCAGAGAGCGGCACGATAACGCCCGTAAAACTTACCGTACTGACCTGTGAAATCTTCATGATGTAAATGCAACCAATCGTATAAAACCAACTCATCAGCCAGAACTTCGCGATCGTAGATTTTTTCATAAGGAATCTCTGCATATTCTAGTACCATCGTCACCGCATCATCCCACGGCACCGAACCATCTGGAGTATAGACTGCTATTTTTGGAGCTTTCTCGAGTACAACCGCTTCCATATTTTGCGACGGACTCTCAATTTCTTTTAAAATACTTTCGGTTTTAGCGTCGCTTAAAACTTCAAAAGAAACACCACGTATCTGGCATTCTTTGCGTAAAGCTTCAGTATCTGGTAAGAGGAATGAACCCCCACGATAGTTAAGCAACCACTTTACGTTTTCATGCTTTGCAAGTGTCCAGTAGGTTATTCCGTATGCCTTTAAATGCTCTTTTTGACCGTCGGCATCCATAGGTATCAAAACATAGGATGCAAAAACTGAAGCGCTAAAAAAGCACAGGAAAACGGTTAATATAATTCGGAAAAAATAAGTGTGGCTTTTCAATCTCAAAAGGTATGTTTTTTTATCCTGTTCAATTTACAACGATTCAAAGATTATGCCTAGTATACCGTAAAATTAGATTCCATAAAAAAAGGAAGCTTTATCAACTTCCTTTTTCATTCAAAATATTTTTGTTGTTCAATTAAAACGGAACCTCATCATCTCCGCTACGATCAAAGCCACCGTCATTCATAGAGCTCCCAAATACCTGATCTGGAGTCGGGAAGGTATCTGGTGTAAACGTATCATCATTAGCTGCGGCATTCTGATTCATTGCAGATTCAAATTGATACGGCGTATTGAAATCATCCAAGTTGTCAAACTTACCTAAGTGCCCTAAGAACTTCAGTCGTATATTTTCTAAACCACCGTTACGGTGTTTTGCAATAATAAATTCTGCCTGACCATCTGTTGGGCTTCGTTCTTCATCATCCCATTCTTCAATTTTATAATATTCAGGTCGGTAAATAAACGATACAATATCTGCATCCTGCTCAATCGCACCAGATTCACGAAGGTCAGAAAGCAACGGTCTTTTACTACCTCCACGCGTTTCAACAGCACGTGATAACTGAGATAATGCAATTACCGGCACCATCAATTCTTTTGCCAAAGCTTTCAGGTTACGAGAAATCATCGAGATCTCCTGCTCCCGGTTTCCTCCTTTTTGACTACCTCCGGCAGTCATCAACTGCAAATAGTCAATAATAATCATTTTGATACCGTGCTGAGAAGCTAGTCGGCGTGCTTTCGCTCGCAAATCAAAGATGGAAAGCGACGGAGTATCATCAATAAACAAAGGTGCTTTTTCAAGGCCTTTAACCTTTACGTTTAGTTGCTCCCACTCGTGTTTCTCCAGTTTACCAGTACGTAATTTCTCTGAAGAAAGGCCGGTTTCTGAAGATATCAGGCGGGTAATTAACTGTACCGAAGCCATCTCCAAAGAGAAAAAAGCAACAGGAATACCTTGTCCCACAGCAATATTACGCGCCATAGAAAGTGTAAGAGCTGTTTTACCCATACCCGGACGTGCCGCAACAATAATCAAGTCACTAGCCTGCCAGCCTGAAGTCAACTTATCAAGACGGTCAAACCCGGAAGGAATACCAGATAGACCTTCTTTATTAGAAATCTCTTCAATCTTTTTTTTCGCCTGAATTACCAAACTCTGCGCTGTTTCAGAACTTCTCTTGATGTTTCCTTGGGTTACCTCATAAAGTTTACTTTCCGCGGTATCTAGTAAGTCGAAAACATCTGTAGTCTCATCATACGCTTCTTCGATGATTTCGTTAGAAATCTTAATCAAGCTACGCTGAATGTATTTCTGAAGAATAATGCGTGCATGATACTCAATATGCGCAGAAGAAGATACTTTTTGAGTCAATTGTATGAGGTAATAGTCCCCACCAGCCTGCTCGAGTTTACCCATTTGCTTCAATTGCTCAGAAACCGTTAATAAGTCAATAGGCTCCCCGTTTTCAAATAAAGCGCGTACAGCATCATAAATATGCTGATGTGCTTCTTTATAGAAAACTTCTGGGCTGAGAATATCTATAATTTCATCTACGCCTTTCTTATCAATCATCATCGCCCCTAGAACAACTTGCTCTAAATCAATAGCTTGAGGCGGTAATTTACCGCGCTCCAGAGAGATAACGTCTTTATTGGGTTTAATATAATTAGGTTTAGTCTTCAGGTTTTCCATGAGGGCGAATGTAAAAAATTTGTTAAGGCGGGTTCAACTTTTTAACGTAGCCGTTGTCCACCATAAGTTAACAAATAGCTTGTTGATAACTAAATAATCTTGTTAACAACCATAAAAAAATCCGAAGTGCAAAACTCCGGAATTTAGTCGCAAGTGATGTTTAAGTGTATTACCCTTTAAACACACCCATATTTGAATATTTATCCATGCGTTTTTCAACCAAATCTTTTGGTGATAAGTTTTTAAACTCATTATACGCTTTCAAAATCTCTTCTTTTATTGTAGAGAAGGTCGCTTCGCGATCGCTATGCGCACCTCCTAAAGGTTCTTTTACAATCTCATCAATAAGCTTTTGCTTCTTCATATCCTTTGCAGTAAGCTTTAAAGCAGCAGCAGCCTGCTCTTTAAATTCCCAGCTTCTCCACAAAATAGAAGAACAGGATTCTGGAGAAATAACAGAATACCATGTATTTTCTAACATCAGTACTTTATCGCCAACACCTATACCTAAAGCTCCACCACTAGCTCCTTCACCAATGATTACAACTGTAATAGGTACTTTAAGACGTGTCATCTCTAAAATATTACGAGCAATAGCTTCTCCTTGACCGCGTTCTTCTGCTTCAAGCCCAGGATAAGCTCCCGGAGTATCAATAAAACAAACCACAGGAATACCAAATTTCTCTGCACTTTTCATCAAACGAAGTGCTTTACGGTACCCTTCTGGATTTGCCATACCAAAATTACGGTACTGACGGGTCTTCGTATTATAGCCTTTTTGTTGACCAATAAGCATAAAACTCTGATCTCCTATTTTACCTAAACCACCTATCATCGCTTTGTCATCTTTAACATTGCGATCCCCGTGAAGCTCAAGAAAGGTATCTCCGCATAAAGCTTTGATATAATCTAAAGTATAAGGACGATTAGGATGACGCGAAAGCTGAACCCTTTGCCAAGGCGTTAGGTTTTTATAAATCTCTTTCTTAGTCTCTTTTAATTTCTTCTCGATCTGCTTACAAGTATTGGTGACATCTACATCACTCTCTTCTCCAATAAGTGAGCATTTCTGGAGCTGTTCTTCTAGCTCTTTAATAGGTTGTTCAAATTCTAAATATTCCATTAAGGGGAAATTTTTAGTTAGCTGACAAATATAAAGGTTTTAAAAAGCTTCTCCCAAACCCTTATCGGTTTTTAAACCGGTCAAAAAAACATTTTATTCTATAGTCTTTATTCCATTCAACACTCTGATTGCTTTGCGTTTACGCATATGTTTTAAAATCCCATTAAGAATTACCGTACACAAAATCAAGATTGCTCCCAAGTAAAAACCTGTATTCATCTGCTCAGCATCGCCTAAAATGAGAAATGCGAGGATGATTCCGTAAACAGGTTCCATATTTGTGGTAAGCATAATCGTGTATGGTGTGAGGTGTTTCATCACTTTTACCGAAGCAAAAAATGCATAGGCTGTACAGACTGTTGCCAACACAATCAAATACACCCAATCTAGTTGTTTTAGCTGAAAAAACGCTGCATCAAAACGTGCCGTTACCGCTAGAAAAAGAGTAATAAACAACGTTCCTGTAAAAAGTTCGTAAAACGAAATTACGATAGGGTTGTGTTTCTGCGCAAATTTACCATTGATTAATGTAAACACAGCTGAAAGTAAAGCTGAAATAAGCGCAACGATTATACCTTCAGTATAACGGGTTTCCACTTCAAAAATCAAATACAATCCGCATATGACCAGCAGGCCAAAAACAATCTGATACCAGATTACTTTCCGTTTATAAAAAATAGGCTCTAGAATACTAGTAAAAAAAGCTCCGGTACTCATCATCGCTAGCGTAATGGAAACATTTGAGATTTTTACAGCTCCAAAAAAAGTCAACCAATGCAACGCTATTAAGATTCCGGCAACAGTAAGTCCTAATTGTGTTTTTCGGTTAGCTTTTAGCGAAATGCCTTTATATTTTATATACAAAAACAACACTGCCGAAGCGATAAGCATACGATACCAGACCAGTTCGGTCGCGCCAATACTAATAAGTGCTCCTAAAACAGCCGTGAAACCCCATATAAAAACTATGAAGTGTAAATGCAGGTAACTCTTAAGATTATCGCTTCGCACGGTTGAGCAAGTAAATGGCTAAAATTCCAAATAATACATTAGGAAGCCACACAGCTACCATAGGAGAAAAGTCTGATTGTTCTGAAATTGTACCAAAAACCTTATCAAAAAAGATAAAAATAAATGCGAGCGAAATACCTAAGGCCAAGTTTATCCCCATCCCGCCACGACGTTTCATAGAAGAAACCGCTACTGCGATTATGGTTAAAATATAAGCACTTACCGGCAGACTGAAGCGCTTGTAAAGCACTACTTCATAACGGTTAATAGCAGATGAACCCCGTGCTCTTTCCTTTGCTATAAACTCTCGTAATCTTGGTGTTGTAAGCGTTTCAGCTATGTACTCTAATGGAGTTAAATCTTCTAAATCAAAAGAAAACAAGGTATCTAATTTAGGTTGAGAAATGAGAATATCACCTTCTTGACCGATGATACGTTTTTTATAACCGTTTAGACGATAAAGGGTATCTTCTGGTCTATAAACAATGCTACGAGCCTGAATCTTGTACTTCAAAGTATTGTTCTCAAAATGCTCCAACGTAAAATTTTGCCCCATTTTACTAGAAGGTGTAAACCTACTTACATAGATATAGTCATTATCATTTATCTGCCGGTAAACATTTCGGGTTTCTCGAGCTGCTTTTCCGTTCTTGAGATATTCGTAAGTAAACTCATTGAAACCTCTACTCGCATTAGGAGCTAAATACGTTCCTAAAATATAAGCTCCTACACAAACTATGGAAGCTCCTATTATATAAGGTCTTAAAAAACGATAGAAAGAAACCCCACTACTTAAAAAAGCAATAACCTCTGTATTGTTTGCCAATTTTGACGTAAACCAGATAACCGATAAAAATAGAAATAACGGAAAAAGCAGGTTAGCAAAATAGATTGTAAAATTGAGATAGTAAATAGCAACCTCCAAAAAAGGAACTTCGTTAGCCAGCATTTTATCTATCTTCTCTGCCAGATTTACGGTTATCCCAATAGGGATAAACAGCACAAGCATGGTAATAAAAGTCCCCAGATAACGCTTGAGTATATACCAGTCAAGAATTTTCATTTAAAGTCTTTTATCCATTTGTTTTACCATTTTTTCTTTCCATGTATAAAAATCACCAGCAATAATATGTTTACGCGCTTCACGCACTAACCACATATAAAAGCCCAAATTATGCAACGTACCTATCTGGCGACCTAAAGCTTCACTTACAGTAAATAAGTGACGCACATAAGCTTTAGAATATGCGGCATCAACCCAGGTCGTGCCGTCTGGATCTAGTGGTGAAAAATCATCTTCCCACTTCTTATTTTTAATATTTATGGTTCCGTGTTGGGTAAATAAGGTTCCATTACGACCATTACGGGTAGGCATCACACAATCAAACATATCTACACCTAACGCAATATTTTCTAATATATTGATAGGGGTTCCTACACCCATTAAATAACGCGGTTTTTCTTCAGGCAAAATTTCGGTGACAATTTCAGTCATTGCATACATTTCTTCAGCCGGCTCTCCAACTGAAAGTCCACCAATTGCGTTACCTACCGCTCCGGAGTTTGCGATATATTCTGCAGATTGTTTTCTAAGATCTTTATAAGTACTTCCCTGAACTATTGGAAAAAATGCCTGATCGTAACCGTATTTAACCGGTGTTTTCTCCAGATGATTGATGCATCTATCTAACCAGCGATGCGTCATATGCATCGATCTTTTTGCATAATTGTAATCACAAGGATACGGTGTACACTCATCAAAAGCCATAATGATATCTGCACCTATGCTCCGCTGAATCTCCATCACACGTTCTGGCGTAAACATATGAAATGAGCCATCTATATGTGATTTAAACTTTACACCTTCTTCTTTAATCTTTCGGTTAGCAGAAAGCGAATAAACCTGATAGCCTCCACTATCAGTAAGAATGTTTCGATCCCAATTCATAAACTTATGCAAGCCTCCTGCCTTTTCAAGAATCTCAGTTTGTGGCCTCAGATACAAATGATAGGTGTTACCTAAGATAATATCTGGACTTATGTCTTGTTCCAACTCCCGCTGATGCACCCCTTTTACCGTGGCAACTGTACCCACCGGCATAAAAATTGGGGTTTCAATGGTTCCGTGATCTGTAGTGATTGCTCCTGCACGTGCCTTGCTGGCAGCGTCTTTTGTAACAAGATTAAATTGCATAGTATAATTTAGAACGGCAAAGATAAAACTATTTAAGAGATAGTGTCTGACACAAAAACGCGATAATAAGTGCTTATTTTACACTTAAAACTCAAAACTTCTTAAATTTCCTTAAAAGCTTAGTAATATATGGGTTATTGATTGTAATACCTGCTTAAAATGGGTATTTTTGAATTTCAAATTTTAACTTAATCAAAATGCCAAACACAAAACAATTAGAAGATTTTGTCTCTCAGGTAAGAAGAGACATCGTAAGGCAAGTACACGGAGTAAGTTCTGGTCATCCTGGAGGCTCTTTAGGCTGTGCTGAATTTTTTGTAGCCTTATACCAAGAAGTAATGAAACGTAAAGAAGGTTTTGATATGGACGGAAAAGATGAAGATTTATTCTTCTTATCTAACGGTCACATTTCTCCGGTTTTTTACAGCGTTTTGGCTCGTTCTGGCTATTTTCCTGTTGAAGAATTAAACACATTTAGAAAAATAGATTCTCGTCTGCAAGGTCACCCAACAACTCACGAAGGCCTGCCGGGTATTCGTATTGCTTCGGGATCTTTAGGTCAGGGAATGAGTGTTGCACTTGGTGCTGCTCAAGCTAAAAAATTAAACGGCGATGACAACCTTGTATATTCTCTTCACGGTGACGGTGAATTACAAGAAGGTCAAAACTGGGAAGCTATTCTATATGCTGCCGGTAATAAAATTGACAACCTCATCTCTACAATAGATCTTAACGGTCAGCAGATTGATGGTAGTACAGACGATGTACTCAATATGGGTAGCGTACGCGCTAAGTTTGAAGCTTTTGGCTGGGATGTTTTAGATATTGAAAAAGGAAACGATATCGAAGCGATCATCACTGGTCTTAACGAAGCTAAATCCCGTACCGGAAAAGGGAAACCGGTTTGTATTTTATTACATACTATTATGGGATATGGCGTCGACTTTATGATGCAAGGCCATGCTTGGCACGGTAAAGCTCCTAATGATGAGCAACTGGAAAAAGCTCTTGCTCAAAACCCAGAGACTTTAGGCGACTATTAATTAGGGCGTATCTTTAAAACAATCTATTAATTTAAAAATCACCCCGATTTGTTTTAGTCTTTAGATTAAAATGGGGTCAGAAATATGAAAAAATTCACAAATTCAGGAAACATAGATACACGTTCTGGTTTTGGAGCAGGTATGGACGAACTGGGAGAAACTCATGAAAATGTAGTTGCTTTATGTGCCGACCTTACCGGATCTTTAAAATTGAACGATTTTGCTAAAAATCACCCGGAGCGCTTTTTTCAAACCGGTATTGCAGAAGCTAATATGATAGGTATGGCTGCCGGTATGACTATAGGCGGTAAAATACCTTATGCTACTTCTTTTGCTAACTTTGCTACAGGTCGCGTTTACGATCAAATACGTCAAAGTGTTGCTTATTCAAATAAAAATGTGAAAATCTGCGCATCTCATGCAGGTCTAACGCTTGGAGAAGATGGTGCAACTCACCAGATTTTAGAAGATCTAGGTTTGATGAAAATGTTACCGGGAATGACTGTGATCAATCCTTGTGACTTCAATCAGACAAAAGCAGCTACAAAAGCTATCGCAGACTTTGAAGGTCCTGTTTACCTACGTTTTGGTAGACCTAGCGTTCCTAATTTTACGGAAGCTGACGGAAAGTTTGAAATAGGAAAAGCATTGCATCTTGTTGAAGGTGCTGATGTTACTATTCTTGCTACCGGTCACTTAGTATGGCACGCCCTAGAAGCTGCTGAAGAATTAGAAGCAAAAGGAATTAGTGCTGAAGTAATAAACATTCACACAATTAAGCCACTTGATGATGAGGCTATTTTAAATTCTGTTAAGAAAACCCGTTGTGTAGTTACTTGTGAAGAACACAACTATTTAGGTGGTCTTGGCGAGAGTGTTTCTGGTCTTTTAGCTAAGAAAGATCCGGTTTATCAAGAGTTTGTTGCCACAAACGATACTTTTGGTGAGAGTGGTACTCCTGCTCAACTTATGGAAAAATACGGTCTAAATACTAAATCAATAGTTGAAGCCGTTAATAAGGTGCTAGCTAAGAAGTAAGCACTTTTATTGAATATTCCTAAAAATGTTTACTTCAATCAGCTAGAATTATTCTGATCTTTACCGATCAAATTTAATTTTAAACGCCCAGTTTCTGGGCTAAACTTAACTGATATGAAAAAAGCGTTTTTAGGAATTTTATTTTTAGTCGTGTCATATGCACACGCACAATCAGACCCAGGCTTTGGTATAAAAGCCGGTCTTAATTATGGAGGAACTGGAGATATTTCAGACTCCGCTTCAAGAGCTTACCAAGATCCTAGCAGCGATATAGGTTACCACGTTGGAGTTTTTGGCCGCACTGGCGAAAAGCTTTATTTAAGACCAGAATTAGTTTACACTAAACTCAATTCTACTTATGAAGATAATGACTTCAGCATGCAGAAATTAGACCTTCCTGTACTTGTAGGTTATGAAGTTATAGGCCCTCTTTCTATTTTTGCCGGTCCTGCATTTCAATATATTTTAGATACCAAATATGATGGCATCACACTAGGTGATGTTAAAAATGATTTTACGGTAGGTCTTAATATTGGTGCCGGTTTAGCTTTAGGTAAACTAGGAATTGATTTGCGCTATGAGCGTGGTTTTGGAGATAATGAAGCTGAATTTTTAGATTCTAACGGAATCATTACAGACGGAAGCCGAATAGACACAAGACCAGATCAATTGATTCTGAGTTTTTCTTTGAATCTATAGCATAGTATTTAAAAAACATAAAAAAAGGCTTGCTTTTAATTAAAAGCAAGCCTTTTTTTATGAAATCAAATGACTTTAGTTCACATCTGGATTCAAGTAATCCGGTATTGTATTACCGTTTGAGTAAATAGGAAACCATTTACCATCTTCATCAAAGCCTATTTCATCTCTTGTTGGAGTACCATCACCGTCGTCATCGGCATCTAAATAATCTGGAACACCATCGTCATCTGTATCGTCAGCAAGTTCATTCACATAGTTATTACCACTAATATCCTCTTGCCAGTTAGGTATTCCGTCATTATCATCATCTGTATCTTCAATAGCACGGTATAAATCAAAGGTAAAAACTAAATCTGAATACGAACTAAAACCATTACCTGAACTACTGAAATATGCTAAGCCACTAGGAATAAACACTGCTCCAATACCATAATCTGTTCCGAAATTATAAGTCCCGTCTGCATTTTGAGAAAATTCAGTCCCTGATTTCAATTCACTAACTCCGTTTGCAAAACCAAAAACTACTTGGCTTAAATCAAACCAAACAGGAGTAACAGAACCATCAAACTTATTCCCGCCTAAAACACTTCCTTGATAGTTTACTAATGTTGAATCTGCAAAAGTAGGTTGTATCCCGGCGCCTTCTTGAGCTTCTAAAATATACAGTTTATAATCTGTATCTTGATATGTATAATCTCTCGCAATCACTTGCTCTATTAGAGGTATTTTATCTGCGTTATCACCACTGATTGTATCAAAAACTATTTTATAATCAAAATCTGAAGGTTTATCAGCAAACTCTTCATAATTATAAAAATGAGTTTCAAGATAAGTCATTAGGTTAACTGAACTTTCTGCCTGAACCTCTCCCCGATCACGTATTTCAACTTCTGTTGTCCCATCATCATCTTTCTTACAAGAGACAATAATTAAAAGGCCCAGAGCAGCCACTAATACATTTCTTACCATAATCATCATATTGCTTTTAGGTCGCGCAAGATACAATTTTACGCTATTTTTGTATTGTTAAAAACGAGCTTTAAAGCAATAGATTATGCGTGTTGATAAATATTTGTGGTGTGTACGGTACTTTAAGACCCGTTCTATCGCTACAAATGCCTGTAAAAAAGGACAGGTAAAAATAAATGATGTTGCAGTAAAACCCTCAAGAGAAGTTTTTCCTTCAGATACCATACAGATAAGAAAAAACCAAGTCAACTATGTTATTGAGGTTTTAACCCAACCTCTTAGCCGGGTTGGCGCAAAACTAGTGGGATTGTATTATATAGATAGAACACCTGCAGAAAATCTTGAAAAACTAGATCTGCTTAAATATTCTAAAGACTATTACCGTAAAAAAGGAACCGGAAGGCCTACTAAAAAAGACCGCAGAGACTTGGATGACTTTCACGAAAACGACGACTTTTTTGAAGACTGATTTAAATAAGGAATATTGGGAGAACAGATACCAAAACAAAAAAACCGGTTGGAACATTGGTCATATCTCCACGCCTCTAAAAACTTATGTAGATCAGCTTACTGATAAAAGCCTGAATATCTTAATTCCCGGAGCTGGATTTGGCTACGAAGCTCAATATTTGATTAATGATGGGTTTAAAGATGTAACGGTTATCGATTTTTCTACATCTGCTTTAAACCGACTTCAAGAGTCTTTGCCTCAAATTCCTACTTCTCATTTTATCGAAGGAAACTTTTTTGACCATAACGGCAGTTACGATCTGATTATCGAACAAACTTTCTTTTGTGCCCTTCAGCCCGAATTGAGAGCGGATTATGCTAAAAAATGTTCCGAATTATTAAGTCTTAAAGGAAAACTGATGGGTTTGCTATTTGATTTTCCGTTAACTGAAGAAGGACCGCCGTTTGGAGGAAGTTTCAGGGAATATCAACAACTCTTTTCTGAATATTTCCGCATAAAAACTTTAGAACGCTGTTATAATTCAATAAAACCACGAGATGGCAAAGAACTCTTTTTTATCTTTGAAAAATCAATAACAACGACCCGATGAAAACTGCTGTGCAGACCATACTCAATCACGAGGATATTCAAAATAAAATACGCCGCATTGCGTATCAAATTTACGAGAGTAATGTAGACGAGCAGGAAATCATTCTTGCCGGTATTGCTCTAAATGGCTATGTAATCGCAGAGCGCCTTAAAGCGATTCTAGAAGAGGTATCTGACCTCAACTGTACACTTTGTAAAGTGACTATGAATAAAACGGCTCCACAAGGTACTGTTGAGACTTCATTAGAATCAAAAGAATATCAGGATAAATCTCTTGTATTGATTGATGATGTTTTGAATTCGGGAACCACACTCATTTATGGAGTTAAACATTTTCTTGATGTACCGCTAAAAAAGTTCAAAACTGCAGTATTAGTAAACAGAAATCATAAAAAGTATCCAGTTAAAGCTGATTTTAAAGGAATCTCTCTAAGCACTTCTTTACAGGAACGTGTTAAGGTTCGCTTTAAGCCCGGTAAAGACTCAGCAGTACTAGAATAGTTTTTCGCCGAGTTCGTTTACCAATTGCGGCACAGATTGCCCCTTGACCATTATTTTTATAGCTGCCTGATTGTAATAATAACTACGCTCAAATAAATGCTTGCGCACAAACTCTTCTAACTTTTCAGGTGTGTTTTGGTGTTTTAAGACAGGTCTATGATCCCGTTGCGACCACAAACGTCTCGTTAACTCATCTACAGGTACATTTATGTATACCGAAGTTCCTTCAGCAGCTTTTATACGCTCCATTGCGTTACCATAGCAAGGCGTACCTCCCCCAAGACTTATAATCGTATTATCAAAGCCTTCTAATAGCTCCTGAAGGTAATGAGCTTCTTGCTTTCTAAAATAGATTTCACCTTTTTCTTCAAATATTTCTGCTATACGTTTCCCTTCTTTTCCTTCTAGGTAATCATCAAAATCGATAAAGTCCATCTCTTTTTCACGAGCTAAAACCTTCCCTAGAGTAGATTTACCCGACCCCATATAGCCTATTAAATATATTTTCATTGTTAAATTTACTGATTTTCAGAATCCTATATCCGCTTCGTGATTTTTATTCAAATTTATCACAAAAAGACTTGTATAGATCAAAAAAATGGATGTATATTTGCACCCGCATTTGAGGAAAGACTTGGTAGCTCAGTTGGCAGAGCATCTCCCTTTTAAGGAGAGGGTCCTGGGTTCGAGCCCCAGCCAAGTCACAAAATATAAACCAGATCTCAACATCTGGTTTTTTTTTTAAGATTGTCTTGAATTGAACTAAATATTACCGACTTGGTAGCTCAGTTGGCAGAGCATCTCCCTTTTAAGGAGAGGGTCCTGGGTTCGAGCCCCAGCCAAGTCACAAATTCAAACAACAGCAACAGCTGGTTTTAATTTTAATGTATTTTTGAATTAAACAAACCCGGATGCTGAAATTGGTAGACAGGCACGGTTGAGGGCCGTGTGTACTTTGTACGTGTGGGTTCAAGTCCCATTCCGGGTACCACTAGAATTGAACAAACCCTGTAAGGCTCTTGCTTTACAGGGTTTTTCATTTTTTAGAGTAACAATATCTGAATTTATCTTGTCTATTTTGGATCAAGTCCAAAATCTGGGTTTTTACGATTTTAAGAATATAATTTAATCAATCGATATAAGAAGTATTCGGTATTCCTCACTCCTCTGAATTGTGATCCTCTAAAAGCCTTTACTTTGGCATTAAAGGATTCTGCTGAAGCGTTTGTACTTCTGTTTAAAAAATAGTTGAATACAGAGCGGTAATTCAAAGTAAGGATCAAAATTCACATCACTCCTCTCATACACCTCTAAAACCATTACAACATAAATGAGATCAGATTTGGAAAGTTTTTCACACATCTGGGATCTAGCTTGTAGGGCTTCAATGGGTAATTGCACCTTATCTAAGCTATTCGCATAATCCCAATAACTATACACATACTATTGACAAGATAGGAATGCTTATAGGTAACTCAAGAGTCAATCCGTGATCAAACCACACTCACCCACAGATTTTGTGGTAAAGTGTGGTAGGAGTGTGGGTTCACTGTGGTTTCAGTGTGGTTTCATTATGCTTTTATTTCAAAGGAGCTAGTTCGCAAAAGGGTAATAAAAAAGCGACATCAATTAATGATGCCGCTTTTTACTATTGAGATATTTGGATTCTTTTTACATTGATTTAACAGTTTCTAAACACTTATTAATCGCAATATTGCAATGAACAAATAGTAATGCGATTAATTAAGTCTAAAATATGGATCAAGCCTAATTTCAACAAAACATGATTGCAACATTTACTAGAGTATTTTTGATATCTTACACGGGATGCCATTTTAGAACATCTGTTTAATCGCATCTTCTATACGCTCATCACCTTCTATCATTTCAAAAACGGCATTTTGCGCCACATCATCATTAAGAACGTGTACTAAAGTGTAAGCCACATCATCTCTTGTAATTTCTCCGGGTTCAACATCTATTGCTGCTTCAATCTTACGAGTTCCGGTTTCATTTTTTAAAGTTCCAGGACGTACGATTGTGTAAACCAATCCGCTTTTTTTCAGGTAATTATCTGCATTTCTTTTTGCTTCTAAATAATGTCTTAGCGTAGTGCTGCTTTCAGGATTATCTGCATTGATTGAACTAAGCATCACAAATTTCTTTACTCCGGCATTTTTGGCAGCATTTATTAAACTTTTTGCTCCTTCTTGATCTACGGCAGTAGTTTTTTCAGGACCGGTATGTCCACCAGAACCTGCAGCAAATATTACTTTATCTACTCCTTTAACCACGTGAGACAATTCTTTTTCCAGAGCTCCCAGAACGGTATCAATATCTTGAATTTTAAATTGCTCTTGTTGCTCTTCTTTACGCACCATTGCTATTGGATTGAAATATTGAGACTCTTTTAAATAACTCACAACTTGTTTTCCTGTTGTACCGTTTGCTCCTGCTACCAGTACATTTTCTTTACTCTTTTCCATATTTATATTTTTAAACGGTCAGTTAATGTGTTCATTTGCAAATTACAAAGTAGGTTATGCTTCACGTAAATCATTAACGCCCTTTAACGCACGCAGGGAGACATCTTAGCATAGTATTAAGATGTAGTTAAAGCATTTTCTTAATCGGTATAATACTTCTAATTTTGCAGGTATGAAAACAAGCTTTGGCAATCTTACAGATTCAGAAATCCCGGTTTTAATAGATTTCTTTGCTACATGGTGTGGCCCATGTCAAACACTTGCTCCTATTCTTGAGGATGTAAAAAAGGATATGGGCGAAAAAGTCAAAATTATCAAAATAGATGTTGATAAGAACCAAACGCTTGCTCAAAAATTCCAAGTGCGTGGTGTTCCTACTTTAATGTTGTTTAAAGATGGAAAACAAGTATGGCGCCAGAGCGGAGTGCTAACCCGCGCTGACTTAAAAAGTGTTATTGAAAGTTATTAATTGAATTAACGGCTTTTAATTTCACCAAAACCTATTCCCAAAGCTTTCTCATAATTTCTAAGAATACGCAGTTCTTTTGACGTTACAAGGGCCAGCGAAAGTCCTTCTTTTCCTGCTCGTGCAGTACGACCGCTACGATGCGTATAATATTCCTCTTGATCTGGCATCTGATAATGAATCACAAAAGTAAGATCTTGCACATCAAGACCTCGCGCAGCTATGTCTGTAGCCACTAATAAACGAAGACTTTCATTCTTAAAAGCACGCATTACTTTATCACGCTCTTTCTGAAGCATATCTCCTTGTAAGGCTTCCGCAGCAATATTTTTTGCAGCTAATTGTTTAGCTAATTTTGCAGTGGCAGCTTTTGTTTTACAAAAGATAATACCGCGTTCCCCGCCTTTGCTTTTCAAGAAATCCAGAAGAATAGGTAATTTATCAGTTTCATCACATTGTAAAAACTTGTGATCGATATTCTTATTAACAACATCTCTACTTATTTGAATACGATGTGCATCAGCATTCATATGCTCGTTCACAATTTGCTTAATTCCATGAGGCATTGTTGCCGAAAATAACCATTTATTCCCTACATCACGTACAAAACCTAAAATTTCATCAAGTTGTTGTTTAAAGCCCATACTCAGCATCTCATCAGCTTCATCTAAAACAACCGTTTCTACCTGAGATAAGTCTATAGCCTTACGATTAAGTAAATCTATAAGTCTTCCGGGAGTTGCAACAATAATGTGTGTAGGACGAGTGAGATTTTTGATTTGGATGTCTATTTTTTCTCCACCATAGACAGCTTCAGTAAAAATCTTATCTGTGTATTTTGTAAATCGAAATAACTGTTTTGCTACCTGCTGACTTAACTCACGGGTAGGACACAGTATTAAAGCTTGAATACTTTTTTGTTTAGGGTTCACCTGCTCTAAAATAGGCAAACCGTATGCAGCAGTTTTACCTGTACCGGTTTGTGCCTGCCCCACCAAATGTGTTTTGCCTTCAAGAAGTAGCGGGATCACCTCAGCCTGTATTGCTGTTGGAGCTACAATACCCAACTCATTTAATCCTTTGATCAATCCGTTATTTAAACCAAGCTCTTTAAAATTCTGTGCCATTATTTCTATTTAGAGCTGCAAAGATAGTCAACCCTGCCGCGATTTAGATTAATAAAGAAATTAAGATTTACGTGATGATCAAGATTAAAATGCGATAAGCTTTTTTTTAAGTTAAAAAGTTGTTTTTTCTAGTGACCTATCGGCTTACCTCAATACATTTTACCTCAACTTTTACTTCGCATATTATTGTACTTTTAGATTTAAAATCTGAACCATGCCAAAATATTTTCTGCTTGTTGCATTATCTATAATCCTTCCTGCTACTCTTTTTGCTCAGGATAAACCGGCTTACAAATTGTTTGATGCTTCAGGTAATTCGATCACATATAAAACGATGCTCGATTCCCTTCAGCATAAAAAAGATGTCATTCTTTTTGGAGAAATGCATGATAACCCTATCGCTCATTGGTTAGAATTAGAAATCACTAAAGATATGGCTGCAACTCAAAAAGTCACTTTAGGCGCAGAAATGATCGAAGCAGATAACCAAACTCAACTTAATGCTTATTTGAAAGACAGCATAGACCTCAAGCTATTAGATTCAACCGCACGACTTTGGGCAAATCATAGAACAGATTATCAACCGCTTGTTGATTTTGCTAAAGCGGAAAATTTAAAATTTATCGCCACAAATATTCCGCGACGCTATGCGAGTATGGTTTACAAACAAGGCTTTGAAGTCTTAGACAGTCTTCCTGCTCAAGAAAAACAATGGATAGCTCCTTTGCCTATACTTTTTGATCCTCAATTACCACGCTATAGCGAAATATTAAACATGATGGGCGAACACGGTACTCCAAAATTAGTAATGGCTCAAGCTATAAAAGATGCTACAATGGCTCATTTTATTCTTAAAAATAGAGAAGCAGACCGCCTATTTATACACTACAACGGTTCATTTCATAGTGATTTTCATGAGGGTATTTTATGGTATTTGCAACAAAGTGAACCCAACCTCAACTACGCTACAATCACAAGCGTTTCTCAAAAGAACCTCGAAAATCTAGAAAAGGAATACTTAAATCAAGCCGATTTTATTATTGTGATTGATGAAGATATGACCAGAACATATTGATAAGAAACTCATTATTCATGATCTAATCGTTTCATAATAAAACTATACTTGTCAAACTATAACGATATAGCTTAAATAAATTGTAAAGTTTTCAAAATTGATAGTCTTACTATTAGTTTTGCGAATAAATATTTTCTTATGAATGATTTACTTCGGAATTTAAAGATTTCGATAAATGAAAGTATCTACCTAAAAGATCCTGAATCTTCAGATTTAGGTAAACGTATTGTAGAGCACGGCATTCTTTTAATCAATGAATTAGGTTTTGACAATTTTACCTTCAAAAAATTAGGTGAGCGCATTGAGTCAAATGAGAGTTCGATTTACCGATATTTTGAGAATAAACATAAATTTTTAATATACCTCACTAGTTGGTATTGGGGTTGGAAAGAGTACCAGCTTGCATTTGCTACAATTAATATTAATGACCCTAAACATAAACTCAATCAAGCTATAGAGATTCTTACGCGTGAGGTTGAAGAAGATCAATCATTTAATCATATCAACGAGGTCGCATTAAATAAGATCGTGATTAATGAATATTCTAAATCGTATCTTACAAAAGAAGTTGATGACGAAAACAAAGAAGGATATTTTGTGATTTACAAAAGACTCTCTAATCGCTTAAAGGAAATGATCGCAGATGTAAACGAAGGTTATCCTTATCCGGCTAGCCTTGCGAGCACCATCCTAGCAGGTTCTCTACATCAACATTTTCTAAAGGATCATTTTACATCTTTAACAGATTGTGGAGCTGAGACCTCTCCATCACAGTATTTCATACACTTGACATCAAATTTATTAAACTCCTAAATTTTTATGGATAAAAAATCATTAACGCCTTGGCAACGTTTTGTGCGCCTGTTGCAATTAGAAAAGCAAGATTTTCTTCAGATTCTTTACTACGCCATATTTGCAGGTATTGTGAGTTTATCACTTCCCTTAGGTATTCAGGCTATCGTAAACTTGATTCAAGGAGCGCAAATTACCACTTCTTGGATTATTCTTGTTATACTGGTAACTCTGGGTGTCGCCTTTGTTGGTGCACTTCAGTTGATGCAAATACGCATTGTTGAAAACATTCAGCAAAAAATATTTACGCGTGCGTCTTTTGAGTTCACCTATCGCTTTCCAAAGATCAAAATGAGTGAACTCAACGATTATTATCCGCCCGAATTGGCTAACCGTTTTTTTGATATTCTTACTATTCAAAAAGGACTTTATAAGCTGGTGCTTGATTTTCCGGCAGCTTTAGTTCAAATTATTTTCGGATTAATTCTGCTATCTTTTTATCATCCCTTTTTTATTTTTTATGGGTTGCTGCTTGTCTTACTCATTTATCTCGTATTTAAATTCACGGGAAACACAGGTTTGCAAACCAGTCTTAAAGAATCTAAATACAAATACAAAATTGCACATTGGATTCAGGAAATCGCACGTACGTTAGTAAGCTTTAAACTCTCTGGCCGCTCTAGTCTTGCTATTGATAAAAACGATTCTTTAGTGAGTGATTATATTGATTCTCGTGAAAGTCACTTTAGAATTTTACGTATTCAGTTTATACAGATGATAGGCTTCAAAGTACTTGTAACTGCTGGCCTCTTGCTAATAGGTGGTATTTTGGTTCTTAATCAGCAGATGAATATTGGTCAATTTGTTGCTGCAGAAATCATTATCCTGCTTATTATAAATTCCGTTGAAAAACTGATTTTAGGACTTGAGAACTTTTACGATCTGCTTACTGCTTTAGAAAAAGTTGGTCAGGTTGTAGATAAACAAATAGAACCTCAGGATCTTGACAAGCCCTTTACTGATGCTGATAACCTAACACTTGAACTGAAAGAAATCAGCTATACTGACACATCAGACAACAAAACTATTTTAAAAGACATTTCGCTTACTATAAATCCGGGAGAGCATCTTCTAATAAACGGTCCTAATGGAAGCGGAAAAAGCACCTTATTAAAGATTATTGCAGGAATACTTGAGCCAACTTCTGGTGATTTCTACATCAATAACAAATCGTTAAAAGGTATTAATCCTAACCATTACCGTTCTCTCTTAGGACAGTCTTTTCCTGAAGAATCTCCATTTGAGGGGACTATTTTAGACAATATCACTTTTGGCGATCCCACGGTACCTGAAAAAGACGTGGACTGGGCAATTAAAAATATGGGGCTTTCAGATTTTATTAAAGAGCAGCCAAAAGGGCTTCACACCATGATTAAGCCTGAAGGACAACGTCTATCACGTACCATAGCAGATAAAATTGTGATGGCACGCAGTATTGTTCGCAAACCTAAAGTCTTGATCTTAAAAGAACCCCTAACTAAATTTTCTACCGAAGAAAAAGAGCGCATTGTCAATTTCATTTTTGACAAGTCTAATAATTGGGCAGTAATTGTAGCCAGTAAAGACCGGGCGTGGCAAAACTGTTGCGAGCGTACGCTATGGCTAGACGGTGGTAAAATTTCAAACTTAAACTAAAAAGCTATGCTTAATATATCACACGATAAACTGAACGAAAAGGTTGATATTTCGGGCTATAAGGCTTCAAAGAAAGTTCTAAACAAAAAGCACTATACCTATTTCAATCGCTTTTTAAAAGTTTTTACAGTAATCCTGATTGTCATTCTCTTTTTACCGTGGACACAGACCATTTCTGGAATTGGTTACGTGACTACCTTGACTCCTGCACAAAGACCACAAACCATTCAATCTCCTATACCGGGACGTGTTGAAAAATGGTATGTACGCGAAGGTGATTTTGTAAAAAAAGGAGATACAATTTTATTTATTACCGAAATCAAAAACGAATATTTTGATCCCAATCTGATAGAGCGTACAGATCAGCAGGTACGTGCAAAAATAAGCTCTGTAGCCTCGTACAAAAACAAAGTAAATGCCTTGGGTAACCAAATAGGAGCTTTAAGAAATGAACGAACTTTAAAATTGCAACAAGCCGAAAACAAACGTATTCAGGCTGTTTTAAAAATTAAAAGTGACAGCATAGATTATGAAGCTACAAAAACAAACTTACGCATTGCAGAACGCCAGTATGAGCGAACACTAGGCTTACAGCAAGAAGGTTTAAAAGCAGTCACAGACGTTGAAGAAAAACGACTGAAACTTCAAGAAAGTCAGGCTAAAATAGTTTCTCAAGAGAATAAACTACTTGCCAGTAGAAATGAACTTTTAAATGCAAAAATAGAACTCAACCGTCTCGAAGCTACTTATGCAGATAAAATTTCAAAAGCACAAAGCGATCAGGCAACGGCGCTTTCTACGCAATATGACACAGAAGCTGCGGTAAGCAAACTAGAGAATAGTCGCACAAATTATGAGATACGCAACGCCCTGTATTATGTGCGTGCACCACAAGATGGCTATATAAACAAAGCAATTATAGGCGGTTTGGGAGAGACCTTTAAAGAAGGGCAGCAACTGGTAAGCATCATGCCTTCTAACTTTGACATTGCAGTCGAAACTTATGTGAAGCCTATAGATTTACCGTTGATTCATCCTGGTGAAAAAGTACGTATTCAATTTGATGGATGGCCTTCTATTGTGTTTAGCGGATGGCCTTACAATTCCTTCGGAACCTTTGGAGGTAAAGTAGTAGCTATTGAGCGTTTTATAAGTCCTAACGGAAAATACCGCGTACTACTTGCTCCTGATGATGAAGAGCAACCCTGGCCCGAAGCATTGCGCATAGGAGCCGGAGCAAACACACTGGCGCTGCTTGAAGATGTGCCTATCTGGTATGAATTATGGCGAAAACTCAACGGGTTCCCTCCTAATTATTATACGCCTTCAAGATCACCTGAAACTGAAAAGAAATGAAAAACACGGTAGTTTTACTTTTATTTTTGACAGGATGCTTTAGCCTTTTTGCTCAGGAAGATGAACTGCAAATATTAAGCTTTAAAGAATACATAAGCCTGGTAAAGCAGAACCATCCGGTTGCAAAACAGGCACAACTTATAGGTGAAACAGGTGAGGCAAAATTATTAAAGGCTCGTGGTGGTTTTGATCCTAAAGTTGAAGTTGATTTTGATCAAAAAGTTTTTAAAGAAACTGAATATTACAATTTGCTTAATGCTACTTTCAAAATCCCTACTTGGTATGGTATTGATCTTAAAGCGCAGTTTGAGCAAAATGATGGCTACTATTTAAACCCACAAAAAACAGTCCCAGAAAATGGACTTTATACTGCCGGAATCTCTGCTTCTTTAGGGCAAGGTTTATGGATTAATGAACGTATGGCTACACTTAAACAAGCTAAGCTGTACCGAGAACAAACCAAAGCAGATCTAGATATTGCAGTAAACACCATTCTCTATGATGCCTCAGTAGCATATTTTGAGTGGCTGCAGGCTTATAAAAAAGTGAGACTTTATGAGCGTTTTCTTGAGAATACTATAATTCGATTTAAAGGAATTAAAACCAGCGCACTTGCCGGAGACATTCCTCTAATTGATACTACTGAAGCTAAAATTAGTGTGCAAAGCAGAGAATTGAGCTTAAAAGAGGTTCAGCTTGAATTCATTCAAAAAAAGCTTGAACTGTCTAACTTTTTATGGATGGGAAATAATATTCCTGTTGAATTGCAACCGGGAATTTTTCCGCAGAGAGATTTAGAATTTATAATTGATGAAACCTTAAATATCACAGGTTTTGATCTGGCAAATTTTGAAGTAGAAGAGCATCCTAAAATGCGTTCGCTTGCTTATAAACTGCAAGGTCTCGAGCTTGACAGACAGTTTAAAGGTAATAAGCTTTTACCTGTAATTGATGTGAATTATAATTTTATAACTTCAGAACCCGATGATCTCAACACCTTTTATACGCAAAATTATAAAGCGGGTTTACAGTTTAAAATGCCCTTATTTCTTCGGAAAGAACGCGGGGACTTGAAACTAGCTCAATTGAAATTGAGAGACACAGAATATGAGTTAACCAATACCCGCCTACAACTCAAAAATAAGATTTTAGCTGTAAACACAGAGCTTAATACGCTTGAAGAACAAAATGATTTAGCTTCAGAATTGGTTGTTAATTATGATGCCATGTTAACTGCTGAAGAGCGTAAATATCAGGTAGGTGAAAGTTCTATCTTCCTCATAAATTCTCGAGAATTGAAACTCATAGATTCACAATTGAAACAGATTGAAATCACTAATAAATTCTACAAAGCCAAGGCTAAACTCTTTAAAACTATAGCAAACAATCCTGATAATCTTTAAAAGCGCTATTGATGCTGTTTTAGTTTCTATTTAAAAGTCATCAAATAAGCTAAACTTTGTACCTTTGTGCCTCCTAAAAAAGAGACATGATTATAGTTAAAACAAGGGAAGAGATAGAACTGATGCGCGAAAGTGCCCTTATCGTTTCTAAAACCCTTGGTGCACTGGCAGCAGAAGTTAAGCCGGGTGTAACCACACTAGAACTAGATAAAATCGCAGAAACCTGTATACGTGATCACGGTGCAATACCGGGGTTTTTAGGCTTATACGATTTCCCAAACACACTTTGCATGAGTCCTAATGAGCAAGTTGTTCACGGGATTCCTAATGATAAACCTTTAGAAAATGGCGATATTATTTCTATAGATTGTGGAGCTTTGAAAAACGGTTTTTATGGGGATCACGCTTATACTTTTGAGGTAGGAGAAGTAGAACCGGAAACTAAAAAATTACTTCAGGTTACTAAAGAATCGCTCTATAAAGGTATTGCTGAATTTAAATTTGGTAATCGTGTAGGTGACGTGGGTTATGCTATACAAAAATATTGCGAAGACCACGGCTATGGAATCGTACGCGAGTTGGTAGGTCACGGAGTAGGTGCTACAATGCACGAAGATCCTGAAATGCCTAATTACGGAAGACGCGGTCGCGGTAAGAAATTTATTGAAGGGATGGTAGTTGCTATAGAGCCTATGGTTAATCGTGGTACACACCGCATCAAACAACATCGTGATGGGTGGACAATCACAACTCGTGATAATGAACCTAGTGCTCATTTTGAACATGACGTTGCTTTAGTTGACGGAAAACCTGAACTTCTTTCAACTTTTAAGTATATTTATGATGCTCTTGGCATCAGCAGCGATGAAGAAGATGCTTTTAGAGCACAACCTATTACCAACTAACCAAAAATACCACCAAGTGCCATGCAGCTAGAAACTTGGATAGACTACAGTGAAGAAAACTGGGAGGAAGATTATAAAATAGGCCTTTCAAACTACGGAAGAGTGCGCAGCTACAGCAAAAATCCCAAGGGAAATTTGATCAAGGGCGGCCACATCAATGGCTACCTAACTGTAAACGTAAAACTAGCCAATGGAAAACGCCGTAATTTTTATCTGCATAAACTTTTAGCAAAAGCATTTTTAGAGCCGGGTGAAAATGAAAAAGCTGTTTTACACCTCAATCATGATAAAACAGACAATAGAATAGCTAATCTGAAATGGGCCACGCACAAAGAGCGTTATGCCCATCAAAAAACGAGTCCGTTAGATATTAAGAGGCGTACTTCTGGGGAGCGTCATTATACCAAGCTTTCTTATGCTGAAGCAAAAGTTCTCAAGAAAAAACTACTTGACCCTAATAGACGTACTCGTCTAAAGGTATTGGCTAAACAATTTGGTGTTTCAGAAATGCAATTACACCGTATAAAAACCGGTGAAAATTGGGGTGATCTAAAAGTATGATTGCAAGCCTTTTTAAACAAATCCTCAACCTCGTTCCCAGACCTCTATTAATCCGTTTAAGTTATGTGGCGCGTCCTTTTCTGGCATTGAGTCTAAAAGGTAATCGTTACGAAGATCCTATAGACGGTAAAACTTTTCGTAAATTTTTGCCGTATGGCTATGGGAGTCCACGTGAAAATATACTTTCCCCTTCTACCCTATCTTTAGAACGCCATCGTTTGCTATGGTTATTTCTAACAAAGGAAACCGACTTTTTTTTTGCTCCTGCAAAAGTGTTACACTTTGCTCCTGAACAAGCATTCTATAAACGTTTCAGAAATCTAAACCATTTAGATTATACAACAACAGACCTGTATTCTCCCCTTGCAGATGTTAAAGCAGATATATGTGATCTTCCTTTTGAAACTGACACTTATGATGTTATTTTTTGCAATCACGTTTTAGAACATATTCCAGACGATACAACTGCAATGCAAGAACTGTATCGGGTTTTAAAACCTGGCGGAATGGCTATTTTGCAAATTCCGCAAGATTTGTCACGAGCGACTACATTTGCTGACGACACTATTACAGAACCAAAAGAGCGTGCAGTTATTTTTGGTCAATACGATCACGTACGCGTTTACGGAAGAGATTATTTTGATAAATTACGCTCCATAGGTTTTAAAGTTGACGAAGTTGATTACACCAAAAAACTTTCGCCATCAGAAATTGATAAATACAGACTTGCGCAAGGTGAAATTCTTCCAGTATGTTTTAAATAATCTTTATGAAAAAAAGCTACTTAATCCTTATTGCATTTTTATGCTTCACTAATTGGGTTTTTAGCCAAGCAAACGACTGCACAAATGCCATTTTACTTTGCGGCAATACACCTGTAGGAGTTACTCCCACTACAGCTGGTTTTGATGAATTTAGTCTACCTGCTAACATTGTCCCTTCTTGTTATAACTTTAGTGGACCTACAACTTGGTTTAAAGTCGAAATTGCTCAAGGAGGAACTTTAGGTTTTGATGTAATACCAGAGAACGGAACCGATGATTATGATTTTGCCGTATTTGGCCCTGTTAGTAATTGTTCTAATTTAGGCACAGCTATTCGCTGTAGCAGTACTAATCCGCAAGCGGCAGGAGTTAGCGCCAATACCGGTTTAAATGCTACAGAAACTGATTTATCAGAAGGCCCCGGACCTAATGGAAACGGATACCTCAAAGAATTAGATACAAAAAATGGAGAGACTTATTACATTCTTTTAGGGCAAGCTAGTGGATCTTCAGGCTTTCAAATAAACTTAAACGGAACCGCAATTTTACCACAAAGCCCAGATTTTAATACTCCACAAGATTTAGAAACTTGCGATGACGACGGTATTGAAGATGGTTTTACTCGTTTTAATTTGGTGAGTCAGGCTTCAGCAATCACAACAGGCTTTCCTGACTCACGCGTGACTTTTCACGAAACTTTAAATGACGCCAACTTAAATCAAAATCCTATATCCGCTACAACAACCTACACAAACACGACCGTAAATAACCAAACAATTTATACCCGGATTTCTAGTATTTCAGGCCCTTGTACCGAAATCACATCATTTGATTTAATTGTAAATCCACTTCCCACTTACACTAATCCGGATGAATTGTACATCTGTGATGCTACCGCAATTGCAAATTATGATTTAGCAGCACTTCATGAGCGTATTATTGGAACGTCCCCTAATAATTTAGTCATCTCCTATCACAGGTCTGCTATAGAAGCAACTATGAATCTAAATGCAATACAAGATATTAATGTCCCTATGAGTGGAGTTACAATTTATTTTGTTGTAAGGAATACTGCTACAAATTGTATTATTTTCGACGAATTTGATATCACCTATCAAAATAGCCCGGCTTTGACACAACCCACACCACTAATCTATTGCCGAGATGATCATACTAATCTGACCTTCGATTTTACGAATATTGAGACAGAGGCTTTAGATGGATTAGATCCTGATGATTTTGACACCTACTTCTACGAGACAAATTCTGACCGAACCACGCTTGCCTTTACTTTGGGATACTGACGCAAGTTCTAAAACAGTATTTTTCAGAAGCATCAATAGTACTACCGGTTGTTATGCTGATGAATCCTTAGGTGTTCAGGTTGTAGAATCTCCAGATTATGCATTTGAAGAAATTCAATATTTATGTATAGATAACCCCAACCCAAAAGTATTAAGCATTGATAGCGGCTTTGACTTTTATGAATGGAGTACCGGAGAACGTGGCGCTACATTAAATGAGATTGAAATTACACAAACAGGAACGTATAGCGTAACGGCCTACAACAGTTTTGGTTGTTCTACCACAAAAACTACAGAAGTTCGCTCTTCTGAAGCAGCAACGATTACCGGTATTGAAATTACCGGACTCAATTACCCCAGAAATGAAGCTACTATTACAGTTACCGGAACTGGCGCTTATGAGTTTGCGATAGACGGAGGTCCCTACATTACGAATACAAGTTTTACCGGTTTATCCCGGGGGTATCACAGCATTGCCGTGAGAGACACACAAGGCTGTGCCACTACCATTTCAGAGCCTTTCTTAATTCTAGATTATCCCAGGTATTTTACACCTAATGGCGATGGCTATCACGATACGTGGCAGTTAATAGGTCTGGATGAATACCCAGGGTCGATCATAAGAGTTTACAACCGCTATGGTAAATTATTGAAAGAATTAGGTGCTACTACTAACGGATGGGATGGCACCTATTTAGAGAAGCTTTTAAAACCAGATGACTATTGGTTTGAACTTATTTTACCCGAAGGCGAACGTGTTACGGGGCATTTTAGCCTGATTAATTAGTAGGTACTAAATAGTCTTTAAAAGAATCTGACATGTAAATTTGAACACTATCTTCTGCTGTGCGCGTATACATCAGATACGCATCTACACCACTTGTTTTCTTTAAAACTGCTTTTGATTTCTCAAAACCCAAAGCCATAAAAGCTGTAGCAAAAGCATCTGCTTCTGCACAAGAGTTAGCAATCACTGTTGCGCTAAGTACATCGCTTTTTTCCGCAAGACCGGTAATAGGATTTACTGTGTGTACAAATCGCTGACCAGTAACAGAATCTATTCTGAATTTTCGATAATTACCAGAACCCGCCATTCCTTTATTGAGTAGTGAAACGGCTTCAGTATAATCACGATTTGTAACGGGTGCATTTATATTTTCGATGCCTACACGCCATTCTTGCTTTTTGTCTAAGTTTAGCCCTCTTGCCAATAGCTCACCTCCTAATTCAATCAAATAATTTTCAACGCCATTTGCTTCAAGCATTTTACCAATACGGTCTATACAGTAGCCTTTAGCAATACTGTTGAAATCTAAATAAACTGCTTTATTATCTTTTTGAATTTTTCCTTCGGAAGATATCTTGATTTTATTCAAACCAACATATTGCTTCAGCGAGTCTAAGGTTGCCGAATCTAACTGGTTTAAACGCTTTTCTGGACCAAAACCATACGCGTTCACTAAAATTCCCACCGTGGGGTCATAAACACCATCAGTAGCTTTATAAACCATTTTAGATAACTCTAGAACCTCTTTAAACATCACATCTACAACCACAGAAGTATCACCGGCATTAATACGAGAAATATCAGAATCTGCCTGATACGTACTCATTGATTTATTGATAACAGCAATTGTTGAATCAAACTGTTTGGCAACTTCAAAACGCTCTGTGCTATAAAACTGAACTTGATATCCCGTTCCTAATGCCTGACCAGAAAGAACAACTAATTTGGGTTCTGGCTTACAACCAACTAATAGCGTAAAAAGAATAAAACTATAAATAAATCGCATATACTAAATCTCTTGAATTCCGTTATAAATCACTGTGTACTCATCTCCTTTTTCAACCGGCTTACCGTAATCTAAAGCACTACCCAAACCTACTCCCGCATAAAATGTTTTGGCATTGAATTTAGTTGCGTGCTCTTTCATTTCACGCATAAAAACGGGATTGTATTCAGAAACATTTTCAGGGTATTGCTTTACCCGTACAATTACAAAATGAAGTTTCTTATCTCTTAAAGCCACAAATTGTGGATTTCGTTTCAACTCTGAATTGACACCTAAAAATTCAAATCCTTGTTCTTCAAGATCTTTACCTACGATATTCATCGCAAGATTATGAAGTTCTTGTTCGTTTAATAACTCTGCCATTTTGCAAAGATACTATGCCTAATATTAGGGCAGAAAAAAAGCTACTACTTTCGTAACAGCTTTTTTAAAATTTATTTGAATTAGATTATCCCCCAAAGTCATCAAAACGGATGTTCTCATCAGGAATTCCAAAATCTTCTCCCATTTTCTGAACAGCTTTGTTCATCAATGGAGGGCCACAGAAATACAATTCGATTTCTTCGGGTTCATCGTGTTTTTCTAAATACTGCTCAATTACAGCATTGTGAACAAACCCTGTAAAACCATCACCAGGACTGTGTATATCTTCTTTTACTTTCCAGTTATCTTCTTCTAAAGGTTCAGAAAGAACTAAGTAAAATTTGAAATTATCAAATTCTTCTTCCAAATCACGGAAGTGCTTCAAGTAAAACAATTCACGCTTAGAACGACCACCATACCAATAAGTAACTTTACGACCTGTCTTTAAGGTTTTAAATAGGTGATACAAATGCGAACGCATTGGCGCCATACCGGCTCCACCACCTACATAAAGCATTTCTGCCTCAGACTCGTTGATGAAGAATTCACCATAAGGTCCAGATATTGTAACTTTATCACCTTTCTTTCTACTAAAAATATAAGAAGAAGCAATACCAGGATTTACATCCATCCAACCGCCTTTAGCACGGTCAAAAGGTGGAGTTGCAATACGTACATTCAACATAATCTCTCTTCCTTCTGCAGGATAAGAAGCCATTGAATATGCACGCTCTACTGTTTCAGTATTTTTCATTACAAGTGGCCAAAGTTTAAACTTCTCCCACTCTTCTTGAAATTTATCAGGATCGTCATGCTCCTCAGGATGCGCAGTAATATCCATATCAGAAAACTTAACGGTAGTTTCAGGTATTTCTATCTGAATATAACCACCCGCTTTGTAATCCATATCTTCAGGAATCTCAACTACGAATTCTTTAATAAAAGATGCTACGTTATAGTTACGTACAACAGTTGCTTCCCACTTTTTAATACCAAAAACCTCTTCAGGAATCTGAATATTCATGTCCTGCTTTACTTTAACCTGACAAGCTAAACGAGCTCCAGCTGCTAATTCTTTTCGTGTAAAGTGCGGCGTTTCGGTAGGAAGCGCTTCGCCTCCACCAGACATAACGTGACACTCACACTGAATACAAGTACCACCACCACCACAAGCAGATGGTAAGAATACTTTTTTTCCACCTAAGGTTGAAAGTAGCGAGCTACCAGAATCAACCTCGATTTCTTTTTCGCCATTTATGGTAATTTTTACCGGACCTGACGGAGATAATTTTTCTTTTGCAAAAAGTAGCAATCCTACTAACACAAGTGTTAGTACTAAAAACGCTACTACAGTTGCTGCTATAACTCCTCCTGTACTTTCTGCTAAAAACATATTACTTGTTGTTTATTTCTTGAGATACTTCAGCTAAAGACTCATCTTCTGTTGCTGTATCTTGTTTCTGTACTTCTACTTTAGCTACTTCATCAGTAGTTTCAGTTTTCTCTTCACCACCAGTAAGCATTCCTCCAAAACTCATAAAACCAATTGCCATAAGACCGGTAATGATAAAGGTGATTCCTAAACCTCTTAAAGGTGCAGGTACATTAGAATATCTAATTTTCTCACGGATTGCTGCAATTGCAAGAATTGCGAGAAACCAACCAATTCCCGATGCTAAACCATAATTAAATGCTAAGCCTAAAGTTTGAATATCTCTTGATTGCATAAAAAGTGATCCACCAAGTATCGCACAATTTACGGCGATAAGTGGTAAGAAAATACCAAGTGAAGTATATAATGCCGGTGCAAATTTCTCAACTACAATCTCCACAAGTTGCACCATTGTTGCAATGGTAGCTATAAAGAGAATGAATGAAAGAAAACTCAAATCATAGTCTGCATACTCTGCTCCTAACCATTTAAGAGCACCCGGACGCAATACATATTGATCTAATAACCAGTTCATAGGTACAGTAACTGCTAATACAAATATTACGGCAGCACCAAGACCTACAGCGGTAGAAACCTTTTTAGAAACAGCAAGGTAAGAACACATTCCTAAGAACGTGGCAAAAACCATATTGTCAATAAAAATTGATTTAAAAAATAACTCTACGTGTTCCATTTTTTTTATAATAAGAAGTTAGAAAGGAGTTTTAAAGCTCCATTCGTAATCTTTAGTTTTCTTCGATTAATGCACTGTTTCTAGAACGCTGAACCCAGATAATGATTCCCACGACGATAAGTGCCATTGGAGAAAGCAACATAAAACCATTATTCTCATAACCTATTGCGTACAATCCCGTTTTAGCGATAGGATCTCCTAAAACTTTAAAGCCTAATAAGGTTCCAGAACCTAAAAGCTCTCTAAAGAATCCTACTATAATGAGTATCAAGCCATATCCTGCAGCGTTACCAATACCATCAAGAAACGATCTGTATGGACCATTACCTAAAGCAAAAGCTTCAAAACGTCCCATAATAATACAGTTTGTAATAATAAGACCAACGAATACAGAAAGCGTTTTACTCAGTTCATAAGCAAAAGCCTTAAGAACCTGATCCACTATAATTACCAAAGCTGCAACTACTACAAGCTGTACAATAATTCTAATTTTTGATGGAATGATATTTCGCATTAGCGAAATCACTACATTACCTACAGCTAATACAAACATCACTGAAACAGCCATCACAATTGATGCTTTAAGCTGAGCTGTAATCGCAAGTGCTGAACAGATCCCTAATACTTGAATTGTAATAGGATTGTTATCTGCTAACGGATCTAGTAATAAACCGGTGTCTTTTTTAGATAATAATGCCATAATTATAGTTTTATATCTTTTAAATAAGGAATGTAAAGCTTAACAGTGCTATTGATCATAGCTGTCACACCGTTTCCGGTAATGGTAGCTCCTGCAATAGCGTCAACTTTTCCGTCATTTTTACGTTCGTTAAGCGGATCGTTGTTTCCTTTTGCTACGGTAATTCCTCCATATTCGGTACCGTTCATAATTTCTTCACCGGTAAAATCATCCATAAAGTAACGCTCTTTTATGTTTGCACCAAGACCAGGAGTTTCCCCTTTATGATCAAAGTAAACACCTTGAACTACATATTCTGAATCCAAAGCTACAAAGCCCCAGATAGCGTCCCAAAGTCCTTTACCATATAAAGGTATGATGTAATAATCTTTCCTTTCTTTTTCTCCAACAAACAAAGGTAATTTGCGTTCAGAAATATCTTTTGAAAGCTCTCCTTTAAGATTTATAAGATATGCAGAACTGTCTTTTTTAACTTCACCGTTCTGGATTACTAATTGCTCTTTAATGTATTTTGAAAATTCAGCTTCAACCTTATTAGTAGGAATGAAGTTTACAGCTCCCTCTACATTTTCATTAACGCCCATTGCGTAAAGAATATTTTGCTGTTTTTCAAAACGTTCATTTTCAGTAATCCTAGGCTTTAAGCTAGATGCGGTAAAGGCTAACAATGCCCCAACAACAAGCACCATAACTACAGCAAAGATTAACGTGTAACTATTTTTATCTGTATTTGCCATTATTAAGCAGTTTTAAGTTTTAGACGTTTCATACGCTTTTTAACATTCGCTTGTACCACATAGTGATCAATTGTAGGAGCAAAAACATTCATTAGAAGAATTGCTAAGAAAACTCCTTCAGGGTAAGCCGGGTTAAAGACACGTATCATAATTGATAAAAATCCAATTAAGAAACCGTACCAGTATTTACCTTTATTAGTTTGCGCACCAGATACAGGATCTGTAGCCATGTATACAATACCAAATGCTATACCCCCTATGATTAAGTGCTCCCAGAATGGAGTACTCATAAGTCCGTAAAATTTACTTCCTTCTGCAATCCATCCTTGATCAACAACACCGTTGAAAATAAGTCCCATTACAGCTGCACCTACGATTGCGCTAAAAATAATTCTCCAGCTTGCAATCTTAGTAAACATTAAAAACAGACCTCCCAAAATAATTAAGAAGGTTGAAGTTTCACCTACAGAACCCGGTATAAAACCAAAGAACTTATCTGCAAAATCATATACCACTGAAGAGTTCTGAGCATAAGCACCCAAAATAGTTTCACCAGAAATAGCATCCGGAGTACCTACAACAGCATTAGCACCGTGAACCCATACTTTATCACCACTCATCCAAGTAGGATAAGCAAAGAATAAAAAGGCTCTAATCGTAAGTGCCGGATTAAGGATATTCATCCCTGTTCCTCCAAAAACTTCTTTACCTATTACAACACCAAAAACAACCGCTACTGCTAACATCCATAATGGAATATCAACAGGAACAATTAATGGCACTAGCATACCGGTAACTAAGTAACCCTCTTCAACCTCGTGACCTTTTATAACAGCAAAAACAAATTCTACTCCAAGACCTACTAAATAAGAAACAATCACAAGCGGAAGTACAGTAATCGCTCCCATTGTAAAATTATCCCAAGTGAAGAAATTACCAAAAAGACTTGCCTCTCTTATAATTCCGTTTGCAGCATCTACAGCAGCATAGTGCTGATAACCTGCATTAAAAATACCCCATATCAAAACAGGGACAAGCGCCATAATCACCGTGTTCATGGTACGCTTTAAATCATCTACGGCTCTAATATGAGAACCGTTATGAGTAGTTTCATTAGGTGTATAAAGAAACGTATGAAGCGCATTAAAAGCAGGCGCCATTTTCTTACCCTTGAAATCCTCTTTAATTCCGTGTAGTTTTTCTTTTAATCCCATAGCTATTATCCTATTTCTTCGTGCATTAAATCAAGTCCTTTACGAATGATTGCCTGGTGTGGTTGTTTTGACACACATACAAATTCGGTAAGTGCAAAATCTTCAGGAGCTACTTCATACATACCTAAAGCTTCCATAGCGTCAAGATCTTGTACCATACAAGCTTTAAGCAATTGAAGCGGATAAATATCAAGTGGAAAAACCTCTTCATAATTACCGGTTACCACAAAAGCTCTGTGCTCACCGTTTGTATTCGTATCTAAATCGTATTTCTTATTTGGGAATAACCAAGAGAAGGTTAATGCTCTTGAAGAAGAAATTTTATTAAAAACAGGTTTATTCCAGCCAAAAAGCTCATAATCGTCACCTTCAGGGACAACTACAAATTCATTGTGATAGTACCCTAAATGACCATCTGCTGACACTTGATTTCCAGTTAAAACATTACCAGAGATCATTCTTACATTATCACCTTTAATACCTGCAGAATAAGCAAAAGTAGAAACCTCTGCTCCTATTTTTGTTTTATAATACTTTGGTGCTTTTACTTCAGAACCAGAAACAGAAATAATGCGCTCTGGATTGAATTTACCAGTTAAGAAGAGCTCTCCAATAATAACAAGATTTTCTGGAGTAATCGTCCATACGGTCTCCCCTTTATTTACTGGAGCAATTTTGTTTATTTGCGTACCTACATTTCCACTTGGATGTGGTCCTGAAACAGTATGCATCTCAACCTCACTAAGCTTATTAAATACTGAATTTGAGGCTTTAGCAACACCCAGATAAACTTTACCTGATGTCAATTTACTCAATGCAGTAATTGCAGCTTGCAATTGTGCTTCTTTTCCTTTTAAACTGAAGTTGTAATCAGGAGCTAAAGGAGCACTGTTATGACCAGAAATAAAGATAGCATCAGGAGTAGTTTTAGTACTAGCGATGATATCATAAGGTCTCTGCTTGATAAATGGCCATAAGCCAGATTCTAGCATACGCTCTTTAATGGCATCTGCACTTGCAGAATTCACATCAATTTTTGAATGCTCTACAGTAGCACCTGTACCGTCTGCTTCAATAATTAAATGTGTAATAACACGCTTGGCGCCTCGTTTGATTTCAGTGAGTGTTCCGCTTACAGGTGAAACAAATTTGATGCTTTCATCTTTCTTAGCATAGAAAAGTGGCTCTCCTGCTTTGAAGCTAGCTCCTTCTTTTAATAGCATCTTTGGAGTTACAAGATGAAAATCTGAAGGCTTGATCACATAGGTTCTTGATTGGGGTGCATCGGCAACAGTCTGCTCGGCTTCACCCACTAACTGAATATCAAGACCCTTTTTGATCTTAATGTCTTTTGACATAGGAAGTATATGTTAAAGTTCTTGTTATCCTCAACCCCTTATATGCTTGAATTGAGGTGTGCGAATTTACAAATTTTAGAAGCTTATAACACAAACTATAATATAAAAATCTGGCAGGATAATTTTTATTACATTTGAAGGCGCTCAAACCGCTTATAACAACTAGTTTCAACCCTTATTGAGACTGTTTCCAAATAATGTTTGACAGCAGTAAATTTGCTCTATTACAATTGAAACATCAAAATGAAAACGTTTTCGGTAATTTATACTTTGTTTTTCTTCCTTTCAGGGTTTGCTCAAGTAGCAACAGAAACTCCTGCTCCTGCTTACATTAAAACAGTTCAATTTTATGGAAATACAGCTCAAAGTCAGTTGCCTTTATTAAGATTAGGCGACCCTATAAACCTAAGTTTTGATGATATAATAGGTGATGAAGCAGATTATTATTACACCATCACTCACCATAATTATGACTGGACGCCTTCTGTTCTGGCAAAAACTGAATATTTAAAAGGTATTGATGATGTGCGTATCATGAATTATACAAATTCCGTGAGTACACTTCAACTTTACACGCATTATGAGGTACAAATACCCAACCAGTACACCACAGGAATTTTAAAATCCGGTAATTATTTACTGCAAGTTTTTAATACAGATGATGAACTTATTTTTTCTAGGAAATTCATGATTTACGATCCCCAGGTTACTGTGGGTGTAGAAATATTACGCACGCGAAATCTTGAATTTATTGAACAGAAGCAAGTTGTGAACTTTAATGTTGACTCTGGCGAATCTGTTTTGATCAATCCAGATAAATCTATAAAACCGCTTATAATTCAGAATAACAACCTTAACAATACAATTTCAAATCTTCCTCCACAATACAGTATAGGCAACCAGCTTCAGTACCGTTATGATGAAGAAACTTCATTTTATGCCGGCAATGAATTTTTTGATTTTGATAACAAAGATATTCGCGCAGCAACAAACCGAGTTCAATACATAGAACTCATCGATCTCTATCATAATCATTTATATGGAAATGCTACCCGTGCTGACAAGGTCTACACTTACAATCCTGATCTAAACGGAAATTTTGCAATCAATACCATTCAAGGAAATGAACCTAAAGTAAATTCAGAATATGCGTGGATTCACTTTAGCTTAGACCACCCGATACGCCCTGAAGATGAAGAAATTCACATCTATGGAAACTTCAATAATTACACCCTTGAAGAAGCGACTAGAATGCGTTACAATCCTGAGAGCAATCGCTATGAACTAGTGTTATTACTCAAACAAGGCTATTATAATTACAAGTACACTGTCACTAAAAATGGTGAGAAGCTACCTTATAATCCCGTTGACGGAGACTTCTGGCAAACAGAAAATAATTATGATGTGCTTATCTACTACAAACCACCTGGCGGCCGTTTTGATGAACTTATAGGAGTAGGCAACGCTTTATCTACTTCAATTTCTAATGTGCGTCGAAATTAATTTTTAAAGACACCTTGAGGTATCAATTAAAAAAGCATTGTTAATTTCAATTTCGAATAATCGTTTTATATTTAGATTGTGAAAGAAAAACTACAGCAATCTTCCCGAAAATCACTCAACTATCGCGGCAACGAATGTCTCAATTGTAGTCACCCGTTAGAACTAAGCGACCGTTATTGTCCCTATTGCGGTCAATTGAATTCTACCAAGAAGATTTCGCTAAGCGATTATTTTGGTGAGTTTATAATCAGTGTTGTTAACTATGACTCCAGATTTAGATACACCATAAAAGACTTACTCTTCAAACCGGGAGTAATCACACGCAATTTTACCCTAGGACAGCGTATGCGATACGCAAATCCTTTTCGGTTTTTTCTAAGTGTAAGCATTATCTACTTTCTCTTAAGTGGTTTTTTAGACTTTATGAAAATCAATGAGACAGATACGAATGACAATCCATCGCTACAGAACATTTTTAACCTAAACTCCAACTCAGAGAGTCCAGACATACCATTAGACTCTATTTACTACTATAAAGAGTTGGGATTAAAAATCAGAGATAAAGACAGCTTAAAAAAATTACCTTTTGCATACGCAAGAGAAAGTAGCTTAGACACTATTAATTTTTTTAAGCGAACCACGAGAAAATTTAAATTATTTCAAGATTTCTCTATCAAAACTAAAATCAAGAGTCCTGCACAAGCTATGGACAGTCTTGACTATTCAAAGACCAGGCTCAATTTATGGATTTATGAAAGAGAGAAAAGCTTTGAGCGAATACTGGATAACCCTATTGAATTTGGTAAATATCTGAGTAAAAAAATACCTTTATTTTTATTCTTTCTAGCACCTGTTTTTGCCTGCTTCTTTTTATTAATTTACTTTAAAAGATATCCATTTCATTATATTCTATACAAGCTTAGGAACAGTTCAAACCCTAAGCTTCGACGCATTTTTACAATCTCCTTTATCGGCAGAATTTTACTTTATCTAATTGCCGGTTTCAAAAAGCTATTTATTGTAAAACGCAATTACAATTATATGGAACACGTGATTTTCATCTTCCATATTTTTACATTTTTGTTCTTGGTTTTGCTACTTTTATTACTTCCGGAATATTTACTGGGAGGAGAATACCTATCAGGTATTTTTATAATATGTATAGCTCCATTATACTTTTACAAAGCCTTGCGTAACTTTTATCAAGAAAGTAGATTACGCACTATCACTAAGTTTTTCATTTTAAATATTGTATTTTTAATGTTAGGAACATTTGCAGGAGCACTGTTTTTTGTACTCACTGCAGCATTGTATTAAAATATGGTAGAACAAGTTACTAAAGGCATACGCGTATCTGTAGATACGTATTTTGAAGGTTCTTTCACAAAGAACAATGAGATGTTTTATGCTTTCGGATACCGTGTAAGTATTACAAATAACAGTCAGGATACCGTTCAGTTACTAAGCAGATCTTGGTTTATATACGATGCGCTTAATGTTAGAGAGCAAGTGGTAGGTGAAGGCGTTATAGGCAAAAAACCGGTTTTAAAACCCGGTGATACACATACCTACAATTCAGGCTGTTTATTAAAATCTCCTTTTGGAGCTATGAATGGTCATTATACAATGATCAACTTCTCAAATTCTGGTCAGTTTCAAGTCATGATTCCCACGTTTAAATTGAGTGCTACACACGTTCTGAATTAAAACAGGCATAAAACTAAATTCAACATACATTTTACAGAAAATACACCCCTTTAGCACTCAGGTGTTGCCTTTATTATTTTGTAACTTTCACAGCTTAGAATTCAATAAAAACAAAAAAAATAATCAAATATGTCAAAAGGATTTTTTGAAGTACCGGTTGCTATAAATGAGCCTGTAAAAAGCTATGCTCCCGGAACTCCAGAGCGCGAAGAAGTACTAAAAACGTACAAAGAGCTATACAACAGTACAATAGACGTGCCTTTATATATTAATGGTGAGAAAGTAGAAACAGGAAACACCCGTACAATGTCTCCTCCTCACGATCATAGACATGCATTAGGAACGTATCAATTAGCTGAAAAGTCTAATATAGAAGATGCAATTTCCGGAGCACTTGAAGCTCGTAAGAAGTGGTCACAAATGCCTTGGGAACATCGTGCAGCTATCTTTTTAAAAGCTGCAGAATTGATTCAAGGGCCTTACCGCGCTAAAATCAATGCAGCAACAATGCTTGCACAGTCTAAAAATATTTATCAAGCTGAAATTGATTCGGCTTGTGAGCTTATAGACTTTTTGCGTTTTAACGTACAATATATGAGTGAGATCTACACAGAGCAGCCAGAGTCTTCTTCTGCAGCTTGGAACCGTGTAGAACACCGTCCTTTAGAAGGTTTTATTTATGCAATAACACCGTTTAACTTTACTGCAATTGCAGGAAACTTACCAGCAGCTCCCGCTCTGATGGGGAATACTGTTGTATGGAAACCTAGTGATAGCCAAGTGTATTCTGCACAAGTTATTATGGAAGTTTTTGAAGAAGCAGGAGTTCCTGAAGGGGTGATTAATATGGTAATGGGAGATCCTGTTATGATTACTGACACGGTATTAGCAAGTCCTGATTTTGCTGGAATTCATTTTACAGGTTCTACTCACGTATTTAAAGATATTTGGGCGAAAATAGGCGGGAATATTCACACCTACAAAACATATCCACGTATTGTAGGTGAGACAGGAGGTAAAGATTTTATACTAGCGCACCCCACTGCAAACGCTAAACAAGTTGCGACTGCTATTTCTCGTGGAGCTTTTGAATTCCAAGGTCAAAAATGTAGTGCTGCGAGTCGTGTTTATGTAGCAAAATCAATTTGGCACGAAGTAAAAGATTTCCTTTTAGAAGATATTAAATCATTCAAAATGGGATCACCAGAAGATATGAGCAACTTCATAACTGCTGTTATTCATGAAGGTTCTTTTGACAAATTAGCTAAATACATTGACCAAGCCAAGAATGATGCTGAAGCAGAAATTATTGCTGGTGGTAACTATGATAAATCTACAGGCTATTTTGTAGAGCCAACCGTCATCTTAACTACAAATCCTAAATATACTACAATGACCACTGAGCTTTTTGGCCCGGTTGTTACTATTTATGTATATGAAGATCAAAACTGGAGCGAAACTTTAAAACTAGTTGATGACTGTGAATATGCGTTAACTGGTGCAGTTTTAGCAAAAGACCGTTATGCAATTACTGAAGCTACACAAGCTTTACAAAATGCTGCCGGTAACTTCTACATCAATGACAAACCTACGGGAGCTGTAGTTGGTCAACAACCATTTGGTGGAGCAAGAGCTTCTGGTACAAATGATAAAGCAGGTAGTATTCTCAACTTGCTAAGATGGGTTTCTCCGCGATTAATAAAAGAAACATTTGTAACTCCAGTAGATTACAGATACCCATTCTTAGGAGAATAAGATACCTTTTATACACTTCAAAAAGCTACCAGTTTTACGGTAGCTTTTTTTTATTCTGCAAATAACAATGTTAACTTAATGTTACGTAAATATGTTTTTAAGGTTAATTAAATCTATTTTATTAACTTTACTTCATATAAAAACATATGACTATGACGACGGATAAAAAAATGTACGTACTGAAAGTAAAATATTCAGTTATAGATGTTTCTAAAAAAAAGAGTAACAGAAAGATAACACGTAAAAAAGAGAAATTATATTTAGTTCGTGATCCTGAAAGTATTGATGAAAAACTTAAAGAATTAGAAGATTCTTTATTAGAAATCGATCAGGAAGAACGCACCACGTTCTTGAATAGAGCTCAAGAATTCTTGAGAAGTTTTGGAATGAGATGCAACAGAACCTATTTAAACATGCTTAGAACATAATAAAAAAGGCGACTTTGAAAGTCGCTTTTTTTATTGCCTTGAAGTGAAGTTATCTTACCCCTTATATTTCAAAGGAAGATGTACAACCTTCTTAGTATCATAAAATTCTTCCTTGAAATAATCTTTTAGATCATATATTTTAGCAGTCTTATATAATGTTAATTCTTCTGTAAGGTCACCACCCTTTAAATATAGAATACCATTTTTAAGTTCGTGATCACTTTTTTTAGCAATTTTACCTTTAACCCATCTCACAAAAGTTTCCATTTGAGCTACCGCTCTACTCACGATAAAATCATATTGACCATCAATATTCTCGACGCGGTCATTCGTAACTTTTACATTTTTAAGTCCTAATCCTTCAGAAACTTCTTCAACAACTTTTATCTTTTTACCGATACTATCAACTAAATGAAACTGAGTTTCCGGAAAAAGAATAGCAAGCGGAATACCCGGAAAACCACCACCAGTACCAACGTCTAGTATTGAAGCCCCAGGCTTAAAAGTCTGAACCTTGGCTATCCCTAATGAATGTAAAACGTGTCTTAAATAAATTTCATCAATATCTTTTCTAGATACGACATTGATTTTAAGGTTCCAATCTTGATATAATTCATTCAGTTTTTCAAACTGAAGTACCTGATTATCATCTAAATCTGAGAAATAATACTTAATAAGTTTCATATTCAACTTTTATAGCAACAAAATTAGGATTTAAGGCGTTAAATTAAGGTATTTACAGACCTTAAAAAGATATAAATCTTATTTTTGAGGTTGCATTGTAAACATCGTCTAAAATGTTGCTTACATAAAGCAAAAAGTTTATGGAAAATATTAAAACAATAAAATTTTCAAGAGTAGATTCGGCTAAGTTTTTCCGAACACTTAACAAGCGTGTCAACACGTATTTTAAAGAAAATAATGTAGAACGCACCGGCAACTGGAAACTGTATTTCAAAACTGCCGTGATGTTCTCCTTATTTCTTGCACCTTACTTCATACTCTTAACATTAGATCTTCCGGGCTGGGCTCAACTTTTACTAACCATTGTTATGGGAGTAGGTATGGCCGGCGTAGGTATGAATGTTATGCACGATGGTAATCACGGCTCTTTTTCAAAGAAAAAATGGGTTAACAAAATAATGGGTAGCAGTATTTATATTCTTGCCGGAAATGTTTATAACTGGCAAGTTCAACATAACGTGCTGCATCACACCTACACCAATATCCACGGTCACGATGAAGATTTAGAAGCAGGTAGAATCTTGAGATTCTCTAAACATGCTCCTTGGTATAAGCATCATCGTTTTCAACACTATTATTCAATTTTTCTTTATGGTCTTTTGACCTTTAACTGGGCAATTACTACAGATTTCCTTCAGATGAAACGCTATCTAAAACGTAAACTTTCCTATGGAGAATTTCCGAATCCAAAATTAGAATGGACAAAACTCGTTATCACAAAACTTATTTATGTAAGCATCTGGATTGTTCTGCCTATCGTTGTATTAGATGTTGCCTGGTGGAAAATATTAATCGGCTTTTTTTTAATGCATTATACTGCCGGAGTAATCCTAAGTGTTGTTTTTCAATTGGCTCACGTTATTGACGAAGCAGATATGCCGTTACCGGATCAATCGGGAACGATGAAAAATACCTGGGCAATTCACCAGTTATTTACCACCGTAAATTTTTCAACTAAAAATAAAGTTGTAAACTGGTTTACCGGTGGACTTAACCATCAGGTGGAGCATCATATTTTTCCACACATTAGTCACATTCACTACACTAAGATTTCTAAAATTGTACGCGAGACAGCTAATGAATTCAATTTGCCATACAACGAGTATAAGACCACGCGCAAAGCGATTATTGCTCATTTTAAATATTTAAAAGAGATGGGGATGCAACCCACTCTTCAATCAGCTTAATTTTTACATTTTTAAATGGAAACACTTACCAATCAACTATCTGACCGAATTAATAATTTGGCAGCATCTGCTACACTTGCTATGGCTGCAAAGGCTCGTGAACTACGTGCTGAAGGTAAAGACATCATAGGTCTTAGCCTTGGCGAACCAGACTTCAACACGCCAGATTTTATCAAAGACGCTGCTATACAAGCTGTAAATGATAATTACAACTCATATACTCCGGTAGACGGATATGTAGAATTGAAAGATGCGATTATTACTAAATTTAAGCGTGATAATAAATTAACATACGACCGCTCTCAGATTGTGGTTTCTACAGGAGCAAAACAATCTTTATACAATGTAGCTCAGGTTTGCCTGAATCCAGGTGACGAGGTACTTTTACCCTGCCCGTACTGGGTGAGTTATTCAGATATTGTAAAGCTTGCAGAAGGTGTGCCGGTTGAGGTTGAAACTTCTTTGGATACCGATTTTAAAATGACTCCAGAGCAACTGGAAGCTGCTATTACTCCTAAGACAAAAATGCTTTGGTATAGCTCTCCTTGTAATCCAAGCGGATCTATTTATAGCGAAGCTGAATTACGTGCTCTTGCAGATGTACTTCAAAAACATCCTCAAATCGTTGTGGTTAGTGATGAGATTTATGAGCACATCAACTACGTAGGTGGTCACGCGAGTATGGCTCAGTTTGAAGATATGTACGATCGCGTAGTTACTGTAAATGGTGTTGCAAAAGCATTTGCAATGACTGGCTGGAGAATAGGTTATATCGGCGCACCTGCTTATATCGCTCGTGCTTGTAACAAGATACAAGGTCAGGTTACCAGTGGTGCAAACTGTATCGCTCAGCGAGCAGTAATCACTGCTCTTGAAGCTCCTGTGAGCAAGATTCAATATATGGTTGATGAATTTAAAGAGCGCAGAAAATTAATTCTAGGGCTTTTAAAAGATATTGAAGGTTTTGAATGCAATGAGCCGGAAGGTGCTTTTTATGTATTCCCAAATATCTCGCACTACTTTGGAAAAACTTTAAATGGAACTACAATCAACAACGCTTCAGAATTTGCTTTATATATTTTAGAGCAAGCTAATGTTGCTACCGTTACCGGTGAAGCGTTTGGTAATGCTAACTGCATACGTATTTCTTACGCTGCAAGTCAGGATCAAATCAAACAAGCTATAGCTCGAATTAAGAAAGCAGTTTCTTAATTTCAGTAGTTATATAACAAAAAAAAGCGATCTAAATAGGTCGCTTTTTTTATTTTTTAAAGGCGATTCCGTAAAACCTGATCTATTATTAATAATATTTTATTAATATGCATTTCAATTTTAAATTGATTCATTTGAAAAATTTTTACCTTAACTGTATTTTACTAATTTCCATAGTTATACAGATCTCTTGCTCACCTGAAGAAAAACTACCAGAAAATAAAGCTCCTGGTGTTTTTCAAATAGACGATATACAATTTGATGGTCTTGACGTATTTATAGATTGGAGTGATTCAACTGACCCAGATGAGGATATTGTTTATTACAGCCTATACCTCAATGACATAAAAACTTATGAAGGAGAAATATCTGAAAGTACACTAAGAGTCGAGTATAATAAACTCTATATATGTAAACTTATTGCTACAGATAGGAACGGTGGCGTTCAAGAGACCACATTCAACTTTAATAGTCCTAACAGTAAAATTCTATTTTATCAAACCGGAAATCACATCATACATGCTTATGATCTCATAGAAAACAAAAAATTGTGGGAAGCTGAAGGCGGACTTCTATCCTCCTTTTGTATTGTTGACGATAAGATATATACAGGAAGTGACAAAATTCAAGGATTAGATTTATTAACTGGCGAGAGTAAATGGACCTCTATGTCTTTAAACTATTATGATCGCTACAGAGATATTATAGCTGACCAAAAATTCATTTACGCCTTTACTATAGATGATGATCTTTATTGTATAGATGTGTTGACCGGTGATAAAGTATGGTGGCGTTCATTCATAGATTATGAAGGACCTATGGGCATTGATGAATCTAAAGTTTATATAGCAAATAGAAATAATTATGACCTCTTTGCTATTGATAAAGAAACCGGTGAATCACTATGGACTTATGAATCTTTCGATCGCCCTTACAGTTATGAGATTGAGTCAAATCCATTAATCGTAGACGATGTTCTTTATGTATGTGACAATTATTACTACTTAAAAGCTTTTGATAAACATACGGGCTCATTAAAATGGCAAATAAGACTTGACACTTCAATATATGCATCTCCAACCACTTACAACGATCGCATTATTGTTGCAACAAATCAAAGTATATACTGCATAAATAAAAGAGGTATTATAGAGTGGTCAAAACAAGTACCTTCTGGCTATAATTTTCAAACATCTCCTATCGTAGATGGTGATAAAATTTTTACACCTTTAACTGGCAATGGTTCTGGTAAATTTAACTGTTTAGATGCCAGAAGTGGCAATCAAATATGGTCTTTCGCTTGTGGGCAGAATCCAAGTTCACCCGTGGTATTTGAAGATCAAGTCTTTTTTGGAGATTGGGACAATAAGATGTATTCTTTAAACACAATTACAGGCACTGTCAATTTTGAATTAAACACTGAATCCTATGTATCAGGTTCAGCAACAGTTGTTGAAGGTTTAGGCGGAAAAATTTATTACCCTAGCGTTTCTGCATTAAAAAACTAATATCACATTTCACATGAAAAGATTTAGCCACTTATTATTTATCTTTCTAATTATTGCTTGTTCAAAAGACGAGGATAGTGAAGAAATTATTTTGAGTTCTGAAAATAAAATAACCTCATTTCAACTGATGTTGAATGGCGTATTAGAAAATGGAGATATTAACGACAGCGATAAGTCAATAATATTTAATACTGCTGGTGCTAATCTAAATAGCTTAATTCCAGAAGTAGAATTTTCAAAAAGTGCTACTATTAAGCCTGATATAAATAGTCCACAAAATTTTTCTAATGATATTTCATATACAGTCTACGCTGAAAATGGAGAGACCAATATCTACAGAATAATTGTAAATAATAGAGAGCTTAGTACCGAAAATAAAATATTAAGCTTCCAATTAAAGCTAGGTGAGGAACTTACTGAAGGGGTTATTGATGAAAGCTCTAAAATTATAAGCTTTAATTCAGGAGAATATGATATTTCTAACATCAGCCCAGAGATTGAGATATCAGAAAGAGCAACAATAAGTCCAAATCCAGGCATCGAGCAGAATTTTAATAATATTGTTGATTACCAAGTAACTTCTGAGTCAGGAGTTATGAGTACTTATAGCGTCATTGCAAATAAGCCTGTTATAGAAGATGTTCAAGGTTTGGGAGGTTTCAGCAAATTTTATGTAGGCGCAACCGTATATGTATATGGGAAATATATAAATCCCGAAATTGAAGGATCTGAAATCTATCTTTCTGACGGTGTTAACACCTATCCGGTTGAAGCAAAAGAGATTTATTCTTCGTTTTATGAAAACATAAATTACACCAGTTTTAACTTTCAAATACCTTGGAACTTACCATATAATACTAATTATCAATTCATATATAAAAATGATAAAGGGACCTTTATTAGCGAAAGTCAATTGGATATTATGATGGAAAATGCTCCTAAATTCACCAGCTCAAATCAAAACCAATACTCTTATTTGGATGTGATTGAAATTACAGGAGAAAATCTTTACCCTCAGATAGCAATACCTTCTAATGGAAATATCTTTCTTATAACCGAATACTACTATGATATACGAGTTAATGATGAAAAAACTCTTTTAGAATTGACTCTGGATTATTACAATTTATTTCCTAGATATTATGGTCAAGGAGTTCAAACAAAAGCCATAACCCTTTTTGGGCCAAATAGCCGAGTAGGAGAGTCTTTCGAACTCGAGTTCTACTAAACAAAAAGCGACCCAAACAGGTCGCTTTTTTATTTTTTAAAAGGTCTTAATTTTACATTTCAGGAAGCAAAACTGTATCAATTACGTGAATCACTCCGTTTGATTGGTTTACATCAGCGATAGTTACTGTCGCAACATTACCAGCCTGATCTTTAATTTTAACCATATTTCCATCAATCATTCCCCATAATTTCTGACCGTTAACAGTCGTCCACTCAGCGGTTCCTCCTGCTTCTTTGATATCTTTCATAATATCTGCTGCAGAATGCTTTCCTGCAATTACGTGATACGTAAGCACTCCTTGTAAAGCTGGTCTGTTTTCTGGCTTAAGAAGGGTAGCTACAGTTCCTTCCGGCAATTCATCAAAAGCTGCATTTACAGGAGCTAAAACGGTAAAAGGACCTTCACTTTGCAAAGTCTCAACTAAGTCTGCAGCTTTTACAGCAGCTACTAAAGTTGTATGATCTTTTGAGTTTACTGCATTCTCAACGATGTTTTTAGTAGGATACATTGCTGCACCTCCTACCATTTTAGTTTCTTGTGCAGTTGCAACAGTTGTTGCAGCGATAAATAATGCGATAAAAAGTGTTGATAGTGAATTTCTCTTTTTCATAGTGTAAGTTTTTTTAGTTACAGTTACACATACGAGACAAGTTCATTCAAAGGTTTTCACAATATATTTCTTTGGGAAAATATTAACTATATTAAGCCATCTGCCCAATTTTAGCTTTGAGATGTTCTAAAATCATATCTGCGTGAACTCGTGTATTCTCAATAAACAATTTACTTGTTTTGAGTCCGCTATTGATAACACCAGCAACATATACATTAGGCAACGGAGTTTCTAAAGTTTCAGGATTATGAATAGGTTTTTTATGATTTTCCTCATCTACCGGAATCCCTAAATTTTCAAATAAGGAATAATCTGGCATATAACCTATCATAGCTAATACAAAGTCATTTTCTATTTCAACCTCACCTTCCGGAGTATTCAATACAACTGAATGGGATTTGATTTCGGTAACCGAGGTTTCAAAATATGCCTTGATCGAACCTTCTTTGATTCGGTTTTCGATATTTGGCTTGATCCAATATTTAGTTTTGGGGTAAATCTCATTGCTGCGGATTGCCATCGTAACCTCAGCTCCTTTATAATAAGTCTCAAGTGCTACATCACACGCCGAATTTGCAGCTCCAATAACTAAAAGCTTTTGATTTACATACGGGTGCGGACTGTCGTAGAAATGCTTAACCTTAGGAAGGTCTTCTCCCGGAATATTTAATTTACGAGCGGTATCATAAAAGCCTGTTGATACAATTACCGCTTTAGTTTTAAACTGCCCTTTAGGTGTATCTAAAATATAACCATCTTCAGTTTGCTGCATTCCAGATACAGGTGTGTAGAGTTGTATATTTAACTTCCAGCTCTCATAAACTCTGCGATAATATTCTAAGGCTTCTTTACGCGTAGGCTTATCATTATGCGCAACAAAAGGGACATCGCCGATCTCAAGCAAATTTGAAGTCGAGAAAAAAGTCATTTGCTCCGGGAAATTATAAAGCGAATTTACCAGAACTCCTTTTTCTAAAATGATATAATTGAGCTTCGCTTTTGTTGCTGCAATACCACAGGCTAAACCTATAGGACCACCACCTACTATAATAAGATCGTAATTTTTCAAGATACTATTTTTTGGGTAGAATTGATGCTCAAAAAAGAGTTTTCAAACAGCACTTCTAATAAGCTGTAAAGTTAAACGTTACTAGCGATTACGCCAAAAGAACGGCGTTAACAGTATCAAAACAGTGAATAATTCTAGACGACCTATCATCATCAAAAATGCACACCACCACTTACCTACCATAGGCAATGCATCAAAATTATTAACCGGACTCAAAATCCCAAAAGCAGGACCTACGTTACCCAGCGAAGAAGCAGAACCTCCCAGAGCAGTCGCAAAATCAAGACCTAAAGCCGCAAGACCACAGGCCCCTATAATCCACGCAAGTAAGTATAAGATAAAAAAACCTAAAATATTGAATACAATCTCTTTAGAAACTGCCTTGCCATTATGACGAACCGGTAGAACAGCATTGGGATGAAGCGTGCGTTTAAATTCGAGTACTCCGTTTCTAACAATCATTAAGTGTCGTACAACCTTAATTCCCCCGGAAGTTGAGCCGGCAGAACCACCCAAAAACATCAAACCAAAAAAGATTACAGTCGCAAAAGGTGCCCACATTGTAAAATCTGCAGAAACAAATCCCGTCGTGGTAATAACCGAAATTACCTGAAACAACCCATGTCTTATTGCGCTCTCATACTCTCCCCAAACCATGGGATGATCTATTGAAGACACCGAAACATCTGCCCGTAATATAATGATCAGAACGACCAATATTGTAAAACCTACCGTAAAAGCCGTGTACAATTTAAACTCTTCATCCTTCCAAACGGAACGTAATTTCCCTTTAAAAGCGAAATAACTGAGTACGAAGTTTGTACCTGCTAGAAACATAAATACGATGATAATCCATTGTATTTCAGGACTATCATTCCAATAGGCAACACTGGCATTTTTCGTACTAAAACCACCGGTTGACAAAGTACTCATCGCATGATTAATCGCATCAAAAAACGACATACCTGCAATTTGAAGCAGTATAGTTTCAGCAACTGTATATCCAAAATAAATAAGCCAAAGTCGTTTTGCGGTATCGGTGATTCTGGGATGTAATTTATCGGCGTTAGGCCCGGGAGCTTCCGCAGCAAAAAGCTGCATCCCACCAATTCCCAACAAAGGAAGAATCGCAATCGCAAGCACTATAATACCCATACCTCCTATCCAGTGCGTAGTACTTCTCCAGAATAAAATTCCGTTAGGTATTGCTTCTATGTCATTTAGAATAGATGCTCCTGTGGTCGTATAACCACTCATCGTTTCAAAAAAAGCATTTGTAAAAGAAGGGATTGCCCCGGTAATTAAATACGGAAGGCAACCGCTCAACGACATAAAAATCCATCCAAAGGTTACGACAATATATCCTTCTCGTTTTTGAATTTCCTTTTTATGATCCCGTGTAAAGAACATAAAAAGCATTCCTAAAAATAACGTGATCAATCCTGAAGAAATAATCCCCAACGCTACCGAAACATCATCGTAGAAATAACCTACTAAAGCAGATATAAGCATAAAACCACCATTGAACAGCAGCAATACACCCATTAGATGAAAAATGATTTTATAATTAAGTCTGACTCTGTTAGGCATGTAGTTATATAAACATACGTTCTACTTTATTTATGGAGCGTAGCAGGCAACATACAACAATACGATCACCAACTTTTATTTTATTTTCTCCCAAAGCTATTATCCCTTCTCCATCACGCACAATACCACCTATAGTTGCAGATCTCGGAAAGTCAAGATCCTTTATACGCTTACCTATAACTTTAGAATTGGGCTTCGCAATAAATTCTAGAAGCTCTGCATTCATATTGTTGAGTTTGGTCATCGCTACAACATCTCCTTTTCTAATATACCTGAAGATATTATTCGCTGCTAACAGCTTCTTATTAATCAGCGTATCTATACCTATACTGTGTGACAGCTGAAAATAATCCATATTCTCAACTAGTGCGATTGTTTTTTTTACACTCTTAGACTTTGCCACTAGACAAGACATAATGTTGGTTTCACTATTACCAGTTACGGCAATAAAAGCGTCCATATCATAAATATTCTCCTCTTCAAGCAATTCTACGTTTCTTCCATCACCGTTAATTACTAAGGTTTTGGGCAATTTTTCAGCGAGATCAAATGCTTTATCACTGTCTTTCTCGACCAGCTTTACATTAAAGTTGTGCGAACATAAATCACGGGCGGTTTTATAACCTATTTTACTTCCGCCTAAAATCATTACATTTTTAATCTGCTGCTTCGCCTTACCGGTCAATTTATAAAGCTCTTCTACTCCACCTTTGACCGTCATAAAGTAAACCTGATCCCCTTCTTTAAAGATCGTATCTCCACGAGGGATCAATGTATATTGTGTTCCCTCTCGCTGAATCGCAATAGGCATAAAATGCAAACTTGGAAATATACGCGCGGCTTCTTTTACACTTTTACCCACAAAAGAAGCAGTACGACTTAATGAAGTACCCACCATTGTTAGCGCTCCGTTCTCAAACTCATAACTGTCGTTAAAAGCAGATTGATTGAGTAACAATTCTATTTCTGAAGCGGCTAAGCTTTCTGGAGAAATCAACTCATCTATACCAAATTTCTTAAATCCGGCTACTTCTTGATTCGCTATAAACTCGGTATTAGAAATACGGGCAATAGTTCGCTTTGCTCCCATTTGTTTCGCGAGTACACAAACGGTAATGTTTGTAGTCTCACTGGCAGTAACAGCAATTATCAAATCTGTACCATCTATACGCGCTTCTTTGAGAATAGCTATTGAAGTAGAGTCTCCTCGAATAGTACGTATATCAAGATGCGTATCTGCATAAGCAATCCTATCTTTATCTACATCGATAAGAGTAATATCTTGAGATTCAAAAGACAGTAATTTAGCCAAATGAAAACCCACCTCACCGGCACCTGCAATAACAATCTTCATAGTTGAGTTTGAAGTAATCTACCCAGAGGCAAGTCCGCTAAGTAGTTAATATGAAAACAATTTATCTAAGAGGTTTCTCCTCAAATTCTCCACCCCACTTGGTGAGTAAAACCTTGCAAAGATAGTAGATTTAATAGAGATAACTTTAAATATAACAGCCTTCTAAAATTAAAGCGTTATCAGATTTACAAATACTATATTTGCCATTAAAAATAAGTTATGAGCGGCAGCGTGAATCCCTATAAAAATTCAGAAAGATCAAAACGGGAACAGGTAGAACAAATGTTTGATACCATTTCTGGCGAGTATGATGGTCTTAACCGGGTAATCTCTTTTGGCATAGACATTAAGTGGCGAAAAAAAGTGGTAAAAATGGTAGCCGCCACCCAACCGCACCGCATTCTTGATGTGGCTACAGGTACTGGTGATCTGGCCATTAACCTTGCTGAAACTAAGGCTGAAAAAATCATAGGACTTGACATTTCTGCCGGAATGCTTAAAGTAGGAAAAGAAAAAATTATAGCTAAAGACCTTGACCAAACCATTGAGATGGTTCAGGGAGATTCTGAAAATTTACCCTTTGAAGATAACTACTTTGATGCGATAACCGTAGCTTTTGGTATTCGTAATTTTGAAACTTTAGAAAAAGGTCTTGCCGAAATTCTAAGAGTTCTAAAACCTGGAGGGATTTTTGCGATTCTAGAAACTTCAGTTCCTACAAAGACACCTTTTAAACAAGGTTATGGTATATATACTAAAACCTTACTACCCCTTATAGGTCATGTTTTTTCAAAAGATCGTGATGCTTATGCCTATTTGAGCGAAAGTGCATCTGTTTTTCCTTATGGCGAAGAACTCAACAATATTTTACGCAAAACTGGGTTTACTCATGTTAAAGACCATCCGCAAACAATGGGGGTTGCTACCATTTATTCGGCATCAAAGTAATTCTATGCGTAAACTGTTTATCTTTTTATTCTTTAATATTGGGCTTATTTCTACTTCTGAAGCTCAATTTTTAACTGGTGAGCGAATTCTCAATGATGAGAACTTTGACAAGAAGCCGTGGAGCTGGGGATATTACTTTGGGATAAACAGATTTGATTTTAATTTTGATTATAAAGAAGATCGTCCTGATATTTTTGTGGAACAAAATTTCGGTTTCAATGTAGGATTATTGGGCAATAAACGCATTAACGACTATCTTGATTTGCGCTTGATGCCTGGCCTTGTATACAATGCCCGCACCTTGTTTTATTTAGACATTCCGGGAGAAGATAATGACCGCATGCGCGAACTAAATTCCACTTACATTCATATTCCATTACTGCTGAAGTTTTCGACTAAAAGGCTTAACAATTTCAGGCCGTTTGTAGAAGGCGGTTTCAGCTGGTCCTACAACTTATCTAGTAATGAGAAGAATCCTGATGACAACAGTGCAGGACAATTTAGAATGAAAAATAACACCTTTTATTATGAGGTGGGATTTGGCGTCGATTTTTATTTACCTTATTTTAAATTTTCACCGAGTATACGCGGTGTTTTTGCACTTACTGACGAACTTGTTAGAGATGAAGATCCTAACAGTTTGTACACCTCAAATATAGAAGTCATGCAATCACGCGGAATATTTTTAAACTTTACCTTTCAATAATGTGGGAAGCAGATTTATATAGAGAAAAGCACGGTTTTGTATTTGATTACGGAAAAGACCTCATCAGTATGTTGAACCCTAAAAGCGGGGAACGCATTCTGGATCTGGGTTGTGGTACCGGCGAGCTTACCGCAGAAATTGCTGAAAGTGGTGCTGATTTAGTAGGTATTGATGCTTCGGTAGAAATGATCAAAGCTGCTCAAGACAAATTCAGTAACATCAATTTTGTTCAAGCACGTGGCGAAAGCTTTATAGATTCTGAGCAGTATGACGCTATTTTTAGTAATGCTACGCTACACTGGATTCTAAATCCGGAAGCTGCGATTTCTGCTATGTACAGCAATCTAAAGCCAGACGGAAGACTGCTCCTTGAAATGGGTGGAAATGGTAATATTGAAACCATTATCTTTGCCTTAAGCTCTGTTCTTAAAGAGAAAGGCTATCTCAAACAATCGAGAACGATTAACTGGTATTTCCCAAAATTAGGAACCTATTGTCACTTTCTGGAACAACGTGGTTTTCAAGTCACTTTTGCGCATTTATACGAACGGCCAACTAAACTAAAAGATCCTGAAACCGGAATCATAGACTGGCTAGAGATGTTTGCCGGAAAATATTTTACAGATATCCCGGAAAACGATGCTGCTGAAATTCGAAAAATAACACAACAACGTGTTCATGACAGTTTATATAAAGACGGATTTTATTACGCAGATTATAAGCGCTTACGTATTTGTGCTTTGAAGTAAACAAGCTTAGGGCAAGCGCACAAGGCGTTAAAGGAAATAGATTTTGACTTCTAGGCGGCAAGCCTTGGAGCATTCAAATCTTGATTATCGAGTAAATATCAACAACGCTTAAACTCACTTACAAGTATTGCGCCTGCGATTGCTACATTAAGACTTTCGGTGGTACTTTGCCCAAATTGAGGTATGCTTATTTTATGCTGAATTTTTTCGGCTACTGCATCAGAAATTCCGTTGGCTTCGTTGCCTAGAATTAAGATTGCATCTTGCGGAAGTTCTTCTTTATAAACAGATTCTCCATCCATAAACGCTGCATAAATAGGTAATTCTTGTTCTACTAAATACTTTGGCAAATCGGTATAAATCAGATTCACTCTAGTAAGTGACCCCATAGTTGCCTGAATAACTTTAGGATTGAAACAGTCTACCGTCTCTTTAGAACAAACAAGGTTTTTAATACCGTACCAGTCACACAAACGGATTAGCGTTCCCAGATTGCCAGGATCTCTCACATCATCTAAAATCAATTGAAAACCGGCCTCTGTCCTATTCAAATCTTCAGGAATTTCAAATAGCGCCAGAGCCTTTTGAGGCGTCTTGAGAAAGCTTATTTTTTTCAACTCTGCAAGAGTAACTTCAGTCGGTTGCTCTTCAGTAAAAAAACCTTCAAGCGCAAAAAGACTGTGCAAGGCAAAGTTAGATTCTAAAAATTCAGAAATGCCTTTTAAACCTTCCACCACAAATAGACCATGCTGTTGGCGGTACTTTTTTTGAGACAGACTCGTTATTAATTTTATTTGGCTTTTGCTAACCACGTCTAATGTGTATTTTTGAAGTTATTTTTATAAAGAAGCTCTTGCAACACCTTTCCGCAAAAATAGGATTTATTATCTTACTGCTACTCATACTGGCAGGCTGTGATGCCGTTAAGCGCGTTCCTGACGGAAAATTATTGCTAACTAAAAATACCATTCTCATTAATGGTAAAGAGAACGAGGCTTACAACATCGATAACATCCCCTATCAGCAACCTAATGCTAAGTTACCGTTATTAGGTTCTCCTGTGCGCTTGTACATCTACAATTGGGCAAGACCCAATCTGGATTCTATTCTACAAGCAAAGCTGAATGATAATAATCAGCGAACTCTAAATTTCTGGTCTGCTGTTCTTTCTCGTAAACAGCTGGATAAATACATTGAATTTAAATTAGATGTTAACGATGTCCTGAAAAATTTTGGAGAAGAACCCGCGATTATTTCAGACAATTACACTAGGCGAACTGCTGATCGTCTCACTGAATACTACAACAGTAAAGGCTGGTTTAATGCTAAAACCACCTACTCAATCCAAAAAGATAGTTTAGAGAAACACGGTCAGGTTATTTATGAAGTTGCTACAGGTCAACCCTATATTATTGATTCTTTAAAAACTTTTATAAAATCACCGGCTGCAGATTCTATTTATGAAAAGCATAAAAATGCTTCTTACATCAAGCAGGATACGCAATATGAATTGTTAGATATTAATGCCGAAACCAACCGGATAACAGATTTAATGCGGAATAATGGTCTCTTTCATTTTGATCAGGAATTCATCAGTTTTGTGGGAGATTCTGTAAATACAGATCATAAAGTAAATCTGGAATTGAATATTAGAAACCGTGAAATTCGTGCTCGGGATTCAGTTTATGAACTTCCGCTAAAAGTGCATAAAATAAGTAAGGTTAATATAACTACAGATTATGGTTACGCCTTAAGAGACACTAAATATTCAGATAGTGTTGAGCTTAATGATCATCACTTGTATGCTTATGATAAAATACGCTACAAACCTAAATACCTTACGGATGCTGTCTTTATAGAACCCGGTGATACGTATAGTGATGAATCGCGTAATCAAACCTTAATACGCCTGAGTCAATTAGGAACTTTCAGATATCCTGATCTGCGGTTTTCTGAAGATCCAGATGATCCGGAAGGCACTGATCTGATTGCAAATATTATGCTCACCCCTTTGCCTAAATTTAATCTTAGAGCAGATTTTGATGTTTCTACCTCAAACATTCAGCGTTTTGGTATAGCCGGTGGTGGTTCCTTAAGAATACGGAATGTTTTTGGCGGAATGGAAACGTTACAGATTTCGGGTAGAGCAAGTATTGGTGACTCTAGAACAGCAGCAGGAAGTAACAGTCCAGAGCTTTTTGACATTACTGAAATTGGCGCAGATGTGAGCCTTACCATCCCGAGAATCTTCTTCCCTATTCGCACCAATTTTATCGCTCCAGAAATGTCTCCGTCTACCAGTTTTACAACCGGTATAGGCATTCAGCAAAATATAGGTTTAGACAAGCAAAACATTACGGGTGGGATAAATTATAAATGGACTCCTTCTGAAAATTTGAATTATCGTTTTGACCTTTTTGATATTCAATATGTGCGAAATCTAAACGTGTTAAACTATTTCAATGTATATGAAAACTCTTATGAAGAGCTTAACGACATTGCTCTGAATTACCCAAACCAAGTTACCGGTTTCCTTAACGAGAATGGAAATCTTTCTATACCAGATGGATCTTTAGCATTCATAAACGCAGTACAAAATAATGCGATCACTCTTACAAATTCAGAGTTTAGTGATGTGGTGAATATTGAAGAACGTCGCCAGCGTTTAACCGAAGACAACCTAATATTAGCAACCAGTTTTACCTATTTTAAAAACACTCGAAAAAATCTATTTGATGATGAATTTACCAGCTTTAGAGCTAAACTAGAGCTTGCAGGTAACACGCTGAGTGCAATAAGCAATTTGGTTGGTCTTGAAAAAAATGATGATGGTTCGTCTAGAATTCTAGGTGTTAAATTCTCTCAGTATATCAAAACCGAACTTGATTTTATCAAGCACTGGGATTTTGGTAATGATAATATCTTAGCTTTTAGAGCCTATGGCGGTATTGCTATACCATACGGGAATTCAAACAGTATTCCTTTTATACGAAGTTTTTTTGGTGGAGGCTCTAACGATAACAGAGCTTGGCAAGCGTATCGTTTGGGACCCGGGAGCACAAATAGCCCTAACGACTTTAACGAAGCAAATATGAAACTTGCTTTTAATCTGGAGCAACGCTTTACGTTTTTAGGAGATTTAAAAGGAGCTATTTTCACAGACGTAGGTAATATTTGGAATGCTCTAGATAATGTTAATAATCCTCAAGAAACCTTTAACGGCTTAAGCAGTCTTGAAGATATAGCTGTAGGTACGGGTTTTGGTTTGCGCTATGATTTTAGCTTTTTTGTATTGCGCTTTGATGTAGGTTTTAAAACATACGACCCCGCTCTAGCAGAAGGCGAACGCTGGTTTAAGAACACAAACTTTGCAAACGCCGTCTACAATGTGGGGATTAACTATCCTTTCTAATAGAATTAAGAGGTCAAACCCTAATTATTTATTAATTTTATGCCCTCTAACTAAGTAAACAAACAAATAATGAGTCATAGTATCAAACCGGGAGTTGCGACCGGAAAAGAAGTTCAAGCAATTTTTAAACACGCTAAAGAAAACGGTTATGCATTGCCAGCTGTAAATGTAATAGGCTCTAACACTATCAATGGTGTTTTAGAAACTGCTGCAAAACTTAACGCTCCGGTTATTCTTCAGTTTTCTAACGGTGGTGCTCAGTTCAACGCTGGTAAAGGTTACTCTAACGAAAACCAACAAGCGGCAATCGCAGGTGGTATCGCAGGAGCAAAACACGTTCATGAACTTGCAAAACGTTATGGTGCAACTGTAATTTTACATACAGACCACTGTGCTAAAAAATTATTGCCTTGGATTGATGGACTTCTTGATGCTTCAGAAGAATATTATAAAGAACATGGCCATTCCCTTTTTAGCTCGCATATGATCGACTTGAGTGAAGAGCCAATTGAAGAGAACATTGAGCTTTGCAAAAAATACCTAGAGCGTATGAGCAAAATGGAAATGACTCTTGAAATTGAACTAGGAATCACTGGTGGTGAAGAAGATGGTGTAGACAACTCTGATGTTGATATTTCTAAGTTATACACACAGCCAGAAGAAGTTGCTTATGCTTATGAAGAGTTAAGCAAAGTAAGTGATCAATTTACTATCGCTGCTGCTTTTGGTAACGTTCACGGGGTTTATAAGCCTGGTAACGTAAAATTAACTCCAAAAATACTTAAGAATTCTCAGGAATATATCACTGAGAAATATGGTGTAGAAGAAAACCATATTGACTTTGTATTTCACGGAGGAAGTGGTTCTACTGTAGAAGAGATACGAGAGGGTATTAGCTACGGTGTGATCAAAATGAACATTGACACAGATTTACAATGGGCATTTACTGAAGGTATTCGTAAATATTTTGATGCAAATGCAGATTACCTGCAAGCTCAGATAGGTAATCCTTCAGGTGCAGACAGCCCTAACAAAAAATATTACGACCCTCGCGTTTGGTTGCGTAAAGGAGAAGAGTCTTTTACAGCTCGATTAGAAAAAGCATTTGAAGATTTAAATAACGTAAATACTTTGTAATTTCGCTTTCGCGAAAATAATATTGAAACCTCAGAATTAATTTTCTGAGGTTTTTTCGACCTATACATTTAACTGGCTCATTTTATAATGTTGGTTTTGGTCATTTAGTAATTTGAGGGTGTCCCCTAACAGCAATTAAATCTCACGGTTGTGAGTAGCTTACAAATTAAAAAGCACAAATTATGGCTTGGTTTAAACGGAAAGAAAAAGGAATACAAACTGCTACCGAAAACAAAAAAGATGTACCCAAAGGACTTTGGTACAAATCCCCTACCGGTAAAATCATTGATGCAGACGAGCTTGCAAAAAACTTTTATGTAAGTCCAGAAGATGATTACCACGTAAGAATAGGTAGTAATGAGTATTTTTCGATCCTTTTTGATGAAGGTAAATACAAAGAACTAGACAAGAATCTTAGTTCTAAAGATCCATTAGGATTTGAGGACACTAAAAAATATGTTGATCGCCTTAAAGATGCTGAAGCAAAAACCGGACTTAAAGATGCTGTGCGAACGGCTGTAGGAAAAAGTTGTGGTAAAGATCTTGTTGTCGCTGCTATGGATTTTAAATTCATCGGTGGTTCTATGGGTTCTGTTGTAGGTGAAAAAATTGCACGTGCTGCAGACTATTCCTTAAAAAACAACGTGCCTTTAGTAATTATATCAAAATCTGGAGGTGCTCGTATGATGGAAGCTGCACTATCTTTAATGCAGCTAGCAAAGACATCAGCTAAATTGGCTCAATTAGCAGAAGCCAAAATACCATATATTTCACTTTGTACAGACCCTACTACAGGTGGTACTACTGCTTCTTTTGCAATGCTAGGAGATATCAATATTTCTGAACCTGGCGCACTAATTGGTTTTGCTGGTCCTCGTGTTGTAAGAGATACAACCGGTCAAGAATTACCAGAAGATTTTCAAACTGCAGAGTTTTTAAAGGAGCACGGCTTCTTAGATTTCATCACACATCGTAAAGAACTTAAGAAAAACATCAATCTTTATATTGACTTGATTCTTAATCAGGCAATTCGTAATTAAAAAAGTTTAGCCCTCTTTTGAGAATTAATTGTATCTTTGCCGGCTCAACGGGATAGCCTCGTTGAATACATAAAAACTATTTTAAACAATATTGGCATGTATCTTACTCAAGAAAAGAAAGATGAAATTTTCAGTCAGTTCGGTAAAGACAAAAACGATACTGGATCTGCAGAAGGGCAAATTGCGTTGTTCACACACCGCATCAACCATTTAACAGGACACTTAAAAAAGAACCGTAAGGATTTTAACACAGAGCGTTCTCTAGTAAAATTAGTAGGTAAGCGTAGAGCTTTACTTGACTATTTAACTAAGAAAGATATCAACAGATATCGTGCTATTGTTAAAGAATTAGGTTTAAGAAAATAATTCTTATTTTAAACGGGGCTGAGTTTCAGCCCCGTTTATTTTTAAAACTGATTGTCTCAACTTAATTTTTGAGCATTCAATAAAATAAAAACCATACTTTTGGTTAAAGTCCCGCAAGGGCAAAGAAAGCTATCCTTAGGTTTTTCATTGGTCAAACACTACACACAACAACACAACGACCCTGCCGCTAACCTTAATGGTTTGCAGCTAATGTTTAACAGTATCTTTTATAGATACAGATGAAAAATCAAAATATGATTCCACAAACTTTCAAAGAGGTCATAGACCTTGGTGATGGTAGAGAAATCTCTATCGAAACCGGAAAATTAGCAAAACAGGCACACGGTTCTGTTGTTGTTCAATCCGGTAAATGTATGTTGCTTTGTACAGTAGTTTCTAACTACAAGCAGAGTGATGTTGATTTTCTTCCGCTAACGGTAGATTATCGCGAAAAATTTGCGGCAGCAGGTCGCTACCCGGGTGGTTTCTTCAAAAGAGAAGCACGCCCTAGTGATGGCGAAGTACTTACTATGCGTCTTGTAGACCGCGTACTACGCCCACTTTTCCCTAAAGATTACCACGCAGAAACTCAGGTTATGATTCAGTTGATGTCTCATGATGATGATGTTATGCCTGATGCAATGGCTGGTCTTGCCGCTTCTGCAGCAATTCAACTTTCAGATTTCCCATTTGAGTGCGCTATTTCTGAAGTTCGTGTTGGTCGTATAAACGGTGAGTTTATCATCAACCCATCAAGAACTCAACTTGCAGAATCTGATATCGACATGGTAATTGGTGCTTCTGCAGATTCAGTAATGATGGTAGAAGGCGAGATGGATGAGATTTCTGAAGAAGAAATGACCGAAGCTATTAAAGCTGCTCACGAGGCTATCAAAGTTCAGTGTGCTGCTCAGATAAAACTAGCTGAGGCTTTTGGCAAAAAAGAAACACGGGAGTACGCAGGAGAACGCGAAGACGCAGATCTTGAGAAAAAGGTTTACGATCTTAGTTATGATAAAGTTTATGAAGTAGCCAAAGCTGGATCTTCTAAACACGAGCGTAGCACAGCTTTTGATACTATTAAAGAAGAAGTAAAAGCTACTTTCTCTGAAGAAGAGTTAGAAGATTTTGGTGATTTAGTTTCAAAATATTACAGCAAAGCGGAAAAAGCGGCTGTACGTGATCTTACGTTAAACGAAGGTTTACGTCTAGATGGTCGTAAGACTACAGAGATTCGCCCAATCTGGTGTGAGACAGATTATTTACCATCTGTGCATGGTTCTTCAATCTTTACTCGTGGGGAAACTCAGGCTCTAGCTACAGTTACTTTAGGTACTTCTAGAGAAGCAAATCAAATAGACATGCCATCTTACGAAGGTGAAGAAAAATTCTATTTACATTACAATTTCCCTCCTTTCTCAACTGGTGAGGCGCGCCCAATTAGAGGTACTTCTCGTCGTGAGGTAGGTCACGGTAACTTAGCACAACGTGCTTTAAAAGGAATGGTTCCTGCAGATTGCCCATACACTGTGCGTGTTGTTTCAGAAATTTTAGAATCTAACGGTTCTTCTTCAATGGCAACAGTTTGTGCGGGTACTATGGCAATGATGGATGCTGGTGTTCAGCTTAAGAAACCGGTTTCTGGTATCGCTATGGGATTAATTTCTGATGGTGAGTCTGGTAAATACGCAGTTCTTTCTGATATTTTAGGTGATGAAGATCACTTAGGAGATATGGACTTTAAAGTTACCGGTACAGCAGATGGCATCACGGCTTGCCAAATGGATATTAAAGTAAAAGGACTTTCATATGAAATTCTTGTTAATGCTTTAAAACAAGCTCGTGATGGTCGTTTACATATCTTAGAAAAGATCACTGATACTATCGCTACTGCACGTGAAGACGTGAAAGAGTATGCTCCTAAAATGGTTTCTGTACGCATTCCTAATGAGTACATTGGTGCACTCATAGGACCAGGAGGAAAAGTGATACAAGAACTTCAGAAAGAAACAGGTACGACTATCGTTATAAACGAAGATCCTGTAACCGAAGAAGGTGTTGTAGAAATCTTAGGAACTGGTCAAGAAGGTATCAACGCAGTTCTTGCTAAAATTGATTCTATCACCTTTAAGCCTGTGGTTGGAAACAGCTACGAAGTAAAAGTGATAAAAATGTTAGATTTTGGTGCTGTTGTAGAATACCTTGAAGCTCCGGGTAACGAAGTTTTATTGCACGTATCTGAACTAGCTTGGGAACGTACTGAAAACGTAAGTGACGTTGTCAACATGGGAGATGTTTTTGAAGTAAAATATTTCGGTATTGATTCACGCACCCGTAAGGAAAAAGTATCGCGTAAAGCATTACTTGAAAAACCTGAAGGTTACAAAGAACGCGCTCCTAGAACTGATCATAAAGATCGCGGTTCACGAGATAATCGTGATCGTGACAACAGAAATAGAGATCGTAAAAGAGATTAATTTCTTGATTTACAATTCAGAAAGAGGAGCCATTTTGGCTCCTTTTTTTATGCAATAATATTTTGAGTTTGATTCTCCACAAATCAAAATACTATTCTAAATTATATTCAGCCACTAAAAATTATGACTTATTCTGGGGTATTACTGCCATAAAACTGACACATATACAGTATTTGTCAGTTTTTCTGTCAATTTTGAGATGCAAACTTTTATGTTCTTTTTTAACATTTACTTAATATTCGCTCGGCAGCTACTATCTACAGTAGCTTAAGAAGCTTTTTTTTTTCTAAAAAACGATATACTCTCTATTTTATGAAGTCTCGTATGGTACTTGCAACTACTAAAGCGAACTAATTAATTAAAAACTATTTAATGAAAGTATTAGTATTAGGTGCTGGCAATATGGGACTTACCTACGCAGAAGGTATGGCAAGCTCTCCATTCTTAAATAAGCATAAGCTTATGATCTTTGATGTCTCACCTCAAAAAACAGAAGCTTTATCAACCATGGCTCAATTTGATGCTTATGATAGCGTTGAAGAATGCGTGCCAAAAGCAGATGTTATTTTTATCGCGGTAAAGCCCTACCATAGCCAATCTTTGTTTGAAAATATCAAGCCCTATATAAACCAAGAACAATTATTTGTTTCTCTTATGGCTGGTGTTACAATTAATACTATTCAAGAAGGATTGGGAATAAAAAAAGTGATTAGAACAATGCCTAACCTACCTGCTAAAGTAGGTAAGGGTGTTACTTCTTTTACAGAATCTAAAGAAGTAAGCAGAATTGAACTACTTACAGTAAGAAGTTTATTAGATACCACCGGAGCTTCAATTCATGTTGAAACTGAAAAATTTATTGACGCTTCTACCGGTATTTCTGGTAGTGGTCCCGCTTATGTATTTTACTTTATGCAGTCTATGTTAGAAGCTGCACTTAAAATGGGATTCTCTGGTAATGATTCTAAAGTGTTGGTTTCCCAAACATTTGAAGGAGCTGTAAAACTCTTCAATGAATCCGATTTAACTCCGGAAAAATGGATGGATCGCGTTGCTTCTAAAGGAGGTACTACGCGTGCAGCGTTAGATTCAATGGAAGATAATAATGTAAAAGAATTAATTAAAGAGGCTGCTTATGCGGCTTTTGACCGAGCAACGGAACTTGGTAAAGAAAAATAAATTTATGAGCACAAAACGTGTAGTTATAAAAGTAGGAACAAACGTAATGACTAACAGGAATAACCGCATTGTAGGCCCTGTTCTTCAAGAGTTAGTCAGACAAATTGCCGAACTCTATGAGAAAGGTTACCAGCCTGTATTAGTTTCTTCAGGTTCTGCGATTGCTGGTAAAGAAGTTTTGGGTGATTGTAATTTTAAAGATCCATCAACTAGAAGGCAAATTTTTTCTTCGGTAGGCCAACCTCGTATGATGCGTCATTATTATACGATGTTTAATAGCTTCGGAATGCATTGCGCACAGTTATTAGCAACCAAGCGTGATTTTGCACCAGGTAAGCATCGCGAGAATATGATCAACTGTTATGAAGGATTATTAGCAGAAGGAATTGTTCCTATTGCAAACGAAGACGATGCTGTATCCTTGACCATGTCGATGTTTACAGATAATGATGAGTTAGCAAGTTTAGTTGCAGAGCTCATTAATGCTGATGCTTTGATTCTATTAACTGATACTGACGGATTGTACACCGGTCACCCTGATGATGATAATTCAGAGAAATTGACTGAAGTTCACCCAGAACAAAGAGTTGAACAATATGTTCAAGAAAACAATAAAGCTGAAGGAGAAGGTCGTGGCGGAATGAAATCTAAGCTTAAAATCGCTAAAGATGCAGCTCGAAAAAATATCACATGCTACATAGCAAATGGGAAAAAACACAATGTGATTGTAGACCTTTTAGAAGGTAAGGAAATTGGAACAAAATTTTCATCCTAAATCGCTATGAGGTCTACTCCATAAATGAGTCAACCTCAATTTTCGAGTAATTATTAACTAAAAAAGTAAGAGTAATATGCAATTACTAAATTCAGATATAAAAAATAAAGTTCTTGATTCTATGATGCAAATTATAGAAGCAAGAAAAGATGAAATACTAGAGGCGAATAAAAAAGATCTAGAAGCCTTTAATAGAGATGACCAAGCACTTTACGACAGGTTAGTTGTAAATGATGCTAAGATAAAAGGGATGGTTCAGGCTATTCGCGAAGTACGTAATCAGGATGATCCAGTAAGTCAAGAAATTTCTAATGACACTCTTGATAGCGGGTTGAAAATAATCAACAAAACAGCACCTTTTGGCACCATAATGATTATTTATGAATCTAGACCAGATGTAACTATTGAAGCTGCCGTTCTAGCTTTTAAAGCAAATAATAAAATTTTACTTAAAGGTGGTAAAGAAGCTTTTCATAGTAATGTAGTTCTTGTTGATTGCTGGAAACAGGCCTTAAAAGAAAATGACCTTGATGAGTCATGGATTACTATGTTACAAATGAATCGTGAGGAAACTCAGGAATTTCTTAGAAATCCAGATCAACCTTTAGATTTAATCGTACCACGTGGTGGAGAACGTCTTATAGGCTTTGTAAAAGAACACGCAAAATGCGCTGTTCTCGTAAGTGGTAGAGGTAACAACTTCCTCTATGTACATCCTAAAGCGGACTGGGCAAAAACTATTGAAGTTATCATCAATGCTAAGACTGATAAAATTTCAGGGTGTAATGCTTTAGATAAAGTTTTAGTAGATAAAAATCTGCCGGAATATGAATTTCGTATCAAAGAATTAAATGAGATTTTAAAAGCAAAAGGTGTTGAAGTTCTCGCAGATGAAACGTCTAAAGCTGCTCTTGCTGATAATGCAGTAATACCAAACGAAGATACTTGGTATGAAGAATTTTTAGCGATGAAAATTGTTTTAGGAGCAGTTGAGAATATGGACGAAGCTATGCGTAAAATTAATACGTATAGTGGTGGTCACTCCAGTGCAATTATGACTACAGATAAAGAAGCAGCAACAATATTTATGGAAAACATAGATACGGCTGCGGTTTATCATAATGCTTCGACCCGTTTTACAGATGGCGGTCAAATGGGTGTAGGTGCAGAACTTGCAATAAGTACTGATAAATTACACCATAGGGGTCCATTAGGTCTTAAACAGCTTGTGACAAATAAGTACTATGTATATGGTGATGGTCACATAAGAGTATAATTAATTTTATACCTCAACACTAAATTTAAATGGGCTCAAATATTTGAGCCCATTTTTTCGTTATAGTAACTAAATTTAGGAAAATCATCAAATTTCAACTGATTGTTATTCAACTGTTAAATCAGATACTTTCCTAAACGTAAAATTAAACGTTATTCGCTATAAATGATTATTTTAGCATTTGGTCGGACACTTTGTGATCGACTATAAGTTTCTGAAAACCAATGAGCTCATTTATAGAACGCCTTCTTAATCACAGGGCAAGTAAAATTAAACCTGTACCAGTAAGAGAAAATCCTATCACGGATTTTTTTGAATACTTGTATGATTTAGGTACTTCTGGTGCTCGGCTTACATTAATAAAATCTAAAATTAAAAAATATGAGTTCGCTGAAGATACGTACATCAGAGAACTACAAATCGCTCAATTTTATCTTGAATTAGAAAACTACCTCATTCATCACGATTCCAGATATATAAATACAGAAGTAAACCTTCGTTCAGAAATAAAAATGAGTTTCCCGGATGTAGTTAAATCTGAAGCATTTTTGCCGCTATACCATTCAGGGAAAAATCAGGAAATCGTCATTTCAAGACTTTTTTTACTCATAATTCTTAAAAAATTTAAAGATGAAGATTTGGAGCTCAGCAATACAATTTCTTGGATTAAAACCATAGAAAGTCAATGTAAAGAACCGGTTAGCTCAGACTTGGTTAAGCAAATTAATGCATTTAGAAAAACAAAAGACGATTCTTTAAAAATTAATCAAGAGTTTGGTGAAATTTTTGGTCAAGACTTTGTAGACTCTGTCTTCTCTGCTACAAAAGAAGAATTCTTTAATTATTACAGGCTTATCCCTACAGTAACAAGCATTTCTGACATTATACCACAGTTATTTACATCTTTATTGCATGAATCCCATACTACCCTATTTTTTGACAAACCTAAAGAACCCTCAGTTGACAAAGAGCAGGGGAAAATTATAAAAGAGACCATAAATATTGACACTTCTAAAATTGATATTTTAGAAAATATTCTAGATGCCTATCTCCTTTTTGATTCTGACGGAATTATTAAAGATTGCAACAGTCGCGCTTCTGTTATGTTTGACTTGAAAGGAAAAGAACTGATTAATAAATCGATTTTTACATTATTGCCTTCGGCCGTAAGTCGGGATATTAGGTATGATATTTCTAATCTTTATAAAGGTTTAGAAAGTGAAATAATAGGCTCCTGTATAGAACTTGATTTATCTACCGAACCAAATTATACGTTGCCTTGTGAACTTTCTTTCAGCAATAATTTTTCTAAACCGGCTGATACGTTTACGCTTCTAATAAAAGATATTTCACATCGTAAAGATTCCTTAAAAGCTAAAATCAATGCAGAACGTACAGCGGAAGCAAAATCTACGTTTTTATCTAACATGAGTCATGAAATCAGGACTCCATTAAATGTTATTCTCGGCCTATCTGAAATTTTATCTAACGGAAATCTGGAAGATAAAAAAGCGGTCAAAAAAAATTTAGATGGAATATCTTTCTCTGCAAAGAATCTGCTTTCTATCGTAAATGATATTTTAGATTTCTCAAAGATTGAAGCCGGGAAACTAACCTTTCAATCTTTAGATTTCAATTTAAGAGAAGTCATATATAACCTAGCCACCGGTTTTGAAATAAAAGCTCGTGAAAAAGGTGTTCAATTTATTTCAGAAATAGATGAGCAGATCCCTGATATTGTAATTGGAGATCAATACAGATTGAATCAAATAATCACCAATTTAGTAGGTAATGCCATAAAGTTCACAAAACGTGGAAGCATCAGCCTAAACCTAAAACTTATTGCTAAAAATACCGAAAATGTAAAGATCAAGTTTAGTGTTAACGACACAGGCATAGGTATCGCTGAAGATAAATTAGAAAGCATATTTAATAGTTTCTATCAAGTTGATGAACCCGAGCTCGCTAAAATAAATGGTTCTGGACTAGGGTTAACCATTACTAAAGAGCTTATTAATTTACAGAAAGGAAAACTCGAAGCAACTAGCAAGCTTGGGGAAGGTTCCACTTTTGAATTTACTCTAGATTTTAAAATCAGTCAGCTAAAAAAAATGAAAGACATTGAGCAGGACTTTAAAGATCAAAATCTCACTATTAAAGGTCTGCGCGTTCTTGTTGCAGAAGATAATAAAATGAATCAATTCTACATCAGGCAATTATTACAAGGCCTAGATGTACAGGCTGATATCGCAGAAAACGGTGAAGAAGCCGTCGCTATTTACCAAAATGCTAAAACCGATTATGACCTGATTCTGATGGATATGCACATGCCGGTTATGAACGGTCTAGAAGCTATTTCCCAGATACGTCAATCTAACAAAGACAGTCTTAAAAAGATACCTATTGTTGCTTGTTCTGCTGATGTTTTCCCGGAAGCACGTAAAAACGCAATCAAAGCTGGTATTGATTTTTACCTGACTAAACCTTTAAAAGAAGAAGCTCTTAAAGAAGTATTGTATTGGTTAGTCGCCGATGAAGGAATGAAAACCAAACCCGTAATTGGCAATACCAAAACTGAAGAAACTACAGATGAATCTGTTGCGGTAGATATTAAAAATCTCTTTGAAATTTTTGATGGAGACAAAGAGTTTATAATTTCATTATTAGAAGTTTTCATTCAGGAAACTCCCGAAGATCTCAATAGCTTACGCAATTGTGTTACTCGAGAATATTACCCCAGAGCAAGCACCTTAGCTCATAAAATGAAATCAAGTTTTATGAACTTGGGCCTCACAAAACCTGGTCAATATTTACAACAAATAGAAGCCAATATAAATACTCCTGACAAGGTTGAAGAAGCTAAAAAAAGCCTAAAATCTTTTGAAAACTTATACAACAAAGTACTTCTTGATGTTAATCTTCAATTAATAAATCTAAAGAATAATTAAATTAACTCCTTACAAATTAAACAGTTAAATCCCTAAAAAATTACCTGTCCGAAAAGTGTTAAATTTTTCTAAAAACTTACACGTTCTTTTGTAACTTTTCCATTTGTAATTACGTATAACTAATATACCGCCACTCAAATTTCTTATAGAGCGATGCTTTAAAATTGATTTAATGTGGTTTGAACCACGAGTATTAAAGTCCTCTTACTAATTTTTTTTAATACGTAAAGTTTATGAGACAGCTTAAAATCACAAAACAGGTTACTAACAGAGAAACCGCTTCTCTTGACAAATATCTTCAAGAGATAGGTAAAGTAGATCTTATAACAGCAGATGAAGAAGTAGAACTGGCTCAGCGCATAAAAGCCGGTGACCAGATTGCTTTAGAAAAACTAACTAAGGCTAACTTAAGGTTTGTGGTGTCTGTTGCTAAACAATACCAAAATCAAGGTTTAACACTTCCTGATCTTATTAATGAAGGAAACCTAGGACTTATAAAAGCGGCACAACGCTTTGATGAAACCCGTGGTTTTAAATTTATTTCTTATGCCGTGTGGTGGATTAGACAATCTATACTTCAGGCACTTGCTGAACAATCACGTATTGTACGTCTTCCGCTTAATAAGATAGGTAGCATCAATAAAATTAATAAAGCTTTTGCATTTTTAGAGCAAGCAAACGAGCGTCCACCCAGTCCAGATGAAATAGCAAAAGAGCTAGACATGACTGTTAATGATGTGAAGGAATCTCTAAAAAATGCCGGACGCCACGTAAGTATGGATGCGCCTCTTATTCAAGGTGAAGATTCTAATCTTTATGATGTATTGCGTTTTGGAGAGTCTCCTAACCCTGACCGTGAGCTTCTTAATGAGTCCTTAAGTACTGAAATAGAGCGCGCTCTTGACACGCTTACTCCTCGTGAAGCAGATGTTATTAGATTATATTTTGGCTTAGGCAATCAGCATCCTATGACCTTAGAAGAAATAGGTGAAACCTTTGATCTTACCCGTGAGCGTGTTAGACAAATTAAGGAAAAAGCAATTAGAAGATTAAAACATACGTCTCGCAGTAAAATTTTAAAAACCTATTTAGGTTAGTTTTTTTTACAAGAATTCGTTAAAAATGGGGGTTTAAGGTTGTTTTTTTATAAATTGCACTAGAATTAAACCCCAAATAAAAGTATTTAACGTAACAACAGTTCATCATAACTGTTCGTTTTTTGATTGATGAATGAATCCCCGGCTGATTACCGGGGATTTTTATTTTATAAGATTTTATATCTTATGTACATGACTTACTTATTAGTTTATGTTGGCACCGCAAATAATCCTGCGGATGCTGAAATACTTAATGGTGTTATTAATAAAATTGCTGAAAGAAATAAAAAACAAGATATATCTGGGTTTTTATTTTATAAAGACGGTACCTATTTACAACTGCTTGAAGGCGAATTTGAAAAAGTTAATGCTCTATTTTATAAAATTGTCAAAGACCCTAGACATAAAAATGTGACAGTGCTTCTAGAAAATAAAATAGACCATGCTATTTTTAACGATTATGAGTCTGGTTTTTTGGTGCCGAAGGATAAAAACCAATATCAAAAGCTAAACAATTACCTCAATTACTTAAAACTGTTAGAAAATAACGAAATTGATTGTACAATTTCTATACTTGGATCTGTCATTTCTAAAATGTAATGGTATTTTTAACGTATTAAAAAATCGAAGAAAAACATATTTATGAAACCTACCTACATAGCCCCTTCAGTTCTTGCTGCAGATTTTGCAAATCTAGAACGCGATATTAAAATGGTTAACAACAGTAAGGCAGACTGGTTTCATATAGATATAATGGATGGACTTTTTGTTCCTAATATTTCTTTTGGAATGCCAGTTCTAGAAGCGATAACTAAGCATGCAAAAAAGACCATAGATGTTCACTTAATGATTGTAGATCCAGATCGCTATATAGATACTTTTGCAAAGCTTGGCAGTAATCACCTTACCGTACATTACGAAGCTTGCACCCATTTACATCGCACGCTTCAGGCTATAAAAGCTGCCGGCATAAAAGCAGGAGTTGCTCTCAATCCGCACACACCAGTTAGTTTATTAAAAGACGTAATAAATGATATTGATCAGGTTCTTATTATGAGTGTAAACCCCGGTTTTGGCGGACAGTCTTTTATAGATAATACTTACAAAAAAATCAGAGAGCTTAAAGAAATTATTATGACACACAATGCAAACACGCTTATTGAAATAGATGGTGGTGTCACTAATAAAAACGCTAAAGAATTAATAGATTGTGGAGCAGATATATTAGTTGCTGGCAGTTATATTTTTAAATCTGAAGATCCTACTGAGACTATTTCTAATCTGAAAGCGATTATATCTTAATAAAAAAAAGCAGACCGGATTCTAAATCTAACCATATTCGCTACGCCCCCTACAGCATACGAATCTTGTTTCTATCTAGTCACCAAATCTGCTTGTTTTTAAGAATGCAAAACTGCATTTTTAAATTCTCTTCAAAGAAACTAAATAGGTTTTGTAATACTTTACGGAATTCCTTACTGCCCCTAATATTTAACATTTAAAATACGTTTTTTTAAAAACTGAAAGATTTTTTCTTTTTTAAGTTACCAAAATTATGATGTTATTTGAAATTTTAAGCTAAAACCAAAAGGATCAAAATCCCATACAAAAGGCAGCATAAAATAAACCAAAATGGTAAGGATTAGTATCGAAAATATATTCATCCAAACCCCGGCTTTTACCATATCCGGGATGCGTAAATAACCAGAACCAAATACCACTGCATTAGGTGGCGTTGCTACCGGAAGCATAAATGCACAAGAAGCCGCAACAGTTGTCGCTACTAAAAGCATATAAGGGTTCAAATTAAGTTCTAATGCAATAGGAGCTAAAATGGGCAATAGCATCGCTGTTGTTGCCAAGTTAGAGGTCAATTCAGTAATAAAGTTAACACTGAATATTACGATTAAGACTAACAAAAATAAAGGCAGACTTTCTAAAAGTGTCATTTGTAAACCAAACCATTTTGCTAAGCCAGTCTCTTCAAAACCAGAAGCTAAAGCCATTCCACCACCAAAAAGTAGAATAATTCCCCATGGCATCTTAACGGCTTCTTCCCAATTGAGAATTCTCTTTTCTGAACTGCCCAGTGTTAGTGTAAATAATAAAATCCCTGCGGCTATAGCTATTATGGTATCGTCTATTCCCGGGAATATTTTTTCTAATAAAAAAGAACGGGTGATCCAGCATATAGCTGTACCTATAAATACTGCCGTAACAATTTTTTCCTCCTTTTTTACAGGTCCTAGTTCTTTTATTAATCTATTGATTTCTTGCTTTCCGCCAGGAAATTCTTTCTGCTTAAATTGAAATGCAATATTTGTTAAATAAAACCAACAAATCCCCAATAGTAAAATAGATATAGGTAAACCGAATTTAAACCACTGAAAAAAACTAATATCTATATTATATACCTCTTGAATATATCCTGCAAATACTAAATTAGGAGGCGTACCTATCAGAGTTGCCATTCCTCCTATTGATGCACTGTATGCTATACCCAGCATCAGAGCTTTACCAAAAAGCTTATTTTCATTTTCAAGTGTATTGGGATTGTCTCTTAATTGCGCTACTATAGACATCCCAATAGGAAGCATCATTACTGAAGTCGCTGTATTAGATATCCACATTGATAAGAAGGCAGTGGCTACCATAAAACCTAAGATTATGCGCTTAACATTAGTACCTATAAATTTTATAATATGTAAGGCTATCCTCTTATGCAATCCCCATTTTTCTATCGCAATTGCCAATATAAAACCACCCATATAGAGAAAAACATATTTATGACCGTAAGAAGCGGTAGTTGTTGAAATATCAAGTGCTCCAGTTAACGGAAATAAAACAATAGGAAGCAATGCCGTTACAGCTATTGGTACTGCTTCGGTAACCCACCAGATAGCAATCCATAAGGTAGCTGTTAAAATATCATATGCAGAATCTGACATCCCGGCCGGCGGGTCAAACTGTTGAAAAATAACAAATAGTAATGGAGCTATTATTAGAAAGACAATCTTATTTACCTTCATTAATTAAAGTTTACTAAATATTTTGAGATTGAATAGGACTCTATTTTGCATCAAAATACAGCATTTATTTAAATGTATCGCTGATAGAACGAGAAGTAATTTTAGTTTGCTTTTTAGATAAGAACAGCAATAGAATTGAACAAAAAGCAGACCATCTTACTTTAAAACAAGCATCAGCCCCCTACAGCTGGTGCACACAAGTATAGATAAGTCTGCTTATAAATTATTATTAAAGATACTAACTCATGTTTCCTGAAGCATGTTTTTAACAAAAAAACAAGTATATCCCTAACCTATTAATAAAAGCAACAGTTTATAAAAACTAAGAGGCTGTCTAAAAAGTCAAGACAGCCTCTTTTTTTTATGGATTTATTCTGAATATGTTTTACTTTCATGGTATGAAAGCAAAACCTGTTTGGAAGACCGACCATCAGTCTCAGTTGAGCCTGCTTCCGCCTAGTTATGATGATTTTGTACCGCAGAACCATCCTGTACGTATAGTAAATGCGATTGTCAACCGGATCGATATAAGTTCCATTGAGGTCACTTATAAAGGCGGTGGTACATCAAGCTATCATCCCCGTGCACTGCTTAAGATACTGATCTATGCTTACCTTCGCAACCTGTATTCCTC
>NZ_FQUN01000012.1 GCF_900129005.1 Leeuwenhoekiella marinoflava DSM 3653 | reverse complement strand
GATGTGTTGCCACTGGTTACTGTTCCCTCTAAAGTGAACTGCTCGTCTCCTTCATATAAATCATCTTCAAGCGTGCTTACAGGCACATTTACACTGGTCTGTCCTGCTGCTATTGTTACAGTGGTCGTTACAGGAGTATAGTCATCTCCTGCTAATGCACTGCCTGCTACAGTAACTACATCTACTACAGTAGCTTCTGTACTTGGGTTATCTATACTAACAACAAATACTGCTTCACTGCCCTCTGGAACTGTCACATCACTGATGCTTACAAAAGGAAGATCATCAGGATCATCAGTAATAGTACCTGTCGCCTCAGCTGTAAGATTCCTTGTATTATTCGTTTGCACTGAACCAGTTATATTAAAAGTTTCAGATAATTCATAAATATCATCTTCTAAAGTATTAACCACATAATCTGCAGATAATTGACCTGCAGGGATTGTGATAATTTGATCAACTGCAGCAGTATAGTCTAAACCTGCTTTTGCTGTATCATCTGAAGTATTTACTCGTATCACTACATCTTCTGCAGATGCCTTATTTAAAGAAAAAGTGAAAGTAAGTGGCTGACCCTCTTCAACCACAACCGGCTGAACAGATAAAGTTGGATCTGCCTCTACCAAAACAGTAACAGTAGCTTCACTTTCATCACCATCAATATCGGTTATGACATAGGTAAAACTATCTGAACCGATATAATCAATATTTGGGGTATATATAATTGTATCATCAGCTTGAGTAGCTGTTCCATTTGTATTCACTACAGCTGTTCCATTAACAGGATTTGTAACAATCACAACTGGCCCTGAAACCGACGGTCCGTCACCTCCAAAATCATCATTCTCTAAAATCGGCATAACCGCTTCATTATCCTCTGAAACAGAATATTGATCATCTACAGCTGTAGGAACATAACAAGCAGTCAAAGTATTATCTAATACAGCATCTGTATTATCCTGAGGAGCGCCAGCATTAAGAGGCACACCAAATTCATTAACACCAGAAGGAGTATTTGCTAAATTCAAATCAGCCGTAAGATCATTCTTTTTAAATGTACCTGCTCCTTCAATAGCATCTGGACAACCGTCATCATCAGAGTCCTTGTCTTTAGAATCTACAATACCATCCCCATCTGTATCTCTGTAAGTTTCTGTTAATACTCCAAAAATAAACCCGTGAGGATCTCTACCCTTAAATTCAATCTCAAATGATTCAGCATCTCTTGAGACATAGAAAAAAGTATACCCATTAGATTGTCTTGAATAAGGAGGAGAGGTTGATATAGCATTCCCTACAGCATTCTTCTCTGGAGGACTCTGCCCATTAAAATCACCATAAGTACCTGTAGCATAAACATCTACATTACCAATAACTCGCAAAGGAACACTTGAAATATCAGTTCCAAATTCTCCACCCTGCGATTGATACTCATTTCCTCCAAGACCAGCAATACCTATAATATAGGTATATTCTTCAGTAGGATCATCAGATAAATCCTTAGCAGCTACACCGTAATCAATTTTTACCTTTCGTTCATACGCTCCTCGCGGAACACCTCTAAGATCCAAATATTTGGTAGCAAAATCCACATCGCCACCATTAATATTTATTGTACTATTAGTAACTGGCGGTGGCTGATATATCCTCCACTGCTGCTCATCTCTACTTGAACTTGTTGGTTTAAAACCTTCTACCATAGATAAAGTAATCCCTCCGTTTGGTAAAGTCTTACTACCATTAGGCTGGAGTGGAAAAACACCAACACCATTTCTATTTAAATTATCTACTGTTTGTTGACTCGGATTTGCCAAAACAGCTGTTGATGCATTACCTTCATCTGCATCAAGAATACCATCATTATCATCATCATCATCACAATTATCAGGAATACCATCTCCATCAGTATCTATTCCTGTACAATAATCTGCGCATGAATCACCAGCAATCAAGAAAGAAATAGGCTGCTTATCACCTACTTGACAAGACTCTACAAATCCTGAAGAAGAAACACCCGTTTTCTGTCTTGGATTAAGCCTACCTTTATAAGTCGCAGAGGCCTGAAGATCATATGTAGAACCTGCCAAAGAACAATTTGAAGAAACATTTAAATTAAATGGAATTCGAAACTCAGTAGAAGTATCCTTTACTAATTCATTTGAAACACTAAAAGTCAACAACCTAGACGTAGGAATGTAAGAAGCAGTAACACCATCTGGCAAATTAGGAGCCGCTGAATACTCCAAACCAGCAGGAATCTCAAAATTAACTTTGAGATCCTCCATATCATCATTTCCTTGGTTTTTAATATCAAATGAAACTTCAAAACCTTGGTTAACATAAACGGTACGATCTTCCCCTAAGCTAGTTGCTAAAACCATAGGAACTAATTGCGGTTCGTAAACTTCGACCGCAAGACCTACTAAATAAAGACCGTACGTTTCTTGATTTGAAGTCAATCTTAAAACAGCACTCGTTTGATTGTTACCTAATAAATAATTATTGTTATTATTTAATTTAAAAACACCCGCATCAAAGCCTAAAGTATTTGTGCTTCCGGGAATTCTATTTGGAAGATCAGAACCATAACGTGTTATTCTACTATTAAAAAAATTGTCAGAAGGTCGTAAATCTGTAGAAATATCAGAATAACTATTAAAGGTATTTTTAATCTGAAGTTTATCTCCTGATAAATCACGATCACCTTCTAGTGCTCCAAATAAAATATCTGCATTTACAGACCCATTAGGAACAGTCTGAAAACCATTAACAGGAATATCGTAATTGTTTTCTCTAGAATTTCTGGTAACATTAGCAAAACCATCAAAAAGAGTAATATTTCTGTTAGGTAAATCATTATTTTCATAAACAAAAACTATTTGCCAACCAGCAGAAACACCTATATTATCACCCTCATGACCAATTAATGACCCTGTCTTAGCTTCAACATTTGCTACAGTATAAGTACCTTCATAAAAGTTCCCTAGAGCCTTTACCTGAGAAGTTATATCTTTCACACAAGCGTAAGGATCGTTTTGAAAATGTTCACTCCTCCCACGATACAATACTTCATCGGCAGTATATGTTGTATAATTAGTTTGACCCGGCAACTTTAATTTAACATCATTATAATTCCAACCTGACTGATTATCTGCTGTATAACCATTAGAATAAATGATCTCTTTGTCGCCAGCCGTCCAATACAAATATGCTTTAACAATACTTGAACAACTACCACTCCCTATCGAACCAAGGTTTGCGCTACTAGAATTAAAGGTAGAAGAATCACCATCGATATCTACATTTACAATATTAGTAAAATTATGATTTCCATCAGAGCCATTATATGAACCCGTAGAACTTGTAGATGTTAGGTTATTAGCAATTGTCGTGAAATTCCCGCTTAAAGTTTCAGAATAACGTACGTCAAAAGATTTTTTTAGCTGAGCCTGAGTTGAAAGACTAGCTAAAAAAAGAAAAACCCATAAAATAACAGGAGTAATTTTTATTTTCATATGAAATTCTATTTGGAGTTGGAATTACCCGGGTTTAATTGCTTTATAACAAAAGAGACTGCGCTTGATTCAGCACCACCCACAGGGTATATTTTTACATCAACACAGCTCCAAGAAGCTGCATCTAAATCTAGTTTAGTTGTTTTTAATATAAATTTCACCTTACCTGAAGCAGGTAAAGACAAAGAAGTTAGTTCAGATTCAGAGATAGTAAGCACTTCAAAAGATACTTCCGCATCGTCATACGTACCATCATTACAACTTATTAAAGAAGCTGCAACTGCTAAATTCTTTGAAGAATGAGAAAGATTTTCTATCTCAATAAAATATTTCTGATCTTTTTCAGTTATTGAATTACTGGCATCTCTTTCATAGGTCAATTTAATATCCTGAGAGGACAAATCTTGAGCAGAGAGATCAGCAGATCCACTAAAAAATAAACTCAAGAGCACAATGCCTGAGACGAAGAATCTAAAAACAGATGTAAAATTTTTAATCATAATAGAATTATAGCTGGGTATACGTAAATGCAACTGCAAAAGTTTTTAAAACAATTACTCAATATCAATAAAACTCCTAATGAGCTTAAGCTAAATTCATTACAAATGAAAAGAACCAACTAAAAACTCATCAAAACAAATCTATCCTACTGAAAACAATAGGTACTTAGGGGTATGAAAAAGTATTAAGTTGGGGAGACAAATATATTAATCGATTAACTCACAAATTATTGACCTCTTGCATTTTAGATAAAATACCTAATAAGTCGTAAAAAGACTTATTAAAGACATCACCATAACATCAATCACAAGTAAAATCCTACAATAAATCAATTTAGCTGCTTCATTATGCCCTAATAAAGTTCAAAAACAAAGCCTTATTTGTGCTAATTAAGCCCAAAAGAGAGATCATGATTGTTCTAATAAAAGGAAAGCAAAAATGCGCCCCCATAAAATATGCCTCTTATTTATGCTCAAAGATTGTCTGGCATAAAGTAATCTACAAACCTTATATTTGCCGTCTTAAATTTTATTTATGAGTATCAAAAAAGAAATTGCGCGTAGACGTACTTTCGGCATCATTTCTCACCCTGATGCAGGTAAAACAACACTTACCGAAAAGCTTTTATTATTTGGAGGTGCTATCCAAGAAGCAGGAGCGGTAAAATCTAATAAGATTAAAAAAGGTGCAACCAGTGACTTTATGGAGATTGAACGCCAGCGTGGAATTTCGGTAGCGACATCTGTTCTTGCATTTGAGTATAATGGCACAAAAATTAATATTCTTGACACTCCAGGTCACAAAGATTTTGCTGAAGATACATTTAGAACACTCACAGCGGTAGATAGCGTTATCGTAGTTATTGACGTTGCAAAAGGTGTGGAAGAACAGACCGAAAAACTCGTTAAAGTATGTAGGATGCGTAAAATTCCTATGATTGTTTTCGTAAATAAATTAGACCGAGAAGGAAAAGATGCATTTGAACTACTTGATGAAATCGAACAAAAACTAGATTTGACGGTGACTCCGCTGAGCTTCCCAATAGGAATGGGATATGATTTCAAAGGGATATACAATATATGGGAAAAGAATGTAAATCTTTTTAGTGGTGATAGCCGTAAAAATATTGAAGAAACCATAGAGATCGAAGACCTCAATTCTAGTGATTTAGACCAACTAATAGGAACGAAACCTGCTGAAACATTAAGGGAAGAACTCGAATTAATAAGAGGAGTTTATCCTGACTTCAACCAAGAGGCCTATTCTAAAGCTGAACAACAACCTGTATTTTTTGGTTCTGCTTTAAATAATTTTGGAGTGCGAGAGTTGCTAGATTGTTTTATTAATATTGCTCCTCCTCCAAGACCTAAAGAAAGCGAAGAACGTATCGTTAAACCAGACGAAAAGGATTTCAGTGGGTTTGTGTTTAAGATTCACGCCAACATGGATCCCAAACACAGAGATAGACTGGCATTTGTAAAAATAGTTTCTGGTGTTTTTGAGCGAAACACGCCGTATTTACACGTTAGAAATGGGAAAAAACTTAAATTTTCTAGCCCTAATGCATTTTTCGCAGAGCGGAAAGAAATCGTAGACATCTCATACCCCGGCGATATAGTAGGCTTACATGATACTGGGAATTTTAAAATTGGAGATACACTAACTCAAGGAGAAGAAATACATTACAAAGGAATCCCTGCTTTTTCACCAGAGCATTTTAGGTATATTAATAATGCAGACCCTATGAAATCTAAGCAATTAGAAAAAGGGATTGATCAATTAATGGACGAGGGGGTTGCTCAATTATTTACTTTAGAATTGAATGGCAGAAAAGTCATTGGCACTGTAGGAGCTTTACAATATGAAGTTATCCAATACCGTTTAGAACATGAATATGGCGCAAAATGTACTTACGAACCACTAAGTGTGCACAAAGCTTGCTGGGTAGAACCTAAAGACCCAAAGAGTGAAGAATTCAAAGAATTCCTGAGAGTAAAACAGCGTTTTATGGCAAAAGACAAAAGAGGGCAGTTAGTGTTTCTTGCAGACTCTCCATTCACGTTACAAATGACTCAGCAAAAATATCCTAATGTGAAGCTTCACTTTGTTTCAGAGTTTAAATAAAGCAAAATAAAAGCCTTAAAAGCTTTATTATTAAATTTACTTATGCAGGATTGTATTTTTGCAAAAACAGCTTTAAATACGATTTAAAAGAGTCATCAAACCCTAAGTTATTACATTTAGCTATAGACATCTTAAAAACAATAAGATTTATAAATAAAAAAATCCCTGAAGTAAATTTCAAGGATTTTTTTTTATGCTTGACCAGTTGGCCCAAAATTTAGAGGAATAGGATGCTTTTCATAATCCTTTATTTCCCCGTGTGCCTTTTCAAAGCGTTTCACGTTTTCTTGTAAAGCTTTAGCCAAACGTTTAGCATGTTGTGGTGTCAAAATTATACGGGACTTAACCTTACTCTTAGGAGTGCCCGGCATAATATTTATAAAATCAACCACAAATTCTGAAACCGAATGATTAATAATTGCAAGATTAGAATACTGCCCTTGAGCAGTAGCCTCATCAAGCTCTATATTTAATTGACCATTCTGATTCTTTTCATCTTCAGCCATATTCAGTGAATATTAGGAATAAAAAAAACAGCTTCATTTCTGAAGCTGTTTTCTATATAAAATAATTAATTAAAGTTTACTTCTTCGCGAGCTGCATTGAGTTCTTCGAGTTCTTGCTTACTACCTACGATAATCTTATCATATCTACGCAGACCAGTACCAGCAGGAATTCTATGCCCTACAATTACATTCTCTTTAAGACCTTCTAAACTATCTATCTTACCACTTACAGCTGCTTCGTTAAGAACTTTTGTTGTTTCCTGGAAGGAAGCCGCAGAGATAAATGATTTTGTTTGAAGTGAGGCTCTTGTTATACCTTGAAGAACCGGTGTTGCAGTAGCTGCAACTACGTCTCTTGCTGTTGCAAGATTCTTATCTTCTCTTCTTAGTATAGAGTTTTCATCACGTAAATCACGAGGTGAAATAATCTGACCAGGCTTAAGAGTCGCAGAATCACCAGCATCTTCAATAACTTTCATTCCGAAAATTGCATCATTTTCAGTAATAAAATCATCTTTGTGAACTAGTTGATTCTCCAAGAAGATAGTATCACCCGGATCTTGAATACGTACTTTACGCATCATCTGACGAACAACCACCTCAAAGTGCTTATCATTAATCTTCACACCTTGCAAACGATAAACTTCTTGAACTTCGTTTACTAAATATTGCTGAACAGCAGAAGGACCTTTGATTGAAAGAATATCTTCTGGAGTAACAGAACCATCAGACAACGGCATACCTGCTCTCACGAAATCATTCTCTTGGACTAAAATTTGGTTAGATAACTTAACTAAGTATTTCTTAACCTCTCCCAGCTTAGACTCAACAATGATTTCACGGTTACCACGCTTAATTTTACCGAAAGAAACAACACCATCAATCTCACTCACAACAGCTGGATTAGAAGGATTACGTGCTTCAAACAATTCAGTTACTCGCGGAAGACCCCCTGTAATGTCACCAGCCTTAGAAGACTTACGTGGTATTTTCACAAGAATCTTACCTATCTTAATTTTTTCTTCATCATCAACCATCAAGTGAGCTCCTACCGGTAGGTTATAAGAACGAATAATTTCATCCTTTTTACCCATAATATGCAATGTAGGAATCATTCGTTTGTTACGAGATTCAGAAATTACTTTTTCTTGGAAACCGGTTTGCTCATCTGTTTCAACTTGGTAAGTAACACCTTGTTCTATATTTTCATACTTAATCTTACCTGCAAACTCAGATATAATCACACCGTTAAATGGATCCCAAGAACATACAGTATCACCTTTAGTTACTTTATCTCCATCTTTCATAAACAACTGAGAACCGTAAGGAATGTTATTAGTACTCAATAAAATTCCGGTCTTAGCATCTACAATTTTAGCTTCAGAAGTACGAGAGATAACTATTTCTGAGATAGTACCATCTGGCGCTTCTCCTTGAACAGTCTTAAGGTCTTCAATCTCTAGACGACCATCAAATTTAGAAACAACCTTGTTTTCTTCAGAAATGTTACCCGCAATACCCCCCACGTGGAAGGTACGTAATGTAAGCTGTGTACCAGGCTCACCAATTGACTGAGCTGCAACAACACCTACAGCTTCACCCATTTGAACCATTTTATTGGTTGCAAGGTTACGACCGTAACATTTAGAACATATACCTTTAGGAGCCTCACATGTTAATGGTGAACGAACTTCTACACTTTCGATTGGAGCCTTAGTGATTTCTGCAGCTAATTCTTCAGAAATTTCCTGACCTGCCTTAACAATCACCTCAGTATTTAATGGGTTGATTACATCATTCAATGCAATACGACCTATTATACGAGCTTCAAGCGTTTCAACTATCTCTTCGTTTTTCTTTAACGCAGAAACTTCAACACCCCTTAATGTATCACAATCTTCACTGTTTACAATTACATCCTGAGATACATCAACAAGACGACGTGTTAAATAACCAGCATCTGCAGTTTTAAGTGCCGTATCCGCAAGACCTTTACGAGCACCGTGAGTAGAGATAAAGTATTCAAGAATTGAAAGACCTTCCTTAAAGTTAGAAAGAATCGGGTTTTCAATAATTGCCCCACCTCCATCATTAGATTTCTTAGGCTTCGCCATCAATCCACGCATACCGGTTAACTGACGAATCTGTTCTTTAGATCCACGAGCACCAGAATCAAGCATCATAAACACGGAGTTAAATCCTTGCTGATCCTCACGAATATTCTTCATAGAAAGCTCCGTAAGTGATGCGTTAGTTGATGTCCAAACATCAATAACTTGATTATAACGCTCAGAGTTAGTAATAAGACCCATATTATAGCTAGACATAATTCCGTCTACCTGAGTATTTGCCTCATCAATCATATCATATTTCTCTGCAGGAATAATAATATCACCTAATGAGAAAGATAATCCACCTCTAAATGCGAATGTATATCCAAGTGTCTTAATACTGTCAAGAAACTCAGCAGTACGAGGAACACTCGTTAATTTTAAAATTCTAGCAATTACATCACGTAAAGACTTTTTAGTCAATACTTCATTGATATAACCTGCTTCTTCAGGAACACTTTCGTTAAATAATACACGCCCTACAGTAGTATCAATAATCTGATAAACTAATTCACCAGCTTCATTGAAATCTTTAGTACGTATTTTTATCATTGCGTTAATGTTCACACGCTTTTGGTTGTGAGCAATAACAACTTCTTCTGCACTATAAAAAGTAATACCCTCACCCTGAATAGGATGTTCTGGAGTACTCTTACGCGCTTTAGTCATATAATACAGACCCAATACCATATCCTGAGAAGGTACTGTAACTGGAGCACCATTTGCAGGGTTAAGAATATTGTTAGAAGCAAGCATAAGCATCTGAGCCTCTAAAATAGCTTCTGGCCCTAATGGTAAGTGAACCGCCATCTGGTCACCATCAAAATCGGCGTTAAATGCTGTACACACTAACGGGTGTAACTGTATCGCTTTACCTTCAATAAGTTTTGGCTGAAAAGCCTGAATACCTAGTCGGTGAAGCGTAGGAGCTCGGTTTAGCAATACCGGATGTCCTTTAAGAACGTTCTCCAAAATATCCCAAACTACAGGCTCTTTTTTATCTATAATCTTTTTAGCAGACTTTACCGTTTTCACAATCCCGCGCTCTATCAGTTTTCTGATAACAAAGGGCTTGTAAAGCTCTGCAGCCATATCCTTAGGAAGACCACATTCGAAAAGTTTCAATTCTGGCCCAACAACAATTACCGAACGTGCAGAATAATCAACACGCTTACCCAGTAAGTTTTGACGGAAACGACCTTGCTTACCTTTTAAAGAATCAGAAAGTGATTTCAAAGGTCTGTTAGAATCAGTTTTTACTGCTGAAGATTTACGTGTGTTATCAAATAATGAATCCACAGCTTCTTGAAGCATACGTTTTTCATTACGCAAAATAACCTCTGGAGCTTTGATTTCCATCAAACGCTTCAAACGGTTATTACGTATAATAACACGACGGTATAAATCGTTTAAATCTGAAGTCGCAAAACGACCACCATCAAGAGGCACAAGAGGACGTAATTCTGGTGGAATAACCGGAACTACTTTCATAATCATCCATTCTGGTAAATTTTCGCGATTCTTGTTAGCATCCCGTAAAGATTCTACCACTTGAAGACGTTTTAATGCTTCAGTCTTACGTTGTTTCGAAGTCTCGTTATTTGCCTTGTGGCGTAAGTCATAAGACAACTCATTAAGATCAATACGTCTTAATAATTCAATAAGACATTCTGCACCCATTTTAGCGATAAACTTGTTAGGATCGCTATCTTCCAGATACATATTTTCTTGCGGAATAGACTCAAGAACATTTAGATATTCTTCCTCAGTAAGGAAATCCATCTTCTTCAATTCTTCTCCTTCTTCGTTCTTAGCTATACCAGGCTGAATAACTACATAGCGCTCATAATAGATAATCATATCTAATTTCTTAGATGGAAGACCTAAAAGATACCCTATTTTATTTGGCAAACTTCTAAAGTACCAGATATGCGCTACAGGCACAACAAGGTTGATGTGACCTACACGATCTCTACGTACTTTTTTCTCAGTAACTTCTACACCACAACGGTCACAAACAATACCCTTGTAACGTATACGCTTATACTTACCACAAGCACACTCATAATCCTTTACAGGACCAAAGATACGCTCACAGAACAAACCATCACGCTCCGGTTTGTGCGTACGGTAGTTTATAGTTTCAGGTTTTAACACCTCTCCGCGCGATTCAGCCAAAATCGCTTCAGGAGATGCAAGACCAATAGAGATTTTATTAAATCTCTTTACTGCATTCTTATCATTATCTCTTGCCATAATACCTTATGTCGAAAATTATTCTTTTTTAACTTCTATGATACCGTAAAATAAGGTTACGCTTCCACAGAAGCGCAACCCATAAGTATCTATTCTTCTAGACGAATATCTAGTCCAAGTCCTTTAAGTTCGTGCATCAATACGTTGAACGATTCTGGTAAACCTGGCTCTGGCATTGGCTCACCTTTTACGATACTTTCGTATGTTTTAGCTCTACCAATAACATCATCAGACTTTACAGTTAAGATTTCACGCAGGGTAGCAGAAGCTCCATAAGCCTCAAGTGCCCAAACCTCCATCTCACCAAAACGCTGACCACCAAACTGTGCTTTACCACCTAATGGCTGTTGCGTAATTAACGAGTAAGGTCCTATTGAACGTGCGTGCATCTTATCGTCAACCATATGCCCAAGTTTAAGCATATAGATAACACCAACGGTTGCAGGCTGATCAAAACGATCACCAGTACCACCGTCATAAAGATAAGTATGACCGAATCGTGGGATACCTGCCTCATCAGTAAGCTCATTAATCTGATCTAAAGTAGCACCATCAAAAATTGGAGTTGCATACTTACGACCTAATTTCTGACCGGCCCATCCAAGAACTGTTTCATAAATCTGACCAATATTCATACGAGAAGGTACACCAAGTGGATTCAATACAATATCAACCGGAGTTCCGTCTTCTAAGAAAGGCATATCTTCTTGACGAACGATACGAGCAACAATACCTTTGTTACCGTGACGACCCGCCATTTTATCACCTACTTTTAGTTTACGTTTTTTAGCTACATAAACCTTAGCAAGTTTGATAATACCTGCAGGAAGTTCATCTCCTACAGAGATTGTAAACTTCTCACGACGCAAGTTACCCTGAAGATCGTTCTCTTTGATTCTGTAATTATGCAATAGATCTGCAATCATTGCATTAGTTGAATCATCAGTAGCCCAAGTACCTTGATTTAAATGTGTATAATCTTCAACAGCATTAAGCATTTTAAGCGTAAACTTCTTACCTTTTGGAAGAACTTCTTCTCCTAAATCATTCTTAACACCCTGAGCAGTTTTACCGTTAACTAATTGGAACAATTTGTCAACCAATACTGCTTTAAGATCATCAAATTTCTGATCGTATTCTGCTTCTAATTCAGAAATATCTTCTTTATCTTTTGCGCGTTTGCGCTTATCTTTAATTGCACGAGCAAAAAGTTTCTTCTGAATAACAACTCCTCGTAAAGATGGAGAAGCTTTTAAAGAAGCATCTTTTACATCACCTGCTTTATCACCAAAGATTGCACGAAGTAATTTTTCTTCCGGAGTAGGATCAGATTCTCCTTTTGGAGTAATCTTACCTATTAATATATCGCCAGGTTTTACTTCTGCACCGATGCGAATCATACCGTTTTCATCAAGATCTTTTGTAGCCTCTTCAGAAACGTTAGGAATATCATTCGTTAATTCTTCATTACCTAGTTTAGTATCACGAACATCTAAGGAATATTCATCTACATGAATAGACGTAAAGATATCGTCGCGAACAACTTTTTCAGAAATCACGATTGCATCCTCAAAGTTATACCCTTTCCAAGGCATAAAGGCTACTTTCATGTTTCTACCTAAAGCTAATTCACCAGCTTCAGTTGCATAACCTTGACAAAGAACCTGACCTTTCTTAACGCGATCACCTCTTCTTACAATAGGTTTTAGGTTAATAGAAGTACTTTGGTTTGTCTTACGGAACTTAATTAACTGATAGGTTTTGCTATCACCATCAAAGCTTACCATACGCTCTTCGTCAGTACGGTCATACTTAATGGTAATTTCGTTAGCATCTACATATTCTACTTCACCATCACCTTCAGCATTAATCAACACTCGTGAGTCAGAAGCTACTTGACGCTCAAGACCTGTACCTACAATAGGAGAGTCTGCACGTAAAAGTGGAACTGCCTGACGCATCATGTTAGATCCCATCAATGCACGGTTTGCATCATCATGTTCTAAGAACGGAATCAAAGAAGCCGAAATAGAAGCAATCTGGTTAGGAGAAACATCAGCATAATGAACCGTATTAGGCTCAACAACCGGAAAGTCACCTTCCATACGTGCAATTACACGTTCTTCTTGAATCTGACCAGAATCATCCATAGGGTTGTTTGCCTGAGCAATCAACATACCTTCTTCTTCTTCTGCACTTAAATATCTTGGTTGAGTCTCTAAGTCAATTTTTCCATCAGTAACTGTACGGTATGGAGTTTCGATGAAGCCCATATTGTTAACTTTAGCATATACTGCTAAAGAAGATATCAAACCAATGTTTGGACCTTCAGGAGTTTCAATAGGACAAAGACGACCATAATGTGTATAGTGTACATCTCGAACCTCAAAACCTGCGCGCTCACGAGAAAGACCCCCGGGCCCTAATGCCGAAAGACGACGCTTATGCGTAATCTCTGCAAGAGGATTGGTTTGATCCATAAACTGAGACAACTGGTTTGTACCAAAGAAAGAGTTGATTACAGACGAAAGAGTTTTTGCATTAATCAAGTCAATAGGTGTAAACACTTCGTTATCACGAACGTTCATACGCTCACGAATCGTACGCGCCATACGAGCAAGACCTACACCAAACTGAGTAGATAATTGCTCACCAACTGTACGAACACGACGGTTAGAAAGGTGATCAATATCATCAATCTCAGCCTTAGAGTTAATAAGCTCGATCAGATATTTTACAATAGTGATGATATCTTGTTTGGTAAGCACCTGCTTGTCCATACCGATATCAAGACCTAATTTCTTGTTCATTCTATAACGACCAACTTCACCTAAGTTATAACGCTGATCACTAAAGAATAATTTATCAATAATACCACGAGCAGTCTCTTCATCAGGCGGCTCAGCATTACGCAATTGACGGTATATATGTTCTACAGCCTCTTTTTCAGAGTTTGTAGGATCTTTTTGAAGTGTATTGTGAATGATCGCATAATCGCCAAGCTGATTATCTTCCTTATGAAGTAAAATCGTCTTAGCTCCAGCTTCTAAAATCTCCTCCACATGCTCTTTCTCAAGAACAGTATCACGATCTAATACAATCTCGTTACGTTCTATAGAAACAACCTCACCAGTATCTTCATCTACGAAATCCTCATGCCAAGTATTTAAAACACGAGCAGCTAGTTTGCGACCTAAATATTTTTTAAGTCCTGTTTTAGAAACTTTAACCTCTTCTGCCAGGTCAAAGATCTCTAATATATCTTTATCACGCTCAAAACCGATTGCACGGAAAAGAGTAGTAACAGGTAATTTTTTCTTACGATCGATGTATGCATACATCACACTATTAATATCGGTAGCAAACTCAATCCACGAACCTTTAAAAGGAATTACACGTGCAGAATAAAGCTTAGTACCGTTAGCGTGAAAAGACTGACCAAAGAACACACCAGGAGAACGGTGTAACTGAGACACGACAACACGTTCTGCACCGTTGATACAAAAAGTACCACTAGGTGTCATATAAGGAATAGTACCAAGATAAACATCTTGAACTATCGTTTCAAAATCTTCGTGCTCATCATCAGTACAGTATAATTTTAAACGGGCTTTTAAAGGAACACTATAAGTTAAGCCTCGTTCGATACACTCTTGAATAGAGTATCTAGGTGGATCTACAAAGTAGTCCAAGAATTCTAGTACAAAGTTGTTACGGGTATCCGTAATTGGGAAATTCTCTAGAAAGGTGTTGTAAAGTCCTTCATTTCCTCTTTCTTCAGACTTAGTCTCTAATTGAAAGAAATCTTGAAAGGATTTAATCTGGATATCCAAAAAGTCCGGATATTCAGGTCTGTTCTTTACCGATGAGAAATTCAGTCTTTCAGCTTGTTTTGCTTGCATCTTCAACGAACGGAATTTAATTAAAATAAATTGAGAACCTGATTCTTCAAGTTCCGAGATCTCTTAACATAAGAAATCTAAGGCAATAATAGTCGTAATAATTAGGAAAACCTTATATACGACAAATGGTTTAGGCCTATTTCGAATTAACGAACAGACCTAAACCTTTGTATTTATAGTAGCTAAGCTTACTTAAGCTCAACTTCAGCTCCAGCTTCTTCTAATTGAGACTTGATAGCTTCTGCTTCATCTTTAGCAATACCTTCTTTGATTGGGCTTGGCGCGTTATCAACAAGCTCTTTTGCATCTTTAAGACCAGCTCCAGTTAATTCTTTTACAAGTTTTACAACTGCAAGTTTAGAACCACCAGCGGCTTTAAGGATTACATCAAATTCAGTTTGCTCTTCAGCAGCATCTTCACCACCTCCAGCAGGACCAGCCACAGCTACAGCTGCTGCTGCAGGCTCGATACCATACTCATCTTTTAAAATAGTAGCTAACTCATTTACTTCTTTTACAGTTAAGTTAACTAGTTGTTCTGCGAAATCTTTTAAATCTGCCATTTTTCTATCGTTTTAAAAAAAAATTCTTTATTATAATTATTAAGTGCGTACTTTATTAACCTTCTCTTTCTTGAAGGGTTTTAACAAGGCCAGCGATTGTTGAACCTCCTGATTTAAGAGCGCTAATAACGTTCTTAGCAGGTGATTGAAGTAGACCAACGATCTCCCCAACAAGTTCTTCTTTTGACTTAATATCTACTAATGCGTCTAATTGCTCATCGCCTATATAGATAGCCTCTTCAATAAACGCTCCTTTAAGCAAAGGCTTATCAGATTTCTTACGAAATTCTTTAATTACCTTAGCTGGCGCGTTACCAGTCTCAGAAAGCATAATAGAAGTGTTACCTTTTAAAGTTGTAGGCAACTCTCCAAAATCTTTATCTGAGCTTTCCATTGCTTTTGCAAGCAATGTATTTTTAACCACGGCTAGTTTTACGTTTGCTTTAAAACATGCTCTTCTTAACCTAGAAGTAGTTTCTGCATTTAAACCAGAAATGTCTGCTAAATATATATGAGCACTATCAGCTAACTGCGCAGTCAAATCTTCTATTACTTGTGATTTTTCTTCTCTTGTCATAATTTAACTTTTACTGCTCAGCAAAACGTTTTGAATCTACTTCAACGCTAGGACTCATAGTACTAGACATAAAGATGCTTTTAATATAAACACCCTTAGATGCAGTAGGCTTCAATTTTACTAATGTGGTTATCAATTCTCTTGCGTTAGCTGCAATTTTATCAGCATCAAAAGATGCTTTACCAATTGCCGCGTGTACAATACCCGTCTTATCAACTTTAAAGTCAATCTTACCAGCTTTAACATCAGATACAGCTTTTGCCACATCCATAGTTACGGTACCGGTTTTAGGGTTTGGCATTAAGCCACGAGGACCTAAAACACGTCCTAAAGGACCTAATTTACCCATAACACTTGGCATAGTGATGATAACATCAACATCTGTCCAACCGCCTTTGATTTTCTCTAAATATTCATCAAGACCTACAAAGTCAGCTCCCGCTTCTTTAGCTTCAGCTTCTTTATCTGGAGTTACCAGAGCAAGAACCTTAACGTCTTTACCAGTTCCGTGAGGAAGTGTAACCACTCCACGAACCATCTGATTCGCTTTACGAGGATCTACATTAAGACGTATAGCCAAGTCAACAGAAGGATCAAAATTTACTTTGCTTACTTCTTTTATTAAAGCAGAAGCTTCAGCTAATGTATAGGTAGAACCTGCATCTACTTTAGCGCGTGCTTCTTTTTGCTTCTTTGTTACTTTTGCCATTTTAAATTGCTTTTTTGGATGTTAAAAAGGAGCCTGCCCTTTTACAGTTATTCCCATAGACCTTGCAGTACCTGCAACCATTCTCATTGCGCTTTCTACTGTAAACGCGTTAAGATCAGGCATCTTGTCTTCAGAGATAGCTCTAATTTGATCCCAAGTTACACTAGCAACTTTTTTACGATTAGGCTCACCAGAACCTCCTTTGATCTTAGCTGCTTCCATCAATTGGATGGCAGCTGGCGGTGTTTTTACCACAAAGTCAAAAGACTTATCACCATAAACAGTAATAACTACAGGAAGCACTTTACCAGCTTTATCTTGAGTTCTAGCATTGAATTGCTTACAAAACTCCATGATATTAACTCCGGCAGCACCTAAAGCTGGTCCAACAGGTGGGGAAGGGTTTGCGGCGCCTCCCTTAACTTGCAACTTAACAACCTTACTTACTTCTTTTGCCATTTTTAAAAATTTAGTTTGATATGCTCTTTAGTGGAAGCAGAAGAACTATATCTAATATATGTGTAACACTTATACTTTCTCAACTTGCATATAACTCAACTCTAACGGAGTCTTTCTTCCAAAGATCTTAACCATTACCTCAAGTTTACGCTTCTCCTCATTAATATTTTCAACCGTACCGTTGAAACCATTAAAAGGACCATCTATAACCTTCACCGTCTCCCCAAGAACAAAAGGTATTGCTACGTTATCTGTCTTGACAGCTAACTCATCAACTTTACCTAACATTCTATTCACTTCAGAAATTCTAAGCGGCACAGGATCACCTCCTTTTACCTCACCTAAAAAACCAATCACGCCGTTAATAGACTTTATCATATGCGTTACTTCCCCTCCAAGATTCGCATGAATCATGATGTAACCAGGAAAGTAAACACGTTCTTTGTTTATCTTTTTACCGTTACGGATTTGAACAACCTTCTCAGTAGGAACAAGAACTTGCTCAATATAATCTTCAAGATTAAAACGAGATATTTCTTGCTCAATATACCCCTTAACCTTGTTTTCTTGACCACTCACGGCCCTTACCACGTACCAGTCTTTATCTTTGGTATTGTTTGTTATAGCCATTGTGATTAATTTAAGCTCCTACCAGATTAAAATATGCCTTAATCGCTCTACTAAAAACAGTATCAACACCCCAAATTGCTAATGAAAAAATGATAGTGAAAACCACTACAACAACAGTAAGACGTTGAGCTTCTGAAAGCGGAGTCCAAGTAACATGATTTCTCAATTCATTGTAAGACTCCTGAAGGTAATTAATTAATCCAGCCATATTATTTAACTATATAAAAAGACACTTTGTCTTTTAAATTAAACCGCTAAGCAGCTTTATTATTTAAACCGAAGAAATTCGATTATTGCACGGGTTGAGAGGCTCGAACTCCCGACACCTGGTTTTGGAGACCAGTGCTCTACCAACTGAGCTAAACCCGTATAAAAAGGCCTTCACAAAAAAAACCTTATTGTTTTATTATAAAAATCAAGGCATTCGCTTACACGAACGCCTTAATTCTTTAAAACTTATAATTCGTGATTATTCAAGAATTTCAGTTACCTGTCCTGCACCTACTGTTCTACCACCTTCACGGATAGCAAAACGAAGACCAACATTCATTGCGATAGTCTGGATCAGCTCAACCGTAATCGTCAAGTTATCCCCAGGCATAACCATCTCTACTCCATCAGGAAGAGCGATGTTACCAGTCACATCAGTCGTACGCACGTAGAACTGTGGACGGTAGTTATTATGAAATGGCGTGTGACGACCACCTTCTTCTTTCTTTAGAATATAAACCTCTGCCTTAAATTTAGAGTGAGGAGTTACAGAACCCGGCTTAGTAATAACCATACCACGAGTAATCTGTGATTTTTCAATACCTCTCAACAAGATACCTACGTTATCCCCAGCTTCACCTCTATCTAATATCTTACGGAACATTTCAACTCCAGTAATAGTAGAAGTAAGTTTTTCTGCACCCATACCGATAATCTCTACAGGATCCCCAGTGTTAGCAACACCAGTCTCGATACGACCAGTTGCAACAGTACCACGACCCGTAATAGAGAACACATCTTCAATAGGCATCAAGAAATCTTTTTCAACCTCACGAACAGGCTCTTCAATCCAGTTATCTACAGCGTCCATAAGCTCCATAACTTTATCAACCCATTTCTGCTCACCATTCAATGCACCTAATGCAGAACCTTGCACAACAGGACCATTATCCCCATCATACTCATAGAAACTAAGAAGATCTCTTACTTCCATCTCAACTAGCTCAAGAAGCTCCTCATCATCAACCATATCCACCTTATTCATGAATACAACAATACGAGGGATACCCACCTGACGACCAAGAAGGATATGCTCACGAGTTTGCGGCATAGGACCATCAGTCGCAGCAACCACAAGAATAGCACCATCCATTTGAGCAGCACCAGTCACCATGTTTTTTACGTAATCCGCGTGACCCGGACAGTCAACGTGTGCGTAGTGACGGTTAGCCGTAGCATACTCTACGTGAGAAGTGTTAATAGTAATACCTCTTTCTTTTTCTTCAGGAGCGTTGTCAATAGAGTCAAAACTTCTTAATTCAGAAAGACCTGCGTTAGCAAGTACAGTAGTAATAGCAGCAGTTAAGGTAGTTTTACCGTGGTCAACGTGCCCTATAGTACCAATATTTAAGTGAGGTTTGGAACGATCAAATGTTGCCTTTGCCATGATTTAAATAATTTTAATCTTAGTTATTATTAGTGTTTAATTTTAAACTTACCTGACACGCCAGCTATATGGTTTTACTAAAACGCACAAAAAACTGAGCGCTATAGGCACCCGTTTAAGTAGCAGCGACTGCTATTGAGCCAACGACGGGAATTGAACCCGTGGCCTCTTCCTTACCAAGGAAACGCTCTACCCCTGAGCTACGTCGGCTTATAAACTCCCCAATCAAAACGACCGAAGTCTGAATTGCCCGGGCTGACCTATTCAGCTAAAGGGCTCACAAAAGTCATAAATGACTAAAACCAAAGCCTATCAGGTTTGGTTTAAACAAAATCGGAAAATCCGATTTAAAACACCCTCACAAAAGCAAGGGCATTTAGAGCGGGAGACCGGGTTCGAACCGGCGACATTCAGCTTGGAAGGCTGACGCTCTACCAACTGAGCTACTCCCGCATTGCGGCGACAAAATTAATAAATTTCTACTAATTAGCACGCGAAAAAAAAATAATTGTGGGGAGAGCAGGATTCGAACCTGCGAAGTCTAATGACAACAGAGTTACAGTCTGTCCTCGTTGGCCGCTTGAGTATCTCCCCAATATTGGTATTATCAGTATTTCAAAAAACGCTTCGACTGCGCTCCACGCAAGTTCTAAAAACAATCTTTTCTTCGACCTAAAAAGAACTTTAAAAAGAGCCGATGGAGGGACTCGAACCCACGACCTGCTGATTACAAATCAGCTGCTCTAGCCAGCTGAGCTACATCGGCCTTTACCACTTTTCTAAGTGTAAAAAACTCCGCTATTTCTAACGGAGTGCAAATGTAAAACAAAATTATAGTTCACAAAACTTTTTTCGCTTTTTTTTTAAGCTGTAGCCCTAATTTTTTGTTTTCGTTTAACCAATAAACGCTCTAATGATTGCGCACAGCTATCAGCTCCCTCTTCAAAAGATTTAGCTTGTTTTTTCACTATCAATTCGTTACCCGGAACACTCAGCAAAATTTCAACTATTTTATTTTGCCTCTTGCTTGTATTCTCAACTTTTAAAAAAACATCTGCATAAATCACGTGATCATAAAATTGCTCAAGCTTATTCATCTTTTTTTGAATAAAATTGAGCAACTTTTGATCTGCTACAAAATGGGGTGTTTGAACATTTACTTTCATAGATCCACATATTAAAAGGTTACTAACTGGTTAAATTCTGCAATTATTTAGAATTCCTAGGATGCGCTTTTTGATAGACCCTCCCCAACTCTGCCATACTTGTATGCGTGTAGACTTGGGTAGCAGCTAAACTAGCGTGTCCTAATAATTCTTTAACAGCATTTAAATCTGCCCCATTATTAAGCAAATGAGTCGCAAATGTATGCCGAAGCATATGCGGACTCGTTTTGGTTTTCTGGGACACCTTACTAAAATAACGATTTATAGTTCGGTAAACAAACGTTTCATACAATTTAGCTCCCTTATCTGTAAGCAACAATACAGCCTCATTTTCAGCAAAACCCTTACTCAATAACAACTCTTGATATCTTTTTATTCCGTTTTCCAGCCAGGTGATCATTGGAATGATTCGCTCTTTACTACGTTTTCCTAGTACTTTTATAGTATGGGTATTAAAATCTACATCAGAACTTTTTAGATTAATCAGCTCACTTCGTCTTATTCCAGTAGCGTAAAAAAGCGCCACAATCAAAAAATCACGCGATTCTGAAAAATCTGAAGCACTTGCTAAATCATTTATAACAGAATCTATTTCCTTATTAGAAAAAGGGACTTGTATCTCTTTTTTAATTTTCAATGATTTATGTTTCGCAAGCGGATTAACTTCTATATCTCCCGTTTTCTGCAAGAATTTAAAAAAAGCTTTCAGAGAGGCTATCTTTCTATTTATACTTCTATGCGTTAAGCCGGAATCTGAAAGCTTCACAATCCAAGACCTCACGTAAGTGTATTCCACTTCACTTACAGAATCCACATCGAACTCATTCTTTAGAAATGCAAAAAAAACCTCTAAATCCCTTGTATACGCTAACAAGGTATGCTTGCTGTAGTTCTTCTCCAGCCCGAGATAATCAACAAAGGATTTAATTTGCATATTTTATTTTTAAAGAAAGGTACTAATTCCCCAAGCAAAAGCATAATGACACCACACTGAAACCACACTCCAACCACACTTTACCACAAAATCTGTGGGCGAATGTGGTTTGAGTATGGATTGACTTTTGGCTTACCTATAAGCATTCCTATCTTATCAATAGCGCATGTATAACTATACGGGATTATACGAATAGCTTAGAATAAGGTGTATTTAAAAGTCGATTTAGAGGAATTCAGTATTCTATTCTGTACAGATTGACCCCAATTTTTACTTAAACACAACAATTAGGCTTGATCCTTTTTGAATCCATCTTGACGATTATACTCCGGCTAAACTTTATCACATAAAAAAATCTGCTAAGATTGCTCTTAGCAGATTTAATATTTTGAAAGAGGATTAGTCTCCCTGTTAATGATCCCTGGTAAGATAAAATCTCACCGACGGAATATTAAATATTCTCTTGATCGCGAAGCCCTTGAATATAAGATGCTTTCTGAATTTCTCTTCTACGTGATACAGAAGGTTTTGTGAAAGCTTGACGATCACGCAGCTTACGCATTGTTCCCGTTCTATCAAATTTTCTCTTGAAACGCTTCAGCGCTCTATCGATATTTTCTCCGTCTTTTACTGGTATAATTAACATAGTGGTACCTCCTTTCTTTAAAATTCTTTTCAGTTTTCAGGCCGCAAAGATAGTTTAAACTTTAAAACTAACAAGCGGATTTAAATTTAATTAGTTCGCCGCAGGCTTATATTCTTTTTTATCAATCACTATTTTAGCAATAATCTCCTTTAAAATCTCAGACGTACCGCCACCAATAGGGCCTAATCTGCTATCTCTGAACATTCTTGCCAGTGGATAATCTTCCATATAACCATAGCCTCCCAGCATCTGTAAGCATTTATAAATCACCTCATCTGCTATTTTTGTCGCAAGTAATTTCGACATGCTAGCTTCTTTAACCACATAATCCCCGCTATTTAAATTATTAGCAATAGCATAATTAAAAGATTTTACCATCTCTACTTCACTTGCCATTTCTGCAACAGTATGCCTCAATGCCTGAAATTTATCTATGGTCTTCCCAAAAGCTGTACGCTCAGACATATAGTCTAACGTATATTCTAAAGCATACTCAGCACGTGCGTGAGCATTCACCCCCATTATCAAGCGCTCTAAAGCGAAATGCTGCATAATATAAGAGAAGCCTTTATCTTCTTCTCCAAGTAAATTCTCAACAGGAATTTTCACATCAGAAAATGCAAGCTCTCCGGTATCTGAAGCTCTCCAACCCAATTTATCTAATTTTGTAGCGCTTATACCTTCTGCTGCTCTATCTATTACAAAAATACTCAGACCCTTATTCCCTTTCTCAGGAGTTGTCTTCGCAGCAACAATCAAGTAATCTGAATAAACACCGTTTGTGATAAAGGTTTTAGAACCATTTAAAACATAATGATCTCCTTTTAGCACAGCAGTACTTCGCATTCCTGCAACGTCAGAACCACCAAAGGGTTCCGTAATACATAAACAGCCTATCTTCTCACCAAGAACACTAGGAGTCAGATATTTTTCTTTAATCTCAGGTGAGCCTTCAACCTTTAAATGCGTCATTGCCAAATAAGCATGCGCCCACATTGCGGCAGCAAAACCGCCACTATTGACGCGCTGCAACTCTTCTAAAAAGATAACCGTGTAGAAAATATCAAGATCCAGCCCGCCGTATTCTTCTGGAGTGGCTAAACCAAAATACCCCATCTCCCCCATCTTTGTCCAGATAAAGCGATCTATATCGCCTGTCTGCTCCCATTTTTCAATATGCGGAACAACTTCCTTTTGCAAAAATTCTCTCAGACTTTCTCTAAAGAGCTGATGCTCTTCCGAAAAAAAAACATTATTCATCTAGTATACTTTAATTTAATATAAGGCAATCGGAAAGGAAGTTTTGCAAGCCAAATATGCGTAATTCTCAGTAATGCCTTCTTAATTTTGGTTGGATGACAAATATAATTTAATTCGCTCTAATTTATATGCGCTTATTCCGTCTATTTTGAGAAGCTCATCAAGATTGTTAATACCCTCATGTAAAACACGATAATCTATTATATCGCGTGCGATTTCAAAAGTTATAAAAGGAACTGTTGAGAGATCTGATGCATTAGCTGAATTGACATCAATCAATTTTATTTCTGGTTTTGATTGAACCGTAAACCGATCTTTAATGGCATAAACCTGACTTTTAGAAATCCCGTAGATATCATAAAGCTGGTTATCTTCCAGAAAACCTCCCAATCTTTTTCGGTAGCTCAACACACGTTTTGCGATTGCTTCATCTAAACCTTCTATCTGGGTAAAACTTGCAAAATCAGCTTTATTCAAATCGCTCTTAGGTTTTTCCTCTGCTGAAGCAAAACTGAACTTTGAAGCTTTTGGCTTGGAGTTAGTAACCCACTCCGGAAATTTAAAATATGGGGAAATCGTTTGGAGTAAAGAATCTGAGACACCCGTGACGTTTTGAAAATCTTCAGCAGAATTAATCCACTGATCTTTTTCACGAAAACGCAACAACTTATCTATTTCAGCTAAACTCATTCCTAAGGTGTAACCTTTATAATCGGTTATGAAATTAGGATTGAATGGAAAAATTTTCGGCTGAGAAGCTGCTAATTTAATCCGCCTCAATGAGTCTATGCGCGCTTCAAATACCTGAAGTTCTTCATTGGTTAAGGCTTCTGATTTATATGAAGTATCAGGTGTTATTAAAAAATATACTCCCCAAGAAGCTACCAGAATCAGCACCAAAAGTAAAATCCCACTCCGTTGTCTGTTATCCAGAAAGAAGTGGGATTTTAAATTCATAAGAGAATTGTTTTGTTAAGAAGCCTCTTTAGTCTTTTTTGAAGCTTTATCTATACCTGCATCCATCTTACCAATTTTAATGGCGTTGAGATACGCTTGTAATTCTTTTCTAACTTTAGGTGAAAGTAACACCAGACCGATAATATTAGGAAACACCATCGCAAAGATCATTGCATCTGAGAACGCGATAACTGCTCCTAAACTTGATGAAGCACCTACTACAACGAATATTAAAAATAAGATTTTATATGTAATATCCTGAACTTTTCCTTTTCCAAATAAATATTTCCAAGATTGAAGACCATAATAAGACCAAGAAATTGCTGTAGAAATTGCAAATAACACTACCGCTATAGTAAGAACAATAGAGAAATATGGAATAGCAGAATCAAATGCTACAGAAGTTAAATCAACTCCATTTATAGGTTCGTTAGTTGCATTAAGCATTACATTACTTGCCGCATCAAGATTACCATAGGTAAATAGATTATGCTTTGCATTAGTGATAATAATCACAATAGCAGTCATCGTACAAATGATTACCGTATCCACAAAGGGACCAATTGACGCCGTAAGACCTTCACTCGCCGGGTAACGTGTTTTCACTGCAGAATGCGCAATTGCAGCAGAACCTACACCAGCCTCGTTAGAGAACGCTGCTCTTTGAAAGCCTACAATAATAACCCCTACAACACCACCAAAGGCTGCATTAGGATTCATAGCACCATCCCAGATCTGTCCTAAAGCATAACCTACCATATCAATATTGATAGCGATAATTATAAAACCTGCAAGAACATATACGATAGCCATAAATGGCACTACCTTTTCGGTAAAAGAGCCTATTCTTTTAATACCTCCTATAATCACCAAACCGATAATAACAGCCATTATTAAACCTAAATACAAACCTGCATTAGGATTATCCCATCCTGTCATCTGTATCAACTGTGATGAAGCCTGATTAGACTGAAACATATTTCCACCGCCAAAAGAACCACCGATACAGAAAATAGCAAATACAACTGCAGCTACTTTACCAAGACCGCCAAGCCCTTTTTCTTTTAAACCTTTAGAAAGGTAATACATAGGACCTCCGTAGGTTTTACCATTCTCATCTACTTCACGGTATTTTACACCTAAAGTACATTCTACAAACTTAGAAGCCATACCTAAAAGACCGGCAATAATCATCCATATTGTTGCTCCAGGTCCACCAAGTGCAATTGCAACGGCTACACCTGCAATATTACCAAGACCTACTGTCGCTGAAAGCGATGCCGTTAAAGCTTGAAAGTGTGTCACCTCTCCTTGTACTTCTCCTGTAAGTTTAACAGTGTCTTTTACTTTACCATCTTCAACGGTTATTTCTTCGTCTGCAGGAACGTAATGATCTAAATCATCATATTTGCCCCAAGCTGTTTTAATACTGTCCTTAAAGTATCTAAGGTTTACACCTTTAAAATAAATTGTAAAAAACAAAGCCCCTAAAAGCAAAATAAGAATTACGATTGGTAATTCTTTTCCGGCTATTACTATAGGATACATAATGGTGTCTACAATGGGGGTTGTATATTTTTCGAAAGCTGCATTAATAGATTCCCCCACGCTCATTTCTTCCTGAGCAAATGTCAGAAAAGGGAAAATTAGACAACAGATTGAAAAAATAATTTTCTTCATAAGAATATTTTTAAAATAAATTTTGGAGTAAAAAAACCTTGAGGAAAACCCACAAAGCATTAACATAAAACAACAGTCTACACCGAGGCAAGCCTCGAAGTATTCAATCTCGATTTTCGAGTAAAGCCAGCAAGATGCTAAAAAAATAGCCTTTTTCAAAGATAAACGCCGTTAAAAAAGAGGAGAAACTCTCCATTTACAAAGAATAATTCAAAGAATCTTTTAGCTTATTACTTAAAATCATTGTTTCAATACATCTATTTAAGAATACAAAAAAGCCCTGCTCAATAAAGGTCAAACAGGGCTTTTAAAAATCATAATTCTAATACTTAAACATTAACTTATCGCATCTTTTTTCAATTTAATTGCTGCAAGGTATCTGTCTAACTGTTTCTTTACCACTGGGAATAAAAAGAATAAACCTATCATATTAGGGAATATCATCGCGAAGATCATCGCGTCAGAAAATGCCCAAATCGACCCCATATTTGCCGCTGAACCGATCACTATAAATGTTAGAAATAACAGTTTGTAAACAAGATCTGCAACCTTTCCTCTACCAAAAAGAAATTTCCAAGATTGTAATCCGTAATATGACCAAGAAATCATCGTAGACACTGCAAATAAAACCACAGCTACCGTTAAAAATATATTAGAATATGGAATATACTCATGAAAAGCTTTTGAAGTAATACCCGCTCCTTCGTAAGAAAGACCATCTATAATCACAGCGCCTGAACCATCACCACCGTACTCAAAATAGCCTCCAAAATTGAAGATAATAATCACCAAAGCTGTCATTGTACAAATAACAACGGTATCAATAAATGGTTCTAGTAAAGCAACCAATCCCTCACTTGCGGAATACTTTGTACGAACTGCAGAATGGGCTATAGAAGCAGAACCCGCTCCTGCTTCGTTAGAGAAAGCCGCTCTTTTAAATCCTATCAGGAGAACTCCAATCAAGCTTCCCACTCCTATTGCAGTAGGCTTAAAAGCCTCTTCCAATATTAAAGCAAACGCGTCATCTATATAACTATAATTAGAACCTATAATATAGGTACAAGCAGCCAGATACATTATTGCCATAAAAGGAACAACCTTTTCAGTTACCTGAGCAATACGCTTGATTCCACCAATTATAATTATTCCAACCAAAATCGCTATCACAATACCAATCCAAAAACCAGCACCTGCACTTTGAAAATTAAATAGTTCTTTCAATACAATTGTAGCCTGATTACTCTGAGCAGCGTTACCACCACCAAATGAACCCCCGACACAAAAAATGGCAAAGATCACTGCCGCTATTTTCCCTAAAACAGCAAAGCCTTTCTCTTTAAGACCTTTAGTCAGATAATACATTGGCCCGCCATAAACTGTACCATCTTCCCCCACATCACGGTATTGAACTCCTAAGGTACATTCTACAAACTTGGTAGACATACCTAATAATCCACAAACAATCATCCAGAATGTTGCTCCCGGACCTCCTAATGCAATTGCAAGCGCCACACCTGCTATATTACCATTACCTACCGTACCAGAAACAGCAGTAGCCAAAGCCTGAAAATGACTTACTTCTCCAGCAGAAGACTCATCTCTAATAGTATCTACTATATCTCCATTTACTGCTAAATCATTATCAAGAGTCTCTATATGCTGCTCTAGATTTACATTGTTTAAATCTACTCCATTAGCAATCCCCTCCTCTCCATACAGAACCTGAGCTCCGTGATTTTCTATATCTTCATATTTACCACGCACAGTCTGAATAGCACGCCAGAAATATCTGAAGTTAGGAAAGCCAAAATAAATAGTAAAGAAAAAAGCACTAAAGACCAGAAGAATTAGTATGAAAGGAATTCCAAATACATTAAAGAAAACAATATTTGAAAAGAAATCTGAAATAGGCGAAAAAGCCTGATCAATTTTTTGATCTATTCCAACCTCAACTTCTTGAGCTGTAACCTGGAAAACCGAAAAAAAGATAAAAACGGAAGCGAATAGGTGTTTCATAAAAAAAAGCAAAATCGTTAAATTAAAACTAGAATAAAGCGAAAAACATCACATTATTTTCATCGCTTTCTTCGACATCCTGTAAACATACTACTAAATCGCAAATTCTTTATGTAATTTTTCTATCTGTTCTGGCCTACCTATAACAATAAGTATAGAATCTTTTTCTAAGAGTAAAGAAGCTTCGGGATTTATGATATAATTTCCGTCAGGTGCCTTGTAGCCTATTATTGAGCACCCGGTACGATTTCTAAGATCAATATCTCTTATGGCACGACTCTTATGATCAGGACAAACAGCATCATAATTTATTTGCTGAACGTTCACACGCCCACCTGTTGCAACTTGTAAATGATCTAAGAATTCAAGCAAATCGGGTACCACAACGAGAGAAGCCATATGATCACCGCCTATCTTATCGGGCATAATCACATTATTTGCGCCGGCGAATTTTAACTTTTGGTAGGTGGTTTCTTCTGAGGCTCTACTAATAATCTTCATTTTTGCGTTAATCTGACGTGCAGAAAGCACCACAAACAAATTATCAGAATCTTTAGGCAACGCAGATATCAAGGTTGCAGCACGCGCTACGCCCGCCGCCATTAAAATCTCATCTTCATTGGCATTACCGGTGACAAAAGGTATATCGTCAGATTGAAATTTATTTACGACTTCTTCATCAAGCTCAATTACCACAAAAGGTTTATGGTATGTCATTAACTTTTGAGCTGCCTGTTTACCGTTACGACCATAACCCACAATGATCACGTGGTTATTCAACTTATCTATTTTTTTCTGCACGCTGCGTTGTTTTATAAGTTCAAAATTACTTCGGCTTAAAATATATTCTGTTATAATTGAAATCGCATAACCCACAACAACAACACTTACCAGAATTAAAATCACCGTAAAAACTTTTGCAGTATCATTTAAGGGCTGTACTTCTCCAAATCCTACGGTACTGATGGTTATCATCGTCATGTAGACAGCATCTGTCCAGGTATATTCAGCAAAAAACCGAAAACCAAAAATCCCCATAGCCAGCATACTCATTATAAGCAATAAGGCTATATACATTCGGTTTTTAAATATTTTGAGCATAGGCGATTACAAATCAAATACAGAAGTCCGCTTCGTATAAACCAGATCTTTAAGCTTAAGCCAGAATGCTAAAACGAGATAAAAAGCGAATCCCAATCCTGCAGTCGCAAAAGAAAGGTAAATGAAAAACAAACGTACATGCTTAGCACGTATTCCCATTCGATCTGCCAGTCGAGACGAAACGTAAAAACCGTTTCTTTCAAAAAAATGACGCAATTTATGCATAATAACTACTCGTATTTACAAAACGTATAACTGCTAAAGTAAAGCCTTTGATTCATTATCCCGCTTCATTGAGCAAATAATTACCTATCTGACAACGCAAACATTGATTTTGATCACAGTAGGTTTTTTTAAGCTGAATCAATGCCTGACTGTGCAAAGCATCTTTTTTAATAGATTTCAATTTTGAAAACCCGGCTATTATAGAATTCTTTTCTTGCGGAAGGCTTAACATCAAGTTGACCAAGTCTTCTTCTATTACTTGTCCCTGCCTTTTAGCATAAGCAAACTTTAGAGGAACTAATGTATTGATGATCAAAATATCGATAAACGCTGACGTTGTATGTTTAGATCGTTTTTTATGATTTTTACCAAAATTATAATGGGTTTCCCAATAACCTGAAGTATTCGCTTTAAACAACTCTTGCAACTCATCTCGTGTTTTTGCTACCAAAACCTGACTAAATAAATTAGCTTTCAATTCATATAATTTTGCAAGTTGAGAAATACGAATGGTAGGAAAATTAGGCGGGCGCAATTTAAAGAACTGAACTTTCTGATCGATACCGGAGACTAAATCATATTTATGCTGATTGTATTTAAAGTCTGCATTCCAATCTCGTATTTGTTGCTCATTGGCTTCTTCATGCAATAAGCCTGCAAGTCCTAGCAGTACAGCCTCTAACTGACCTTTCTGCGAACTTAACTTTCTTATAATTTTAAAATCTATTACTGAAGCTAAAGCTTCGAAAGCATCCGCATTGATTACCGTACCAAAGTTTCGGGCAAGCATAGCAAACAAAACAGCTTCCCAATCTCCATTCTTAATAGCGAGTAAGCTTTCGACCTGCAATACTTTTCGTTCTAAACGTTCAAAAAACAAGCGTTCCATCCAATTTTCAAACAAAAACTCAGGAACTTCTTGAAACCGGGATTCACAATTGATAAAGTTATAAACTTTAAATTCTAATAACTGCCAGTAACTATTCAACAACTCCTTATTCACTTTATCACTCAGAATAAGGGTTGGGATCGCTACATCAGCTTTATCAAAAACTGAACAATCATCTTCCCAAACAACGTGCAAAATTACATTTTCATAAGCTGCGTCTTGCTCGTGGTTATGCAAATACCAATCAGAACTTTTAATATGAACCTCAACATTTCCAGCCCATAACTGATCATCAATTCTCACTTGAGCATTAAAAAAATCGGGGCCGGCAAGTTCATTGTGTATCCCTGTCTTTACAATCTGAAGTTCTTTACCGCATACCGTTTTTAGCTTTGAAGACGAAGCTGCACCTTCAAATTTTCGGTATTTCCAGAGATGATGTAAAAATGTCTCTTTCATTGGCTTAAAGTTAAAGCAATTTTAGCATAATCTTAATAGCCTCAACACTTAAGCCTCTGTAATTTTAAAAAAAACAAAAAGCAACTATGAAAAATTCAATTTTAACTGTAGCATTTGCTGCTAGCTTAATTTTTACATCTTGTGTAGATCGCAAAACATCAGACAATGGTGAAGTGGATCTTGAAACTCAATCTGAGCAAGTTACACCAGAAGACATGTATCAAACATCAGGAACAGATGAAACTGATCATCCAGAAAATCTAGTAGAAATAAACAGCGCTAAAAAAGTAATTAATGATTATTTTGATGCATTAAAACGCGGAGAAATGACTGCAGCCTATGAAGAAATGTCTCGAACAAGCAATCGTGGTACGTCTTCTGAATTTGCCGAAAAACATTCAAATATTGAAACAGTTACTTTAAGTTTCACTAAAGATCCCGAAGTAATTAATGGTGCAGAAGGTACAGATGTAAAAATGCCGCTTAGATATACTATTAAAACTAAAGAAGGAAACACCGAAACGTATAACGGTTCTGTATTAGTAGTAAAAAAGAATAAGGAAGATGCTGATTATAAAATACAAGGTATGACTATGACACGCGAAGACAGCTAATAGGAGTCTAAATCAATCTATAAATCCTTTTTCGCGCATCCAATTGTCACTATACATTTTACCCACATAGCGGCTTCCGTGGTCATGAAAAAGGATTACTACTACATCACCTTCTTTAAAATGTTCTTTTAATTGCAGTAACCCTTTTATTGCTGCTCCTGCAGAATTCCCCAAAAAGAAACCTTCTTCTTTCGCAAGGCGCTGCGTATAAACCGCAGCATCTTTATCGGTTACTTTAGTAAAGCCATCGATAATATGAAAATCTACATTCTTGGGTAAAATATCTTCTCCTATTCCTTCTGTTATATACGGGTAAATTTCATTCTCATCAAAAATTCCGGTTTCGTGATATTTCTTAAACACCGAACCATAGGTGTCAATTCCCCATATTTTGATATTAGGGTTTTTCATTTTTAAAAATCTGCCCACTCCAGATATGGTTCCTCCTGTCCCTACTCCAGTAACAAAATGGGTGACTTTACCGTCTGTTTGCTTCCAAATTTCAGGTCCTGTAGATTCAAAATGTGCCTGAGTATTCGCTGGATTGTCATATTGATTTACATACCACGAGTTGGGCGTTTCTTGCGCCAAACGTTTTGAAGTGCTGTAATACGATTGCGGATCATCTGGTGCTACCGCTGTGGGACAAACCACGACCTCACATCCTACCGCTTTGAGAATATCTATCTTTTCTTTACTCTGCTTATCAGAAATAACACAGATCATCTTATAACCTTTCACAATAGCAACCAACGCCAAGCCCATTCCTGTATTCCCGGAAGTCCCTTCAATAATAGTCCCGCCGGGCTTTAGTTCGCCTGAAGCTTCGGCCGCTTCAACCATCTTAAGCGCCATTCTATCTTTTACAGAATTCCCCGGATTGAATGTCTCATATTTCGCCAAAACCAAACACGGTAATTCCGCTGTAAGCTTGTTTAGTTTTACGAGTGGAGTATTGCCTATTGTTTCTAAAATGGTTTCGGCATAATGCATAAAGTCGGGATTTTTAAGAAGAAGTTTTTTTGAGTAATTTTTAACCAAAACCAACTTCTGTTATCTATTCTTAAAAAATAAAAATTAAAAACGAATTTTTCTACCGATTTAACAACATTTTGATTTTTCAACCTGAAATTTGATAATCATTTTTCTTATCATTCAGAAACCAGTTTGTGCTTTGATCTTTTGCTCCCTTTTTTAACTTTGATGATATAATAAACAATAAAGGTATTCCCTATAATAGATGGCAAAATCCAAACCCATAATCCCGGAATTCGCATTCCTGCTACTAAAAATGCCGTGACAGATGCGATATAAGCTCCGGTAATTTTACCTATATGCTGTGTAAGCCAAGCTGTTTTGGTGCGAAAAGGATTCTTTAAAAATCGATAATCCTGAAAGCAAAGAGCGAGACCTAGAATTCCAAAAAAGACAAAAAGGATTTTATTACCAAAAACCTCCAGCACTCCGCTTACAATCATCAACAATGCAATCACCGCCATACTAAGTGTGATGCCCCAATCGGTTTTAGAAACTACCGCTTTTCTGGATTTAAAACGCAAAGTTCTATTTCCTACCAGAACCATATAAATTGTAAACAAACCAATTAAAAACAAAAACGGATTGTAGTGCCCAGGCATACTTGCAACAGGTAATGAAAGTCCGGAACTGACCAGCATTCCCGCTGTAAAAAACTTCCCTGATTTTCTATGAATTTTACTTCCTTTCTGAGTTAATAAACTCAACGTTCCCGAAAGAAGACCGATGCCGCCAAAGCATGCGTGAATATAAATTGCGATAGTAATTGCTGTTTCCATAATTGAGTGGTTTGATCTTACATTTCAAAAATGATAACATTTAAGAAAGCGGACTATTCAAATTCACCCAACTGTAAAATCTCAATACTCAATTGTAAAAAGAAACGCTTTTCCTTTCGCGAAAGCTTAGAAATCAATCAAACTTAATGGTCTTTACCGGAGAAATTCGGGTAATTACATAAGAAGGAACCAGCAGCATTACCGCACATAAAAGAAAGGTCCCCACATTAAGAAGCACAATATAATACCAATCGATGTAAACCGGAGCTTCACTCACATAATAGGTCTCAGGATTGAGTGTAATAAGACCAAAATACTTCTGAATAAACAACAGGCCAAGACCTATGACATTTCCCCAGAACAATCCAACCCCTACTAAATAAAGTGCGTTGTACATAAATATCTTTCGAATACTCCAGTTGTTTGCTCCAAGTGCTTTAAGAATACCCACCATTGGCGTACGTTCTAAAATCAATACAAGAAGTGCAACAATCATATTAATACCGGCAACAATAATCATCACAACGATGATAAGTGCGATGTTAAAATCAAACAGCGACAACCACTCAAAAATACTATAGTATTTCTGCGTTATAGTCATCGTATTTAGAAACGAATCGGTGTTCTGATAGATCTCTGTACCTATTTCATCCAGACGATCAAAGTCATTTACAAAAACCTCAAAAGCACCTACTTGATCGTCTTCCCAATTATTCAGTTTTTGAATATGACGAATGTCTGCAAATAAGAAGCTCTCATCAAACTCCTGAAAACCGCTATTATAGATCCCAACGATATCGAACCTTCTGTTTAAAAACCCTCCATCTTCTTTAAGAAAAAACACAATGACTTTATCGCCATTTTTAAAACCCAATCGGTTGGCTTGATACTGACTAACGAGTATTTCAGTATTTAATTTATCTTTATAATCCGGGATTCTTCCTGCTACGAGAAAGTCTTCCATATACTCCCAGCGGTAATCGTCTCCCACCCCTTTTACAATAATGCCCTCAAAATCTGTTGGAGTCCTAATCACACCGGCTTTAGTAGCAGTAACCTGTACGTGAGTAACCTCAGGTACAGCATCAAAATCAGGATAAAAAGGTTGATTTTTAGGAATAGGATTGAGAGTGATATCACTGTTATTTCCATCAAATTGAGAAATAATCACATCACCATTAAAAGCAGAAACCTTTTCTTTTATTTTTTGCTGAAGCCCCACACCGGTAGCAATAGTAATCATCATCATAACCATCCCCAGAATAATGGCGATAATTGCAATTTTAATTATAGGTGTCGAAGCAGTACTTTTATACTTCTTAGCGCCAATTATGCGTTTAGCTGTAAAATATTCAAAATTCAATCGTCCTATGGCGTTTCGTTTGCTCAAAAGTACCCTTTTTTTAGTTTTTGTAATTGCTATTTCCTGTGGAAACCGTTCCGGAAATAAAAATCAAATTCAAAACTCACGCATTCAAAATCCTAAAAACCCGGATTCAATACCTGCTTTTGAAAACCGGAAATTGATACTGGGAGCCAATCGCACGGAAGCATACTTACCGCTTCTAGCCGGTAAACGACTAGCGGTTGTAGGAAACCCGAGTTCGTTGATCTTAAAAAAAGAATTGCCTAACGGCGAAAAAACCTATGTTCACCTGATAGATTCTCTTTTAAGTCTGAATCAAAATCTGGTCAAAGTATTTTCTCCTGAACATGGTTTTAGAGGCACAGCAGATGCCGGTGAAGCTATAAAAGACGGTAAAGATCCTAAAACCGAACTACCGGTAATTTCGCTCTATGGAACTAATAAAAAACCAAAATCCGAACAATTAGAAGGAATTGACATTCTTGTTTTTGATATTCAAGATGTGGGTGTGCGCTTTTACACCTACATCGCTACACTGCATTACGTGATGCAAGCCGCTGCTGAAGCTAATATTCCGGTGGTTATTTTAGATCGTCCAAATCCTAACGGAAGCTATGTTGACGGTCCGGTGATGGAAGCTGCTCACACTAGTTTTTTGGGAATGCATGCCGGTGTTCCACTAGTTCACGGGATGACAATAGGAGAATATGCAAAGATGATGGCAGAAGAAAACTGGTTAAAAACCGATAAGAAAGTTGATCTCACGGTTATCCCGATGGAAAATTACAATCACGAAATGCAATACTCTTTGCCGGTGCGCCCTTCTCCTAATTTACCAAACGATCAGGCTGTAATGCTTTATCCTAGTTTAGGACTTTGTGAAGGAACTACTTTAAATGCCGGTCGCGGCACCGAAATGCAGTTTCAAATACTAGGTTCTCCTTATTTACCTAAAGATAAATATGAATTAAGCTATACGCCGGCTCCTAATTTTGGTTCAAAAAGTCCTAAGTTTAATGGCAAACTTTGCAACGGACTTGACCTAAGAACTGTTTCTGAGCTCCATCAAGTTGACCTTAGCTTTATCATAAATGCATATCGCGATTATACTAAGAAGGAGGACTTTTTCAATACCAAGAATTTTACGGCACACGCTGGTACTGCAAAACTTCAAAAACAAATTGAGGCCGGTGCTTCATTAGAAGAGATAAGAACTAGTTGGCAATCAGACACACAAGATTTTCTAAAAATTCGTTCAAAATATTTGTTATACGAATAGATCAAACAGTATTATTTCTTTCTGAATAACTAAAAAAAAGAGCTAAACGCTGATTTCCTATTCAATTTTCGATAATCATACAGCTAAAGGCGACAAAATCTACGAAAACGTTGTTCTAACTTAAATTACCTCAAATAAGTATAAAATTAACTTTTTTAATGATTCAGTTTATTTAAATTTAAGCCCTTAGATTATAAACATTTAGCACGTCAAGGTGCCTTATTTTTAAAATTCGATATAATGAAATCGTTTATTACCCTATTTTTTGCTTTGCTTTTTACAAGCGTTTTTTATGGACAACGTCTATTTGGCACCGTAACAGATGCCAAAACCGATGAACCTATAGCTGGTGTTAATGTATTCATCAAATCAATTAAAAAAGGAGTAACCTCAAAAAACAATGGCATTTTTTATTTTGAACAGGCACACGGTCTTAAAAAGCAAGACACCATACTTTTTAATATGGTAGGATACCATACACTGAAGCTCACACTTGAGGAGTACGATACTCTTGAGAAAAAAGTAAGACTTGTTGAAGAGAACTTCTCACGCAATCGTTCTAGTAACTCAACGGGTCGTATCATTACATTAGGTAAATCTAATAATAGTATAAAATGATTCTTTTATTTAAAAAAAACAGAAGACAGATTTAAACATTCTTCAGTAAATTTAAGCCTCGGTTCTACCGAGGTTTTTCTATTTAAATACATCTTATGAAAGTCCAGCTACATTACATTTTTTTCTTCTCCTTCTTCATTATTAGCTCTTCATTATTTGCACAACAAAGTCAGGTCTTACCCAAGGCTAATCCTGAAGAAGCAGGTATGAGTTCAAGTCGTCTAGCCTATATAGACAGTATATCTATCACAGCAATTGAAGATCAGCAAGTACCGGGTTTAGTGGCTTTAGTGGCGCGCAATGGCAAGATTGTATATCATAAAGCTTTTGGAACAGCCAATGCAAAAGGAGATCAACTGGATTTCAACTCAATTTTTAGAATTGCATCGCAAACTAAAGCTATTACTTCAACTGCAGTAATGATGCTCTGGGAGCGAGGCAAATTTCAGCTTGATGATCCTATTTCAAAATATATCCCTGAATTTAAAAATGAGCAGGTTTTAGACTCTTTACTACCTGACGGAAGTTACACAACCAAACCCGCAACACGCCCTATAACAATTAGACATTTGCTTACCCATACTTCAGGTTTGGGTTACGGTGAGATAGATGGTGATCCCCGTTTTAAAAAAATATATCGTGATGCGGGAGTAACAGACCTGTTTACAACTAAAGCTATACGTATTGAAGAAAGTGTAAAAAAACTGGCTAAACTTCCACTACACCATAATCCCGGTGAGCATTTCACCTACAGTGAAGGACTCGATGTTTTAGGATATTTTGTTCAGATTATATCCGGCAAACAGCTAGACGAGTTCTTTAAAACAGAGATTTTTGAACCGCTGAAAATGCAAAACACCTATTTCTATTTACCAAAAGGAAAACGTGATGAGTTGGTTTCTGTACAAACCAAAAATGAGGATAAATGGGTAGACTTCCCCACTACTTTTTACGATCCTGATTATCCTAAAAAAGGTGAAATGACCTTCTTTTCTGGTGGTGCCGGTTTATCAAGCACTCCGATTGATTATGCTCAGTTCTTACAAATGTATCTCAACAAAGGCACACTTAACGGTCACCGTTTATTAAGCAGAACTACAATAGATTTTATGCTAAGTAATCAAATAGATGATATTTGGAAGTCGAGAGGAGCTTATCATGGTTTAGCTTTTAGCGTGGTAGATGATTTAAGCGCTGCCAAAGGCGGAAAAGGGAGTCCGCGCACGTTTGAATGGGGCGGCTATTTCAACACTCAGTATTTTGCTGATCCTGAAGAAAACCTCATTGGAATCATTATGAAGCAGACACAAAAAGTAAGCGGCGATGAAACCAGTTGGAAATTCAGAAATATCGTATTTTCATCAATTGATGATTAATCGTATTTTTTCACCTCTTTTTTTGATTACCTGATAATAATTCAATTTACGAGGGTTAAATGCGCTACTTCTTTCGATTCATTAAAAACTGATACTTAATTTTAGATCATAACTAATAAAAGCTTTCAAATTTATTCAAATGAGAAAAACGTTTTACTTTTTAACCCTCTGTGCGGGTTTAAGCACCAATCTTTTTGCTCAGGATCAAAAAGCAACTGTAGAAAAAATAGTAACCGAAGCAACCGGAAATTCACAACTTAAAGTATTAGCTCATGAACTTCTTGATGTTGTGGGACCGCGCCTCGTTGGTACACCCGAATTAAAAGAAGCTCATGACTGGGCTGTGCAAACCTATACCGATTGGGGAATTTCTGCAGAGAACCAACAATGGGGTGTTTGGAAAGGTTGGGATCGCGGTATCACACATATAGATCTTGTGAGTCCACGTAGCGTAAGTCTTGAAGGTATGCAGCTTGCTTGGAGCCCTTCTACTTCTTCAAAAGGTGTTGAAGCAGAAGTTATAATTCTTCCAGAAGCTAAAGACTCGTTGAGTTTTCAGAATATGCTAAAACAGGTTAAAGGCAAATTTGTTTTAATCTCTATGCAGCAACCTACAGGAAGACCTGATGATAACTGGGAAGAATGGGCTACACCAGAATCTTTCGAAAAAATGAAAAAAGATCGGGATGTTCTAAAAGATGCTTGGGATGCTCGTATTCAAGCAACCGGATATTCCTCACGTGAATTGCCTAAAATTTTAGAAGAAGCCGGTGCTGTAGGTGTTATCACCAGCAACTGGTCTCGTGGTTTTGGTGTAAACAAAGTATTTTCTGCATATACAGATGATATCCCGATGGTTGATATTGCTTTAGAGGATTATGGCTTACTTTATCGTCTTGCAGAATATGGCGACAAGCCAAGCATTAAGGTAGTTGCTCAATCTAAAAATCTGGGTGAAGTGCCAACTTTCAACACCATTGCTCAAATTAAAGGAAGCGAAAAGCCTGACGAATATGTAATTCTTTCTGCTCATTTTGATTCTTGGGATGGCGCACAAGGTGCTACAGACAACGGTACCGGAACTTTGGTCATGATGGAAGCTATGCGTATTCTTAAAGAAGTTTATCCTAACCCCAAACGTACCATTCTTGTTGGCCATTGGAGTAGTGAAGAACAAGGTCTTAACGGTTCTCGTGCATTTGTAAAAGACCATCCGGAGATTGTTGCCGGCGTTCAGGCTGTATTCAATCAGGATAACGGGACAGGTCGTGTTGCTAATATTTCAGGAAACGGATTCTTAAATGCTTATGATTATGTAAGTAGTTGGTTAAATGCTGTACCTGATGAAGTAGCAAATATTGAAACTCATTTCCCTGGGGCTCCAGGTCGTGGTGGTTCTGATTATGCTTCTTTTGTAGCCGCAGGCGCTCCTGCTTTCAACTTAAGTTCATTAAGCTGGAATTACTGGAACTATACGTGGCACACCAACCGCGATACGTATGACAAAATAGTTTGGGATGATTTACAAAACAACGCTATTCTAACTGCCGTTCTTGCTTATATGGCTAGTGAAGATTATGATAAAACATCTCGCGAACAAATTGTTTTACCGGTAAATAAAAGAACCGGAGCACAAATGACTTGGCCGGAACCGCGTGATGCTAACCGTCGCGGTGGACTGGATGACTAAGGTTAAAATATAGAAAACTATATAAAAATGCTCTGGGATCACTCAGGGCATTTTTTATTTCAGCTTAACGCGTTCTTTCATTTTTTCTACAATATTGTAGGCTGCAGGGCAAATAGCAACATTTTTCAATGTGATATTTGTTATCTGCTGAAATTTCTTTCGATCTGTGTGTGGGAACTCTGCACAAGCTTTTGGACGCACATCATAGATCATACAATAGTTATCTGCTCCCAGAAAAGTACAGGGTACTTCCTGAAGCACATAATCGTTATCTTCATCTATACGTAAATACGTGTCTATAAACTGTGCATCTTTCATCCTAAAATGCTTTGCAATACGGCTCACATCACGGTCTGTAAATAAAGGCCCGGTAGTTTTACAGCAATTGGCGCATTTTAAACAATCTGTTTCTTCAAATTCTTCATCGTGTAATTCCTGCATCTGGTAATCCAGATCTTTAGGCGGTTTACGCTTCAGCTTTTTAAAATAGGCAGCATTCTCTTTATGCTTATCTTTGGCAAGATTAGGCAACTGCTCAATAAATTCATCCATACCGCAAAAATACGCATTTAAATCCCCTTGATTTTATGACCAAAAAAGATTCTCAAAACCCTGATATTTTTGGTCAGGCGTTACTCGATTTCCACACTGATAATTACACCGAAGATATCACCGTTATCTCTTCGCTTACCGAAGATGATGAAATACCAGTTCCCTATCTTTTTAGAGATTTTGATGCTATGCCTCTAGTAGAGCAAGAAGCTTTAAAACTTGCTAAAGGAAAAACATTAGACATAGGTTCTTGCGCCGGAAGTCATAGTCTGTATTTGCAAAATAAGGGAATCGATGTCACTGCACTGGATGTTTCTCAAGGAGCGATTAGCGTCTGTCAAAAACGTGGAATATCAAAAACTATTGAGTCTAACATTCTAAGCTATACCGAAAAAAATTACAACACCTTGCTGCTTATGATGAATGGTAGCGGCATTTTTGAAACCTTAAAAAACACGCAATACTATTTAAAGCATCTACACAGTCTTTTAAAAACAGGTGGTCAGATTCTTATTGATTCTTCAGACATTGCTTTTATGTATGAGGAAGAAGATGGCAGTTACTGGCGTGATGCGAGCCGTGAGTATTATGGCGAAGTAACATTCAAAATTCAATATAAAAACCAAACCTCAGAAGCCTTTGACTGGTTGTATATTGACTTTAAAACTCTGAAATCCGAAGCTGAAAAGGCTGGCTTTAGCTGCAAAAAAATTATCGATGGACCTCATTACGACTATCTGGCCCAACTCATAAAACTATAACGGAAAAAACACCGTACATAGTGTTATAGGTTACATTGCACTAAAAACATCATAAACTAAATACAACAAGACACGAACCTTAAACGTTTAGTTACTTTTGAAAACACTCAAATTCATTTTAATGACACTTAATAAAATCACCCCCTACCTTACAATTCTTTTTACATCCTTAATACTTTCCTGTTCAAGCGATAATGATTCAGCGGCAACGACTACAACAGACCCTACACTTGCAAATAAAAAAGCGCTGGGTGCTTCAGCAAGAGATTTTTTAAGTGCTGAACAATTCACTTCTATGAATGTTGAGATTGCTTATGTAGAAGGTTTTAGACCTTCTAATACAACGCTTAGTAACTTAAGAAATCTTTTCTCTCAACGCTTAAACAAACCAGACGGTGTTATTTTTACTGAAACAGTCGTACCTGCTTCTACTGTAGGCGCTTTAAATCGGGATGAATATACTAAGATAGAAGAAGATAACCGAACCGTTTTTAACGTTGGTGATGAGCTTGGAGTTTGGGTTTTCTTTACTAATGAAAACTCAGAAAGTGATGAAGGCAACAGCCGTATTCTAGGTACTGCTTACCGCAATACTTCTTGTATTATTTTCGGCGAAACGCTTAGAGATTTCAGCCGTGGTATTACAGGACCAAGTCTTACACAACTGGAAACAGTTACTACTGAGCATGAGTTTGGCCACCTTTTTGGGCTGGTAAATCTTGGTACTCCAATGGTGCGTGATCACGAAGATGAAACTGCTGATGATGACGGAGAAGAAACTCCTAACAAACACTGTAATCAAGACAACTGTCTTATGTACTTTCAAACAGTCGCAGATGCAACAAGTACTACGATGAATGGCTTACCTACCTTTGGCGAATTTTGTCAAGAAGACCTAAGAGCTAATGGCGGAAAATAGATTAGCAGCTGCTTTAAAAAAACAAAAGCTTCGGGAGGTCATCCAGAAGCTTTTTAAGTTTATAGAAAATTAAGACTAGTCTAAAACCAAGTTTGAAGTAGCAATCATTTTACCACCATCAAAAATATTGATCTTATATAATCCCTTTGGAAAATCATCTCCTTTAGGTGCAATATTCTCACAAATATCTAAAGCTGTTTTCTCATAGTAGAATTTTGAAATTGCACTATAAGTAACGCTTGTTACACTGTCTATAGCAATTGTCTTGTTTGCTCCTAAAATATTATTTTGAGGATCTAACACCTGAACATAAAGTTCACGATCTCCAGCATCAGCGATTCTGTTTTGAGGTATTGTAAAACACGCTCTGATACGGTCTATACGACGTGCTCTGTCATTCTCTACCAGTTTACCACTGTTTCTGATAATAACACCAGTACCTACTAATTTACTTGCAGATAAACTTGCTCCTAAAGCTACTTTTTCAGCTAACTCATCTTTTACCATATTAAGACTGTCTCGTTTCATTTTTGAAACTTCAAGCTCATAAGTCGTACTGTCAACCTGCATAGCAAGCATCTTGTTCATACCTTTTAAACTGTCATTCTGAGCAAAAAGATACTCGCGCTCTTTTTTAAGTTTATAAACCTCATCACGGTAACGACGCAATACAGATACATTAGCTTCCATTTTCTGAACAGAATCAATCAAAACCTGAATACGATCACGAGCTTGATTTAATTCGGTATCTTTTAGGTTATTCTCTTCGATTACCGCGTCATACTTAGTGACCATTTGTTTAAGATCATTAAGAACCAGTTCTTTTTCTTCTGTTAATTCTGCTTTTGTATTTTTCTCTTGGTTGTAGAGTTTAATTGCAAAAGCACCGGCTACAACAAGAAGCACGGCAAGTATTCCCGTAACTATCTTTATACCCGTATTCTTATTCTCATTTTCCATAAATAACTATTGTTTGATTAGCGTAGGCTTGTACCTATTTATATTTTAACGTTAATGCTGATTCAAAAGTGTGTAAAATTGTAAAAACAGCCACTATAATTTACTGTTTTTTAACGAAAAACAGGACTTACAACTGCTCTTAAAAAGCACCCAAACTTACAAAAAAGACAAACACTGCATCTTTAATTTTTTATTAATAACTCAGCCAAAAAATTGCATAACTGTATCTTTGAACTATGAAAGAAAATCACAAACGCGCGGCTATACTTTTTGGAGTTCTCGCAATAATTGCTGTTCTAATTTTATTTATCAATGCAAGTTTTGGTAAAGGCCTTCTACTAGGTTTAGGTTTTGCAGCCATCATTTATATCTTACGCAGCTTTTTACCCAGAAGACATTAAATAGGTTTCAGAACATTTTGATTCCTCCTAATTATAGTGTCATAAAATATATAGCAATTCTTTAGCACTGGTAAGCACTCTGAACTTAGAATGATTTATTTCGTCATCAACCTGCTCATGACTCCACGTGGTATGAAACGGAATATGAAACGCATAACCTCCCATCGCCAATACCGGAATTACATCAGACTTTAGCGAATTACCAATCATTAAAAATTCTTGAGGTTCTATATCAAGATGTTTAACCAGTTTTTTATACTGTGTTTCTTTTTTATCGGAAACAATCTCCACGTGATGAAAATAATCAATTAATCCGCTTTTAATAAGTTTACGCTCCTGGTCAAGCAAATCACCTTTAGTAGCAACAACCAACTTATATTTTTTAGAAAGCTCTTCAAGAACTTCTTCAATATAAGGTAAAACTTCAACTGGTTCTGCCAGCATCTGTTTTCCTTTATTTAGAATAAATGCAGTTGTTTCGGCATTCATACTATCTCCCATTAACCGATGTGCAGTTTCGAGCATAGATAACGTAAAGCCTTTTATACCGTAGCCATACGTATTCAGGTTTCGTATTTCCGTATCCAGAAGCTTTCGTACGATATCTTCTTCGTCACCGTAATCTGAAAGATGTTTTGCAAAAGCAATTTCTGCATCTCTAAAAAAGGTTTCATTTACCCAAAGCGTATCATCTGCATCAAAAGCGATAACCTTTATTTTATTTAAATCCAAATTCTCAAAATTAGAAGTTGCTTAAAAGTACTTAAAAAATAGGACCTCACTGTTTAAACAATGAGGTCTTATTTTATTTTAAAAGTATATAAATACTATTTTTTCTTTTTCATTTTATTGAGCCAAATTAAGGTTCCCGTTACCGGCAAACTTGTACCAATTAAACATGCGAGAAAGTAAATGAACTTAGAAAAGAATCCAAAAACTTCTCCCGTATGCAGGGGTTTTACCAAAGAAGCCAATTGCACATTAAACGGCTTATCACTAAATTTTTCTACAGCAAGCACCTCTCCTGTTTTTGAAACGTAAGCCATATCTGAAATAGAAGGTGACCAACCGTTAGCATCACGCTTTCTAATGCTAAAAAAATCATTTCGCTCTCCCGGTAGGTTTATAGAAACATCTCCCGGGTAATCAAAAATTGTATCTGCAGTATTTAAAATTTCAGGAAGACTGATTTTTGAAGCTTCTGCGCTTTCGATAATTTGAAATTCTGGAGAAGAACGGTTAAATATTTTAGTCCCTATAAGATTCCCTAAACCCACTCTATATCCTTCAAAAGACCAACATAAACCAGTGATTCCCATTATTATGATAAAGATCAAAGCGTAAAAACCCAGTGTGTTATGCAAATCATGATTCACACGTTTCCAATTGGCTTTTGTTTTAATTTTAAAACCGCTTTTTACATTTTTCCATTTTACTTTCTTCGGAAACCATAACACAAGACCGGTTATAGAAAGAATTAAAAAGATGATGGTTGCTACACCTACTATTGGTCTCCCAATCGCTGAATCTAAAAGTAACCAACGGTGCATTTTAAAGAAGAAAAAACAAAAAGCATCTGCAGGATTTACCGCTGGTTTTAAGCGCTCTCCAGTATATGGATTTACCATCATAATAGTACCGCGGCGCTCTTTAGGATTTTCTTTTACTGTAAAAACGTAAGCCTTGTCTGAAGCCTCGGGAATGCTTATACTGGTTAACACGCCACTATTTTCTGTTGTGATTTTTTCTTTTAAAACCGCTACACTTATTTTTTCACCTTTTGGGTCTATAACTAATTCATCTGCAAAGGCATCTTTAATCTCATGTTCAAAAGCAAGAATAGTTCCGCTAAGACAAACCAAAAACAAAATAATTCCGCTAGCAAGTCCCAGCCAGAGATGCACATCATTGATAAATTTTCTAATGGTGTAGGTCTTCTTATTTTTCATTTTAGAGTTTAAAAAAGTTGTCTATAGCAATATTAAGAATAGCCTTCAAGAATTTTGTTTCACAGTCTAATTTGTAAAAAATCATTAGCGCAAACTATTTTTCAAGTAGTTGCAAATATAAAACGGAAAATACTTTTGAACTATTTAGACTTAATAAATTCAACATGAATCAACTCTTCTGAACTATACATTTATACACTATATAATTACAAAAAGAAGCACTTCTTCTAAAAAGAATTTTTATCTAAAAAAAACTGCCTAAATACTTTTTAGACAGCCTCTTTTTAATATCCAAACCAGTTTTTATCGAACCAATTTTTTATACTTAATACGTTTTGGCATTAAATCACCACCTAGACGTTTCTTCTTATTTTCCTCGTAATCAGAAAAACCACCTTCAAAGAAATAAACTTGACTATCGCCTTCAAAAGCTAAAATATGTGTACAAATTCTATCTAAGAACCAACGGTCGTGAGAAATAACAACGGCACAACCCGCAAAGTTTTCAAGTCCTTCTTCAAGAGCGCGCAGTGTGTTCACATCCAAATCGTTAGTAGGCTCATCCAATAGCAATACGTTTCCTTCTTCTTTTAGCGTCATTGCAAGATGTAAGCGGTTACGCTCACCACCGGAAAGCATACTCACTTTTTTATTTTGCTCGTTTCCACTAAAATTAAAACGACTCAAATAAGCTCTCGAGTTCACCTCTTTACCTCCCATTAACACAAGCTCCTGCTCATCAGAAAAATTTTGCCAAATGGTTTTATCAGGATCAATATTACTATGACTTTGGTCAACGTAGGCGATTTGAGCAGTTTCTCCAACGGTAAAGCTTCCTTTATCCGGTTCGATTTCGCCCATAATCATTTTAAAAATAGTGGTCTTCCCTGCTCCGTTGGGACCTATAACACCTACTATTCCAGCCTGCGGAAGGGTGAAATTAAGATCCTCATAAAGCAATTTATCCCCAAATGCTTTACTCACGCCGGTAGCATCAATTACATTAGTCCCCAAACGTGGGCCATTAGGAATATAGATTTCTAATTTCTCGTCTGTTTGCTTTTGATCTTGAGATAAGAGTTTATCATAATTGCTCAAACGTGCTTTCTGCTTCGTCTGACGGCCTTTAGCTCCCTGACGTACCCACTCTAGCTCACGTTCCAGCGTTTTTTGACGCTTAGACGCAGTCTTGCTTTCCTGTGCCATGCGTTTGGACTTCTGGTCTAACCAGGAAGAGTAATTCCCTTTCCACGGAATACCTTCTCCCCTGTCTAATTCTAGAATCCATCCTGCAACATTATCTAAGAAATAACGGTCGTGTGTTACTGCAATAACCGTTCCTTTGTATTGCGCTAAATGATGCTCTAACCAGTGTACGCTTTCTGCATCCAAGTGGTTGGTAGGTTCATCCAGAAGCAATACATCGGGTTCCTGAAGCAATAAGCGACATAAAGCCACACGACGCTTTTCACCACCAGAAAGCACTCCTACCTTTTGATCTGCAGGTGGCGTACGCAATGCATCCATCGCAACTTCGAGCTTATTGTCCAGTTCCCAGGCACCACGCGCGTCAATCTCGTCCTGTAAGACGGCTTGGCGTGCCATAAGTTTATCCATCTTGTCTGGATCTGAGTACACTTCTTCAAGACCAAAAGAGTCATTGATTTTATTGTATTCTTCCAGAATGGCTACTGTTTCAGCAGCGCCTTCTTTTACAATCTCAAGTACCGTTTTTTCAGGATCCAACTTCGGCTCCTGTTCTAAATAACCTACACTAAATTCCTTATCTGAAGTAACCTCTCCCTGAAAATTAGTATCCAATCCTGCAATGATTTTCATCAAAGTGGATTTACCGGAACCATTAAGCCCTAATATTCCAATTTTTGCTCCATAAAAAAAGCTCAAATAGATTTTCTTAAGTACAGGGGTATTCGCACCGGAATAGGTTTTGCTTACCCCGGTCATTGAAAAAATTATCTTTTTATCGTCACTCATAATGTATTCAGTATTAAAATCTTGTTTTTTTTATAAAAACACCTAAAACTCAGGTGTATCCTTTCTAATCAAGTTAAGAGAATTTATTGGCTATATTAAGCCCAGAAGCCTAAGAATAATTGCAAGCTGACCGGTGTGATAAGCATTATGCTCTATAACCAGCATCAGTTCACGCAAAACACGCTGTTCCTCCCCGTGTTTAACCACTTGCAACAAGTCTGTATTTTCATCTTCAATAAAAGCCATTAAAAGCTTTCGATCTTTAAAAAACTCAGACACTAATGATTTCCATTCTTCTTTAGTTTTAGCCTTCTTTTCAGCCGGCCAATAATCTTTAGGCCAACTCGGCATTGCATACGACTCGGCTAAACAAAAATTCAATATATCTTTTTGTGCGTAAGCCATATGGTAAAAAACCTCATAAAAAGAATAAGGCAAACCCACAGGACGCTCACCACTTTTTTTATAGGAGATGTCCTCAAGCAGATCCTCAACATTTTTAAAGGCTTCTCCGCCGTGAAGATGTCTTAAAAGTTGCTCTTTAAGTAATTTTTGTGCCATTAAACACGACCTTTTAATGCATTAAAAACCCAGGCAATTGCAAAAAACCCAATCCCAACTGAGGCAAAACCCCAACCGGCAACTTCATTGTATCTAAATGCACCTAGAAATATAAGACCAAGTCCCACCACAATCATTATAAAAGTAGCCCAACTCAGTACCGTATTCTTATTCATCATAGTTTTGATTTTTGTGCGTCTTTGCATCGAAGCATAGAGCGCAAATATCGCATTTTTCATATAAATAGTAGCGTGTATTGAGATATCGATTTCGTATTTTCGTTACCACACAATGCTACGTTCTAATTATTTCAGTTTATTACCTATTTGCATAAAGACCATTAATTAAGAATGTTTAAATTTTATAGATGGATATCAAATTCAATAAAAACGAAGATCATAATAAGCTTCTTGTTTCAGACTTAAAAAGAAAATTTGCTCAGGTAAAACTGGGCGGAGGCGAAAAGCGTATCGCAAAACAACACGAAAAAGGAAAGCTTACCGCACGGGAGCGTATCGACTTTTTACTCGACAAACCCGAAAAAGCTATTGAAATCGCTGCATTTGCCGGTGAAGGTATGTATGAAGAACACGGTGGTTGTCCCAGCGGAGGCGTTGTGGTTAAAATAGGTCATATTAGTGGCAAACAATGTATTGTTGTAGCTAACGATGCTACCGTAAAAGCAGGCGCCTGGTTCCCCATAACCGGAAAGAAAAACCTTCGTGCACAAGAATTGAGTATAGAAAATAAGCTTCCTATCATTTATCTGGTCGACAGCGCAGGTGTATATCTGCCGATGCAAGATGAGATTTTCCCTGATAAAGAACATTTTGGGAGAATCTTTAGAAACAATGCGATAATGAGCAGTATGGGAATCACGCAGATTAGCGCTGTGATGGGAAGCTGTGTCGCCGGTGGCGCGTATTTACCTATTATGAGTGACGAAGCGATGATTGTAGACAAAACCGGAAGTATTTTTCTGGCTGGTAGTTACCTGGTAAAAGCGGCAATTGGAGAAAGTGTTGACAATGAAACCTTGGGTGGTGCTACTACACATTGTGAAATAAGCGGCGTTACCGATTATAAAGCAACTGACGATCGTGATGCTTTGACACGTATTAAAAATATAATGGGGAAAATAGGTGATTTTGATAAAGCCGGTTTTAATCGTGCTTCACCTGCTAAACCCAAAGAAAATCCTCAGGATATCTATGGAATTTTACCTGCTAAACGCAGTGATCAATACGATATGAACGAAATCATCAAACGTCTCGTTGATGATTCTGAATTTGAAGAATACAAAAAAGGCTACGGTCAAACGCTTATTACGGCTTATGCTCGTATAGACGGTTGGGCTGTAGGTATAATTGCTAATCAACGAAAGATTGTAAAAACTAAAAAAGGTGAGATGCAGTTTGGCGGAGTGATTTATAGCGATAGTGCTGATAAGGCTACGCGTTTTATTGCCAACTGTAATCAAAAGAAAATTCCGCTCGTGTTTTTACAAGATGTTACTGGCTTTATGGTAGGTAGCAAAAGTGAGCACGGTGGTATTATTAAAGATGGCGCTAAAATGGTTAACGCCGTTAGTAATAGTGTGGTTCCTAAATTCACAATCATTATAGGTAATTCATACGGCGCAGGCAATTACGCGATGTGTGGTAAAGCCTATGATCCGCGGTTGATCGCGGCATGGCCTTCTGCAGAATTGGCTGTGATGAGCGGTAATAGTGCCGCAAAAGTTTTACTTCAGATAGAAACGGCTTCCTTAAAAAAGCAAGGAAAAGAAATCACTCCGGAAGTTGAAAAAGAACTTTACGACAACATCAAAGCGCGTTACGACGAGCAGGTTTCGCCGTATTATGCTGCATCTCGTATCTGGACCGATGCAGTTATAGATCCGCTTCAAACCCGTCACTGGATTTCAACAGGAATCGAGGCTGCGAACCACGCCCCTATTGAGAAAAAATTCAATCTAGGAATTATACAGGTTTAATAGCTATGAAAAAAACAAGCTCTATTGTTATAGCTGTAATTTCATTCTTAATATTTGGAGGAATTAGCTTTTACTTAGTATCAAAATTATTTGAACCCGATGTTCAAGAAACTTTAATTGAAGTTGCTCTTGAGCTTAATAAACAAGCTCCTATTCAAGTTGATGAAGAAACACGTCTGGATAGCGCTACAGTAACCGGAGACAAGATCTTTGATTACTACTATACGCTTATATACCGTTCAGACATGGTTAATAAAGATACTATTGCTAAATACATCAAACCAGGCATAATTGCTCAACTAAAATCTAGTCAAGATATGAACTATTTTAAAGAACATGAGGTCACCTTAAATTATAACTATTATGGTTATGATGGTAAACATGCCGTATCATTAAAAATAACTCCAGATCTCTATAAAGATTAAACTAACTTCAGAAATTAACCTCCTCCAACTCTCATGCTTTCTACTCAGAAAAAACCCAATGACATACTCTATAACCTAGATTATTTCTTTGAATTATCTCCAGATGTAATGTGCATAGCTGGATATGATGGATACTTTAGAAAAGTAAATCCTGCGCTTATCACTACTTTAGGATATACCGAAGAAGAATTATTTGCCAAGCCCATTTATCATTTCATTCATGAAGATGACAGGTCTATTACAAGTAAGAAGCGACAAAGCCTATTAGAAGAAAATGAATTAACACAATTTGAGAATAGATACATTCACAAAAATGGAAGTGTCGTTTGGTTTCATTGGTCTTCAATCGCACTAAAAAAAGAAGATATTATCTATGCGGTAGCAAAGGACATAACCTTAAAGAAAAATATAGAAATAGAACGAAACCTTCTACTGAAACAACTGAGTGAAAGCAATAAAGATTTAAAGCATTTTAATTATTCTAGTTCTCACGATTTAAGATCACCGCTGAGTAACCTCATAACACTGCATCAACTTATTGATGAATCTAAAATTAAAGATCCAGACACCCTAGAATATGTAAAATTACTTCGCATTTCTACTGAAAACTTAAATGATGTAATAACGTCATATCTTGATGGGTGGATAAAAAAGGATCGTCTAAACCTTAAAACGAAATCTATAGATTTTGAAAAAACTTTAAACACTACGCAAGACTCAATAAAGCAACTCATTGAGAAAAATAATGTCACTATACAATATGATTTTAAGAGCGCTCCTTCGGTGGTTTTCAACCTAAACTTTTTAAAAAGCATTTTTCTTAATCTAATTACAAACAGTATAAAATACGCTAGACTAGACTTAGCTTCTGTTATAAATATTCATTCTTTTAAATCTGAGAACAATATCAAACTAGTGTTTCAAGACAATGGGTCTGGTATAGATTTAAAAAGTGCAGGTGATAAAGTCTTTAAACTTCATCAGCGTTTTCATGATTATGAAGATAGCAAAGGCATAGGATTATATCTTGTTCACAACCATATTACAAGTTTAGGTGGCAACATTGAGATTGAGAGTAAGCTTAACGAAGGAACTCGATTTACATTGACTTTTAAATCCTAATCTAGATCTTTTTTAAGTTTCAAACTTAATTCGTTCTTAAGTCATGAATATAACCTGTGTTATATTCTCAATTAATTTCACTAAATCGGTTAAGTGGCTACAAGTTAGTATGCTCAAACTATTCTATATTTGCAGATTTATAGACATTCTATTTGCTAGAATGATAAATGAAAACACATTTATATGTTTAAGAAGAGTCTGATTGCATTAGCTATAGGAGGTTTTGGGATAGGTATGACCGAGTTTGTGATGATGGGGATTCTACCTGATGTAGCCAAAGATCTCAATGTCACCATACCTCAAGCAGGACATTTTATTTCTGCTTATGCTTTAGGGGTCGTAATTGGTGCTCCAATTCTTGTAGCTATTGCCGGAAATTACCCCCCAAAAAAGATTCTATTCTCTTTAATGATAGGCTTTACTGTTTTTAATTCTTTTTCGGTTTTTGCATCTTCTTATGGCCTCATGCTTATTTCCAGATTACTATCTGGTCTTCCTCATGGAGCTTTCTTTGGTGTAGGTGCAGTAGTTGCCAGCAGACTTGTACCTAAAGAAAAAGCAGCTAGTGCTGTTGCTATGATGTTTAGCGGACTAACAATCGCCAATATTATAGGGATTCCTTTAGGAACCTATGTAGGTCACAACATTTCGTGGCGTTATACTTTTATGATTGTCGTAGCCGTAGGATTGGTAACTGTTTTAGCTATTAAATTCTGGCTTCCGAATATTGAAAAATCAGAACCCATACCTTTAAAACAAGCACTTAAGATTTTTAAACGCACTGAACTCTGGCTCATCTTGGCAATCACGGCTGTAGGTACAGGTGGCTTTTTTGCTTGGTACAGTTATATCACACCACTATTAACCGACGTAAGTGGCTTTGATAGTGATATGGTGATTTTTATCTTGATGCTTGCCGGTCTAGGGATGACCTTTGGTAATGTTTTAGGTGGAAAATTAGCAGATAAATTTTCGCCAATTAAGGCTACCGCGTTACTATTAAGTGTGATGAGTCTTTGCTTGATTACAATTTCTCTAATAGCACCTATACAATGGGCGATGTTACTAATGGTTTTTGTTACAGGCGCTTTTGCTTTTTCAACTGCCCCTTCTATACAAATGCTTATGATAAAGTCTGCAAAAGAATCTGAAATGCTAGCCTCTTCAGTAAATCAAGCTGCATTTAATATCGCAAATGCAGTAGGTGCATTTTTAGGAGGTTTACCTATTGCGGCTGGATATGGTTATACCTCTCCAGAACTTGTAGGAGCCTGTTTAGCCTTTGGAGGTGTTTTACTTTCTATAAGTGTAATTGTCTTGCGTAAGAAAAGAGCTAAGCTTGCCCTAGAGCAAGCTTAGACTGTCGCTTTTTTAATCAACTAAGATGAGTTCTTCCTGACGCTTATTGATGTATTTAAAGCCTTTTGGCCCCCAGAATCCATCTTCTTCAAGCATTATGCGGATGTCTTTATTCCACTCTGAGATATTTACGGTGGTATTGAGCTCAATGGCGTATGCCGTATTCTCAAAAAGTTTATAATCTCCCGTTCCCGGAACGCCATCTTGCGAATCCCACATTCCAATGGTAGGACCTGCAGAATGGCCATAAAGTCCTAATGGATGCGTATAAATAGATGGGCGTAACCCCTCAGCTTTAGCTTCAGTTAATGATTCTTTTAAAATCATGTTTCCGGTTTTTCCGGTTTCAAAATTGGAAGTAAAAATATCCTGTACCTGATTCCCTTTGGCAAAAGCGTCAACTAAAAACTGCGGAGCTTGCGTTTCGCCATCTTTTAAAACGTAAGCGTGTTCTTGCACATCTGTATTCAATCTCAAATAACTGATTCCAAAATCACAATGGAGTAAATCACCGGGTAAGATTACCTGACCTTCATTATGATTGGTAAAAGCTGTGATATGATTTTCTAAAGGTTCATCAGACCGCTGAATATCTATTGTAGGGTGAAACCAGGTTTCAAGTCCCATATCGGTCACTTTTTGTCTTAAAAACCATACGACATCTTCTGTGGTCGTTTTACCAGGGATGATCACTTTTGAACTAAAAGCTTCCTGAATAATAGTATGAGTAATGCCAACTAATTCCTCAAAAAGTTGCATCTCAACTGCACTACGAGTCTCTATCCAACCTACAGCAAGGGGTTCTGCGGAAACAACCTTAGATTTAAACGAAGATGGCAAAACATTCATAAATGCATCATAATCTGTTTTTGAAATCCCATCTGCAATCCCATAATTTTCTGAATAATTAAGAGCTATTTTTTCAGGATTATGCACCTCTATAATCTTTATCAAAGCCTTCCACTGATCTGGCTCTTCTTCTTTATCCCAAGCTGATGTGATGTTGTCACCAATATTGTAACGCGCCACAGCAAGTTTTTCTGCTTTAAATTTAGTATCATCATAAGAGAAGACGAGAATAGTGCGTCTTCTTGCATTTAACCACGTTGATGGGAGCATTGTTTTTACAACAGGATCTTCATTGTACTCACGGGTTATTAAAATCCACATATCAATACCGGTACGATCCATGATATCTGGTAAGACGTGATCAAAACGATCTGCTAAAATCTTATCGATTAAAGATGCCCGGTCGCGCTCGGGTAAAATCTGACTTTTTAAGGTTTGGGTAGCTGTAATAAAGGCAAGAAAAACTAGGAGAATATAACGCATGAATCTATGTATAAGTATTCCCGAAATTACGCATTAACCCCTAATAAAAAAAGGTGCTCAGAGCACCTTTTTGTTTGAATATTATTTTAAGTTTTTCAGGGCTTACCTCGAAGACATAAGTTGTTTCCTATTAACACCTTGAAGAATTTACTCAATGTCAATTACTCATTATCCCGTTTCTTTTTTCGTTTTCTTACAGCACTGGTTGAAAAGTCCATTTCCATAAACTTAGTGAGTTCTTCTTCTGTGAGTATAGATTTCAAATCGGTTTTAAATTCGTTTTGCATACGCTCAAAATCTTTACGCAAAGTCTCTTGATCTTTAACCTTATCTTTCTGCAAAGCCATTACTTCATTATAGTAATCTTCAAGATAAGCACGCAACACTTCAGTTTGAAAAGGATCTAATTCAAATTCCGCTACATAATCAGGCAAACGCTCTTCTGCAATTTCTGCTGCTGTTGGCGGTTCTTCTGTAGGTCCTTGTGGAGTTTGACTAGCTCCCATTCGACTACTCCCCATTCGGTTACGGCCATAACCACCGTACCCGCGCCCATAACCGTATTGAGCTGATAAAGATTGAATTGATAAAAGTGTGATTGCGATTATAGCTATGTAGCGCATAATTAAAATTTTAGCCAAAGATAATAAGTTTAATTCGAAAAGAACGAATTGTCTTTTCCGCATTGATTTGAGCATAAACTATGCCTAAATTTCTTCTGCCGCTGTCAGACTTTTTAAAATCGAGCCACGTTTAACCTTACCGGTCTCTGTTCTTATAAATTGCGGAGTACAATAAATCCGCTTGGGTGTTTCATATTTACCAAGAACTTCAAAATTAAGTCTGGAAGCATCAAAACTATCACACTCAATTACCAGAATCAAACGCTCTCCTAAAGCATCGTCAGGCTCACTACCCACAATAAAAGGAATATCTATCTGGTGTGCTAATTTCTGTTCTATAGTCTCTGGATAGAGTTTTATACCACCACTATTTATCACATTATCTACACGACCTAACCACAGGAATTTTTTGTAGGAGATGAGATCAACCAAGTCGTTTGTAATTACCGGATCTGTCGCAACTTTTGGAGCTTTAATAACAAGACAACCTCGATCGTCTTTACTCACTGTCACTTTATTAAGTGTCTTAAAAGGAGGTTCAATATCTCTATGCTTTTTTGAGTTTATACGTCTCACAGCAATATGAGTGACCGTTTCGGTCATCCCGTAGGTTTCATAAATCTTAGCCGAACTATCTTTTACCAACTCTTTCAACGTTTGAGAAAACGGACCGCCGCCAATGATCAACTTACCCAAAAGATGTAAACGTGCAATACTATTATCAAGCTGAAACGGAGTCATAGCCGAAAAATCGTAACGCTTTAAAACCTGATCTAAAGGATTAGATTTAGGCGGTACCAAGTCTAACTTCCAGCCTAATATAACCGCTCTTACAAACATCATCTTGCCAGCTATATATCTGGTAGGCAAACAATGTAAAGCTGTAGAACCGGCTTCTAATTTAAATCGCTTTCCGGTTGCTTTTGCACTGTTTACCATGTGTCGCTTAAGCAACTTGATGCTTTTTGGCGCTCCGGTAGACCCTGAAGTATTCACCAAAACATAATCTTTATCGTTAAGCCAGTCTAATATAAACTCACCCAACTCTTGCTCATAAAGCTCTCCTGTTTTCTGAATCTTTAAAGCAAACTCCTTTAAGCCGGAAGCTTTGAGTCGCGTGCCATTTAACTGAAATTCTGAGTGTACAGGATATTTAGACATCACATTAGGATTTAATCTGTAACCAAATTATCTTCAAGTTTTGTTGATTCTGGTTCTTTTACAGAACCGAATAATTTTTCTTTCCAGCCGGTCCATTTGTATCTATATGCTAAAATCCCTAAAAAGATAGGATAAATTATAAGAACAGGAAAGATTATTTCTAACGCACTTGAACTACCTGCTGTAGATTTAAAAATAGCGTCAGTTTGTAAAGCCGAATAATCTGTAGTTACTAAAACTGCTGCTAAAAAGTTATTTCCTAAATGAAAGCCTAAGGCCATTTCTAAACCTTCATCCATTAAAGTCATAATACCAAGCAAAAATCCAGTTCCGATATAAAACACCATTGTTATTGCTCCCATCTCAGCTACTTCTGGATTTGCGGAATGAAACACCCCAAAGAGTACACTGGTAACTATTAACGGAAACCATTTTGATTTTGAAGCGACCCCTAGCTGTTGCATTAAATACCCTCTAAACAACCACTCTTCGAGACCTATTTGAAAAGGAAACATCAACAAACTAATTACAAATAATATTATAAAATTAGTTAGGTCAAATTGAAGAACATAATCTTCCGGAGTCAGATAATAAGAAATGAAGAATCCAGCTATTGTGAATATTAAAATCAAACTTAATGAAAAGGCAAATCTCTTAAAATCAAATTTTGATCTTGAAGTTGTCAATGAAAGTATACTTCGATTATGCAAGTATTTCACTAGGATAAAAAGCAAAATTAGAATAGGAATAAATACCCCTAAATTTAATATTAGATTGATATTAGCAGGAATACTTTTCAGCATTTCATACATCTTATCCATGTCTTCCTGACTGGTAAATAAGAATGCTATAAAATTTAAAATAAAAATACCCATTACCAGAATAGTTGTAATCCCAACTTTCCATTTGGCATTATCTCCTTTATAAGCTTGTTCTATAAACATAAATTAAAATTGAAAGCTCCAGTTTTGTTGTGCATTGTACCACAATTTGCCGTGCTTAATTTCTAGAGGGGAAGATACATTATTTGTGTACAATCCGCCAGTACCAAGACCTTGAGGGATTGTCGTGTTTTTTGAATGTGTATATTGAGCAATCGCATTGAGCCCAATGTTACTTTCTAGCGCAGAAGTGATCCACCAGCCTATGCCCTGCTCTTCTGCAAGTTGTATCCAAGTATCGCATCCGCGGAAACCTCCTACCAGACTGGGTTTTAAAATAATATACTGAGGTTTAATCGTTTGCAGCAATTCTTTTTGTTTAGCATAGCCAAAAACACCAATCAACTCTTCATCTAAAGCAATGGGTAAAGGTGTTTGATCGCAAAGTGTAGCCATTTTTTTTTCTTGGTGTTGCTTGATGGGTTGCTCGATTGAATGAAGATCTAAAGCTGCTAATCTTTCTAATTTATGTAAAGCTTCAGCGGGAGCAAAAGCGCCATTTGCATCAACACGCAAGGTGATTTTTTCTTTCGGAAACTTTTTTCGTATACCTTCTAACAACTTGATTTCGGTATCAAAATCAATAGCGCCAATTTTCATTTTGATACAATCAAAACCGGCTTCTATCTTTTCATTAATTTGATCTTGCATAAACTGAGCTTCGCCCATCCAGATCAAACCGTTTATCGCAATGCCCTCATCTCCTTTTGTAAATTCTGAAGAAAAAAGCTCATATGGATTTTCTGCATTGAATGACCTGAAAGCCATCTCAATCCCAAATTGAATACTAGGAAAACCCTCTAAATTATCATAAAGTGTTTGCTCACCTAGATGGATGTTTTTACAAGCCCACTTGAGTGTTTCTTCATAATCTGGGCGATCGTCAATACTGAGACCGCGTAGAATTCCACATTCTCCAAAACCTGTTTTTCCTAATTCTTCAATTTTGATAAACCAAGTTTCCTTTTGTGTCATAACGCCCCGCGAAGTTCCGCTGGGGAGTTTGAAGTCTAGAACATATTTTTTGTAAGCTGCTTTCAAAAGCTTTTTTTTAAAGTTCTAATAAACCGCCAATTTCTAGTAGTGTAAGTTCTTTTTCAACTGCAGAAAATGCTTTTTTAGCACCTTCGTGATCAATTTCTATATATCCAAACGTATCATAATGACACCCTAATATTTTATTACATTCAATAAAATCACTGGCGCGCACGGCATCTTTAATTCCCATTGTAAAATTGTCTCCAATAGGTAAAATAGCCAGATCCAGATCAAAATCTAATGGAATCAGTTTCATATCCATCGTCAGTGCTGTATCGCCAGCCATATAGATTGTTTTCCCATCTATACTGAATATAAATCCGCCAGGCTGACCACCATAGCTTCCGTCAGGAAAAGAACTGGTATGAATGGCATTTACATATTTTACTTTCCCAAAATCAAACTCCCAGCTTCCGCCGTGATTCATAGGATGTGTTTCAATTCCTTTATCTGCATAATGATTTGCTATCTCATAATTACTCACAATAACAGCATCTGCTTGTTTGGCGATCGTTTCGGCATCTAGCGTATGATCTTGATGCGCATGGGTTAAAAATATATAATCTGGATTTAAAGTTTTAATATCAATCTTATCTTTTGCAAGATCGTTTCCGGTAATAAATGGATCAGTAAGTATCGTTGCGTTTTCGGTTTCAAAACCAAAACAGTTCTGACCATAATAGGTGATTTTCATAATTTTTTCTCTTTTTTAATTGACATTAAATTTCGACAAGGAAAGCCTCAACAGAAAATCTCGCGCTATAAGTTTTCGTTAAAAATAACTTAGAAAAGGAAGCCTACAGTAAAGAGTAGCGAAAAGAAAAAAGTGGATAGTGCTACTTTTTTTAATTCAGGATCCAATAATGCCGGACTTTCATTTTTAGCGACATAAACCAGATGCTTGAATAAGGGGATAAAAACCAAAAAGGCAACAGCAGACCATTTGTAGGTTTGGGTTAGCTGAAAGAAAACTAAACTGGAAACAAAAGCGCCTATAATTAAAAAATAATGATAGTATTTTACATTTTTAGCACCTAATGCTACAGCTAATGTATTCTTGTTAGCACGTGCATCACTCAATCGATCACGCATGTTATTGAGGTTTAAAACTGCAATACTTAACAAACCAATAGTTATTGCTGGAAAGAAAATCAGAGGCTCAAGATTCACAGCATACAAATAGTAACTACCCACAACGGAAACCAAACCAAAAAATAGGAACACAAATAAATCGCCCAATCCTCTATACCCATACGCACCTTTACCTACTGTATATTTTATAGCTGCCAGAATAGCGAACAGTCCCAATCCAAAAAACAATACTGATTGTAAAAAATGTGCAGAACCAAAAGCAGTATATATCAAGGCTGCACTTATTAGAAGAGTGAGTAATGCCATAAAAGCCATTCCATTTTTAAGCTGCTTAGCGGTTAACAAGCCGCTTTGCATGGCCCGTGCGGGACCAATACGCTCATTATTATCTGTGCCTTTCATTCCGTCGCCATAATCATTCGCAAAGTTTGAAAGTATCTGAAAGCCCAATGTAGCCAACAATGCGAGAATACAAATATCCCATCTAAATACTCCGGCATTATACGCCAAAGCACTTCCTACAATTATTCCAGAAACTGATAAAGGCAAAGTGCGTAAACGCGCAGCAGAAACCCACGCTTTAACTCGTGTCATAAGGTAGTGTTTAGTGCAAAAATAAGCTTATCTATTCCGATAATAAAATTCTAGAATTGATTTAATGAGTCTGTTAAAAACTAAATCGAAACCCCTGTAGTAAGCTTCATGTTGATTATTTTCACTTTATTGATATTTCAAAAATTATCAATAAACTTGGGTACAACCCAAGCGGTTATTTTAGGAAAAGATTAGGCTAGCTTTAGTTAATATTTAATACCCGTAGAAATCGTTCATTAGGTTGCTTTTGTACCTTGATTTTAACTAACCAAGACTAACTTAATGGATACTTCTTACTTTTTTAAAAATACCGATCTGATTATCGAGTCCCTAATAGGAACTATTCTAATTTTTATTTTAATAGTAATCTATACGCGTATTTTTGGACTCAAAAGCTTCAGTAAAATGACTGGTTTTGACTTTGTCATAACCGTTGCTATTGGTAGTATTTTAGGAATTACCATCAATTCTGGTAATCCTTCTGTTTTATTAGGCGCAGCAATTCTGCTAATTTTATATGGACTAAATTATGCAGTTACCGTATTGCGCTATAAATCAGAAAAAGCAGAAGACCTTATTGATAATAACCCACTTTTACTTATGGAAAACGGTGAAGTAATTTGGGAAAATATGAAGGTTAGTAAAGTCACCGAAGCAGAACTGCAATCCAAATTACGCGAAGCAAATGTTATTAGACTTAAACAAGTAAAAGCAGTCATTCTCGAAACTACGGGAGAAATAAGTGTTCTACACACTAACGATGAAAGCATTCAAGTTGAAGACTATATAATGGATGACGTTATTAGAAAGAAATAAACTTAAAATACAAATAAAAAACTGTATACTAACGACTGGAATACAGGATAGCACAGGGTGCAAAACTTAAAAAACTCGAGTATCTTAATGAAGATTTGAAATAATATACATAAAACGAAATCGATATCATAATCGATTTATATTTTAAATCGACTATACCTAACTTATTTATTTGAATTAGCCATCAAATAAAAAACGGAATCTCTTTCTAAAGATTCCGTTTTTTAATATTCAATATTAACTCCTGTGACAGACTAAATAATATAGTTAGCAACACCTCCGTCTACACGCAAAGCTGCACCGTTTGTCGCTGAAGATAACGGACTCGCAACATAAACGACCATATTGGCTACTTCTTCGGTTTCTGCAAAACGCTGAATAAGCGATGTGGGTCTACGTTCTTTAAAGAATTCTTCAATTACAACATCTAAGCTAGTGTCATTTTCTTCTGCTTGCTCTTTTAATCCTTTTTCGTTCGCTCTACTCATTGTAGGTCCTGGCAATACACTATTTACTGTTACATTAGTCCCTTTACTCAATCGTGCTAATCCACGAGAAATAGAAAGCTGTGCTGTTTTACTGAAACCATAATGCACCATTTCAGTCGGGATATTCAATGCTGATTCGCTAGAAATAAATATGATTCTTCCTTCATTCTTTTTCAGCATCATAGGAAAATAATGTCTTGCTAAACGCACTCCACTCATCACATTAACTTCAAACATTTCAAACCATTGATCATCTGTAATATTTTCAAAATCTACTTGATTGAAAATTCCAACATTATTTACAAGGATATCTACCTCAGGGATTTCTTTCAATAAATGATCTATATGATCCTTTTGTGCAAAATCTGCAACTATGCCTGTAATTGCATCATTTCCGGTTTCTTTCTTCAGCTCTTCAATAACTCGAGCGATATCATCTGCTTTACGCCCATTTATAATAACTGCAGCTCCTTCTTTAGCTAAGCCTTTAGCAATCGCTTTTCCTATACCAGCCGTAGAACCAGTCACTAAAGCTGATTTTCCTTTCAATTGTAAATCCATTTTATTTTTTTTAGTTGTTTTATTCTATCTCAAAGTTACTAAACTGGATCACGACGTAAAATTTAACTTTCTGAATCTCAAAACAAAATAAATCAAACAACAAACTACTAATCAGATATTTAGATTTACAAATTATGTGAAATTTTAGATTTTAAACTTAACACAGCTTAACAAAACGCACGATATTTTAATAATTCATAGGCAAAACTGCCTATGAAATACCGCTAGCTTAGCAGTAACATTAAAATGTAAAAAGATGAAACGATTATTTTTATATACGAGTTCTGCATTATTAACGCTTGCTATTACAGCTTGTAATACTGATGCTAAAAAGCAAGATTTAGCGGAGACTAAGACCGAAGTAAAACTTGAAAAACCACAACCACCAGAAGAGGTTATTCCTGAAGGTTACAAATTGTATAAAAGCTCAACGCTTATAAATGACTGGAAGGTGAGTTTATTACACCCAGACCGTGCATCTGTTGATGCTTCAGGCAGCCAACTCTCTGTAAAATATTCTGGCGAAGACAACTCATTTTATGGAGGCCTAACTGATGGTTTTATTATGAATATGACCATGTTGAACAATTCAGATTCAGAGAAACATATAAAAAATAATACTCCTGAAAAAATAGGAGATTATGATGTTTATACCTATCAAGCTCCCAACAGTATTGGTACTGCACGAGTAGATCATTACTTAATACGAATTACTCCAGAAGATGAGACCGAAGCTGTATATGCTGATTTTGCTACTGCTATAAAAGGTAAACTAAGCAGCGAGTATGAGACGATGATAGAAAAGATTTTTGAATCAATGACATGGACTAAAGCCACTGAATAACTTTAAAAAATCATAAAATTAAAGAGGCGCCAATTATGGCGTCTTCTTTTATATCTTAATCTTATTACACCTAGAATTTAGGCAATACGCTATTTTTATATTCAGTGATTATTTCTTCTACAATATCAGCTGCAGGCTTAATTTCCTTTATAATACCCGCTATCTGGCCTATTTCTAATTCACCCTCTTCAGTATCTCCTTCAAACATTCCTTTTTTAGCTCTGCCTCGACCTAAAAGATTAACCAGCTCTTCTTTAGATGGAGTGGTTTGATACAATGCTTTTACTTCCTCGTAAAACTTATTTTTAAGCAAACGCACCGGCGCCAACTCTTTTAAAGTTAACTCGGTTGCACCTTCCTCTGCTTCTACAACTAAATTTTTATAAGCAACATGACTACTAGCCTCTGGGGTTGCAACAAACCTACTGCCTATCTGCACGCCATCTGCTCCTAGAATCATAGCGGCTAGCATACCTTTTCCTGTTGCAATACCTCCTGCTGCGATTAAAGGAATATCCAATTTCTCCTTAACCATAGGAATTAAGGTAAATGTGGTGGTCTCTTCCCGACCGTTATGTCCGCCGGCTTCAAACCCCTCTGCAACCACAGCATCTACTCCGGCTTCCTGAGCTTTTAAAGCAAACTTCACGCTACTTACTACGTGAACCACTTTAACGCCGTGATCTTTTAAATACGAGGTCCAGGTTTTAGGATTTCCGGCACTGGTAAAAACAATTTGTACACATTCATCAATAATGATTTGCATCAGCTTATCAATATCAGGATATAACAAAGGAACATTTACTCCAAAAGGTTTATCTGTTGTCTTTTTACATTTCTGAATATGTTCTCGAAGGACTTCAGGATACATAGAGCCTGCACCCAAGAGACCTAGACCGCCTGCATTGCTAACAGCACTTGCTAATTTCCAACCGCTATTCCAGACCATTCCTGCCTGAATTAGTGGATATTTAATATCAAAAAGTGCTGTGATTCTATTCAAACTAGGTATTTATGAAATTACTCCGGAGCCCAGACATTCTTCGCCATCATACCAAGCAACAAACTGCCCTTCACTAATAGCCGATTGTGGCTCGTCAAAAGACACGTAGAGTCCATCTTCTGTTTTATGTAAGAGTGCTTTTTGTAAAGGTTGACGGTAGCGTATACGCGCTTCTACCTCCCGCACTTCTCCTTCAGCTAATTTTAAATCTTCTCTTATGTAGTGTACTTCATCTTCCTGAACAAACAAAGCGCTGCGTAACAAACCCGGATGATCTTTACCTTGACCGGTGTAAATCACATTTTCTGCTACATCTGTATCTATCACAAAAAGTGGTTCAGGAGTACCACCAACCGCGAGACCTTTACGCTGACCTTTTGTAAAGTAATGTGCGCCTTGGTGTTTTCCTACAATTTTTCCATCTATAATGCTATATTTTGGCTTTTTAGCGAGTGTTGCAACGTCACTTACAGCTATTGCAATACTATCAGTTTCCTTAGCCTGCAATGCCTCTATTTTCTCTTGTGCTTTTTCCGCAGCTATTTCAACAATTACCCCTTCTTTCGGTTTTAATTTTTGCTGAAGAAAATCAGGTAAGCGAACTTTTCCTATAAAGCATAACCCTTGAGAATCTTTCTTTTCTGCAGTTACCAGATCTTGTTCTTTAGCAATTTTACGCACTTCACTTTTTTGCAAATTCCCAATAGGAAATAAGGTTTTAGACAATTGCTCCTGCGAAAGCTGACACAAAAAGTAAGATTGATCCTTATTTGTATCTGCACCTGCTAATAATTGATAAACCGGCTTACCATCTATTTGGCTCTCCCCTTTTTGACAGTAGTGGCCTGTAGCCACATAGTCTGCTCCAAGCTCTAATGCTATTTTCATAAACACATCAAACTTGATCTCACGGTTACACAATACATCAGGATTAGGCGTACGTCCTTTCTCATATTCCCGAAACATATAATCTACAATACGCTCTTTGTATTGCTCACTCAAATCTACCGTCTGAAAGGGAATCCCTAATTTTTCTGCAACAAGCATCGCGTCGTTGCTATCATCAAGCCAGGGACACTCATCAGAAATAGTTACCGAATCATCGTGCCAGTTTTTCATAAATAACCCTATCACATTATAGCCTGCTTCTTTGAGCAAGTAGGCAGAAACACTGCTGTCTACTCCCCCACTAAGTCCTACCACCACGGTTTTCATGTCTTCAAATTTGAGATTTAAGTCGGATGACTTGCTGCAAAATTACGAAAGATTAAAAGAAACTGTTGTGAGCTTCCTGTAACCTGTAAGCGCATAGCTTATAAAATCAATTATTTTGTTTAACATTTTTAACTTAACCTTAAACAATTTTAAAATTGAGTCTTTTAATTTTAAACAAACTAATAAAAAAATGAATTATGAAAACTAGTAACAAAATGCTTCAAATACTGTTTATTACAGTATTTACTCTTGGTTTAACATCCTGTAGTGATGATGATGACAATGGTAACATTATTGACCAACCTCAAACGATTGCAGACATCGTATCTGAAAGTGATGATTTTGACATTCTCCTAGCTGCTGCAATACGGGCTGATCTTGTAGAAACCCTATCTTCTACGGCAAATACGAATCTTACCGTTTTTGCCCCTACAGACGCTGCCTTTTTAACCTATTTGGAAGCTGATGATGAAGCTGCTGCCATTGCTGCAGTAAACGCATTACCCGAACAAGCTGTTGCCAATTTACTGCTCAACCACGTTTTAGGAACTGCCGTGATGTCTTCAGACATTACTGCGGGGTATGTAGAGGCGCTTTCCACTAATGCAGACGGCGACGCTCTTAACCTGTACATAGGTGTTGCAGACGGAACAGTTTCAGTAAACGGAGTTGCAGATGTAGTGACTGCCGATGTAGATGCAGATAACGGAGTAATACATGTGGTAGATGCCGTAATCCCAGAAGCTACCGTAGTGACTTTTGCAACAGCAGATCCCAACTTTTCAAGCCTAGTCGCTGCATTAACCAGAGAAAGTAGTTTTTCTTACGTAGCCACACTTTCAACAGCTAACGGTACAGATCCTGCTCCTTTTACGGTTTTTGCTCCTACAAATGATGCTTTCACAGCGCTTATCGCTGAATTGGACGCTGTAGAGGCTCTAGGAGATATCCCCACGGCAACCTTAGAAGCTGCACTAAATACGCACGTAGTGGCCGGGGCTAATGTACGGGAAGCTGATCTTACAGACGGACCTGTTACAACTCTGGGTGGTGAAGTAACTATTGATGCTTCAACTGCGGTAATCACCGATGCAAACGGAAGAGAAAGTACTATTGTAGTTACCAATGTACAGGCTTCAAACGGCGTGATTCACGCTATTGATACCGTATTGCTTCCGGAATTGTAAACGGGAGAATACAGTGCTAACTAAAAACCCTTCAGGTAAATTCTGAAGGGTTTTTTATGGTTTAAAGCGAAGCCTGACTACTTATACTATTTATTCTTTTGTTGCTTTTCTGCCTGCTCCATCATTTCAGAAAATTTCTTAGAGAAACGATTTTGCTTTTTAGGTTTTGCTTTTGCAGTTGCAATTTTAGCGTGAATTCTATCTTCATCCAGAATAAAATTCTTTATTACAAGCATAATCCCTATTGTAATCAGGTTTGAAATGAAATAATATAAACTCAAGCCACTCGCATAATTGTTGAAGAAAAACAACATCATTATAGGAGATAAGTACATCAAGAATTTCATATTTGGCATACCCGGTTGTTGAGTTTGTTGCATACTCTGCCCGGTTGTCATCGTCATATAAATGAAGATTGCAATAGACGCAAGAATTGGAAATAAACTCACGTGATCGCCGTAAAACGGAATATGGAACGGTAAATCTGCAATCTTATCATAACTTGATAAATCGTCTGCCCATAAAAAGCTCTTATGCCTTAGCGCAAATGCCGAAGGGAAAAACGTAAACAAAGCGTAGAACACCGGGATTTGAAGCAAGCCGGGAAGACAACCACTCAGCGGACTCGCGCCTGCCTTGCTGTAGACCTTCATAGTCTCTTGTTGCTTCTTCATTGCATTATCTGCATACTTCTCATTAATCTCATTGATTTCAGGTCTTAAAACCTTCATTTTAGCCTGAGACAAGTACTGCTTGTACTGTACCGGAGACAATAACAATTTCATAGAAATCGTCAATAAAATAATAGCGATTCCGGCAGGGAAATACGTAATTAAGAAATTAAAAAACGGAATAATCACATACTTGTTAATCACTCCAAATATCCCCCAACCTAGAGGCATCGCCTCATCAATATCACGGTCGTAGTTATTTAAAATCTGATAATCTGTAGGACCGTAATAAAAATCCATAGCATAATTAAGCTCACCGTTCACAGGTTTTAAAGCCATTTTAGCACCATATTGTTTAGTGAATAAGGTATCTATTTCCTCATCTTCTACCAGATTATTAGACGTAAAAGTTACTTTTTCAAAAGGCTGATCAGTTAATAATATAGAGCTGAAGAAATGTTGTCTGAAGTTAAACCAATTTACATCGGTTTCAATAGCATCATCATCACCGCTCTGACCCAGTTTATCATGACTACCATCTTCATACTCGTAGGTTAAACGCGTGTAACGGTTCTCGTAACTGATACTTTTTGCGTGGCGATAGCCTTTAAGTTCCCAGTCCAGATTTACCGGCTGAGAAGTATTCATCAAATTTTGAAGTCCGGTAGTTTTGATACCAAAGCCCATCATATAATCGTCTGGCTTTAATGTATAACGGTATTCTAAATATTCTGAATCTGAAACCTTCAACTTCATAGAAAGCACATGATTCTCTCCTTCTTTAGATAAAGTAGGCTCAAAATACATATTCTCACTATTCAATGTACGGTTATCCGAAGTACTAAAACTTAAATTGAAACGGGTGTTTCCGTCCTTAATCAAGTAAACAGGAACCGAGTCGTAGCTTTTAAAATTCTTCAAACGTGCTTCGGTAATAAAACCACCTTTATTGCTCACCTTAAGTGCCAGAACCTCATTTTCAATTTCGGTTACATCATCTGTAGCAGAAGGTAATGTTGCAGAATATGCAAAACTCCCTAAAGTAGATTTGTAACGTTCTAATGCCAAAGAGTCATCTTGAGGAACAGCAGTCTCTGCTTTTTCTGAAGGTTCTGCGGCAAGAGGTGAAGTCTTTGCAGCTTCAACCTGTTCTTGTTTAGCTTTCTCTGCGGCAAGCTCTTCTTCTGTAGGCTGGTTTTGCCAAAGCATAAATAATAATATAGCTCCTATTAAAAGGAACCCTATCATTGACTGTTTGTCAAATTTCTTTTCTTCCATAATTATTGAGGCATCACTGCCTTATTACTGTATTTGTAACTGATTTTTGTGCTGTTTTTTTCGCGTAAGCAAAAAAAGTATTATGTGGGCTAGATCAATAACAATCCCATAGATTAGTCATGTGCCACATTGGCGGAACTTTTTGATTGGCTGTACTTTACTGCTGCCTGAACATAAGCCACAAATAACGGATGTGGATTGGCAACAGTACTCTTGTATTCCGGGTGATATTGCACACCTACAAACCAAGGGTGATCTTCCATCTCAATGATTTCTACCAATCCGGTTTTAGGATTTGTACCTGTGATTTTAAGTCCGGCTTTTTCTAATTCTGCACGATACTTGTCATTAAATTCATAACGGTGACGGTGACGCTCAGAGATGGTTTCAGAATCATAAACACCGGAAACGATACTACCGGGTTTGAGATCACAAGCCCAACTTCCTAAACGCATGGTACCCCCCATATTTTTAAGATCTTTTTGGTCTTCCATCAAGCTGATAACAGGAGCAGAAGTATCTGCCTGCATCTCAGTAGAATTCGCATCTTTGAGTCCGGCTACGTTGCGTGCAAACTCTATAACAGCCATTTGCATCCCCAAGCAAATTCCTAAAAACGGAATCTTATGCTCACGGGCATATTGTACAGCCTTGATTTTTCCTTCAATACCGCGCTCTCCAAAACCGGGAGCAACTAATAAACCGTCTAGTTTTGAAATCTTATTCGTGATTACATCCTGTGAAATAAATTCAGAATGTATAGGCTCTACACGAACTTTCACTTCATTTTCTGCACCGGCATGAATAAATGCCTCCAGAATAGATTTATAAGAGTCTTGAAGCTCTACATATTTCCCAATAAGACCTATAGTAACTTCAGCTTTTGGATTTTTATGTCTGCGCAAAAACTCATTCCATCGTGTAAGTACGGGTTCAGTTTCTGCAGATAAATTTAATTTTGAAAGGGTAATGGTGTCTAAACCTTCTTCTAACATCAGGTTGGGTACATCGTAAATAGTAGAAGCGTCAATAGATTGAATTACTGCTTCTTTACGCACATTACAAAATAAAGCCAGCTTCTCACGAAGATCATCACTCAACTCATGCTCGGTACGACAAACTAGAATATCGGCTTTAATACCGCTTTCCATTAAGGTTTTAACCGAGTGTTGCGTAGGTTTTGTCTTTAACTCACCTGCAGCAGAAAGATAGGGCACTAAAGTTAAGTGAATAACTAATGCATTCTCATCTCCTAACTCCCACTTTAACTGACGTACAGATTCGATATACGGCAAAGACTCAATATCCCCCACGGTACCACCTATTTCGGTAATGATGATATCATAATCACCGGTGTTACCCAAATGCTTAATACGTTCTTTAATTTCGTTTGTAATGTGTGGAACCACCTGTACGGTTTTTCCTAAAAACTCACCACGACGCTCTTTTTCAATAACGCTTTGATAAATACGACCGGTAGTTACATTATTAGCCTGAGACGTATTTACGTTTAGAAAACGCTCATAATGCCCCAAATCTAAATCGGTCTCTGCACCATCATCGGTCACATAACATTCTCCATGCTCATAAGGGTTGAGTGTTCCCGGGTCTACATTTATATATGGATCTAATTTTTGAATAGTAACGCGGTACCCGCGTGCTTGTAACAATTTTGCTAGCGAAGCTGCGATTATACCTTTACCTAATGAAGAAGAAACCCCGCCCGTGACGAAGATGTACTTAGTATCTGCCATCTGTATCCTGATTATTTTTTTAAGCTCTTTTTAACAATAAGAGCGCGTCTACGGGATGCAAAGGTAGGGATTTATTGGCGAACCTTTTAAGCTGAAAATGGTATTATTTTTAAGGCTTTCTTTTGGGTTTAGGAGCCGGGTATTGACGCCTGATCTTAAAGATAAGCTCCTCTAAGCCATTGATTTTTATCTCGTGCATCTGCTCCATCATAAAACCCAGTTTTCCTTCCGGGAAGCCTTTTTGCTTAAACCAACCAAAATAATACTCGGGAATTTCTACCAGATAACGGTCTTTATACTTACCAAAGGGCATTTTATAATGCGCGAGTTCTACAAGACTTTCCGGGTTCAAAATCAGACAATTTTTATTTTATACGTAGCTAATAATCCTGCTATGCCTTCTTTGCTAAAAACTGCTCCGGCAATTTTATTCTGCTCAGGATTTAAAGAATAATTCACTGCTGAAGAAAAATCAGCCTTTTGCAGGTTTGTATTTTCAAAAGAAGCTCCTGCAAGATCACATTCGTTTAGAAAAACTCCTGAAAGATTAGCCTCCGTAAAATCTGCTTCCTTAAACTGACACTGATAAAACTGAGACATACTTAAATTCATCTGATAAAAACTACTGAAATTGAGGATGCAAGACTGACAGTTAATCTGAAATAAAAAATCTGCACAGACTTCAAAAGTAACACCCAGCATTTTACAGGCTATAAAATCACATTCCTGAAATCCCGTTTGGATTAGATTCACACCACTAAAATCGCAATTTTCAAAAGTGCAATTGGTAAAAGTCAACTTCGATAAATTAGCCTTCGCAAATACACAGCTCTTAAAAACACAAGCATCAAAATCTGCTCTAATAGAGTTATGCACGAAATTATTTCCGTCAAAAATTTGATCTGCCAATAATTCATTCATGGTTCTTATTCTAAACTTTTTCCAACGCAATTTGCGTGAATCAATTTTCGGCTTAAATAATTAAAACGAATATACAACAACACTGCTGAAGCACTCAATCCGGCCAGTAAACCATACCAAATTCCTTGACTCCCCATCTGATCTGCCTGACCAAAATACCAAGCTACCGGAAAACCAATCAACCAATAAGCAATAAAACAAATTCCCGTAGGAATATTTACATCTTGCAAACCGCGAAGCGCGCCCAGAATAACCACTTGCAAACCATCGCTCAGCTGAAACAGCGCTGCGACAATAAGCAATCGAGCTGCCAGCACAATCACCTCTATATTATCTAAATAAAAAGTAGGTAAAATATCTTTAAGTAAAATAAAGCCTAAAGCAAAAACTGCCTCGATCAGAAAAACCTGTAAAAAGAGCGAAAATGCAATACGACGCATATTTTTATAATCAGATTTTCCTTTCTGATTTCCCACTCGAATAGTTGCCGTAACCCCCAGTCCAACCGCGATCATAAAAGTCATCGCAGCTAAATTTAATGCGATTTGATTTGCTGCCTGAGCATTTGTCCCCAAGATTCCTGAAAGAAATATACACGAAGTAAACAACGAAACTTCAAACAACATTTGCATTGCGGTAGGAAAACCTAAATCAAATAGCTTTTTAAAAACAGGAAGCTGAAAAGCCTTGCGGCGCGTCCATATAAAGTAAGGTTTGAATTTAGTTTTTCGGCTTAGAATATAATACAGCATCCACAGCATAAAGAAGCGTGAAATGAGTGTTCCGTAAGCAGCACCTACTAATTCTAATCTTGGGAAAATCCAAAATCCATAAATGAGAATGAAGTTAAAAGACACATTAACTATATTAGAAACCAGCGTCGCATACATTGCATAGCGCGTGTTTGACAAGCCGTCTGCAAACTGCTTAAATGCTTGAAAAATCATCAGCGGAATCAAAGAGAACGCAACTATATCCATATACGGAATTGCGAGCTCTACAACCTCAACAGGCTGATCGAGATAATATAATATTGGCTTAGCGAGTAACAATAAAATAAAGAGCAATATCCCGTTTAAAGCACACATAACAATACCGTGGTGGAAGTAGTTTCTACCGGTTTGCGTATCCCCTTTACCATCTGCTTCAGCAACTAAAGGTGTGATTGCAAATGAAAAACCAATACCTAATGAAAGAGCGATAAAAATCAAACTATTCCCCAGAGAAACAGCGGCGAGTTGAGCAGCGCCTAATCTCCCTACCATCAGATTATCTGCTAGCGCAACCAGAATATGCCCCAGTTGCCCCAACATTACAGGATAAGCGATCTTTAAATTTTGACGGAATTCTTTAGTATAATCAGCTAACAAAACAGCATTTTTTTTAGGACTGCAAAAGTAATACTAAAGATTAAGACTCATTAGCTTTTAAAGGAAGCATTCCATCTTAATAACTTTGAATTTACAATCGCATTAACAGGGATGTTATAGACCTATACCTAACTTTACGTTTCTTATAAAGTATACCAGAAATTTGGAACACAAAGACATCCCACAAAGCATAGAAAAAGAAGCAAGAATTGCACTTTCGTACTACCCGCAATTGACTGAAACGAATATTTCTTTAAAGTTTAAAAACGATATTAAGAAATCTACTATGCAAGCTCAGCCGGTTTTTAAATCGCTTTTAAAACCTAGAAAAAATCGGGATTATGTGATTTTTATAAGTAAAAAAGTAAAGATTGAGGAGGAGGCTTTTAAGATTACTGACATCCCTTCTGACGTATTAATTGGATGGATAGGTCACGAATTGGGTCACATTATGGATTACCGAAACCGAAGCAGTCTAGGCTTGATCTGGTTTGGAATAAAATACCTGTATTTTCCTAAATTTATCAGAGAAGCAGAACGCGCTGCAGACACTTTTGCTGTTGCTCACGGAATGGGAGAATACATCTTAAAAACCAAAGATTTTATTCTAAATCACGCACACATATCTGAGCTTTATAAAGCGCGTATCAAAAGTCTTTATTTATCGCCTGAAGAGATTATGATGCTCATTAATGAAAATAAAATTCCTGAAGAAGAGCTAGAGCTTTAAACTTGCTTTTTTACAAAAGCTTCCCATTCGGCAAACTTCTCTTCGTTCATCACTTTTTCCATTTTTACTTGTCCGCCTTTTTTCTTGTTGGCTCCACTCCATTCGTAAAAAACATCAGGATTTACGGTATTCACAAAAACACCTTTAAGCGCTTTACTTCGGGCTACACCATAATTCTTATTGGCCTCCTGTAAGCTTTTATCTAAGGCATCTGCAAGCTCCTCATTAGAAACTGAAGTTTCGGTACCCAAATACCAATAATGATAAAATTCATCGTCTTCTGGATTGCGTTTTGCAGCGATCGTAAACTCCGGTATTTTGATATCGAACTTCTCTTCTAGCTCCTGTACAGCAGCTTCCATCTTATTTACCGAAAGCTGAGAACCTACGGTGTTCAGGAAAAACTTAGTTCTACCTGTGATTTTAATTTCGGCTCTTGCCTTATCAGTAAATGCAATAGTATCGCCTATTAAATACCTCCACGATCCTGAAACGGTAGATATAATTAAAATATAATCTTGATCTTCTACAACATCTGCAAGACCTACAACCGGAGCATCTTGTACAATTGAACCGTCTTGATTGATATAATCCGGGTTCATCGGTACAAATTCAAAATAAATCCCGTTATCTGTAACCAGTTTCATAGACTCGGTTTCTGGTCTTGCCTGAAATGCAATAAAGCCTTCTGAAGCCAAATACGTATCAATTACAGTGATGGGTTTTCCCAATAATGCATTGAAGCTTTTTTCATAAGGCTGAAACGCCACACCGCCTGAAGTATACACCTGAAGGTTTGGCCAGATCTCATGAATATTTTTAAGATTATGATGCTCGATGACTTTCTCTAGCATCAACTCAATCCAACTCGGGATTCCGCTCAAAGCTCCTATATCCCATTCTTCAGCTTTCTCTGCAATATGCTGTACACGCTCATCCCAATCTTCAATCTTAGCTATATCTTCACCCGGCTTGTAGTAGCCTCTAAACCAAAAAGGAATATTACTAGCGCTTATTCCACTAATTTCACCTTCCTCGTGACCATTTCGCTTTGCGAGATCAGTAGAACTCCCCAGCATCATAATTTCCCTCTCGAAGAAATCAGACTCTAAATCAAAGTGAGCTAAAGCTCCTACTTGTTTGATACCAGCTGTACGAATGGCATCAACCATTTCGTCTGTCACCGGAATTCGTTTACTACTCTTACCGGTTGTACCGCTACTCAAGGCAAAATAATCTGGAGTTCCAGGCCAGGTCACATCAACTTCTCCATCATGTAATTTAGACCACCACTCTTCATTAAGACTGTTATAATCAAAAAACGGAACTTCTTCAGCAAATGTTTTAGCAACGTTCTCAGACTCTAAAATAGCATCAAAACCGTAAAACTGACCAAACTGGGTATTCTTAGCTTTTTCGAGTAACTTTTTAAGTACTTCTTCTTGCTCTTCTATGGGATTAGATTCAGGAATTACTTTATCTGAAATATCTATAATACCTTTTATGAGTGCGCCTAAAATTGCCATGGATGGATTGTTGTATGGGTTTCTATCAAAAATAAAAGACCTCGTGATAACGAGGTCTTTACTTAGTAGAAGTTTAACAGCTTAACTTATTTCTTAAGCGTCTTATGGTTAGGTATGGCAGGCTTCACTCCATAAGTATCAAACAAGTAAACCAGACTGGTCATTGTTGCTGCCCCTAATTCTAGTTCTCTTTTATTCACAGCATCAAACGTGTCATTACTGGCATGATGATGATCGAAATACCGTTGAGAATCGGGACGTAATCCTGCAAGAACAGTCCCTTCCTCTTTTAATGGACCAACATCTGCACCACTCCCTCCTAATTCAAAATAGTGAATCAAATAGGGTTTAAACAAGGGTATCCAGCTTTGTACCTGCGCGAAGTTTGCCGCATCTGCATCAAAAGAAAAGCCTCTGGGCGTAAAACCACCGGCGTCACTTTCTAAAGCAAAAACGTGCTTCTCTCCTTCTTCTTTTGCCACTTTTGCATATTCTGTACCGCCGCGCAGACCATTTTCTTCATTCATAAAAAGCACTACACGAATGCTGTGCTTGGGTTTATAATTGGCTGCTTTCATCAATCTCAAAACCTCCATACTTTGCACCACACCGGCACCGTCATCGTGGCTTCCGTCTCCCAGATCCCAAGAGTCTAAATGACCGCCTACAACCATAAACTCGTTTGGTTTCTCACTACCCGTAATCTCACCAATAACATTAAAAGAAGGTACATCCTCCTCATAGTTTTTACAGTTCATTTTTAAATAGAACTGAGTCTTCGCATCCTTCTTAAGCATTTTACTTAAAAGTGCCGCCCCATTCGTACTTATTGCAGCTGCCGGAATACGCTGATCGTTTGGCAAATCACCGTAAGACATCGCACCCGTATGTGGTAAATCATCCATTCTTAAGTTCATAGAACGTACAATAACGCCAACTGCGCCGTATTTTGAAGCTTCTTTAGCACCAGAATAACGCTGATCTACACAACCTCCATAAGCATTAAACGTCTGAATAAGATCTGCCTGCATCGGACGGTTATAAAAAACGATCTTACCTTTAATTTGATCTTCATCGTATTTAGCCAGATCATCCAGTCCGTGCACTTCGATCACTTCTGCTGTAATACCAGAAGCTGAAGTTGCGATAGAGCCACCCAATGCGCACACCGGTACATCTATTTTTGTATCTACTCCTTCTACAAAGGCCTTCTCAGGAGCACCGCGCTCCCACTTAGGAACCATTACCGGTTGCAACCATACTTTATCAAGACCTATAGCCTCTAATTCTTCTTTGGCCCACTGCACAGCTTTTGCTGCTCCGATGCTACCACTTAGACGCGGCCCGATTTCGTTAGACAAAGCATCAAGCCATTCATAACTTTGACCGTCTAAAAGTGATAAATCATAAAAATTACGCAGTTGTACCGAGTCTTTTGCTGTCTGTGCAGAAAGGAAATTCAGACTAAACAAGGCTACAACGAATAGGAAAATTCTTTTCAAAATTTGTTGTGTTTTTTAGATGAACTCTAAAATTAAGATTCTCTTGCGGGATATAGTTTCTTTAAACAAAAAAATCGCCTCAATTGAAGCGATTTAGATTTCTATACAGGAAATTATTCATTCGGTTTCCAGTTGCTTGCGATACGCCTCGAGGTTGGCTTTTGTTTTTGTATCGAGCTCTGGCTCTTTAATGTCTTTATATTCTGAAAGTTTTTCGAGCAATATATTAGCCAAAATCAAACGTGCAGTAGGCTTATCATCTGCAGGCACAACATACCAAGGCGCATGAAATTTAGAAGTCTTATTAATTGCATCTTCATAACATTTCTGATACGCATCCCAAAGTTTGCGCTCTTTTAAGTCACTGGCAGAAAACTTCCAGTTCTTATTGGGTTTATTGAGACGACGCAACAACCTGTTCTTTTGCTCCTCTTTAGAAAGATGCAAGAAAAATTTAAAGATAATGGTTCCATTTTCAGCACTATGTTTTTCAAAATTATTAATCTGCTCAAAACGCTTTTCCCAAAAAGCCTCATCTACATCTGAGACACTATCAATACCCGGAATGTTTTCGTTTAAAACATATTCTGGATGCACACGCGTTACTAAAACATTCTCGTACTGCGTACGGTTAAAAATAGCAAATTTACCACGTGCCGGTAATGCGATATAATGACGCCACAAATAATCGTGACCCAATTCCAAATCTGTTGGAACTTTAAAACTATGCACCACAACACCACGGGCGTTGAAATTTTTAAAAACCTCACGAATCAAACTATCTTTCCCGGCAGTATCCATACCCTGAATGCAAATCAATACGGCATATTTACCATGTGCATACATCGCATTTTGAATATCAGCGATTTGCTTACTAACCGAATCCAGCTCTTCTTCAAGTTCTTTTTTCTTACCGAAATCCTGATGGGTTTCCCGGTCTTTCAATTGAATAGGTTGTGTGATTTGATAATCTGAAGCTTTCATATTTGGTTATTTATTCGATAATCGAGATTAAAATATTAGAAGTTTATATCTAAATTATTTACTGGCAAAAAGTTTTACATCTTCTTCAGAGACTTCGCTTCCTCCTAAGATAATCAGGCGCTCTACTACGTTGCGCAACTCTCTAATATTACCCGTCCAGTCGTATTCTTGCAATTTACTGATTGCTTTATCTGTGAAGTTTTTAACTGCCGTCCCTTGCTCTGTCGCCACTTTATCAGAGAAATGAGTTACCAATAACGGAATATCATCACGACGGTCATTCAATGCAGGAACAGGCACTAAAATCACAGCCAAACGATGGTATAAATCTTCTCTAAAGTTACCGTCTGCTATTTCTTTCTTAAGGTCTTTATTGGTTGCAGCTAAAACCCGAACATCTACTTTTATGTCTTTATCGCTCCCCACACGAGAAACTCGACTCTCCTGAAGCGCACGTAGCACTTTAGCTTGTGCCGAAAGACTCATATCACCTATCTCATCTAAGAATATAGTTCCGCCATTTGCAGCTTCAAATTTACCGGCGCGATCTTTATTTGCCGAAGTAAAAGCTCCTTTTACGTGACCAAAAAGCTCACTTTCTATCAACTCTGAAGGTATCGCAGCACAGTTCACTTCAATCATAGGTCCTTTTGCACGATCACTTTTCTCGTGCAACCAGTGCGCAACAAGTTCTTTTCCGGTACCGTTAGGCCCCGTTATAAGTACGCGTGCTTCGGTGGGAGCTACTTTTTCGATGATATCTTTGATCTTAACAATAGCTTCGCTTTCGCCAATCATCTCATACTGCTTGCTAACTTTATTCTTAAGACGGGTATTTTCAACAACCAGATTCTTTCGGTCTAAGGCATTACGCACTGTATTTAAAAGTCGGTTGAGATCCGGCGGTTTTGAAATATAATCAAAGGCACCCAGACGCATTGTATTTACAGCAGTATCCAGATCGCCGTGACCCGAAATCATCACCATCGGTATTTCTGGCTTTATTTTCTTTGTAGCTTCAAGCACCTCAACACCATCCATCTTTGGCATTTTTATATCACAGAGAACCAGGTCATAGTCGTTGTCTTTAATCTTTTCCATACCTACCAGACCATCCTCGGCTTCCTCTACCTGATATTCTTTGCTTTCCTCCGTTAAGATTTTAGTTAAAACCCTGCGAATAGCCGCTTCATCTTCTATGATTAATATTTTTGACATCTCTAAAATTTAAATTTTACACCGGTTCTAAAATAAAACGTATTGTCACTATTTATCGTGTAAATATCGTCCCGGTCATTATTGCGCAATCTAAAATCATTGCTTATTGAATGTGTTGCGTATGCATAATATAACAAATGCTTAGTGAAAAAGTGTTCATATCCTAAACCGCCCAGAATAATTGTCATCGAAATGTTTTCTGCGGAACGACCATCTATGCTCATATTATTCTGAATGTTAGCAAAAAAGTTGTCGAGCGTAACAAAAGCCTGCAAAGCATCTTTATGGTTACCGTTTAAGTAATGACGAACATTCGTTTTAGGAACACCAAGCGTATAGGTCCAGTTGGGATGAAATTCGCGATAATAATTAATCAATGGAAGTGGAAAATTACGTCCCGGAGTAGTTGAATAATCCAGACCAAAGATCCAGCGATAAGGCTTTGTCGTCGAAGCATCTTTCATATCATTTATCGCATACACCGAAGCTGTATAGATCCAGTCATCTGCAACCAAACTTCCGGCTAGATTTGAATTTATACGCACACCAGCCTTCACCCCAAAACGCCAGTTCTCTTTAAATTTCCAGACGTAACCTGCATAAGCAGATATTCTATGCAACGAACTCACATCTTGAATATTGAATCCTGCTGGCACTGCATCTTTTATATCAACATTTACATTTCGATATTCAAAACCGGCTACTAATATCTTATTCAATTCTTTATCTAACGGAATAGGAACTTGCAACAATGCTCTAAAACGTCCAACTGAATTATCAGAATTACTAAAAGGTATACGCATATACTCTACCCGAGCGATGTCTGTAGATTGTGCTTGAGCAGTTAATGCAAAAAGCACGGTAATACTGAAAATGAGTTTGTTTATCATATAATTTTAAGAATCTGATGAGTTGGTACGGTAGAAATGTACATCGCGCTGCGGAAACGGAATCGTAATCTTGTTTTTTCTAAATTCTTCATCAATACGAAAACGAATCTCACTCTTTATTCTAGGGTCAGAAAAACTATCGTTAATAAAGAAAAACAAACCAAACATCAAAGCTGAATCTCCAAAATCTTCAAAAAGCACCGTAGGTTTAGGAGTTTTAAGAACACCATTTTGTTGCCCGGCACAGTCTAGTAAAATCTTACGAACCAAATTAGTATCGCTTCCGTAAGCTACACCAACTTTTACCGTCTCTCGAGTTGTACGATGATTTTGTGTATAGTTGTAAACAATGTCACTTATAAAATGATGGTTAGGAACAATAATCACTTTATCATCACGAGTAAGAGCTCTTGTAGTGCGCAACTTAATCTCAAAGATGCGACCAACTTTACCATCAATTTCAACTACATCTCCTACCGACAAAGATTTATCGATCATTATAAAAATCCCGCCTATGATATCAGTAAAAAGATCTTGTAACGCCAAACCAAGACCTACGAATAATGCTGCTGAAGCGGTGAGTAAAACCGTAACATCAATACCCGATGCACTCAAGGTTATAACGATAACAATGACATAAACAATATACCGTATGAATTTGAAAATACTCTTAAACTTGAGCTCATTTTCTAAATCCATCTTACGGGTGATCAAGCTTCGAATCAGCCTAAGAGCAACCGTTGCAACAACAAAAGAAAAAATCACTAACAAGAAATGACCTACTGTAAAATCTATAGGTGTTCCTCCTGTTTTAAAATGAATACCGAGTTCCAGGAAATCTACTATAGTACCCCATATGTTTTCTTCGATGACGTCCTTTACCTTTTCGGCGCCATCCTTTACGGTTTCTTTTACTTCGTCTTGAATCATTTTAGTACTTAATCCACTTTAGAATTTCTTTATACGTAGGTTTTTTACCATACATTAAAATCCCTACCCGATATATTTTTGAGCCAAACCAAACGGTAAAAATAAAGCTCGCTACCAGTATACTTACCGATAAAGCCAATTGCCACCACACCACCCCAAAAGGAATACGCATCAGCATCACTATAGGAGAAGTTAAGGGTATCATTGAAAATAGGGTTGCTACAGAACCGTCTGGATTCTCTATTACTGCAAAAAAACCTACATAAATGGCCAACATAAGTGGCATAATAATAGGCAGCATAAACTGCTGTGTATCGGTCTCACTATCAACAGCAGCACCTATTGCCGCATAAATTGAACTGTATAAAAAATAACCTCCAATGAAATAGATCAGAAAGAATCCGGCAAGTTTAAGTAATGGTAAATTGAGAATATCAAGAACAATTAGTTCAATTTTATCGAGATCTGTAGTGGCCATATTACCCACAGGTGTGCTGGGAGCAGTTGCGTCTAAACCTAGATAAAGCGTTAAAAAGGTTAGCAAACCTCCACCAATAATCAACCAAATCATAAACTGAGTGATACCCGCAAGCGTGGTCCCCATAATTTTACCCATCATGAGTTTAAAAGGCTTAACCGATGAAATAATCACTTCAATAATTCGATTTGTCTTTTCTTCGATCACCGAACGCATAACCATATTCCCGTAGATGATGATAAACATCATCAGCAAATATCCGGCTCCGCCACCAAAACCGGCTTTGATCCAACTTGATATTTTTGAAGTTCGTTCTCCTTGAAAATCTTCTATATTTATCGATACCAGTGTTTTTGATTCATCAATTAAATCCAGATCAACACCGCGATCGAGTAACTTTTCGTTGGTGATTTTAGTCTGAATTTGCTCTTCTATGCTTTCTAAAGTAGAAATCCCCGGAGCTTCGTTTCCGAAGAAAACTACTCCGGAAGTATTTTTCTTGATGTTTTTAGGAATATAGAGCAGTCCAAAATAGCTATTGTCTTCAACTTCTGCCTTAGCCACTTCGAGTCCGGCCGGAGACAAATCGAGATAGTCTATATTCTCTGTGTTTTCAAATTCTTTATAAAACATGCCGCTTTCATCAACCACAACAATCGTCTGCTTTCCGGCTTGGTTGAGTTGCGTTAAATACGTAATAAGCATGATCATACCTACTACAATCAACGGACTCAAAAAAGTCATGATGATAAATGAGCGATTACTCACCCGCGCTTTATATTCTCTTCTGATTATTAACCCTAAAGCTCCCATTAATTTGCGTTTATGGTTTGAATAAAAATATCGTTTACCGTGGGTACCACTTCAACAAAGTGGTTTATAGTACCTTTTGATGCTAGAAAGTTCAGCAACTCGTTAGGCTTTAAATCTTCAGGAATCTTAACTTCTATTTTAAGATCGTTTTCATTAATAGTTTTAAAATGAGCTTCATGCAGCTCCCAAGTAGAAGGAATTGAATTGAAGACATCAGTCTGTAAAAGCTGTAAACTTGATAAACTATCATCTGCGGTCTCCAAGCCTATTTCAAAAGTATTGGTCCGATAAGCCCGTTTGATATCTACAAGACGACCATCTAATATTTTGTTGCTTTTATGCATCAAGGCGATATGATCACACATTTGCTCAACAGATTCCATTCTGTGGGTCGAAAAAAGAATGGTTGCGCCATCATCGCGTAATTTGAGAATTTCGTCTTTAATCAACGAAGCGTTAATCGGGTCAAAACCACTGAAGGGTTCATCAAAAATCAAAAGCTTCGGCTTATGAAGCACCGTAACAATAAACTGTACTTTTTGTGCCTGACCTTTAGACAATTCCTGTATTTTTTTATTCCACCAGCTCATCATCCCCAAACGTTCAAACCAATAGGTACTGCGCTCTTTTGCTTCAGCTTTTGTGAGTCCTTTAAGTCTCGCGAGATAAATAACCTGCTCCCCCACTTTCATAGACTTGTACAGTCCACGTTCTTCAGGCATATATCCAATATTGATGATATGCTTTTGATCAAGAGGTTCTCCATCTAAAAAAACCGTACCGGTATCTGGCATGGTTATCTGATTTATAATGCGAATCAAGGTGGTTTTACCAGCTCCGTTAGGACCTAATAATCCAAAAATACTACCCTTAGGGACAGCGATAGAAAGATCATTAAGTGCGGTATAATCCCCGTATTTTTTATGAATATGGTCAGCGACTAAAAGGTCTGTCATAGAAAGTAAATTACCTAGGGCAAGCCCACAAGGCATTATAATGAAACAAATTTTCTATTTCGAGGCAAGCTTCGGGGGTATTAAACCCTTTGGCGGTGCCAATAAAAATAAAAGCTAAATATATTGAAAAGCTTACAGCCTAAAGGCCTGTTAAGAATTATTTAGTACCAAAAGAACTGTTAGGGTCTTAAAAACAAAAACCCACCCTTAATTTGCATCAAGGATGGGAAAAAAATTGCTATGAAAAAGAAAAATATCACTAACTAGTGATTAGTGATATTCAAATATACACATTTTTCTTAATATCATCTTAAAATCTAAGAAAACATATCTTTAACTTTCTCAAAGAAAGACTTATCCTCTTGTTGTGGCTGAGGCGAAAAATGCTCATCATCCAGCATATTTTCAAAGAACGCCTTTTGCTCTTTATTCAAGTTTTTAGGGGTCCACACATTCACGTGTACCAGTAAATCTCCTCTGCCATACCCGTTAATTGAAGGGATACCTTTTCCGCGTAAGCGTAATATTTTACCGCTTTGCGCACCTTCTTCGATCTTGATACGCACCTTGCCGGTAACGGTATCAATCTCTTTACTGGTACCCAAAACAGCTTCAGGAATACTTATATACAAATCGTAGTGTAAATTATCTCCTTCACGACTTAAGGTATCGTGCGAAGCTTCCTCAATTACAACGAGTAAATCACCTGCTATACCATTGTTCCCGGGTGCCTCATTACCTTTTCCGGTAACTTTTAACTGCATCCCGTCTACAACACCAGCCGGTATTTTGATAGAAACCGTTTCTTCTTCGGTCTTCATTCCTTGTGCATCAGCATCTGCAGCTTTAGATTCTATAATCTGACCGCTACCGCCACAACTTGTACAAGGTGAAGCTGTTTGCATTCTGCCAAGAATTGTATTGGTTACACGGGTAACCTGACCGCTACCGCCACAAGTTGTACACGTTTTATATGTTGTACCACTTGCTTGTTTTTTACGCTTTACTTTGATCTTCTTCTCCGCACCGTTTGCGATCTCTTCTAAAGTAAGTTTTACGCGTATACGTAAGTTGCTTCCTTTAGTTCTTCGCTGGCCGCCAAAGCCACCACCGAATCCGCCAAACCCGCCGCCACCGCCACCAAAGGCGCTACCGAAAATATCACCAAACTGACTAAAGATGTCGTCCATATTCATGCCGCCACCGCCGCCAAAGCCACCGCCTTCAAAGGCTTGATGACCATACTGGTCGTAACGCGCACGTTTATTTTCATCACCCAGCACTTCATATGCTTCTGCAGCTTTCTTAAACAGCTCCTCTGCTTCAGTATCCCCCGGATTTTTATCTGGGTGGTACTTAATCGCCTTCTTTCTGTATGCTTTTTTTATCTCTGCAGCTGTAGCATTTTTGCTTATGCCTAGTATGTCATAATAATCTTCTTTCATCCCTGTCTCTGCTTCAATTTATTAGTACTATCTCTTACTTCTTACTGCCCAACTACAACCTTTGGATAGCGAATGATTTTTTCTCCCAATTGATAACCGCTTTCAATTACATCAACGATTTTACCTTTCAAGCTATCCTTTGGAGCCGGAATCTGCGTGATCGCTTCGTGTAAATCTGCATCAAAAGCATCGCCAGTTTTCACTTCCATCTGCTTTAAGCCCTTAGCCTTAAGCGTCTCTCTCAGCTTATTGCTGATAAGCTCTACCCCTTTCTGCAGGTTTTTGTCTTTTGCTTTTTGAATTTCTGTCATCGCTCTGTCAAAATCGTCTAAAACCGGCAACATAGCCTGCATAACTTCTTGACCTGCGGTCTTAAATAACTCTACGCGCTCTTTGCTTGTGCGACGCTTATAGTTTTCAAATTCAGCAAAAAGACGTAAGAATTTATCTTTTTCCTTTTCTAAGTCAGCTTTGTATTTAGCCAACTCATCTTCGTCATCTTCAATCTCAACAGCTGCAGCAGCTTCATTATTAACCTCTGCACCAACCTGTTGCATATCTTGTGCTTTATTTTCTTCGTTCTCGTGAAGGATCTCTTCTTTATTTTCTGAACTCATGGTATATCTTATTTGCTTTGCAATTGGCAAAAGTACTGCCATTGTTGTAAAAATGTCAAAATGTCACCAATATAATTTATGGTTTATTTAAGAGCAAATCTCAATGTTTCTTCTATTTTTGAACTCTCAATTAACACTAAAAAAGCAATTACAATGAAATTTAAATTTTTAACCTTATTTACTATGGCTGCGCTACTTACAGCTACAGTATCTTGTAAAAATGAAGCTAAAAACGAAACTGAAGCTGCAGATGCAGAAACTGTTGCTGAAGTAACTACTGAAGCTTCAAAATTTATGCTTGACAAAGAAGCATCAGAAATTAGCTGGGAAGGTGCAAAACCAACCGGAACTCACACTGGTACCTTAGGTCTAGAATCTGGAGTTGTGCGTCTTGAGGACGAAATGATAAGCGGAAGCTTTTTAATTGACATGACTTCTATTGTTGTTACAGATCTTGAAGGAGATCAAAAAGCAAGCCTTGAAGACCACCTTAAAGGAACTGTTGAAGGTAAAGAAGGGGATTTCTTTAACGTAAATAAATATCCTACTGCTGCTTTTGAAATTACTGGAGTAACTGAAAAAGATGGTAAAAAAATGATGGCTGGTAACCTTACCCTTAAGGAAACTAAGAAAAACATCGAGTTTCCTGTAACGTATGAAGTTGCTGGTAACACATTAACGTTAAAATCTGAGCCATTTACAATTGACCGTACGGATTGGAATGTAAACTACGGATCTAAATCTGTATTTGACAACTTAGGTGATAAATTCATCAACGATGAAATCGAATTAGAATTTACAATTGTTGCGAACCAACAAATGTAATCTCATTCAATAATATTGAATTACAAAACCGGCCTTGAGCCGGTTTCTTTATGCAAACTCTTTTTTGACTTTGGTTATTCAAGCAGATCTGCTAAAGCATTATGCAATTGCCTGTATTTAAAACTGTAGATCGTTTCTGTTTTTTCTGAACTCACTTTCTGGCTTTCTAAAACCACGGCAGCCATCTCTCCTAATAAAAGCTTCAATGCAAATCCCGGAACATTAGGCAAGATCAAAGGCTTTCCTAATAATGCAGCGGACGCTTTAGTTAAGGTTTTATTCGTTACCGGGTTTGGAGCGACTGCATTGTAAACGCCGTCTAGATTTTGTATAATAACAGTCTTGAATATTCCGGCCAAATCTTCTAAATGAACCCAGGACTGCCATTGTTTACCGTCACCTAAGGGAGCACCAACATAAGCCCTTATGGGCTGTAAAAGCTTTTCTAAAGCACCTCCGTTTTTGGCCAAAACAACACCTACTCGCACTTTAGCAACTTTCAACCCCAGTGCCTCAAACTGATCTGCCGCTTGCTCCCAAGCCTCAACAACAGTTCCTAAAAAACCTGGATTATAGGTTTCAAAACTTTCGGTATAAATAGTGGTTTTTGAAGAAGGATATGCACCTATCGCACTTGCTGAAACAAATTGCTTCACCTCATTAGGTGTATTTTTTAAGGTTTTAAAAAGAAGGTCTGCCGTCTTTGTCCGACTTTCTAAAATAGTTTTCTTGTAACTATCCGTCCAGCGCTCTGCGATACTTGCTCCTGCCAGATGAACAATGCTGGTCACACCTTCTAAGCAAGCCGTATCAATCTCTCCGGTTTTGGCATTCCATACAAAACCTTGATAGTTGGTTTTAGTCTCAATCTTCTCCGGACTCGTTGTTAAATAATTTACCGCAATCCCGGCATCTAACAGTTGTTTACACAACTCTTGTCCTACCAGACCTGTAGCTCCTGTAATTAAAATTCGCATCGCTTCTTTTTGCCCTAAGTTAGTCACTAAGTACTTAGTGAGGGACTATTTGGTACAGGTTTAACAATGCTTTAATCTATAAAACAATATTGTACTTTACACTTAAAGATGCTTATACTAACTTGCGGTTCCTATTAGGTTATATATTTATGAAAAAGCTGCTTTTAGCAATCACTACCGGACTTTTATTGGCTATCGCATGGCCTACTTATGGTTTTCCGTTATTACTTTTTTTCGGGTTTGTTCCGTTACTATGGGTTACGCATAAAAGTATTGCAAAACCAGCTAAAAAATCAGGCTTAAAACTCTTCAGCTTTGCTTATATAGCATTTTTTATATTCAATATTAGTACCACCTGGTGGCTTTATAATTCAACAGGATTTGGGATGTGGTTTGCCGTTTTAGCCAACTCACTTTTGATGACTTTTGTATGGATGCTCTATAGAAAAGTAAGCAAGCGACTTTCTATAAACTTAAGTCTGGTCTTTCTCATTTCACTGTGGATACTTTTTGAGTTTATGCATCTCAACTGGGAGTTTGCATGGCCGTGGCTCAACTTGGGTAATGCTTTTGCTACCTATACCGGCTGGATTCAATGGTATGAATACACAGGAGCTTTTGGTGGAACACTATGGGTTTGGAGTGTTAACGCTTTAATTTTTAAAGGAGTTTTAGCGTTCGCAGAAATAAAAAATCAAAGAGCTCTTTTTATAAAATTAGCGATTGCTGCAGGAGTGATTCTTATTCCTATTGGTGTTAGCCAACTTATTTATCACAACTATAAAGAGACTGAAGATCCTGTTGAAGTTGTCTTGCTACAACCGAATATAGACCCCTATACCGAAAAATACAATACTACTAACGAGCGTATTGCAGACTTACTTTTTGAAGAAGCTTCAAAAAGTTTAACCGATTCAACCGATTTTTTAATCGCTCCCGAAACCGTATTGGCAGAAGGTGCCGGTGTGGATATTCGGAATTTTGAGTACAGCAGAGAGAAAGAGAAAGCTGAAGATTTTCTAAGCGCTTACCCCAATTTAAATTACCTGGCAGGGATTCAATTTTACAGATTGTACACAAATGAAGATGATGTTTTACCTGCAACAAATTATGTAGGTAAAGATCGAATTGGAAATCCCCTTTGGGCAGATTTTTTCAACTCTGCTTTTCTATTGAACAAATCAGATAGCACACAGATTTACCACAAAAGTAAATTAGTCGTTGGGGTTGAAAATTTTCCGTATCAAAGTATTTTAAAACCGCTGTTAGGCGATGTTATGCTTGATTTAGGTGGAACTGTTTCGATGAAAACCACTCAAGAAAACAGAGTAGCTTTTGCAGGAATTGATGGAAGTAAAGTAGCTCCTATTATTTGTTACGAATCGGTTTATGGGGATTTTGTAACCGATTATGTAAAAGCTGGAGCAGAATTTTTAGCCATCATAACCAATGATGCGTGGTGGGGAGATACACAAGGACACAAACAACACCTCAACTATGCACGACTGCGGGCTATAGAAAACCGAAGAAGTATTGCCCGTAGTGCAAACACGGGTATTTCTGCAATAATTAATCAAAAAGGAGAAATTGAGAAGGAATTGGGTTACGGTTTACGCGGAAGCTTAAAAGGAAGTGTGAATAAAAACAAGGAGCTTACCTTTTACAGTAAGCATGGAGATTACCTTGCTAAACTGGCTTTTATTCCAGTATTTGGACTTCTGATTTTCTCATGCTTCCGAAGGAGAAAATAAGTATAACCAACTACTGCCCGCGATAGTAAATGACCGTGCTTATCGTTTTTAGTAAAATATTGAGATCGAGAAACATATTACGGTGCTTGATGTAGAACAAATCGTATTGTAATTTTTCTAGCGTATCATCTACAGATTCGGCATAACGCCCGCGTACTTGCGCCCACCCCGTTAAACCAGGCTTCACAACGTGCCGTATTTCATAAAAAGGTATTTTCTCTGAAAGTTCTTTTACAAAAACAGGGCGCTCAGGGCGAGGACCTATAAGACTCATTTCTCCTTTTAAAATATTAATACATTGCGGGATCTCATCAATACGCGTATTGCGTAAAAGTTTGCCAAAAGGAGTTATACGCGTATCCTTTTTCTGAGCCCACTGAACCCCACCAGATTCTGCATCTACCACCATTGTTCTAAACTTTATCATCTTAAACGCTCTTCCATTTTGACCAACGCGTACCTGCGTATAGAACAGAGGTCCTCTATTTGCTATAAGATTTCCTAAAAGGATTAAAGGGAGTAAAGCAAGTGTCAAAAGCAACACTAATGCCGCAAAAATCACATTAAAAAAACTACTGACAAATAAGTAAAACCGATTCTTATTACTTCGGCTAAATGGGAAATATTTATAAAAATCTCGTTCTACATGCTGTACCGGAACCCGATGAGTAATTTCTTCATAAACCTGAGTGTATTCCCGAATAGGAAAACCTTGTTCTAAGAGAATAATCAATTTATTATATAAATCTACTCCTACTCCTTTTGAAGGACTCGCTACCACAATTTCAGAAACAGAATAACGCTTTATAGCATTTAATAAATCAGCAACTTCAATAGCCATCAATCTACGATCAAAAGAATCTGGCTTGATATTATCGGTATTTACAAAGCCTATAACCCGGTAGTTAGGATCAGCAACGTGAAGATTTTCTGCTATTAAATTGATATCAAAACTATTCCCTACAACGAGTATTCGCTTATTGAATCGAGGAGCAGAAATAAGGTTGATGTAGGTATAGCGCCACAACAATAATCCAAGGACTAAAGAACCAAAGAAAAATAAGATTTGTAAGCGGTTCTCAGGTAGCACCGGAGTAAAAAACGGAGTTAGCACAAAAAACAAAACGGTCATAGAAACCGTTAGCAAGACATTCTTAAGTGTAGTCTGAAATGAAGCTGCTTTCTGCAGATCATACATCTCAAATATTGCAGCAAAAAGCGTGTAGTACACTATTAAGATAAACACCCACTTCCAGCTATTGGGTTTAAATTTTAAATACTCAAAATCAAAACCATTATAAACCAATGCAATCATCAGAAAGATAAAAACAAGATCAAATATACGCAGCAGGATTTTGCGCTCTGAGATTTCAAAATGAATATTGGGTATCCAAGACATGTAGGCCTGTTTGGGCATTTAAATATAACGCATTTTAAGACAAAATATTAGACCACTGTTTCTTAACAGCGTTCCAGTCGTATTGCTTAATATGATCTTGAGCGTTTTGAGTTATATTTTGAACGAAACTTTTATCTGTAAGTAAACGCCCTATGGCTTTTACAAATCCGTCACAATCTTCATCGACGACTAATAAACCGGTTTCTTCATTTTTTAAAATATAAGGAACTCCACCTACTGCTGTACTAACTATCGGTAGCCCTAAAGCCATCGCCTCTAAAACGCTTACCGGTGTGTTATCGATATGGGTGGTGTTTATAAAAATATCATAATCTGCAGCAAGATTCAGCCACTCACTTTTCTCCAGTTTTCCGGTAAATACAACCGGTAAATGTTTTGAAAGCGCATACATTTTACAAGCTTCTAGACTGCCATCTTTATCAGGCCCCACCATACAAAGCTGAGCATTAGGATATTCATCAAGCAATCTTTCTAAAACTTCAAGAGCCAGCATCGGGTTATAAATAGCAGCAAACGAACGCACCCACAATAATTTAGGCTGAAGTTCCTCACGGAATTTAAATGGATAACTATTGAGTTCTAACGCGTTTGCAATAATCTCAACATTGGAATAGCCTGCATTCTTAAAATGATTTGCCAAATATGCTGAAGGAGCTACTAGTTGACACGCATTCTTAAATAAAAAATATGAAGCTTTTTGACTTCCTTTTAAGCGTTGCGGTAAATTTCCACCGTGTAGAATGGGAATATAATTTAACCGAAACCTTTTGCAGATTCGAGCTGCAACATAAGCAAACCAGAAATTCTGAGTACTGTAAGTATCTATAAGCACATAATCAGCTTGCTCTCGATATCGAAAAATGAGCCATATCATATCTAGTAAACGAACTGGTTTCGACCGCTTAGAACTTGCATAAAAAACAGCAAAACCCAAACTTTCTAATTGGGGACCTAAAGTATCTATACCCGTTGGTGTAAACCCTTTACTGGCTAATTTGTTTCCGAGGTAGAGTATCGTTTTTTTCATCAACTACATTCAATAAAGCCAAAGCATAAATAAATGCCGGTGCCGCCACACGCATAGACGAGTGGTTAATAGTAAGAAACCAAAACCCAAAAAAGGAGTAAAACAGGTAGTTTTTTCGGTTTCCAATTCTATAAAACAGCGGTGTACAAAATAATATCAATAAAGCTATTAATCCGAAAACTCCGTGTTCAGAAAGCAATCTGCTGATTTCATTATGCGAGGCAGCTAAAATATCAAGTTTTTCTTCCCGATATTCTCGCGTTTTGCCAACACCGATTCCCATTACAGGATTATTCATGAAAAATGTAAGCTCAGAAGTAATCAACTCTTGTCTTCCTGTAGAGAGATCTTCTTTGATACGTCCTGCAGCATCTTTATTAGCATAACGTAAATCGATAAGCCCCATTGTTCGAACCGAAGTAATCAACCACGTGATAGCTAGCGCACTTCCCAAAATCACCATATAAAATGAAATGGAATTTCTTTTTTTAGAAGAAACCCCTTGAAAATAGATTACGATAAAAGCTATACTGATTAATGCTGCAGTAAAAACTCCTCCTCTCGAGAATGTAACTATACCTCGATAGGCTAAAAACATCAGCAAGCCGATATTTATAGAAAAGATCAGTTTATTCTTTCCATTGACAAAAATCTGCACTACTAGCGAAAACATTCCTATACCAAGGGCAGTAGCCACTTGATTGGGGCCATAACCTCCGGATAGGGCAAAATTAGATTGCGTCCCGTTGAGAACGTCTCGCGTGTCTGGAGTAAAAAAGAAGAGATAAATTCCCATGGCAATCACAGGCATTAATAAACACCAAACTATATTATGGATTTGTTGACGCGTTATACGACGATCAAAACAATACAGTGCCGCTATACCTAAACAAAACGGGCCGCTTAAATTAAATATTACTGCTTTACGCACATTGGTATCAAAATTAAGCGTCTCAGCAGCATAAAGTACTCCGGGAATCAGCAACAGTAAATACAACCAATACGGTGCTGATCTGCGCGATGTCCCGCTGAAAAACAATCCCAATAAAATAAAACAAATAACTGAATACTTACCGGCTTCCCAAGGAATCAAACTTCCTCCGGTCATCCTAAAAAAAACCTCCCCTGAGGTCATATATGCTGCAGCATATAAAGCCTGATTTTGTTTGTTCCCGGATTGAAATATCCAAAGTGTGAAGAATACTATAGAACCCAAAAAATAGAACAGACCTAAAAACCGGAACAAATAAATAGCAAAACCTATCGCAATATGAAGTGCGATAAATTGCAAGTAACGTTTGTTATGATTCTTAAATAATTTCAGCATACTTTGAAATAACTTTCTGAATAACAATTGGTTCCCCGTATTCTAAAAGAATTCTATCTTTTAACTTTTTCACATCTACCGCTTTATCATCAGTCATAAAACCGCTGGCTCTAATTGCCTCAGCAAGCGCAGCAGGATTCTGAGCAGGAACCAACTTCCCAAAATCCCCTAGTACTGCTCTGCACTGCCCCACATCTGTGGTGATTACCGGTATTCCTGCCTGGCCGTATTCGAGCAGGGCCAAAGGTAAGCCTTCCGAATCTGAAGATAGAACGCCTATATCAAAATGCGGTAAAATGGCAGATATTTTTAGGTAGGTACCATAAAAAAAAACGCTTTTTGAGAAGGGCTCTTCTTCTAAACGCTCAACAAGAGATTTTGCATAAAGACTTTCGGGTACAGATCCAAAAAGGTGTAAGGTGTAGCCTGCATCATGTTCTAAAACCAGTTTAAAAGCATCTAAAAGCATATGATGATTTTTTTGAGGCCTTAAATTGGCCACACAAACCATGCGTTTTCCCTTAGCTCCGGAAATCTCAAAGTCTGTATCAAAGGGTAAAGCTTCCGCTATAAAATTTTTAATGTAGAAGGTTTTTTTAACCTTCAGCTTTTGTTTTGACCACAAAACGAGTTTTTCATTAACTGCAAAAATTCCGTCAAAATACGAACTCAATAGTTTTAGGCTAGTCGCTTTCCGCCCTGCAAGATATTCACTATTCCCAAAGTGATCATGCCAAATCAATTTCAATCCCGGAGTTATCAACTTTACTAAAACAGCTAAAAAATAACTACTCCCGTGAGCCTGAATGATTTCGATCTTATGCTTTTGAATAAAACGCTTCAGCCGTAATACTGCTGCAACGTCCAGTCGTCGCTTTCGCTTTAAATACAAATAAGGTACTTCAGGATCGATCAATGTTTTTAACTGCCCCTCCTTCCGCGTGACACAAAGAGCGGAAACTTCAACTCGCTTGTGGAGGGCATTCGCATAGTTAACCGCCATCCGCTCTGCTCCGCCTATTTCTAAACTATCTATCAGTTGTAAAACCCGCACGCTAAAGTAGTTTTTTGATTTCAGCGTCAAAACGCTCTAAAGTATAATTTCGGGACCAGCTAGCCGCTTCGGCAGCCATTGTTTTAAGCTTGTTCTTATCGAGCAAGTGCTCCTTCAGTCTTTCTACGTCCATATCCAAATCAGTTTCTAACAGCACACCGCGTTTTCCGGAATTCAGCATCCAGGGAACACAGGAAACCGGAGTAGCAACAGGAATCACCCCCCACCACATCGCCTCGGCCACCGCTTTGGGCCAGCCCTCACTTTTTGAGGGTAAAATCAAAAAGTGACTCTTGGCGTAGGCCTCTTTCAGGGCTTCTGAAGACTGATTCCCATGTAAAAACAATTGGCGCTCCATCTTTAATTCCTTAGCAGCTTTATTCAACTTTTCACGTTCCGGGCCTTCCCCATAGACGTGTAACTCTAAAGGAAACCCACGTTCGATTAATTCGGCTACCAATTCTAAGGCGTACACCGGTTGCTTGCCTGGCGAAAGGCTTCCTACAAAAAGAAAACGCAGGGGTAAATCGTACTTGCGTTTAGGTATTTCGGCTTTATCTTTTTCACTATAAGAAGCCGTAAAAAAAGCTTTGACATTGGCTTTCTGATTCGGCCATTCCCCATAAACCAGCACCTGCATATTTTTGGTCAAATAGGTATTACTCAATATCCATTTCTGCAAACGATAGCTCCAAGGCTGGCTTGCACCGGGTTTCCAGTTTCCGGCGTATTTTGCTGTTTTGGATTTATGCGGAAAGAAAATTTGAACCAATGCCCCCAGCAAACCCATATTTCCGGGACAACGCAAATGGATGTGATCTGCTGATAACATTTCAAAAAAAATAGTCATTAGGATTTTAGGAGTATACACAATAGCTGTTAATCCGCTTAAAAAACTATCAATCGAAATAGGATTGACAGAAACTAAGTGAATATCTTGTCTCTTAAAAGAGGTCTTCAGTAGCGGCTTATCATATTGAGAAGGGCAAAGAATTACAACACCTTCAAAGTACTTGAACCAAAAATCCATTTCAATTACGTAGGGAGAATAAGCCATATAGTTGCCGTCTTTCTTTAAGACTGGAGCAGAAGATATCACTAAAATATTCATCAAATATATTCTGAAGAATTTTTACTACTTATCACCTGTGCGGGAACACCCAAAACGGTTTGATTTTCAAGAACGCTCCTATTTACTAATGAATTAGCCCCTATAACACAATTATCCCCTATTACTATTTTACCTACAATTGTGGAATTACAACCGACGTAAACATTGTCTCCCAAAGTTGGTACTCCCCTCTCAACACCCCGACCACTTACACCTATTGTAACTCCCTGAGAAATATTACAATTATTACCTATACAGCAATTAGGATGAATAAAAATATTTCCAAAATGACCGATATAAAAGGATCTTCCTATAATTACAGATGCAGGCAAAGAAATACCTGTAGTAACTTCAATTAGTTTCTGCCAAATCAAACAAATACCTAACAATAAATGTCTTACCCCAAAAATTTTAACTTCACTATACACGAATGATGCAACTCTAAATTGAATAATTGCCCAGAAAGCCTGAGTCAAAAACACTATCCCTATAAAGTTTCCTCCATACCGTTTATATTTTCTGTAATCTGACTTTATCATTCAATTTTAGGTTTATTATATAACAAACTCCACCAACCCACTACCCTGCCGGTTGCTTCGTTAAACGCTTCCTTTTTGTCAGAAGCTGTCAACACATTACTAAACCGGATCAGTGTAAGCAGCAAGGCTGTAGCATTCCATTTTAATCGAGCTATAAACCCCGGGTTAGAATATTTCACGCGCCACACATACCAGCCGTTACGGATCACCATTTTGCCGTATTTGTAGAGATTGGGTCTTCCAGCGGGGTCGTGATGATGCTGCAGACGAGCAGCAGTACACATCACATTTTTCCCGTATTTCAAAGCACGCAGACAGTAATCTGCGTCTTCATAAAGTCCGTACCCATCAAAATACAGACTGAAGTTTTCAGCATCAATTACCTTGCGGCGAAAATTCATAGACATTCCGATTAGTAAATCCACCTCGTAATTTTTTCCGGTTAAGGGATAGCCATAGGTTCTGCCGTGAGAAAAGTCAGGCATAATTCCCGGGAGATCGGGTGATTGCAAACCCAGCTTATTCCGCAGATAAAAACGCTGCGACTCACTGCGCTCAAAGCCTTCAAATACATAGACTTTATCTGTTGAGCTTTTGCGATCTGAAGGTTTCCAAAGGTTTTCATTAGTTGCCATACCACCTACACCCACGATATCGGGATCAGATTTAAAAGCCCCAAGCACCGCCTCAAAATAATCGGGTTCTAAAACCACATCATCATCCAGAAAACAGATGATTTCAGCTCTGGGATTTAGCTTTTCAATCCCAAAGTTTCGCTGTCGGGTAAGTCCGCGATCTTTATCCTCAACTTTATAGTAGCTTAGGTTTTTTAGGTCTTGCTGCGAAAGGCTCTCCGGAGTTTTATCATCACGTGAACCGTCGATTATTAAAATTTCATCCGGATAAAGACTTTGCACAGCTACTGTAGCTAAAAGCCTGTTTAAGGCTTCGGTACGCTGGTAGGTACAGACAATAAGTGAAAACATCATTTCGTATTCAAAAGTTTTTTGGCCCAAATTAAACTTACCTTCCATCGTTTCTGCATCAACCGAATATAGGCAAACGGATTTTTAATCTGCTGCAGCCTGTAAAATTTAAGAAACAACACCGTTTTATATCCCTGAACCTGAGAAGGTGTTGCATGTTTAACTATGGAAGCCAAAACCGTTGGTGCAGGTTTGGGCGCAGGACTTTCGGTATCCCAGGGCTTTTCAACAGGTTTTCTAAAACCGCCCGAAGCAGCCTTTAAATGAATCAGTTTTAAAAATGGATTGTACAGTATATCAACACCGGTTTTACGTAACTGCATCCCAAAATCGGCATCTTCACCAAAACCATGTTCCAGCGCAAGATCAAAACGTAGTGCTTTTAGTGCCGAAGCTTTTACAAAACTGCAACCCGAACCAAAAGCCGGCCATTGAATCACCGTTTTTTCGGGTTCTATTTCGCCTTCCTGAAGACAGCTCACTGTAAAAGCCTGCGGATCTTCGGCCTGAATAAACGCATCAGCCTTTTGTAAAAAATCACTCGGAATTCGCAAATCATCATCAGCCAGAAAAACCCAGTCTGCCTCAACCTGATCTAAAGCCAGATTGCGCGCGTTGCAGGCTCCGGTTTGATGGGTAAAGGTATGTCTGATTTCAAATGGCCAGCTTTGGCTTTGTAAATAATCGAGTTCTGAAACCGAAGCTGTATCCGGATTTTGCTCAATAAGGATTAGGCTTTGGGGTAACAAAAGCTGTTCTGCAAGATCTGTAAGGGTTTGTTTTAAAACCTCTTTGCGGCCCAGCGTGGGGATAATAACATCAAACTGGATCTTCGGCTTCACGTTGTTTTGATCTGAAGGAGTCACTTCAAAGTGAGGGATATCTCTTTGCGGAATAGATTTAACCGGAAAGGACTTCACGAGCTGAAACAGATTGAGCTTTTTACGATACCACAAAAGCTGCAGGGCAAACATGATCAGCCATTTTTCACCCATAAGAGTCGCAATTGCGGTGTAAGTTGTTTTCGTATTTTTTGAGAAGGAAAGGGTACTTTTTTCGGAACTCCTGATCAGTCGTGGCTCACTATACACCCGTAAGCCTTTGGATATTCCGGTTTTTGCCAGTATGCAGAGAAACAAATCGAAATTTGAATCTACGGGAATGTATTGCTTAAAATGCAATAGTCTTTTACAGCTAATTAAACCCACAGCACTGCTCATCAGCCAGGTGGGATATTTGACACCAGACTGAATTCTAAAAAAAACACTTTGATCTACAAATCCCATTTCTTCAGCAATTACCAAAGGTCGATTTGCAGCATAACTCCACATTTCAGATTCCCTTGGAAAATTTTCAATAAATGCGAGATTCAGGTTGGGTTCTACCTCTTCGTGAAACCATACCAAAGTCTCATGCGGAAAGGTTTCGGCCAAAAGAAAACAAGCGGCACTCACCGCTTGATTTTTAAATTCGAGTTCCAGAGGATGTCCGTCTTTTGAGACAGCGACAGGCGTTTTACCGTTATGTTTTAAGAAAATCAAGCTTTTACGACACCTTTATAAAACTCCAGATTTTGCTTAACCACAACTGCCGTTGCAAAATGTCCCACAACCTGTTTACGGGCACGGGCTCCCATTTTACTTCTTAATTCCTCGTCATCAAGTAATTTTAGAACGGCATCGGCGTATTTCCCATGATTTTTGGGATCAACGGTATATCCGGTTTCACCATCTAGCATTACCTCGTTTGCCCAACCAATATCAGAAGTAACCAGCGCTTTTTCCATCGCCATGGCTTCAATCCAGGTCATCGGTAAGGCTTCTGCAAAACTGGGCAAGACAACCACAGCTGCTTTGGCAATTTCTTCCTGTACCAACTCATAAGCCAGTAATCCCTTAAACTCGATGCGTTTGTGAAATTCAGGTTTTACCAGTTCCCTAAAAAGCTCCTGAGTAGATCTGCCTGTAAAAACGTCCCTGACATCATTCCCGGCAAGAATCAGCTGTGCTTCGGGATTCTGTTCAAAAATACGATTGGAGATTTCGGCCAGTTCCAAAACACCTTTTTTTCGGATTATACTTCCGTAATACAGCAAACGATTGGGAACCTCCGGAATTTGAACCGGTTTAAACCGATCGACATCAATCGAATTGGGAATCACTTGTATTTCCTTATTCAGTCCAAAAATTTCTTTTGTCTGTTTTGCTGTAAAAGCACTTACCGCAAGAATGTGATCGGCATTTTTAAGGGCTTGCTTTTCAAACCAGCGGTTCTTGGGTTTTTGCTTTCGGTTCTCCAAATGGCAAAAATAGCCGTCGCTACCGTTACAACGAATGATCAGAGGACATTTAAAGCGCATCAAAGCGGTGATCCCCGTCCAGTCCGGCGCTTCTAGTATATCTATTTTATGTATCAGAATCTCCCGATTGACGTAGCACTGTAAAAACCTGCGGTGCAAATACCAGCCTGCGAATGTATACTTCCGCTTTGCGATGCTGTGAATTTGGACTCCCTGATCTTCAAATTCTCGGTCTTCCGACTGACTGTACACAAAAACCGTAACGCGTTCCCCGGCCTGAACCAGACTTGCTGCCAGGTTTTTGATACTGGTTCCCAGACCGCCACTTCGGTTAAACGCAGCGTGGGGATACTCGGGAGTTAAAAAAGCAATGTGCATCAGTCCAGTAAATTTATATGTTCAGCGACCATACGGTCTAAAGAATAATCTTTTTCTATAAGTAATGAGGTATCTCGGTTTATACCCCGCTGACCTGTTACAACTTCAGAAATAATATTGGCAAGTGCATTTTTATCTTTTGGACGAAACAAAAATCCGTTTTCACCCTCTTTGATAATCTCGGGATTGCCGCCAACTGTGGTGGTAATCACCGGTACATTTGCCGATAAACTTTCAAGAATTGAAAGGCTGAAGCATTCCATATAGGTAGGTTGAATAAGGTACTCGTAATCAGCTAAAATAGTGGGGATTTCGGAAGAACTGCCTTTGAATGTCAGCAACTGATCAACCGCTTTGTCTTTTGCCTGTTGTTTAAGACCTTCTTCCAGCGGACCTTCGCCGTAAATGGTGATGTGGAGGTTGTTTTGCAAATCGGGTTTCAACAGCGCCAAGGCATCTATCAAATCCTGCAAGCCTTTAGATTCCCGCAGGTGGGAAACCACGACAAAATGAACGTTGCCTTGCGAATCCAGATCGTGTTGCGCTCGTTTTTTAAAGACTGAAGTATCAATCCCGTTGTAAATCACTCCGGTTTTGCGGACCACTACTTTGCCCAGGTCTTTCACAATATGCCGGGCCGTGTAACTGCTCACTCCAATAAACCGGTCTATAGCCTTATGGTGTAAATAGCCTTTTAGACGGTTTTTTAACTGCTTTTTAAGCGGAAAACCATTTAAGGGACGCGGATTGTGATCTACGGCGATTAGGTTTTTGATCCTTCCGGCATGTTTGGCTTTTTTATAAAAGGGGGTGCACAACTCGGTAAAATGCGTAACCAGCGTGCTGTACATTTTGCCATTTTCCTCAAGGTAGTTTAGGAAAAAAGCTTCGACACTCGAATTTCCTTCCGCAGAAAAAACAGTGACACCCTCGTAAAATGTTTTATCCAAAACATCTGGAAAAAACCAGTCTACCTCATAGCCTTTAGCTTTCGCTGCTTTATCATAAGCCACAAAAAAACGATCCATCCCGCCTATGCGATCCGGGCGCAGCACGTAATTACAAACTACAGCTAATCTTTTGGTACTCATAAGGTGTTTTTTAAAGCCTGTACACAAGCCTGAGTGGTTTCGTCAAGGGGTTTACCCACCTGCATCTCAATTAGCTTCTTTCGGTTTTTCATATCAAGATTGGGATTACGCAAATACGCGTTCACGGCAGTATACAATTCTTCTGCGTTTTTAGCGATTTTAACCGCCCCACTTTGAACCACATTGTCATAATGCTCATACTGCAAAAACCGCTGATCGTTGTAAAGTCCGTTAACGCCATTACCAAAGGCCGTATTGACAACCGGCTTTTCAAACAGCATAAAGTCGAGACTCATGGTTGAAAGCATATTGACGTTCAGATCGCAAAACTTAAGAATGGCTTTAAGCATGCTCAGGTCTTCGCGTGTAGGTACCCGTTGAGACCAGGGCTCGGGATGCCCTTCCCGGGTGAGCTCCCATTTGGGATGATTCCATTTGATTTCGGGATATTTGGTTTTGGTTTCTGCGAAACGCCGCTCGTCTTCTGCCGGTGAGGTACGCACCAAAAGCTGGCACAAATCGATTGCTCCGGAACGGATGCCTTCAGCCAAAGTCGCGATCACCAGCGGATCGTTAGGGCCAATCGTGGCATCGGCGCAGCTGTAGCACAGTATTTTTTCATCCGGATTCAGACCAAACCTTTTGTAGAACTCCGCTTTTGGAATATCAAATTGGGAAAGCACATACGGCTCAAATTGCGGAGTCCCCACTATAGAAACCGTCTGCGGATTGGTATAGGGATAAAACCGAAGCAATTCGTTTTTCATCAAATCGCTCCAGACTAAAAAGTAGTCAAAAGTTGAAGCCATCCTCCCTTTTGAAGCAAGATTGTCCCAACTGAAAATAAACGAGGCGGTAGGAACCTGTAGTTTTTTCGCCCAAAAAACCAGTGTGGCAATAAAGGGTGGTCGCTGATGTGTAAAAAACAAAAGATCAGGCTGATACTGCTGCAGGAGTTGCCCGTATTGGCTGACGACAACACCATTTGCAAAGCTTTGCTCCTGCAACTTTTCATACCGAAGGATATCCTTTTCGCTGTGAAAAACAGAACTAATAGCATAAACCATACGGACCAAAAGGCCGTGCGGACTCCAGCTTTTGGCTTTGTTCATCTCGTAATTATCTGCAATTCCCGGGTTGGTTTTGTGTTTTTGCAAATGTGCGACTTCTTTCAGTTTACGCCAAAACCAGTTCTTTTTGGTTTCGGTAAAAACCGGAAGGGCTACAATAGTAAATTTTGCAGCATCCAGTTCGGGAAAGGCGGTATAGGGCAAACCTGAAAAAATGATAACTTTTTCAAAACCGGCTGCAGCTTTATCGAGAAATGTACTTAAAACGAAATTGCGAAAGCCAACGCCATCTGTAATTACAATTCCTAAGGTCTTTCGAGATTCTAAATTCAAGGTTTTAGATTAATCTGATTATTAAGTTATTGAGTTATTTGAAAAAATTTACTCCCACTTAGAGTGCCGGCCGAGACCCTAAGTCGAAACCGGGGTATCGAGAATGTCACTTCGAGTGTTTGATTGAGGCCAAAAGCCGAAAGCAAATGTATCGAGAAGCCTGGAAAACGACGAACATCCTAACTCCTAAGACTTCTCGATACACCTGAAGCTCCGCTATCGCTCTGCTTCAGCCACTCGAAGTGACAAATATTATTTAAATCGCTTTTTAGCCAAATTCGGCAACTTTTCATATTCTCCATTGATTAAAGCCTCTTTCTTTGCCTGTGACCAATTTTTAATCCTTTTCTCAAACTCAATTGCTAAATCTGGCTCTGTAAACTCACAATAATAAACCAATTCAATTGGCCTTCTGCTATACGTATAGGAATTTTTATACTTCCCGGATTGATGTTGTTCAATCCGCCCCCAAAGATCAGAAGTAATGCCGGTATAATAGGTTTTATCCCGACACCTTAGAATATAAACGCTATAAACTTTCATACAAACCGCAACTAATCTTTAAAAAACATCAATGAAAAATCTAAATCGAGAAGCGTCACTTCGAGTGTTTGATTGAGGCCAAAAGCCGAAAGCAAATGTATCGAGAAGCTTGTTGAACTAAAAAACATCCGAACTCCTAAGACTTCTCGATACACCTGAAGCTCCGCTATCGCTCTGCTTCAGCCACTCGAAGTGACACCTTAAAGATCCCGAAATTGCTTCTGATGGTCTATTTGCCAAAAAGCTTTGGTTCTTAGCGCTTCCAGAAATCCGGAGGCAGCTGTTTTGGTGCTTTTTGCTCCTTTTGGATTTACGTTTAGTGCTTTCGCAGAAGCGATCCCTTTTAAAATAGCTGCTTTAGTATTATCCACGTGAATAATGCTATCAGTGTACAAATCGCGGTTTTCCTGGCGCCTGCCCACATTTACCGTAGGAATACCCAGATAGGGAGCCTCGTGAATTCCGGCACTGCTGTTTCCTATTAAAAAGGCTGCGTTTTTGAGCAAAGTAATGAAGTACTCAAACCGCAACGAGGGAAAAAGCCGGAATCGCGGATGCCCTTCAAATTGGCGATACGCCTCCAAAATAGCCGAAGAACCCAGGTCATTATTGGGATAGATCACCACATAGTTTTGATCATCTTCCAGGAGCACTTGCACGAAATCACCTGCATGGGTTACAGTTTCCTGATGCGCGGTGGTCACCGAATGAAATAAGACTAGCGCATAGTTTTCAAACGGAATGTCGTAGTAAGCTTTTGCGGTTTCTAAAGCCGGTAAGCTATCACTAAAAAGCACATCGAGATCAGCCGAACCGATGTTAAAAATACTGCTCTCGAGTTCGCCCATTTGCAGCAAACGTTTGGCTGCCGTCTCGTGAGATACAAAATGAATATGACTCAATTTACTCACCGAATGCCGAATGAGTTCATCTACGGTCCCCGAAAGTTCGCCTCCTTCGATATGACCTACCAAAATATTGTTTAAAGAACCTACAATTCCACCGGCCAGAGCTTCCACCCGATCGCCGTGAACCACAATCAAATCAGGTTTAACGGCTTTAACAAAGGCTGAAAAACCTTCGATAGTCTTAGCCAAAGTAAGATCCATCGTGGCTTCTGAGGTATGATTGGGAAAACGGTGTATGTTATGCAAACCGGCCTTTTCGATCTCAATAACGGTTAGGCCGTATTGCTCCAGCAAGTGCATGCCCGTAGCAAAAATACAATACTCAAATTCCGGCGCATCACTTACCGCCTGAATCAGGGATTTCAGTTTCCCAAAATCTGCCCGCGTACCGCTGAGGAAGGCTATTTTTTTCAAAATTATTTTTATAAAAATAGTAGTTCAAATAATGTTTAAAACCTGAGCTAAAAAACTATCTACAATGTTACTTCAGTTTGATTGAGCCGGCAAACCGAAAACAAATGAATCGCGAAGTGTCACTTCGAGTAATTTTTGAGAACCTGAGTTCGAAAAGATTGTATCGAGAAGTCTGGTGAACGAGAAACATTCTAACACAAAAGACTTCTCGATACGTCTGAAGCTCCACTATCGCTATGCTCCAGCCACTCGAAGTGACATTATTTAAATAGCTTTTTAGCCAAATTGGGTAGCTTTTCATATTCTCCATTTATCAAAGCTTCTTTCTTTGCTTGCGACCAATTTTTAATCCTCTTCTCAAACCCAATTGCTAAATCGGGCTCTGTAAATTCACAATAATAAACCAGTTCAATCGGCCTTCTGCTATGCGTATAGGAATTTTTATACTTCCCGGATTGATGCTGTTCAATCCGCTCCCAAAGATCAGAGGTTATACCGGTGTAATAGGTTTTATCCCTGCATTTAAGGATGTAGACACTATAAATTTTCATATAACCAGCAACTAATCTTTAAAAAAAACACCAATGAAAGATCCAAATCCAAAAATACAATGTTTCGAGAATGCCACTTCGGTGTTTAATTGAGGCTACAAGCCGAAAGCAAATGTATCGAGAAGTGTCACTTCGAGTAATTTTTGAGAACCTGAGTTCGAAAAGATTGTATCGAGAAGTCTGGTGAACGAGAAACATTCTAACACAAAAGACTTCTCGATACACCTGAAGCTTCGCTGCCGCTATGCTTCAGTCACTCGAAGTGACAGTCAATATTTAATATCATCGTGCTTTAACTGTTCATCCTCAGCAATAGCTCTTGCTGCTTTTTTTCCCAGGATATCTTCAAACTGTTCAGCCAAAATCTCACCGGTTCCCGGACGCTTTACCCAAATATTTGCTTCGCTAAAAACCTCACCTTCCTGGATTGGCGCGATGGTACAAACAGTTGCAAATGCAAAATCGATGGTGACCTGTTCTTCCTGAGCCGGCGCTTTTACGCCCCCACGCATAAGCCAGATTTCCTTACTCGACTGAATGAGTTCGGTGCAAGCTTTCTCGTCCATACTGCAAACAATATCCGGTCCGGTACGCTGCATATGATCGGTAAAATGCCGCTCTAAAATAGAAGCTCCTAAAGCTACTGCTCCCAAACAAGCGTTGTTGTTCAAGGTATGATCTGATAAGCCAAAAGGCACATCGGGAAAGGCCTGATGCAGTTGAGTCATCGCACCCAAACGCACTAAATGAGTGGGGGTTGGATATAAATTAGTGGTGTGCAGCAAAGCGAAAGGTGTACCGGCATGCTTAAAAATCTGCACGGCCTTAGAGATACTTTCAATCGTATTCATCCCGGTGCTGAGAATAACCGGCTTCCCAAAACCTGCGATGTGCTTGAGTAAGGGATAATTATTGCATTCACCCGAACCGATTTTATAGGCCGAAACATGCATAGCCTGAAGCCGGTTTGCGGCTGCACGCGAAAAAGGTGTTGAGATAAATAGCATTCCTTTTTCTTCGACGTACTTTTTAAGCGCAATCTCATCGGCTTCATCAAGCGCGCAACGCTGCATAATCTCGTAAATAGAAACAGCTGCATTCCCCGGAATCACTTTCTTTGCAGCACCGCTCATTTCATCTTCTACAATATGCGTTTGGTGTTTGACCACTTCAGCTCCTGCCCGGTGCGCAGCATCAACCAGTTCTTTAGCCACTTGCAGAGAACCTTCGTGATTAATCCCTATTTCGGCGATGACCAGTGGTGGGTAATCCGGTCCTATCTTACGGTTTTCAATTTGGATGTATGGGTTCAAGGTGGTCGTTCTTATTTTTAATTATATTAACCTGTCACTTCGATTTCTTTGATTGAGGCTACAAGCAGAAAGCAAATGTATCAAAAATGTCAGTTCGAGTGATTCTTGAGCGCCCTAGCGTGAAAGAATTGTATCGAGAACCCTCACAAACAACAAACATCCTAACTCCTAAGACTTCTCCATACACCTGAAGCTCCGCTAAAGCTATGCTTCAGCCACTCGAAGTGACAATTTCGAAGTAACCTTATTTAAAATACTTCAAATACAACTCCGCCCTCTTAAAATCCGCTTCGGTATCAATGTCAATTTCTGCAAAAGGATGATCCACAATTAAAGGATAATTTTTTTCTCCCAAAAGTTTACCCTGATTTAATAATTCCGTTTTAAAAATATAAAGCAAACCGTTCTCATAATATAGTGGTTCAAGATCCTGACTGCGCTGACCCATTTTATAATTGTATGGGGTAAAACAATTATTAGAAATAGTTCCCAGTTTACGCTCATTTCGGGAAACGGTCATCAGACTATCACAATCTTCACGTTCAAAAGTCGCGATGGCTTCTTTAAGAAGACCTTTGGGCCTCAACGGATTTGTGGGTTGCAATAAAATAACCGCTTTAAACTTCTTTTTCAGTTGATTTACCGCATGTTGCAAAGCTGTAACTACCGGTTCTTCGTTGCCTGCTAAAGCATCGGGCCGTTTAATGACTTTAACACCACCTACTTGTTCTGCATATTGAAGAACCTTTTCATCATTTGAACTAACTACAATATGCTCAAATCCTTCTTCCTGAGCATAGGTCATGCTATGACCAACAAGCGGCTTATCTCCTAATTGCCGCAAATTTTTTCCGGGAAGTCTTTGCGAACCGGCCCGCGCGGGGATTATAACAAGGTAGGTTTTCATTTAAAAAGCTTTTGACCTTTACCGGTAATCATCAAACTTGAAAGCCCTAAACTCACTTTACTCCAGCTTTTAAGTGTCTCAAAATTTAGAGACCCTAATTTTAACAGTACTTTCAAAATGGATTTCGTTGTTTTTAAATCTTTATGAACGAGGGGTATCATTTTTCGCAATTCAGCAGTATAAAATCTCCTGAGCGAGGGAGACAACCTGCCTTCCGATTGCAACCTCTTAATGAAAGAAATCAGCGCACGAACTCGGGATTGCGTAATTTTAAAGTTCCCCTGCTTATATATGTTCTCTGAAATACTCGCACTGTGTTTTAAGTATGTGGTTAAATAATAATTAATGACTAGCATTACTGGATTGCTCAACAATACACGTTGAAAAAAGTCCCGGTCCTGCCCACCTAAAAGCTGTTCATCAAAAACTAGATTATGTTTATCCAAAAAGGATTTGGTATACATAGGGTCTGGCAAATACCAGGATATTTTACGGGTGATAAAGTCCTCGAGCAGATTAGACGTTAACTGTGTGCGCTGCTCTAAAACTTCCGTTTGATCTTTCACATAATAGATTTTCGTTTTTGACAAAACGATATCTGTTTCCGTATCAAAAGCGGCAAGCTTCTTATGAATAAAATCCGGCTCCATCAAATCATCAGAATCAAACCAATTGATAAATCTTCCCGTAGCATGTTCAAAACCAAAATTACGACAGGCGTTGGCACCCTTGGGTCGGTTATTAGGACGTATCAAAACTTTAAATCGCGAATCTCCTTTTTCAAAATCTTTTAAGATTTGAAGAGACTTATCGGTACTGTGATCGTCAACAAGTAAACACTCCCAATTGCGATAGGTTTGAGCCTTTATCGAATCGAGTGTACCTTTTAGATGAGCTTCCCGGTTGTAAACAGGGATAATTATAGAAACTATCGGTTTAATTTGAGCTTAATTTTGGATTCCAAAAAACAGGTGCTTGAGACAGTGATAAATAGGCGTTAAGTTTTTCGTTAGAAAAACGTATGTCCAGCTTTTGTCGACGGCGTCTATTTTGAATTAACGCTAATCCGGCCTTGCATATACTCATCAGAATACTGAATTCGCCTTTTAAAAATTTCAGTCTGAACTGTTCCTTGATAGAATACATAATTTTAAACCAGGCTTTTTGTTTGGGATAAAAAATCAAATAGTTACTCCAGGCAGCCTGCAAAGCCCATTGGGTTCTTAAGCTGGTTTCTTCAGCGCTCTTTTTTCGATTCTTTAGTGATACCCGATGATGAACGAGCACTTTTGGAAAATAGAAAACCATTTGTTCTGCCCTAAATAATTTCATTGCGGCATAGTCCTCTTCTCCATAGAAATGATACCACTCGGGGTAAGACGTTATAAAGTTATCCCAAGAACTTTTACGCATCAGGTGAGCACCTCCCAGAAAATTACTTACCTGATAGGTATTCTCAGACGTTTTTTGACTCGCCGGCTTTTGCAGGCCCCAAAAAAGCCTAAACGATAAAACAGCACAGTTGAGATTCTCCTGCATAAACGACATTGCTTTTTCTAATTCTTCAGGATTTAAAAAGTGCGCGTCATCATCCAGGGAAAGAACGTATTCTGTAGGAGCGGCTTGCATCAATTGATTTCGATTGGCTATCAAGCCCTTATTTACTGTATTCTGAAATATGTTTATCTCCGGATATTCACTCGAGATGTATTCAAAAGTGCTGTCTGTAGATGCGTCATCCCAAATGTAAATACCCTCATCAGCAATGACTTCTCGCAAGGCATTCAAAGTAAAAATCAACTCCTGTTTACGGTTAAAAGTGGTTATTAATATACTTATCTCTTTGGAGTTAAGCAGAGGCATTTAGGAGATTTTGAATTTGTTTATTGAGATACGCTGATGAAAAATAGTCCTGTAAATCGGCACGATTTAAATGCCAGGATTCTGCCTTTGTATTTTTCCATTTGAGGTAGAGCTCAGAGAGAATTCTGGCGATCTGTTTGGAATCGTCTGCCTCACTTTGCCAGGTGTAATCTTCCCCGAGCAGCCCTCGCACTTCACTTTTTTTTGGACTTAAAGCTAAAATAGGCTTATCTACCATCACACAATGAGCCATCTTGGCCGGTAAAAACGGACTATAATCTGTATCACTTGCTTCAATAATTAGGTTTACAGATGCGGCTTGTTGTAACGCCAAAGATTCAGCATAGGAAACGCCCGGGTGATAGATGAACTGCGCAACGGGTTCAAATGAGTTTATCAATTCTTTATAATTGCTGGCGGGGCCTACTAAATAAATATAGACATCCCCTCTTGCTTCCTGATGATTATCCAAAAATTGTTGAAAACCCAGAAGCAGACCTTGGGGAGATCTTCCGCCAATTAAATTCCCCGTATGAAGGATGTTGAACGCATTTTCCTTAAAAAAAGAAGGCAGTGAAACCTCTGCAATCTCGTTATCGTATTGATGTGGAATGATCACCGATTTTTCTTTAAACCCGGGATAAAACCCTGTCATATGCTCTGCCAGAAAACGTGACGGAAAGCCTGCATATCTACAATGGGCAGCTACCTTTTGAAAAAAATGATCTTTCTGCTTTGCCCCCTTAGGAACAAAGGTATAGGGTTTAGGGTAATGTTGAAAAGGATATGGATCGTGAACGTAAGCCAACCATTTCTCGTGCCACTCAGGTAATTGTAATAGTGCATAATGGGGTCGAAAACTCTCCCCCTTACTTAGGGTTATGACTAAATCAAAATTGTGAACATTAAAGCTTTTAATCTTTTTTACAAAAGATTTAGTATCGTTGAAGAATGCAAAACTAAATCCAAAGATATTCTCTAAAAAGACCGACCAGTTCACACCCAGATTACGATGTACAGTACGCTGAATCCCACCGAGTATATAGTATAAATTGCTTCTCCGTTGTTCTGCTAAAAAGCAGATCGCTCCTTCTATTTGAATCTCATCCTGAGTATAGTGAATAACACTTACCACATAGCCAGAAGCAACAAGACTTTTAATAAAGGCAACATTAGCCTTAGAACCACTGCTATCTTCCGGATTAACGGAATCAGTAACAACTAAAACTTTGTTCGCCATCCTTTTTTCATTTTTAAAAAAAAGCCTACTACTCCGCTAAAATTATATAAAAACCAAAGTCTTATTGTATTGACAGCATTCAAAGCAGATTTTCTCATTATCGCTTGATAAAGAGACTTCTCCTTTTTAACAACAGCCTTCCAAACAAAAAATTTTGCCGAAGTATAATTCATTTTATTACTCTCTATCAAATTATCTATACATATTTGATAGGCTCTGATAAGACTCTCTGTATACTTTAGATTTCCATTAAAGAAGGCTGCTGTGTTACTGTGCTCGTGTTTCCTATTATAATAAAGTTCAACATTTATTCTCCCTCCCTTTCTCTCTTTGATTAATAGCCGAGAATAGAACTCAAGTTCTTCGGCATAATACAAACCTTCTTTAAACCTCTCACCTTGAAGGGCTGTTTTTCTCCACATGACCGAGCAACTAGCTAAGGGTATTATATTATCTAAAACATCTATTAGTCTTTTATCTGAAACATCATCAATTCGCTTGAATTCTCGAATATCACTAAACCTTTTTATGTAATTGTTAAATGGTTTTATCTTATAATGTATAAAATCTAAATTATTACTATCAAACGCCTTAGTACATATTTCAAGGTTTTGAGGATGTAGAATATCATCATCATCGACAAACAGAATAAACTTCGATTTTAAGTCCTTGGCTAAATCTAAACCGTAATTTCGCGTGGCTGAAAGTCCTTTAATATAAGTGGAAGGTTTCTCGAAATATAAAAATCGAGAATCTGTTTTAATAAATTGATTTACCACCAACTCAGTATCATCAATTGAATTATCATCTGTAATTAAACATTCAAAATTACGGTAGGTTTGATTCTTAATAGACTCTAAAGTTTCCAGAATTAAATGAGCCCTATTAAATGTGGCTAAAAGAATGGTAACTTTAGAGCTTTTATTAGATTCCAAACTACTGACTTAATTTTAAAATTTGACGCCAATACGATGGTCCAAGATGTTGTAATGCAAAGAATGAAGCTTTGATAGTTCCAAATTCCTTTTGCTGCACACAGGCTTTAAGTAAGTTATAGCGTTTAACACGAAGTGTTTTTGAAACCTGTTTTTTTGAAAAGGGATGTTTACACTTCTCAAGTTGTTCAAAAAATGCAAGTCCGGCTTTGAGTTGTTCCATGCTTGAAACTCTTGTAGGCCAAATGTAAGAAAGCACCACTTCATTAGGATATCGCATTTGATCGCAGTCAAACAACCTAAACATACGCAACATACTCTGTTGTGCACTCACAACCTGTTTTTGATTCTGGACTTTAGAAATTTGATTGCTATGTACCCGATAAATTAACAAAGGTTCATTTAAGTTGGCTAACTGTACTCCTGCTGCCGCCAAAAGAGTAAACAAATCATAATCTTCCGCCGGCTCTTTTAAAGGGTCGTATTTAAACTGTTTGAATAGGTCAGTCCGCCCCATTATACTGGGGTGAATCAGGGAACTGCCTAAAAGTAGATGGGCCTGTATTGCTTTAGGTTCGGTTGGATAATTAAATTTTAGACTGCTACCCTCTACTACTGCATCGGTTCCGCAAATCGCAATATGCGAATTTTGTTCTAAAAAGTAGATCTGCTTTTCAAAGCGCTGTGGTAAACTTATATCGTCTGCATCCATTCGAGCGATATAGGCACCGCGCGCCTGATCAATAGCCCAGTTTAAACTTTCGGTATACCCGGAATTCACTTTTTTCTTATAAAGGATAATCCGGGGATCTTGAAAACTTTCAATGATTGAAACACTATTATCCGTAGAACAATCATCAATGATTAAAAGTTCAAAATCAGGTTCCGTTTGATCAAGAATACTCTGTATGCTTTCGGCGATAAAAGCTTCAGCATTGTAGACCGGTAATAAGACACTGATTTTAGGAGACAAAATGTATCAGTTTAGTATTAATCCCTAGTGTCAATTCTCCCTGCTCTAAAATACTATAACCTCGTTTTCGAAGCGTCTCATAGATTGGAGTACGTATATTAAACTCATCGTGAATCTCAATAACCAGCACCTTTGTCCTATCTAAAAAATCCTGATTTACCTGACTATCAAAAATAAAACGCTCAGCACCTTCAATATCAATTTTTAAAAGATCAAAGAATCCGGTTCCTTCATTTAGGAGTTCCTGGAGTGTGATGCCCGGAATTGTTCCAGTGGTGCTTTCCTGGGTTGTTTTTGCCCAGTCTGCACCATCACGCATGGATTTCCCTATGTCAAAACGTTTTCCCTGTTCTGCACTTAAAGCTTTTTGCAAGGGTTTAATAGTTCCAAAATTTTCCACATTTTTCAGAAGCATTTTAAAATTTTGAGGCTCTGGTTCTAAAGAATAAATTACACTAAGGGGGTAACGTTCTGCAAAAAAACGCGATGTAAGACCAATATTAGCTCCTGCATCAATAATAGTTATAGGTTCACCCGCTTGGAAGTTAAGCTCCAATGCGGTACAAGCCGTCTCATATTCCGTTTCAAATATCACCTGGCGCAAAACGTCATAATCACTGCTAGGCCGGTTTCTGATAAAAAATGGATTGGTGTAGTTTTTAAGTTCAAGCCTGTAAAGCGCTTCCTGTTCTTTAAGTTTTGCCTTACTTACAAACGAGCTTCTTTGTAAATCGTACTGCAGGCGTTTTTGAGGACTGCCTTTGAATATCAGGTTATAAAGCTTACGAAAACTTTTTTCCAAAACACTGAACTTAAATGAGAAAATGCAACAAAATTCTAATACGAATTTAGATAAAAATCCTTTTAAGAATATTAAGACTAGTCCGAAAACTATATTTGTAGCTTATAAGAGAAGGATTTAAGAATAATAGTCGTAATACCTGCATTCTTTTTGCCTTATTAATTAATAAACTTCTTAAGACCTTGATGTAATATTCTTTGAACATACTCATATCCAATTCACTAAATTCAATCCATTTTTTAAAATCTAATTCAGCCTCTTTTCGAACGCTAAAAAAGTAATCCCAATCCCAATGTGATTGCCTTTGAAATTGAAAGAGTATTTTCTGTGTATCAACTCTAAACATCACGAAATTGCTCAAAACCACCTTTAAATTTTTCTCAAATTTCTTTTGTGCGACTTCATTCAGCCCTATTTCCGTAGTCAAACTATTTTTATGAACTCTATAACTATAGAGTACTTCTGAAGTATGTTTAAATTTAAAGTGATTTGCAGCTCTTACCCAAAAATCATAATCCTCAATACCATGTAAATCCTCATTATAATTAAATTTTTGAAATACTTCCTTTCTATACAAGAAGCTAGCCCCAATTCCATTTTCAAAGGGCAAAAGAATTACCGGACTGACTTTGTAAACTCTAATATGTTTACTTTGATCATTAATTACATTAAAATTAGAATATACTACGTCTTCGCCACTAGTTTCTAAAACCTTCACTAAACGCTCTAAAAAATCACTATGAAGTGTATTATCATCTGAAGTCCAGGTTAAATACTCCCCTTGCGCCATCCGGTGACCAACATTAAGCGAGGCGGGTAATTTTAAGTTATGTTTGTTTGTAATTATTTTGATCCTGGAATCCTGCAACCTAAAAAATTCAAGCAATTTTGGTGTATGGTCTGTTGAACAATCATCTACAACAATCAATTCGAAATCTATAAAAGTTTGATTCAATATACTTGCTATTGCCTCTTCGATATAAGCCTGTCCATTATAAGTGGGCAATATGATTGAAACTTTAGGCATCGGTTTATAAATGACGCTTAATGATTGTGCTTAAATCCCTTACGTACGATTCCTTAGTAAAGCTTTTGATATATTCCCGATTTTTAAGCCCATGTTGATCGCGGATGGATGGATGATTTAATAACTCTGACATTTTACCAATTAAATGTTCTCTGTTATTGGATATAAGATACGGACTTTCTTTAAGTAAGTATTTACAGCCGGGGTGATCACTTGCTATAACAGGTAATCCATAAAGCATATATTCCATCACTGCATTAGGCATGCCTTCTATTTCTGAAATTAATAGCCCCACATCCAAACTACTCAAAACCTCCTCTATTGATTCCTGAGATAGCAAACGCACTTTCTGTTCTAAACCTTCTTCACGAATAGATTTTTCCAGCGCATCATATTTAATTCGGGTATATCTTGATGACTCCCTGTTCCCGGTAAATATCAAAAATGCGTCTTCGAAATTTTCGCTTACTTTTTTAAAAGCTTCCAAAATGAGTTCGTGCTTTTTGTCTTCCCTGTAATGGGCCACCATTCCAAAAACTAGGGCGTCTTGAGGTATATTAAATTTGTTACGGATTTCCTTTTTATCAAAATAAAGATATTCCATCGTTAGATATTGAGGGAGAATGTATGATTTTTCCTTATCAAGCCCATAGTGCCTTTTGTATAACTCCAATCCAGTTTGTGAGTTGGCTATGACTGCCGGCACAGCTCTTGATGCATATTTTTCAAACAACTCATCAGGTTTAAAAACATCGAGACCCAATTGATGCCAAAACGTAAACTTAACAGTTGGTAAAACTTTATACAGATAAAAGGCAACTTTAGATGGAAAGTTTAAAAATGGAAATATATAATCAAATCCATAGGGTTTAAGTAATTTTCTATAACCCCAAATGTACTTGAAACTCCATACCAGTCGCTTCAGGTTACGATAGCTTAGTTCTTTCCAACACACCAAATAAGGAGCGTGTGTATGGAAAATGTGTCTGATATGGCAAGCTTTGGCAAATTGCTTAAAATCGGGCTGCAGTTCATCGCTAAACGTAAGCAAAAGAGACACTTCACACTGGTATTCTTCTGTCAAAAATTTAGCTAATCCCAGGCCTTGGCGTTCTGCGCCTCCAAGACTTCCGTAGTGCATTACGAACAATAACCTTTTACCTTGAAAAATTTGCTTATCTAACAAATAAAAATTTTAAGAGATTAATAATTTTTCGCTTCAAAATACTATACATTGAATCTTGAACAATTATTTCTTCAAAAAATGGTTTTAGGTCTTGAAGATATTCTGGCTTTTTTAATTTAAGTTCTCGATAAAAACTTTTTAAATTCCAGAGTACAAATTCTTTTTGACGTTCTTCAAGTGCTATGTCTAAATGAGTGTCTATTAACTTCCAACTTAATAAGCCCCTTCTTACCGAATCAAGATTACCAAAAGAGCTTAGATTATTTTCTGTCCTTGTCCGGTACCAAGCAATTGACTCAGAAGAAAAAATGATTTGCTTCGTATGGCTGAGTATTCTCATAATAAACTCGCCATCATCATTCAAACTTAAATTTTCATTCCAAGGACCTGCAATTTCTATTAATGATTTTGGAATTAGATAGGCATTAGGCGGAAAATATCCATAATCCTTTATTAAGGCATTTAAAAAATCTGGAATAGAATTAAAATTATCGTAGCTCGATAGGTTTTCGTGTAATAAATATTCATCAAAATCAATACGACCCCATTTACAAATCGACACTACGTTAGAGCTATATAACTTTATTAAATCAATCTGAAATTTTAGCTTGAAAGGCGCTAGTATGTCATCTGCATCTAGATACTGAATAAATGTCATTGTAGAGAATTTCAAACCTATATTTCTGCAAGTGCTTGCCCCTTTTATTCTATCATCAGGCCTTTTATATAATTTAAAATTTGATTTTGATTTTATAAACCCCTTTACAATATGGAAAGAATTATCTGTTGAACCATCATCTACTATAATACATTCCCAATCCTTAAAAACTTGATTTTGAACAGATATTAAAGTATCTAAAACATACTTCTCTTTATTATAAAGCGGTATAATTATACTTACTCCCAAAAGAATTGAAATAAATAAAGTTTAAATCTTATTCAATAAAATATATCCTCGTCTAAATATTTTATAGCTAATAAATGCCACAAAAGATAGAAGCTTCTTTTGAATACTAAAACCTGAATCTTTTAATATAAATTTCTGGAAAATTAATTTCGATTTATCAAGCTGTAGTGTATAGGTGAAATATTTAAAATTATCTATTAAATAATTTCTTAAATACTCTCTATCCTGATTATTGAGGAATATCTCATTATTAGAATACACTAAAATCCTTGCTAGACAATAATTCCAATCTCTATCTTCTTGATTGTAAGAACTGGATATACTACCATTGTGTTGTCTCAAGTAAATCAAAGGCTCATTGACTACTGCGTAATTACCAAATCTATTTAAAATTCGACAATAAAACTCCCACTCTTGTGCAGCCTGCAATTCTTCATTAAATAAACTGTAAAATTTTTTAAGTAAATTCCTATTCCATAATGGTGAAGAGGTAAGCCATATAATTTCAAGTCGTAGATAGGATGAAAAATTATTTGCACTTTTCAGCTCAAATTCGGGTATATCTAACTCCTTATGCTTTTTACTATCAAATCTAAGAGCATTACAAACACAAAAGTCAAATTCACTTTTATTAAGCAGGTTTAATTGTTTCTCCAACTTAGTATTTACCATCAAATCATCGCTATCGAACCATTGAATATATTCACCATTACTCAACTCAAACCCATAATTCCGGCACGCATTAGCGCCTTTTGGTCGATCATTTGGTCGATCATTTGGTCGATGATGGTATTGAAATCTGGAATCTTTTTCAACATACCCAGCCAGTACTTTATCTGTCTCATCCGTACTCCCATCATCTACAACAATACACTCCCAATTCGTATAGGTCTGTGCCAAAACAGAGTCTAAAGTTTCCCCGATCAAATGCGCCCGGTTATAGGTGGGGATGATGATAGAGACTAAAGGCTGTTCGTGCATAATTTGAAAATATTATACATCAATTTAAATAGCTTATTGTTGATGGGGAATTGGGTTGATTATCGCATACATCCGTGAATATGATAAAGCCAATCCTGATTAGTATAAAATTTTGGCAGCGATAAAACTTCATTCATCAATAGTATACCCGCCACATAACTAAACCGTAGCTACTCCGTAGCAAAGGCGTAATTAAAGCGTAGATAAAGCGTATTAAGCCCAAACCAAAAAGAATATTGATTCCGGCAAATCCGGCAGAATCGGCAAAATCGGCAGGAATGACCACTCCCAATTGCCTCACCCTAAAAAGCAACTTAATTTCGGCTTTATAAATTCGTTTTAAGCGCTGCATCCCTAAAGGGTTTAGATCAGCATCTACAAATTAGAAATGCAGTAACAAAACAAGGACAACTAAAACATGTATAACGTAATCAAACTACTATGGCTACACTCAAAGGCTTGATCAAAATAGAAGGCACCCTCGACGGCTTAACCTTCTACAAAGGAAAAAACGGTTACTTCATTCGCACCAAAGGCGGGATCAGTAAAGAACGTATTCAAAAGGACCCGGCATTCATCCGTACCCGGGAGAACGCCAACGAATTTGGTCTGGCTGCAACCGCAGGTAAAATACTGCGATATGCGCTTTCAACTCTCATTCGCAATGCTAAAGACAACACCCTGCCTTCCCGACTCATGAGCAAAATGATGCTGATTAAAAATCAGGATACCACTTCATCCAGAGGACAACGCAATCCTGCAGTGGGCTTAACCACTCCCGAAGGCAAACGTCTCCTTCAGGATTTTGATTTTAATGGCAATGCGATTCTCACTCAGGTCCTTCGCGCGGACTATTCGGTGAATGTAACCACAGGTGAGATCCGTATTCCCGGTTTTGTTCCCGGAACCCAACTGAATGCTCCTCCGGGTGCTACCCACGTCACTTTAAAGTCGGCATTGTTGAATGTAGACTTCACCACTGAAGCCCGTGATCTCAAGCTCAGCGATCCCCTCAACCTACGCATCAACGCAACACCCAAAGAAGTCGCCCTAGCCCCGATTGCCGTTACCGGTACAGGGGTCACGATGATTCTTTTACAACTTTCCTTCTTTCAGGAAATAAACGGAGTACAGTATCCCCTTAACAACGGGGCGTTCAATACACTCAATATTTTGCGTGTGGTTTAATTTTTTTAGTTAAGAAAGCTGGTTATCCAATAAACCGGCTTTCTCTAATTTAAATATCATTAGCGGCTTCATCCAATACCTCATCTAATTTGGATATATAACGTTGCATAGTGAACTCATCATAAATACGCTTCCGCCCGACCGCACCAAGTTTTTGTGCAAACGCTTTATCATCCAACAACCGTATCATATGTTGGGTCATAGTTTTCACCCCACCTTCCTCAGATAAAAGCCCGGTCTGCTCGTTGACAACTACATCAGGTATTCCTGCATGAAAGGTAGAAATAACAGGCACTCCTGCTGCTGCTGCCTCTAAAACTGCCAATGGAGTACCCTCCATGTCCCCATTCTGAGCGGTTTTAGAATGTTGTACAAAACCACGAACCTGTGCTAAACTGGCTCTATAATCATTAGGGGTTATGACACCTGTAAATTCAATAGATTCTTCGCAACCCAAAGCTAAGGCTAGGTCAAAACAAGCATTTTTCAAAACTCCATCACCAGCCATTACTAGCTTTGCATCAGGGTGTACTTTTAAAGCCGCAGCAAAAGCCATTATAGTCAAATGAGGTGCTTTTTTATCTACAAAACGACCAATAGAAATAAAGGTTTTCTTTGAACAACTAGGTTCGACATCAAAGAATATTGGATTTGGACCGTAGGTGTTTAATATAAGTTTATTCGAAGGACAACCCAGCTCCAAAAGCATTTGATGCATTTTTTTGGAAACCGAAATCACAAAGGCTGCGCGTTCAAAAACTTCCCGATAGTGATTTGCGCGTTTAATAACATCCTTTACAGAAGCATCATACCCGTGAAAATGAACAACAAAAGGAATATCTGCTCTTTTTAAAACCGGCAATAGATCGAAGGCGTGATTCCCGTATTGAATGAGGGTGACATCAATCCTTTTTTGATTTAAAGAAGCGACAATATTTGCGCCGCGTAACAATCGAGTTTTTTTCTTTAAAAACCGTTCACAAAATTTCTGAAATAGTGTTAAACGGGCAATATTTTTTTCTTCACCTTCCACTCTAAAAGAATCTCCGCTCCCATAATAATAATAAACTTTTCCTCCCAACCTCTCCTTTTGAGCTTGAATAAAGGTTTCTGAATACGGGTTTCTATTGGGGCTAAATAAGGCTATATTCATCGAAAAATATTTTTTAGCCGCTTAAGCATATAATACCCTTTAAATTCTCGATGCTTTTTAGAATAAGGAACATCCAAACGCTTATACCGTTCAGCTTGACTCTCTAAAACTACAGGAGAATCTTGAATGATTTTCCGCTCTGAATTATATTGGGGACATCGTTCTAAAACAGCATAAAAATAATCATAAGTTCTCCATATCTTTTTGTAACTAAAAAAAATTACCTCACAGTCCAAATCGACGCTTAATTTCTGTATGGTTTTAAAATCGACATCTTCATCTACCGGCTGTAATCCTGATGGCTTATTTTCTCTAAGCCACTTTTGATGATATTTTGATGGGCAAGCAAGCATAATTCTACCTCCGGGGCTAATAATGTCCTTCAAGCTATTATGAAATTTCTCTCTTAAATTTAGTGGAATATGTTCATATACATCTATCATTGAAATAACATCAAAACTCAAATTGAATGAAAGGTTTTTAGTAATATCAATTACTTTATATTCAAGATTAGTGTTTTCAAATAAAGCTGTTGCTTTTTTTATTAAAATTGGACTTAAATCAATTCCTAAAACCTTGCTATTCGAAAATGCCTTTGCGAATTCATAAGTACTCCACCCTATCCCACAGCCAATATCTAATAATGTTTCACTACTAGGTAAAATAAACTTTCCAAATTCTTTAATAGCCGATTCTACTCTAGGATTACCTTTTAGATAATCTAAAGTCATCTTTTCTACTTCAGCATTATAATAATCAAGTGATTCCTTCATACAATATTACAATCTAACACCAATGCATTATACCGCCTGTTGATTTTTCCGGTGCGAAAAAAATCTCCTTCTAGCACCTTTAAATTTAGAGCATTATCTATAACATCAAGGTGATTTTTAACCGACGTATTATTTTCTGACAACACTAACTGTATATTATAAGAACCTCCACGTAAGGGTAATCTTGAAAATTCAACATCTATATACCCCCTATTAATTAGATGATTAATATTTAAAGCCATCTCATCTGTTACCGTCATTGCTTTGAGGTTACCGTGTACATCAGAAATACTAAACCCAAATATTAAGTGTTCAAAGTCTTCTTCATTTACATCAAAACTAACTCTCATTTTCAAATAATCACCTGATGAGATAACTTGAACAACTTTATTAGATCTATTTAAAAATTGAGCATTGTTTATTTTAATTTTTCCATTACCAGACCGCTCGGTGCGTTGTTTTAAATCAAACTCCGCTGAAGAAAGGTTTAAATAATCATTTACGATGGTGTCTGTCTCTCCTTCGAGCTTAATATTTCCCTGCTCTAGCAAAATTCCCCGTGTACACAAACTCTTTACACTCGCCATATTATGACTTACAAACAAAACCGTTCTGCCTTCTCCCTGAGAAATATCCTGCATTTTACCGATAGCCTTTTTTTGAAACTCGGCGTCTCCCACCGCAAGCACTTCATCCACAACAAGGATCTCAGGCTCTAAATGAGCCGCTACCGCAAAGGCCAAACGTACGGTCATTCCACTACTGTAGCGTTTAGTAGGAGTGTCAATGTAGCGTTCACAACCCGAAAAGTCAATGATTTCATCCAATTTGCTATTGATCTCGGCTTTGGTCATTCCCAATATGGCCCCATTAAGGTAGATATTCTCCCGGCCGGTCAGTTCGTGATGAAAACCGGTACCTACTTCAAGCAGCGAAGCGATACGCCCCCTACTTTTAATCACACCGGTTGTAGGTGCAGTAACCCTCGATAAGATTTTTAATAAGGTAGATTTCCCCGCTCCATTCTTACCTATAATTCCCAGAACTTCACCCTGCTTTACTTCAAAATTGATATCACACAGCGCCCAAACATAATCCTCAGTTGATTTTTGACTTCTATCATTTACGGCACCTACTTTTAAAAAGGGATCTTCCTTGCCGCGTAACTTCGCCCAACTACGCTTAAAATCATCGCGTAAGGTTCCCGAGCCTACCGTACCTAAACGATACTGCTTAGAGATATTTTCGGCTTTGAGAATAATATCTGACATATATTTTTTATTAGTCGATAGACTGTAGCTAATAGGCGATAGTCGATAGTTTAAAAGCTAACAGCTATCGACTAATTTGAAGTGCCCCTACTGTCAGTTCGAGTACTTGATTGAGGCCAGAGCCGAAAGCAAGTGTATCGAGAACCATAATAACGAACACGATGAATAAAATCCAGTGCTTTTTGATAAACACGCAAACCCTCAAAATCAAAACTAACCTCCTTCATAATGCACTTCATATTTTTTAAAAAAACCTACTGACTAAGAGCTAACAGCTATCGACTACAAGCTATAGACTAAAATCTATCGACTCTCAGCTATAGACTATTAGCTTTCACCTAACAGCTATCGACTAAAAGTTACCAGCTAACCCTCAAATCGTATCAATAAAATTTCTACCGGTCCGATTAAACACAATCAAGCCCATAAAAAAGACCACCAAACTCAACACACCGCAATATCCCAACAATCCCCAGTTGAAAATCCCTTCCTGCAAGGTCATATAGCGAAAGGCTTCAATCAAAATCGCAATGGGATTCAATTCAATCAACCAGGTATATTCTGAAAGGGCTTTACTGTTCTGTACTTCAGAAATAGGATACATCACCGCAGAGACATACATCAGAAGTGTAGTCGCAAAACCGATTAAAATTCGAAAATCTCGATATTTGGTAGTCAATGAGGAAATCAGCATCCCGGTACCAAGCCCTAAAATGGCCACAATCAGCAGCAAAAAAGGAAAAAACCAAAGCGTGTAATTGGGACTGATTGCAAATCCCTTAAGCACAAAATAAATGTAAAAACAGGTGAAAATGAACAATTGAATACTCAGTTTAAACAAGGCTGAAATCGCCTGAGACATCGGTGAAATAATCCTTGGAAAATACACTTTAGCAAACAAACCGGCATTACTGGCAAAAGTGTTTGACGTATTGTTGAGACACTGTGAAAAATAACTCCACATAGTAATTCCTGCCAAGTTGAATAAAAAGGGAGGCGCTCCTCCGGTTGAAATACTGGCGATATTGTTAAAAACCAATGTAAAAATAACTCCGGTAAATAAAGGTTGGATCAAATACCATAACGGACCTAAAATGGTTTGTTTATAGGCTGAAATAATATCGCGACGTACAAATAACAACAACAAATCTCGATACCTCCAGATCTCCTTAAAATCAATAGCTAATAGAGGCTGCTTGGAATTGATCTCATATAACCATTCGTCGTGTTCTGCCATTACTTTTCCAATTGGTTACTAAACCACCGTTTTACTTTTCTAAATTGACGAGAGCCACGCTTGAGTAGTCCTCCGGCTTTAGGTTGACGATAAGCATCCCCATATTTGCCATAAGCATAACCGTATTCATAACCATAGCCGTAACCATAGCCCAACTTGCTTTTGGCACTGAAATAATTCAATACAAAACTGATGTTTTGAACTTCTTTCTTTTGATACTTATCATTAATGATGCGCAACATTCCTTTTTTAGTATAATGCTGTCTGATTACATATAAAGTTGCATCGATGTATTCATCCAGCTCCAAAGCATCAGAAACCAAACCTACGGGCGGAGTGTCTAAAATGATATAATCGTAACGCTTTTTAAGCTCCTGCATAAACACCCCCATCTGATCACTCATCAAGAGTTCTGAAGGATTGGGAGGAACAGCCCCGGCAAGAATCACATCCAAATGTGGAATTTTAGTTTGCTGGGTGATTTCAGCTAATGTACTTTCTCCAATCAAATAATTCACGACTCCGGCATCATTGGGCAAATTAAAATCTCCAAATATTTTCGGTTTGCGTAAGTCGAGCCCCACCAAAACGGTTTTGCGTTCACTCAATGCAAATACACTCGCCAGATTGATACTGCAAAACGTTTTTCCCTCTCCACTCACCGAAGATGTTATTCGTACGGTTTTAGCTCCTTCTAGTTGTTGCTTTCGGTAAATAAACTGTAGACTGGAACGCAAGCCTCTAAAAGCTTCAGCTATGGCAGATCGCGGATCTTCAATCACTACCAATTTGCTAGCTGCATTACTTTTACCTATTGCTCCCAACACGGGAATACTGGACAAACGTTTGATCTCATTCGGGTTTCCAATCTTCGTATCAAAAAAGAAGATTAAAAAAACAATGACCAGGGGCACAACCGTACCTCCTACAACAGCCATAACATAACTCACCTCAGTGTTGGGTCCTATGGCGCCACCTCCGGTATCTTTGGCTTCATCAATGATTACAATATCTGAAACATTGGCTGCCTTTACAATTCCTGCCTGACTGCGTTTATCCAAAAAGACTCCGTATGCGCCTTCTGTAAGATTGTATCTTCGCTGTATGCCAAATAACTGCTGTTGCTCCTGCGGCAGTTTACGCATCTGACCTTCGGTTGCTGCAATTTCATTACGTACTTCTTGCAATTGACCGCGTAAAATTTGCTGACTCGATGCCATATTTTCAAAAAGAACTGCTTTAATGGCATTGATGCGGCGGTCTAGATCTTTAAATGTGGGGTTGCTGGGTTTTGCGGTATACGCAAGGCGACGGCGCTCTTCAGCCAACTCAATAATGCTGGAAACACTACTCGTCACACTTCCTTCTCCTATACCGGTTATGGATGGAGCGGGAATATCTGTTCCGTAATCTTCTCGAGAACGTAAATACGTTTCTAAATCCTGATAATATTGTAAACGCTGTTTCAGGTTTTGCTTTTGTGCATCCAGTTCGGTTACTTTAGCGATCAAACTTTCCTCACTACTCCCAATCCCTATACTGCTGTTTTCATCCCGAAATTTATCTAGCTCTTCTTGTACATTTTTCATCTCAACAGACTTCACTGCGAGACTACTATCGATAAACTGTATGGTTTTCGTAGCAAAAAGATTCTTACGCTCTAATTGGGTTTCAGCCAAAATCCGCACCGAAGCATTTAAATAATCAACCAGACGGGCTTTATTACTTCCGGTAAGGCTTAAGCTAAGTATGCTAGAACCTGACGGGGTCTGATCTATAGCTATCCCGCGGTAACGCCCCACAACAGCATTAAAAGAATTGAACTTGATCAAATATTCTTTCCCGGGTTGAGCCGGAACTCCGGATGGATTCAATTTAAAATTGAAATAGGGCAGATTTACAGGATCTCCTAATGCATATTCTTTTTCAAATGATGCAGCGGGCAAGGGTATCGGTATTTGCGCTTTTGTAGCATAGTTCTGAGCAGAGCCGGATCCGCCTTTAAAATCTATATGCAAGGTGTAATGCCTGTCATCGGTAAAAACAACTTTAATCATCTTACCTAACAGTTGGGAACGCTCGGTATTGACGTCTACCACAAATGGAGTTTGACCATAAATATCTTCAAGATGATACACTCCTTGTTGTAAATAATCTACATAATATTGAAGCTCTTCAACTACGCGCTCATTATGACTGCGAGAACGCAATAAAATGATTGCGGTTTGCACCTTATCGGTCGTGCCGCCCCAATTAAACGTAAGACTGGTATTGGAAGTGAAAAACGGATTTTGATCATCTTTTACCGTGATCATATTGCTCATACGGTAAACGGTTTGCCGTCTCACATTTTTATAATGGGCGATATAATAGGCAATCCCAATACAGATCACAAACAGCGGCCACCAACTGACGATCTTCAGCAGGAACCCTCTAAAATCAAAAAAGTTCTGTAAATCTTTTATTTCAAATTCATCTTCCATCTAGAGTCGCGAGAATAAAAGAATTGTTGTGGTTGCAAGGGTTAATATGGAAACAACGGTTGTCAAAGATTGCAAACCGGTTGTACCTATACCTAATGATTTTTGCGGAAGCGGATTCACTAAAATCACATCATTGGGTTGAACATAATAATACGGAGAGTTTAAGGCTTCTATCTTCGTTAAATCTATATGATGAATTTTCTTTCCGCCGGGATACTGCCTGATGATCAACACATCGGTACGATCCCCATATTCTGTAATATCTCCGCTGTTTACAATAGCATCTAAAAGTGAAAGCTGTTCCACTAAATCTACTTTTACGCCGGGCCCTCCTATTTCACCACCAATGGTATATTTAATTCCTGCAAGTTTTACGGTTACGAATATGTTTGCCTCTTCGGTAAAATAATCGTCTAATAATTTTTTCTCGATTAGTTCTCTAATCTCTTCTGTGGTATAGCCTAACACATGAATTTCTCCCAGCGTAGGCAATCTAATAGCTCCATGCCGATCAACCGCAAAGCCATCATAGTAATACCCTTCTCCTAAACTATTACCTTCCGCTCCTGCTGTTTGTGGGTTGAACAAAGCAACCAATTCCTGATCAAGTGCTTTTACCCGAATACTCAACACATCATTGATTTGAACATGATATGGGGGCTGTTGTAAATTAACTTGAATCAAACGGTCTTGCGCAGACTGGGATTCTTGTAAATACGTAAGTTTTTTAGTTGAAATACACGAACTCAATGTAGTCAGGAAGACTAGAATCGATAATCTGAGGACGATCGTAGCATGCGATAGTCTGAAAAAGACTGGAAAAAAGGAATAGCTCCGCTGACTTATGTCCCATAATGCAGGGAAAAGCAGCTTATTTGTAGGAATTTTCATATTAAGTTGGGGTTGCAACCACGTCAAATATAACCTTTGCTATTTAATTATGAAACAGTATGGAGCCGAACTTAGTTAAAGTTATGGGCTCCATACAAAATTAAATCTAAAAGATTTTACACGTACTAATTAGCAACTTCACTTATAAACTTTATCCGGTAAAGACGCAGTTCATCTTCATCATAATCACCGTCAAATTCATCAAGTGCAGCTTCTATTTTATCAGACTCAGCTTCAAGGAAATATTCGTGAAGTTCTTCCTGCTGATCTTCATCAAGGAGATCCTCGATCCAGTAGTCTATGTTCAATTTGGTACCGCTATATACAATAGCTTCCATTTCCTTTACAAATTCGGGCATTTGTAACCCCTTGGCTGAAGCTATATCGTCTAACGGCAACTTTCGGTCTACATTCTGAATGATATACAACTTTAAAGCGCTGTTAGAACCCGTAGATTTAACAACAAGATCGTCCGGCTTTAGAATGTCATTTTCTGCTACGTAGGCTGTTATCAGTTCAATAAAGTCTCGTCCGTATTTCTTGGCTTTCCCTTCACCTACACCAAATACATTCGCCATTTCCACAATGGAAGTCGGATACTTTATTGCCATATCCTCTAAAGAGGGATCTTGAAAAACGATATATGGCGGCACGCCTTTACGCTTACCTACTTTTTTACGAAGATCTTTTAGCATTGCGACCAACTTAGGGTCTGTGCCTCCACCGGGCTTTGCTATGCGCTCTGCAGGCGCATCGTTTGCTTCCTCAAAAGCATGATCTTCGGTCATCATAAAAGACTCAGGATTACTGATGAATTGCTCCCCCTTTTCAGTCAATTTAATAATGCCGTAGGTCTCTATATCTTTTCTTAAATATCCTGCGACTAAAACCTGACGCAATAGAGCTTTCCAATAAGCAGGCTCTTTGCCTTTCCCGATCCCAAAATACGCATCGCTATCTGTTTTATGTGAAGAAATAATCGCGTTAGATTTACCAACAAGGGTAAAGACCAACTCTTTTCCTTTATAAATCTCACCGGTTTTTCCTACTACCTCAAGAAGCTTTACAACATCTTCTTGAGCTTCGTGCTTTTTCTTAGGGTTACGCACATTATCGTCTAAATCTCCACCTTCACCGGTTTCATTATCAAATTCTTCACCGAAATAATGCAAAATAAATTTACGTCTAGACATCGAAGTCTCTGCATAAGCAACTACTTCTTGTAAGAGTGCGTGACCAATTTCTTGCTCAGCAACCGGTTTACCGCTCATGAATTTCTCGAGCTTCTCTATATCTTTATAAGAATAATAAGCCAGACAATGTCCTTCTCCCCCGTCCCTTCCGGCACGACCGGTTTCTTGATAATAACTTTCTATACTCTTAGGAATATCGTGATGAATTACAAAACGCACATCGGGCTTATCAATCCCCATTCCAAATGCAATAGTGGCAACAACCACGTCCACATCTTCCATCAAAAACATATCCTGATGTTTTACGCGAGTTTTAGCATCCAGACCAGCATGATACGGCACTGCCGAAACCCCATTTACTTGAAGCACCTGTGCTAACTCTTCAACACGTTTTCTACTCAAACAATAAATGATTCCGCTTTTACCTTGGTTTTGCTTGACAAAGCGGATGATATCTGCATCAACATTTTTAGTTTTTGGCCGTATTTCATAATACAGATTAGGCCTGTTGAACGACGCTTTGAAAGAATTAGCTTCTGAAGTCATCCCCAGATTCTTCATAATATCTTCCTGCACTTTAGGTGTTGCGGTAGCAGTTACCGCTATGATTGGTATATCATCACCTATGCGTTTTATAATCTGTCTCAGGTTGCGATACTCTGGTCTAAAATCATGCCCCCATTCACTTATACAATGCGCTTCATCTATAGCGACAAAGCTTATCTTCTGAGAACGTAAAAATTCTACATGCTCTTCCTTGGTCAAAGACTCTGGAGCCACATAAAGAAGCTTGGTGATTCCGCTGGAAATATCTTCTTTAACCTGTTTTACTTCTCCTTTGGTCAAAGAGGAATTGAGTACATGAGCTATTCCATGTTCTTTTGAAATACCCCGTAGTGCATCTACTTGATTTTTCATCAAGGCGATTAACGGGCTAACAACAATTGCTGTACCTTCTTGTATTAATGCGGGTAATTGGTAGCAAAGTGATTTACCACCACCGGTAGGCATAATGACAAAAGTATGTTTTCCTTCAACAATGCTCTTGATCACATCTTCCTGTAAGCCCTTAAATTGACTAAAACCAAAATATTTTTTAAGGGACGCGTGTAAGTCTATTTCTTCTGAACTCATTAAAGCTTATTCAAATTTGCATACATTTGTATTTTAAATATACTAATTTCTACACCACTAACAAACGGCTTAATCTTATATCTTTTGAATACCTACAAGCAGATTTTAGACAGCGCCAAGCGAACCATTGCTTTGGAGCATGAAGCTGTCGCCAATCTCAACTCACTTATCGATCAAGACTTTGCTAAAGCTGTTTTATGCATTTATAACGCAAAAGGCCGGGTGATTATTTCCGGCGTTGGCAAAAGTGCAATTATAGCACAAAAAATGGTGGCTACTTTGAATTCTACAGGAACTCCTTCGGTTTTTATGCATGCTGCAGATGCCATACACGGTGATTTGGGAACCATACAAAAAGACGATGTGGTGGTATGCCTCTCAAACAGTGGAAATACTGCTGAAATTAAAGTACTCATTCCACTTATAAAAAATCAGGAGAATACGGTTATCGCAATGACTTCTAATAAGGATTCCTTTTTAGCAAAGAACGCAGATGCACTTATTTTGGCTTACGCCGAAAAAGAAGCTTGCCCGCATAACCTAGCTCCAACTACCAGCACCACGGTGCAACTCGTAATGGGTGATGCCTTAGCGCTGGCTTTACTGGATTTACGCGGATTCTCTAAAGAAGATTTTGCTAAATACCATCCCGGTGGAGCTTTAGGGAAGAAAATGTATTTACGCGTAAACGAATTGATTGCGCTTCACGAAAAACCTGAAGTATCACCAGAAACACCTATAAAACAAGTAATTGTTGAGATTTCACAAAAAAGGCTCGGAGTAACTGCTGTAACCGAACAAGGCAAAATTGTAGGTATCATTACAGACGGAGACATACGACGCATGCTGGAGACTCATGATACGCTTACAAATCTTACAGCTGCAAGCATAATGAGTAAAAACCCAAAGACGATAGACACCAATGCGATGGCCACTGCTGCGCTAGATGTTTTAGAAAAAAATAGCATAACGCAACTCTTAGCAGTTGATAGCACTAATAATTATGCAGGTGTGGTACATTTGCACGATTTAATTAAAGAAGGAATTCTATAATGGCAAAAAGAACACAAGCAAATCCGGACGAAATGTCTTTTTTAGATCATCTTGAAGAATTGAGATGGCATCTTATACGTGCAACTCTGGCAATCGTTATTGTTGGCGTTATTGCGTTTATATTTAAAGACTTCATTTTTGACAAGATCATATTTGCCCCGGCTAATGCTGATTTCATATCCTATGATTTCTTATGCCGCATCGCAAATGTATTCGGTTCTGACAAGGGCTGTGTAAACGAGATGGATTTTACCATTCAGAACCGTACAATGGGCGGACAGTTTAATGCTGCTATCTGGACTTCTATCATCGTGGGTGTCGTTGTTGCATTCCCCTATGTGATTTATGAATTCTGGAAATTCATTGCTCCCGGTTTATACGAGAAAGAGCGTAAAAATTCAAGAGGTTTTATCATCATCTCTTCGCTGTTATTTTTTACCGGAGTTCTTTTTGGCTATTACATCATCGCCCCCCTTTCCATAAACTTCTTAGCGAATTTCACAGTAGGTGATATGGTTAAGAATGAGTTTGACATTGGCTCTTACATCGGCTTGGTTCGTGCCAGTGCGCTTGCAGCCGGACTCATTTTTGAGCTTCCAATCATCATTTACTTTTTCACTAAAATCGGTTTGGTAACTCCGGAGTTTTTAAGAAAGTATAGAAAATATGCACTCATCATTGTACTAGTGGTTTCCGCAATAATTACTCCACCGGATATCTCTACACAAGTAATCGTATCCATCCCAATCCTAATTTTATACGAAGTGAGTATTCTAATTTCCGCAGTGGTGATGCGTAAAGAAGCACGTGAGTTGAAACGCACTCAGAAAGGCGGAAATTAAAAATCAAATCTCGGTAAACGAGAACCCATAAAAACAATAATACCCCACAACTATGTCAGAAAAGACTTTAAATCAGGTTGAAGAATTCAATAGCTATCGCGCAAAAATGAATGAGAAAATTCTTGGCGATAAAAATAAAATCATCAATCGCATCTTTAACTTAGATACGAATGCTTTTGCTCCCGGAGCTCTAGACGTAAAAACTAAAGAACTTTTAGGCCTTGTAGCTTCTACTGTTTTACGTTGCGACGATTGTGTACGCTATCATCTGGAAAGCTGTTTTAAAGAAGGTATCACAAAAGAACAAGTGATGGAAACCTTAAGCATCGGCACATTAATTGGCGGTACTATTGTAATCCCACACCTGCGCCGTGCTTACGAATATTGGGAAGTTTTAGAAGAAAGTGCCGCAGAATAATACTGGAGTCTAAAAATCAACGTTTTTTAACTGTTGACGAATCTATAAAAGGAACGCATGAAACTACGAGCAGAAAATTTAATGAAATCCTATAAGGGCCGAAAGGTCGTTAAAGGAATTACTGTTGAAGTAGAACAAGGAGAAATTGTGGGACTTCTGGGACCTAACGGTGCCGGGAAGACAACTTCGTTTTATATGATTGTAGGTTTGATAAAGCCTAACGGCGGAACCATTTATCTAGACAATAAAGACATCACCAACTATCCGATGTACAAACGTGCTCAAAACGGTATTGGCTATCTGGCTCAAGAGGCTTCGGTTTTTAGAAAACTGAGTATTGAAGAAAATATCCTCAGTGTTCTGCAAATGACTAAACTCAGTAAAAAAGAGCAAATAGCCAAGATGGAAGAACTCATCGATGAGTTTAGTCTGGGTCACATTCGTAAAAGCCGTGGAGATCTGCTTTCGGGTGGCGAACGCCGCCGTACCGAAATCGCGCGTGCATTAGCAACAAATCCCAACTTTATTTTGCTTGACGAACCTTTTGCCGGGGTTGACCCGGTTGCCGTTGAAGATATTCAGCGTATTGTAGCGCAGTTGAAAGAAAAGAACATTGGCATCCTCATTACAGACCATAACGTACAGGAAACGCTGGCTATTACAGATCACACCTACCTGATGTTTGAAGGAAGTATTCTCAAACACGGCATCCCCGAAGAACTTGCCGCTGACGAAATGGTGCGTAAAGTATACTTAGGACAAAACTTTGAGCTTCGTAAGAAGAAGTTATTTCAGTAGGCCAATATTCCTCTTGCTTCCTTTTACTCATTTTTCCTTTTTCTAAAAGCTATAGCACGAATACGTCCAGTCCTAGCTCTGAGTTCATTTTACGGCCAAGTATTTAGGAAGCTTCATTTAAAGCTAAACCATTCCTTTCTTAAGTATGCGCTCCCAGTCTGAAAGCAACATTCAGGTTATTTATTGTGTAATCAGCTTATAAAAAGTCAATTCTAACCCCTCCCAACGTCCCTGATCATCCCAGAATTCTTTTACTCAAAGTCTGAGTGCAACCACAGTGCTACCACACTCCAACCACACTTTACCACACTTTCAGTGGGTGATTCTGGTTTGATTGTAGTATCATAATGCTTACAATAGGAAGCTGCCTGGTAGATATTAGGAGTAGATCAGTAATTATCTTGGGATTAGAAAGGTGTCGTTATGGTTCAAACTGCATGGAGCCATCCGGTTTTGTAGGGTAAAGCTTAGTATAACAAAGTAATCGCGCTAAAGAACCAACCCACAGCCGGGGCTTTACCTCATCAAAACTGTGTACGCTATAATTTGAGCTCTATTGTTGATTATTTTTTCAATAAAGGTTCTGCCTTGTATATACATGCCCCTCCATAAATCTACGTTTAGCTTCGCTTACTTCATTCGCTCCTGAATAAGATTTTGGGTTTGTTTAAGCCAGTCTTTAGAATAATCCAAATATAGATCTGGCTTTACTCCAACTCCTTCATAGGATAAATACTCGCGGTGTCTCTTAGATGAAAGGTACACTTTAAAAAAATTGCTGGGGAGTATTGAGATGTCGCCTTTCAACTCATAAGCAATTGCTCCTTTGGTTCGATCCCCTAAAATGGTCGCTGCTTTTGCTTTTTTAAGCCTGATTGCAAACTGCTCAGCATTACTCCCGGTATTTTGATTGACAAGTACAAACAATTGCATGTCGTTTTTCTGGTTTTCTAAAATTTCAAATAAAATATCTGAATTGCGATCACCGCCGCCGCCATTATTCCTTAAATCGACAATTAGATTATCTGCAATAGCTTTTCCCTTGAGTTCCTCATAAAATTTTTCAGCTTCACCCAAAACCGGATAAAATCCACTAAAATCCCCTGCTTTAATATAACTCACCTCCGGACTTAATTGCTCAAAATGATAGGTATTATCAGCAAAAGCCGATCGCCAATAGCTGATTTGAGCCGTATCCTTTTTTAGGTTTAAACTCATGAATTCCCCATTCTTAAAACCCGTAGTTATGGGAACAGGAGTTTTAGTAGCGTAACTGCCTATCACTGCAAGAGCACGGTTCTGTCCATTCAATTTAAGAATTCCGAGTTGCTCACCTTCTTTCCAGAGTGGTAATTGTGATCGCAATACGATCATTGTATAATCTTCAGATAGATTATCCTTCACAACTCCTACCTCGAGGCTTCTACCGGCATGATAAACACCTTCAATTTCTTCAACTGCCTTTTTGGACAGATTATTCTGCAAACGCTCAAGATCACCGGAAAAATTGGGATACATCTTAAAGAGAGCGGTTTCTTTAAAGGCTGCCAGTTTATCCTCATCTTTGAGCATTTCTGCATCAAATTTTGCATTTCCGTAAACAATACTATGTCGGTCATTGATCAGTTGCATAGTTTCCACCAGCACTAAATAACAATCAAAAAGAGGCATTTGTGAAGTCGCTTTAGAGGCTATAGGACTTAGTTTTTGATCAAAAACCTCTTTAGCTCCTCTAAAATCATTTTTGTAAGCCGAACTTTTCTTAATCTTTTTGACCAGAAAATTCAAATCCTGTTTACAAGCACAGGTAGCTTGTTGCGCCATCAAAGAACAGGTAGAAAGCAGGATTAAACCTAAAAAATAAAGCGAAATTTTAATTTTAAGAGCAGTCTTCATCAGTTTGCGATTTAAAAGTTTGATGAGACAAATCTAGAAAGCGCTTTTAAGCAAACCGGCTATTTATAGGTGTTTGTGGCGAAATACCGCTAGTTTGTGGTGAAATTAAGCGCGGCTTTTACTTCAGGGAGATAGGTATTTGAAACCGAGCATTGCAAATCATGAATCATTGTGATTTTAAACTTGCCATTTTCTGAATTCACATACTTATACTGATCGGGATTGATCAAAAACGAACGATGCACCCGAAGCAATTGCGGTAAATCTGAAGCTACAGCGCTCAGCGTATTTCTGATTAAATGCTTTTTAACCCGGTTGTCTTCGGTATAGATCACCTCAACATAATTATCTGCACTGGTAATCATAATGAGTTGGTTCCAAACCAATCGAAAGCCTTCATAATTACCCGATCCGGCTATGGTGATTTTTTGCGCTTCTTTCCTTTTTTCAAGGTAACGCCCCAAGCCATATCTTCCTGCTGCAATAATGGGTAAAACCACTAAAAGCGCCGGAATGTAAATAGCTGTAATAAAATAAGACAGCGAATACGGATTGGGCTCATAGGGTATTACAACAAATAGATACACCATACGCACCAATACCAGTCCCAAAAGCGAAAAGGCTAGCAGCATCAATAGCTCTGAACTTAATTTCCAGCTTTTGGCGTGATAAGCATAGAGCCAGGATTGCAAGGGTAAAAGCACGAGGTAACCCGCAGATGCTACAAGGCTATAAATGGGTAAAAAAACCAATTTCTCTTTAAATTGTAACTCTCCCACATCAAGAGGCTCGGTAAAAAAGAGAAACAGAAAAATCCAAAGGAATAATCCCAGTGCAATGATAAAATGACGCTTTAAAACCGGATCAAATGGGTATTTACCTTTCATACTTTAGTCAAAATACACAGGATTATCTTCCTGTGCAATTTTAACCAATTTCACCAGTTGTTCTTCAAGAATACGGTCTGCAGATAATTCCGGAAGCGTGTTCATATCAAACCAATCTACACCCCCAATATCAAAATTGGGATCAAAACTTCCTTCCTGTATTTTACACAAAAAGCACAGTTTATACACATAATGAGGTTGTGGTGGGTGCGGATAGTTACGCTTATCAAGCACTGCTAGCAAACGTATTACCTCAGCTTTAAAACCGGTTTCCTCTTCTATTTCTTTCAGCACATTTTCAGTAGGTGTTAGACCTACATCTGCCCAACCTCCGGGAAGTGTCCATTTATTATCTACGGTTTCCTGTACCAGCAAAACTTGATTTTGTTCATTCAGAATTAAGCCACGAACATCAACTTTTGCAGTAGGATAATCCGTTTCAGGAACAAAGAAACCCTTCAATTGAGCTACAGGTTTATCAGACAGAATACTCATCATTTCTAATGCCAGCGTTCGCAACTCTTCATAACGCTCAGCATCATAATTTTCTTTATTAAATACGAGACCGGCTTCTGCCAGCGACTTTACCTGTTTAATCTGATTGAGAAGATTCTCTGATACATCCATTTCAACTTAATTTTTTATAGTCTCTGAAGGTATAATTTCTTCAGCTTTTTCCTCAGGCTTAATGCGTTTTTGAAGTAATAAAATCTGACCAAGATGGCTTGATTGATGTTCCATCACGTGAAACCAACCGTAAAAATTAGTCATTCCTGCTCCCGGAATTTCTTCCTCCAACCACGTGTCATCTCGTTTAGCCAGCTCTTCTTTGGTTTTTGTACGCACTTCATTATAAAGATTTAGATAATAATCAACCTCATGATCTTTAAAACTTTCCCTTCCGGAATCTCCAAGATTTAAAGCAGGCCCCCATAATTCCTCTTCCTCTTTATTGAAATAACGCCCCTCAAAAGTCATTACCTGATATAATTTTTCAGCGGCAGCCAAATGCATAATAAGTGCGCCAATACTGTTTGCTTTTTCGTCCATCAAATAATCCAATTCATAAACCGAATGATTTTTAACCGAACCTTCTACGCGTTCTTTCATCGCATCAAGCATACTCACCAAAACGCCCATTTGCGGTGTAAACCCTTCTTCTGAAACAATTTCCATAGGTCTGGGCGGTGTTGCGCCGCGACCTTTAATTAAAATCGCCTGAGATCCATCGGTTGCATCTGAAGTCAACTCAGAATTATACTCCTTTATTTTTAATTGTTCACCCTCAGAAATACCAGTACTCCAGCCCAATAGAGAGTTCTCATGAGTACTTTGTTCAAAAGACGCATTTTGAATAGGCGCTTCAGCAAAATCCCCATTTTCGTCTTCGATCAAAAGCTTGAGGTCATCAAAATAGAAATCTCCATTTTGCATACACAGCCCCCCAATATTTAAGGTTTGAGCCTCTTTATCAAAAGCCCCTTCAATTGTGTAGGTCTTCCATTTATCAGAAGTCACCGGGCGATTCATCATATTATCAAAAAAGCCGGTCTCTTTGTTTTTGTTATCAACCCGTGCCCAAAGTCCGGCTACGCCATTAGGATCATCTGAGATTACCTTAATTCTTCCCATGAGTTTAAATTTCACTTCGTGAGTAGCTTGCACCTCGATAGACTGGGTAAAAGAAATCCAGCCTCTTGAAATGGTTTTCTGAGCATTCATGCTAACCGAAATGCCGGTAAGCAAAAGGAGAAGTAATCTGGTAATTTTGAATTGCATGGTTTCAGTTTTTTTGATTTCTTAAAAGACCGTTATCAACTGCAAACGTTACAAAATACCATCAAATTCTCTTACGAGTCACTATTGAAATAAGCACATACGAGATGATGATAACCGGTATTGCCAGGAATGTCAGCCAAAAAAGCAAAATCACTGAAAGCGCTAAAAATCCGTAACGCACTTTATTCTCTGCAAATCCCCAACTTTTAAATTTTAGAGCAAAAAGTGGGATTTCAGCATTGAGCATATAACAACTCAACGCGGTTAAAGCCAAAAGAAACCACGTGTTTGTGATCAAACCTTCGGCAAGTGCAAAATCCTGAAATTGTACAATTAGCGGCAAACTCAAAATCAGCAACGCATTTGCCGGTGTGGGAAGCCCTATAAAGGAAGTCGTCTGTCGTGTATCTATATTAAATTTGGCCAATCTAAATGCGGAGGCCAGCGTTATGGCAAATCCTAAAAACGGAATAAAAGAGATGCTTTCCCAAGACATTCCGGCTTCTACCCAACGCTCACCGGTATTCCAGTGCTCCAATTTATGCAGCATTTGAAACATTACCATACCCGGCACAACACCACTCGTTACAACATCTGCAAGAGAATCTAACTGCAACCCGAGTTCTCCTTCCACCTTAAACATACGCGCAAAAAAGCCGTCGAAAAAATCAAAAAACACTCCAAAAACCACAGCATAAGCCGCATAATCTAGATGACCGGTTGCTGCGAAAAACGTACCTAACATACCGCAGAATAAGTTAGCCATCGTAAAGGCATTTGGGATATAGCTTTTTATATTCATCTGTTTTTAAAATTTTATGGTGTTTCTCAAGACTTGCGCTTGGCGGATAAAAATAGCGAAAAACATTTGGCCAAAAGCAACCTTAGCAATCTCCTAACGTTTTAAACTGAAAACCGACACTACTTCCTACTTCAAAAATAAAGTTTAAATTCTCAAGGTATTTAATCAACTTTACCCCAAAATCTTAACCGGTTGACACGAGTTCTACTTTCACTATTTCTATCTCTAAGCGCTACAACCGTAACAGCACAAGCTGTGCGCAAATATTCTAATGAATTTTTGAATATTGGGGTTGATGCTGCTGCTTTGGCGATGGGTAATGCTGTAGTCGCAAGCACTGATGACGTGAACAGCGGCTACTGGAATCCTGCCGGACTCGTAAATCTGGAAGACAATCAACTTGCACTTATGCACGCGAGTTACTTTGCCAATATTGCGCTTTACGATTATGCAGGTTTTTCAAAACCGTTAGACGACCGCAGCACGCTGGGCGTTTCACTTATACGTTTTGGGGTTGATGATATTCTAAACACGACTCAGCTAATTGATGCAGCCGGAAACATCGATTACAACCGCATCAGTCTTTTTTCTACTGCTGATTATGCGTTTACGGTTTCTTATGCCAGAGAACTACCGGTACAAGGCTTGAATATTGGCGCTAACGCGAAAATTATACGCAGAATCATTGGTGATTTTGCTTCGAGTTGGGGTTTTGGTATTGACTTCGGAATTCAATATGCCAGCGGAAACTGGTATTTTGGCTTGATGGCGCGAGACATCACGACTTCTGTAAACACCTGGGCGATTGACGAAGAAGCTTTTGCAAGCATACGCGATGCTGTTGCAGGACAAAACCAGGAATTGCCTGAAACTTTAGAAATCACCATCCCAAAATTACAGTTAGGCGTTTCCCGCAACTGGGAAATTCATTACGATTACACCATAAAAGCTGAAGTAGATTTGCTGATGCGTTTTACGCAAACCAATGACATCTTATCAAGTTCATCTGTAAGTGCTACTCCTGCAGCCGGATTTGAATTTGGCTACACCGGAATCGTTTTTTTAAGAGCCGGAGTAGGGAATTTTCAAGAGGTCACCCAACTCGACGGAAGCAACCGCATAGGTTTTCAACCCAATATAGGCGTCGGATTTCAATACAAAGGCATTCATATAGATTATGCGCTAACTGATATTGGTGATCAAAGTGCCGCTATCTATTCTAATATTTTCTCCTTAAAATTAGACTGGGAGTTGTTTCGATAGCTTCGGTACGATTTATATGGATTTTCAACCCGTAAAATCACTCAGCTACCTTAACTATCAATTTGGAAGTAGACATCCTTCCCTAACCCTTCCTTCAAAGGAAGGGAACTCAATTAAAATGAATAATGAAAGCCTCCCTTAGAAGGGAGGTTTGGAGGGATGTTTTTACACACATAAACGCTCTAAGCTTCGACTCCATAAACTTCGAGACAGTACTTAACTTAGTCACTTTTAACCTATAACCTTTAACTTACAACAAACCTTTCGTTCCTCTAAGCATTTCTCGTTTTCCGGGTGGGCCGGGTAAACGCTGCACTTCAAATCCTACAGCTTGCATGGCACGACGTACACTACCTTTTGCTGCATAGGTAACCAAAACTCCTCCGAACTTTAAAGCCTCATACATTTTCAGAAAAATGGCTTCTCCCCATAATTCGGGTTGAACACGCGCACCAAAAGCATCAAAATAAATCAGATTATGCTGATTCTGATCGGTTACCGTCTCAAAAGTTTGTTGGCGTTTTTTTAGCTGAAATTTTTCAGTGATTGTAGCTGCAGTTTCCCAGTCTGCTTGATGCATTTTATTAAATACACCTTCATAGCGTTCTGCTTTAATAGCTTCCAGGTAATTGAGCTGTTTTAGTTCTTCCGCAGAAACAGGGTATGCTTCTACTCCTTCATAGTTTAAAACAAGCGGTGCGTTTTCAGCATGAATGAGTGTAAGCAAGGCATTCAAGCCCGTACCAAAACCTATTTCTAAAATATGGAGTTGAGCTGTTTCGGGATTCTTTTCGATAAAAAAATCAAAACCCATTTTAAGGAATACGTGCCTCGCTTCTTGAACCGCGCCGTGCATAGAATGGTATTGCTCATTCCACTCAACCAGTTGTATTGTGGTAGAGCCGTCGCCTGTTCTTACAATTTTACGCTCCAAATTATTCCTCGATTTTAACGCCACTAGCGGTAAAGCCAAGCGCCTTTTTAGGTAGTGTAATAGCCGCAATTGCTGCTTCGCTTTTACCCCCGTCTTTAGCATAATGCTGTTGTTCTTCTACAGAAGTCTCACTGATAAAAGCTTCGCCGTGCACCACAACCTTTTTCCCACTAAGATCTTTAGGTACAAAAAAGGCATAATCTTTAAACTTCACCATCACAGGATCTACAGCTCCTACATCTATGGTCATCCAGCAGCCTTTTGCCTGACACACTTCTTCTACCGGACCTTCAAAAGTGACCTTTACGGTATCTCCTACTTTGAGGTTTTTATAGATATCGCCCAATTCAAAAGCGGTAAGTGTGGTTTCATTTTTGAAATCATCTCCAAAAACATTCAAAGGAGATGGGGTCGCTTCTTCAGAAATGGTCGCAACGTCTTCTTGTTGTGAACGTGTTTCCTTACAAGAGATTATACTTAATCCTACTAGTGTGAAAATAAAAAACTGTTTCATAACGCTTAATTTTATAAATATCAGAGCAGCTTGTAAATTTAATCAATTCTTGAGGTTACAGACTTTGAGAAAATGATAAATTTGTACCCATAAATTAGATAAAAATGACAGATACATTAAAAGTAACCAAGATTAGCAAGTCTAAGATCGATCAAGTTGATTTTAGCAAGCTTGCTTTTGGTACCGTCTTTACAGATCATATGTTTGTTTGTGAGTACAAAAATGGGGCATGGCAAACTCCGGAAATCCTTCCTTACGGTCCGCTGCAAATGGATCCTTCTGCAAAGGTATTTCATTATGGCCAGGCTGTTTTTGAAGGAATGAAAGCTTACAAAGATGATAACGGAGACGTTTTTATGTTTCGCCCCGAAGAAAACTTCAATCGTATCAATAAGTCAAGTGAGCGTCTTGCGATGCCTGCTTTTGATAAAGCGTATTTCTTTGACGGTCTAAACACACTTTTAAATCTTGACAAAGACTGGATTAAGTCTGGAGAAAACAACTCACTTTACATTCGCCCGTTTGTTATTGCTACAGAAAATGGTGTTTCTGCATCTCCTGCTACCGAATATAAATTCATCATCATCTGTGCTCCGGCTCAGGCATATTACAGCGGTGAGGTTCGTGTTCTGTTTGCAGATCATTACAGCCGTTCTGCTGATGGTGGTGTAGGTTTTGCTAAAGCTGCAGGTAACTATGCTGCACAATTTTATCCTACTGAACTTGCAAAAGAAAAAGGATACAATCAAGTGGTATGGACAGATGCTAACTCGCACGAATATCTGGAAGAAGCAGGTACGATGAACGTGTTCTTTAGAGTTCACGACACCTTGTTGACTGCTCCTACCAGCGATCGTATTCTTGACGGTATTACCCGCAAAAGTCTAATCGAATTGGCAAGAAGTCAAGGCATTACTGTTGAAGTACGTCCGGTAAAAGTTTCTGAAATTGTAGAAGCCGCAGAAAATGGTTCCTTAAAAGAAATGTTTGGAGCCGGCACTGCTGCTGTAATCTCTCCTATTTCAGGATTTACACATAAAGATAAAAAGTTTGACCTTCCGAAGCCGGAAGACGCTTATGCTACAAAACTTAAAAAACAATTAACCGAGTTGCAGGCTAATCGTGCCGATGATCCTTTTGGATGGCGTTATGAAGTACCCGCACTAGAGGTATAGTTTTAAAATAGTTTCACTTTCGCGAAAATTAATCAAAAAGCATCTTACAGTAATCTGTAAGATGCTTTTTAGTTTTTCAGCAAGTGCTCCTTCAGGGTTTTGTGTTTGTATTCTTTAGGCGTATTTTTGCACCTCATTTTTAAACCGAAGACATGCAAGACGGAATATATGCTAAGTTTCACACCTCAAAAGGTGAAATATTAGTAAAACTAGAACACGAGAAAACACCCGGAACGGTAGGTAACTTTGTTGCTTTAGCCGAAGGGAATCTGGAAAATTCAGCTAAAAAACAAGGAACACCGTATTACGACGGATTGAAATTTCACCGTGTGATTCCAGATTTTATGATTCAGGGTGGTTGCCCACAAGGTACCGGTACCGGAAATCCGGGTTACCAATTTGACGATGAGTTTGACGCCAGCTTAAAGCACGATGCTCCCGGAAAACTTTCTATGGCAAACGCCGGTCCGGGAACAAACGGAAGTCAGTTTTTTATCACCCACACCGCTACGCCTTGGTTAGACGGTAAGCATACCGTTTTTGGAAATGTAATTGAAGGACAGGATATCGTTGATGCAATCGCACAGGGAGATCAGATTGAGACACTTGAAATCATTCGTGAAGGAGAGGAAGCTCAAGACTTTAATGCGGTGGAAGCTTTTAGAACTTTTGAAGGTGCTCGTGAAAAGCGCATTGCAGAAGAGCGTGCAAAAAAAGCAGAGGCTCTTAACAAACTAAGCGAAGGTTTTAAAGAAACTAAAAGCGGATTACGCTACCAGATCATTCAAGAAGGTAACGGTAAAAAAGCAGAAACCGGCAAAACAGTTTCGGTACACTACAAAGGTCAGTTAGCAGACGGTACCGTTTTTGACTCTTCTTATAAAAGAAACCAACCTTTAGATTTTCAGGTAGGTGTAGGTCAGGTAATCGCGGGGTGGGATGAAGGTATTGGCTTACTAAAAGTGGGCGACAAAGCTCGCTTTGTAATTCCTTCAGACTTAGGATACGGAAGTCGCGGTGCAGGTGGAGTGATTCCACCAGATGCGATCCTCGTATTTGACGTAGAGTTAGTGGACGTAAAATAAGGTTTCTCAAACCTGTTGAACAAAAAAAGCCCTTTTTGGGGCTTTTTTTGTTCCTATAGTAAGCCTTGATTTTTGAAAAACTATAGGGTTTTGGTCATCTGTATGCAATTTCTTATCTTAAAAAGAACCAAAAAAATAAAAACTAATGGGAAAAGGAGATCAAAAAACCAAACGTGGAAAAATTCATCGAGGCACTTACGGCAAGTTAAGACCGCGAAAAAACAAAAAGAGAGCTGCCACTACAGCAGATGTACCCACTAAGCAAACTGCTACCAAAACAAAAGAGGCCGGTAAAACGACCTCTGATAAAAGTTTAGCGGAGAAAAAACCCTAATCCGTTAACGAACAAATACAAGTTCATTTTTATCTAAATCGGAGTATTGTTCACTAAAGCCATACCCGTCATAATCAAAGCCCTTGAGCTCTTCTAGGGTCTGTACATCCTTATCTATAAGGTATCGCACCATAGAACCTCGGGCTTTTTTAGCATAAAAAGCGATTATTTTTAGCTTCCCGTTTTTGTAGTCTTTAAAAACCGGAGTGATTACCGGAACTTTCAGTTTTTCAGGTTTAACAGACTTGAAATATTCATTACTCGCCAAATTCAAAAAAAGCTCATCGTCTTTAAGCTCTGCATTTAAAGCTTCGGTGATTTTATCATCCCAAAACTCATACAGATTCTCTGTGCTACCTGATTTTAATTTCGTTCCCATCTCCAAACGATAGGCTTGCATCAAGTCAAAGGGTTTTAAAACTCCGTACAAACCTGAAAGGATGCGCAGCGTATCTTCAAGCTTATCTAACTTTTCTGTCGGAATAGTGTAGGCGTCTAAACCCGTGTACACATCACCATCAAAAGCATAAACTGCTGGACGTGCATTTTCTTTTGTAAAGGGAGTAGAGAATTCTTTATAACGCTGGTAATTGAGGTCAGCCAACTTATCACTGATGTGCATCAGCTCAGCAATCTCAGCTTTGGTCTTGCGCTCTAATTTTTTATTTAAGGTATCAGCCTCCTCTAAAAACTGAGGCTGCGTACTACGTGTCGTAGGTAATTTTGATTCAAAGTCTAAGGACTTTGCCGGTGAAACTACTGCTTTCATTGTGAATTTCTTTTATTCAAAAATAAGCATTCGTAGAATTACCGTATGTTAATCTTGCAATATATGAAGAACAAAATCTAATTGTCTTTTACCTGGCTATCGATAATGCTTTTAAACATTTCTAGTTTGTTTTTAGACAATATCAATTTTTCAAACTCATGATTTGAAATAAATATGATTTTTCGCAGATCACCTGAACCTCTAACTGCTTCAATATACGTATTTCTTGTTAAATAACCTGTAGTAGCAATAATACCCAACTCGGCTAAGCCATTTGTATGCTTAAGTTTATCACTAAAAACTATAAAGGTATTTTTATCCACTTTATCTTTCGGCTTATTTTTACATTCCACGAGAATATATTTGCCAAACTTATTCAAAAAAGGATCAGCGATTTCATTACGGATTATAAGGTCTACCTCATTTAAAGATTTATCAATAATTCTTTTATTAATACTATTAAATCCGATAGATTGAAATAATAAACTTACAAAATGCTCAAATTTCTCGCCTTTACTATAACTATCTGTTTCATTTTTCGCATTTGAGTAATACTCAAGTAATGCATTATTAATTTCATCAGGAGAATTGAACATATCATTATGATATGTTTCAATTTCATTTACCAATTTAGGGATCCAAATATCATAATCTTCTTTATCCAAAACATTTACAATTCTGCCTGTTAAGAAAAGATCTTTAAGTTGAAGTAAATATTCTCCCTTAAATGCTGATACAATTAAAATTTTCGCAAAAGGATTAGTATCAATTATTTTATTAATCAATTCAATTCCATTAAAAGAGAAATCATCCATTCGCAAATCAACAATCGCTAATGAAAAATATCGATTCTCTATAGATTCTATTATACTATCCTCTTCAAATGCACTGAAAAGGTTGTATTCTAAAGGCAACTGCTTTTGAAGACCTTTAACTAATCCAATAGCTTGCTCCTTAACGTCATCAATAATTAGAATACTTCTTTTCATTATTCAATTTTCATTAAAGGTAAAGATATACAAAAATATTTGGTGAATTCCTCATCATCCAAGGAATGATAGGTGATTTTACCATCATAAAGTTCACAGAGGTATTCAGCATGATGTAATCCTATACCTGATCCCCCAGTGTTTGAAACACCATATTCAAAAATCTTATGTTCGATTTTTTTCTCGACCTCTTCTCCATTGTCGAAAATTTTAAGTTTGAAAAAACTATTATCCCTAGAGACGGTAAACTTAATTTTTCTCTTTTTTTCTACTTTGGTTAGAGCTTTAGTAGCATTAATGATAATGTTATTGATCATTTGAATTACTGACTGAAATGGTAAATTGAAATAAATTTCTTCATTAACTTCAATTTCCTTTATTAGAGAGATTTTATTTTCATAAAAGTTGTCTCTATTTAAAAGTTCTACTGCGGTTATTAAATTATTATAAGAAAACTTATCTTCGTCACTATGAGGAACCAATTTTGAAAAATTATCGATGGTTTCTCTCATTATTTTTAAATTCAATTTTATAGTATTCAGGTGATCATCCGTAATTTCTTCAGAAGAATTTGTGCTCACTATACTATCTATACTTTGTATGGAGTTTTTTATATCATGCCTTGCAAAATTACTAAGCATTGTTATATGAATGGCATGAGATTTTGAGATGGCATCAATATTTTTACCATGCCTACCCAATTCTTCTTCAAGTTTTTCTATTCTTCTATTTAAAATAGCAGGATTATTACCTTTCCTTGGAATATATTTTTTATTTCTTTTCGCCATTTACACAATATATATTCGAAATCTTTGACAAAAAATAAAAATCTCCATCATTAAATTAAACCAAACATTATTGGAAAAATAAGCATCAGTATGGAATAATCTGTATTCATTTATCACAAGATTAACATTTAATCCTTAACCCCAACAACTTTCCGCTCATCACTTTCTATAAGTCCGTCACGCAGGCGAATCACGCGATGCGCATGCTCTGCGATATCTTCTTCGTGCGTAACTAAGATTACCGTATTTCCTGCCGCGTGTATGGCATCAAAAAGACTCATAATTTCAATCGAAGTTTTAGAATCCAGGTTTCCGGTAGGTTCATCAGCAAGTATTATAGAAGGCTTATTGACCAAAGCTCTACCCACTGCCACCCGTTGGCGTTGTCCACCAGAAAGTTGGTTGGGCTTATGATCCATACGATCGGCAAGACCTACATCGGTGAGTACTTCACTGGCTCTTGCGTGACGTTCGGTTTTTGAATATCCGGCATATACCATGGGCAATGCCACATTGTCTAAAGCAGTCGTTCTGGGCAGTAAATTAAACGTCTGAAAAACAAAACCGATTTCTTTATTACGCACCTCAGCGAGTTCGTCATCAGTCATCGAACTTACATCACGAGAATTTAAAATATAGGTTCCCGAAGTTGGCGTATCTAAACAGCCTAAAAGGTTCATCAAGGTAGACTTCCCGGAACCCGAAGGACCCATAATCGCTACATATTCTCCTTTATCAATCTGTAAATCTATACCTTTTAAAACGTGCACAATTTCATTCCCGAGCGGAAAATCACGCTTTATGTTTGTAATATCAATTAAGCTAGCCATAAACTGATTTCTAATTTTATCAACACTAAAAGATAGTTGATTTTCAACAATGAGTAGTCAAAATGTGGTTTGAGTTACACTTTTTAGAGTCGAATTTTAAAATGCTCTTTCGCCTGTTCTTTTCTAAAGAATACAAAACCCAACCAAAAACAAGCTACTGTAACCCGTACTTGAGGATGATTTTTAATGTGCTGCCAAGCTTCGGCCATTTGTGGAGACCAATACATATCATCAAAAATCCATACGCTCGCATTGTTAGCTGTTGACAACAATTTTTCAAAATAGTCTAATGTTGCTTCTTTACTGTGATTCCCATCAAAATAAATCAAGTCGTAGTCATTTTGTAAAAGCTCCGGAAGCGTCTCCCTAAAATCCCCGGTGATAATTTCAGTATTTAAAATATCAGATTGAACTAAGTGTTTTTTGGCTAGACCTGAAGTTTTCGGGCAACCTTCTAATGTAGTTATATTACCCGTTTTAGGCAGTGCCAAAGCGGCTGTTGCTAACCCCAACGAAGTGCCTATTTCTAAAATTTCTTTCGGTTTAAAATAAGAAACCACCCGATAAAGCAATTTCATTCTCTTAAAGTTTGCTCCGGCGTGTTTTGCGATGGCTCTAACCTCCCGTCTGTTCGATTTAAAAACCCGTGAACCAGCACCAAAATCGGTCACTTCAATAACGGCATCACTTTTTAATAGTTGATCACGGTAATTTTTTAGAAGTTTATATTCAGGATATTTTTTACGATCGTAAAGACATTTTGTGACAAAAGAAAACACGAAGGGAGAATGAACCCCATGCTGATTGGTTGCCTTTTTTAAGAACTTAAAATATGCTTTGATCAAATACCACATGGGTAATTAGCCTTCCTGTTTCGCACTCAATTCAAACCAGCGCTCGGTGTACTCATCTATTTTATCCTGAATTCCCTGAAGTTCAATAGAGCGTTTATTTATTTCTTCACCAGACAAATCCGGATTCAAAAATTCGGCTTCTTTTTGTTCTTTTTCTTTTTCCATCTTGGCGATATCGCGCTCCAAGCGGTTGTATTCTTTTTGTTCGGTGTAAGACAAGGAACTTACAGCAGTTTTCCAATTCTCTTTATTGGTTTCCTTTTTTACGCTGGGTTTAACGTCTTCTTCCTGAAGTACTGCAGGCCCGGAGTCATAAGCTCTAAAATCGGAATAATTTCCAGGGAAATCTTCAACAATGCCCTGACCTCTAAACACAAATAAATGATCTACAATCTTATCCATAAAATAGCGGTCGTGAGAAACCACAATCAAACAACCCGGATAATCAAGCAGGAAACTTTCAAGGACATTCAATGTTACAATATCCAAATCATTCGTTGGCTCATCCAGAATTAAAAAGTTAGGATTCTGAATCAATACCGTACATAAATACAAACGCTTGCGCTCTCCCCCACTTAGCTTTTCAACAAAATCATATTGCTTTTTACGATCAAAAAGAAAACGCTCTAAAAGTTGACCTGCAGAAATCTGGCGCCCTTTTTTCAGCGGAATATAATCCCCAAATTCTTTGATTACTTCAATTACCTTTTGTCCCGGTTTAATCTGAATACCCTTTTGGGTATAATACCCAAACTGAATGGTCTCCCCAATTACAAGTTTCCCGGAATCCGGAGGCATTTTTTCAGTCAGGATATTGAGGAATGTAGATTTACCGGTACCGTTTTTACCGATGATTCCTATACGGTCTGCACGTTGAAAATTGTAATCGAATTTATCGAGAATCACCCGGTCTTTAAACGACTTAGAAACCTTGTGAAGCTCAACAATCTTACTTCCCAGACGCTCCATATTCAGTTCTAGCTGAACTTCGTGATCATTACGACGCTTGGCCGCTCTATCTTTAATCTCGGCAAAATCATCTATTCTTGATTTTGACTTGGTGGTACGTGCTTTTGGCTGGCGACGCATCCATTCTAATTCCTTTTTAAAAAGCTGTTTTGCTTTACCGGTTTCGGTCTCTTCATTAGCAATACGCGCATCTCTTTTCTCCAGATAATAGGCGTAATTCCCTTTATAATTGTACAGCTTTCCTTCTTCTAATTCTATAATTTCATTACAAACGCGCTCTAAAAAATAGCGGTCGTGCGTAACCATAAATAAGGTAAAATTCTCTTTGGCAAAAAACTGCTCTAACCATTCAATCATTTCAAGATCCAAGTGGTTAGTAGGCTCATCGAGAATCAACAGGTCTGGCTTACTCAGCAACATATTGGCAAGAGCCAAACGCTTTTTCTGCCCTCCACTTAGTTTTTCAACTTTACGATCGAGATCATCCAGCTTTAGCTGAAATAATATTTGCTTGTATTGCGTTTCAAAATCCCAAGCCTGATATGCTTCCATCTGATCAAAAGCCTTCTGATACGTGTCCCCATCGCCCATATTTTCAAGCGCATGCTCATAAGCAGCAATAACTTTAAGAATCTCATTATCGCTGTCAAAAATGGTTTCTTCTACGGTAAGATTAGGATCTAAGTCGGGTTCCTGAGAAAGAAATGCGATTTTGACTCCCTTACGGAAAACCACTTGTCCGCTATCTGGATTTTCGACACCGGCAAGAATATCCAGCATCGATGTTTTCCCGGTTCCGTTTTTAGCGACCAGTCCTATTTTTTGACCTTCATTGATACCAAAAGACAAATCTTCAAACAGAACCCTTTCGCCGAAGGCTTTAGAAATAGATTCTACAGAAACATAATTAATTGCGCTCATAGGCTGCGAATTTAGCCTTTAAAAACGGAGAAAAAAATCTTATTCCCGCAGATTACTTATCAAGAATCTCTTTGATATTGGGTTTAAAATAAGAAGGTCCTTTAAGCACTTTACCATCTTCCCGATAAATAGGTTGCCCATCTGCTCCCAGCTTACTCATATTGCTGCGCTGTATCTCGTCAAAAACCTCCTCAATTTTATACTGCATCCCGTGTTCTAAAATCGTTCCGCAAAGAATGTAGAGCATATCACCAAGTGCATCTGCAACTTCGGTAAGGTCATTGTTAGTAGCAGCTTCAAGATATTCTTCATTTTCTTCTTTCATCAGGTTAAAGCGCAACAAATTCTTTTGTTTACCTAAATCTGCTTGGGGAGCTTCATTTACCCCTAAGCCGAATGCATTGTGGAATTCGGTTACTGCAGCTAATCGTTTTTTCATCGTATTTTTCTGTATTAAAGACTTAATTTTGAATAAAAATACATTAAAATGTTTAGTACGGGTCAGTGGGTTTTTGCCGCAGTTTTCTTTATCGCTTTTGTAATCTTCATCTCAAGAAGTTACCGCAAAGACCGCAAACTTCACAAAAAAGAATACAAAGGCTCCTTCTGGATCTTGATAGGCTTTCTCGTTTTTGTGGGTATTTTATTCCTCATTAAAATCACATTGAATAAATAGTTGCTTTTTACACCAGCTTCTTTGTTAGAATTCCTTAGGGTATGCATTAAATTGTTAAATTAGCAGTTAAAGCTGTTCTTAAATGAAAATATTAAAATACCTATTCTTCCTTTTGCTAATCGTTTTTATAGCAGGCGCCATTTATTTCGCGACTAAAGATGGAAGTTATGAAGTTGAAGAATCAAAAGTTATAAAAGCTCCGGTGAGCTTAGTTTTTGATAAGGTTAATGAATATAAAACTTGGGAACAATGGGGTCCCTGGAAAGAAGAAGACCCTACTATGATTTTTAATTATCCCGAAAATACAAGTGGCGAAGGCGCAAGTTACGCCTGGGATGGTAAAGAAGCTGACGGCTCTATGCGCACCACAGCTGTAATCCCTAACCAGCGCATTGAGCAGGATATAACGTTTATTACTCCCGCTGGCGAGCGCACCGCAAATGTATACTGGCAGTTTGAAGAAGTTGAAGGAGGAACAAAAGTTACTTGGGGAATGCGCGGTGAACACCCATTAATGGATAAAGCCTATTTTACCTTGACCAGCTTTGACTTTGATGCCGAAATGCAGACGATGTACGATAAAGGTTTAAACAACCTATCAATAAATGTTATTGAGGATATGGAAGTTTTCTCGATAAGCGATGTAAAAATCACGCAATATAGCGGTGGGTTTTATATGTATACTACTACCTCAACATCTCTTGAATCTGCAGAAAATAAAGTAAAAGAACTAATTCCACAGGTTAAACGCTTTATGGAAGGTAATAACATTAGCATTTCAGGAAAACCTTTGAGTATTTACAATTCTAAAGACAAAGCTAATAATAGTGCGATTATTTCTAGCGGAATACCCACAACCTCACGTATCGTTGTACCGGAAGACAGTTCTATTTTATGTGGATTTATGCCTTCATATACAGCTGTAAAAACCACACTCACCGGAGATTTAAAAAATCTGGAAGCTGCCTGGAAAAAAGCCGAAGCATATATGGCCTCAAACAATTATCAACCGGCAGAAAACAGCAATCCTTTTGAAATCTATGTGGTAGGCCCTAAAGATAATCCCAATCCTGCAGAATGGGTTACAGAATTATACTTACCCGTACACGTAGAACAGATGAATCTCGAAAATCTTTAAATTATTTTAAACTTTTTAAATAACTAAAAGCTCGCTTCAAAAGTTTTATAGTAGTTTTAACCTAAGAAAGAAATACAATGAAAATCAGTAATACATCATATCGCTCGCTGAAGGTCTATAAGACCCCACCCGACTTGTTGTGTTATAACTCGTAAGAGTCTTTATTTTTAAAAACGCAAAAAGTCTGGTAAATCGCCAGACTTTTTTTTATGCTTATACATCAATGAAAAAACTAGTACATACCTACCTAGATACTTTTAAAGGATTATCAAGAGAAGTCTGGTGGCTTGCCTTAATTACCTTAGTCAACAGAGCCGGCGCTATGGTAATTCCTTTTTTATCACTATATCTAAGAGATGATTTGGGTTTTAGCTTGAGCAATGTAGGTTGGGTTATGACCTGTTTTGGCTTTGGTTCTTTGTTCGGTTCTTGGCTAGGCGGTATACTTTCAGATAAGTTAGGATATTACAAAACTATTTTAATAAGTCTGCTTGCTACTGGCATCGGGTTTTTAGGACTTCAATTTATAAGTAGTTTCTGGGCGGTATGCTTAGGCTTTTTTGCATTGATTGCCGTTGCAGATATGTCTAGACCTGCTTTTTTTGTAGCCCTAAGCGCTTACAGCAAACCAGAAAACAAGACCCGTTCACTAACTTTAATCCGCTTAGCAATAAATCTGGGATTTTCTGCAGGTCCTGCTTTAGGCGGAATTATCATAGCCAGCATCGGTTATTATGGTCTTTTTTGGGCAGATGGAATCACGTGCATTTTAGCCGGAATTCTTTTAATACAAACGCTAAATCCAAAGAAAGCAAAAGTAACCGATCAAGAAGAACGTATCGAAAATCCGTTATCACCGTATAAAGACCAACTTTACATGCTTTTTCTAATTGCTTTAGCCCTCTTTGGAGTTGTTTTTGTGCAGTATTTCTCAACGGTACCTGTATTCTATAAAGAAGTTCGTTTTTTAACCGAATCTCAAATCGGGCTTTTATTAGGGCTTAACGGTTTATTGATTTTTGTTTTTGAAATGCCACTCATCGCTTTTATGGAGCGTAAAGGATGGAATCAAATAGCTAATGTTATTAGCGGCTTTATACTTACAGGATTGAGTTTTGGATTTTTCTACCTGATGGGCTGGAATGGCTTTTTAGTAATCGGGATGATTGTTGTTACGCTGGGTGAAATGATTGCTTTTCCTTTTGGAAATGCTTTTGCGCTACGCCGGGCTAAACTAGGAAGACAAGGTGCTTATATGGGATTGTACAGCATGTCATTTTCACTGGCTCATATCTTTGGTCATAACAGCGGGATGCAACTCGTTAATGCATTTGGTTATAACAAAACCTGGCTGGTTATGGCAGCAATAAGTTTAGCAGGAATTCTATTGCTACTCTATGTAAAAAAGAAAAGTCTGAAACTTAAAATTTAGACTTACCTAAATAGTTTTTTATAAGTTCGTTGTAAACCGGCTTTATTTTTAGCAACTCGGTATTGGGTATTTCATAAAGTGTATCGTAAGAAGTATACCCTTGCTTTAGTAATTCTTCCAGATAAAAATAAGCCGTATTGTAATCTTCATCTTGAGCTGAAAGATTTATAATGTCTATATAAGACTGGTAGTCGTCGGGCTGTAGCATAGTGATAAGCACATTAGAAAAAATACGCTGATCTATAAGACCAACCCTATTTAAAGTAAGAAAGTCTTTTAACGTATAGTCTATGTAACCAAGCATACGTTTTGCGACGTTTTGCTCTTTAGGTTTCAGCGAATCTTTAGCCGCTAATTTAAAATCATTTATTCTACTATCCCAATATCCTAGATTATCGAAATTAGCCAGTGCTATATCTTCCTCTAAAAAGTAGGAGATATCATCTAATAAAAGCGTCTCTTCAAGTTTACCTCCTTTACGTTTACGCTTTGCTAACGTATAGCTATCTGAACGTCTTAATGAACGCTGCACATCTCTTATAGGATCTAAATCTACATTTCCCCTATAATCACTTTTTAAATCAGTTACCAGATCATAAGCGGTAAGGTATTCTTCTTGTGCAATTAAATTTTCTACGGTATTTAAATCAAACTTAGCCTGTTTTTGCCAGGTTGTGTCAGATACTTCTATATTAAGGCGTTCTAAATTGAGATGCGAAAGCCTATTGATTAGTGTTCCCAAAAAAGCCGCACTAGGCCAAACATTAGTATTGCTGTATTCATATAAAGTATTATCACTATCAAAAGTGCGCATCATACTAAAATAGTCTGCCATCTGATAGTAATTTGCTGAACCTTCACCTATGACCCCCATAACCCTATTTCTTTTAGAACGCTGTAAATACTGATTGGCATAAAACACATCGTCTATAAGAAGTAAGTTTGTAGAACCGGTAATTATGTAAGAAACAGCACTTGCTACCTGAGCCCCACTTTTTAATCCAGCCATATAGACCTCATTTTTATTTATAGCCACTTTCAAAAAAACATCCCGCATAATCTGCACAGCCGTATTTGCATTAACATCAAGACTATCTATATCGTTAAATAAAGGTTTATTATTAGCAGCAATCACAAAGTTCTGACCATCTATACTTGATGCAAAAAGACGTGCTGCGCGGGTGCCCTCTCCTTCTGGATCAAAAACAAACAAAACCTTTGCCGGTTTGTCTATCTCGTAACTTTTTGGTAAAAAAATCGAATAGGAAATATCAAGCGTATCGCTCGCCACTTTAGTTTCTGTGACTAATCCTCTAAGTAAAGTTTCTTGGCATAATACCATTGAAGAAGTAAGCAATAAAACAAAGAATAAAACTTTTCGCATAGGTCTTTATAAAAAATACAACAATAATTGTGCTACAATTTAGGCAATAAAAAAACTGCTTTGTATTAAAGCAGTTTTAAATATAAGGGTGAAAGCGTATAAATTTTTAGGATTCTACGCGTTGAGCAACTTGTTTAGGATTTTTCTTAAATAAGAAGTTAGCAAACAATGAAACTACAAAAAGGTCTGCAGCTATAAGAAATACAATGCGTGCTGCTTCGGTTGCCCAAAGATCAAAACCTCCAAAACCATATATTCCTGCTACAACTGCTAGTATCAAAAAAGGAAGCGTAAATCGTTTCATCATCGTGTATTTTTAATTATTAACTGGTGTAAAATTATGCTGATAATCAAGTGCTTTATCCCAATAAAATCCTAATTACTATATTTTTAACGATAACAACATAAATATGTTAACAGCTTCAGAAAGCAACCAAGCTTGTATCAAGCCTATCAGTCTGACAAAGGCAGGTCCGCAACGGATTAGAAGGAAACAACCTTTGACTTCGAGGTAAACTTCGCAGCACCAACCTTTGGTAGGCAGGTTTAAATCTCGATTATCGAGTAAGCTTTTCAAGCTCTTACGACTCAATTAAAGAACACGTTTACTCGTTTAGATTACAGATGCTATTTGCCATACAGTTTGTATCTTTACACCGCAAAAAAATTGGAATGAATACCGAAACCACTATAGCTCCTGTTCGCACCCCAAAACCAAAATGGTTACGGGTCAAATTACCCACAGGAAAAAAGTATACTGAATTAAGAAGTCTCGTAGATAAGTACGACTTACATACTATTTGTACTTCAGGAAGTTGCCCAAATATGGGAGAATGCTGGAGTGAGGGTACGGCTACATTTATGATTCTGGGAAATGTTTGCACCCGTTCTTGTGGTTTTTGTGGAGTAAAAACCGGAAGACCGGATACTCTGGATTGGGAAGAACCTGAGAAAGTGGCGCGTTCTATTAAATTAATGGGTATAAAGCACGCTGTAGTTACGTCGGTAGATCGTGATGATCTTAAAGATATGGGTTCTATTATGTGGGCTGAAACGGTAAAGGCCATCAGACGTATGAATCCTGAAACTACACTTGAAACGCTTATTCCAGATTTTCAAGGAAATGAACGCAATATAGACCGCATCGTTGAGGTTTCTCCTGAAGTGGTTTCTCATAATATGGAAACCGTTAAACGTCTTACACGCGAAGTGCGTATTCAAGCACAATATGAACGCAGTTTAGGTGTTTTAAAATACTTGAAACAACAAGGCATCAGAAGAACAAAATCTGGAATTATGTTAGGTCTTGGGGAAACTGAAGAAGAAGTTCTTCAAACTATGCGTGACTTGAGAGACGCTGATGTAGATGTTGTAACCATTGGTCAATATTTACAACCTTCTAAAAAACACTTAGAAGTTAAGCAGTTTATCACACCGGATCAGTTTAAAAAATATGAAGTCTTAGGTTTAGAAATGGGCTTCCGTCACGTTGAGAGTAGCGCGCTGGTACGTTCTTCATACAAGGCTCAGAGACACATCAACTAGCACTTAATTAAATGGCTAAAATCAAAATCGGTATAAACGGTTTTGGACGCATAGGCAGAAGACTTTTTCGTCTTTTGAATGAGCATCCGGCTATTGAAGTTGTAGCCGTTAACGACAAAGCAGATGGCGCTACACTTGCCCATCTTCTAAAATACGACAGCATTCACGGTATTTTCAATGCTGATATAAATTTTATCGAAGGCTTTTTAACTGTAAACAATAGTCGTATAAAATTATATCAACAAAACGAACCTCAAAATATTCCGTGGAGTGACCACAAGTTAGATTTTGTAGTAGAAGCTACTGGGAAATTTAAGACCTATGATTCTCTAAAAGGGCATCTAACTGCAGGTGCACCTAAAGTTATTTTGAGTGTTCCGCCTGCAGATGACAGCATTAAAACTATTGTTCTTGGTGTTAATGAGAATTTGATAACCGGTGATGAGCAAATTATTTCTAATGCAAGTTGCACTACAAACAATGCAGCTCCAATGATTAAAGTCGTCAAAGATCTCTGTGGAATCAAACAAGCTTACATAACTACAGTACATTCGTATACGACCGACCAAAGCTTGCACGATCAACCGCATCCTGATTTAAGAAGAGCTCGGGCTGCAGGTCAATCTATCATACCTACAACAACAGGAGCAGCAAAAGCCTTGACTAAAATATTTCCAGATCTCGGTGATGTTATAGGAGGTTGTGGCATACGCGTACCGGTTGCTAACGGCTCCCTGACAGACGTAACACTCAACGTAGAACGAGAAACCACAATTGAAGAAATCAACAATGCATTTCGAAAAGCTGCAGAAGGATCTTTAAAAGGAATTCTTCAATACACCACTGTTCCTTTAGTCTCTATAGATATTATAGGAAATGAACACTCGTGTATCGTTGATGGTCAGATGACTTCGGTGATAGGTAACTTGGTGAAACTCATAGGATGGTATGATAATGAGACCGGATACGCATCAAGACTTATTGATCTTATTCTAAAATTATCTTAAATATTTCAACAGTTTTTTACCGTTATTTCTGCAAAGTGGCTATATTAGTAACTCAATGAAAACAATAATGCCGCTCGACAGAAAACTACTTGTCGCTTTTTTGCTTTTTTTCTCAGTCCTTGGTTTCAGTCAGAAATCAAGCAGCACTGAAAATGCGCAAAATATAAAAATTGATTCATTGCTCTTAAAGGGTGCTATGGCAATGGATCAGGCAAACTTTGATGAAGCGGTTGTTAAATTTAAAGAAGCTGAATCTTTATCTAAAAAATCAAAAAACAGCAGTAGTGTCGCTATTAGTAACCAACTTCTGGGAAAGATCTATTTTGAACGTGGTGAAACCGAATTTGCAGCAAACTACATTCTTAACGCAATAAAACTTCATCAAGAACTTCAGGATCTCAACAACCTTGGTCAAGACTATTTAATTTATAGTCAGATTCTCATAAAAACAGGAAATAGCGCAAAAGCACTACCCTTTCTAGAAAATGCAGAACTTATATTTTCCAATTCGCGGGATGACGACTCTAGAACCCTACTCGCAACAGCATACCTCTATGAAGGAAACATTTTACAGGAGCTAAAAAACAATCAGGAAGCATTACTTAAATATCAAGAAGCGCTTTCTATTCTTCAGAAAGTAAAGGTTAAAAATCACTATTTACTAGGTCGGGTAAACCTGCAGGAAGGTCGGGTAAATTATAACCTCAACCAGTTTACAAAAAGCTTAGAGTTTGCAAACCGAGCATACGATATAAGTCTTAGCAAAAACTTTCCACAAATTGAAGTGGATGCGCTTGCTCTTCTTAGCAAGATTTACAATAAGATTCAGGATTATGAAAAAGCATATGTTAACCTGGCTCTTTACAATCAAAAAAAACAAACCTATTTTGGTGACCTCAACTCTGAAGTCAGAGAAACTGCGATTAAAAACGCGTTACTTTCAAGTATAAATCCTGAAGATTTTGATCCCGGCAAACGCGTGCAAGCCAACAAGATAACAACAGTTCTTATCATTGCGCTTTTTACCATTCTGTGTTTATTAGCGCTTTCGCTTTATAAAAACAACAATCTTAGAGCAAAAGCAAATGAGCTACTTCAAGCTAAAAATGCTGAGCTTGTAATTGCTAAAGAAAATGCTGAAAAGGCTTCCATTGTAAAAGCTCAATTTTTGTCTACCATCACGCACGAACTACGTACTCCTATGTATGCCGTTACCGGACTTACACACTTATTACTGAGTGAAAATCCTACTGAAGAGCAAAAGAAACACCTCGACTCTCTTAAATTTTCCGGAGAATATTTACTCTCACTCATTAACAATATTTTGGACCTCAATAAACTTGAGGCTGATAAGGTTGAAGTCGAACAGGCTACCTTCAACCTGCGCAAGCGAGTAGATGATGTACTTTTTGCCTTAGAACGCTCTGCGCAAGAAAAAGGCAATAAACTGAATCTGGAATACGATAATGAAATACCCGAGCAGATCATTGGAGATCCGCTAATGATTTCTCAAATTCTTATAAACCTCATCGGGAACGGAAATAAGTTTACACGCGACGGCGATATATTCATAAGAATCAAACAATTAAGTCACAACGAAACCCAAACCTACCTGCATTTTGAAGTTGAAGATACCGGTGAAGGAATCAGTAAAAAGAAACAAAAAGACATCTTTCAGAATTTTACTCAAGGCTCTGTACAAATCAATAGAAAATTTGGGGGTACCGGCCTGGGATTGTCTATTGTTAAACGTCTTCTTACGCTACAGAAAAGTAATATTGAACTGGAAAGCACCTTAGGAAAGGGCTCTAAATTCTTTTTTGATATTAAATACGGATTGGCAAAATCTAAAAATAACGAACCCGAAGAACGCGTGTACGAAATTGATTACGAAGCCTTAAAAGGCAGAAAACTCTTGGTCGTTGAAGACAACAAGATCAACCAGATGATTACACGTAAAATTCTTGAGAAAAACGAGATGGAATGCGAAGTAGCAGACAATGGGGAGATCGCAATAGAAAAAGTTCGTTTTGATAATTTTGATTTGGTACTAATGGATATTCACATGCCGGGAATAAGCGGTATTGAAGCGACTCAAAAGATTAGAGAATTCAATAAAGATGTGCCCATTCTCGCGCTAACAGCGGTTACTATTGATGAAAATATAGATGATTTTTATCTGGCCGGTTTCAATGACATTATCCCAAAACCGTATAAGGTTGAAGAGTTCTTCTTCAAGATACACAACGCTCTTAAGCGTAAAAACGTCATTCTTTAAGCCTCTTTAGACTTCACAAAGCCTTTGATTCGGTTATCAAAATCAGTTTGCTTATTGAGCAGCTTAAAACAAATTGGAATATAATATAATGCTGCCTTTTTCAATTTCCCACGGAGACGCACATAATCTTTTTCGGTAGTGATTATGATTTTCTGACGATCAAGATCTGCTAATTCAGCATCCGCAAAATTATGATGATCACCGAATTCAAAATGTTTATACCTCACCCCTTTCTGGTTCAAATAATCTAAAAATGGTTTGGGTTTTGCTATTCCGGTAACAACAGCTACCTCTTCTTTAATTAATGAATTAAATGTTACCGCTCCTGATTCTCCTTGTAAAGAACCATACGCTATCGCCGCAAAAAACACCGGAGCATCAGAATACGTTTTAATTTTCTGTTCAATCTGCTTTTGCTGATCAACGCTTAAATTTTCAGGGCATTTAGTAACTACGATAATATCTGCCCGCTCTGCACCGCCCCTCGATTCGCGCAAGTTTCCGGCAGGTAAAATCAGGTCTTTATAAAAAAGATCATTATAAGCCGTAAGCATGATCAACAATCCGGGTGACACCTTTCTATGTTGAAAAACGTCGTCCAAAACAACCACCTCAGGCTGAATGCTTTTCTTACGTAAAATCGACACACCCTCCACCCTACTTTCACAAACTGCCACTTGAACATCTTTAAACTTTCGGGCAAATTGCAGCGGTTCATCTCCCACTTCAGAAGCTAAAGAATCTGGTTTTACATCATAATATCCTTTGGTGCTTCTTCCGTAACCTCTGCTTAAAGTCGCAAGTTTATGCGTATCTTTTAATAGCTTCAAAACATACTCAGTCATTGGAGATTTTCCGGTTCCTCCTACAGAAAGATTTCCTATTCCTATTAGTGGGAAGTCATATTCCTGAGAATCAAAAATATTCGTATCAAAAAAATAATTACGCAGGCGTGTGACACCGTCATACGGAACAGAAAATGGCCAGAGAATTTTACGCAATTGTTTCACAGCACCGAAGGTATAATTTTTTAGACTAAAGATCCATACTGATAAATTTCAGTTTTTGAACCAAATCATCGACACAGATTACTTTCGGCTTTGCCTTATAAGAAGACTACCTCGGGGCAAGCCCACAAAGCATTCGTTAGAAACAAATTTTCAATTTTGAGACAAGCCATGGGCTATTAAACCCTTTGGCGGCGCCAATAAAATATTAACTTATCAAAACAAGCTAGTTTCCCTTTGCGCTTTATTTAACTTTGCAACTTTAAAACTAATTGGTTTATGACAGTTAACGATATTGCTTCGGCACTTGAAGAATTTGCACCATTGACTTATGCAGAAGATTTTGATAACGTAGGCTTACTTCTAGGCAACAAAAACACGGAAGTTACCGGTGTTTTGGTAGCGCTTGACACGCTAGAAAATACAGTTGATGAAGCGATTGCAAATAACTGCAACCTTATCGTAAGTTTTCATCCCATTATTTTTAGCGGACTTAAAAAAATTACGGGTAAAAATTATGTGGAGCGGGTCATTCTAAAAGCGATTAAGAACGATATCGCGATTTATGCTATTCACACTGCTTTAGACAATATGCCGCACGGTGTAAGCAAAGGTATGTGCGATGCATTAAAGCTAGAGAATAGAAAGGTTTTAATCCCACGTAAAGGCGTTATAAAGAAGCTGACCACTTATGTTCCTAAAAACGAAGTCATCGCTGTAAGAGAGTCTCTATTTAAAGCAGGCGCAGGAAACATAGGTAATTATGAGCAATGCAGTTTTAGCACTAAAGGCAAAGGAACTTTTATGGGCAATGAAGACAGCAACCCTACAATTGGCAATCGCCTGGAATTACAAATAGAAAAAGAAGTTCAGCTCAATATTACTTTTGAAGCTCGACTAGAATCGGCCGTTTTAAAAGCACTTTTCAATACCCATTCTTATGAAGAAGTCGCTTATGAGATTACAACCCTTGACAATCAGAATCAAAACATTGGTATGGGAATGATTGGAGCATTAACGACTCCACTTGAAGAAGTAGCATTCCTTAAAATGGTTAAGAAAGCTTTTAACGCTGAAGGAATTAGGCATTCTCCATTTTGCAATAAACCTATTAAAAAAGTTGCTGTTTTAGGCGGAAGCGGAAGTTTTGCGATTAACGCCGCACTTAAAGCAGGTGCCGATGCTTTTATTACGGCAGACCTTAAATACCATCAGTTTTATCAAGCTGAACGTCAACTGATTCTTGCAGATATTGGTCACTATGAGAGCGAGCAATTCACAAAAAATATTTTGACCGACTTTCTTACGAAAAAATTTACTAATTTTGCAGTCGTTTTATCAGACGAAAACACCAATCCTATTAAGTATTTATAATATGGCAAAAAAGACCGAAGCAACTGTAGAAGAGAAACTCAGAGCATTATATGATTTGCAGCTGATACACTCTCGTGTTGATACCATACGCAACGTGCGTGGTGAGCTTCCTTTAGAAGTAGAAGATCTTGAAGATGAAGTTGCAGGATTAAATACCCGACTTGAAAAATTAGGAGGTGAGCTTAGCTTGATCGACGATCAAATAAAAGCTAAGAAAATTCTTATTGAAGACGCAAAAGCCGCTATCAAGAAATATACTGAGCAGCAAAAAAATGTGCGTAACAACAGAGAATACAACTCACTAAGTAAAGAAATCGAATTTCAGGAATTAGAAATTCAACTTGCTGAAAAGAACATCAGAGAATTTCGTGCTCAAATAGAGCAGAAAAACGAAGTAATCGATACTACCAAAGAACGTGTTGAAGAGCGTAAGAAGCACTTAAAGCACAAAAAAGAAGAACTTGACGAGATCTTAGCTGAAACTGAAAAAGAAGAACAAGCGCTTCTTGCAAAAGGTGAAAGCTATGAAGATCAAATTGACGAGCGTCTTGTTAAAGCATATAAGCGTATTCGTTCTAACGTGCGTAACGGTCTTGCTGTTGTTGCTATAGAACGTGGAGCTTCCGGAGGTTCTTTCTTCACAATCCCACCACAGATTCAGGTCGAGATTGCTGGTCGTAAAAAGATCATCACAGATGAGCACAGTGGTCGTATTTTAGTTGATGAAGAATTGGCTAAAGAAGAACAACAAAAAATGGAATCGATTTTCTCTAAGATCTAAGAAAATCTTTTTTTTTCGATATTTAAAAGCTCTGTTTTAACGGAGCTTTTTTTATGACACATTTTTAGAGTTTAACAGGGTATTAGCAAGGCTGCATAATTGATTCTTCTATATTTAGTATTAAACTCAACTTTATGAGACTGTGCTCCCTACTTATACTTACTTTTTTTACAACCATGAGTTGTAAAAATACCGGCCCTTCTGCTGAAGATCAAAAAATGGCTCAGTTAGACCCCGTGCAAACTGAAGCTGTTGATGGGTACGAAAGGGCTTATTTTGCCAGTGGTTGCTTCTGGTGTGTAGAAGCTGTGTTTGAAAGCGTAAAAGGCGTTAAAGAAGCCGTAAGCGGTTATTCTGGAGGCACCATAAAAAACCCGACGTACAAACAAGTCAGTTATGGTAAAACCAATCATGCTGAAGCTGTAGCGGTATTTTACGATCCTAAAGTCATTAGCTTTCGAAATTTGGTTTTGGTATTTTTTGGCTCTCAGGATCCAACAACACTAAACCGACAAGGTCCGGATCGCGGTCGCCAATATCGTTCTATCGCTTTTTATCAAAATAGCGATCAGAAAAAAATTATAGAAGATATTATAGCTGAACTCAATGAAACAGTTTATGATGATCAAATTGTAACGCAGGTTTTACCATTTCAAAAATTCTGGCAAGCGGAAGGTTACCATCAGAATTATGAGCGAAACAATCCAAAAGATCCTTATATACAAGGAGTATCAATCCCCAGACTCAATAGATTTAAAAAACAATTCCCAGAACTTTTAAAAGACAACGCCCACTAATGAGAACCATCACTAATTTAGCTCTGTTTTTATTTGCCCTATCTTCAACCGCTCAAGAAGATTTTTCAAAATACAAATGGCGTAACCGTATTCTCGTATTTTCAACCGGGAATCTAGAGAGCGAGACGTTTAGTGCCCAGTGGGAGGCATTTAAAAGTTCTCATAAAAAATTAGAGGATCGTAACATCGTCCTTTTTGTTTTAGCAAAAGGACGCATTTACGACAAAGAATTAAAGGCGATTCATCACTATCACATCGCTCCACTTCGCAAAAAATATCAGATTCCACAAACTTTTAATGGAGTAACCTTGATAGGGAAAGATGGCCTGGTAAAACTTCAAAAACAATTTACAGTTGAGCCTCAGTTTATTTATGAAACAATAGATCAAATGCCGATGAGGCAACGTGAAATGCGTGAAAATTTAGACGATTAAGGCGCTGTTGCTTTCAATTCGAAAATTAAGGGATATAATTTGTTTTGCAATTCATAACCCGTTTCAGTCTTTTGCAGATTTGGTAAGATATTATAAGGAGATGCATCGTTTTCCTTTAAATACTCAATCCTCAAACCTGCTTCAGCTAACGCTGAAACCACAGCTCCCAAACCGTGATTCCAAGTATACTCTTTTGTAGTTATAGCTGCATCTTTATCAGCATACGTTCCGGTATTTTCCTCATATATAAGTTCGTCTTGCATATAACCGTATCTCATTTCAGGCGGATTTTTCTGATAGTCCCACATCCATACTATCGGATGAAATTCTACAATATAAAATATGCCTCCGGGTTTCAAACAGGTTTTAATCATTTTAGCCCAAGGTTTCAGATCTGGCAACCATCCCAATACTCCATAACTTGTAAAAACAATGTCATATGTCTGAGTGACCAATTCTGCAGTATCTAAAACATTTCCGCAAATAAATTGAGCGTTGAGATTCAGTTCTGTATTTAACTTCTTTGCGGTTTCAATAGCCACATCAGAACTATCAATACCGGTACATAGGGCTCCTCTCCTGCTCCAACTCAAAGTATCTTGACCAAAGTGACATTGCAAATGCAATAAGGATTTCCCCTCAACATCAGGCAGGGCATTCAGTTCATAAGCATTTAGACTGCTTTCTCCTTTTTTAAAGGCTTCCACATTGTAGAAATCACTCGTAAGATGCGGTTGAACCTTTTGATTCCAGGCCTGTTTATTCGTTTCAAAATATTCGTATAATCCCATTTTACCAAACGTTTAACACCTAATTGCGTTAGGCTGAAGTATTTTCAAAGACAAAATAAGGAATCTTAACTTACATCAAGCATAGTCTATATTTTGATGTCTAGTTTTATAAAAATTGAAAAAGAAAACTATTATGAAAACCAATCAGGCATTATTGCAATCCTTTAAGCTAGGAGATATCACATTAAAAAATCGTCTCGTTATGGCTCCTATGACCAGAAGCCGTGCCGAAAATTCTGAAAATGCTCCTACTGAAATGCATGTAGCATATTATACTCAGCGTGCCGGAGCCGGACTGATTATTACTGAAGGCTCACAGGTTTCTAAGCGTGCAGTGGGATATATTCACACCGCGGGTATTCACTCTAAAGCTCAAGTTGAAGGCTGGAAAAAAGTAGTTGATGCGGTTCACAAAGAAAACGGAAAAATATTTATACAACTGTGGCACGTGGGGCGTATGTCGCATCCTGATTTTCATAACGGGAAAAAGCCATTAGCACCAAGTGCGGTAAATCCGAACTCAAAATCATTTACAACAAAAGGCTTTAAAGAAACTGTAGAACCTAAAGCAATGACACTTCAAGAGATTGAAGAAACTCAGCAAGAATTTGTAAACGCTACAAAAAATGCAGTTGAAGCAGGTTTTGATGGCGTAGAAATCCACAGTTCTAATGGATATTTATTTCATCAGTTTTTTAATAAAAATGCTAATGTGCGTACAGATGAGTATGGTGGAAGTATTGAAAACCGTGTTCGCTTTTTCTTTGAAACCTTAGATAAGGTGAAAGAAGTAATCCCTGAAAACAAAATTGGAATTCGTCTAAATCCATCCTTAAATGATGTCTTTGGGATTCAAGCTACAGAAGAAACCATACCTACTTTTGACCATATTATCGAGCGTCTTAATAATTATGATTTGGCGTACTTACACCTTTCAGAACCATTTACCGATGTGAGCGAAATTGATTTTCTCGAAACTGAAATCGCAAAAAGATACCGCCCTAAATACAAGGGTAATTTGATGATCAACACCGGATTTACTCAAGAGACCGCTAATGCTGTTATTGAAGCTGGTGATGCTGATCTTGTAGCTTTCGGAAAGTTATACATCTCCAATCCAGATCTTGCAGAACGCTTTGCTATTAACGCTCCTACAGCAGAATGGGACGAGGATACGTTTTATTCTCAAGGAGAAAAGGGATACACCGATTACCCTACCTATCAGGAAGAAAAGCAAGAAGCTTAATAGGCTAAAATTTTGTTATTTTGTTTAATCTTAACAGCCTACTGATTAAACAAGCAATAAATTGAGGGTAAGTTTATACTTACCCTTTTTTATGAGACATTATACTGATAAGGAAATAGAAGAATTGCCCTCAAGATATCGCGCGCACTTTATCAACAGCTGCACGGGATTTAAATCTGCAAATTTGTTAGGCACGGTCTCTGAAGACGGCATTAGCAATGTGGCTATTTTTAGTTCTGTAACGCATTTAGGCAGCAATCCTCCCCTATTGGGTTTTGTATTACGCCCTACTTCTGTTGAGCGCAATACTTATGACAACTTGCTTAAATCTGGTGTTTTTACGGTAAACCACGTGAATCAAAATTTTATTAAAGAAGCGCATAAAACTTCAGCTAAATACGAAGGAAACGTTTCAGAATTTGATAAAACGTTACTTTCTAAAGAATTTTTAGACGATTTTAAAGCTCCTTATGTAAAACAAAGCCGTATAAAAATGGGGTGCGAATTTGTTAATGAATATTTTATCAAAGAAAATGATTGTCATTTTATAATAGGTAAGATCAAACATATATATGTTGATGACCACATTCAGGCTGAAGATGGCTGGCTCAATCTTGAGCGTGCTCAGACGGTTTGTATTGACGGTCTTGACGGCTATGCTTTACCACAAATTTTGAATCGTTTTACGTATGCAAAACCCGATGAGGCTATACATTCATTTAGAGATCTTGGCTCATAAAAAAGTAAATCTTCCTGAAAAAATATGTGTAACATGCGGCAAGCCTTTTTCCTGGCGCAAGAAATGGGAAAAGAATTGGCAAGATGTAAAATACTGTAGCGAACGTTGCCGGCGTAATAAAAAGACTCTATAAATGAATTTAGTTTGGTTTAGAAATGATCTGAGAACACAAGATAATCATAGCTTAAATCGGGCATTAACAGATGCTGAAAGCGTAGTCGCAGTATACTGCTTTGACCCCAAGCAATTTAAAAAAGACCGTTTTGGATTTAAAAAAACTGAGCGATTTAGAGCGCAATTTCTAATTGAAACCATACAAGAATTAAAAAATAACCTTGCGGAATTCAACATTCCGCTTTTTGTGTTTTGCAAACAGCCGGAAGAAATACTCCCACAACTTATAAGCGATTACAATATCAATAAAGTATTTCTTCAAAAAGAATGGACGTATGAAGAGAGAAAAGTTTCAGATTCTATCAAAAAACATTCAAAGCCGGGGACTGAATTCATAGAGACTTTTGATCAATTCCTAATTCATCCTGAAGATCTTCCGTATGATCGTTTTGCAGATATTCCACAGGTTTTTACGCAGTGGCGTAAAAAATGTGAGAAACAAGCAAGCATTAGAGGTCTGGTAAAACCCAGAAAACTTTCCGAAGAAAATCTTCTAGATACACAGACTACAATCCCAACACTTACCGATCTACGACTTAAAGATTTTAAGCGAGATAATCGTTCAGCATTTCCTTTTAAAGGAGGAGAAAATCAAGCATTGCTTAGAATTCGATCTTATTTCTGGGAAACTAAAAAACTACAGGTTTATAAAAAAACTCGTAACGGACTTCTGGGCAACGACTACAGCTCTAAACTTTCGGCTTGGCTCGCAAACGGGAGTTTATCTCCCCGTACGGTCTATTGGTTGGTAAAAGAATTTGAAAAAAATCAAGTGAAAAACGAAAGTACCTATTGGTTGATTTTTGAACTTTTCTGGCGTGATTACTTTAAATATATTTCCCTAAAACACGGTGATAAAATCTTTTACTTAGGAGGAATTCTTGACAAAAAATACGACTGGAATCAGGGTAAAGAAACCCGTGATGCCTGGATAAGCGGTACTACCAAATATGATTTTGTAAATGCGAATATGCAAGAAATCGCAGCTACCGGATGGATGAGCAACCGCGGCAGACAAAATGTTGCGAGCTTTTGGTCTAAAGAAATGCAACAAGATTGGCGCATTGGCGCTGCCTATTTTGAGAGTATGCTCATAGATTATGATGTACACAGCAATTACGGCAATTGGATGTATAATAGTGGTGTGGGGAATGATCCTCGGGATCGAAAATTCAATATAAAAAGTCAGGCAGAGCGCTACGATGGTGATGGGAAATACCGCAGAACCTGGCTTCAAAAGTCTTTGTTTGATTAAAAAACTATTTGTGAAAAAGCTCCGTTTAATTCTTGGCGATCAACTCAATCATAAACACTCTTGGTTTGATGAGAATGACAAAGATGTGATTTATTTTATGGCAGAAATGCGTCAGGAAACGGATTATGTGGTGCAGCATATTCAGAAGGTAATCGGTTTTTTTGAAGCTATGCGCAACTTTGCAGACTGGTTAGAAGAGCGGGGCCACTTTGTTATTTATTATGATTTAAACCACCCTGATAATAAACAGGAATTATCTAAAAACCTGAATCAATTAATCAAAGCCCATCAAGTTGAGAAATTTGAATATCAGCTCCCTGATGAATACCGCTTAGATCAACAACTCAAACAATTTTGCGATACAGTAACACTTGATACAGAAGCTTATGACACGCAGCATTTCCTAACCAGCCGAACCGATCTGGAAGACTTTTTTAAAGGAAAGAAAACGTTTACCATGGAATATTTCTACCGCGATATGCGCAAGAAATACAACATGATGATGCTAACCGACAAAGATCCTGAAGGTGGTAAGTGGAACTTTGACCAAAGCAATCGTAAAAAATGGAGTGGTAAACCAGAGATTCCTCACGAGCGCGGATTTAGAAAAGATGTTTCGCAAACGCTAAAATGCATTAATGAGGCAGGTATAAAAACGATAGGGATGGTTGATGAAACTTCATTCAACTGGCCTACTTCGCGTGCAGACTCTTTGAGTGTACTCAACTATTTCTGTGAAAATCTGTTAGTTCATTTTGGCGATTATCAAGACGCGATGGACCCTGATCAGGTTTATTTATTTCACAGTAGATTGAGTTTTGCGATGAACAGTAAAATGTTGCATCCGTTGGAAGTCATTGAAAAGGTAATTGACTATTGGCGTGAAAATAGAAATCAAATAGACATCAGTCAGATTGAAGGTTTTGTGCGTCAAATACTGGGATGGCGAGAATATATGCGCGGAATCTACTGGATGAAAATGCCGGAATACCGAACTACCAATACATTAGAAAACCACAATAAGCTACCTGATTTTTACTGGACGGCAGAAACAAAAATGAACTGCTTGCATCACGCAATTAAACAAAGTCTGAATCACGCGTACGCGCACCACATTCAACGGTTGATGATTACCGGGAATTATGCGTTACTTACGCAAACACATCCTGATGAAGTTGACGAGTGGTACTTGGGTATTTATATTGATGCGATAGAATGGGTTGAAATTACAAACACTCGCGGCATGAGTCAGTTTGCTGATGGTGGACTTGTAGCTACAAAACCCTACGTTTCCAGCGGAAGCTACATCAATAAAATGAGCAATTATTGTAAGTCTTGCGAGTACACTGCTTCTAAAAAAACTGGTGATAATGCGTGCCCTTTCAACAGTTTATATTGGAATTTCTTGTTTGAAAAGCGAGAACACTTTAAGAATAACCAGCGTATGAATATGATGATGAGTCTTCTCGACAAAAAAGATCCTGATGACTTGCAAGAACTTGTAGATCGCGCTCAAGAAATCATAAAGAATCCACAAAACTTTTAATTACTGCGTTAATTCACTGTTAATCGAAATTCAAGTTGCTGACTATCTTACTACATTTAAATCACTAACCAATATCATTATTATTATGAGAGATATTATTTGGCTTATTGTAGTGATTCTATTAATTGGCTGGCTCGTGGGGTATTTTGGCTTCGCTGAGTCTGTAGGAAGTTTAATTCACATCCTGCTTGTACTTGCCGTAATTGCAATTCTCTATAAATTGGCCACAGGTCGCCGACTATAACAACCAAAGATTACTAACCTTAAACATTTAATTATGAAACGTATTTTTTTATTTTTATTTCTAGCCGGAGTAATGGGTACAACTTTACAAAGTTGTCGCGAATCTACCGGAGATAAAATTGAAGACGCAGCAGATGACATTGGTGACGCTGCAGAAGATGCTGTAGATTAATTACTACCGCATTTACAATCTGAAAGTCGTACTTATTCAAGTACGGCTTTTTTATTGTCTACACGTTAACAAGTCAACGTTAACAAGGGTTAAAGCTTTTTTTAAATCCCTCATTGATGCTTACTTTTAAAATAAAACAAATGCTATGAGCACGACAATTTTAAATAAACCAATAACAAACCTTCAAGGAACTTGGAAACTTGCCAACGGACATGAAATGCCTTACTTAGGATTAGGTGTCTGGAAGGCAGAAGATGGTGAAGAAGTTATCAATGCTGTAAAATGGGCGCTTGAAGCCGGTTATAGACATATAGACACTGCAAAAGCGTACGACAATGAAGAAGGTGTAGGAAAAGGAATCAAAGAAAGTGGAATTTCTAGAGAAGAACTATTCTTAACCAGTAAATTATGGAATAGCGACCAAGGTTATGAAAGCACGTTGAAAGCTTTTGACAACACCCTGAAACGTTTAGATACTGACTACCTCGATTTATACCTCATCCACTGGCCCGTAGAAGGGAAATATAAAGACACGTGGAGAGCGATGGAAAAACGCTACAAAGACGGAAAGATTAAAGCGATTGGAGTAAGTAATTTTTTAGAACACCAACTTAAGGATTTAATGCAAGATGCCGAAATCAATCCGATGGTAGATCAATTAGAATTTCACCCGTGGTTAGTCCAAAAAGATTTGCAAGATTTTTGTGCGACGCATAATATTCAATACCAAGCTTGGTCTCCGCTTATGCAGGGTAAAGCTTTCAAAAATGAGACTCTCAAAAAATTGGGCGAAAAGTATGATAAATCTCCAGCACATATTATATTGCGATGGGACCTTCAAAATGGAGTGGTGACGATACCAAAATCTACATCACAAGATCACATCATCAGCAATGCTAAAGTGTTTGATTTTGAGCTGAGTGACGAAGATATGCAGACCATAAATAAATTGGACAAACATGAACGCATAGGTCCTGATCCTGATAATTTTGACTTTTAAAAATCATCTATCCTATTTTTAGATATAGATAAATTAAAACCCGCTTCTCTGCGGGTTTTATGTTTTATAAAAGTTTTTTAGGACACGTATCAGTGCTTTTAATCTCAATTATCGAATAATTTCAGCTTAAAAGCTTCCCGTAGCCTAAAGAGTCTTTGTAGTTTTGCCGGCAAATTGATTTTTAAGTTATGTGGAATTTAGAAGGAAAAACAGCATTAATTACAGGAGGGACTAAAGGAATAGGTCGAGCCACAGTTTTAGAATTTGCAAAATTGGGAGCCAAAGTAATCTTCACGGCTCGTAACGGTAATGCTGTTGCAGAATTTCAGCAAGAATTAGCTGAAGCAGGCTACATAGCTTCTGGAATGGCAGGTGATGTGACTTCTGAAGATGATCAAGATAATTTAACTGATTTTGTTTTTCAACGTACCGGTTCTTTAGATATTCTCGTAAACAATGCCGGGACAAACATTCGTAAAGAAGCGGTGCTCTATGAGCCGGAAGAGTATCAAAAAATTCTGGGTACTAATCTTATTGCTCCTTTTGAATTGACCCGTAAATTTTTCGCTTTACTAAAAAGATCTGGTAAAGCTTCCGTTATCAATGTGGCTTCTGTTGCTGCAAGTCAGGATGTAAAAAGCGGCGCTCCTTATGCGATGGCAAAAGCCGGACTCTTACAACAAACCCGTAGTTTAGCTTCTGAGTGGGCTGAAAAAAATATACGAGTAAACGCAGTTTCTCCCTGGTATACCGAAACGCCACTCGTAAAACCAATTATAGAGCAGGAAGAGCGCTATGCTAAAATCATCGAGCGCACGCCACTTAAACGTTTTGCACAGCCTGAAGAATTAGCGAGCACTATTGCGTTTTTAGCAATGGATAAAGCTTCTTACATAACCGGTCAAAATCTGGTTGTAGACGGAGGGCTAAGTGCTAATGCGCTGTGACTTATTTTAAAACTTCAATTTTGAACTATTTATAACCTTGCGCCTGCAGGTCAAAAAGTTCAGCATATAATTTAGGAGTCTGCATCAATTCATTGTGTGTACCTAATTCGAGTATTTTACCGGCTTTAAGCACCAGAATACGGTCTGCCATACGCACCGTACTGAAGCGGTGCGAGATGATGATGCTGGTTTTTCCTTTGGTTAAATCTATAAAGCGTTCAAACACCTCATACTCCGCCTTAGCATCCAATGCAGATGTAGGTTCGTCTAAAACCATCACCATTGCATCTTTCATATAGGCACGAGCCAAAGCCACTTTTTGCCATTGTCCGCCAGAAAGTTCCTGTCCGTTTTTAAAGCGCTTCCCCAGTTGGGTCTCATAGCCTTCCTGCAAGTCACCAATCACCTCATTAGCCAAACTCAACTGCGCTGCATCCGTAATACGCTTATCATCTTGTACCGCAGCAATATCACCTACAGCAATATTTTCGCGCAGCGTAAACTCATACCTGAAAAAATCTTGAAAAATAACACCAAACATCTTCTGAAAATCAGCTTTGTTGTACTCATTTATATTGATTCCATCCAGTAAAATAGCTCCCTGAGTAGGTTCATAAAACCGAAGCATCAGTTTAATCAAGGTGGTTTTACCCGCTCCATTCTGACCTACAAAAGCCATTTTTTCTCCGGCTTTCAAGGTAAAACTCACACCTTTTAAAACTTCATGCTCGCTCCCGGGATAAGCAAAATGAACATCTTTCAACTCAAAACCGGTATGAATAACTTCCGGAAGTGGCAGAAATTCCCGGTTTTCATCAGGTATTTCCAGATCTATAAAATCAAAATAATCCTTAAGGTATAACGCACTTTGCGTAATTCTGGTAAAACTGGTAAAAAAGGTCTGTAAACTGTTTCGCAAACGGTTAAAAGAAGCAGATAAAAAAGTCAGTTCACCCACAGTGATTGCACCATCTAAAACACTTTTAATTATCACCAGATAAGCCGCATAATAACAAATCACACCCAAAACATTAAAAATAGCACTGTAAATACTGCGTTTAACAGTCAACTTTTTATTGATGTGATAATACCGCTCACTTAAAGTTTTAAAGCGCTTGGCTATAAAGTCTGTAAGACCAAAGAGTTTGATCTCTTTAGCGGTTTTGTCATTTGCACCTATATACCTCAGGTAATCGAGCTCCCGACGCTCTGTTGTCCAACTGCGAGACAGCGAATATTGCTGCCCACTGAAGCGGATCTCATTGATAAAAAGCGGTATGATACTCAAGGCCAATAATACGATCAGCAGTGGCTGAAAGTAAATCAAACCTGCTATTAAGGTTCCTATAGAAATTAAACTTTGTCCTTGTGCCAGAGACATACTCATCAAACCAACACGCCCCTGAGTTTGTTGACGGGCACGCTCTAGTTTATCGTAAAACTCTGAGTCTTCAAGCTGACTCATATCTATCTTACTGGTCTTACGAATCATCGTTTCTGAAGAAATGATGTTGTATTTATCACCCAGAAGACCGTCTGTAATTGCAATAATTCGGTTTATAATATCAGCAAAAACAGTGATAGCAAATTCGATTAAGACGTAATTCCATAACTGACCATAGGCTGCCTGCGGAGCTGCTACTTGGGCTATTACCTCATCAATTATAAGTTTTCCTACCCACAAAATAACCACCGGCGAAAACGCATTAATCAGCCTGCAAATCAGATTAATGGTAAACAGCAACGGACTAACACTCCATATTTCTTTAAAAAAACGAGGGATAAAACGCAACGCCTGAAAAGAGGCGCGTACGTTTGTTTTTTTAGTATCTGAAATACTTTCTAAACTTCTTGGCATTGTGCAAAGATACAGCGAAGCGCTTTGGGGATATTCTAAATCACCTGTAAAATTCTACTATAATGTACAGTCACAAAATGCGTCATTACCTTTACCCAGCCTGTAAGTCAACGTAAGACCCACGAAGCTGTACCAGTCATTATTAGAAAAATCTGGTAATTGATTGGGCTCCAGTCGTGCATCTTCAGGATGACTTCCGTCCAGATTATCTGTTACCGTATAACGCGGAGAAAGTTCTATGCCTACCATAAAATTACTCCCAACAAAAGTTTTGAAACCTATCCCAAAAGGAATCACCATTCGGGTTCTGGTTCCGTATTTTTCTGCTAATACATCTTCAAAACCAGCAGAGAGCGGGTAATACAATTCGTCATTATAAACAGTCCCTAAACCAGCGTGTACATAGAAATCAATTGGATTCCGGGCATTCTTTAAAAGTGAAAACGGTACATACTCAATACCTACAGAAGCTTCGATACTTTTATTTTCAAAAGAATAATATAAAGAGTTATTGCGACCAGTACCACGGTAACCATCAGCTGCATCACGGTCGTTATCATAAAGCGTAAAGAAAGTTATAGTCCCTCTGAGACTCAGCTTTTCATTAAAATTCATCTTACCTATCAAACCCAGAGTTGCTCTATTAGGCGACACAAATTTCTTTTCCCCTATTTCCCCATAATAATTTACACCCCCTAAATAAAGACCGAGATCATAAGTTTTCTTTTGTGCTTTTAACGTGTTTACAGCAAGAATAGCTATTAAAATTACGAATACATTGGCTTTCATCAGTAGAGTTTTAAAGTGAGCGTACTGGGCTTACAATAAGATTTGAGTTTATTATAAATTTATAAAACTTAAAAAAGTTTATAATAGTATTCTTAAATTTCAAAATACTAACATTTTTAGTTTTAACACCTTAAAAAACAACATAAATGTCTAATACAGGACTTATTATAGAAGAAAGAAGCAGGGATATTGGAGATTTTCTAGTAGGTAGATTACTGCCTTTTAGAAAAAAAAGAATGGTGGGTCCTTTTATTTTTATAGATCATATGGGGCCTAATCAACTAGGTCCAGAAAATTATCTGGATGTTGATCAACATCCACACATAGGGCTTTCAACATTAACCTATCTGCTAGAAGGTGAACTCATTCACGAAGACAGCACCGGCACCTATCAGCGCATCAAACCGGGATCTGTAAACTGGATGGTTTCCGGTAAAGGCGTTACCCATACAGAACGAACCCCTAAAGATTTTAGAAACGGAAATTCTTTTACGATGCACGGTTATCAGATCTGGGTTGCCTTGCCTAAAATGCTGGAGTTTACAGAACCTGCTTTTCACCATATTGATGCAAATGCATTACCACAATGGAAAGAAAATAATGCGCAATACAAACTCATCGCCGGTAAAGGCTATGGGAAAACGAGTCCGGTGCCGGTTCACTCCGACTTATTTATGATCGAAATCATTGCTGAGGAAGATCACAAACTCGACATTAAAGACAATCTTTTTGGGGAAGTTGGCGTCACTATCGTTTCAGGTGAAGTTGAAGCCTGCGGCGAAATCATTTCGGAAGGCAATATGCTGGTTAGTAAAACGAACGAAGTCTGTAAACTCAAAATTTTAAAAGGCGCACATATTTTTCTTTTCGGCGGAAAACCTTTCGAAGAAGAACGCTACATTTATTGGAATTTTGTTGCTACTTCAAAAGAACGTATAGAAAAAGCTAAAACACAATGGAAAAATCATGAGTTTCCTAAAGTTGAAGGCGATGACACCTACGTGCCCCTACCCTCTTAAACCTTACTGGTCTGAACCTTAAGTGATTTACGTTTATTCAAATAAAACAACACTAGAAACAGACTGCACAGAGCACTTGCAAAGAGAATATATAACAAAGGAGCTACGTTTTCAGTAACGAGTTGAGCCACCAGAATACTTGCCATAGAGCCAAATAGCATCCCTATACTCCCCACTAATGCAGAAGCACTACCGGCTTGCTTGGTAAACGGATCTAAAGAAAGTGCGGTAACATTGGGGTTTTGAAAACCTACTAAAAACAACATTAAAAACAGGAATGGATAAACCACCCAAAACTGAAGCGCTAAAAAACTAATGGCAATACCACCTGTGGTGAGTACAGATAAAGCCAAACAGGTAGCAACAGTTATTTGGAGTAAAGAAAAGCGTTTTAATGCCAGACGATTAAACTGACTACCAAGAATAAGGCCTAACGCATTACTTCCAAAAACCCAACCAAATTGTTGTTCACTCAAACCAAAAAATTCGATAAAAATAAAAGGAGCACTACTCACGTAACTCAACAAACAAGCCATCGTAAACCCTCTGGTCATTGCGAAAATAAAGAATTCACGATTTTTTAGAATAGATATATATTCTGTGATAATCTTTGTAGGTCTTAAACTCGTGGTCTTGTTAGGAGCTGCACTTTCGGGCAAAACATACGTGATAAGCAAAAGCATTAAAACTGAAAAAACAGCCAAAATATAAAAAACAGCTTGCCAGTCAAAAGCTCCTATAACAAGTCCGCCTACTGTAGGTGCGATTATGGGGGCAACTCCCATTATAAGCATTAAGGTAGAAAGCACATCTGCAACCTGTTTCTTTTCAAAAAGATCCCGCACAATAGCTTTAGAAGCAACCATACCGGCACAACCACCCAATGCCATAAAAAAGCGTGCACCTATCAAAATGTTTAAATTCCAGCTAAAGGCACACAAAAGAGCTGTAACAGTATAAAGTATCAATCCGCCAATGAGCGGCCTACGCCTTCCAAAACGATCCATAAGCGGACCGTAAGCCAATTGACCCAGTGCAATACCAATAAGGTAACTTGTTAAAGTTAAACCTACTTTACTAATATCTACCCCAAAATCGTCTGCAACATTACCAAACCCCGGTAAATACATATCTATAGAAAAAGGACCTATAGCGATGAGTGTTCCTAAAATAAGTACGATAAGATTGCGGGAAGATGTTGTAAATCGTTTTGCCATATTCTGATTCTAAAATGCAAAATTAACCTATGTTCTTACAAAAAGCAGGCTGCATCATGTTATTAAAACTCTAAAACCCTTGGTCAGTTTCTTAAGGTAACGTTGTCGTTGGAGTTAAAACAAAAAGAGATGCCCGGTGAGCATCTCTTTTTAATTTGGCCTTGTCGTTTAAATTCTAACCGCTTCGGTATTTTCAGATAAAAACCATTGGTCATTTTTAATCTTTTTAAACGACTCTGATTCCCGTATTACATAGTCGCTGCTTTTTTTAAACTTTTGAAGAAGTTCAAAATTCACATGAATAGGAACTTTTAAACCAGGATAGTTAATAGCATACAAATCATCCTTTTTCCCTACTAACTCTAACTCAATTGGTGTTTCCATAATTAAAAGGTTTAATTAATAGTTTTTCTTTTTTACTAACAAAAAAAATACCAATGCCTTTTGCTAAATAAGAGTTTTTAATAAGACTGTCAATTTTTCAGAAAACTTATTACCCCATAGAGAGAGGCACTTCCATAAAAAGAACATACGCATCTTGAGACGCCTTAATCTCAACAGCATTAGCCTCCAAAACACCCAAACCATCTCTACGTTCCAAAGTTTGATCTCCAGCAGTAATGCTGCCTTCTAAAACAAAAATATAAAGACCGTTACCCGGTTTATTGAAGGTATACGTCAGTTCTTTTCCGGCATCCAGATCGGTGAGATTAAACCAAGCATCTTGATAAACCCAAACTCCGGCATCTTCTTTATTAGGAGAAAGAACCTGCTGTAGTTTGTTTTTTCGGTCTGCTTTATCCAACGTAATCTGATCATAGCGAGGCTCTACATTTTGTTTATTCGGTATCACCCATATCTGAAGAAATTTTACTTCTTCATCTTTGTTTTTATTATACTCAGAATGTTGCACTCCGGTACCGGCGCTCATCACCTGAATATCACCTTCTTTGATAACCGTAGTGTTTCCCATACTATCTTGATGCTCTAAATCACCAGAAAGCGGTATCGAAACGATTTCCATATTTTGATGCGGGTGTGTACCAAAACCCATTCCGCCACTCACCTTGTCATCATTCAACACGCGTAAAACACCAAAATTCATACGCTCTGGATTGTAATAATTGGCAAAACTAAAGGTATGTTTGCTGTGTAACCATCCGTGATTTGCATCGCCACGGCTGTCTGCTTTATAAAGTATTGTTTGCATATCTATTTATTTAAAATAACAGGATTTTCAAGGGAATAACAAGTATACCAATTAAAAAAATAGTCGTTAAAACTAGACATACATTACGTTATTGAATAGCCTCTTACGATACAGACAAATTTAAAATAACAGGTATTACAAACTACATACTAACCAAAAGCTTTGTACTTTTAATTTTCAAAAACTTTTTCAAATGAAAAAAACGGTACTAACCTTACTTGCTCTGACCGCACTTGTGGCCTGCAAAAATGAATCCAAGACTGAAACAACAGAAACTATTGAATCTGTAGAACGAGTTGAAGTAGATCGCACTCCTGAAGAGCAAATCGCGTATAAGATTGCTCAGGCAAATGGTGTCGAAAATTGGGATGAAGTAACTGAAATACAATTTACATTTAATGTAGATCGCGGTGACAGTCATTTTGCCCGCACTTGGAAATGGAATCCAAAATCTGACGACGTCACGATGATGAGTGAGCAAGACACTGTGGCTTATAATCGTAAAAGTGTAGACAGCCTTTCTATGAACGCTGACAAAGGTTTTATAAATGATGCCTTCTGGCTACTGGCTCCAATGCATTTAGTATGGGACGAAGGAACAACCTTAACTGTTCAAGATACCGCTACTGCTCCTATGAGTGAAGAAAAAATGAGTAAGATCACCTTGACTTATGATGGTGATGGTGGGTATACACCGGGCGATGCTTATGACTTCTTCTATGATGAAGATTATAGAGTACAAGAATGGGTTTATCGCCGCGGAAACGTTTCTGAATTTTCTATGGTAACAACCTGGGAAGGATATAAAGATTATAACGGAATAGAAATAGCTTCTGATCACAAAGCTCCTGAAGATGCTGTGCATTTATACTTTACAGACATCGCAGTAAAAACGGAAGAAGACTAGCTCTCTTTCTATTTTTCAGCATATAAAAGCTCATCGTAAAGATGGGCTTTTTTTAATTTCGTTTTAAACCCAAAGCAACTATCCCTGCGATAAGTGTAAAGCTCAACAGGGCTATAAAGCTTCCTTCTAAACTGAAAGTTTCTGCCAAAAAACCTAAAAAAACCGGACCTAAAAGCAAACCTACAAAACCTGTTCCTGCAATAAAACTTATGCCTTCTGAAGCTTGTATGCCTTTTAAATTTCCGCTGTAGCGAAATAATTCGGGAACAATTATAGAAAGCCCAACCCCCACCAAACCAAAACCCACTAAAGCTATCCATGTTACTCCGGTTAAAATCAATCCAAAACCCAGAGTTGCCACAAAAGATCCTGCAATCATAATAAACCGTGAACCAAAATGAGCGCTAATACTGTCGCCAAAAAAGCGCCCGAGCGCCATTGTTCCATTAAAAATCGTGTAGCCTAAACCTACTAAAGCTGCTGCAGCAAGTGTTACTTTTTCCAGATATAAGGCACTCCAATCTACAATAGCACCTTCAGCAGCCATTACCAGAAACCCTATTAAAGCCAAACCAATAAGGGGTTTCAAATTGCGCAACTTTAAACTGCTCTCCCGTTCTGCTTCTTCGGTTTTTAGGTACAAATAATTTCTGCACAAAATCAAATTGAGAAGCATAAGCAGTAAACTCACACCAGCAATATGCTGCCATGGGATTTCTATAAATGGAATCAACAGACTTCCTATCCCTGCTCCTAGCATTCCACCCAGACTAAAAAAACCATGAGAAACAGACATAAAATGCACCTTGTCTCGCTTTTCTATTTCGGTAACCAAAGTATTTATCGTGACGTCAAGCAGCCCCGAAAACAAACCTATCACAAAAAGACTGGCACATAAAACAACATAGGTCTCGGCTATAAATGGACCCAAAAATACCATGCAAAAGCCGAGATTGGCTACAAGTGTTGTTTTCCCAACTCCTAAAAATTGAATAATTCTAGGTACAAAAGAAATAATAGATAAAGTTCCTAAAGCCATAAAAAACACGGCAAATCCTAGTTCGCCTTCACTAATAGCCAATTTTGCTGTGATCTCTGGTATATAAATCGCCCACGTCCCAAAAATGATATTGAGCGTAGCGAATAAAAAAACCGGAGTAAAGTAGCGCAGATTGCTAAAAACTAAACGTAAAGCTTTCATGAAGTTAAGGAATTTACAACTGCCAAATTACCAAAAATCTACGTGCAATGATAACGCAACACATTATATCTAAACAGATGTTTTGATTTGAACCCCGAAACCTTAGCGCTAAGCTTGCCTCACGATTAGCGATGTGTTATTTTTACAAACTATGCTAGAAACAGAAAATAACCAATACGAAAACACCTTAAGCTTTGCTAAACAGGCTGATGCAGCAGACCCATTAGCACGCTTCCGCGAAAAATTCAACCTTCCTAAAGATAAAAACGGGGATAACCTCATTTATTTATGTGGAAACTCTCTGGGTTTACAACCCAAAAAAGCTAGAGCCTATGTTGAAGAAGAGCTTAACAATTGGGCAGAACTAGCCGTTGAAGGTCATTTTAAAGCCAAAACTCCCTGGACAACTTATCACGAGATATTGTCTAAACCTATGGCGGATATCGTGGGTGCTAAACCCAGTGAAGTGGTCATTATGAATACCCTTTCTACAAACCTGCACTTGATGATGGTTTCCTTTTACAGACCTACTGCGAAGCGCCATAAGATCTTGATAGAAAGTGATGCATTTCCTTCAGACAGTTATGCGGTTAAATCTCAAATCAAAGAGAAGGGTTATTATCCTGATGAATCTTTAATTCTTTGGAAACCCAGACCGGGAGAAGATCTGTGCCGTTTTGAAGATTTGGAAGCTTTGATGAAAAAACACGGCGAAGAGATTGCACTGGTAATGATTGGCAATTCTAACTACTACACGGGGCAAAAATACCCTATAAAAGAAATAACACAATTAGGCCATCAATACGGCTGTAAAGTAGGTTTTGACTTGGCGCATGGCGTAGGTAATATAGATGCAGATTTACACGATAACGGTCCTGATTTTGCCGTGTGGTGTACCTATAAATATTTAAACAGCGGCCCGGGAGCACTGGGTGGTTGTTTTGTACACGAGCGTCATGCCAATAACAAAGATATTCCACGTTTTACGGGCTGGTGGGGACATAAAATGGAAAGCCGTTTTAATATGCGTGTAGACTTTGATCCTATTGAAGGTGCAGCAGGCTGGCAACTTAGTAATCCGCCTATACTTTCTATGGCACCTATACGTGCATCGCTTGAGATCTTTGCTGAAGCAGGTTTTAAGAACATTCGCACGAAATCTAAAAACATCACCGGGTATCTTGAATATTTAATCAAGGACCTTAACGATGACCGCATTGCTATATTGACACCAACCAATCCTGATGAGCGCGGTTGCCAACTTTCTATTCAAGTGAAAAATGCTGATCGCAGTATGCACGACGGCTTTATGCAAGCAGGTATTATTTGCGACTGGCGAGAGCCCGATGTCATTCGGGTAGCTCCTGCTCCACTTTATAACAGCTATGAAGATGTTTATGAAATGATACAACGGCTGAAAGAGCTTTTAGCCAAAAAATAAATGGAGTTTCAACTACCAACTAACAAACCACTTTTGAAAAATCAAGAACATATATTAGTTATAGGCGCCGGCCTCTGTGGATCTTTACTCGCCTTACGTATGGCGCAACGCGGCTATAAAGTAACCTTAATGGAGAAACGCCCGGATCTACGTAAAGAAATTGTAGACTCGGGGCGCTCAATCAATCTGGCATTTTCAGATCGTGGTATGAAAGGGCTGCGTCTTGCCGGTCTCGAAGAACAGGTATTACCGCTTTGTATTCCTATGAATGGTCGCATGATTCATAATACAGCGGGCGAACTTTTCATGAGTCCGTATAGTGGTAGAAATGAATATATAAATTCTATTTCACGGGAAGACCTCAACATTATGTTGCTTGATGAATGTGATAAAATGCCTGATATCACCATGCTTTTTAATCAAAAGTGTACAGGTGTTGCTTTAGAAACTGGCGAAGCTACTTTTGAAGATTATAAGACGCAACAAACCACAACCTATAAAGCTGATGTGGTTATGGGAGCTGACGGTGTAGGCTCTGCACTTCGCAAAAGCATGCTTGATCACCGCAAGTTCTTATTCAGTTATGGGCAAGATTTTTTAACCCACGGTTATAAAGAACTATCCTTCCCTCCCGGAGCTGATGGTGGATTCTTGGTAGCGAAAAATGCATTACATATCTGGCCTCGCGGAAAAGATATGATGATTGCATTGCCTAATCTTGACGGAAGCTTTACCGTAACTTTATTTTTATCTTGGGAAGAGGGTAAAGACAGTTTTGAAAGCCTAAATACTGATGCTGCAGTCCTTGATTATTTTGAGCGCGAATTTCCTGATGCATTAGAGTTGATGCCAGATTTACTGAAAGAATTTAAAGAGAATCCCACTTCTCCATTAGGCACCATCAAATGCGCTCCGTGGCACGCTTACGGCAAAGTATTACTGCTAGGTGATGCTGCACACGGTATTGTTCCGTTTTACGGTCAGGGAATGAATTCTGCTTTTGAAGATATTGATGTTTTAGACAAATATCTAAACAAGTACGAAGGCGACTGGGAAGCCGTTTTTAAAGCGTATCAAAACGAGCGCAAGGAAGACACTGACGCGATTGCAGATCTTGCAGTAGATAACTTCCACGAGATGAAAGCACACACCGCACGACCTATTTTTCAGGAAAAACGAAAACTGGAAATTGCCTTTGAAGAAGCTTTTCCTAAGGAATATTTTTCTAAGTACGCTTTGGTTACTTTCAGAGAAGACCTGAGATATTCTGAAGCTATGCGTCGCGGTCGCGTGCAAGACAAAGCGATTCTCAATCTCATTCATGACGGTAAGTTTACCGAAAGCATGAGTCTTCACGAAAAGCTTGATCTGGTTAAATTAGAAACCCGGAAAATGCTTCACGATGATGAAGTTGTTGAAGGACTAGAAGAAGAATAAATATGCACTTTATTTCTGAAGAACTTGATGATTATGCTGTAGCACATTCTGCTAAAGAACCAGAATTACTACAGAAATTGACTCGCGAAACCTATCAAAAAGTGGTACAGCCGCGTATGCTGAGTGGTCATTATCAAGGACGTATTTTGAGCATGATCGCAAAACTTGCTAACCCTAAGGTTGTTCTTGAAATAGGCACCTACACCGGCTATTCGGCATTATGCCTTGCAGAGGGTTTACAGCCTGATGGTGTTTTACACACGATTGATGTTAATGAAGAACTTGTAGACCTTCAGAAAAAATATTTTGATGCTTCCGCTTACGCAAAAAATATAAAGCAACATCTGGGTCCTGCGCTCGAAATCATTCCGCAGCTTGAAGGCAAATTTGATCTTGTCTTTATGGACGCAGATAAACCCAATTACCCTGCTTATTTCGATCTAATAATCGACCGGTTAAGACCCGGCGGCCTCATTCTTTCAGACAATGTGTTATGGAGCGGAAAAGTAGTAGAACCTTTAAATCCTAAAGACACTTCTACAAAAGCGCTTTTAGAATACAATACAATTCTGGCTAAAGATGAGCGTCTGGAAACTGTACTATTAGCTATTAGAGACGGACTTACGGTAAGTCGTAAAAAAATCCCGTCTTGATGTGAGACGGGATTAATAATTAACACTTAGTATAAATACAATTCTTTAAAAAGACTATTTTCTAAAACTGAAAACATCTTTTTAGTGAAGAAATCATAGGTTATAATTTCAGGTATAAGATATTACTAAATTCTCATATCTGTTGTATAGAACTAAGAAAAAAAAGGATCAATTTTCATAAAAAGAATTGAAAATTTCTAACACCTTAATAATCCTAGTACGTACTAAGCTCTAGAATTTACGCTTAACCGGTCCAGTGATATCTTCAATATTCTTTTTTGCCTCGTCGATCTCGCGCTTCATATCTTTTGCTATATCTGTATTGATACCTTGCTTATCTGCACTCTTGGTGATTTCAGTCTTGATATCTTCTGTAGCATTTTTAAGGGTGCGCATACCCTTACCTAAACCTCTGGCAATGTCAGGGACTTTATCTGCTCCAAATACCATTACGATAATGAAAACGATAAAGCCAATCTCTGCGCCGCTAATAAAAAGTGGTATACTCATAGTAGTGCAAATATATAGGGAAAAATGAAAAGCCGGTGAATCTTCACCGGCTTTTTAATGGTAATTAACTCTTAAAAAGAATTAGTCTTGTGTACCTTCTTTAAAGCTGTCAAATTCGCTTTCCTCTTCTGCTTTTGGCCAACTGTTATTGCTCACATCTACATCAGCAGTCTCAAGGTCTGGATCCAGCATCACGCCTACCAATTCTTTATCAGTTGCAAGAACCTTAGTTACTTCGGCATCGTTCTTACGCCATACCTGCACAGGATAGGTTACTTTTTCTTTAGTACCGTCTGCATAGCTATACTCAACGATGATAGGCATAGGGATACCACCCGGCTTGTTAAATTTAACTGCATAAAAATGCTTCGGTGATTTTAATTTTGCACGCTCTGCGGGTGTGAAATTATCCATCATAAACTCTTGTAGATTTGGAGCATTTTCTACAATAGACTTCCCTTTCATTGCAGGATCATAGTCTTCACCATCTTCTTCAACTACATAAACTGCATCAACAGCACTAGGGTCTACACCATAACGGGTTAACATCTCTTTACCTGCAGTTGTAGGATTGTTAGTCAAGTAATATGATTTCACTTCACTAACGCCAATATCTACACTTTCTGTAGTATAGAACCACCCTCTCCAGTACCAGTCAAGGTCTACAGCAGATGCATCCTCCATAGTACGGAAGAAATCTTCTGGGGTTGGGTGTTTAAACATCCAACGCTGTGCGTATGTTTTAAATGAATAATCAAATAAATCACGTCCCATAACGGTCTCTCTCAAAATATTTAAAGCTGTTGCCGGCTTACCATATGCGTTATTCCCTAACTGGTAAACGTTCTCAGGATTAGACATAATAGGAGAAATGAAATCTTGATTTCCACCCATATAATCTGTAATCTTAGAAGGTTCTCCACGACGTGAAGGATATTTAGAATTTGGAGCAATTGCTTCTGGATAATTCTCACCAAAATCCTGCTCAGCTACATACTGCACAAAAGTGTTGATTCCTTCATCCATCCATCCCCACTGACGCTCATCAGAGTTTACAATCATAGGGAAGAAGTTGTGCCCTACTTCGTGAATGATCACACTGATCATTCCAAATTTGGTACGATCGCTATAGGTTCCATCTTCATTAGGACGCCCATAGTTCCAGCAGATCATAGGGTACTCCATACCTTGGTTCTTTCCATGTACAGAAATCGCTTTAGGATAAGGGTAGTCAAATGTCATTCTTGAATACGACTCTAAAGTCTGTACAACAGCTTTAGTAGAATATTCTTCCCAAAGCGGGTTTCCTTCTTTAGGATAAATAGAAATCGCCATAACGTCTCCTTTAGGAAACTTCACAGCTTGTGCATCCATAATATATTTACGAGAAGTTGTGAACGCAAAGTCACGTACATTCTCTGCCTGAAGTTTCCAGGTTTTCTTTTCAGTGCTGCGTCCTTTTTCTATTTGCTCAGCTTCTGCCTGAGTTCTAATGATCACCGGCTTGTCATAACTTTTCTGAGCTTGTTCCCAGCGATTCATTTCTTCCTTACTGTAAACGTCTTTACGATTAACCAAATTACCGGTACCGTCTAATAAGTGATCTGCAGGTACTGTGATCTCCACATCATAATCCCCAAAAGGAAGTGCAAACTCACCGTTACCCCAGAACTGATAGTTTTGCCAGCCTTCTACATCATTATACACACACATTCTAGGGAAGAATTGTGCAATTACATAGTTCTTGTTTCCGTCAGGAAAGCTTTCGTAACCAGAACGTGCCCGATCTACAGTATGCTCAGGGATGTTATAATTCCAACGGATGCTGAACTCAAACTCATCTCCAGGCTCTAAAGCTTCCGGCATTTCGACACGCATCATGGTGAAGTTTATCATATGAGGTAGTTCTTGACCATCTTTAGAAACTTCAGTGATATTGAACCCGCCGTCAAAAGGTTCTGTCATATAGCTAGAAACCACAGAACCCGGCTGAATAACCGGTGCCATACCACTACCGTCTTTTTCTCGAGCAGGTGAATCTTTGGTACGAATATTTTGATCCAATTGCACCCATAAATACTCCAATTTATCCGGAGAGTTATTGATGTACGTGATGGTCTCATAACCACTGATGGTTTGATTCTCATCGTTCAATTCTATTTTGATTTCGTAATCTGCTTCGTTTTGATAATAAGCAGGACCGGGAGCTCCCGATGCAGTACGATACTGGTTAGGTGTTGCAAACTCATTATAAAGTTGTCTAAACTTATTGGTGTTTACATGACCCGATTGTTTTTCTTCCTGTGCCGGCTCTTCTTGCGCAAAACTTGTTGCTCCAACCAGAAGTAACACAGTGAAAAAAGTGTACTTGAGTTTTTTCATAAAAATTATAATCTATATTAAGTGCTTGTGAATGCTATAAAAGTAAAGATTAACCTAATCTTAGTAAATTATTCAGAAAAGTTTAACACTGCTTTATCATTTTCTCGGGTCAATAAAAAGCTTTTCTTGATAGAACCGGCTTTTAAATGAACCACATTTTTCTGATCCGGAAAGAGGTCTGTTAGCAGTGTGTTTTCAATTTCTATGGCCTTAAGGTTTTGAATATCGGTTACTTCAAAAAAACAAACCACATAATCTATCTCATCCTTATGACCTATATACTGTAAAGGTTGTGCTTTGCCGTTTATATTTACGATAAACTTAGCTTCAAAATACTTTTTGATATACCCATCTAATTTTTGCTGATCGTAAGAAGCATCTACCTTTATAGATGCATCATAACGCTCCTGAAAAACTTTTTCTAAGTCATCATAAAAGACTCGGGTTACCATCTTTAGCGCATGATCTTGAGCATCATAATCGGCTTGTGTAACACTAAAATAATATTTATGAAGACCGGCGACAGCCATTAAAGGAACTGCGACAACCAGTAGAAGAATTAGTTTTTTCATAAGGCTTGTAAAAATACAGATTCTGAATTGCTTTTTGTCATTTTGATCAAAATGCATTCCAAAGTATTAATGCTTTTTTTCAACACGCACACCCGCTTCCGCTTTACTTTCTAAATAAGCCGGAGCCTCTTTAAATAACAATTCCATTAAAGTAAGAGGATTACCACTAGCTGCTACGGCTAAGTTAGCTGTATTATCCATATATACATAATGCACAAAGTCATCAATAAAGCGTGCCGGTATTTTCAGTTCTTTGATATACGTGCTGTCTGCTACCAGATTGCGGGCTTCCTGAACTTTAACTTCCATATTAGAGACTTTTACAATCTTCTTAAGGTAAGCCGTACGTCCACTAATCGCATTGATTACTGCTCCTACGGGAATGATTCCGCTACCGCTATGGGTTGCAGTATATAACTTACGCTCTTCTGAAGTAAGAACGGGACCGGTATAAACAGGCAAGCCTGCCTCAGCAGGATCAAAAGGCTTTTCCAGTTTAGGCTTATTCATATCATCACCCAATCTTCCGCTCAGTTCAATATCGCTAATATTTACATCCTCAAGCGCTGTTACCTCAGTTTCCAATTCTATTTCTACATACTTACGGGAGTAGATGGCAGGAGTAATAACCAACTCTTTATGTTTGAATTGCAATGCTGAAATATAAAGCGTATCATTGACACGAACAGGAATCGTAAAATTTCCGCTTTCTGTGGTTATGGTACCTTTTTGTAACGTAAGATTGAGAACATGCAAATACTCGTGTTCTATAGAGTCGTTGAGGATTGTACCTTCAAGCATAACAGCTTCTTGCGCCTGTAGACTCAAAAAGCTGTTCAAGAAAAGAATCCCGATAAAACCAAATATTTTCACCACGTGCGTTAGATTAAAAAGCTCGTTCTAAATACGCACCAAAGATAAGATAGTTGCAAACCAATTTTTAGTTCTCACTTTGAATAGCTTTAAACTCTTCCCGTTTGTTGATCAAAAACTGAATTAGATTCAATTCATTACCCTGCTCCAACATCTCTTTGTTGAGTCCGTTAGCAGCAACATAATCCATATATAAACCTATTTTTCCTTTTTCGATATCTAGATTTTTCTGAAAGAACTCATTAGAATACATCTCAGCCAATTCATCTTCTGCCATTTCATTAATGTTGCCTTCATCAGTATCCTTTTTATCAAAAATTGCTTTAAAAATATTTACAAAATTGAGGCCGTAGCGCCACCTCTGATCATCAACAGCAACATTATCTACCTCAGAATAGCGGTCTGGTTTATTATCTTCAGCACTCAAAGCTGTAGCCGTAAACGCGATATTATCATTTATAGTTTTCACTCGGTTTACATCAGCTACAATATCTCCGGTCAAATCATACGGAGTTACAATAATCTCCTCAAGCTCATTTACCGTTTCCCGCAAAGTAATGTTGATTTGTTTACTGCTTACAATCCCCTGATCTACTAATACGGTAATCGGGGCAAATTGTAAAGACTGAATAACTAATTCATCATTACGCGCAACAGCAATATCAAAAGTTCCTTCTTCTGAAGTAATCGTACCGCGTTGTGCCGTTTTATTATACACTACGATACCTCCCGGACCGTCACCCGATGGTACAATAATTTGACCGTCTACCATAATCCGGGCTAACTTTTGACCGGTAAGGGTAAATGACAAGAATAAAACAAGACATAGGCTGGTAAGAACTTTCATGATAGAGCGATTTTTTGGTACTATGAAGTAACAACAAGAATTTGAAATTTCAGAGTAAAACGGGCGTAAACTTTTGTTAAATGCCTTTTAGTTTTAACTTTGAGCATCTAAATCTATTGCATTTTGAAAAATCTCATTCTTGCCAGCACATCTACCGTTCACGGCGGCTCGTATCTAGACTATCTTAAACCCACATTAAATGAACACTTTAAAGCGGTAGAACGTATTATTTTCATCCCTTACGCAAGACCAGGGGGTATTTCTCACGAACTGTATACCTCAAATGCTCAGAAATTTTTCAACGCCTTAGATATTGAAGTAGTAGGATTACACAGTTTTAAAGATCCCGTGAAAGCACTTGAAAATGCTGAAGGTGTTTTTACAGGTGGTGGCAATACTTTTTTACTGGTTAAGCAATTGTATGAAAACAAAATCATTGCATCTTTAAGAGATCGCCTGTATCAAGACATGCCCTATCTAGGCACCAGCGCAGGCACAAATATCGCCGGCGTAAGTATGCAGACTACAAACGATATGCCTATTGTTTACCCGCCTAGTTTTAAAACCTTAGGCACGGTACCATTCAACATCAATGCGCATTACCTAGATCCTGACCCTACCAGCAAGCATATGGGAGAAACCCGGGAGACACGCATTAAAGAGTTTCATCAATTTAATAACGTTCCGGTTATAGGTCTTCGGGAAGGCAGCTGGATCGAAGTTAAAAAACGCACCTACACGCTACGCGGCCCGCACAGCGCACGTATTTTTGAAGCTACAAAATTACCGTACGAACTTCCAACAGATTCTGAAATTACCATCAGTTAGAGTTTCTTTAAAAAATGATAACCTTTAATCACATAATCTTCATTGAGGTAGAATTTGTGACTGGGAAAATTATGCACATAACTGTTGAGTTCTGAAGTCTCACAGCCTTGCTCCCGGGCATAGGTGTAAATCCACTGAAAAACCTGCTTCCCCAGACCTTTTCCGCGGTGTTCTGCTTTGATAAACACGTGATCTACTTCACAGGTTTTACCGGCATAATGCCGTATTGCGAACCATAAGCCAAAAACTCCGGCAAGTTCGTCGTCTTTATAAATTCCGTAACACTGGTAGCGGTGTTCAAACATATCAGCAAAACGTTCTTTAAGCAACGATTCTTCCACACGGTGCTCCATCAATTCCTGCACCAGTGGTAAAAACATGTTAATGTCTTCTTTAAATAAGCGACGGACATTAATTTTGGACATAATTGGTTATTTTTAAAAGTAAATCACCTCGAGGAAAGCCCACAAGGCATTCGTTAGAAACAAATTTTCAATTTCGAGGCAAGCCTGGGGGTATTAAACCCTTTTGCGGTGCCAATAAAACAGTTTTGATTTCGAGCTGAACCTCGAAGCATTTAAATCTCGATGATCGAGAAAAAAAGCAAAAGTAATGGATAATACGATTCAACATAGAGAAAATGACAAACGCGGTATGTTCTGGATAGAAGGTGAAACCGGAAAAATCTCAGAACTCACCTATACCGTTAAAGACGATTCTACAATTATTGTAGATCATACTGAAACTAAAATGGAATTTGAACACCAGGGTTTTGCCAGTAAGATTCTAGATCACACGGTACAATGGGCACGTTCTAAAAACCTCAAAATAGACCCCTTATGCCCTTTCGCTGAAGTCAAATTTGATGAAAACCCAGATTACGCAGACGTACGTGCTTAATCGCTAATCGTTCTTATTTTGAATACTGAAACGTTTACCATAAAGCAAATTAACGCAACAGAAACCTTTGCAGTAAGACATCCGGTTTTGCGAAAGGGTCGCCCACTAGAAACTTGTGCAATGCCCGGTGACACCGATGATGACACGTTTCACCTGGGGTTGTTTGATGCCCAAAAACTCATTGGCGTTGTTACGTTTATGAATGTGGCTAAACCGCAATTTACCGGCAAGCAATATCAACTGCGTGGGATGGCGGTATTAGACGATTATCAAGGGCAAAGCCTGGGCAATTTACTGGTAGACGAAGGAGAGAAACTACTGAAAGCTAAAACTGTTAACACGCTGTGGTGCAACGCCCGCGTAAAAGCGCTTAATTTTTATCTTAGAAAAGGTTTTGCGATCAGTGGTGAGCCTTTTGAGATCGAACCTGTAGGCACACATTATTTACTTTTTAAAACCCTTTAATGAAACGCAGAACTTTCATACAAAATACCGCACTTGCAACCGCAGCCATCAGTACATTTCCGCAATGGGTTACCGCTCAGGAACGTTTAGATAAAGACCAACTTCTAGGCAAAGGGAATCCAAAACTTGTGGAGCAAAATGGATACCGGTTACGCCCACAGGTAGCAGCGGCTTTTGATAAAATGACTGCTGCCGCACAACAAGACGGCATCGGGATTCAGGTGGTATCGAGTTATAGAGATTATGCGCATCAAAACCGTATATGGGAACGCAAATTCAAGAGTTATACCGGCAACGGCATGAATGATCTTGACGCTATAAAAAAGATCATAGAATACAGCACGATCCCCGGAACTTCACGCCACCACTGGGCAACAGACCTCGATATTATTCAGTCTGAGACCGGGGTAACCAACAATGTATTGGATCCTGATAAATTTCACGGCACCGGACCGTTTTGCGAACTCAAAGCTTGGTTAGATAAACACGCAGAATCTTTCGGGTTTTATGAAGTATACACCAATGATTATGGTCGCAAAGGCTTTAATTATGAACCCTGGCATTTTAGCTACGCGCCACTTTCCGTAGGCTATTTACAACAGTATAAAAAATTGGATATCGCTCAAGTTCTTCAGCAAGAAAAACTCTTGGGAAGCGATGCTTTTACGTCCTCTTTTATCAATCAATATAAAACCGAAAACATACTGGATATCAATCAGGCACTTTTAAACTAGCCAAAACAATTCTACATTATGAAACGAGGCGGAAGAGCGCTCAAGCTATTTTTAGGTGTTGCCATTGTTGCTTTTGGTCTGGTTCGCTATTTTGGCAGTCAGGAAGAAAACCCCTACACCGGTCGTACGCAAGCTATAAGTCTTTCTACGGAAGAAGAAATTGCAATAGGTCTGCAAAATGCTCCTATTATGGCAGATCAACACGGTGGCTTACATCCTGATCAGCAACTGCAGGATTTTGTAGCTCAAGTAGGCAAAAAACTGGTAGATAATACCATCGCTCAGGAAACGCCCTATCCCTATGAATTTCATTTGCTGCGCGACCCAAAAACCGTAAATGCCTTTGCGCTTCCCGGCGGACAGATCTTCATCACATACGCCTTGATGGAGCGCCTGGAAACCGAAGACCAACTTGCAGGCATCTTGGGTCACGAGATCGGTCACGTCGTAGGACGGCATGCTGCGGAACGTATTGCACAAAGCGAACTCGCCAACACCGTGGCAACCGGGGCACAAGTAGGTGCAGATGCCGGAATACTCGCCAGTCAGTTGGGACAAACGGTACTGCTTAAAAACGGACGTGGTGACGAACTGGAAAGTGATGATCTGGGCGTCAAATTTATGCTGGAAGCCGGTTACGATCCTGAAGCCATGATTGCCGTGATGCAAATACTCAAAGCCGCCAGCGGTCGCCAGCACGTACCCGAATTTCAATCTTCACATCCCGATCCTGAAAACCGTATTCAAAAAATAAAAGAAGCTATTGAAAAGTATCGGGGTAATTAATTATTCATTTTGGTATTGCTTTAATTAAACCACAACTATACTCCCCTACAGAAACTTATTTTCTGAACAAAACCCAGCCTTTTCACTATTTACCTATGAAGTTTATTTTTGGATAGCACATCTCTTTTTCTTTTTGCAATCGTATATGATTGAACAATATAATTATGAGATTAAGAACATACATAATCCCAATGAAATACAGGTAAAACTGGTTCCTAGTTTCGAAATGAGATGGTGTTATAAAACCAGTAGTTTCTATTTTGTAAGTGACAATAAATGCTCCAAAGATTAACCCTATAAAGAACAATAAATTCCAAGTGATTTGAAAATTGATAATAGCTTTAGCTACCCTATTCAGATTATTAACTTGACCTTTTTTTGAACCCCATAATATTGAAGGTAATAAAATACCTAAAATAGGAAATAGCAGAAAGCTCAGTGCCGAACTATTAATACTCTTCAAAAAACTAACATCTGTTTTCAATTCCCAATCGGTAAGTTCATTCTGATCAATATTTAAAGCATTGGTAATACGTCTTAAGGTTTCTCCATTTGGAGTTGTTTCACTACCTTCAAGTCGCTGAATAGTTCTCAAGCTAAGCTTGGAGTTTTCAGCAAGTTCTTCCTGAGTAAGACCTTTTCTTTTTCTAACTTCTTTTAAGCTTTCTGATAAAAAAGTGTTTTTCATAAGTGTTATATTTTCAGTCAAACCTAGATCAAAAAGCATATATGATGTAGCGTCACACCTGCGACATCTTTACGTCATCCCTGCCATTGCAAGCTACACAAGCTATCGAAAGAACTTGTTGAAAACCAAAAATAATTACAAACAATAAAATTCATTCATATTCAACTGAAAATAAAAGTCAAAAACAGATGCTTGTATTAAATTATAACCATAAAAATCGTTTCTTCAAACGCTATCGCTATCTCTTTCTAAAGTATTAGTCATTAGCATACAGAGTGATTATCTTTGTAGAACAACTAGAAAAAACCATGAATAAGAAAGTAATTTTAATGATCCTCGATGGATGGGGATTTGCACCTAACAAAGAAGTTTCTGCCGTAGATCAGGCCAATACTCCTTTTATTGATTCACTATATACAAAATATCCACACGCACAGCTGCTGACCCACGGGGGCAACGTAGGTTTACCAGATGGACAAATGGGAAACAGCGAGGTAGGACATATGAATCTGGGTGCCGGTCGTATTGTTTATCAGGATTTTGCTAAAATCAATAAAGCGCTCAAAGAGAATACGCTGCGCGATCAGAAGGAACTTAAAGATGCATTTGCTTACGCAAAAGAAAATAAGAAGCCCATTCACTTATTAGGGCTGGTTTCTGATGGTGGGGTACATGCACACATCAAACACGTTAAAGGCCTTATTAAGGCAGCTCGTGAAGTAGGTGTTGAAGATATTTACATTCACGCGTTTACAGATGGACGTGATGTAGATCCGCAAAGTGGTGCCGGTTTTATTGAAGATTTAAACGATTATGCAACGAACAACGGAGCCAAATTGGCTAGTATTACCGGTCGTTATTTTGCTATGGATCGCGATACCCGATGGGAACGTGTTAAGAAAGCTTATGATGCTGCTGTAAAAGGGGTAGGAACTAAAACCACAGATCCGGTAAGCGTGATTAAAGCTTCATACAAAGATGGTGTAACTGACGAATTTTTAGAACCTATTATAGTAACTGAAAACGACCAACCGGTTGCAACCATAAAAGATGGTGATGTCGTCTTATTTTTCAACTACCGTACAGACCGGGGTCGCGAATTGACAAGAATGTTATCGCAAGAAGATTTCCCGGAGCAGGATACCCAAAAACTGGATTTGTATTACGTGACGATGACTAACTACGATCAGACGTTTAAAAACATCCACATCATTTTTGATAAAGACAACCTGACCAATACTTTGGGTGAGGTGGTTTCTAAAGCGGGTAAAAAACAAATCCGCATCGCAGAAACTGAAAAGTATCCTCACGTAACCTTTTTCTTCTCAGGGGGTCGTGAGCAAGCTTTTGAAGGGGAAACGCGATTGATTGCAAAATCTCCTAATGTTGCCACCTATGATCTGCAGCCGGAAATGAGCGCCTATGAAGTGCGTGATAAAATTGTTGCCGAACTGAAAAAAGAAGAAGTGGACTTTGTATGCCTCAATTTTGCCAACCCGGATATGGTAGGTCACACCGGTATTCTGGAAGCTGCAATAAAAGCGTGTGAAGCTGTAGATGCTTGTGCTAAAGACGTTATTGAAACCGGAATCGAGCACGGTTACAGCAGCATTGTGATTGCCGATCACGGGAACTGTGAGACGATGAAAAACGAAGACGGCTCGCCAAACACGGCGCATACCATCAACCCGGTGCCAATCATTGTAGTAGACAACGATATCAAAATTGTTAAAGACGGGATCTTAGGTAACGTCTCTCCTACAATATTAAATATGATGGGTATTGATAAACCGGCAGAAATGGATCAGGAAAGTCTGGTAAGCTAAAAACAAAAGCTATGAAACGCTACAAACTAAGTCTGTTTGCTTTAGCACTGAGTGTGCTGATAAGCTGCAAATCAAAAAGTACTGCGACTGCATCCGGCAAAGCTCCAGAAGCTCCTGCGGTTGCAGAGGCTCCTGAAAAACCCGAAGCTCCGGCAGTACAGCAACCTCAAATGCTAACTGGTGAGACCGAACGTCGCGAGTTACAAACCGGTACTTTTGGCTCCTGGTTTAATCCACGCTATGAAGAATATGACATCAATAAAGATGTCGTACTTCAATTGAAGCCATTGCTTGAAAATGTAGACATCACCATTTTTATGGGGACTTGGTGTGGTGATAGCAAACGCGAAACACCTCGTTTTTATAAGATTTTAGACGCTGCCGGTAAAAAGCACGGTATCGAACTCATCACGGTAGATCGTTCTAAAACTACGCCTCAAGGACTGGAAGAAGGCAAAGACATCAAACGCGTACCCACGTTGATCTTTAGTAAAAACGGCGAAGAATTAGGCCGTATTGTAGAATATCCTATTGAAAGCTTAGAAGAAGATATGCTTAAGATCTTACAGGGCAAACCGTATAAACATGCCTATGCGGATTAGACCCGGGCTTCGAGAGCCTCAGCCCTCCGATGCGATAGCGTAGCTTTTAAAAGCTATGTAGCCTGAGGGGACTCGAAGGCTACTAATTAACATTAAAAGCGGACTGATTTTATTCTCAGTCTGCTTTTTTTATATAAATGCAGCAGAGCTATCTATAATAAAACCTACCTTAAAGTATGTTTAGCACCTTATTTCAAACTCTTAAAGAAAAAATAGCTTTAAGCGAAGAGGCACACGCCAAGCTACCGCAGTTTTTTGAGCACAAAACACTGGCTAAAAAGGAATTTTTACTTCAGGAAGGTGCTTATTGCAAACAACTGGCTTTTGTTTCTAAAGGTCTTTTAAAATCATATACTATTGACGAAAAAGGACAGGAACACATAAGCTTACTAGCTTGGGAAGGCTGGTGGGTATCTGACTTTAAAAGTTTTATTTGTGATGAGAAAGCCATTCTCTTTATTGATGCTGTTGAAGCCAGCGAGGTGTTGCTCATTACCCATGAAAACTATGAACTCATGCTTAAGGAAATCCCGGAGATGGAGCGGTATTTTAGGATCCTGTATCAAAACAGTCTGGTGACTAAAGACCGCAGACTCATCAGCTCCAACTCCTACACTGCTGAAGAAAAATACAAACACCTATTAGAGTTGTACCCGTTTATCGGGAAACAGGTGCCCCAAAACCTTATCGCCTCTTTTCTGGGCATCACACCCGAGACCCTGAGTCGCATTAAAAAAACCATGCTTTAAGACTCTTGATCTATATCAATGCACAGCTTTAAGGCTTCCCATAATTTTGTATAAAATAAAGAATTATGAAAAACACAGCATTAATCGTTGGAGCAAGCGGTATTTCAGGAAACAACCTTGCTCAGGAACTACTCAACCAGAACTGGACTACCTATGGGATCACCCGAAATTCTGAGGTAAATCTTAAAGGTTTGAAAAACATAAAAGCCGATTTACTAGACCCTAAATCTCTCGAAACCGCATTGACCGATGTAGAGCCCACCCATGTCTTTTTTACCGCCTGGATGCGTAAGGATACTGAGGCCGAAAACATTAAGGTGAATGCTGCTTTAGTGCGCAACTTACTTGAGGTATTGGCTCCTAAAAAGTCGGTAAAACATGTAGCACTGGTCACCGGATTAAAACACTATTTGGGTCCGTTTGAAGCCTATGCAAAAGATGGATTCTTACCCAAAACACCAGTTCGCACAGAACACCCGCGCTTAGCTGTAGACAACTTTTACTACGCACAGGAAGACGAACTTTTTGCTGCTGCAAAACGAGATGGTTTTACGTGGAGCGTGCATCGTGCGCATACGATGATCGGTCTTGCGGTTGGAAATCACATGAATATGGGGACTACCCTTGCTGTATATGCCAGCATTTGTAAAGAAACCGGCAAACCTTTTACATGGCCCGGTTCTGAAGCTCAATGGAAAGGCATTTCAGATGTGACTGATGCGCGTTTACTGGCCAAACAATTTGTATGGGCTGCCACCACCCCTGAGGCCGCAAACCAAGCGTTTAATACTGCCAATGGTGATGTCTTTAGATGGGAATGGCTGTGGAAAAAGATCGCTGCTTATTTTAAAGTAGACTATATAGGTTACACGCCCGGCACGCCTAACCTGGAAACCGTAATGCAAGACGATGGCGACTTATGGAAACAAATCGCAAAAAAATACAATCTTGTAGAAACTGACCTAGACCGGCTGGCATCGCCCTGGCATACCGATCTTGATTTGGGCCGTCCTATTGAAGTGATGACCGATATGAGCAAGAGTCGTAAACTGGGCTTTACAGCTTATCAAGACACTCAGGATTCGTTTTTCGACCTGTTTGAAACGCTTAAAAAAGAATATATTATTCCGGCTTAAACTGCTATTTCATTCAAGCTTAAGCTAAAATTACCGCAGTCTCTTCATTATGTTGAGGCTGCTTTTTAGTATTTTGGTTTCTAAAATACGTGAGACAGGTGTGGCTTCTTCATACAAAACCTGAGATTTATTTTAAATGTGTTATCTTCAGCCTAGAACATAAATGCTCATCTCATGAATATACTTCACATCACCGCCCTCCTACTTTTTGCAGGCATCAGTTTTTTGTTTTGGAAACTTACCCGTAAGCATTTTAAAAACGAATACGGTAAAAACAACTGGAACTCATGGAAAACACGCCTCTTCTATTGGCAAGGAACCTTAGCCGTAGGTACAGCTGGTACGTTTGTAATACTCTATTTATTGCAGTGGTCACAGATCATAAACTGCTATACAACCTAAGCATTGACTATGAAAAAATTTGATTATAAAATCTTAACCATCAGTGTTGCCCACTTTAGAAAAAGCAGCTTCCAAACTGAACTTAATGAAAAGTTTTCTCAATGGGGTGAAGAAGGTTGGGAGTTGATCAAAATGGAGGGCATTTCTTCTGGGGGAATGGTATTTCAAGGAGCTACAACCGAAGAATTTTTGGCAGTTTTTAAACGAGAAAAATAGCCTGATCCCTCATCTTCTAAAACCGAAAAATATCAACCTTACTGAAAGTCATACCGTACCTCCTTCTCTTTCGCCCATGCGCCTGCAAGAATATGGAGTAGGGATTTTTAAAGCAGTTGTTACCAAATCCGCTTTAAAAAAAGTACTCAAAAAACAACAGATTACCGTTAATGGAGCTTTAGCTTCCACAGCAACCTGGATTTCGGGTGGCGAACTAATTGTTTTAAAGCTTCCAAAGCCTGAGACTAAACAAAAGAAACTCGTATTTCCAGTACAGGTTTTATACGAAGATGACTATTTAGCGGTGATTCACAAGCCTGCTGGGATTTTAGTGAGCGGTAACCGTTTTAAAACCATCACTAACGCCTTACCACAAAATTTAGAGTATAATCCGCTGGAGGATACATGTAAACCCCAACCGGTGCACCGCTTAGATTTTGCTACTACAGGTGCGCTGCTTATTGGTAAAACCAAAAAAAGCATCCGATTACTCAATAAGCTCTTTGAAAACAAAGAAGTGAGCAAAACCTATTATGCGGTGACTATAGGCAACATGCCTTCAAACGGAGCAATTAACCAGCCCATAAATGACAAACCGGCTAATTCTTTATTTGAGGTTTGTGATACCGTCGCATCGCCACGTTTTGACCAACTCAATCTCGTAAAGTTAAACCCCTTAACCGGACGCAGGCATCAACTGCGCAAACATCTTTCAGGTATGGGCAACCCCATATTAGGTGATCGGGATTATACGCCTGAAGCCTTGTTACTAAAAGGAAAAGGTATGTATTTGCACGCATATTCCCTCAAATTTCAACACCCCTTTACACTTGAGGATCTGGTTATAAAAGATGAATTACCAAAAGGATTTAAAAAGTTGTTCTTCTCAAAGTTTAGCTAACTTCCTCTAAAAGAATAAAACCTATAACTCCTATTCATGTTTCCTGTTCATTTTTTCCATCGATGAAAAAACGAACCAAAAAAATCTAGGCTTATTTTTACATCCTTGAAAACTACGCAAACCCCTTATCCTGCG
>NZ_FQUN01000019.1:88952-108698 GCF_900129005.1 Leeuwenhoekiella marinoflava DSM 3653 | reverse complement strand
GAAGGGTTAAACGAATGCCCTTCCCTCGGTTCAGAATAGGCGCAGGCAGCTCCGAAGGACAGGAGCGATAGCTACGCGGAACGGACAAGATGGTTTTCGGCCGTTAAACGGCTTTTGCAAGGAGTAACATAATCGCTTAAGGACTAAATCTAGGAAGCAAGACCAGCTTAAGAAAAATTAATCTCGATTATCGAGCGAAAAATTCCTTAGCGAGGGGCTGTTTTCTTTTGGTTCTGTTTTCTTTGGAGAAGACAAACCGAGGGCACGAGGTTCACGAGCACCCGTGAAATAATAATCACGCGAGCTAAAGAAAAGTAAAGAACACGAATAGAACCTATAACTTCTATTCGTGTTCCTGTTCTTTTGCCTTGATGCCAAAGAACCAAAAGATCAAGGCTTATTTTTACATCCTTGAAAACTACGCAAATCCCTTATCCTGCGGATGGCAAACCGCTGCGCTAAGCCATCCTCCACTGCCCCAACTGCGGTATTTGCTTGTTTTACTACAGATATAAAAAATAGGCCGTTTTACCATTAAATTCAGAATTCTCATACCTGAAGGGTTAAACGAATGCCCTTCCCTCGGTTCAGAATAGGCGCAGGCAGCTCCGAAGGACAGGAGCGGTAGCGACGCGGAGCTGACAAGACGGTTTTCGCCCCTAAGGCGAAAAATTCCTAGGCGAGGGTGTCTTTTCTTTTGTTACTTTTCTTTGGACAAGACAAACCGACTTTAGGAGATTCACGAGCATCCGTAAAAATGAGAATGACGCGAGATAAAGAAAAGATCCTAGAACTTCTATTCATCTTCCTGTTCTTTTGCCTTGATGCCAAAGAACCAAAAAATCAAGGCTCACAAGACGGTATCTAAATTTTTCGCTCACTGCACTGCATGCGCTTAACTCGGCCAAGGGCCTCAAACAGAAACGCCTGCTACGTTTCGCTCTCTTCAAATTTGACGATACCTTCTTGTAGGCCGTTTCTAAGATCTGAACTAAGAATATAATTCTTTAGCCTTCTTTTTCTTCAGTATAGCAAGAAGTTCCCGTTAAAAATTTTTGAAGCCTTGGAGAAAATTTAGGGAACTTTTTGCGGTTTTGCCCCTTAGGGCAAAAATACCTAAGAAATGTGCCTGAACCAGATCATGATATGCATCTCAATGACTATAGGCACATTCAATCTGACCAATTAAAACATTTAACCAATACAGATTAAAAAGACTCTTTTCTTTTCTGCATCCGACGACCGCAGGGAGAGGAATGCACTGTTCCAAGAGAACCTTTAGTCTTAAAACGACGTAGGAGTCTCTTGAGCTAAATCGACGTTAGGAGATTCACGAGCTCCCGAGAAAATAAGAATGACGCGAGTAAAGAAAATGAACAAAACATGCTACAGAACCTCTACTTTCTCATACCCGAAGGGTTTACTAAAAACATTCGGACTTAAAAAACTTCTCAATACAGCTAAAGCTACACTTAATCCCTCACTGTTGGTGCGCGATTCCAATCGCGCTTCCTTGAAATAAAATTATTCATCACAGAATTCCCGTGCGATTCCCATCGCGTGTGCTTAAAAAAAACATGAATGCAATAACAATAATTTATACATCATCCTGCCGCATCTTATATTCCAGCTTCAGGATCAGCTCTTCCAGAAACTTAGTCCTGCTCCCCTTTCGGGATTTGATCTCTCCGTAGGTCTTGTAAATTCCATCCAGTTTGATGTTGAAAAAATCCTCAAAAGAAGCCACCACCGTACTCAGATCAGACAAGCCGTGGTTTAAATACTGTGAAGCATACAAAGCATAAATAAGTTCAACCAAAGCAGTTTTAGAACCCGACCATAACAAGACAGGGTGTTTTTGTGGGTGTAGGATATCTACGCTTCCAGGCTTTAAAGCCTCCAAGGCTTCCCGGATGTAGTGGATCAGGCGATACATCGCCTGTATTTTAGCCCAAAGCATATCGTGAGAGCTGGAAAACTCCGGATACTGATAATAGTTAATCATAGGGGTGAAAGGGAAGTTTTTACGATGATTGCGGGTAAAGAGTTGGTGATCCATATACGAATGCCCTTGTTCCATATACTGCACAAAATCGTTATTACGGTAGAAGAACTTATTGATTTTACGCAGTTCTTTTTCAAAAAAGCGAATTTGAAAACTTGCTCCGGCTTTGGGTTTTCGCGATTCACAAGAACGCATCTCCGAGAAGTAAATGAGGTAACTCATCGGACAGGGCTTGATGTGTTTAAAAAAATCGATTTCTTCGGGAACGTTCTCAAAATCCTCCTGTTCAACGATTTCTTTTAATTTAGAAAGCGAATCATTGGCGATCTCTATCCCGGCATTGGCTTTTTTAAGGGGATCCACAAGCCCCAGCACCTGCGTATGGAGCAGTTGGTGAAAATTATGTATTTCGGTAGTAAACATTGTATTATTAACTAGGCGGGTTAATAAATAATGAGGGAGTAGAACTTTCAACAGGTGTAGTGAATTAGTTGGCAATCAATCACGTCTTATTGGAATGGCTCCTTGCATTTAGTTGCGGGTTCTCATCATTTCTAAGTATTCTAATAAAAAATTATCGTCGGTATGCACAAAGGCCTGCTTAGGAATTACAGCAGCTGCAAGCTTTCGCTTTTCAAAATTGGTGCTTATGCCAAAATCAATCCGGTTCATACCAAGTTTACAGGCTCTAAGAATAATCTGGTACAAGAGTTGTCGGTAGGATTGAAACTCCTCCAAATATCCCGTCTTGCGATAATGCTGGGACATCCCTCCATTAACCTTTAGGTACCTTCCCGTGAATTTGGAATCTTCAGCACGAAGATGAGCGATGCCAGCCGCTTTTGCTGCTGGGATTACCTGAGCTACGGTATCCAGAAAATTGTGGTGTTTGATTCGTGCCATGTAGCGTTTTTTTAAATGTAAACTACAAGCTAGCTATAAATCAGGAATATACTTACTGTGGAATGCGAATTTGGGCTTTATAGTCAAGCATTTGGGCTTTACAGTCAATTCCTTTCAAAATCTTTTTAATTAAATTTAAAAATTCATTCTTCCATAATATCTGAATGTATTTGCATAGAAACGATGCTGGAATGAATGAAATGTGTTCTTTTTCACCAGATTTATTAGCAGGATGGCGATTGATGATAAATATGCAAAAATGTGGCTTGCTGACGGAATTTTATATTTTGTCTACAACCCCATACGCTGTATTGATCTACCTATAGCTGAAGAAGTAGTATTTCAGCGCCTGAAGTTGCAAAATGGTATAGAATACCCTGTTCTTTGTGATCTAAGAGCAGTTCAAGGGGCAACTAAAGATGCCCGCGATTATCTGGCAATATCAGGGTCGCTGCTCACCAAAGCACAGGCTTTTCTGGTAAAGGATAATTATAGCCTATCAGTCTTAAATATGTATTTACGCACTACGGTCGTAAAACCCCCTACACAAATTTTTGACGATGAAAACCGGGCACTCGCATTTTTAAGCGAATTCCGGAGAGTAATTTAAAAAAATAAGTGTATGGAACGTACTAACGAGGAGCGGTTTGAACAACTGTTCAATCAAATCACGGAAATTGCGGAGGGAAATTTTGAATTCCGGTATAAACCTTCAGCGCGCCTGGATCATATCGATACAGTGGGCACACACTTAAATATGTTGAGTGAAGAGATTGCTTATTTTAATTTTGAAAGCTATGCCAACTTCTTAATAAGACCTGCGCCGGTTGTATTGATATTTGATTCAAAAGGTAGACTGACTAATTTTTCTTCCTGCTTTTGGGAGATTTTAGGGTATACCCCACCACCTCAAGGTATCGAAGTATCCATTGATTCGTTTTTGACTGAGTATTCTATTCCTTTATTAACTGAAGAATTGAATAGTTTAACTCAAGAACTGAATCCCAGAATCTTCCCTCTGGATTTTAATACCGCAGATAAACGGATTTTTAGATCAAATTGTAGCCTAAGCCTTTTAATACAAGAACACCGGTATGCTTTATTAATCTATGAAGATTTTAAGCATAAAAATCTAAAAGAGTTTAGCGGGTCTCAAAAGACGCAACGCCAATCGGTTAGAACCCGAAGTGCCAGAAATTGGGTTTTGCTAAAGAATTTACGCATGTACAGCTTGCGTAATTTGAATAAACCTTTACCGAGTCTTAAAGAAATTGGTTTGCTGCACCATACCAATGCCACTAAAATAAAGGCAGAATTTAAAAAGGCCTTTGGAATGACCATTCATCAATTTCACCTTCAGCAACGTTTAAAACAGGCTGCCCTATTATTACAAACCACAGATTTAATGGTAAAAGAAATTTCCAAAAAATGTGGTTTTGGTAGTGAAGCTCATTTTTCCCGATGTTTTAAAAAACAATACAATCAAACTCCTATATCCTATCGGGAATGCTAAAAAAAGGCTTTTTAGGCAAGGATTTGGGCTTCTGAGTCAAGCTGACTTTTAAAAAGTGTTCCGATCTTTAGACTCTGATAATCAAGGTTATGAAATTAAAAACAGAAAGCTTTAAAAGAGGGTTTATAGATGGGGGCTGTGGCTTCTTCATCCTGCTATGGGTCTATGCCGCAACGGCTAAACTTTTAGAATTTGATCAGTTTAAAATACAGCTAAGTCAGGTAGTCTTTCTAAAACCGATGGCCCGGCTACTGATATGGATCATTCCACTTGTAGAATACAGCCTTGCAGCCCTGCTGCTCGTATCTAGGACACGCCGGCTGGGGTTAGTGGGTTCTGCAATACTGATGAGCCTATTTACGGTATACATAGCCGGGATGATCAGTTTTAGTCCGGAACTGCCCTGCTCCTGTGGGGGGATTATCAATAACCTCACCTGGCAGCAACATCTGGTATTCAATCTGGTTGTTACCGCTCTGGCCTATTGGGGTTGTTTTAAATACATCAAACCCAACTCGTAAAAAAATGAATCATGCGCGTGATGATAAGGGGGAGCCGAAAACCTTCGAATTCGAGTAGGCATAATCTTTTAATACTTTTTATTATGAAAAAGTCTAAAGTAATGATCCCGGTGATGACACTGGGGCTGGCAGTAGGCCTGGCTTTTGCGAATACCGCAAACCAGTCAAATGGATGGATTGACCTGAATGGTACTCCTACACAATTAAGCTCCGACCCGTGTACGGGAACCGGAAATGATTGTAAGGTACGTTTTGAGGAAGATCCTAATCAACAGGTTTTTGAGGTATATACTGACATTACAATTTCCGATGTTAAGCAAAGTGTCTCATCAGAGACTTATATACTGCCGGGAACACCGCCGTCGAACTAATTAGTTCGATAGGAAACTAAGCCCCATAGCTTTTGTTATGGGGCTTTTAATTTATTCCAGTGGTGTTACAGTTCCCTGACCCATAAAAATATACCTATGAGCACGCACTAATTTTTGTTGCAACATCAATTGTACATCTTGTGCCGTAATTGTATTTATATAGCCCTTAACATCTTCGGGTTTAGGAGTTTCTAGTTCCCATTTATAATAACGGTATGCCTTATCGGATACGGAATTTCCGATAATACTAGATGTATAAAGATTACTCTTTATACTATTTAATTCCTGTTCCGAAACAGGATGCTCCTGAAACCACGTTATTAGCTCCTCTACATCACTAATCAGTACATCTTCCATCCCTTTAAGGGTAGGCAGTACTATTACCAGATTGCCGCGTTGTGATTTTAGATCTACAAAACTTACAGTACCCATTAAATAAAGTCCTCTCTTTTTTACATTGCGCAGTTCCTTAAGTCGGGTAGCGATTACTTGGCTCATTAATTTTAAATCTACCTGTGATTGCCAATCTTCGCGCACTATTGGATAGGTATACTGAATTTTAAGCTTTAGGTCTGAAGGCAGTATACCGGGAATCGTATATACCTTTTCTAAAGGTCCTTTAGGTAAAGAACTTACAACTTTTTCTTCTCGTTTTACCTGATTTTCAGATATGGGCAAATTGCCCAAATAGGCCTCCAAAAGCGGTATGACTTCCGCTTCCTTAAAATCTCCACTCAGCAGAAACAAAAACTCCTGAGGATGTTGAAATAAGCTTTGATATATTTCCTTCAATTCGGTCATAATAGACTGCTGTACCGCCTTATAACGTTCCTCAGCTGTTAATCCGGGATTTACTTCATTGAGAACTTTTTTACTCATTACCGTTAAATCATGTTCCTCCCTGCCGTAAGGTGGACTTTTATAAAAAAGGTATTCATCCTCCTTCCAGTAGGCAAAAGCTGCAGGACCTTCCCGGGTTGCAGACAAATACAAATGAGCCAGTTGTAACAAAGCTTCGAGACGCTCTGCCGGGGCTTGCAGTTTTATACCGGATTCTCCCTGGTTCACATACAAGGCCCTGCCGTAAATCATTCCCAGATCGGTAAGCATGCGTTGCATTTCAAAATGGGTATAGGAACCCGCTCCGGAGTTATGAACCCACTTGGGTACGAGATGGGCTTTTACGAAGTCCTCTTTATTCAGGTTACTTGCACCTACAGTGCGAAAGCCGTGTAATTTTAAGGGAGCACCCTCCTGAGGGTAAAGTACGACCCGCGCTCCATTAGCCAGTTGTATTAGTTGTCCTCCTAAAGCATCAGTACCCAAATCTTGAGAAGCAACACGAGGCAATCGGGCGATTAGGGAATCAGGTATCAACTTCGGTTCCTGCACCTGATTAGCTTTTATACGATCAGCTTCAGATTGCTGCAACCAACTGCGGAACTCAGCCTCACTTAAGTTTAATACAGCGGCACCTTTGGGGGCCAAAATCCCTATATCCTGAGGCCCGGCTTTTAAAAAGTCTTTTAACGCTGTATTTACCTTAGCAGGTGTAAGTTCGGCTAACCAGTGCTTTTTTAAAGCGAACTGATCAAATTCTAAAGATTCCTCTGCCAGCATTCGTTGATCATAAATACTCAATACCGATCCCAAAGTATTCGTATCCCTTCGATCAATAGCCTTTAATTCCCTTTGCCGGTATTTCTGATAAGCAGCCTCATCCACCCCCTGTTTTTTAAGTTGATTAAGGGCGGCTGCTACTTCCTCCACAGCGTCCCGTTCCCTTCCCGTAAAAGTTTTTAGTTTCAGTCCCAGTGCAGGCAGATCGCCAGATTTATCAATACCCAGCGTATAATTCAGGTCATAGGTCGTAGGTATTTGACGCAGGTGATCTCCAATAAGCTCATACAGCATTTCGTACATCCACTTGTACTGCAAGGCTTTAGGTTCCGCTTTTGGAGGTATCTGGTTACGCCAGTATAAATCGATTTTAGTTTCGGAGAGCTCCTGTTCATCGATATCACCATGCTCCAATTGTATAAATTGGTTGGGGCGTTGCAAATACTCCATTTTTGGATAAACCAGTTTTTGGGCCGGGGTTGCCTTTAACTTCCCAAAATAAGCTTCAATATCCTGCGCTGCATGATCCAGATCGGTAATAGGCCCCACCATCACCAAGATGGCCCGCTGTGGATGATACCAGTTCCTATAAAAGGTGGATACGGCATCCCAGTCAAATCCTTTTATATGCTCATAATAGTTTTTAGGGCGTATGGCCCTTGAAAAAGCTTTTGAAAGTATATTTAATAAGCGCTTTTTAGTATATCGTTCGGAACCATTTCTATAAATGTATTCTTGATAGAAAGTCTCTTGTTCCGACTTTATAATAGCTGGCACAGGCTCTAAATTACCCCCTATCAAGCGACTAAATAAATTCAGCCCTTTCTTATAAAGTGATGTAGACTCAGGGTTAAACTTATAATAATACGGGGTCACCTTTTTATAAGTCGCAGCCTGTAAGTGTAAGTCTTTTACGCGTATTGCATCTCTCACAATCTCATAATTTTCTTCACCTTCATCACGTAAAACTGCGTAGGGTAAATGCTCCATAAAGTGAGCCATATCGGTCTGTCCTTCCTGCTCCATTGCAGAACCTGCCTGAACATACAAATTCATAGATACGCGTTGACCCTCCCAAGCTTCTTTGGAATGGATGATATACCGCATGCCGTTATCCAGAGTTCCACTACGAATACCGGTTTCTACCGCATCTGCTTTCGTTTGCCCGTATGCAAAAGGGCTGTATACAAGGAAACAAATCCATAACAGGTTATAGAAATTCATTCGTTTTAAAAGTTTAATAGCCTGCATTTTGAGTCAAATTAGGGTTCTTTAATAATTCGGCTTCGGGGATGGGGTACAGCAAATCGGTTTCCTGTAGACCTCCCAGTACTTCCAGCGCCTGGCCGGTACGTTTTAAATCCAGCCAGCGATGCCCCCATTCGCTAAAAAGTTCGTGATAGCGCTGCTGCATCACCTCCTCTAAAAGCTGTTCCTGGGTAAATGCCGAGGTATAAACCAAAGGTTCGAGGCCGGCACGCTCCCGGATGGCATTCAGGTCGGTTACCGCCACTTCCAGTTTCCCCTGCTGGGTACGGGCTTCTGCACGTATCAGATACTGCTCCCCCAGGCGCATCAGCATGGAATATTCGGTATAAGCCCCACCACTGGCATCATAGCGTATCCTGTATTTATAGGGATAGTAATAGGTTTCAGCAGTACTGCTAAAACTGTCAATCCAAACTTGCTGCCGCAGATCATCTACTTCGTAATTTTCAAGTAGCCCCTCACTTAGACTGACCGGGCTTCCTGATGCACTTATGCGGATCAGCAGATTGCCATCGCGGGTATGGGTAAAGGTGCCTCCCCAGCCTTCCGGCGATACCTGCCAGAGTGCCTCCGGACTGTTGGCTAAAAACACAGTATTTAAATCATTAGGCAACTCATACAGATCAGTAGCGGCCAGGACTTCACTGCTGTAGGCCTCCGCCTGCTCCCAGTCTCCCAGATACAGATGCACCCGTGCCAGTAAGCCCATAGCTGTAAAGCGATTCGCCCGGGTACGTTCATTATCGGAATAGCCGCTTTGCAGCAATTCGACAGCTCCATTTAAATCTTCGAGAATCAGAGCATAGACCTCAGTCTGTGGACTTCGGGCTTTTAAGGCATTCACGGTATAATCCGTTTGGGTAATAAGGGGTACCTCCCCATAAAGGTTGGTCAGATAGAAATAGGTAAACGCCCGTATAAATCGGGATTCGCCTTCCAAAGCAGCACGGGTTTCCGGACTTAAGCTGCTGTTATCGGTAACCCCCTCCAAAATCGCATTACACATATAAATCGTGTTGTAAGCGCCGGACCATAAGGCCAGATTCAGGCTGTTTGTAGCTTCCGGTTGATGCGCTGCAAAAGCTTCCATCTCGGGTACCGCATTGGTTACCGTATAGGTATCAGCAGAGAGCCCGCCCAGAAAACTGACACTCTGGTTCCCCCCTGCTGCAAAGGCGGTGTTAAACAATTGGATATACACCCCGTCCATCGCCTCGCGGGCGGTGGCATCATCGCTAAAAACCGTCTCACTGGTGATGCGGTCATTGGGTACGTCTACCTCCACAAAAGGCTCACAGGCGCCAAGCAACAACAGCACCGGTAAGCATAGCAGGTTTATATATTGATTTATAGAATTTTTCATAACAGATTAAAAATTAAGTTTAAGCCCCGCAGTCAGCATGCGTAAAGCGGGTAAGGTGGTTCCGGGGGACTGGGGGTCTAAGCCTCGATACGCGGTCAGGGTTAACAGGTTCTGCCCCTGTAGAAATAAAATGCACGAGTTTATCCCCAGGGATTCAGCGGGAAGCTCATAACTAAGCCCCAGCGTACGCAGTCGTAAAAAAGAAGTATTGGTATAAATGCCGTCACTGCTACGAAATCTGGAATTAGCAATGAGCGCTGCTATACCCTGTGATGCTTTTTGAACTCCAGCCTCATCCCCTAGGTTTTGCCAGCGTCGGTCGTAATCTTCCTGCAGGATGGGACCCAGTCTGCCGGGAGGAGTTGTGGTATAGAATTCCTGCCCGTCCTGTACGACAAACTCCCATAAAAAATCCAGACTCACCCGCCCATACGTAAACTGATTGCGAAAGCCCCCAAAGAGCTTACGGGTTAAATCTTTAGCCACCACCCGATCATCAAAGTTGTATACCCCGTCTTCGTTTACATCTTCAATGGTATACAATCCGGTCTCGGGGTCTACTCCCGTAAACCGGTAAAGCCGCTGTATGTTGAGCGGCTCCCCTACACGATACATAACCGCATACGAACTTTCTTCAAGGCCGGGAAAGGACACCAGTCGGTTTTGAGGAATGCTCACATTCAGCGAGGCCTGCCAGTTAAAGCGGCCTGAATTCAAATGAGTAGAGGCTTCAAACTCCCAGCCGGTGTTCTCCACCGTGGCATCCAGATTGGCCTGTACACTGGTAAACCCGGTGATGGCCGGCAGGTTATAGCCCACAAGCTGATTGGAAGAACGGTTGCGGTACCAACTGGTATTCAGCCGTAATTGGTCATTCAGGAAACCCAGTTCTAAGGCCAGTTCCAGTTTGCGGTTGCGCTCCCACGAATAAATCGGGTTCGTCAGTTGGGTGGGATACAAACCGCCCCCGCCGGGGGTGGCTGAGTAGGTATCCAGATAGCCGTAATCCCCTATCTGATCGCTTCCGGCTGAACCATAACTCCCGCGTAATTTGGTAAAGGATAAAAAGGTCTTTAGACCTTGCATCCAGCGTTCTTCACTCAGGATCCACGCCCCGCCTACGGCCCCAAAACTGGCAAAACGCCGTGACGGACCAAACCGGCTGCTGCCGTCCCTACGCCCGGTTAGATTGAGATAGTATTTACGAGCGTAATGGAGGCCGATACGTCCAAAAGCTGCGGCATAGGCATATTCCTGAATACTATTACCCGTGGCTGTCAATTGCTCTGCTGCCGCCAGGTTACCCAGTAACTGATCATTTGGATAACCGGTCCCTATGATGCTCAGCCCTGTGTTTTGCCGATGCTGAAAAGTGCTTCCTAACAGAGCATACAGATTAAACTTCCCCCAGGTATTGCGGTAATTGAGTTGCGGCTCTGCAATCCATGATTGGCGACCGGCCGTTAGATGCAGGGAGCGCGTTCGAATATTACCCCAAAATGCCGGATCATAAAACTGGATGGGTTGCTCGGTGAGCTCTTCACTGCTAAGCAGGGTATAGCCTGCACTCAGTCGCGCTTCCAATTCAGGGGTGATGGCATAGCTCAGACTCAGGTTACTGATGAGCTGCTGCACCCGGGCTTCACTCTCCCGGTACAAAGTGGCAAGTGGATTACTCCAACTGGAATCTTCCCAGTTTAACTCCCCGTCATCGGAATATAATGCCGGCGCGTTAGGGGCTAAAGTAAGTGCACTACTCACAAAGCCGCTCCCGTCAAACTGCCGGTTGCGGTCACTGCCAAAGGAAGTGCTCAACTGAAACCTAAAACGCTCATCGCTACTGCGGTGGTTGAGACTGAGGTTAGCGGTAAGCTTGGTATACTTAAAATCACCCGGAAAGACCGAAGTCTCCCGTTGATAGCCCACGCCCAGGTTATAATACGTTAGTGCACTCCCACCACTAACGCCCAGATTGACCCCGGTGGTTTCAGCAGTACCACCAAAGAGGGTTTCCTGCCAGTCGGTATAGCGATCCGGGTCCCATAAAAGCAAATCAGGGGCATTTGATTCCGTAGGGGTTGCTCCGTCATTGGCAAAGGCTTCCTGCCGCAGGCTGATGTAGTCTGCTGTTGTAATCAAATCCAGTTTGCGGGGTACCACACCGGCCCCGGTATAGACCTGCGCGTTAAACCGGATCTTTTGCTTCCCTCCTGTACCCCTTTTGGTCGTGATCAGGATGACCCCATTGGCACCACGCGAACCGTAGATCGCCGTAGCATCGGCATCTTTCAAAACTTCGATGCTTTCAATATTGGCAGGGTTTAAGGTATTGAGTGGATCTATCCCTCCTGTATTGGCATTGGTAAGCCCGCTAAAGCTATTAAGCGGGGCGCTGTCTATGGGCACCCCGTCAATGATATACAAGGGCAGGTTGCCTGAGTCACCAAAACTATTACGCAGACTGTTCTGCCCGCGGATTTGAATCGCAGGTGCATTACCCGGTACGCCGCTGCGCTGTACGATAGAAACTCCCGCCATCCGGCCCTGCAAGGCCGCTAAGGGATTGGTCACCGGCTGCCGCTCGATCTCCTCGGCGGTGACCCGTGCGATACTCCCCGTCTGCTCCCGGCGGGTGGTGTTGTAATACCCGGCATTAATAGTGACCTCGCCCAGATCGGTGATGTCTTGTTGCAATTGGATGGTAAATGCAGTTTGATTCCCCACCGGCAGGGTCAAGGTTTTAAAACCAAGGTAACTGATGCTTAAGGTATCAGTAGGTAGTGCTTGAATGTTAAATACCCCTTGTAGATCCGTTTGGGTGCCCGTGTTGCTGTTGAGCAGGCGGATGCTCACACCCGGGATGGGATTTTGCTGCGTATCGGTAACGGTACCGCGTATTGTTTGTTGAGGCATTGCTGCCCAAAGTAGATTTCCTGTTGCCCAAAATAAGGTAACAAGTATCCACGCAACCCCCGTAAGGCGCGTAGTCTTATTTTTCATATCTTCGTCGTGTTAATAAGTAAAACAATCGTTTTATTAAGCTCACGCCTTCCCCACTGATTCCACTCGCAGGGGAAGGTTTTTGAGCTTACAAGCTTCTCTTTTTCACAAACTCTAAGGTCTGCCAGCTCTTCTTTTTTTGGCTAATTCAAGTGCTTTATAAAAATGTTCTAAAATTTGATTCTTAAACTTTCTTTTTCTCAGTATAGCAGGAAGTTCCCGTAATCCTCATCCCCAACCCTTCTCCCAAGGAGAAGGGAGTTTGATTCTTACTGCTAGTAGCTTTCGGATCAAGAATTATGATTCTTTAGATTCCTTTTGGTCAGTATAGCAAGGGTATCCCGTTAAAAATTTCTGAAGCCTTGGAAGAAATTTAGGGATGCGCTTGCGGTTTTTGCGGTAGCAAAAAATACCTATCCAAAAGGCGTCGTTTCTTTTCTGCATCCGACGACCGTAGGGAGAGGAATGCACTGTTCCAAGAGAACCTTTAGTCTTAAAACGACGTAGGAGTCTCTTAGAGTAAAGAAAATGAACAGAAAGCCTAATAGAACCTCTCAAGCTCAAGAAAATGAACAGAACATCTTATAAAACCTTCGCTAATTCACCAGTGTGCTTAAACCGTACTGGCATAAGCCCATGCCGCTTGCAGTGCAATGCAAGCAGCCCCCAACCCAACTACCAACTGCTCGTAGGGGAACAATTGATAACCCACGGGTGATTTTAGCGGATTCTAACGTGTACCCGTAGACACGTTGCGATATACATAGGCATACTACTTTAACCGTTAGTTAACTACAACTCATACGAGTTGGCGGCCATTATGGCCTTAAAATTTTAGGGGTTTAGGGGTGCGAAGCTTTATAAAACGAAGTACACGACTTTGAAAAAGTAAGTTGAAGATTATGAAAAGCCTTAACACAAAAAAGGGCGTGAAAACTTACTTATGCCTTTAAGGTACTGGTATTACCATGCAACAACAAGTAAGCTCACGCCGCGGTCGTGAGCATTTACACTTATCATCTCGTTGCATAAAATTACCAGTTTTAAAAGGCGAGATTCAAAGCGAATGCTTCATGTATTTTAAATCAAGAAGTTTCGCAAATATATTACTATGTTCAAATATAACAAAAAATGACAAATACGTCATTGTCTTTAGGATAAATTTTCTATCCCTTTGAAAATATGTCAAAGGAACAATACATAAACGAGAAATTAGTAGAAGCTGTTTATGATCTATTGAAAGATATCCGCAAGGAGGATGGACGTACTCAAGGTGATGTTGCAGGAGATATTTTTGATGATATTAAGCACAATTTTCATATTGGAAGATTAGAAACTACAGGAGGTAATATGAAAATCAGTACACTATTCGAGTTATGTAAAACATACAAAATTCCAGTATCTGAGTTCTTCGCCAGAATTGAGAAAAGAAATCCTGACCTTAAGATTAAATAAACTTAGAATACCTATTAAGTTTCTCTCCTGTTACAAAGCTGGTTTTTCCAACAATTTTATTCCTAGCCACATCGTATTCAATTTCTACAAAAAATAAGTCCACAGCATAGAGCGCATAGCGTGTGTTTTCTTCAATTAGAGCATCTATAAATGTACCTTCACTAAAAACCACATCATACTGCTCGTGGTCTGATAAGATTTTAAAATCATAAAGACTTAGCTTACTCATAAAAAGTAAATTACTGCTCTAAGAGTTGTTTCAAATGCATGGGTGTTAAATATACAGAGTAGGCTTCTAACCTATTGTTTACATAGTATTGTGCTAAGCGTACCCAAACAGAGTCTGTTTCTGATAAGCCATATTCAAACTTGATCGTTCCTTTTGGGGTAGTGAACGATACGGGTTGTGGTTTCTCTTTATTGAATCCCCCACTAACTAAATTATAAATCTTTTTAGCCGTGTTTCCTTTCTCTTCAAACGAGAAACTGGCATAGGCATAGCCCTTTAATTCCGGTGCTAGTTGATTTAAATAGGCTATGTGAAGTGTTCTAATCTAAAGTTCTCTCTAGTCTCAGACTTGTAAGTTTGAAAAATTAGTGGTTTAGAAGTATACTCTGAACATATATAATGTTTTATTTCAAAATAATAAAGACTTATGTGATGTTTTTTGTTGGATAGCGTAGTCACTTCAACTACTTTTAAAGCATAATAAGTACTTTTAATCCTAATCTCGATTTCCAAATATTAAAAATGAAGAAAATTTTATTACTCTCCACAATTATCATCCTATCAGTTTGTAGCTGTAGCAAAGATGACGCTCCTCCTTCACTTCCAGAGAACGTTGTTATAACTATATTAAATTACGACATTGATGATAGTAGTGTATTGTTAAGAGCAACCGAACCAAATAACGACCTAACCGGTTTTTGGTCTCTGGAAAGTGGCACAAATGGCAATTTCATTGATGCTACAGATCCAATTACATCATTTTCAGCAAACTTATTTGAAGATCACCAAGTCCGTTGGACTCTTTCTAATGGCGTTGATTCAATTTATAAAGAAATTACAATAAATATTGGAGACAATTTCACTCTGATACAATTACTAAATGAAGGTGTCGAGATTGAAACGTTATTAAATGAATACACTATTCAAGAATTATCAGACGCTAATGTGAGCGTTGAGCGGTTACTAAACGCTGGTGTTACCGTTCAAAACCTTATAGACGCAGAATTTAGCATTATAGAACTAGTTGCAGCTAAAGTTACAATTCAACAATTACTTGACTCAGGAATTACTATTCAGCAACTGATAGCCTCAAATATTACCGTTGAACAATTATTGCAAGCTGAGATCTCCATTCAAGATCTCCTAGGCGCAGAAGTATCAGTCACCGAACTAGTAGCAACCGAATTAACCATAACACAACTAGTGGATGCCGGAATTACCATAGAGCAACTGATAACTTCAAATGTTAGCATTGATCAATTAATACAAGCCGGGGTTACCGTGCAAAACCTTTTTGAAGCAGGAGTAACCGTAACAGAACTAATTACAGCTGGGGTGACCATATCTGACTTACGTAATGCAGGAATTACAATATCGCAATTAATAGCTTCAAATATTAACGTTGAACAATTATTACAAGCCGGGATTACTATTCAAAATCTCTTAGAGGAAGGAATAACCGTTCAAGAGTTGGTTACAGCTGGAGTGACAATATCTCAGTTACTTAACTCAGAAATTACTATACAACAACTACTAAATTCAAATATTACCGTTGAACAGTTATTACAAACTGGGGTTACCGTTCAAAATCTCATTGACGAAAAAGTCCCCTTAATTCAAATTGTTGAAGCAAATGTTTCTTCATTGACCCTAATAAATCTTGGAGTCTCTAAGGAAGATTTACAAACAGAAAACATTATTATTGAAATTTCTGGCACCAATTTTTACATCCTAAATTATTTTAGAGAAAAATACAATCATATCAATGCAATAGATTTTTGCAATAATTTAGTCATAGGGAATTTTATTGACTGGCATCTTCCTACAATAGATGAGTTGAGGATTATTTTTAAGTACAGAAGTGAGGTTCTTTTAGAATTCACGAATGAAGATTATTGGTCGTCAACCTTTTCGCACAACGGGACTGACGAGAATGGGAGAAATCCTAATTATGTCACTAAAAACATGACCACTGGATCTGAATCAACCTTTTATGGATTTGAAAAGAGGATTATCCCCGTCATTCAATTATAACTATTAGTAAAATTGATACGTAGCCTTAACCGTCTGACCTCAGCTCTTGCTAGTCTAAGACTTATTAAGTATGAAAACTCAAAAAAACTTATCCACAGTTTCTATTAAATATTGACGATACTCCAAATAATTTTAAAGCCTAAACTATTTTTTTGTATTGTAATTCTTTAGACAATGCTAATGCGATAGATCAAATTACAACTGTATGAAAGACAGGATTATTTACTACGATTTACTCAGAGGATTAGCCATCATCGCCGTAATAAGTATTCACTCAACAGGGATAGGATATACTTTTGATAATTCAAGTCTAAACTTTAACATAACTGTTATATGGAGGCAACTTATCAATTTTGCCGTACCTCTGTTTATTGCGATTTCCGGATTTTTCTTAGCGAATAAAAAAGTGGATTCCAAAAAATCTTATTTGCAATTTATAAAGAAACAGGTACCACGAGTATTGATCCCCTATTTATTATGGAGCGTAGTCTATCTTGGAATAGCATATCTTAGAGGAACTCCCCTATTAAGTTTAATCTATCGTCTAGTTACTTTTTCTTCTTCTGTGCCATTTTACTTTATCCTACTGATAATTGAGTATTACCTACTTTTACCACTTTTACAAAAATTAGGAACAAGCAAAGGATTAGTAATAGCTGCTTTGATTAGCGGGCTAAGTTGCTTTTTGATTTTTTGCTTTAAATACTTCACAGAAATCAGCCTACCTATTTTTGTTACTGGCTCTGCACCGAGTTGGTTAATCTTTTTTGTGCTTGGGATCTATTTGAGAAACAATACTATAAAATTAAATAACAGAGCCTTAATACTTCTACTCATTTCAGGTTTAGTACTTTCTATTATTGAGACATATATTTTATATGATCACTTTAATGATATTGGTTATAGTGTTACAGCTGTAAAATTTAGTTCATTTGTATATTCAACCTTTGTAATTTTATTTGCATTTAAAAATGCAAACAGGAATTTTTCTAAAAGAAAATTGTTGGCATATATTGGTGAAATTTCTTTTGGTATTTTCCTTTCTCACATTTTTTTTATGATGCTGATAAAACCTGTAATGAATAAATTATTACCAATACTTAAAGATAATGCACTACTTTATCAATTTTTTTTGATTACCTTAACATTAAGTTGTTGCATAATTTTCGCGCTGATTACTAGGAAAATAAACAAAACTATAGCCGTTAAATATTTGGGACAATAGATTTTCTAGTTTCCTAGTTTAGAAGGAAATGCATTGATACAAATCAGATTAAAAGAACTTTGATCTCCTTGCTCCCACTACTCTATAACTAGTGGTGCATACATAAGTAAACCTACAAAGCTTAAAAAAGTAAGCCTACCGAATGAGTAGTCAATAGTTTTTTTGAATATTAAAAAAAAGTGTTTAGGGCTCTGTTTAGAGGAGTGAAAAATGTAGAATTCTTTCTGTACAGATTAACTACAACTTTTGCCCGGTTTGTGCGCGATTGCATTGCACCGGTTTGCGCGCGATTGCATCTCGTGCTTTTTATTCTAAGCCCAAATACTATATAAACTGGCCACCACTAATCTAAATAAGCATACAAATCCTCAACATCCAAGCTGCAATACGCAGCAAACTCATACACTGTTATAAACTGATGCGGTTCTTTTTTTAGAAATACTCTGATATCTGTCAACAACCTCCGTCCATAGCGTTCACGCTTACCGGTGAATACACTGTACATCTTTGGGAAACACACACAAGCGTCGGGTTTTCATAAGCAGTTCAAGCTGTAATCCTACCACAAACCTCCTTAGAAAAAACCAGAATCTTTCGGTATGGCTTTCGGAGTACCGAAAAAATTTAACAGTTTAAATGAGCATTTAAAGCAAGCATGTCACTTCGAGTATTGGATTGAGGCCTCAGCCGAAAGCCAATGTATCGAGAAGCCTGGTTAACAATAAACTCCCTAACTTAAAAGACTTCTCGATAAACCGAGGATACGAGGTTCACGAGCACCCGTGAAATAATAATCACGCGAGTAAAGAAAAGTAAAGATCATTGATTGTAAGTAGTATTACTCCAATCGACGACAGGAGATTCGAGAGCTGCTGTGAAATAAAAGTCAAGTGAGTAAACTACCTCAGGGCAAGCCTCGGCGTATTCCCCCCTTTGGCGGCGCCAAAAAAAACCCTTCCTTCAGACCTAAATCCGAAAAAAGGGTTTAATACATCAAGAAATCACATAAATGCGATTCCTAGTGAGGATCTCTTCGTTTCATAAACCATGTTTTCACAAAACTCCACAGAAAAAACGACCACCTTTCGGTAGCCCCTTAGGAGTTCCGATAAAATTCTATAAGTCTTAAATATCCGAAATTGATAATTTCGTATATTTGAATAAAAGACCAAGTACATGGATTTAGAAGCAAGAAAAATAGCATTTGTTCAAGAGTTTTTAAGACTCCAAAATGAAGAAATCCTTAGTGGGCTTGAAAAATTAATGCGCAAAAGAAAAGCTGAATTAATTGATAAAAACTTCAAACCAATGACCATGGAGGACTATAATTCAGAAATTGATCAGGCAATGGAAGATTCTAAAAATGGACGAATGATAAAGGCTTCTGATTTAAAGGCTAAAATCCAAAAATGGGGTTAGAGATTTACTGGTTAGCGTTAGCTGAAAATAAGCTTGAAGATATCTTTGGCTACTACGCAGTAAAGGCAAACCAAAAGATTGCCGCAAATTTAGTTAATGGTATTATTGATACCACTATCGGAATTGGGGATCAGCCAGAAATTGGACCAATAGAAATTAACTTAACACACCGTAAACAAGAATTTAGATACGTGGTATTTAAAAATTAAAAGATAATTTATTGGATCAATTACGATTTTAAACGAATAGAAATCGCTAATGTTTTTGATACAAGGCAGGATCCTGAAAAACTAAATGAAACGGGATAAAAGTCTGTTCTCGTTACTTCTCGCGGTTCTTATACCATTACAGCACCTACCCTTAGCCTTTGTTGTTGCGCGATTGCATCGCGTGCTTCTTATTCTAAGCCCCAACTAATCAATAAGCCTGCCCCCACTACTCTAAATAAGCAAACAAATCCTCAACATCCAACCCGCAATACGCAGCAAACTCATACACTGTTATAAACTGATGCGGTTCTTTTCTTAGAAATACTCTGATATCCGCCAACAACCTCCTTCCATAGCGTTCACGCTTTCCGGTGATACACTGTACATCTTTGGGAAACACACACAAGCGTTTGGTTTTCATAAGCAGCTCCATCTGTAATCCTACCACAACCTCAGCAGAAAAAACCAGAATCTTTCGGTATGGCTTTCGGAGTACCGAAAAAATTTAACAGTATAAATGAGCATTTAAAGCGAGCATGTCACTTCGAGTATTGGATTGAGGCCTCAGCCGAAAGCCAATGTATCGAGAAGTGTCACTTCGATTTGGATT
>NZ_FQUN01000019.1:0-88842 GCF_900129005.1 Leeuwenhoekiella marinoflava DSM 3653 | reverse complement strand
AGGCCTCAGCCGAAAGCCAATGTATCGAGAAGTGTCACTTCGATTCTTGAGCGCCCTAGCGTGAAAGGATTGTATCGAGAAGCCCGGGTAGCGGAAAATATCCTAATTAAAAAGACTTCTCAATAATTGGATCTATAATACTGAAGATCAAAGATTAGTGCTGTCAATTTGATGCGATGAGCAGATCAATACGTATTATTGGTGCATCACATCAAAATGCATTAGTATGATTAGATATTTTTAATAGACCCAATAGGGTATAAATTATTATTTTAATGCAAAAATACACCCGAAAAGGTATAACCTTTAAAAATATTATTAAATTGCACCCGAAAAGGTATAATGATGAAAGATTGGAATAGACATGCCCCTATAGCAAATTTTGTTCGTAATAGACGTAAAAAATCAGATCTTACACAAATAGAATTGGCAGATATGACAGGTGTAGGAGTTCGTTTTGTACGCGAGTTAGAACAAGGAAAACCCAACTTAATGACAGATAAAATCAACCAAATACTATTGTTTTTTGGGCATACCTTAACGCCAACACCTATAAGTGATGAGACAAGGAGAAATTTGGGTAGCTAATCAATTAGCAGGAGTCTTAACTGAAGATGAAAATGGGTATCACTTTAAGTACCAGCAAGAGTATTTAGAGAAGGAAAATGTTTTACCAGTGTCCTTAACCATACCATTACAAAAAGATCCATTTTATTCAGAAAATTTATTTCCCTTTTTTGATGGTTTAATTCCGGAAGGTTGGTTGTTAGACATAACACATAAAAATTGGAAAATAAATCCTAGAGATCGTATGGGGTTGTTACTTGCAACCTGTCGCGATTGTATAGGTAATATAAGTGTAAGAAGCAAATGAAGTACTGTTTGGCCTGTAATAAAGAGTTAGAGGGTAATTTAAAGTACCATGAAAGTTGCTTAAAGGCATTTTGGCAAGAAGATACAGCTGTTCTGCAGCTGGACTACGAGCTTTCTAAAATAGAAGAATTGGCCAAAGAAAATCTGGCACAAAGGGTTATAGTGACTGGAGTTCAACCAAAATTATCATTAGGATTTACTGAAGGGGATGAGCAAAATAGATTAACCATTGTGGGAGCATTAAATGGTAGATATATTTTAAAACCACCATTTGATTTATACCCTCAAATGCCAGAGATAGAAGCCATCTCAATGTTGCTAACACAGGCATGTGGTATTGATACAGTACCCTTTTTATTGATTCAAATGAAAAGTGGAGAGTTGGCCTATTTAACAAGACGCATAGACCGTACCGCTAAAGGCGGAAAACACCCAATGGAAGATGCCTGTCAATTTACGGAGCGCTTAACAGAGTATAAATACCGAGGCTCATATGAGCAGATAGCAAAGGGAATACTAACCTATGCGCAAAATCCGCTGTTAGAAGTAGTAAAGTTTTACCAACAGGTAATTGTTTCCTTTTTAATAGGGAATAATGATATGCATTTAAAAAACTTTTCATTAATAGCATTTAAGGATAACCAGTATCAATTGGCTTCAGCCTATGATATGGTAGCGTTAAAACTATTAATACCTGAAGACCAGGAAGAATTGGCCTTACATCTGAATGGTAAAAAAAGAAAGCTAAAACAAAAAGATTTTAATGAAGCGATGGCCAAAGCACAGATCCCCGAAAAAGCCATAGAAAACCTTTGGAACAGAATAGAAAAGGGTATGCAAAATTGGCCTCAATTAATAAACAATAGCTTCTTAATTGATGAGTTAAAAGTAAAGATGTTAGAGTTTATCAATACAAGAGCAAAACAACTAAATTTAAATTTTCAGAAACAATAATAAGTAGGTAGAATTACAATTGATTTTAGCAATTCACTACCTATCAATGAGAAATTTAGAGTTTATCAAACCTAAGATTCCAAAGTTAACTAAACACCGCTGCACTGAAAATGCTTAGGTGTATTAATACTTGGGGCTGAAAGTCCCCCCTTCACTATTCCAATATAAAATTGAAATTATCACTCGAATCTCGACGGTAATGTTCCAAATATTCATTGATACCCAGTTCCCGCGCGATTGCATCGCGTACCGCTTCTTCTAAGCCCAAATACTAAATAAATAAATAAGCAAACAAATCCTCAACATCCAACCCACAATAGGCAACAAACTCATACACCGTTACAAACGGATACGGCTCTTTTCTGAGAAACACCTTGATATCCGCCAGCAGCTTTTAAAAATTACGCAAACCGGAAAACAGCGTGTCTACAAAAAAACGAATATTCTTCTTTCCGGCTCTCCTGCCCCGGCTAGTCTGAGACTAGATCCCTACCAAATCAAACGCATCAAAGCTTAAAAAGTAAGTCCACCCATTGACGAATCAAACGTTTTTTAGAATACAAAAAAACTGCCTACTCACCCCTGCCACTGCATACGGGTTCTGTTGTGTTATGCCGTTTAGGGGCACCGCCAAAAAATTTAATACCCCGTTCCGATAGCTCTAGGGATGCCTCGAAATAGAAAAATTGTTTTTAACGAATGCCTCAGGATCCTTGTTTTTTATAGCCAAACGAGCTTGCTCCGAGGTAATTTAATCCGGATTGCACGCTTAAAATTGTGTAAGAAGGAGGAACAGTCGGCAAAATCGGCAAAATCGGCACCGATGTACCGAGCTGCTGGTTTTCAAGGCTTAAGCCCGCTTTCTTTGTGGCTTAATCAAAAACTTTTTTAGTATGGCTAAACAAGCTGGAATTATCAAGTTGAAAGGCACTATCGGAGATATTGCCTTTTACAAAAGTGGAGACGGACATATTGCCCGTTTCAAAGGTGGGGTCAATCGAAAGCGTATCGCTACCAATCCTGCGTTTAAGCGCACCCGGGAAAACGGCGCCGAATTCGGGCGTGCTGCAAAAGGGGGTAAATTACTGCGCAACGCGATGCAGGTCATGCTGCAGCAGGCTAAAGATCCTAAAATCGTGAGCCGCTTGACGACCGTTTTGCTGGCGATCATCAAAACCGATACGGTCTCGCCTCGCGGAAGTCGTACCCTGACCCTGGGCAACCTGGGCTTTCTAAACGGCTTTGATTTTAACGGCAACTCGCCGTTTAAAACCACCTTTCCCGTCCCGTTTGTAGGGAGTTACGACCGCGCTGCAGGAACTGTAGGTCTCGCATTAGAAGCTTTTAACCCGGAAGTACAGATCGCGGCGCCTGCAGGTGCCACGCACTATAAACTCAGTGCCGGGGTTAGTGAGCTGGACTTTGATCAGGAAGCCTCGCTGTTCAAAGCTGTCGATTCGGGTATTCTGCCCTATGAAAATGCCCCGGTAGCGGCTATGAATCTCGACCTTGAGATTACCGCTAACAGCACCCTCGCTGTGGTGCAGGTCTTGAGTATCGAATTTTTTCAGGAGGTAAACGGGACCATGTATGCGTTGCAAAACGGCACCTATAACGCGATGACTGTGGTGCAAACCGATCAACCGGCGTAATATGGAGTGGGTCCTGCAACGCAGTTATTTCAAAACCGGAACGCATGGGGCACTCCTTATAAATGGGAAATTCAGTTGCTTTACAATCGAGCTGCCCTGGCGTGAGAATCGCAGGAAGGTATCCTGCATTCCCGAAGGGCGTTATGAAGTAAAGCCGCGTATTTCTAAGAAGTTTGGAAACCACCTCATCTTGGTTGATGTGCCCCAACGCAGTTTGATCTTACTGCATCCTGCTAATGATGCCTTAGGGGAATTGCAGGGGTGTATTGCGCCGGTCTCTGAGCTTAGTGGTATTGCACGCGGTTTACATTCCCGCAGGGCTTTAGAACGATTACTGGTCGTACACCGCGATGCGGTGGAACGCCAGGAGGCTGTTTATTTAACTGTAACCTATAATGCTCATGAATATCTTAGAACGTTATCAAAAACCCACCCCGCGGTTTTTCCGCATACTGCGGGCGGTGGGGATTAGCCTGGCCAGCGGTGGGGCAGCTGTACTCGCTGCGCCCGTGGCGCTTCCTGCGGTGCTGCTGAGTCTTGCCGGCTATGCGGTGGTTGCCGGGAGTGTGGTTACTGCGGTGAGTCAGGCGGTGGTTGCCGATGCAGCTTCGGAACCGGAGCAGCAGAAAGCTGATGAGCAATAGCGCTACATCTTTAAAACTGGGCACACTGGGGGGAACGCTTGCCGCAGCTTTTCCCAGCCTACAACGCGATACGCTGCTTGAAGCGGTAGTATTGGCAGGAATTGGTGCCTGTGTGAGTTTTGTGGTTTCTTTGTTTTTAAAAGTACTGTTTAAGTGTTTTAAAAAGTGGTTTTTGAAACGAAGTGATCCTAATTAGGAATTGCGTTACTGTGATTTCTTGATGTATTAAACCCTTCTTTCGGATTTAGGTCTGGAAGAAGGGTTTTTTATGATTTCAAAGTTCAAGGTTTAAAATTCAAGGTTCGGTTTCAGAGTGCGGTAATCAAAAATTATTAAGCAGTTTTAGAGTTCAGGTTGACATCCACCCCCAGCCCTTCCTTAGAAGGAAGGGAGTCTGTTTTTCTCAAATGAAAGCCTCCCTCCCGAATTATAGGGAGAAGGGATGTTGTGAATGGATTCAAAAACCAAGAATTGTGTAAACGCCTGTCACTTCGAGTGGATGAAGACCAGCCTTAGCAAAGTGGTTTTTGAAACGAAGTGATCCTAACTAGAAATTGCATTAGTGTGATTTCTTGATGTATTAAACCCTTCTTTCGGATTTAGGTCTGGAAGAAGGGTTTTTTATGATTTCAAAGTTCAAGGTTTAAAATTCAAGGTTCGGTTTCAGAGTGCGGTAATCAAAAATTATTAAGCAGTTTTAGAGTTCAGGTTGACATCCACCCCCAGCCCTTCCTTAGAAGGAAGGGAGTCTGTTTTTCTCAAATGAAAGCCTCCCTCCCGAATTATAGGGAGAAGGGAGGTTTGGAGGGATGTTGTGAATGGATTCAAAAACCAAGAATTGTGTAAACGCCTGTCACTTCGAGTGGATGAAGACCAGCCTTAGCTGGGGTTCATGTGTATCGAGAAGTCTTTTAAGTTAGGAAGTTTATTGTTAACCAGGCTTCTCGATACTATTTTATCGAACTCCTGCTCTCAAAAATCGAAGTGACGTGTTCGCTTTAAATGATCATTTAAACTGTTAAATTTTATCGGTACTCCGAAAGGCATACCGAAAGATTGTGAATTATTCTTAGGAGGTTTGGGGTTCGATTACAGTTTGAACCCATTATGAAAAACCAACGCTTGTGTATTTTTCCCAAAGACGTGCAGTGCATCACCGGGCGAAGTGAGCGTTACGGAAGAAAGCTTTTGGCTGATATTAAATCTTATTTAGGCAAACAACCGCATCAGTTTATAACAGTACGTGAATTTGCTTCCTATTGCGGGTTGGATGTTGAAGAGCTTGCCGCGTATCTCGAAGATTAGCCTATGGGCTTCCTTTTAGTTTTACGCCTAAACTGAAAGGTGGTAAATTATAATAGGTATGCAATGTTGAAGTTCCTAATTTCTTAGGATGTGATAGCATGCTAACGCAAATAAAAAGCTAATTCCATTAGTCTCATTTTTTTACTTAACTATTCACCGCTGTAGGTACCTCTTGAGAACGGGCTATGGAGAAGGACATAATCAATTACTGGAGCTATAAACCAAAAAAAGGATGCTCGTAAAGCATCCTTTTTTTGTCTAGTATCTAAAATCTTTTGTCTCTAGTCTAGTTACGTCTAAAAACTACTTTTAAACCGTTTCCATAAATTAGGTTGATCCTGTCCATACGCATACCCATATTTATTGCCATACCCAAAATTAGCAGTTTTCACATCATTGATTACAAAACTGATGTCATGCAACTTCCCATCGTTTTGAGCATCTACTGCAAAGTTGATCAGCTTTTTCTCGGTATACCCGGCACGGGTAACATACAGGATCAGATCAGCATATTTACTGATCAGGAAGGTATCGGCCACCAGCATCGCCGGTGCCGTATCCACAATCACATAATCGTATTGTTCCCGCAATTCTGCTATCATGCGACCGAACTTCGACTGTCGCAACAATTCAGACGGATTGGGAGGAATACTTCCCGATAAAAACAACTTCAATTTAGGGTGAAATTTGGAATCATGAATCAAGGACTCCAGTTTATGATCATCATTCACCAAATAATCACTCACCCCCAGCATACTTTTAGAATCGCTATCGTAACGCTGCAATTGGGGGTTCCGCAAATCCGCCCCGATCAGCACCACCTTTTTTCCGGTATTCGCCAAAGTCATCGCCAGGTTAATACTGGTAAAGGTTTTCCCCTCCCCTTTAACGGTAGAGGTCGTATACAAGCAATAGCCTTTATCCTCATGCTTCGCATTAACGAGTAGATACTGCAGATTGGTCGTTAAGATTCTAAAAGACTCTGCGAGTACCGAACGATCGTTCTCCTCAACCAGATCAGAATCACCTTTAGCAACCCGTGGTAGCTCTCCTACAATCGGGATCTCTTTGGTTATTTTCTCCAGATCTTCCCGGCGTTCGATTTTATTATTCAGTAAACGACGGATATAAATGATTAAGAATGGAATTCCTAATCCTAAAAGTAAGGCTGCTGCCAATACAATTTTAGGCTTAGGATATAAAGGTATTGACAAACTATATGCTGAATCCACAATTTTGGCCTTGGGGGAAGTAGCAGCCAGTGATAAGGAGTTCTCTTCCCGCTTTTGCAATAAGAAGATATACAAGGCCTCTTTAATTTCTTGCTGCCTGGAAATGTCTCTAAACTGTCTTTCTTTGGTAGGCACTTGTGCGATTTGCGATCCAATTACACGACTTTGCTGCTTCAAGTCACGTAATCCTATTTTTAAACTCGAAACAGTGCGTTCCAGACCTCCTAAAATGGTCTGGCGCAACTGCCCAATCTGAGCATTCAAACGGGTCACCGTTGGGTTTTTCTCTGTTGCTCCGCTTAAAATCCGATTCCGTTGTAATACAAGCCCATTATAACTGGCGATCTGGACATTTACGGATTCGCCTTCCAGACCAATATCTGCAGGTAATAAACTTGTCTTTCCATCCTCCTGTAAATAACCAATAACAGACTGGGCTATTGTAAGTTGGGTTTGAAGTTCCTGTTCGCGTTTGCGATAATCACTGGCACTTTGAATAAAAAGACTTGACTCTGCTTCAATATTGGTCAGGCTATTAGTCTCCTTAAATTCTTCTAGACCAACTTCTACCGTATCTAATTCCCCACTGATAATATCCAAACGCTCGTTGATAAAACGAGCGGTATTTACTGCAACTTCGTTCTTATCTTCAATAGCCTCTTTATTGTATTCAAAGATCAGCTGATCCAAAATATCTTGGGCTTTTTGTTTTACCGGGCTACCTAAACGCAATTCCAAAAGGGTAGCATTATCTTCTAAAACATTAATTTCTACCTTTTCTCGATATTTATCAGCTACATTTTCGATAGGGTTTATTGTAACCAGTACCGGGTATTTAGAATTTGAATCAAGATTCTTTTTTATAAGTATGGTTGCAAAAGGTAATTCAATCAATTCATCTGTATTCACCTCTAAAGTTTCTCCTGTCCCTATAAAGCTTAGTCGAAGTGATTCATTGCCATTCGGTTTTAACGTAAATTGATTTGTTTCGGCTTCATATGCCTCTACCCAGCTTTGTGTATTCAATTGGATAACTTCCACAAAATAGGGAGTCTGCAAATAGATTTCATCAGTTTTTAGTCCATCCAAATCATAATAACTCACATTCAAATTTAGTGCTCTTACAGTATTGATCATCATTCGACGCGATTTTAACAAGCCGATCTCATTTTCAATAGAGTTGGTACTCATACCGCCTAATAGCCCAAGATCAGCAAAATCCGCTGCTCCGGCTCCCAGTCCGCCTCCTTTAGCTTCCTGATTCTTAATAATAATACTGGCAACCGTATCATACACAGGTACGCTAATACGCAAGTAAAGAAATGCTATAATTATAAAACTAAAAATCCCTATCAAGAACCAAGGCCAATACCGGAGGTATTTATCCAGTTCTTCTCTAAGGTTGATTTCGTCATTCAAATCGGTCATAAGCTTATTATAAATACAAAATTGTTAACTACCGTACAAAAAGCACTATTAAGGAGATCATCAAAGACGCTGCAGAAATAAATAAGCCACTATTCGGATTTAAACTCCCCGCCTGACGTTGGGAATCGTTCAGTTCTACATATAAGACATCATTTTGCTTTAAATAATAGTACTTCGAATCAATTACACTATTATCAGTCAAATCGAGATAAGCCTTGGTTACTTTATCATTTTCCTCTCGCATCACCAATACATTATCCCGGCGCCCGTAGATCTGCATATCCCCGGCCAAACCTAAGGCTTTAGGAATGGTTAAATATTCATTGGAAATCGTATAGGTTCCCGGACTACGTACCGCACCCAACACCGAAACCTGAAAATTAGAGAGTTTAACATTGACGATGGGATTCTCTACATAATCGGTTATCATATTTTTTAGTTTTTCAGCTAAAGCCACTCGGGTGAGCCCCCTTACATAGATGGTACCCAATACCGGAAATTCAATATTTCCTTGACTATCTACTAAATAAGTCTGTAATTGTGATGTCCCACCTACACGTACATCTCCACCGGTAGCACTCCCAGATCCAACAATAGGCGGATTAAAAGGTATTGCCGCCTCTTGCTCAATCGCACTCACTGTGATTGTAAGTTCATCATTGGGTTGAATAGTAATGAACGACTTCGCCGGTTGTTCCATAGAAATTTGAGCCGGAATGTTCAATTCATCCGGTTCATAAAAATACGTAGTATCCTTTCGGGATACACAAGAACTACAAAATGATAAGATTGCAATAACGCAAAGCTTTAAAACTTGAGAATGTTTCATCGGTAAATTTTGCTCAAAAATAACATTATCTTTTAAAGCAGAATCATTTAATTCGGTTTAGTAGGCTTTTTCTTCGCCGTGGACGGCATTCAAGACCGTTTTGATAATAATCTTGATATCCAACCACAAACTCCATTTTTCTACATAGAAAATATCCAGTCGGGTCCGGTTTACGATATCGGCCTGCTGCACGATCTCTCCTCGGTACCCTCTAACTTGTGCTAAACCGGTAATTCCGGGTTTGACAAAATGGCGTACCAAATACTTATCTACCGAGGTCTGATACTTTTCGGTATGCACTTCCATATGCGGCCGTGGGCCTACCACACTCATATCCCCCAGCAAGACGTTGTAAAACTGCGGCAGTTCATCAATACTGGTACGCCGTAAAATACGTCCCAGCTTCGTGACCCGTTTATCATTTTTGGTCATCATTTTGGTATCCGCATCAGCGGTAGTAGTCATAGAGCGAAACTTATAACACCAAAACACCTTCCGATTCACCCCATGCCGTCTTTGTTTAAAAAATAAGGGCTCATTCGAATCGAAACGCTGCAATAGATATACCAACAGACTCAACCATGACAACACCCCTACGATCACCAACAGTGCAAACACCACATCAAAAGCACGCTTCACCACCTTAGCATACGGGGTTTCCAGCGGCAGTTCGCGTAGATTGATTACGGGTACATTGTCGTACAATTCTATCCTCATTGCCCGGGTAAAGATATCTTTATTATCGGGAACGATCTTCAGCTTGATCAAATTATTATCGGCAAAGGCCATCAAATTGAAGAGCTGCGCCTGAGACAAGCGGGAGGCGATACAAAAGATCTGCTGCACATCACGTTCCTTGATATAGCTGAAACATTCTTCTATCTTTCCCAGATAGGTAGGACTCTTAGAATGGCTGTTATCAAAATACCCCAGATACCGATACCCTAAATCAGGTTCGTCAAACACCTTCCGTATTTTCTTCAGATTCCGGTCCCGCCCGATCACCACCACATGCACCGCATTTCCGCCGGTTTCCCGATAGCGGGCGCGAGCATAATAAAACAAAACCCGGTAGCTGATTAAACACCCGAATAAACCCAGTAATACATGAGTATGATAGGCAATAGACCCCATTTGAGTTTTACTCAGACTAAACCACGCAAAATAAGCCAGCGTAAATAAAATATACAATTGCAACGGCTTATGCAAATTGGTAAAAAAACGTTCCTTCCGGGAGGTAGGATAATAATCGATCGCATAGGCACTCAACAACCACGAGGCATTATAAAACAGAATAGAGTAAACATTGAGATACAAGCCCGGTATAAACCACGCTAAAAACCCATTTACCAGTATTAAATGGATCAGGATACTTACGGGTACGATTAGTGCAGAACGTTTCATCAGCTGATTGAGTTAGTTTACTATACTGAGGTTATGATAATAATGCGCGTGCAACTTTTTTTTAAAAGAGATGGAATCAAATCCTTTTGAGTAATTTCAAACCAGTTGTTGTTCAAAATAACTAATAGTTTGCTCCAAGCCCTGTTGCAATGAGGTATCTGAATTCCAATTAGGAACGAGTTGCTTTGCAAGGTGTATATCAGGCTTGCGTTGTTTGGGGTCATCCTGAGGCAAAGGCTGAAATACCAGTTTCGAGGAAGATCCGGTCAGTTCTATAATAGTCTGAGCCAACTCAAGCATCGTAAACTCAATAGGATTACCCAGATTAACAGGCCCCGTGACCGAAGAATCGGTTTGCATCAAAGCCAGCAGCCCGGCTACCAAGTCATCTACATACTGAAAGGAACGGGTCTGACTCCCATCTCCAAAAATAGTGAGGGGTTGCCCTTTTAGTGCTTGTACGATAAAATTAGACACGACCCGTCCGTCGTTGATGTTCATATGCGGACCGTAGGTATTGAAAATCCGGGCGATTTTGATTTCCACTCCGTTTTGAGTGTGATAATCCATAAACAAAGTCTCCGCACACCGCTTGCCTTCATCATAACAGGACCGCGGACCAATAGGATTAACATTCCCCCAATAGCTTTCGGGTTGCGGATGCACCTCTGGATCCCCATACACCTCAGAAGTACTCGCCTGTAAGATCTTCGCTTTAACCCGTTTTGCAAGGCCCAGCATGTTGATCGCGCCCATTACCGAGGTCTTGATGGTTTTAATGGGGTTATACTGATAATGCACCGGAGATGCCGGACAAGCTAAATTGTAGATCTCATCCACCTCCGCATAATACGGCTCGGTCACATCATGACGTACCAGTTCAAAATAGGGATTATCTAACAATTCAATGATATTGGATTTATTACCTGTAAAATAATTATCCAGACAAATCACTTCGTTACCTTCGGCTAACAAGCGCCTACACAAATGCGAACCGATAAATCCGGCGCCACCGGTAACCAAAATACGTTTACGTATATCCAAGTTTTAATTCAAGTTTAAATCTGTTCTTAAAGAGGAAATCAAAGTGTTCTCTGCAAAAGGCTGCAGTTTACAAAGAGGTTGAATGGCTTCTTGAGTCAGTAGTTTATTTAAAAGAAGGCTGAGTTCTTCAATGGTAAATGCAACGCGTACATAATTTAATTCGTTCATCTTTCTGGCTGTAGCCAGCTGATGCTCATTGCGGTGCTCTCCTTTGGCAACTAAACGAGGAACAACGATCAATACCTTTGAAGCGACCAAAGAAGAAATTATCGTCCCCATTCCGGCATGACCGATAATAAAACGCGCAATGCTAAAATAGGTGTTGAAATCTTCAGGTTCTATAAAAGGGGTCAGTTTGATATATTTAGGTTGATACTCTTTGACTGTCGCCTGTACTATAAGTTCTTCATCAATAGTTTGACTCCATTGATCTATAAAGGCAACAAGACGATCAAAAGGTTCTTGAGTCCCGGTAGTTACAAATATCATTGTTTTTGTTCTTTGGCCAAAACACTTCCGGCATATTTAATAGTACCCTGAGCCAAATCGGGCCATTGCGTATATACGTGAGTCGCAAATTTACTGGCTAATATTCCACTCATAGATAGTTTTTCAACATTCGCAACACTATCTACCCAGATGGTTTTTTTTCCCAGTATTTTGCCACATAGAAGCGCAAGTAAACCGGGAGCCGCTCCTGTAGAAAGTATAGCTTCAGGCTTTTCCTGTCGCAATATTTTAAACAAAACCTTGAAGCTTAATAATAAATTAATTGGGTTTTTTCGACTTCCATCTGGAATAGTATAGAATTTGCAATTGGATACCATTGAAGCAAAAGAGGCTTTTGTTGAAACGAAAACCACATCCTGTCCCTCAAATACAGGTCTAAGGCGTAAGAGTTGAATCCAATGTCCACCTATCGAAGCTACAGCCATTATTTTCATTATTGAAATCCCATTTTTTTAGCCAAATAATTTGAGAAATATCGTCTTATTTCAGCATCTTCAATTCTGCTCTTTTTACTAAAAAAAGCACTAAAATAACCTTTAAAATAACCACTGAAATTTTTTGGTTTCAAAATAAACAGATAATTCAACGACTTCAAAAAAGCAAAAAGCGGTGTGATACCTCTAAAGTAAGCGGAGTACCCATAATATTCATAATTTACCTTTTCTCCCACCTCTCTACAATTATATGCTAATTCTTTCAGTGGTTCACAGCGCCATCCTTTTATTTCAGCCTTGCATACCGATAAAGCATCTGCGGAAGGTCCTACGATATAACCTGCTTCATCAAAACAAGCCTTTTTCCATAATCTACAATTTCCACGAACCCAATCTCTGCTTTTACCGTCATATTTTCCGTTTAAATTATAAGCCAATCCACTAGAAATACCAATAGTTTTATCCTTGGTCATAAAATCCGTAAGCTTCTCATAATAAGAAGCACCAGGAAAACAATCAGCATCTAGAATTCCTATAAAATCTAAAGTCTCGAAATAAGAAGCATTTCTCAAATATTCAAATCCTTGATTTACTACTGTGGCATATTTTACCCCTAACTCGTACTTATCATTAGGAAGGGAGTAATTCAATACAATAAAATGCTCTACATTATCTAAATTTTGAATCTTCGCAAGTATTTCTGCAGAACCATCCTTACTTCCATTTTCAACGACTACCCAAGCATAGATTTTCTGATTCTGCTGCTGTATTGAACGTATCAGTAATTCTATATTGCTTTTTTCATCTTTAAGCGGGGTTACTATAGCTATTCTATTCTCCATGATTGATCGATTTATGTGATTTGTTAAAATAAGATATCAAAAAAATAAAAGTAAATACATAAGGAAAGCTTACGATTACGTTACCGAAAAACATAGGAACAAATAAAATGAGTAAGAATAAATATTTCTGACGGGCTACCAGACAAAGTTTTATTAAAAAACAAACATATACTATGGCTCCCACAATTCCTCTTTCCACAAGCAAACGTAAATAATCATTATGTGGGTCATTTACCATAAAACTGTATATATAATTTCCATGAGACAGCGTTTTTAAACCTTCCCCAAAAAAAAGCTGCATAGTGCCACTATTCTCAGAAAACTCTCTAAATATGGCTAACCAATAGGTCATACGCCACACTAAACTACCATCACTCCCAAAGGAGTAGCGATCTGCTTTTTTTGAAATTTTCTCAAAATCAACTACAGTCACTTTATCTATAAAGGCATCTAAAGCCCCTGAAAGATGGGCAACAAGAAGAAGCAACGCCACTGAACTACCAAGTTGCAAAATTAATTTTAAACTAATTTTTTTATCGATTATATAAAATAGCAAGATGGTCATCATAAAAGTGGCCAAGCCTCCGGAGCTCTTGGTTACTACTACGATTATTAATAAAAAAGCAACCCATAAACGTCTGGTTAAACCAGTTGTCGTTAATAGGAAATAGACCAAGGGCAACAAACAATAATAGGCCAAATGATTAGCATGAGGAAAATAGGCCTGAAACCTTATCGGAAGTAGAACTACTAAGGGCAAACATAAAACAATGGAAACCAAAAAGATTTTAAAAAACAAGGTATTTTCCCTACCACTCATTTTAAGGGATATTATAGCTAGAACAATCCAGGATAATTGTTTCAATATCTCGCTTACATATTCAAATGGATCAGTAAAAAATGTAGAAAAAAAAGAAAAAAAAGCTGTTACCAAAAATAGATATAAGGTAATTCTAACCACTTCATCCCTCCAGATATATTTTTTAAGGTATTTAACAAATGGGGTAAGCGCCAAAATCATCAACGTTCCCGCTCCAGCAGATAAGGATCCCACAACAAAAAAAGAGAACAATAACATTACTCGTTCGATCCTGCTCTTTAAACTCATTCTCCCCTGCATTACATGTACGGTTTGCATACTTTACAACTGGAAAAAATAAAAACTAGGATTGTTTCCGTATAGATTAATAGAATTGATTTCCATTTCGCCCATATTGTTACTGTATTTTCCTTTAAAAAATTTCACAAGATTCTTATTGAACGTATTAGTATCTTGAAAGCCATCCAAATCAGGCAAACGCTCAAGAGTTTTATACAAGCGTCTTCCTAGCGGGGTGTTCAAATTAAACCAGCTTTCCTTACCATATCGAACAGCAAGTGTACTGAGATTACTTATCACTCTGAGATTAAATAGAATATAATTTATAGGAGTCCCCCGTTTTTCTTCAAGTGGCATTTTACCACTTTCAGTAAGTTGCGAATTCACTAATTTGGACTGTACTGCGTCTAATATTTTGGTAATCTCGCTATCCGGCCTATCAAGATAGGAAGCTAATGCAATACGCTGTAAATAATAATAATTAAAGAGATTATTGGAGGAATTCATCAATTTTATTCCTGAATCACTTTGTTCTAACCAAATCAGATACCTACTCAACCATTCTTTTAGATCCTTTTCTATTTTTTGATTCCAATTTGGGCTTGGTTTTAGCAATTGAATTATATCTGGCAATACAGCTATTTTACGAAACTCAATCACTCCTGATGGGTTCCCTTGACAGGTACCAGGCTTCATTTGAGCATATTCCAGATGAGGAAGCATCCCTGATTCAGCATCTAAAAACCAGCACTTTAATTGATCAATTGCTTTAAGTGCATAAATTTCATCTTCATAAAAAAAATAAGCCAAAGAAAGTATTTTCAGATCAATCATAAGACGATTAAAATTCTCTTTATCTTCAAATTCTTTTACTTTTCTATTTACCAAACCATCGACCTTATGTAAACCTCTCCCCTTTTTGGATTTATAGTAATATGGTGAAAAACTTTGATAACTATTTTTTTCTAGATTACAAACAGTCATATCATTTATAACGGAATATGGTCCTTTGCTCAGGGCTTCCCCTGCTTCTTCACGAACCTCTTCGGAGAATTGCTTTAAACTTTTTTCCTTAAGATCTTTTTTAAATTGAAAAAGATTTTCTTTATCCATTAATAAGAAATCGTCAATATCTTTTAAAGCCTGTGAATTAGAATATTCACACGATCCAACCACCACTAGAAAAAATACTATATACTTCAATACTTTGATTTTAGTAATCTTGCTGGGTTCCCTACAATTATTGAGCCTGCATCAAAACTTTTCGTAACTACACTACCTGCACCTATTACCGAATCATCTCCTATAACGACACTTCCTATAATACAAACATTAGCCCCAATATCAACATTAGATCCAATATTTGCACCCGCAGATTTTATTCCATTAATATCTTTTTTATTACCAAAAGTCGTGTTCTGTCTTAAGGTGCAATTTGAACCAATTTTTGTGCTATGATGTACAACACTCCCCTGACCATGCCACAATTTCAATCCAGGACCAGCCTCAACTTGAAACTGAAGTTCTATCCCTAAAAACCATTCAATCGTAATTCTGTACCAAATCAAATATGGGATCAATATAAATTTCCATAGCTTACTCTTAGTAGCTATATGTGCAATTCTAAAAGCCAGCATTACTAACCGGCCCTTTAAATTACCTTTGTTAGCTGACCAATCCTGAAATATACCGTACATTTATAAGCTAAGATTTAGTATGTAAATACTCGTTTTATTTTTAAATAACTCTGATAAATAAAGTTATATACAGGTATTCCCATTGGAGAAATAGACACTAGAAACTTCACATTATTATACTGTTTCCTATTTAGTTCAGTGTATGAAAATACTTTTAAAATACTTTTAGCCTCCTTAGTGTGAAGGCTTAGTGCATATCTTTTAGCGACAACTAATGCCTTTTTAGCAAGATATTCATTTAAATAATACTGGCCATTTTCGTAAAGATCTACCCAACTTTCTTGACAGGTATCGAGTTTTCGCTTTCTAAAACTGAAGCCACTATGTCCTAGCTTATATACCGCAAGTACAGTAGGAGTAAATGCAACAGCAAATTTCTTGGCTACCTTCGCCCACATATACACATCCTGACCTGAAAACATGCCTTTAGGAAATCCTCCCACGACTTTGTATGAATTCTTGGTAATTATAGTTGCGGACGTCCAACTAACAGGATGCTTGATTGCTTCTCTAAAATAATCTTTTAGTATTCCTCTCTCAATATTATTACAAATTGCTACATTTTTTTTAGGTAATTCAATCTTATAGGCAGAAGAATACATTCCACAATGGGGATAATCTTGTATTAAATGATTCATTTCGGAAAGATAAGCTTCATCCCATGAATCATCTGCGTCCAAAAATGCTATATAATCATAGTTTGCTTGTTCGATACCAAAATTGCGAGCCACCGAAACCCCTTCATTAACTTTAGAAAAAATTCTGATTCTCGGGTCCATAAAAGCCTGTGCTTTTGTAAGACTATTATCCGTTGAACCATCATCTACTAGGATGATTTCAAATTCAGAAAACAATTGATTTAAAACTGTATTAAGGGTCTGCTCAATATAATCTTCTTTATTGTATAAGGGGATAATAATACTAAACATAAAATACTTTATTAATTATTAAAAATATTTGAACTGATCGTCTTTTTTGAATTTTATGTTGTAGTTCTTGGATATAAAACACCAAAGCTAGTTCTTAAATTATCATATGGAATTCTCATCAAGTCTAAGGCTCCTCAAAAAATATGATGGAGATAATCTATTTTTAGTATATTTTATCTGGTACCGAAATAAAAACAGGAATTTATTAAGATCATAAAACGTGAGAACCTTCTTATTTATATGTTAATCTAAAACAATCAATACAACCAGAGTACTCATCAAAGTTCAAACATACAAGTATACTCAGAGCAAACTATTCGTTCAGGCTGTGATATGCCTTAAACCAGTCTATAAAATATCCAACTCCTTGATCAATTGCGATACTGCTTTTATATCCAAAAGCTTCTAAACTGCTCGTATCTGCCCAAGTTTGTGGTACATCTCCCGGTTGCATATCGAGAAACTCTTTCTGTGAGGTTTTATTCATATGACGCTCAATAGACTCTATAAAATGCATTAAGGACTGCGGACTACCATTTCCAATATTGAAAAGTTGCCAAGGCGCAATACCTTTAGAGCCGGTAGGTGCATTTTTGTGGGCCAGATAAATGCCATTAACAATATCATCTATATATGTAAAATCTCGGCTCATTTCTCCCTGATTAAAAATCTTAATCGATTTATCTTCGGAGATGGCTTTAGCAAAAAGATATATCGCCATATCCGGTCTGCCCCAAGGGCCGTAAACAGTAAAGAAACGTAAACCCGTCATTGGTATGTTATATAAGTGGCTGTACGTATAGGCCATCAATTCATTACTTTTTTTTGTAGCTGCATATAGGCTTATAGGCTTGTCTACAATATCTTGCTCAGAAAATGGAACTTTTTTATTTTCCCCATAGACACTAGAACTACTGGCATAAACCAAATGCTTAATCTTATAATGTCTACAACATTCTAGAATATTTAAAAAACCCACGACATTACTAGACACATAAACTGAGGGGTTCTCAATGCTATAACGCACTCCAGCCTGAGCAGCCAGATTGCAAACCTGATCAAATTGTTCTGACTTAAAAACTCTATTAAGGGTTTCTGCATCTTCTAGATTAGCCCTTATGAACGAAAAGTTTGAATCAAGGTCTGAGGGTACCGGAATGTTAAACACCTCTGCTTGAAATCTGGGGATACCCAATTCTTTTAGACGATCATACTTCAGATCAACATTATAGTAATCATTTACATTGTCTAAACCTACAACCTTATGCCCCTGATCCAGTAAAAATTTACAAAAATGAAACCCTATAAAGCCTGCGGCACCCGTAACTAATACTTTCATTAAAAAAAATTGATATTTAATATTCCTTTAAAAACTAATCTAAATACAATAGATTTTATAGCCTAAACACTACATTCATTTTGTGAATCTTAGCGCTAGTGTAGACAGTAATGTTTTCTGATTTTAACCCCACATACCTTTACAGGTTTGCATATAAATCCAAGAAAGCTTCTGAAATCAATTTTGGATCGTTAAAATCTTTCATCTCTTGTTGCATAGCCACACCCCATTCCTCAAAAACTTGAGGTGACTTTTGCTTCAAATTTATAGCACGTTTTATAGCCAGGATCAGTTGTTCTTTATGTTCGTGTTCATCACCATAGCTATAGCCCAGTATTTGCTTTTTATTTTTCACATCCCTCACCGTACCTATTTCTGGGCAAATGACACTTCTTGCATAAGAAAAGGCTAAAATAACCGTACCTGAATTTAAACTACTTCGTAAGTCATAGGGAAGAATAACTAATTCATGGTCTTCCAAAGCCTCTTTTAACGCACCATCCTCTAAAAACTGAAAATTTGTTCTTATATTATTTTTGGAAATCTTTTGATTTAGAAACTCCTCATATTCCATTGTATAGCACTTACCTGCTATAGTTAGTTCGACCTCTTCCTTACTAAAAGTCTGTACAGCTTCAATAAGCAATTCAATATTTTTATAAGGTTTTACGGCGCCTAGAAATAATAATTGAAGGGGTTCATTGCTAAAGTCTTTCTGTTGGGTGGCAGAGCCATATACACCAATATAATTAGGATGCGGGATATACACTGTTTTCTCAGCAAACCTTGGTGATTCTTTATACAGAAGTTCTTTTGTTGCAGTACTATGTATAATGATTACATCAGCTTTCTCTTTAAGTATGCGCAACAGTATTTTTTGAAGCAAAAAAACCTTTTTTATATGAGGGGTTTTGTTATGCATGGTCCATACGATTTTCTTCCCTCCCAGAATTAAACAAATTAATTTTACGAATTTCTTTAAAAATGCGAAGCTACTTTTTACACTTTCAAACCAGTTGAGATGAACAACGCTAACTGACTTAAACTTATTCAAATCAGAAAGCATTTCATTAAGAGAATACACTTCAAGCCCCTGTTTCTGAAACCCAGAAACTAACATCTGAGGGTATTGATTACTCTCACTTTCGATAGGATCAAAAACGATTTTCATAATGTCTTTTAAGAGTTGATATGTTTCTCTAAAAAGTTAAAAGAATCAACACGCCATTTAGCTAAGAAGTCATTTACCGTATCCCAATTTATTTCTTTTCTAAGTATATGCTCTGCCTTCTGATGATCAAATTTAGTCATAATATGCTCCTCCAAGCCTAAAGCATTCAACATGCTTTCAACACGACCATTCATTCCCTTGGCTCTTCCCGTATTGGGTAAAACAATAAAGTTAGTATTGTTTAAAATGCAAAAAATCATTCCGTGAAAAGAGGTGGTGATTACGAGTTCTGAAGTACTTATATTATAAATCCACTCGGGTATGGTTGGATAAGCATTGCCCGTAAAGTCACTGTTGGCTGTAGCATGAATAACCGATTTATGCGGTAGGGCTTTGGCAAAAGCTATAAATTTGTCTTTATCTACGATTTCACTATTACCAAGCATATACATAAAAACCTGCTCTTTTTTCACCCCGGGCTGCTTCCCCACATCATTTAATTGCAACAAACTTATCCAATCTTCCTTGGTAAACAACATGGTAGGATCTAATACCCATTGGGCCTTAAACCCTAAATTTTCGGTGAGTCGCACCCCACTTTTTTCTCTGACACTGATGCCGTCGAAAGTGTTCAAAAGGGATTTAAACATCTTATGAGTAGCCTCATCTTGCTCAGTTACTCCATAACTTGCAGCGTAAGAAATACGCTTAACATCGGCTCCACCAAAACCTAACAAAAAAGCTTCCGCAGATACTTTAAAGGTATGATTCCAAACCTGATCGCTACCTGTAAGATATACATCTGCTTTTGGAGGATTCATCTTTAGAGCATCAAGAGATTTAAAGCTTTCTTTACCAAATACAATGTGCTTCTCTTTAAATTCTTGAAACCTTCGTTTTGCATCCATCTGCTGGGATTTTCTACGAAAAGGTGCATCCAAACGATGCTTTAAAGAACGTACCGGATTAAAGTTGGTTAACCTTTCAACAAAGCTTTGTTCCTTTTTAGGAGCAATACGATGGTATTTTATCAAAAATGGCTCATGACCCAATTTTTTAAGTGCTGCTTGCATTGCAAATAGTTGCAAGATCTGCCCATAATTATTGTTAGATTCCCAAAAAGTAATAATACCTATTTTCATTATTATTTGTTCTTTGAATTTTAATTAATGTAAATAATTTGATTGCTTAAGCACCTTTAAAATTAATTCACAAACACTTTCAAAATGTTAAATACTAATTTAATATAGTCGCAAAATCTCTTGTTTTTCCTTTCTATTAGAATTTGCAACCCTAAAAGAATCCTTAAGATTACCTACTGCTATATACATTATAGGAACAGTATCTGCATCAAAATCCATCAATCCATCAAATATTTTATTTCTTTCTGCTGTATAACTTAAATTTAAGCAACATGTACCTAAACCCTTGCTATGCAAAGCAAGTACAATTGACATTGCAAACATCCCACCATCAATAAATACTTGATTACGCTCGTAAGCAAAGAAATGAGATAACTTACCCGTAACCACAATTAAAGAACTTATCCTTTCTCCAAACCCCTTATTTCCATTTTGATTGGAAAGGAGTTTCTCTTTTAAAGCGGTGTTCTCAGGCTTAACAATATAGGCCTTCCAAGCTTGACGATTACAAACAGAAGGAGTAAATTTAGCTAAGTCAACAGCGGCTTCAACCTCTGCTATATCGACGGGTACCTCGCTAAAATCACGTATACTATGGCGAGATTTGAAAAAAAATTCAAAATCAAAATCAACAGCCTTTTCAATTTCAGACTTATTAATCACTTTAGTTCCTCCCCCACCAGCAAGATTAGATGTTGCCAAATCATTAAATTTAGTGACAATTGAATTGACCTCCTTGATGATAGGATTTTCATTAGGATTATTCTCAGTATCGAATGTTTTATACTCTTCAAGAACAGCTATTGTATCTGTTGCCACTTCGTCAATACCATATTGATCTATATAGAAATTAAGGTTGACTATTAATTTTCTAATTCGTGCAACTCCAAAACCGATCCTTGGCGCAGGAAGCGCTAGCCCCTTTTCAACAGCATGATATTCCTTTATAAGGTAACTTTGAAGCTTTTCCTTAGAATCCAAATCAAAGGATGCAGAATAACTTTTGAACTTCTCCGAATCTAAAGCATAGCCGTCATTTATAATTTTTGCATTACGCATATCAATTCTAAATTTTGAATATTTACTCAAAGTAGTTTTAGGAATAAGCTTCTTTAATACCTTTTTTATCATAACCCTTTTATTTTACCTTTTATTTTATCAAAACTATTTTTGATTAAACTTCTTTCATGAGGCTCCAGTCCAAATAAATAAATCAAACCTATATATATAAACCCCGATACAATTGCTGTTAGTACAAAGCGATATGAAAAGTCAAAAACATTAATCATAACTATATTAAGTAGCACGCATCCTAAAATTGGGAGCATCTCTTTTAAATAAACCTTTTGAATATATATGCTAAAGGATAAGCCCAACTTGTATTTCACAAAAACCATCCTTAAAAAACAAGCTAGAAGCTCTATAATTACATAAGAGACCAAAACTATATAAGCATCAACCTTAAAAAATTTTAGCAATACATAAGCCAAAGGCAAATTAAAAATAATCACACTTCCAACAATAGTTTGATACCATTTAATATTTCCGTAAGCCTGCATGGCCGATTGTAATCCTATAGTTAATTGATTAGCTAAAGCGCCTAATAAAATGAGCTGACAGAAAATCACAGTGTTCGGAGGCACCTCTTTTAACCAAAACCTTAGGATAGCCTCCATCTCAAAGATGATGGGTATGGCAAAAAAAGAAAGTAAAAAAAAACCAAACTTACTCGCCATCATCGACAGCCGCAGCATCCGTTCCCGGTCATCGGCTCCTTCGCTTTTCATGATTTGCGGATTCAGGGCACGCAACATAGTCCTTGAAAAAAACTGCAATTGAGACCCTACCTGATTGGCGATCCCATAAGCTGCATTGACCACCGTACCAAAAAAAAGATTTAAAATCAAGGCCAAACCCTGATTGCGCCCCATACCACATAAGGCACCAAACAAATTCCACCCCGCAAAACCTGCCAGTTCTTTTACAAAACCCGGCTCAGGTTTCATAACGCCTTTAAACGTACATTCCGGATACTTTCTAAAACAGAACACGCTATACAATACAAAACTCACCACCACGATGCTCGCGGTTAAAATTCCATAGACCACCAAGCGGTCTGAACTCAACGTATATAAAAACAACGCAATACCCAGCTTAAGTAAAGTTTCTATAATGTTTACAAACGCGACCCACAACATATTCTCATGAGCAGTAAGCAATCCGTTAAAAGGTACTGTGATCACTGTAAAAAACACCGTGACCGCCATATAATGATAGATAACTTGGGCACTATCAATACGATCTGCAGGAATATTTAAAAAGCCGTCAAATAAAAACAAGCCGGCTACTTCCAATGCTACGACGATTATTGCCCCAATAACAATATGCAAGAAAAAACTATTGGTAAAAACTTCCCTTTGCTTTTGCAGATCCTTGCGCCCCTGATGAAAGGATAAATACCGCTGGGAGGAAGTGGCCATCGCTGTATTGAGAAACGAAAGCATTACAATGATACCGGCCACCAGATTATAGATCCCATAATCAGTACTTCCTAAGGCATTCAGGACCAAACGTGTGGAGTACAGGGTGATCCCCATAGTCAACAGCATGCGTCCGTATAAAATAAGGGTATTGGCGGCTACACGATTGGCTGCGTTCACTTAATGATTCTTTTAATTAAAGAGTTTAAATAAAACCGTACCGTATTATCAATACCGGTCTCAAAGGTTTCCTGAGCCTTCCAGCCCAGTTGGTTTTCTATTTTGGAGGCATCTATAGCATACCTCCGATCGTGCCCGGCACGATCGGCCACATAACGGATCTGTTCTGCATAACTGCCTGCTTTTTGGGGCTGCAATTCGTCTAACACCTCACAGATACGTTGGGCAATAGTAATATTGGTATATTCGTTATTTCCTCCAACATTATAGACTTCCCCAGGTATACCTTTATGAAACACCAAATCGATTCCTTTACAATGGTCCAAAACATACAACCAATCCCGGATGTTTTGTCCATCGCCATAGATCGGGATGGCTTCTCCAGCCAGCGCTTTTCTAATGATGGTGGGGATCAATTTTTCTTCATGCTGCTTAGGCCCGTAATTGTTTGAACAGTTGGTAATCACCGTATCCATCCCGTAGGTGTGCTGATAACTGCGCACGAGCATATCTGATGCTGCCTTACTGGCACTGTAGGGAGAATTGGGTGCATACGGCGTAGTCTCTGTAAACAAGCCTGTTTCTCCTAAACTCCCATACACCTCATCGGTTGATATGTGATGAAAGCGACTGTGTTCATATTCCTTTTTATAGACAAAGGGTTCTTGCATCCAATGTTTATAGGCTACATCCAGTAGCGTAAAGGTTCCGGTAACATTGGTTTCTATAAATACTCCGGGGTTTTTGATGCTGTTATCTACATGAGACTCTGCAGCAAAATGGATCACCCCGGTAAAGCGGTGTTCTTCAAAAAGCTGCTCCAGCAAGCTGCGGTTACAAATATCTCCTTGTACAAAACGATATCGGGGATGATCTGCTACTTCTGCTAAATTATTCAAATTCCCGGCATAGGTCAACAAATCCAGATTCACCACTTGAACTTCAGGATGTGCTTCTAAGAAATAAGGTATAAAATTGGAACCGATAAACCCTGCACCCCCTGTAATTAGAATTTTTGTTCTCATGCTGCGTTTTGAAGCTTTGAAATACATAGGGCTAAACTCGCTCTCCAATAGGGAATACGCACCTGAAAGTCTTGCTTCAACCGGCTGGTATCTAAAACCGAATAATACGGTCGTGCTGCAGATGTAGGAAACTGCGTAACCGGAATGGGGTCAACCACACAGATTGAATCGTTTAAACGCATAATCTCTTGAGCGAAATCATACCACGAACACACCCCTTCATTGCGGTAGTGATACACTTGGGTTGCGTCAGACTTAAAATCTAATACGTTATTCACTATAAAATCAGCTAAATCCCCGGCATAAGTCGGGCTTCCTATCTGATCAGCCACTACATTCAAATGCTGTTTTTCAGCCCCCAGTCGCAACATCGTCTTTACAAAATTGGCTCCGTAAACCGAATACACCCATGAGGTTCTGATGATGATACTATTGGGTAGGCTAAGTTCTTGTAATGCTTGTTCTCCCAATTGTTTTGACCTTCCATAAAAATTAACCGGTTTACATGGACTAGTTTCCGTGTAAGGCTGGTTGGAGGTGCCGTCAAACACATAATCTGTAGAGATGTGTATCAAACGGATGTAATACTTTTTACACAGCGCTCCAAGTTTTTTAACCGCTTCTAAATTAATCTGCAATGCAGCTTCCTGCTGTATTTCTGCAGTATCTACAGCGGTATAGGCCGCACAATTGATCAAAGTGGTTATTTGTTCTTTCACTATAAATGCTTCAACAGCTTCTGTATCGGTAATATCCAATTGCCCTCTGGTTGTAAAGAAAAACTGTGCTGAAGTATCAAAACTTCTATCCTGCAACTCAGACCCCAACTGCCCGTTACTTCCGGTTACCAACACATGCATCATTTGTACAAGGTATTGGATTCTTCAAATGCGCTAGCGGCTTCAAAAGGCGGTAAGCTCAAATCTTTAGCAGATAAAAGCAAGTCTGCTTCATCTAATTCCCAATCGATATTCAATTGAGGATCGTTATACCGTATGCCTGCTTCAAAATCGGGAGCGTAGTAATTGTCACTTTTATAATTGAGAATAGCATGCTCGGATAGCACGACAAAACCATGCGCAAATCCACGCGGTACCAGCAATTGGCATTTATTCGTATCGGAAAGTTCCACCGCTATGTGTTTACCAAAAGTAGCTGAACCTTTACGCAGATCAACAGCCACATCTAAAATACGTCCTGCAATAACGCGCACCAGCTTGGTTTGTGAAAACGGTGTTTTTTGATAGTGCAATCCCCGTAACACTCCAAACTGCGATTGGGATTCATTGTCCTGACAAAAATCGATTTTGAAACCTACAAAATCATCAAGTTGATCTTGTCTAAAGCTTTCCATAAAATAACCCCGTTGGTCTCTAAAAACATGGGGCTTACAGAGAACCACATCCGGAATGCTGCAACGTTCAAAAAGCATATTACGAGCGATTGGCGCGTTTAAGGAGGTAGTGTCCGTAATCATTTTTCTGTAAGGGTGCTGCCAATGCAATCAATTCTTCTCGGGTTATATACCCCATATCATAAGCAATTTCTTCTATGCAAGCCACTTTTAAACCCTGACGCTTTTCGATGGTATGAATAAAATTAGAGGCCTCTAGCATAGAATCATGCGTGCCGGTATCCAACCAGGCATACCCGCGCCCTAAAAGTTCCACACTCAAATTCTCTTCTTTTAGATACATTTCATTAAGGCTGGTGATTTCCAATTCTCCGCGTTTACTGGGTTTTACTGCTTTGGCTTTCTGCACCACATCATTGGGGTAAAAATACAGTCCCGTAACCGCATAACTACTCTTGGGCTTTTCGGGCTTTTCTTCAATACTTAAAACCACGCCTTCGGCATCAAAATCCACCACCCCATAACGCTGTGGGTCGTTAACATAGTATCCAAAAACACGGGCTTTGTGTGATGTTTCGACGTCTTTAAGACTTGTTCGCAGGATCTCGGTAAACCCGTGACCGTAAAAAATATTATCACCCAAAACCATACACACAGAATCAGCACCAATAAAAGATTCCCCTAATATAAAAGCTTGGGCAAGCCCTTCCGGCTTGGGCTGCGTTACATAAGAAAACTGAAGTCCTAAAGTAGAACCATCTCCTAATAGTTTTTTGAAGTGCGGTAAATCTTCAGGCGTAGAAATAATGAGAATCTCCCGAATACCTGCTAGCATCAAGACCGAAAGCGGATAATAGATCATCGGCTTATCGTATATATTCAAAAGCTGTTTAGAAACAGCTTGGGTTATGGGATACAAACGGGTACCGGACCCGCCTGCCAGAATGATGCCTTTCATTAAAAGGTTAGCGTATTTATCATTTAAAAACTGTTGTCAGTTCGAGTGATGGTGGAGCGCCCTAGCGCGAGAACATTATATCGAGAACACCTATCCAATACAAATCCCGTTTAAACTAAAATTGCCGATCTGAAACCCCTTCTCGATACAAATCAAGCTCCGTTACCACTCCGCTTAATTCACTCGAAGTGACAATCCGCTGTCAGTTCGAGTGATGTTGGAGCGCCCTAGCGCGAGAACATTATATCGAGAACACCTATCCAATACAAATCCCGTTTAAACTAAAATTGCCGATCTGAAACCCCTTCTCGATACAAATCAAGCTCCGTTACCACTCCGCTTCATGCACTCGAAATGACCATTCGAAGTCAGTTCGAGTGATGTTGGAGCGCCTAAGCGCGAGAATATAGTATCGAGAACAGAATCCGATCGAAAACATGTACTCCCGAAGACTTCTCGATACAAATAAAGCTCCGTCACCACTCCGCTTCATTCACTCGAAGTGACACGCTATCGACTGAAAGCTATTTGCTCAATCGTACTAACTCCCTATCGCATAAAAATCAAACCCAATTTCCTCCAAAACCTTACGATCGAGCAGCCTGCGCCCGTCAAACAAAAAGGCCGGTTTCAGCATATCAGAATAGATAGCATTCCAATCCAAATCCTTAAAGGCATCCCATTCGGTCATAATCGCGATGGCGTGTGCCTGATCACAAGCTGCTTCAGCGGAGTTCACCACCCTGATAAGCGCGCGATTCTCGGCTTCGGAACGCGTTCCCAAATAATCCAGATCTGCTAAGATTTGTTCTTCAGTTACCTTAGGATCATACACCACTACAGAAGCCTGCTCGTTAAGCAGGTAATCCGCTACATAAATAGAAGCCGATTCCCGGGTATCGTTGGTGTCCTTTTTAAAGGCCCAGCCCAACATAGCGATTTGCTTTCCGGAAACGGTATTGTATAATGTTTTTACCAGTTTAGCAGCAAAACGTCGCTTCTGATGGTCGTTCATAATGATCACCTGTTCCCAATAATCTGCCACTTCTTCCAAACCAAAAGACTTCGCGATATAGACCAGATTTAAAATATCTTTCTGAAAGCAAGAACCTCCAAAACCAACAGATGCCTGTAAAAATTTTGGACCAATACGACTATCCATTCCAATGGCTTTAGAAACCTCTTTGATGTCTGCCCCGGTTACCTCACACAATTCTGACAAAGCATTGATACTGGAAACCCGTTGGGCCAAGAACGCGTTGGCAGTCAGTTTAGACAATTCCGAAGACCAGACATTGGTGGTTAAAATATTATCTTCGGTTACCCAATGTGCATAAACATCCACTAAGGCCTGAATGGCTTCACGCCCTGCTTCGGTATCCAGATCCCCACCGATTAAGACCCGATCAGGCTTGTGTAAATCAGTTACCGCAGTTCCTTCTGCTAAAAACTCCGGATTGGAAAGGATTTGAAAATTCACCCCATTCCCCGTATTATCCAGTATGTTTTTTAATGCTTCTGCGGTACGTACCGGCAGCGTAGATTTCTCCACGACGATTTTATCCGTGGTAGCAATCCGGGCAATTTGCCGTGCACAGAGTTCGATGTATTTCAAATCCGCAGCCATCCCCTTACCCATTCCATAGGTTTTGGTAGGCGTATTTACCGAAATAAAAATCATATCCGCCGCATCAATGGCCGCATCTACATCAGTAGAAAAAAACAAATTGCGTCCTCGCGCTTCTGCCACCACTTCAGCCAGTCCCGGCTCATAAATCGGTATGTTATTCACATCCGGATCATTCCAGGCCGCGATACGTTTGGCATTGATATCTACTACCGTTACGGTAATTTCCGGAGATTTTTGGGCGATAATCGCCATCGTAGGACCGCCCACATATCCGGCCCCAATACAACAGATGTTTTTAACTTTCATGATAAATAAACTCTATTTTATCATTTCCGCGAAGGCGGAAATCTCATTGATTATACTTCATTCCCATAATGACAGGAAAAACATTACTTTATCATTTCCGTGAAGACGGAAACCTCTTACTTTTTAAACTGATACTTATACCCCAGCCCAATCCCTAAGGTATTTTGCGTACGATCACTCCAATCCAATCCGGCATAACCGGTAAACGTCCCAAAGGAAGTTGCATACCCCAGTTCTCCATAGCTATACAACGCATGCTCTCGGGATTCATAAGGAAAATTGTACGTTCCTAAATTAGTCACATAACTCAGTTTTCCTTGGTATAGCAACTTCCCGAAGCTTCCGGTTGCACCTAAATGCATGACATAACTTCGATCATTAAGGTTCTCCTTATCAAAGCTTCCCGGCAGTATAAACGGCAAGCCGATCACCCGTTCGTCATAAGTCCATCCCGACCTATACGTAAAGTTATAAAAATACCGATCCCCTTCTTTCCCAAAAACACCCGGTACAGGACGTCCACTTTGAGAAACGGTCTGTACATACTCCAGTACAACAGCATCTAACCAAGATAGGTTTTTAGGCTCCAGATAGGCGCCCCAAACCCCGTCAGGGAAATTATTCAGTTCGATACCGGAAGCGTCTTCAAATAAATTCTGATGATACAAGCGTAAATTATAAGCATCGCGGTTCATATCATAAGCCAGTTCGTAAGACCCCAATCCATTCCCCAGGCTGTTGATCTGATCCCCTTCAATAGCTCCACTTCCACCCGAACTCCCAAAAAACACCTTGATATAATCTGAAAAAGAATCAGGTTGCTCCCCATATCGAGGCGAAGTACCTCCATACTGCACATAGTGTTTCATACTCCCGCTCAGCCGGTCGTTCTCGCTAAACACCAACGCCAGTTCCAGACTTTTATGATGCACCTGTGCGTTAGTCACATAACGGTCTTCCTCTAAAAAGTAATGCCCAAACGTGGCTTTAGCCTCCAGCCACTTCAAAACCTTAATAGGTTTAAGCATTTGAATGTAAATTCCCGGTAACGCCCGAGCATTGTTACTCCAAATGATATCGCCACCCACACTCGAAATCCCGCGTAGTTTTTCTTTCCGATGCTTCATGCCCGCACTGGCCTCTACGATTCCCCAGGTATAGGTCGCATACAGCTCATCGATCTTAACCCCGTCATACAGCCCGTCATTCGCCAATAACCCACCGCCTATTTGGAGTCGGTTCTTTTCATTAAACGAGTTGGCATACGAGGCCTGCACCAAACCCAAAGCATGAGTCTCGGCATCCAAACGCCCATATTGATTAGAGTACATCCAAAACGGATTCTCAGATCCGGTCGCCGCAAATCCTTTTCCTTCCACAGCAAACACAAACCCAGCTGCTTCCTGATTCTGCTCTTGCGCACCTGCAGTACTCCACACGAGTATCAGGCTTATGACTAGTTTATATAGGTTATTTTTATACACGTATTTGAATATCTATTTTTTTATAGTTCTCGACTGCGCTCAGTGTGACACAATCAAAAAGACAGCCCATTGGACTCCTAAAAGATCTCAATACAAATTAAGCTCGTTAACACGATGCTAAATATTCGAAGTGAAACCCCTCTCGTCAGTTCGAGTCATCCCGATAGCTATCGGGAGGAGAGCGCCTTAGTGCGATAAATAATATCGAGAACCAAGGATTGAATAAGGACTTTTAAAACTTAGCTTTAAAAAGGTATCAAGATACCCCGAAGCAACTTCCTATCGACTACAAGCTATAAGCTATAATCCCCCCATGGCTCCGCCGTATGAGTCCCACAAAAGGCCTCACATAAATCATAAAAAACAAGACAAAGCCTTATTGCTTTGCTGCTATAAACACCTCTTTAAAAGAAGTTTATCTTAAACTTTACTTACATCCCGAATAGAAGCCACAACCACTACCCCAAGATCCTTAAGCACTAAACGCATGGTTTTGGCTCCTATTTCATGAATCACCGCTTTTTTATCTTTCAAAGGTCCGCTTGCTATCGTCACATCATCTCCGGGGCGGTATTGCTTTACTTCAAAATCTTCAAGCTTTTCATCGGCCAACCAACTTTTAATGGTTTCTATCTCCGCGTCCTGTACAATTGCCGGCTTGCCTAACCAAAACAGATAACGCACCACGCCATGCACTTCAAATACGCGGCTACGCTGACTCTCAGAAAGATTGACAAATACATAGGATTTAAACAGAGGAACCTCTAGTTTCTTTTTGCGATCACTCCAAATTCTCACCTCGGTGATTGTTGGACAGAACACTGTTACCCCTATTCGCTTCAATGCAGAAGCTACTTTCTTTTCTGATTGCGGTTTAACGTATAGCACGTACCAATTCATGAAATCAACTTCTTTTTAGAGTTCGAAAAATTTAGGGGATTTCTTACTTCTACTTTGGCGAAAATAAGTAAAAAGGGAAATTAAACAAGGCTAATTTTCCATTTAATTTTAAAGAATAATTAAGAATCACACAGGCACACCCCTCGAAAACGATTGAACATTCACACCAAGCACACTAAACATTCTATTAAAATGATTTACAGCCTACTGCTTTTTAAATTAATCCGTGCATTAAAAACGTTTTTAAAGAAAAGCCATGGCGCTGAGCGTCATATACGAATAATCATTTGTCCGGTGTCAGTTTGATTATACGTATTTTTGATTTTCTCAATTTCACATTCAAAACCTAAACGAGAATACCAAAAAAAAGGAGCCGATTGGGCTCCTTTTACTATTTTCTAAAATTTGAAAGTTAATCTTCAGCCTCAGCAACATCTCCATCCCACTCCATAAATCCTCCCAGTAAGTTATAGGTCGTCTCAAACCCCAACTGATCCATCAATTGCGCAGCCTGACCGCTTCGATTACCAGAGCGACAATAGATATAATAATTCTTAGATTTATCCAATTCGTTCACCTTATCAATAAAACCCTGACCTTCGTAAATATCAATATGATGCGAATTGGGGATGATGCCTTCGTCTACTTCGTTTTGAGTACGCACATCTAAAATATAGGCATTAGCATCAGAAGCTAACAAATCTTCCCACTCCTCTTGTGTTATATTTTTCATGTTCTTTGATTTTAGTTTTTAGATTTTCAAAGATACAGCCTAACAACTTTATGCCCAAGATTTACTCGATAATCGAGACTTAAATGCTCTTTGGCTTGCCTTGAAGTCAAAAGCTGTTTTCTGCTAATGCTTTAGAGGAGTACCCTAAGATGATCACTAGGTTAAGCTTTTACAGAACAACCTATAGCTTTGGTAATCGCAGGCTTCACGTGTTCGTCGTTTAATAAGGCCTCTACAGCATTTTCTACAAAGCGCTTGGTAACCGTTGAAGCATCACGCACACTATCATCAATCGCTCCGATATACTTAACAAGTAACGCATCGTTTTCTCTATTTAAAATATAAACATGCGGTGTTTTGGTTGCTCCAAATTCTGAGTATACCGTATGATTCTTGTCATATAAGTAGGGAAAGCTATAGTCTTGCGAGGTGGCGCGCTTTTGCATCGCTTCAAAATCCTCACCTGCTTTCAATTCGGGATTATTAGGATTGATTGCAATTACCGGATAGCCTTTCGACTTATATTTTTGATCTAAAGCTAAAATACGCGCTTCGTTAGCCAGAGCAAACGGACACGTATTACACGTAAAAACCACGATAAAACCTTTTGCATCAGGGAAATCAGATAAAGAAACATAAGCTCCCGAGGTATTTTTCAATTTAAAGTCTGAAACTGCATCGTCTAAATCATATCCGTTAGCAAAATCACCAAAGCCGGCAAAAGCAAAAGCTGACACCACTAAGAGTAAAGTCAATCCGATTAATAGTTTAAGTGTTTTCATCTGGAGAAGTTTAAAAATTATTTATTGTTTAAAACTGCAGCTTCTAAAGAATCAAAATCAAAAGACTGCTCATAAAACTCAAACGAATCGGGAGTTATGATTGCAGTTGCAGGTAGTGCACCGCTCCATTCTGGAGACACCTTCGGAATCCATTCATTGGTGTGCGGATCATCTAAAAAAATCACAGGCATTTTCAAGTCCTTATCCTTTATAAAAGGAATCAATCGGGTTTCAACCTGATCCGGAAAATCAAGACTCACTAAGATTACTTCAACTTTCTGGTCTTTATATGTTGCATACAGCTGTTTAAAAGCAGGCAACTCTTTCAAACAAGGCTTACACCAGGTCGCCCAGAAGTTCACAACCCGGACAACTCCTTCTTCTTCAACGCTAAGCAAGGCTTTAAAATGATCATAATCGTAAACGGGAAGCTTATAATTAGCAGCAGCAATGATTCGTAAAGGTTGTGCTAAACGCGTTGAAGAAGGTTCCTTTTTACAGCCTAAACAAAGTATTCCAATACTGATAGTAAGTAATAGTTTATTCAAATACGGTAATTTATTATAATCTCGTGAAATTAACCAATTAAACGAAGGTCCGCTAAAATTTAAGATTTGTATAACAACTACAAGGCTATAGTTTTCTTTCAATCGCTAAAACACTTTAAAAATCAGTTAAAATTTTTACCACTCTGGCATGATACACTTCTTATTTATATATTTGTATCTACAAATGTTGTACAGACAGAAACAATGGAAATTGAAGATACTTTAAAAATTAGCCGCGAGTTGGATTTACCTTCCAAGACCTTGATCAACATCCAATACACATCAAGACTCCTGGAAGAGAAATTTGCCGCTTTACTTAAAGAATTTGATTTAAGTACTCCCCAATTCAATGTATTACGCATTCTTAGAGGGCAGAAAGGGAAACCGGCTAGTTTAGCGTGCATTCAGGAACGCATGGTAGACCGAAGCAGCAACACAACACGACTGGTAGACAAACTCATAAGCAAAGGACTAGTCGAAAGACGCATTTGCCCTGCAAACCGAAGAAAGGTTGAAATTGAAATCACAAAACCGGGACTCATTTTACTCAAAGAGTTAGACCCACTTACAACAAAAACGAATGCGGAAAGCGCAGCTAACTTAACCCAAGACGAACTTTTAACATTAAATAATCTATTAGATAAACTAAGAAACGATGAGTAATTATATTGAAGATTTAAATTGGCGGTATGCCACCAAACAATTTGACGCTGCTAAAAAAGTAGCAGATAACGATTTACAAACCTTAAAAGACGCCGTGCAGTTGTCTGCTTCTTCTTACGGACTACAACCCTATAAAATTATCGTTGTAGAGGACGAGACCGTTAAAGAACAATTGAGAGAAGCCGGATATAACCAATCTCAATTTACTGATGCTTCTGCGATTTTCGTATTTGCACATCAAACTGATTTTGACAGCGAACTGATAGATTCTTACATCAACTACGCCGAACGCATTCAGGAACTAGAATCAGGAGCCTTAGATCAATACGCTAATGTGATGAAAAATGCGTTACTCAACCTACCACAGGAAGCAAAAGCCGGTTGGACCTCCAGACAGGCATATATTGCCCTTGGAAACCTTTTGAGCGCTGCTGCTACTCAAAAAATTGACACCTGCCCGATGGAAGGTTTTGATGCAGATGCATTTGATACCATCTTAGGTCTTAAAGATCAAAACTTACACGCTGTAGTTGTGGCCGCTGTCGGATACCGCAGTGCTGATGACACCATGCAACATGCTAAAAAAGTAAGAAGACCACAAGACGAACTATTTATTACGATATAATTTTTTAAAGCAACACGTGTACATACAATTTTAATCACAACAACTATGAAAATTCAAAATCCCTTCAACAACCTTGATCAAGGTTTAGAAAAACTAAACTCGGCTTCAAAAAAAGCCTTCAACTTGTTAAACCGCGATAATCGCGTTAAATCTGTATTAATCTTAGCAGTAGGCGTTGCCGCTGCATCATTTACAACAAAAACAATTATGGAAAAAGTAAGCGTAAAAAGCAGCTCTATTACTTGGATCGGTAAAAAAGTTACCGGTAAACACATGGGAACTATTGACCTAAAAGAGGGACATTTTGAAATGGATGGCGAAAACATCACAGGCGGTGAATTTGTTATCGACATGACCAGCATCACATGTACAGATCTTGAAGGAGATAGCAAAGGACAATTAGAAGGTCACTTGAAAAGCGATGATTTCTTTGGAGTAGAGAACTTCCCTACAGCAAAACTAGTAATCACAAAAGCAGTAAAAGATGGGAATTCATACACAGTAACCGGTGATCTAACAATTAAAGAAACGACAGAACCTGTTACTTTTGAATTAGAAAAAGCCGGTGACAACTTCACTACAACTTTAACTATAGATCGCAGCAAGTACAATGTGCGTTACGGTTCAGGAAGTTTCTTTGATAACTTAGGTGATAAAACCATTTATGATGATTTCACATTAGATATCAATTTATCTATTTAATATTTTTTGCTTGTCCTGCCGTACAGGTAGTGTTCAAGCTTAAAACTTGCAACTGCTGATTAGGGGTCATGCCTTTCACCCATAAAAGTTAACACCTAATTATCCAGCAGTTCCCCCTTCAAAAGGTTTGTCTTTAGACAAGCCTTTTGAATTTAAATAAACTTCTGTTTTTTTTACCCAAACACTGTTGGTGCGAGATTCCTATCGCGTTTCCTTAAAATAAACGTACTCACACCCAAAAGGTTTACTAAAACATCTTCTACAATCTAAATGTCACTTCGAGCGCCGTCGAGAAGCGAGTATTGGATTGAGACCTGAGCCGAAATGTATCGAGAAGCCTGGCACGCTAAAAACAACCGGACTTAAAACAATTCTCACTACAACCCGAGGACACGAGGTTCACGAGCTCCCGAGAAAATAAGAATCACGCGAGCTAAAGAAAAGTAAGAAATACGAATAGAACCTATAATTTCTATTCGTGTTCCTGTTCTTTTGCCTTGATACGGCAAAGCATGTCTTTGAGCGAGTTGATGCGGCTGGAAACCAAAAAATCAAGGCTCACAAGACAGTAGCTAAATTTATCGTTCACTCCACTGCATGCGCTTAACTCAGCCGCTATCGCGCCCTCAAACAGAACCGCCTGCGACGTTTCGCTCACTTCAAATTTCACGATACCTTCTTGTAGGCCGTTTTAAAATGTATTGCATAAGAAATTTTAGAAAAAAGAAAGTATTCAAACCCGAAGGGTTCAGTTTCCTTTTGGTAAGTATAGTAAGGGTATCCCGTTAAAAATATCCTCATCCCCAACCCTTCTCCCAAGGAAAAGGGAGTTTGATTTTAACTCAAATGGAAGTTCTGCTATATTCATACCCAAAGGGTAAAACGATTTCCCTTCCCTCGCTTCAGAATAGGCGTAGGCAGCTCCGAAGGACAGGAGCGATAGCGACGCGGAGCTGACAAGGCGGTTTTCGGCCGTAAAACGGCTTTTGAAGAGAGTACCCTACGCGCTAAAGAACTCAATTAGGGTTCAAGACCAACTCTTCAAAATTTAACCTCGATTATCGAGCGAAAAATTTCGAAGCGAGGGTGTCTTTTCTTTTCTGCATCCGACGACCGCAGGGAGAGGAATGCACTGTTCCAAGAGAACCTTTAGTCTTAAAACGACGTAGGAGTCTCTTGAGTAAATCGACGTTAGGAGATTCACGAGCTCCCGTAAAAATAGAAATCACGCGAGCTAAACCGAGGGCACGAGGTTCACGAGCACCCGTAAAATAGAGATCACGCGAGTAAAGAAAAGTAAGAAATACGAATAAAACCTATAACTTCTATTCACCTTCCTGTTCTTTTGCCTTGATACAGCAAAGCATGTCTTTGAGCGAGTTGATGCGGCTGGAAACCAAAAAATCAAGGCTCACAAGACAGTATCTAAATTTATCGTTAACTCCACTGCATGCGCTTAACTCAGCCGCTATCGCGCCCTCAAACAGAACCGCCTGCGACGCTACGCTCACCGCAAATTTTACGAGAACCTCTTGATAGGCCGTTTCTAAGATTAGAACTAAGAATATAATTCTTTAGCCTTCTTTTTCTTCAGTATAGCAAGAAGTTCCCGTTAAAAATTTTCGAAGCCTTGGAGAAAATTTAGGGAACTTCTTGCGGTTTTGCCCCTTAGGGCAAAAATACCTAAGAAAAAGTGTCTTTTCTTTTGTTACTTTTCTTTGGACGAGCAAAGAAAAGTAAGAAATACGAATAAAACCTATAACTTCTATTCGTGTTCCTGTTCTTTTGCCTTGATGCCAAAGAACCAAAAAATCAAGGCTCACAAGACAGTATCTAAATTTATCGTTCACTCCACTGCATGCGCATAACTCAGCCGCTATCACGCCCTCAAACAGAACCGCCTGCGACGTTCCGCTCACTTCAAATTTGACGATACCTTCTTGTAGGCCATTCTTCAAGTATTAATAAGCATTTAGACTCTTTTTGAAATATCCTTCTTTACAAAAATATCCTATAGCAGGTTTCCTTTTGGTCAGTATAGCGGCGGTGCTCCGTTAAAAATTTTTGAAGCCTTGGAGAAAATTTAGGAGCACTGCTGCGGTTTTCGCCCCTAAGGCGAAAAATACCTATCCAAAAGGTGTCTTTTCTTTTGTTACTTTTCTTTGGTCGAGCAAAGAAAAGTAAGAAATACGAATAGAACCTATAACTTCTATTCGTGTTCCTGTTCTTTTCTGCATCCGACGACCGCAGGGAGAGGAATGCACTGTTCCAAGAGAACCTTTAGTCTTAAAACGACGTAGGAGTCTCTTGAGCAAACCGACGGAGGTTCACGAGCTCCCGAGAAAATAAGAATGACGCGAGCAAAGAAAATGAACAGAACATGCTATAAAACCTATAACTTCTATTCATGTTCCTGTTCTTTTGCCTTGATGCCAAAGAACCAAAAAATCAAGGCTTATTTTTACATCCTTGAAAACTACGCAAATCCCTTATCCTGCGGATGGCAAACCGCTGCGCTAAGCCATCCTCCACTAGCCCAACTGCGGTATTTGCTTGTTTTACTACAGATCTAAAAAGTAGGCCGTTTCCAAAATCAAAACTAAGAATAGTATTCTTTAGCCCTCTTTTTCTTCAGTATAGCAAGAAGGCCCCGTTAAAAATTTTCGAAGCCTTGGAGAAAATTTAGGGGACTTGTTGCGGTTTTGCCTGATAAGGCAAAAATACCTAAGAAAAAGTGTCTTTTCTTTTGTTACTTTTCTTTGGACGAGCAAAGAAAAGTAAGGAACACGAATAGAATCTATAACTTTTATTCGTGTTCCTGTTCTTTTGCCTTAATGCCAAAGAACCAAAAAATCAAGGCTCATAAGACGGAATCTAAATTTATCGTTCACTCCACTGCATGCGCTTAACTCAGCCGCTATCGCGCCCTCAAACAGAACCGCCTGCGACGTTTCGCTCACTTCAAATTTCACGATACCTTCTTGTAGGCCGTTTTTAAAATGTATTGCATAAGAAATTTTAGAAAAAAGAAAGTATTCAAACCCGAAGGGTTAAACGAATTATCAATTCCCTCGGTTCAGAATAGATGCAGGCAGCTCCGAAGGACAGGAGCGGTAGCGACGCGGAGCTGACAAGGCGGTTTTCGCCCCTAAGGCGAAAAATTCCTAGGCGAGAGGCTCTTTTCTTTTCTGCATCCGACGACCGCAGGGAGAGGAATGCACTGTTCCAAGAGAACCTTTAGTCTTAAAACGACGTAAGAGTCTCTTGAGCAAACCGAGGATGCGAGGTTCACGAGTTCCCGTAAAATAGAAATCACGCGAGCTAAGAAAAGTAAAGAACATAAAATATAAGAACATTTCTCTACAAATTGTTTGTCGCTTCAGCATCAATTTTTATCTTTGATGCTCAGTATGAAAAATAAAAAAAACAGCCTTGGCATGAAAACCAAGTTTACACATAATCCAATGATTGGAATTTCGGGGAAAGCCTCGAAAAACCCAAGCCTCGATTATCGAGTAAATACGTGGTGGTGGATCTCGCAACAATAACGTCGTGAAGCAACCTTGTATTTAAATTTCAAATAAAAAAAGGCCTGTCTCACGACAGGCTTTTTTTGTTTTACCAGCATATCAATCCAAAATGAAGTACATTTTAAAAACACACAGCAAAAAGATCTTAGCCGATACGATAACTCCCGTATCAGTCTATTTGCGTCTAAGAGATAAATTCCCAAACAGTTTATTGCTAGAAAGTAGTGACTACCGGGCTAACGACAATACCTTCAGTTATATTTGTTGCAACCCCATCGCCTCTATTTCGATTAAAAACGAGGAAATAAAAGAAGAATTCCCTGACGGAACTATTCAGCTTACTTCAATAGAATCAGATACCGATGTTGTTGGGATCATTGAAGGGTTTGCCAAGAAATTTGAAACGGATACCAACGAGAAAAAGTTCATACAAAACGGACTTTTCGGCTATATGAGCTACGATGGCGTTCGGTATTTTGAAAATATTGAGATCACTAAAAAAGAAGACGCGCTCGATATTCCTGATATGTATTACGCAGTGTATCAAAACATCATTGCAATAAATCATTTCAATAACGAAGCGCATATTTTTTCGCATACCTATAATGCTGAAAATAATCTCGAACAGATAGCACAATTGCTAACGGTAAAAAGTTTTGCTGAATACACTTTCAAACTGGAAGGCGAGCAAAAATCGGTTACCACAGACGAACAATTTATAGACCTGGTTGACACATGTAAAAAACATTGTCAACGTGGCGATGTGTTTCAGATCGTACCTTCTAAACGCTTTTCGCAAGGATTTAGCGGTGACGAATTCAATGTATACCGAAGCCTGCGCAGTGTAAACCCTTCTCCGTATCTTTTCTATTTTGACTACGGAAACTTTAAAATCTTTGGTAGTTCACCAGAAGCACAACTGATTGTTCAAGATGGTAAAGCCGAAATTCACCCCATTGCAGGTACCTTTAAACGTACCGGAAATGATGAGAAAGATGCTGCTTTGGCTAAGAAATTATCTGAAGATGCAAAAGAAAACAGCGAGCATGTGATGCTGGTTGATCTGGCCCGCAACGACCTCAGCCGCAACGGAAGCAACGTAAAAGTAGAAACCTACCGCGAGGTACAATTCTTCTCACATGTGATTCATTTGGTTAGTAAAGTAACCGCAACCAAACATCCCCAAACTTCTACCATGCGTGTGGTTGCAGATACTTTTCCGGCAGGAACACTAAGCGGTGCGCCTAAGCACAATGCGATGAAATTGCTGGAAAAATACGAACCCATAAACCGGGATTTTTACGGAGGAGCACTCGGTTTTATGGATTTTAATGGAAACTTCAATCACGCCATAATCATTCGTTCTTTTTTAAGTAAAAACCATCAATTGCATTATCAGGCAGGTGCCGGTATCGTAAGCGACAGTGTTCCTTCAAAAGAACTCGAAGAAGTATATAACAAATTAGGAGCACTTACTAAAGCACTTAAACTGGCTGAAGAAATATAGCCCCTAACTTATCCCTTTTTGCTTTGCGAAAAGACCATAAATCAAAAATCAATTAAAGCATTTGAACCGCTTTATACTAGGATATGAAGACGAATAAAATTAAAAATAACGATGCATCCGCACCCCTTTCGGGGGCTGGGGGGATTAAAGTTTTAGTAATCGACAATTACGACAGTTTTGTGTACAATCTGGTGCACTACCTGGAAGACCTGGACTGCGAAGTTACCGTAAGGCGTAACGACCAACTCCAGCTGGAAGAGGTTGCTGCTTATGATAAAATCTTATTATCACCGGGACCGGGAATACCGGATGAAGCCGGGCTTTTAAAAGAAATCATCAAAACCTATGCTGCTACTAAAAGTATGCTTGGAGTTTGCTTAGGTCAACAAGCTATCGGCGAAGTTTTTGGCGGATCGCTCATCAATCTCGATCAGGTTTTTCATGGCGTGGCAACCTCAGCAAAACAACTGGTTACAGACGAACCCATATTTAAAGATATTCCTGAGGAATTTGAAATTGGCCGGTATCACTCGTGGGTGGTTGCTCCTGAAAATTTCCCAAAAGATCTCGAGATCACTTCGATTGATGTTAACGGACAAATCATGTCTTTACGCCACCGCGAATATGATGTACGCGGTGTACAGTTTCATCCCGAGTCGGTTTTAACTCCGGAAGGCAAGAAAATGATCCAAAATTGGGTAAATAGCTAATCGTTTTTCCATTTCCGTGAAAACGGAAATCTCTTAAAACAGAACTACAAACATTAAATAAAAATCCTCCCCCTTTGGGGGAGTTAGAGGGGGATAATGAAAACACTATTAAACAGACTCATCAACCACGAGCAACTCAATAAATCAGAGGCACGTGACGTGCTGGTCAACATATCAGAAGGAAAGTACAACACCAGCCAGATTGCTGCATTCATCACGGTTTATATGATGCGCAGCATTACCGTTGAAGAGTTGGCTGGTTTTAGAGATGCCTTACAGGATCTGTGTATCGCCGTACCCTTTGAAGGATACAACGCGATTGATCTGTGTGGCACCGGTGGGGATGGAAAAGACACGTTCAACATTTCTACTTTATCTTCTTTTGTCGCTGCAGGTGCGGGAATCAATGTCACTAAACACGGTAATTATGGGGTTTCTTCCGTGAGTGGAAGCAGTAATGTGATGGAGCATCTCGGAATCAAATTCAGTAATGATAAAGACTTTTTAAAACGCTGTTTAGATGAAGCGGGTATTTGTGTATTGCACGCTCCCCTATTCCACCCGGCGATGAAAAACGTGGGACCCATCCGTCGTGAACTCGGTGTAAAAACCTTTTTCAATATGCTGGGACCTATGGTGAATCCAGCATTTCCCGAGAATCAACTCGTAGGTGTCTTTAATTTGGAATTAGCGAGGTTGTACGGGTATCTATATCAGAAAACTGATAAAAACTTTACCATTTTGCACAGCCTTGACGGTTATGATGAAATTTCATTGACCGGAAACACAAAGGCTATCCGAAACACCAGCGAGCGCATGTTGAGTGCCGAAGACTTTGGCGTTTCGACCATTAAACAAGAAGATATCTATGGTGGAAACAGCATCGAATCTTCAGCGGAAATCTTTAAAAAAGTAATTAGTGGTAAAGGTACCGAAGCACAAAACAATGTGGTTGCTGCAAATGCAGGGATGGCTATCGCAACGGTAAAAAATCTGGAACCTAAAGCAGGTTTTAATTTGGCTAAAGCGTCTTTGCTTAGTGGTAAAGGATTGGAAAAACTGAATAAATTAATAGAACTCAGCAGCAAGTAAAATGAACATTTTAGATAAAATAGTTGCAGATAAATATAAAGAAGTTGCCTTACGCAAGCAGCTCATTCCGGTTAGTCAACTGAAGCAATCGGTTCTTTTTGACCGAAAATCTCCTTCATTGGCTGCCGCTTTAAGCACAAGTAATTCCGGAATTATTGCAGAGCACAAACGCCGTTCTCCCAGCAAACAGGTAATCAATCACAACCTCAATGTTCAGGATGTGGCAACCGGTTATGAAAATGCCGGCGCATGTGGAATGAGCGTACTTACAGATGGTAAATATTTTGGCGGTTCGCTGGATGATTTGCTTTTAGCCCGCGCAGCAAGTACGTTTCCGCTTTTGCGTAAAGAATTCATGGTTGATGCGTATCAGATCTTAGAAGCTAAAGCCTATGGTGCTGATGTGATTCTACTGATCGCTGCGGTTCTTACGCGTGACGAAATCAAGAGTTTATCGGAGTTTGCCAAATCTTTAGGCTTAGATGTGCTTTTAGAAGTCCATAATCTGGAAGAATTAGAAAAGTCAATTATGCCTTCATTAGATATGCTGGGCGTCAACAACCGTAATCTTAAAACTTTTGAAGTGAGTTTAGAGACGAGCAAAACCTTATCAACTAAAATTCCGGATGATTTTGTGAAGGTTTCTGAAAGCGGCATCAGCTCGATCGATGCTATTCAAGAATTGCAACCTTATGGATACAAAGGGTTTTTGATAGGCGAAAACTTTATGAAAACAGACAACCCGGGCGCAAGCGCCACTGAGTTTATCCATAAACTCAAATAAAAGGCTCCCCTCCTTTCAAAGGAGGGGAAATTTCAGCTTGCTGAAAAAAGGGGTGGTTATACTTCCCCTGATAAGAATTATAAATTGATGCGATTCAAGAATTGCAACCTTATGGATATAAAGGATTTTTGATAGGCGAAAACTTTATGAAAACAGACAACCCGGGCGCAAGCGCCACTGAGTTTATCCATAAACTCAAATAAAAGACTCCCTCCTTTCAAAGGAGGGGAAATTTCAGCTTGCTGAAAAAGGGGTGGTTATACTTCCCCTGATAAGAATTATAAATTGATGCGATTCAAGAATTGCAACCTTATGGATATAAAGGATTTTTGATAGGCGAAAACTTTATGAAAACAGACGATCCCGGCGCTAGCGCAACCGAGTTTATCAAAAATCTCAGATAAAAAGCTCCCCTCCTTTCAAAGGAGGGGAACGTTTCAGCTTGCTGAAACAGGGGTGGTAATACTGCCCCACTAAAAAAATAAAAATGTGAAAAACAACGACACACATAAGCATAACACTGCAACATTTTCGTCGCCTGCCGCGCTGCGGCTTAAGATCTGCGGAATGAAACACAACACCGCTGAAGTCGCAACACTTCAACCGGATTACTTGGGTTTTATTTTTTACGAGAAGAGTCCGCGTAATTATGATTTACCTGACATTCCAGAACTGCGCGCTGGAATTAAAAAAGTGGGGGTTTTTGTAAATGCTGAACCAGATTGCATTCTAGAAAAAGTAAAGCAGTTTAATTTTGATGTCATTCAGCTCCACGGCAACGAATCTCCGCAGTATTGTGCAGAACTCAGAAACCGCTGTCAGATCGAGCGCAGTCGAGATCCGCTGGTAGAAACTGCACTGAGCCCTTCGGTGAAGCTCACGACCGACGCAGTCGAAACGCCGGTGCCGAGCGAAGTCGAGGTATGGAAAGTTTTCAGTATTAAAGACCAATTTGATTTTTCAATCTTAGAAGACTACGAAGCTGTGGTTGACAAATTTTTATTTGATACCAAAGGCAAAGAAAAAGGCGGCAATGGATATACCTTTGACTGGAGCGTTTTAAAGGATTACAATTCTAAAAAACCGTTCATTTTAAGTGGCGGAATTGGTTTAGAGGAATTAGCTGCAGTAAACGAATTACAAGCAACCGATTTACCACTTATTGCCATAGATGTAAACAGCAAATTTGAGGATAAACCCGGACTTAAAAATATAAAAGATTTAAGAAAATTATTCAGCTCTTTTAGCATCGCAAGAGAAGCTAAATAATGGTAAATTAATAAAATGATGTTATGAACTACAACGTAAACGAAAAAGGATATTACGGTGATTTTGGAGGCGCTTACATCCCCGAGATGCTGTATCCTAATGTAGAAGAATTACGCCAGAATTACATCAGCGTGATGCAAGAACCTGAATTTCAAGAAGAGTTCAAAGAGCTCTTAAAAGAATATGTAGGTCGTCCTACTCCGCTCTATTATGCGAAGCGCTTTTCTGAAAAATACGGGACTAAAGTCTACTTAAAACGGGAAGACTTGTGTCACACGGGTGCGCATAAAGTAAACAACACCATCGGGCAGATTCTAATGGCGAAGCGCTTGGGTAAGAATCGAATCATCGCTGAGACCGGTGCCGGTCAACATGGGGTTGCAACAGCCACTGTTTGTGCATTGATGGGATTAGAGTGTATTGTGTATATGGGCGCTATTGACATCAAACGTCAGGCTCCTAATGTTGCCCGTATGAAAATGCTGGGTGCAACAGTCATTTCTGCAGAATCAGGCAGTAAAACGCTTAAAGACGCTACCAATGAAGCCATTCGTGACTGGATCAACAATCCTACCAATACGCATTATATTATTGGTAGTGTTGTTGGTCCGCACCCGTATCCGGATATGGTTGCGCGTTTTCAGAGTGTGATTTCCGAAGAAGTTAAAAAACAATTGCTGGAAAAAGAAGGTCGTGAAAACCCGGATTATGTTGTGGCTTGTGTTGGTGGTGGAAGTAACGCTGCCGGACTTTTTTATCATTATCTAGACAAACCTGAAGTAGGTATTATAGCTGTTGAGGCTGCCGGGAAAGGAATACATTCCGGGGAAAGTGCTGCGACTTCAGCTTTAGGCAAAGAAGGGATCATTCATGGTAGTAAAACCCTATTGATGCAAACCGATGACGGTCAGATCACTGAGCCGTATTCCATTTCAGCAGGACTAGATTACCCGGGAGTTGGGCCGATGCATGCGCATTTGTTTAGAAGTGGTCGCGGGGAATTCATCAGCGTTACCGATGCTGACGCGATGCAAGCCGGTTTAGACTTATGTAAGCTAGAAGGTATCATCCCGGCAATTGAATCCTCTCACGCACTTGCCATTTTTGAAGACCGAAAGTTTAAGAAAGATGATGTAATTGTGGTTAATTTAAGTGGTAGAGGGGACAAAGACCTCAACACCTACATAGAATATTTTGATTTAGCGTAAGGGCGTTCCCCTACTCTATTGAGCAGGGGCGGGCTTTCGGCAGTCGCTTTTTTCAACGTTTGCCTCGATACAATTTTCTGAGGAAAATCACTCGGCAACATTAAAAAAGAGCTCCAACAAAGCCTCAATCCCTAACGCAAGTCCATAAATAAAAAAGATTTCCGTTGAAGTTTATCCTGAGTGAAATCGAAGGGTGGAAATAACTAAAAGAATATTATAATGAACAGAATAAATAAAAAATTACAGGAAGATAAGAAGTTACTTTCTATCTATTTTACGGCAGGGTATCCCAAATTGGAAGACACAGTACCGGTATTAGAAGAATTGGTTAAAGCCGGGGTTGATATGATCGAAATTGGGCTTCCGTTTAGTGACCCGTTAGCAGACGGACCTACCATTCAGGAGAGTTCTACCGCTGCGCTTAAAAACGGGATGACCACGGCTAAACTTTTTGATCAGATCAAAGACATTAGAAAAACAGTAACTATTCCGCTTATCGTGATGGGGTATTTTAATCCGATGCTGCAATATGGCGTGGAGAAATTCTGCAAAGAGTGTTCAGAAATCGGTATTGACGGACTCATTATGCCTGATCTTCCGCTCGCTGAATATGAAGCGCATTATAAAGCTACTTTTGAAAAGTATGATCTTAAAATGGTCTTTTTAATTACACCACAAACCTCAGATGAGCGTATCAAACAAATAGATGCAGCCAGTGACGGGTTTATTTATATGGTGAGTAGTGCGAGTACAACCGGAAAAACTTCAGGCTTCAGCACTGTGCAAACTGATTATTTTGAGCGCATTGCTGCTTTAAATCTTAAAAATCCGCAAATCGTAGGTTTTGGGATAAAAGACAGAGAGACCTTTAAAGCAGCTACAAAAACAGCAAAAGGCGCTATTATTGGTTCAGCATTTATAAAAACGCTTACAGAAAATGGAATTGAAGGAATTTCAAGCTTTGTCAAATCAATAAACTACCTCGGGGCAAGCCCAGAAGACATTCGTTAGATACAAATCTTCTAATTTCGAGGCATCCCGATAGCTATCGGGACGGATTATTAAACCCTTTGGCGGCGTCAATAAAACCCTGATGCATAACAAGTCTTAACCTCGTTTTAGCAAGTTCTTATCATTATTTAACAGCTCTGCTTTGTACATTTAGGATAACAAAAAAGAAAAATAGTATGGCTAAGAAATTTGAAAGAACTGTAGAACAAAAGAATCCAACAAATCCTACAGGTAACAGAAACGAGAAAACAAATAAGGTTGATATAGATGAGAAAACCATCAAAAATCAACAAAACAAAAAGTAAGCAAATCTTACTTGATTTAAAATAGAAAAGCCGATTTGAAAATTTCAAATCGGCTTTTCTATTCATCTTCTCCTCTTTTTTAATATTCTATTCGATTTTCAACGATTTTATACGTGGGATCTTCCATAATATTTACGTCAATGATAGCTTCTGCATTCTTTAATAATCGGATACAATCTTTGCTCAAGTATCGTAAATGTACCTTTTTACCTATTTTGTGATAGCGCTGGGTAATCACGTTTAGCGCTTCAATGGCAGACATATCAGAAACCCGGCTTTCTTTAAAATCTATGATCACTTCTTCAGGATCATTTAAGACATCAAACTTCTCTATAAAATTGGTTGTTGAAGCAAAAAACAACGGACCAAAAATCTCGTAATGTTTAATTCCATCATCATCTACATATTTACGAGCCCGAATACGCTTAGCGCTTTCCCATGCAAAAAAGAGTGCAGAAAGGATAACTCCGACTAACACTGCTAAAGCCAAGTTGTGTAAAATAACAGTGATTACCGCAACAATAATCACAAGGAAAACATCTTTTTTAGGCACTCTGTTTACAATCTTTAAACTCACCCATTCAAAGGTTCCTATCGCCACCATAATCATGACACCCACTAAAGCAGCCATCGGTACTTTCTCAATAACCGGAGCTCCAAACAAAACAATGGTCAAGATCGTAAGTGCCGCAATAATTCCCGAAAGTCTTGCACGAGAACCCGCAGAAAGATTTACCAGTGTTTGGGCGATCATCGGGCAGCCCCCCATCCCAAAGAAAAAACCATTTAATATATTAGCTCCTCCCTGAGCTACACACTCGCGGTTCCCATTTCCTTTGGTCTCGGTGATCTCATCAACCAAGTTTAAGGTTAACAGACCTTCGGTAAGGCCTACTGCTGCCATCACCATAGAATAGGGCGCAATAATTTTTAAGGTTTCAAAAGAAATCGGAATTTCAGGGATATGAAATGGAGGAAAACCACCGCTTACAGAAGCGATATCCTTTACCGTTTTGGTGTCTATTCCTAAAAAATAAACTAATAGAAACACCACTATAATTGCAACCAACGACGAAGGAACTGCTTTGGTTAATTTTGGTAAAAAAATCACAATACCAATGGTCAAAGCTACCAGCCCCACCATTATCAATAAAGGCGTTCCGGTTAACCAGGAAATTTCTCCATTTACGATGGTTTTAAATTGTTTGATTTGTGACATAAAAATCACGATCGCCAGACCATTTACAAACCCAAACATTACCGGATGCGGCACCAATCTGATGAATTTCCCCAGTTTAAAAAGTCCTATAAAAATCTGAATAACTCCTGCTAAAGCAACAGCAGCCAAAACATATTCTAGTCCGTTAGAATTCATCAAAGCAATAAGCGTAATAACCGTAGCTCCTGCTCCACCAGAAATCATTCCCGGCCTGCCGCCAAAAATTGCAGTAACCAATCCGGCTATAAATGAGGCATACAAGCCCATTAATGGTGGAAAACCCGCTAGAATAGCAAAGGATAACGACTCCGGTATCATCGTCATCGCAACCGTCAACCCGGCTAATACTTCTGTTTTATAATTGACTTTTTGAGTGAGATCAAATAAGTTAAATACTTTTTTCATTAAAATAAGATTAAGGTCAGCAATTTGAAATTGCTAAAATGATTATAAAAGATGGAAAGTGTAATTGTCGTTGTGGAAAAGGTATACAACAGGCTCATTGAATACCTCAAATTATTACAGCTCCGTAAAACTTAATAATTACCCGAAGGTAATATGAGGAGCCAATTGCTTCAGGGCGGAGTTGCCACTGGCAAAACAAAATTATATGTAGCGTAGTTATTGCTCATTTTGAAGTCGCAAATTTATATTTTTTCAAATAACACCAAAAGGTATTCTCCCTTTTTTTAAGATAAATCGTTCTGTTATGAGCTAAAGCCTTAGTCACTTACTCAATTTCAAATCAATGAATATGGAAGCCTAAAAACGCTATTTAAATAAGTGCGAACTGAGAATTAATAAAAGCAGTTAAACTTATATTAATGCAGTTTGCTAAAGGCGTATGCGCCAAACAAAGTCTTATTTTCGTATAAAATGTTTAACTATGAAAGCACACATATACCTATTGGCCAGCTTACTTGCATTGGCCAGTTGTAAAAACAATACTAAAGTATCTGAGGATGAAAAAGAAGAGCTTGCTGACAATGGATCAGTTACTGTAACAACTACTGTTGGTCCTTTAGAACTTCCTGCTCCGTTTAGCTCAGAGTCGGTTACCAAAGAAAGCAACGTGGTAGACTGGCCTGCCGGAAAAACACCAATTGCTGCCGAAGGTTTTAAAGTAGAGCGTTTTGCCGATTCTTTAAAGCATCCACGCTGGACGTATGTAGCACCTAATAACGATATTTTTGTATCAGAATCTAACACCAAAGATAGCGCCAACCGAATCACGCTCTTACGCGATACTGACGAGGATGGTAAAATAGACGAGCGCTTTATTTTTAAAGATAAATTGAATCAAAACTTCGGAATGCTGGTTCTTGGCGATTATTTCTACATCGCTAATACTGATGGGCTTTACCGCTTCCCATATACCAAAGGGCAAACCAAATTAGATGGTGAAGGCGAGAAAATTGTCGAACTCTCTGCAAGTGGTTATAACAATCACTGGACGCGAAATATCATCACCAACGAAGCCGGTGATAAAATTTACATCTCTGTAGGTTCTGCCAGTAATGTAGGGGAGCAAGGAATGGAAAAAGAAGAACGCCGTGCTAATATACTAGAAGTGAATCCTGACGGAAGCGGAGAAATCGTTTATGCTTCAGGTTTGAGAAACCCTGTGGGTATGGACTGGAATCCGGTTACCGGAGATCTTTGGACTGCTGTTAACGAGCGTGATGAGTTGGGCAACAATCTGGTTCCTGATTATGCAACGAGCGTAAAAAAAGGCGGCTGGTACGGGTGGCCTTACAGCTACTACGGTCAGATCAATGACCCAAGATGGAATGAAGATCCACATCAGGATTTGGTAGATAAAGCAATTATTCCGGATGTGCCTCTAGGGCCTCACACGGCTTCACTAGGGTTTACGTTTTATACCGAAGATCAATTTCCTCAGATGTATCAAAATGGCGCATTTGTGGGGCAACACGGATCTTGGAATCGCGAACCATTCTCTGGCTACAAAGTGGTCTTTATTCCTTTTGAAAATGGAATTCCAAAAGAACCCATTGACTTCTTAACCGGTTTTGTTCCTGATGAAAATGGAAATGAAGTTTATGGTCGCCCTGTTGCAACTACGGTAGCCCCGGATGGCTCTCTTTTAGTTAACGATGATGACGGCGGAGTGATCTGGCGGGTATCTGTAAAATAATTTATGAGTAAATATAATTTAAGCTTTCTGCTGTTACTTTCTTGTTTTGCATATGCTCAAGAACCGGTAACAGCAGATTCTGTTTCAGTACGCAATACTTTAGGGGAAGTAATCCTAACCTCTACTCCTATTCAAGATAAATTGCAACGCATTCCAGCGGCAGTGAATGTTATTAATGCCGAAGATTTGCAGCGCGGTACACCGCTTTCTATAGCTAATGAAATCAATAAAAATCCGGGAATTCAAATGCAGCAAGGCGCGCTAAACACCAGCCGCATCAGCATACGTGGATTGGGCGCGCGCAGTCAATATGCTACAAACCGCGTCAAAGCCTATATTGAAGGTATACCGCTTACTACCGGCGAAGGTGAGACTACCTTAGAAGATCTGGATCTTAACTTAATCGAACGTCTTGAAATCATCAAAGGGCCGGCTTCCAGCAGTTATGGTGCAGGTTTAGGCGGCGCAATAAATATTTCAGTAATCAAACCTAAAACAACTTCGGTAAGCGTTAACGGACTCACAGGTTCTTACGGTTTGCTCAAAAGTGGAGCCACTGCAGCATTAGCTTCCACCAAAACAAAGGGTTTTATCAGCTATAATCATTTAGAGAAAGACGGGTATCGAGCAAACAGCAACTACAATAGAAATACGTATACAGCCTATGCAAAAACAGCTTTAAACGCCGTTAGTTCGCTTAGCTTCTTCGGGAATTACACGCGCTTAAAAGCTTTCATTCCCAGCTCTATTAATGAAGAAACTTTAATCAACGATCCTCAAAATGCCGCATTTACCTGGGAGCAAGCTCAGGGCTACGAATCCTATGACAAAGCCTTAGCCGGTATCTCTTATGCTTGGAATATAAACGAAAACAACTCGTGGCAGACCAGTGTTTTTGCAAATTACCGCGATGGCTATGAGCCACGCCCCTTTGATATTTTAGACGAAGAATCGTTTGCATTTGGAATTAGAAGCAATCTAAAATCGCAGTTCTCGATTTTTAATATTCCTGCGAAAAGTAGCATAGGTGTTGAATATTTCGATGAAAGCTACAAAGCACAACTCTTTGAAAATTTATACGAAGAGAATTCCGGTAACGGAAGCTTACAAGGGGCTCGATTCAGCAATCAGGAGCAAGATCGAAAATACCTCAACCTCTTTGCGCAAGTAAGTCTGCAGCTTACGCAGCGACTCAAAGCTGACATGGGGCTGAATTACAATCACAGCAGGTACGTTCTAGACGATTACCTCAACGAATCTGACACAGATAACAGCGGAGTTTACACCTACCCCAGAATCTTTTTGCCACAAGCCGGATTATCTTATGAAGTAGCAGCTGACAAGTTTTTGTATGCTACAGTTAGCAGAGGTTTCTCCATACCTACTGTTGCAGAAACGTTGACTCCCGAAGGTGCTATAAATCCTGAAATCAAACCCGAAACCGGCGTAAACTATGAGCTCGGCTTAAAAGCCCTATGGCTTGATAAAAAGCTATACACAGAGCTGGCTTTCTATACGGTGCAAGTAAATGATTTATTGGTGGCAACACGCGTGGGCAATGACCAATATGTGGGACGGAATGCCGGAGCAACAGATCACAACGGAATGGAATTATTAGTGAATTACAGAACAAATCTAAGCGCAAATTGGATGCTTCAGCCGTATGGATCTCTAGCTTTAAATGATTATTCTTTTGATGAATATACAGACAATGACATAAGTTATAACGGAAACGATCTAACAGGAGTAGCCGACAAAGTAATAAACCTAGGATTAGACCTGAAGTATAAAAATCGATATTCATTCAATATCAATTACAGACATAACGGGAGTATTCCGCTGGATGATGCCAACACTATTTACGGTGATTCTTATAATCTTATGAACCTAAGAACAGATTACAATTTCAATCTTTTGAATAGATTAGAAACTGCCGTTTACGCTGGAATAAACAATGTATTTGACACCAATTACGCTGCACAGGTTTTACCTAATGCAACCGGTTTTGGCGACACAGCTTCGCGTTATTATTACCCGGGAGAGCCTATCAATTTTTATATAGGAATGAACTTTAATCTGAATTGATTCAGAGGAACTGAAAAACAGTTAATGGTCTTCCGGAAGTAAATCGCCTTCTTCGTTAAATTTTTTAAGTTCCGCTCTAAAATCAGTACTCAACTCCATCAAAGCATCTAGAAGATCCAGTTGACGCTCGGGTAACAACAAGTCTCCTTGCAATTGCATCGCATCACAGTATTCAAAAAACAGATTTTGATAATACGGTTCTATTTGCAATTGACGATTTAAGAATTTTTGATCAAAATAAGCATCTGTGGCAAATAGGATTTGATACTGCTCATAGGTTATAGGCGCGTATTCTTTTTTTTGCTTAGAAGGGTCTTTTTTAAACAGCCCCATAAAACGCTTAGCCAGCATCATAAAGTCTATACCATTACTGGTATATTTAGGTCTGTACTCCTGCGGACTTTGTTTGATATCATTTTGCACCAGCTGATTTACTTGGGCATCATATTCAGCCTGATCAAATTTTTTCTCTTTAGGCTCCTCGGTAAGCCTTACCTCAGCGAGTTCGTTAAGGCTTTCTTTCAGCTCCACAACCCAGACTTTCTCCAATTGATATTTTTCAATCGTAAAAAACTGTGTTTCCATAAAAGGCGCGCTAAACACTAAAGAATCATTAAGGCGTGCTGCAATACTAAAATCACCAGCATCTGTAGTAACCGTGCTCTTATTTTGAGTTCTATTTTCAACCAAAACACCCGGAACGCGTTTGTCGCCGGCATAGACCTTACCCGTTGTATTTTGAGCAAATACCGAAGCTGAAATAGCTAAAAAGCAAATTGTAAAAAAGATTTTAATACTCATAACTGTGTTTAGGTTGCACAAAGTACTTTTAATTTAAAGTTTCTTGCGACAACTGATGAAATTCTTCACTTCGTTTTAACAGATAATCTAAAAATCGCATCTGGTTTTTCTCCTGAAGCAAACGGGAATCTATTTGTTGACTCTCACAGTAATCAAAAAACATACCTTCTTCTTTGGCATTAATTTCCAATTGATTTCTCAACAGGTTTTCATCAAAAAAGGCATCGGTTTTAAAAAAAGCTATCAGCTCTTCCAGCTCGAGAATTCTAAAACGATTGGGATTGGTTTGTTCTTTTTTATTCTTCTTAATATTTTTCAAAAGCATCTTGCCAATAGCTATAAAGTCAATTCCTGAAGACGATGGGCCAGGGCTATACATCCCCGGATTCTCTTGAATATCCTTCTGAAGCCAGTTGTTAAAATTCTTATCGTACTCTGCTACACTGAATTCTTTGATTTTAGAAGTTGTGCTTGTAAGTCGTACTTCATCTAATTGATTCAAGACTTCTTTGAGTTCTACCACCCACTTCTCTTCAAGCTGATACGGTTCCACTCTAAATTTTTGAGTCCCAAAAAACGATGCACTAAAAATGAGGGAATCCCCTACTGCTGCTGCGATTTCAAAATTCCCCCACTTATCTGTAGAAACCATTTTGTCTTGAGTGGTATTGATGATGAGCACGCCTTCTTTAGTCTTATCTTCTGCGTATACTTTACCGGCAGTAGTCTGAGAATGCATTTTCATTCCGAAGAAAATAATAAAGAAGCAACTAAAAATTCTTGGCATAAACTAGATCTGTGTTTAAAAGACCCGAGTTTTATACCTGCGTTGCATCTATTTACACCCGCACTGCATCGGGTACCAGGCCGGTGTAATCACCTCCATTACGGATCACATCTCGCACGATAGATGAAGATATATAACTCTTACCTGAAGAAGTAAGCAAGAAAACAGTTTCAATCTGAGACAATTTCCTATTGGTATGCGCGATAGCCTTCTCAAACTCAAAATCTCCCGGATTACGCAAACCTCTCAAAATAAAACCAGAGTCTGTAGCATTACAAAAATCAACCGTCAGCCCTTTATAAGTCATCACTTTAATCTTGGGCTCATCTTTAAAAGACTCTTTTAAAAAATGCTCGCGTTGCTCCAAACTAAACATATATTTCTTGTCTGCATTCACACCTATAGCCAGAATGATCTCATCAAAAAGTTTGAGTCCGCGCTCTATGATATCATAATGACCTAAAGTAAGTGGATCAAAAGACCCGGGAAATACAGCACGTTTCATAGTTAGTTTTTCAAGGTTGAAAATTGAATATAAAAATACAAATTATAGCTGGCTTCTGTATTGAAGTTACCAATTCGTATTTCCTCTTTCGTTCTTCTTATTATGCATTTCTCACTTTAACAGTGCTTGCTCAATTACATTGTCAAACAAATCAGGTAAACTGATACCGGCTACTTTTGCTTGCTGCGGGATAATACTCGCCGGACTCAAACCCGGAGTGGTATTTACCTCTAAAAAGTACGGTTCTCCGTTATGAAAAATAAACTCTGCACGGGTAAGTCCTTTTAACTTCAGTATTTTAAAAACCTTTTCTGCTTCGCGTTGCACCTTTTCAGTTTGTTCTGGTGAGATTTGAGCCGGTGTAATTTCCTGACTCTTGCCTTCGTATTTGGCCTGATAATCAAAGAAATCATTCTCGCTCACAATTTCGGTAACCGGTAATGCCATTACCTTACCTTGATAATTGATTACACCAACGGAAACTTCTGTTCCTTCCAGAAAAGATTCAATAATAATCTCATCATCTTCCTTAAAAGAAACCGCTATAGCTGCTTCAAGTTCTTCTTCGACATAAACCTTAGAAACCCCAAAACTACTACCCGCTTTATTCGCTTTTACAAAACACGGCAACCCCACCTTCTCAACAATTTCAGAAGTATGGATCACATCGCCTTTGTTCAACAAGTAGTTTGTAGCCGTTTGAATTCCGTAAGCTTTAAGAACGCTGATGCAATCCCGTTTATTAAACGTAAGCGCTGCTTCATAATAATTACAAGCCGTCTGCGGAATACCCAGCAGATTGAAATAAGCCTGCAGAATACCATCTTCTCCCGGTGTACCGTGAATGGAATTGAACACACAGTCAAAGGTAATTTTAGTACCTTCTACATTTATCGAAAAATCATGTTTATCTACTGGAATGGGTTTGTGATCTGCGTGCTTGCAAAACCAGCCCTCTTTTAATATATGGATGGGATAAACTGTATATTTTGAAACATCAAGATGTTTACAAACCGTATTTCCGCTCAATATAGAGATATCCACTTCACTGGAATATCCCCCCATTACGACTGCAATATTTTTTTTTAACATAGTAAAACAGAAAGCTTAGCGTTATGTATTTAGAAAGCTTGGTAAAATTACTCAAATCTTTCAGTGAATTACCTTGCGGTAAGTCCACAAGGTATTAAAAGGAAACAAATTTTAAATGAGATAATTTTCAACTCATTCAATCCTCGATAATCAAATAAACAAGGCTTCAAAGAACGTTATTTTTAGAATAAATGGGCAAAAAAAATGATTGCAATTGAGCGTCAGCCAATTTTAAACTAAGTTTGTAGCCGTAAAATCGCGTACCTATGGGATTCTTTAAATTTTTATTTAGCAAGACCTTTTTAATGCAACTGGTGCTTGCAGTACTGGCTCTTGTTATTCTAACCTTTGTGCTGCTGTATTGGCTGCGTGCCTCTACCAACCACGACGAACGTATTGCTGTGCCAGACCTTAGCAAAATGTCTCTGGGACTGGTACAGCAAGAACTTGACAACGCAGATTTAAATTATGTGGTTATAGACTCTTCAAACTACAACCCGGACTATCCTACATTTTCAGTAATCGAGCAGAATCCTGCCGCCGGCAAGTTTGTAAAAGAAGGAAGAAAAATATATCTGGTTCTCAACCCCAGCGGATTTCGGGAAATTGAAATTCCACAATTGGTAGGAAGAACACAACGCCAGGTAGAACCTACTCTTTTGGCTCTGGGTTTTAAAATAGGCAAGATAGATTACCGCGACCATATTTCTCCAGACGAAGTATTAGAACTTAGACACGACGGCAAAACCATACAAGCAGGTGAAGCCCTGCGCAAAACTTCTGTAATTGATTTGGTTGTGGGTAACGGTAAAGGCAGTTATCGCACTTCTGGAGACGCAGCAGAAGATTCTATTAACGAGGCAGATGATTTAGAAAATGCAGGATTTTAATACCGAAGGACCAGACGAGCAGGATGATGAATTGTATGAGCACTACAGCTTCACCGCAGGTAAAGGTCAGGAGCCGCTACGTGTAGATAAGTTTTTGATGAATTTTATCGAAAAAGCAACGCGTAATAAAATTCAGCAAGCCGCAAAAAACGGAAACATTCAGGTTAACGGCGCTGTCGTTAAACAGAACTATAAAGTAAAAGCTGATGACGTGGTGCGTGTATTGTTTGAACACCCGCCGTATGAGTTTCTATTAACGCCTGAAGATATTCCTCTGAATATTGTTTATGAAGACGACACCCTTCTGGTAGTTAACAAACCCGCCGGAATGGTGGTTCATCCCGGTCACGGTAATTATAGTGGTACGCTTATCAATGCGCTGATCTATCATTTTGAAAACTTACCGGAAAACAGCAGCGGCAGACCCGGTCTTGTACATCGTATAGATAAAGATACCAGCGGTCTTCTTGTAGTTGCTAAAACCGAAGCTGCAATGACGCATCTTGCCAAACAATTCTTTGACAAGACGAGCGAGCGGGAATATATCGCTATTGTTTGGGGTAATGTTGAAGCAGAGAGCGGCACCGTTGAAGGTCATATAGGCCGTCATCCTAAAAACCGTATGCAAAACACTGTTTATGAAGATGGCGACCAGGGTAAAGAAGCCATAACACATTATGCAGTATTGGAACGTTTAGGTTATGTGACTAAAATATCTTGCAAACTTGAAACAGGACGAACGCACCAGATTAGAGTGCATATGAAGTACATTGGCCACACACTTTTTAACGACGAGCGTTATGGTGGTGATGCTATCTTAAAAGGAACAACCTTTACCAAGTATAAACAGTTTGTAGATAACTGTTTTAAAATTTTACCCAGACAAGCATTACACGCGAAAACTTTAGGCTTTGAACACCCTAAGACCGGAGATTGGATGCGTTTTGACAGCGAACTACCGGAAGATATGGTTGCTTGTATTGAAAAATGGCGCACGTATGCCAAACATGCTATGGAATAGCCTTGCGCTTTAAATGCTATACCTTTGTATTATGCTAGATTTTATACCCGAAAACTTACAATCCATTTTAATTGTAGTCATACTGGCGGTGCTTTTTCTGGCGGTAATGGCAAACAATAAGCGTAATCAAAGCAAATTACGCAAGCATAGAAAACGCAGTTTTAAAGCCGATTATATCGAACGTAAAAAAGCTTTAGAGCACGAAGAGCAAGAAAATGCTAAATAGCTGTTCTACTATTAATTTCCGCTTTGCGGAATAAAACGATTCCTGTGAAAATTTATACTAAAACCGGTGATAATGGTACTACTGCCCTTTTTGGTGGTACTCGTGTTGCTAAGCACAATATCCGTATAGAAAGCTACGGCACTTTAGATGAACTCAATTCGTATTTAGGTCTTCTGAGAGATCAGGATATTGATACGCACAGCAAAGAGGTGTTGATTAAAATTCAGGAAAAGCTCTTTGTTATTGGATCCATTCTCGCCACCGACCCTGAAAAAGCAACTTTAAAAAACGGCAAAGAACGCCTGAATATCGAAAAGGTTAGTCTTGACGATATTTCTTTCTTAGAAAGTGAAATGGACGACATGGATGAGCAGTTACCACCTATGACCCATTTTATACTTCCGGGAGGACATCAAACCGTGTCATTCTGTCACATAAGCCGTTCAGTATGTCGCAGAGCAGAACGCCTTGCAACAGCTCTTTATCAGGAAGTTCCGTTTGAAGAAAATGCTTTAAAATATTTAAACCGTCTTTCTGACTATCTCTTTGTGCTGGCACGAATGTTGTCAAAACAGCTACAAGCAGAAGAAATGAAGTGGATACCTGAAAAGAAATAATTTTTAGGTTTTATTAAAAAAACGAAGCCTCAACCCTCGTAATCACAACAAGTTACGTACGTTCTTAAAAATAATATTGAATTAATCTTCAATTTTCTTGCATTTCACGGTAATAAATTTATTTTTGCAAAAAAATAAATACGTTAACCTATGTACTGGACATTAGAACTGGCTTCTCATTTGAGCGACGCACCTTGGCCTGCAACTAAAGATGAATTGATTGATTATGCGATTAGAACGGGAGCACCACTAGAGGTCGTAGAGAACTTACAATCTATGGAAGACGAAGGTGATTCTTACGATTCTATCGATGAAATATGGCCAGACTACCCGTCTGAAGACGACTACCTCTGGAATGAGGATGAATACTAGATTTTACATCACGTAAACACTTAAAAAGTCTCGCTATGAGGCTTTTTTTTTGCTTAAATTTGAAACGCTTTAAAAAAGCTTTGATCACAGCACTATTGATCAAATAAGCTTTTAGAATAAACAACCGATTAACACCGGTTATCACTTCCGCAAAGCGGAGAAACAGGAAATTAATTTCCCGTTAGAAGAGCCACCGGGGTACACAGATCCTTTGGCGGGAATAAATTTAGATACCAATTATGGGATTATTAGACAAAGTATTAAAGGTATTTGTAGGAGACAAATCTAAACAGGATGTCGCTGCAATTCAACCTATTGTAGATCAGATAAAGAGTTTTGAAGCTGCGCTAGAGCAACTGTCTCACGATGAGCTTAGGCAAAAGACCATTGAATTCAAGGCTAAAATAGCTGACGCTCTTGCTGATACAAATGCTACACTACTCACTCTTGAAAAAGAGGCTAACGAGACTGATGATATTGACCGTAAAGAAGAAATTTACGCAGAAATTGACAAGCTTAAAGATGATGCCTACGCGATTAGCGAAGGTGTTCTTACTGAAATACTACCTGAAGCTTTTGCTGTTGTAAAAGAAACCGCAAAACGCTTTTTCCACAATCCACAACTTAAAGTTACAGCAAGTGCTTTTGATCGCGAGTTAAGCGCAGAGCAAGCTTACGTGCAGCTTGAGGGTGATCATGCGATCTGGTCTAATAGCTGGGATGCTGCAGGGAAACCTATAACTTGGGATATGATTCACTATGATGTGCAGCTTATAGGTGGTGTTGCGATGCATCAAGGTAAAATTGCAGAGATGCAAACGGGTGAAGGTAAAACATTGGTTGCAACGCTTCCGGTTTATCTAAATGCCTTAACTGGAAACGGAGTTCACTTGGTTACTGTTAACGATTATCTTGCAAAACGAGATAGCGCTTGGATGGCACCTTTATTCAACTTTCACGGTTTAACCGTAGACTGCATAGACTACCACAGACCTAATTCAGCAGCACGCCGTAAAGCTTATGCTGCAGATATCACTTATGGTACAAATAACGAATTTGGTTTTGACTACCTGCGTGATAATATGGCGCACGCTCCTAATGATTTGGTACAACGTGCTCCAAACTACGCAATCGTAGATGAGGTTGACTCGGTATTAGTTGATGATGCGCGTACACCCTTGATTATTTCAGGTCCTGTACCTAAAGGAGATCAGCACGAGTTTGATGCATTGAAGCCTAAAATTGATAGCGTTGTAAACCTTCAACGTCAACAACTAACTAGTGTTTTGGCAGAAGCTAAAAAGCTTATTGCTGCCGGAGATTCTAAAGAAGGAGCTATAAAATTACTGCGTGTTTATAGAGGTCTTCCTAAAAACAAAGCCCTTATAAAATATTTAAGTGAAGATGGTATTCGTCAGCTTTTACAGAAGACTGAAAACCATTATATGCAAGACAACAATCGCGAAATGCACGTGATTGATGAAGAACTGTATTTCACTATAGATGAAAAGAACAATCAAATAGAACTGACTGATAAAGGTATCGATCATCTTTCTGGTAAAGATGATCCTAACTTCTTCATCATGCCAGAAATGGGTGTTGAGATCAGCAAAATCGAAAGCGCTAACCTATCAACCGAAGAAGAAGCTGAGAAGAAAGAAGAACTCTTTAGAGAATTCAGTGTTAAGAGTGAGCGTATTCACACGATGAATCAATTGCTTAAAGCATACACCTTATTTGAAAAAGACACCGAATATGTGGTGATGGATAACAAAGTGAAGATCGTTGACGAGCAAACCGGGCGTATTATGGACGGGCGTCGTTATAGTGATGGTCTACACCAGGCGATTGAAGCAAAGGAAAATGTAAAGATTGAAGATGCTACGCAGACTTTTGCTACGGTAACGTTGCAAAATTACTTTAGAATGTACCGCAAATTGAGTGGTATGACGGGTACAGCGGTCACTGAGGCTGGTGAATTATGGGAGATCTATAAACTTGATGTTGTAGAAATCCCGACTAACCGTCCTATTGCTCGTGATGATAAGGATGACAAGGTTTATAAAACTAAGCGTGAAAAATACAACGCAGTTATTGATGAAGTTCAGCATCTTGTTGAACAAAACAGACCGGTACTTATTGGTACAACTTCTGTAGAAATTTCAGAATTGTTAGGGCGTATGCTTTCATTGAGAAAGATTCCTCACAATGTACTGAATGCGAAACTGCATAAAAAAGAGGCTGATATTGTTGCTGACGCAGGTAACTCCGGTCAGGTGACAATCGCTACAAACATGGCGGGTCGTGGTACCGATATTAAACTGAGTAAAGAAGTTAAAGAAGCAGGTGGTCTGGCCATTATAGGTACAGAACGTCACGATTCACGTCGTGTTGACCGTCAGTTACGAGGTCGTTCTGGTCGCCAGGGAGATCCGGGTAGCTCACAGTTTTACGTGTCTCTTGAAGACAACCTGATGCGCTTATTTGGTTCTGAACGTATCGCTAAAATGATGGACCGTATGGGGCTTCAGGAAGGCGAAGTTATTCAACACGGAATGATCTCAAAATCTATTGAACGCGCTCAGAAAAAAGTAGAAGAAAACAACTTTGGAGTGCGTAAGCGTTTGCTGGAATATGATGACGTGATGAATGCGCAACGTGAAGTGATTTACAAGCGTCGTTACCACGCTTTATTTGGAGAGCGTCTTAGAGTAGATATCGCAAATATGATTTACGATACTTCTGAAGCTATTGCTGAAACCAATAAAATGGCTCAGGACTTTAAGAATTTTGAATTTGAATTGATTCGTTTCTTCTCGATGAGTAGTCCGGTTGATGAAGCAGAATTTGGTAGTTCTTCATCAAAACAACTTGCAGTAAAAGTTTATGATGCTGCGTTGAAACATTACAGAGAAAAAATGGAGCGTAATGCAGCAATTGCATTTCCTATTATTAGTAATGTTTATGAAAATCCAGAGAGCAACTACGAGCGTATTGTAGTTCCTTTCTCTGACGGTAACAAAGAACTTAAAGTTGTTACAAACTTAAAAGAGGCATACGAATCTGAAGGTAAACAGCTTATCACAGACTTTGAGAAAAACATCACGCTGGCCATTATAGATGACGCATGGAAAACACACTTACGCAAGATGGATGAATTGAAACAAAGTGTGCAGCTAGCCGTTCACGAGCAAAAAGATCCGTTATTGATTTATAAGTTTGAAGCTTTTGAGCTCTTCAAGCAAATGATGGATCAAGTAAACAAAGATGTAATCTCATTCTTGTTTAAAGGAGAGCTTCCGGTTCAACAGCAGAATCAAATTCGCGAAGCGCGCCAAGTTCAGCAAAAAGAACAGACCCAAACATCAAAAGAGGAAATTCCTAATCTTGATGAGCGTGCTGCTCAAAGCAGAGCTGCCAGTGGAAACACACAAGCGCAACGCCAGCAAATTACAGAAACCATCACGCGTGAACGACCTAAAATAGGCCGTAACGATAAAGTGACGATTAAACACGTAATGAATGGCGAAAACAAAACAATGAAGTTCAAACAAGCTATCCCACTTCTTGATAAAGGAGATTGGGTTCTTGTTGATGAGTAAAAAATAACTCATAATAATTACATTAAAGAGGTTTGCGTTATCGCAAGCCTTTTTTTTGATCCTTAGTCCAACAAACTTTTACTTATATCAGTTCAAAAGCTATAAATATTTATTAAAGCTCGTGCCAATCTTTGTTAAGACATATTTTCTTTACAATAATACTATATAGTTTTAGATAATAATTATTGGGGTGAATCTCACTACTCCATTTTAATAACACTAATATCTATGACAGCTTCCGAGGTAAGAGGAAATACTATAAGCTCTACTACTAATTTTAGTACCACATCTAATTATTACCAGGAGTTTGAAGATTTTATTTTAAAAAATGATCACCCGTGTGTTATGGCGCAAACCACATTCAAACAAAAATCAGTCAATTTTTAAGTATTTAAAGAGTGCTTAAATTCAACTTCTGTAACTTCAAGATTACTAGAAGCTGTCAAAAATTACATTCAATTGTATCAATTCGAAAACAATGATTTTGAAACACTAATTGCTATATTTCCAAATCATCCATCAGAAGATGAGCGTAGTTTTGAAAAAGCGCTTTGGAAACAGCTACAATTATTGCACGATCTGGATTCTGAAGATTGGGATGCTTCGGTCAGTAGTAATCCTGATGATACTGAGTTTAGTTTTAGTCTTAACGGCGTTTCATTTTATATCGTAGGAATGCATCCTAATAGTTCAAGAAATGCTCGAAAAGCTCCATTTACGACTTTGGTTTTCAATCTACATTGGCAGTTTGAAAAGTTGAGAACAATGAACGTTTACGACAATGTAAGAGACCGTATTCGTCAACGCGATGCAGAGATAAATGGCAGCATCAATCCGATGCTTAAAGACTTCGGAAAGCAAAGTGAAGCTAATCAATACAGCGGGCGTGCAGTTGCTAATTCTTGGAAATGCCCCTTTTTAAATAAAAATCTAGCAATCCTATAAATTATGAGTGAATTAATTACCATTAAAAAACAAACAGGAAGTGCTTTTAAACTATAGAAAGGGCAACTGCTTAAAGTAATAGATCCAAAAGGTGGTCAATTAAGCGACCTTGTCCTCTTTAATGAAACTGATATTCGTGAAAAAATTTCCGCAGGTAAAACGATGGATTTTGAAGAGTCCATCTTGATTTCTGAAAATAATTTTCTATGGAGTAACCGCAGTAGAAAAATGATGAAAATCATTAAAGATACAAATCGTCGCAATGACATCTTACTCGCTCCTTGCAGCCCGGAAACCTTCCAGATAATGTATAATTACGACGGGTATCACCCCAGTTGTTTTGAAAATTTGTACACCAATCTGGAACGCTTTGGGATTAAACCGGACGATATTCCCACTGCATTTAATATTTTTATGAATGTTCAATTTGAGAAAGATGGCAAACTTTCGGTTTTACCTCCTACGAGTACAGCTGGTGATTATGTGCTTTTTGAAGCTCAAATGAATCTAATAATCGGTATGACAGCTTGCAGTGCAGAAGACAGCAACGGAGGAACGTTTAAACCCATTCAGTATCAAGTTTTAGGATCTGATAACGAGCCTGAAAATTAATCGAAAATCCTATTGCATATTCTTTACATAAACTTAATATTGCAGCCTTTTTGAGCTTTGCGAATACCGCTAGCTTTGCCACCTAAAATTATAGTATATTGTTTTCTAAAGAACGTCTACACAACGAGTTATTACAGTCTACAAATATGACTGCGGTAGAACTACGCGCCTGGTTACGAACCGATATCGCGCCTATTACCGTGGCCAATTATAAAGACGCTCCATCTTTGGATCAATCTAATAGATTGTTGATGATTTTAATGAAATCTACAGACGAACTAACCAAAACTGATTGCTTTTTTATTCAAAGCATTTTGCAACGCATTAAATACCTTAAGAATAATCGCAGTACTGATCACTACGCAAGATTAGACTGGGAAAACAGTCTGCGTAATTTAGGATACGATATCAAAAAGCAAGTCAAAAGCTCTAAAAAGGCTAAGGCCTTTTATTAAGTTTTATCACCTGCGAGCCCTTTACTTTTTACAGGATTTACAGTACCTTCATCTTTTGTATTGAAGGATATCTATGAATAATTACCGACTTGAATTAAAATGGGCTGTTATCTACACCATCTTTCTATTGGTGTGGATGATCTTTGAACGGCTGATGGGCTGGCACGATGAGCATATAGCTATGCATCACATCTATACCCTTTTATTCTATATTCCAGCGGTGGTGTTCTACTATTTCGCCTTGAGCGATAAACGTAATAATTTCTACGGCGGAATCATCAGTTTCCAACAAGCCTTTATATCAGGGCTTATTTTTACTGCATTTATAGCTGTATTAGCAGCTCCCGCTCAATATATAATTAGCACTTTTATTACTCCGTATTACTTCAAAAACGTCATTGCTTATGCCATTGAAACCGGTAAAACTTCTCCCGAAGAAGCCGAAACATTTTTCAACTTACAGAGCTATATCATACAATCTGTAGTTAGCAGTCTCACTTTTGGTTTAGTATTGAGTGCATTAGTAGCGCTGGCAGTAAAAAGAAAGTAGCCTTACCTCAACATTAAATTCTCAAGAATCAAGCAAACAAGAGCCTTCAGAATTTTCTTTAGGAAATTTGCTTCATTTATCTTTGCAAGATGAAAGATCAAATTAAACTGCTATGCTCTGACATAGACGGCACCCTTCTCAACGCAAAACGCGATATAGCTCCCGAAACAGCTTCAGCAATAAATAAGTTACCAGCAGACTTTCCGGTGATTCTGGCTTCATCAAGAATGCCTTCTGCAATGTACTATTTGCAAGAAAAATTAAACCGATTAGGCAGCCCTATAATCAGCTATAATGGCGGATTGGTCTTAGACGCTAACGGTACAAAACTGAGAAGCCATACTGTTTCCCTTGATTTTCTAGCAACAGTTATCGAACATCAAAAAGAGTATGATTACAACATCAGCACCTATTGTACCGATACGTGGCGTACCGCAAAAGTAGATTATTGGACGTTACGTGAAATACGAAGCACCCGAGTAGAACCTGTCCTAACCCCCATTAACGAGCATATAGCAGTTCTGGAAGCGATTGATGAGCAGCCGCATAAAATTATGTGTATGGGTTCTCCACAAGCTTTAGATAGTCTTATAGAGGTTTTACAAGAAAAGCACGGTAACGAAGCGCATTTTTACAGATCTAAGGATGTTTATGTTGAGATAACACCTAAAAACATCGATAAAAGCAGTGCACTAGACGAATTGATTGAAAAAAAGTACCAACTTTCTCTCAACCAAGTTATTGCCTTTGGGGATAACTTTAACGATACGACGATGATAAAAAAGGTTGGTTTTGGAGTAGCTGTTGCGAATGCTACCCAAGAAGTTAAAGATGTTGCAGATCACGTAAGTGCGTTTACTAATAAAGAACACGCCGTAGCAAAAACTTTAGAAGAATTTATACTCAATTAAGCACACTGCTAAAAATAAGAGAGGCGCACTCCAACCAAAAAGTACGCCTCTCCAAACAACCTAACCAATAGTCTTACTAACTATTTATCTAAATAATTCTTATAGTTATTTACCTTTATTTTTGCCCCTAAATCGTGCATCAGGTTATACAAACCAAAGAACGTACGGTTGATGTATAAAAAGTGTTTGCTACCTCTATTCCCATTCATTTTACGAAGTTGCGTGTCTTTTGAATACTTATCACTCAGATCTGCGATTTGAGCAAAAAAGCTTTCATCACTAAAATCAAAGTCTTCTAGATGAAAAGGTTTTGTAAACAAACTCAACATCTCGTGAAACAATTCTGAAAAGAATTTAATTTCTTCAGGGGAATCGTCCTTCCTTAGGATTTCTAACTCAAACATTTTTGTCATAAAAACATCTGAATTGTTGATGTTTTCCGGCTCTGCCAATTCAAAATACGGTGTGTAAAATTCTTCAGGTACTTTCTTTATACAACCAAAATCTATAGCAATAAGATTATGGGCTTTATCCACCAAGAAATTACCGGGATGTGGATCTGCATGAACTTGCTTCAAGTGATGCATTTGATACATATAAAAATCCCACAAAGCCTGGCCTATTTTATCAGCGGCTTTTTGATCTGTATTATGAGCTGTAAATTCACTCAGATGCTCGCCTACCATCCAGTCCATCGTAATGATACGCTCGCTAGACAATTCCGGATAATACTTAGGAAATTTAAGATTAGGAATCACACTACATTTTTCAGTAATTTCCTGACTCTGCTTAACTTCGAGAATATAATCTGTTTCTTCAAGAAGTTTATCTTCTACTTCCTTAAAATACTTCTCCTTATCCTTTCCTTTTAGATTAAACATCCGGCTGGCAATTGGCTTCACTAGAGCCAAATCACTACTGATACTGTCTGCAACCCCGGGATATTGAATTTTCACAGCAAGTTTTTTCCCATCTTTTGTCGCCTGATGCACCTGACCGATGCTTGCGGCGTTTATACTTTGGGTTGTAAACGTATCGTATACCGCTTCCGGATATTTATCTAAATATTTTTTAAAAGTTTTTCTAACTAAGGCTGCAGAAAGCGGCGGTACCGAAAACTGCGAGAGCGAAAATTTCTCAACATAAGCTTTAGGAAGAATATTCTTCTCCATACTCAACATTTGAGCTACTTTAAGCGCACTTCCCTTTAAACTTTTAAGTCCGTCGTAAATATCTTCTGCATTATCATCGTCTAGTTCTTCACGGGTAAGTTTATTATTAAACGCTTTCTTCCCATAGTATTTAGCATAATTACCTCCCACTTTTACACCGGTTTTCACCAGCTTAGAAGCACGTTGTAACTTATTAGTCGGGATATAGTCAATCGTTTTCATGAGCGCTTATTTAGATCTTGAAAAATTCTCTTTAAATAAAAACTTCCCAAAATCGAGAACACTTTCTAGGGGTGTTGTATTAAATACGTCAAAAATGGCATTTACGGATTTTTCAATCGCAACATCTGTTTTTTCAAAACGTGCTGAATTATCATCCATCCAATATTTTAAGAGGAATAAAGTTTGTAACCAAGCTCCCTCACTGAAGACTGATACAGGATTTTTTGTAAGTCTTGATGATTTCTCATCATTTGCTTGCTCAATAAGATCTTTTGCATAATCTCTAATCCTTAATCGTAAATCTCTAAGCTGACCTAAACTCTTAAGGCTATCTTTTTGCTCTAACAAAGCGAAAAGAACATAACTTCTATTTGCTGTTAAAACTTCAAAAAAGGTGTAAAAGAATGAAAGCATCTTTTCCCGGTTAGGGTATATAGCATACTCTTTATTTTTGTGCAGTACAGCAATAGTATTGTCAAAAAATGCGACCCAAATTGTTTCGCGAATCCCTTGAAAAGAACCAAAAAAATTATAGAAAGCTCCTTCTTCAATACCGTGATCTTTACAAAACTTAAATACTGAAGCTGGTCGCTTGCCCTGTTCTAAAACATACTCCATATACATCGTCATCACGCTTTCCTGAGTCAATTCTTGTTTCTTTTTGGTTGGAGTTGTCTTTTTGGTAGTTGCCATAATTTAAGTAGTTTATATATGTAAATTTAAACTTGTTTAAGTTTATGTCAAAATCCCTAAACAAAACCTTACGTTAAAGTTCTTTCAGTAAAAATGAAAGTTGTGTCAGTTTGTCACACACCTGCCTTTGGTACTTTTTTTGACTCTTAGCTTGCAGATTTGCTGCAATGCAAACCATATCATTAAAATCATACAATCCGATTTATTTAATCGGTAATTAAAAAATTACATAACACTATGTCTACAGGTAAAATCAATGTTGCTGTTGAGAACATTTTCCCGCTGATAAAGAAGTTCTTATACAGTGATCACGAGATCTTTTTAAGGGAAATAATTTCTAATGCAACCGATGCCACTTTAAAACTAAAACACTTAACAAACATTGGCGAAGCCAGCGTTGAATACGGAAATCCTGTAATCGAAGTTAAGATTGATAAAGATGCAAAAACCTTAAGCATTATTGATCAAGGTATCGGGATGACTGAAGAGGAAGTTCAGAAATACATCAACGAAGTTGCATTTTCTGGAGCCGAAGAGTTTTTGGATAAGTATAAAGATTCTGCAAAAGATAGCGGAATCATTGGCCATTTTGGTCTTGGGTTTTACTCTGCCTTTATGGTAGCTCGTAAAGTTGATATCATCACAAAGTCTTTTAAAGAGGAGCCTGCTGTAAAGTGGGAATGTGACGGTTCTCCTGAGTTCACCATTTCTCCAGCTGATAAAACAGAGCGAGGTACCGAAATCATCTTGCATATCGCAGAAGATTCTGAAGAATTTTTAGAAGAAAATCGCATCAGCGAGTTGCTTACTAAATACAACAAGTTTATGCCGGTGCCGATTAAATTTGGCACTAAAGAAGAGACGCTTCCGTTACCGGAAGATGCTGCTGAAGATGCAGTAGCAGAAACTAAAACAGTTGATAATATCATCAACAATCCTAACCCAGCATGGACGAAGCAGCCTGCAGATCTTGAAGAGAAAGACTACAATGAGTTTTATCGTGAGCTCTACCCGATGCAGTTTGAAGAGCCGCTTTTTCACATTCACTTGAATGTTGATTATCCATTTAATCTGACCGGTATTTTATATTTCCCACGTTTAGGTCAGGATATGAATATTCAAAAAGACAAAATTCAGCTGTATCAAAATCAGGTTTTTGTAACAGATAATGTAGAAGGAATCGTTCCTGAATTTTTAACAATGCTTCGTGGTGTGATTGACTCACCAGACATTCCGCTTAATGTTTCTCGCTCTTACCTTCAGGCTGATGGAGCTGTTAAGAAAATTTCGAGTTACATCACCCGTAAAGTTGCAGATAAACTGAAGTCTCTTTTCAACGAAGACCGCGAGGATTTTGAAAAGAAATGGAACGACATCAAAGTAGTTATTGAATATGGTATGCTTAGCGAAGATAAATTCTTTGACAAAGCAGATGCATTTGCATTGTATCCTACTGTTGATGGCACACATTACACATTTGAAGAACTTCAGGAAAAGATCAAAGAAAATCAGACCGATAAAGACGGAAAACTTGTAATTCTTTATACTTCTAATCAAGATGCGCAACATTCGTACATTCAGGCAGCAAAAGATAAAGGGTATGAAGTGCTTTTATTAGACTCTCCTATCGTTTCACACTTGCTACAAAAACTAGAAACTTCTAAAGAGAATGTAAGTTTTGTACGTGTAGATGGTGATGACGTAAACAATCTCATCAAAAAGGACGAAGAGCAGATTTCTAAACTTTCTGACGAAGAAAAAGAAAGTCTAAAAACACTACTTGAAGAAACCATTGCAGATAAATCTTATACTGTAAAATTAGAGGCGATGGATAGCAACGCTGCACCTTTTATGATCACACAGCCTGAGTTTATGCGTCGTATGAAAGAGATGCAGGCAACCGGTGGTGGCGGTGGAATGTTTGGAATGGGTAACATGCCAGATATGTATAACGTTGTGATCAACACTAATAGTGAGCTGGTTAACGAAATACTAAGTACAAAAACTAAGAAAAAACAAGAACGTTTAATTTCTCAGTCTATGGATTTAGCTCGTTTATCTCAGGGCTTGCTAAAAGGGGAAGCTTTAACTAACTTTGTTAAACGCTCCTATGAGATGATTAAATAGGTAGTTAGATCTTAGATTTGAGACACTAGATCTAAAATCCTGACTTCATAATCAAAACCGTTCTTTTTAAAGAGCGGTTTTTTATTGCCTAATAACTTTTAAAAAAAAGTCCCATTCCCACATCTGCTCAACTTCTAACGTTTCTTTAACCCCTAATTGATATGGATTCATACATAAATTGGTAAATTCACTTAACCAAAGTATTACAATGTTTCAATTTACTGCTACCTATACAGACCTTTATCAGCTAAGTATGGCTCAGGTCTATTTCAATAAAAACCAAAATCAGCAGGCGGTTTTTGATTACTTTTTCAGAAAACTTCCGTTTAAAGGAGGTTATGCAATCTTTGCCGGATTAGAAGAAATTCTTTCCATCATAGAAGATTTGCGTTTCTCAAATGAGGATATTGAGTATCTCAAACAACATCATTTTGAAACGGAATTCTTAAATTATTTAAGGAATTTTCGCTTCCGCGGAACTATCAATTCTGTGGCTGAAGGCGAAATCGTTTTTCCTACCGCTCCTATTTTGCAAGTTGAGGCCAATCTGATCGAAGCACAAATTATTGAAACCATACTCCTCAACACCTTAAACTTCCAAACCCTAATTGCTACTAAAGCAAGCCGTATTCGTAACGTATCCGGCAATAAAACGCTACTTGATTTTGGATTACGCAGAGCTCAGGGACCGGGCGGGTATTACGCAACACGTGCAGCTATGGTAGGCGGTTTTAATGGCAGCAGCAATGTGATTACCGGTCGGGATTATGGTTTTCCCATTAGCGGAACTATGGCGCACGCATTTGTACAGAGTTATGATGACGAGTTGGTTGCTTTTAGAGATTTTGCTGAAAACAGACCTAAGAATTGCGTATTGCTTGTAGACACGTACGACACCTTAAAAAGCGGAATGCCTAATGCAATTACCATTGCAAAAGAAATGGAATCAAGAGGTCAGAAACTGCTTGCGATTCGTTTAGACAGCGGTGACCTTGCTTATCTTTCTAAACAATGCCGCAGAATGCTAGATGCAGCAGGTCTGGACTATGTAAAGATCGCTGCCTCCAACCAGCTGGATGAATATGTTATTCAAAGTTTACAGAATCAAAATGCTCCAATAGATATTTATGGTGTAGGAACCAACCTGGTTATTGGCAAGCCTGACGGAGCATTAGACGGTGTTTACAAACTCTCTTTTGCTAATGGAGAACCACGTATTAAAATTTCAGAAAGTATTTCTAAAGTGACGTTACCCCATAAAAAGCAGGTTTATCGAATTTTTAATGAAGAAGGTCAGCAAATTGGTGCAGATGTAATTGGTCTGGCTGATGAATCTCATATTGACCGTATGCATCACCCGGTAGAACCTTTTAAAAAACTAAACATCGCAACGCTAAAGCAGAAAATTTTACTTAAACCGGTTATGCAAAACGGAAAGCGCAATCATCCCAAAAAATCTGTTGAAGAAATTGCTAACTTCAGCAAAAAGCAATTGGCTTTATTACCTGATGAATACAAGCGTTTCGACAATCCGCATATTTATAAAGTAGGTATAAGCGACCGCCTAAAAGAAGAACGCGACCGCCTTATTGCCGAGCATAAAAAATAAACATATGACCGTTAAATTGTTTTCTTTTCTTTTTCTACTCTCTTCACTGTCGTCTTTTTCGCAAAGCGAAAAAACAGACCATTATTTAACCCAAGAAGAGAATGAAACCTGGTTGGCCAATTTTCAAAAATTAGACAATAAAAACGCTCAGCTAGAAGCAGTCAAAGAGAAAATAATTTTTGATGCTAAGTTTAACTATTCATTTATAACTGGTATTTGTGCCGGGGTTGGAGAGCATACACGGATTAAAACAGAAGTAAAGAACACTAAGTCCCGTATAAAAAAGAATACAGCAGATTGTAAAATATTTTTTGTTTTGAATACTGATCAATCTTATTTTCTGAACTTAAAAAAGCAAGAAAATCATAAAGAAATATTAGACCTACTTAATGCATCAAATATTGATACAATTACCCCTCTAAATAGAGGTGCAATGGCAATTTATGGGGCTCGGGCTAGTTGTGGCGCTGTTATGATTAGTTCTAAAAATGCTCATCTAATCGAATCTTTAAAAAAATTAAGCAAGCAGAAAACAACCAAATTTTAACTTATGAAAGCTCTTATTATAATAGATATGCAAAATGATTTTATGCCCGGTGGTGCACTTGCTGTTCCCGGCGGCGATCAAATCATTCCACTAGTGAATAAATTACAGGAGAAATTTGATCTGGTCATCGCCACACAAGATTGGCATCCTGAAAATCACTCTAGTTTTGCAGATAATCATCACGATAAAGAAGACTTTGAGACTACTCTAATTGATGGGGTTGAGCAAACTCTTTGGCCGGTGCATTGTATCCAAACAACTGATGGTGCCGATTTTCACCCACATATGAATGCTGCTAAAATAGAAGCCATATTTAGAAAAGGAACAGACCCTAAAATTGACAGCTACAGTGGTTTTTATGACAATACGCATAAAAAGTCAACCGGTCTTGCCGGTTACTTAAAAGGAAAGGGAATTACCTCGTTACACTTTTGCGGTCTTGCAGCAGAGTTTTGCGTGAGCTATTCGGTTTTAGATGCTTTAGAAGAAGGTTTTAAAGTAACCTTATATGAAGATGCAACCCGCGCACTAGATCCTGATGCTTTTGATCTGATGAAAGACAAAATCTTCGAAAAAGGCGGGAGAATTAAACTCGCTGAAGAGTTTGTCTAAACATTATAAACCTAAGGATTTTCACTTTTAGCACTACTTTATAGATTTTTAGTGCAGGCTGAATTATTATGAATTTTCAATTGAAATAGTAATTACATTAGATGGCTTTTAGTCAAGCCTAATAATGATATTTATTAATTGAAAACATACATATATGATTCACCCACATACAGAAATTCGATTTATAAGTGAGACCGTAGGTCACGGTGTTGTTGCTACACAATTTATCCCTGCCGGAACTATAACATGGGCTTTGGATAAATTAGACCGTGATTTCACACCTGCTGATTTTGATAAATTAGATCCGCTTTATCAAACTATTTTAGAAACCTATACCTATAGAAACAAAGCAGGAAACCTTGTACTTTGCTGGGATAATGGCCGTTTTGTAAATCACAGCTTTAAATCTAATTGTATAAGCACTGCTTATGATTTTGAAGTTGCCGTGAGAGACATCTATCCGGGCGAAGAACTTACTGATGATTATGGGTATTTGAATGTGACCAGCCCTTTTACAGCTATTGATGAAGGTACCGAAAGAAAGACCGTTTATCCAGACGACTTGCTTCACTTTTCAAAAGAATGGGATGCAAAGGTAAACGCTGTTTTTTCAAAAATCACACAAATAAAACAACCTCTTAAAAATTTGATTTCTGAAGAAGTTTGGCTTGAAATAAATGACATAATAGCCGGTCGACTACAAATGCGCTCTATTGCCGAGAATTATTTTGACTCGCAAAAAGTTGAAACTTCAAGTACTAGATAGCTCAACTTATATATTGTATTATCTATATTTTGCAGAAAAGATTTTTTATGATTTTAGGAGGAATAGATGGCTGTAAATATGGATGGATTGTAATCACTCAATCTGAATCAAAGTTTGAGTATTATCTTATTAGAAAAATTGAAGAACTTCCAGAGCTATTCAAAAATCAAAAAGCTCGGTTTTTTATTGATATTCCTATTGGTTTATCATCTAAAAACTTTACCAGAACAATTGATGCAAAGCTACGTTCTGAGCTCAGTTCTAGAAGATCAACTGTTTTTAATGCTCCGTGTAGACCTGCAGTATATGAATCAGATAGAGCAAAAGCTAAAGAATTGAATATTCAAATCGAAGGTAAAAGCCTCTCTGAGCAAACCTTAAATATTAAAGACAAAATTCAAGAAGTTGATACCTATATTATTACCAATAAACATTCTATTGATTTATTAGAAAGTCACCCTGAGATTTGTTTTAAATACCTCAACGAAGCCCAACTAGTTCTCTCTAAAAAATCTGATCAAAAAGGTATAGCTCAACGCCTCTCTATTTTAAAACAGTATAAACCTAATATTGATAAATTCTACAACAAGGCCCTTAAGGAAACTAAACGTAAAGGTGTAAAAAGAGATGACATCTTAGACGCTCTTTGTCTAAGCATTTCTAACACTCTTGCTTTTTTAAATAAAATAAGCTTCATTGAAGATTTTAATAAATTAGACGAGAAACAAGTCCCTATAAGTGTTGCTTTTTTTAAATGATCCATTTATAATTTCATCAAAAACCTTGGCTAGTAAGGAATTCCGTAATAATTTCATTCGAAATTGATTTAAATTGCTCTTGAAAAGGGATCTTATCTTTTTTCAACATCCCAACTTGTTGAAAATTAATCTTATTGTTCAACTATTTTCTTAAAATTAGAAAACTAACATCTTGGTTTAACAATATACCAATCTTAATTTAATGCAATTATTATTTAAAAAACGAAGGGTTTATATGAATCTTATCATAGGTATAACTTGGGTTATTCTTGTACTATCTAAATTTTTCATCAAAGAACCTATCAATTGGTTTGATTATGCAATGCTGGTCTTGGCCTTATATTATTTTACTCAATATTATTTCAATCACAAATATCAGTATCTTACTGTAACTGATGGCGAAATAGTTAAACAACGAATTTTTTTCAAAAAAGCTATTCCCATTAATACTGTTAAGCGTTTTTACCGAAATAAAGCAGGAGATTATGTTATTGAAGGAAGTGAGAAGAAAATAAAAATCGATCCTTTAGCTGTACAACCCGAATCACTAAAGGCATTTAAACTCTTTACTGCTCAGCTTAAAGTACCTAAAGAAATTCATTAGGATATGACCACTTGAGTTATTGCCAGTACCACCTGTAAGTTTAATTTAGTTTAGCTACTAAATCATAAAACTAATCAGGTATTATGCAAAAACTATTTTCACTACTCGTATTGGGTTTGCTCCTAATTCAATGCAAAAAAGCTAACCCAGAAAATACAGATACTGAGCAAAGTCAAATTCCGATAGAACAAAACCAAGGAATAGGCGGTGGCGCTCCATCTCTTGAGGATGCAGTTTCTCAAACTATAGCAACAGCTCACCAAAATGACGCGTTTTTATCTAAAGAAACTATACGTTTTAATATCAATCTCGATTTTGGAGGTGTTAATCGTTTAGACGCAAAGGTTACACTTCTAACAAATAGCAGTAAAATACGTATTGATAAAACAGACGGAAGTAGTCTTATTTATGATGGCGAAAGCGTTTATCTAACTCCAAAGGAGGCAAATTCAGCTAATGCTCGTTTCGACATATTTACCTGGGCTTATTTCTTTGCATTCCCTTATAAATTAGCTGATCCCGGTACACACTTAACTCCCCTTGAAACTCCAGAATTGGACGGAAGTCAATATGAAAGTTTCAAACTCACCTTTGAATCGGGTACCGGAGACTCTCCCGATGATTGGTATGTAGGTTATTTAAATAATGATCACACCATCCACGCTGCCGGGTATATAGTTACTTTTGGCAATAAACCAATTGAAAAGGCAGAAAGCTCCCCACACGCAATTGTATATTCTAATTACAAGGAGATAAACGGAATACCAATTGCTACAACTTGGGATTTTTACAATTGGTCTCAATCAGCAGGCTTATTTGGCGAGCCTATAGGACACGCAATATTGAGTAATTTAAAATTCACAAAAGCCTCAGATTCAAGTTTTACAAAGCCAGCTTCTTTTCTAGAAATAGAATAAGCAAATTAGATAACAGATAATTCAAGCGTAATGAATTGGTTGTTTTTTTGTCTACATTTAAAAGAAATTTGATCTATGATTTACTCTTGGCATCTTTACCTGATGGCGGCAATGTATATAATTGCCGGTATAATGCATTTTATAAAACCTAGAGCTTATATGCGTATTATGCCAAGATATTTACCGGCTCATAAGAGCTTAGTTTATCTCAGCGGTTTTGCCGAAATACTTCTTGGAGTTGGATTATGCTTTTCAGAAACAAAGAATTTAGCGATCTGGCTAATTATTATAATGCTTACCGTTTTTTTGCTAGTTCATTTTTATATGTTGTCTTCTAAAAAAGCAGGTCTTAATTTACCTTCTTGGGTACTATGGGGAAGAGTCTTTCTACAATTTGGTTTGATGTATTGGGCCTATTTTTATTTAACCGCATAAAAAAAGCCCTTGCTGTTAAGCAAAGGCTTTTTAAAATTGTCGTATTTCCTACTTGATCTCAATTTGTTTTGAGAAATAATCTTTACCTACAGATACTCCTATTCTATAGTTACCAGCAGGTAATTCTTGAAAGTTAAGAGCTTGTTTAACTACCAGGTTATGATCTGAAAGAGATTCTATGATAGAACCACTCTCATCATATACACGGGTTGTCGTTTTTACTTCTTTAGGATTTGTAAAAGAAATCATTACGATATTATCCTGAACTCTGTAGTTTGGTTTAAAAACTGTTTTACTCTCGTCTTTTACGATATCTAAGCCTTTAAACTCTTTTTTTATTGTAGTGTAAGATTTAGCATAATCGTCTTCATAGATAAGATAGTACTTTCCTACAGGAAGCTCTTCTAAACTTAACGTTTTTGTATCGTTAGCTACAGTACCAGCATACTCAGTATATAAACGTTCTCCGTCAACATCCTCAAGGTAAATCTGAGCTCCTTCAATTGCATTTGTGTATTCAACTTGAACCATAAAATTCTCGTTAACAGTCACTGCTATTCCGTCTGCTGCACTAGCATTTAAACTAAAAGTAAATGTCAATGCTAATACCAAAGTTTTTATACTTGTTTTCATAGGTTTGTTTTTTTGTGAGTGATTTAATTTATTCACACTACAAATATATGGCGGTAATTCACCTTAGAATAGAACCCAATGTGCAAAATTATGTTCTATTTTAACTTCGCATATATCTTTTTGTTTACTTTTGCGAAAACTATACATATTTAGGTTAATATAGCATAAGTCATAAGTTAAATGCTTGTCTAACTTTATACTAAACTAACACGCAAGCCCATGATTAAATCTCCAAAACCAGCATTTGAAAAGATTGAACCCGGTTTTGGTAGTTCATTTTCATATCGCACCTATGATGAAAATCACGAAAATAACAACCACAATTTCTGGCATTATCATCCTGAACTTGAATTAGTTTACGTAAAAGGCGGTACGGGTAAGCGACAAGTAGGTAGTCACATATCTTACTATAGAAATGGTGAACTCATATTAATTGGTTCTAATTTACCTCATTGCGGCTTTACAGACTCACTAAATAATTATGAGCGAGAAACCGTTATACAAATGCGCCCAGATTTCTTAGGAGAATCTTTTTTTAATATTCCTGAAATGCGAAGTATAAAAGCGTTATTTGAACGTGCTAAAATGGGTATTGTTTTTCACGGTGAATTAAAAAGGGATGTAGGGTCAAAAATTGAAGCCCTGAAGACTGTATCTAATTATGAGCGCTTATTGGGATTACTTGAAATCTTAAAACTCTTGGAAGTGGCAGATAAGTATACCGTACTCAATGCTCAAGGGTTCATTTTAGAAACTGAATTACAAGACAATAATCGAATCAATATTATCTTTAACTTTGTAAAAGAAGAGTTTAAAAGACAAATCACTCTCGAAGAAATTTCTGAATTGGTGAGTATGACCGTACCAGCTTTTTGCAGGTATTTCAAAAAAATTACTGGAAAAACCTTCACACAGTTTGTAAACGAATATCGCCTAGTACACGCCGCAAAATTACTCCATGAAAAACCTATAAGTATTACAGATGTTTGTTTTGAAAGTGGTTTTAATAATTTTAGCCACTTCAATAAACAATTTAAAAAATTTACTGGCAAAACTCCTTCTACTTATCGTAATGAACTGAAGTTCATTGTCTCCTAGAATATTTTAAGTAGTTTCTTATAAATCTCAAAATTTTAGTTGACTATAAATCCCAGTTGTTTAACACAAAATTTTGTTAAATAACTGATTTTTAAAAAATTAACCTATCATAAGTGTATTTCTAACTATATTAGTTAATACGAGTTAAATTGATCGTTTAGCATTCTTTTAGATTTCTTATTTGTATAATACATAAGTTTTATATTGCTTAATTTTTTGTTAAATAAGTTCTATCTGTAATAATTCACTTATAATACTGTAACTTTTAATTCCCCCTTAAGACATATAGTTTCCCCTGATGCTACAACAAAATCTAAACTTACAATGCCATGACGCAGTTAAACTGGCAAGACATTTTTATAATAAATCGATTTTCTACTTCAAGATGGGATTCTGGGTTCAATAATGAATTATATTTTCAGATAATTTTTATTGAAGACGGAAGCGGGAGAATTAATCTTGACGGAAAAGTTACAGCTTTTAAAAGTCGTGATATTTTCATTTTTAATAAAAATGAAGTGCCTCAAATTAAAATTCATGAAACAACAACTTTCATAATTTTTAAATTCACAGATCTTCTATTTTCAAGTAAAGTTAGCCTCCCAGACAAACAATACTGGCTGAGGCGTAGTGAATTTATATTAAATCATCCTAAAAGAAGATTTCAAGAAGCGCTTAAGTCTATTGAAGAACGAGATCTCATCTGGAGGATTCTTTTCTTTATACGTAAAGAGAATACAAATAAAGAGCAATATCATCTTCAGATAATAGCTAATATGGTTAGTACTATATTAAGTGTTTTAGCAAGAAATATAACAGAAACAAATCCAGAAAGTTCCGGCTATAGTCAGTCAAAAAAGAAAGAGCGTATAGATGAGATTTATGCTTATATACGTTACAATATTTATGATTCGAGTATGCTCAAAATTTCTGTGATTGCAAAACACTTTCACATAACAAGTAGTACGCTGAGTAATTACTTCAAGAAAGAAACTGGCAACTCACTTCACAATTATATTTTACTTTATAAACTTGAAATTGCTAAAGACAGACTTTTAAATTCAGACTTTACAGTATCTCAAATAGCATTACAATTAGGTTTCACTGATGAAAGCCACCTAACCCGTATTTTTAAAAAGTATTGTGAATCTACCCCAAAGCAATATAAAGATGCACACGTGTCTGCTGATAAGTAAAAAGTTTTTGGTAAGCTCTAATTAATTGATGCGATTATTTCTTATAACCTAGTAAGTATTAAAAATAATATGGCTTAGAGAACTTAAATTCGTTCTTAACCAAATATCTCATTTAAAACAGAAGCAAGACGCACTCCACCTTTTTGGAGTTGGTTTTGTACAATTCCTATATGGTCTGCTTGATATCTGTAACTTAACTTTGCTCCTATTTCAGCAGAATTGTATACCATTTCTGCAAGATCTTGACCCTCAGCTACCCAATCAAGGATATTTCCTTTAGTTAGTTCTCTATATTGGGCTTTAGACACTGAACCATAATTCTCAGCAAGTTCGCTATAAGACATTCCATAACTTTCTATCATTTTAGAATCCCACAGTGAATGTAAATTAGTACCGTCATTAAACCAACGCACTTGAAAGTCATTTCCTCCTTTGTCATCTGCGTGCCCTAAATGTAAAGGCTGGTGCAAATCACCTATAAAATGAACCAAGAGTTTAAGGTAAAAAACCTTATCCTCTTTAGAAGCAGTTTCTGAAGTCAATACATCTTTACATTTCTCTATTCCCATAACGATATCCCCGTATTTATTATGCTCTGCTTCAGCATAAGAAAGTCCCGGAGCTATATTTACATAATGCCAGCTACCATACTTTCTATACTCATCATAACTTTTTACTTCGTCAGCGTATGTAGAAATAACCACTAAAGTTTCTTCACCCAGTAATTTTTTAATCTCTCTCTGGGTTTTATTGTTTAAATATTGTGTCGCGATTGCTGCTGTGGCACGGTGTCCCTTACTCCCCCAGTCATCTGCTTTAAGAATTGCAGTGTTTAAAACCAATAGTAAAAGACTTAAAAGTATAGTTCTCATCAGAATATTTTTAGCAAATTTAAACCTTTATAAGACTTTAAAAACCTTATCAGCAATCAATGCTAAATGTATATTAATACATCCCTGATAGTAAAACATTTAATATTTAAAGATTTTTTAGTAAAACTCAGACTTTACATCTAAAACATTTAAGTTTAACTTACGTTTTTAAGGGCATATTGGGTTGATTATCTTTATACCTTTGCGTTAGTTTTTATCTTATAAAATTAAGAAGCAATTCTATTATGAAATCTTTTAATGAAGTACAACGTTTTGATCAATGGTGGCTAAGACTTTTGCTGATTGTAATCTTAGCTATTGCAGTAAGTCCATTAATTATGGACTGGGATACGTTAAAATTATCGCGCTTTGAGATTGCTTCTGTAATACTAAGCATATTCGTGATTTTAAGTTTGTTCTTAGGATTCTGGTACATCTTTAAGCTAGAAACTACCATCAATGAAAAAGGAATTACCTATAGATTTGTTCCTTTCCATATCAAATCGAGATTTAAGTCCTGGAAAGAAATAAAAAGTGCAACGATAAGAAAGTATAATCCTATTCGCGAATATGGAGGTTGGGGTTACCGAATTTCTTTTACTAAAAGGAAAGCACTAACCACAAAAGGAAACAGAGGTATTCAACTCATATTTAATGACGGTAATGAGTTACTTCTGGGAACTCAGCAGCCTGAAAAAATTGCGGAACTCTTCAAGCAGTACAACATTCCTCATAATAATTAAATACACTATGCGTTTAGCAGTTTTCTTGTGCTTTATTCTTTTCTTAAACACTTTACACTCTCAAAGTCTTATTGAGTCTAACATAAGAGTGAATCATCTAATTTCGGGTACTTTATTAGAGCAAAATATCAAATCAGATACATTAGCAATTATTATTCCAGATTCTGGTGCTACTGATCGAGATGGAAATCAGAGAAACATGCAAAGCAACAGCTTGAAGTTTTTAGCTGAAGGAATCTCCAATGAAGGTATTTCTACATTCAGATATGATAAACGTTTAATACCTCTTATTCTTCAAAATACGCTTCGGGAAGAGAGTTTGCGATTTGATGACTTTGTTAACGACGCAGTAGATATTGTAAAATTCTTCAAAGAAAAATATACTTCAATTATACTTATAGGTCATGCTCAAGGATCATTAGTCGCAATGCTGGCTGCTGAAGAAATTGAAGTTGCTAAAATTGTTTCAATTGCCGGAATGGGGCAACCTATAGATAAGCTCATAATAAGTCAACTTGAATTACAAGCCCCCGGACTTGTAGAGAATGCAAAACAAGCATTTAAAGACCTTAAAGAAACCGGAAAATCAAAAAATTACAGTCAGGGTTTAATATCTATTTTCAAACCTTCTGTTCAACCTTTTATGAAAAGTTGGGTAAGTTATGACCCTTCAGAAATTATAACTAAACTTAATCTACCTATACTACTCATACAGGGAACTAAGAACTTACAAATCCCTCAAGAACAATCAGAATTACTCAAGACAGTAAGACCTGAAGCTAAACTAGTTCTTATAAAAAACATGAATCACGTTCTAAAAGAAATTGAAGGAGATGATCTTGAGAATTCAAAATCCTACAACGAACCATACAGAGCAATTTCTTCTGAATTGATAAAAAATATAGTTTCATTTATTAAAGAATAAATCCTTTAAAAAATTATCGAAATCTTAGCAAGATCTAAAAACCACAAACTCTTTAGCTCATCAGGCTTATCTTAAACTGTTTTAATAAAAGTCTTGCTAAAGGATAGATGCATTAGCTTTTAAAAAAGATTTTAGGCATATTTGCAGCAAACAAAACATTTAAAATGCGAACAAAATTAGCGCTTCTAAGCCTCATTGGATTATTCTTAGTAACGAGCTGTAGTAAAGAAGGAGACTTTAAGTTGACCGGTAAAATAAACGGTTTAAAGAAAGGAACCATATATCTTCAAAAGATTGAAGATACAACACTCGTGACTTTAGACAGTCTGGTAGTAGACGGTAACTCTGAATTTGAATTTATAGCTGATTTGAAAGAACCTCAAATCGTGTATTTAACTTTAGAAAAAGTGGATGCCTATGAGTACGATGATCGCATTATTATTTTTGCTGAACCTGGCGAAATGACCTTAAATACTTCTCTGAAAAACTTTGAAAGTCAGGCAGCAATTACCGGATCTGAAAATCAACTAAAACTAGATGAGTATACTAAAATTATCCACCGCTTTAATGATCAAAATTTAGACTTGATCAAGAAAAGCTTTGAAGTTCGAAAAGATGCCGTAGAAGATTCTATTTTATACTATGATAATCAACTGCAGAATCTAACTAAACGCAAATACTTATATACAGTCAATTTTGCAATTAGTAATAAAGATTATGAGGTTGCTCCATATTTAGCTGTTTCTGAAATTTTTGATGCGAACGTAAAATATCTAGATACTATTTACAATTCTCTTAAACCGAAAATCAAAAAATCTAAATATGGTAGTGCTCTAAAAGATTATATCAAAGAGCGCAAAACTGCAGAAAAAGAAATGGTTACTACTGTAACCGACACTACCTACACAGAAGAGTAGAACAAGTAAGTTATCACCTAAAAAAGCCTCGTGTAGAAATACACGAGGCTTTTTTAAGTGATAGTTTTAATAAAAACTACAAAGCGTTTACACGATCTATTAAAGCTTTACCACGCTCTTCTAACTCAGCACTAACTGCTTTAAGATGCTTGCTGCGATTTTCTACTTTATTATCATTAACTTTTGCGATCAAGTCATCAAAGGTTACGATAGCATCATCAATAATTGCTTCAGACTTGCTGTGATCTTCTTTTGGATTAATTGCCTCCCAGATGTACACTGCATCAATTATATCTCCTAAAACAAAGTTTATGCCTTTTTTAAGGTCTCTAATATTTGCCATAATATAAATTTTGCGCAAAAGTACGCTTAATTATCTCAGCTGTTATAGATAAACTTCTAGAATCTTACAATTATCAGCCTCTAACTGAACCGCTTTAGTATCAGCAGGAATTAATAAGGTCTCTCCAGAAGATAGCGTTCCGTTTATAGCTCCATCAGAAAACTTAACTGTACCTGAAACAACAATGATGATTGTAAAAGAATCTGTTCTTTCAACAGAATAAACCTGCTCTTGAATATTTACCCAATCAGTTTTAAAATACGTATGATGTTTAACAACCTGTGCCTCATTTTTAGCACTACGATCGTAATCTAATTTAAAGTCCTGAGTCGTTTCAAAATCTAAAACCTCTCTTGATTCTTTAACGTGTAAGTCACGTAAATTACCATTGTCATCTTTACGATTATAATCGTAAACACGATAAGTCACATCTGATGTCTGCTGAATTTCAGCTAATAAAACACCGCCACCAATTGCGTGAATGCGCCCAGCATTGATAAAGAAAGAATCTCCTTCTTCTACAACGTGCTCATCCATCACCTCTTCGATTGTAAGATTATCTATACGCTCATCGTACTCCTCTTTTGTTATTTTAGTATTAAAACCTACTGTTAACTTTGCACCTTCATCAGCTTGCATAATATACCACATTTCAGTTTTACCTACTCCTGTAGGTGAAGTCTCATCTGTAGGATGCACCTGAATTGAAAGGTCGCTAGCAGCATCAATAAACTTTATGAGTAATGGAAAATGGGATCCAAAAACATCATGGACCTTTTTACCTAAAAATCCTTCAGGATTAGAAACTATCACTTCATTTAAAGTCTTTCCTTCTAAAGCTCCTTCCTTTACAATACTCTGACCTTCTTCAAGATCTGCAATCTCCCAGCTCTCGCCTACTTTTGCAGTAGCGCTATCGCCTTTTCCGAAGATTTCATTTAGTTTTTGACCTCCCCAAATCTTCTCTTTAAGAACAGGCTTGAATGTTAATGGATAAACAGAATTGCTCATATTTTTTCTAATAACCACGAGGGCGTTTTTTAATTAATAATTTTTTATTAGTCAAATTCATTTTAAATGGCATCGAGCGTTGAAGCTTTATTTGCCATTATAGCTTACAAAATTACGCGGAGTTTCATAAAGAGTCACTTCAATCTCAAACTCAGCTTCAAGTTTTTTTCTCATTTTATTGTAGATCACCACACAGATGTTTTCAGCAGTAGGATTTAGCTCTGCAAATTCCGAAACGTCTAAATTAAGATTCTTATGATCAAATGGATCTTCTACTTCAGACTTGATGATATCTTTTAAGATCTTAAGATCAATTACAAAACCAGTCTCAGGATCTATCTCTCCGGTTACAGCAACAATAAGTTCATAATTATGCCCGTGATAATTAGGATAACTGCATTTCCCAAAAACTTCTAAGTTTTTAGCATCATCCCATTCTGACCTGTAAAGTCTATGGGCAGCGTTAAAATGGGCTTTACGACTTACCGTTACTTTCATTGTTCTATGTGATTATAAAATTTTTCAAAAATGATTTTAAACCACTCTGTATAAATTTCAGGATGAACATTCATATCTTCTTGTATGGCTTCAAGGGACATCCACTTCCAGGCAGCTACTTCATCTGGATTCAAATCTGGTTCTCCTTCAAAATCACCTAATAGAATGTGGTCATATTCATGTTCGGTAAGTCCGTTATCAAAAGGAGCTTTGTATATAAAAGAAATACTTTCTTCTAAATCTACAGTAAAGCCCATTTCTTCCATCAAACGTCTTCTACCGGCATCTATATTAGATTCTCCTTCACGCTGATGACTACAGCAGGTATTCGTCCATAAACCCGGTGAATGATATTTGTGAAACGCTCGCTGCTGAATCATCAATTCCTTTTTGCTGTTGAAAACAAATACAGAAAAAGCTCTGTGCAATAAGGCTTTTTCATGAGCCTCAATTTTTGGCATCAAACCTACTTGCTGATCGTTTTCATCAACGAGAATCACTAATTCTTCTTTCATAAATTATTTTTGATTGTAAATGTACAAATACCTTAAAGCCTTAACAATAGAAAAAGCCTTCTAAATTAGAAGGCTTTTTTGGGGTTTTGTTATGTAGATGCTTAATTAATAATCTTGAACGATAAACTCACTGCGTCTGTTGAGCTGATGTTGTTCTTCACTACATTTAACACCGTTGCTACATTTATTAAGCAATTGTGTCTCGCCATAGCCACGACCCGTTAAACGTTCTGAAGCTATACCGCCTTCATTAATAATATAATCTATAGTAGACTGGTTACGTCTTTCTGAAAGAGCTAAGTTGTATGCATCGTTACCGCGGCTATCTGTATGTGATCTAACATCAATATGTAGCTCAGGATATTCTTTTAAAATCTCGATAATCTTTGCAAGTTCTACAGCTGCATCAGGCCTGATATAAGACTTATCAAAATCAAAATAAATTGGATTGATCAACTTACCTAGATCAAAATTAGGAGGAATACTGGTAGTCGCTTTTTCAAGCTCTATGATCACGTTTACATCACTAGATTCTTCAGGTATTGCTACCAGCTTTTCTGCCGTAGTATAACCTTTCATTTCTGCACGTGCAAAATACTCTTCACCACAATCTGGATCTTCGTAAATAAAAGTAGCATCAGGCGCTACAGCTTCTCCTGAAATTAAAAGCTCATTTTCTAAATCACGAACTCCAACTAAAGCTCCATTTAAAGGTTCTTTTGTTTCTTTATCAATAACATTTACTGTTAAAATACTCTCACAAGCTTTACGTATAAAGCTATAAATATCATCGTCTAATGGATCATTAGCTCTGTTAGAGGCAAAAAATCCTTTACCTGAATCGGTGTCATAAACAAACGTAAAGTCATCTTTAGTACTGTTTATAGGTGCTCCAATATTAGAAAGCATATTCTTCTCAAAATCATAAATATAGACATCAAGACCTCCCAGTCCTCCTCTACCATCTGTAGAGAAGTAAAGCTTACCGGTTTTATCTATAAATGGAAACGTCTCTCGACCTGGTGTATTTATAGTAGCTCCTAGATTTTCTACTTCGCCATAGCTACCATCTTCATTGATTGCTACTTTCCATAAATCAGACTCTCCGAAAGTCCCCGGGCGATCTGAAGCAAAATATAAAATCTTACCATCTGGAGATACCGCAGGGTGCGCTGTAGAAAAATCATTATCATTGAAGGGAAGTTCAACTACATTCTCAAAACTATCTCCTGCTCCTTTTACTGCTTTGTAAAGTTTCAGTTTATTAGTCTTGTTACTATCTGAACGATATTGGTCTGCTGTAAAATTATTTCGGGTGAAATATAGCGATGCTCCATCAGGTGATAGCGTGGCCGTACTTTCATGAAATTCTGTATTAATGCTTCCTTTTAATTTTTCTACGGAATTAACCTGTGCACTCTCATCTATAGAACCAACATATAAATCTAAAAACGGTTGATTATTCCATTTATGAATGCGACTAATAAAAGTGCCGGTATCACGCGTTGAAGCAAACAATAATTTTTCTCCATAAAAAGCAGGAGCAAAATCTGAATACCCTTTAGCATTTACATTTAATTTATTAACCTCGTAATTTTGTCTCTCAGAGCGTATTTTGGTAATCGTATTAGGGTCATAATATGCTTCACCAGCAGCATCCATAAGCTCTTGATAGCGCGCTATCATTTCATCAGATTCATCATACTGTTCTACAGCTCTTAGAGCCTGTGCATATCTAAAATACTGATCTGGTGTTACAGATTCCGCATACTTTTTTACGAGCTTATCATACCAGGTTACTGCTTCGCTATAATCTGCGTTATAATAAAAACTATCACCAAGCTTAGAAAACAAATCTGCCGACTCATAGCCACCTTCTGCAACTTTTAAATAAATTTTCTGAGAGTCAACAAAAGCATATTGATTAAACTTCTTGTTTCCTTTAGCGACTTCACGCTCTTGAGCTACTATCTGAGAAGCATTAAGCACAAATACTAAAAGAACAATGCCATAATATTTTAGATTCATAGGGGTGTGTTTTATTAAAAGAAACGAGGGGTTAGCATACGATTGTATTCTTTGAAAAGTTCAAAGCGTAAAAACAGTTCATAAGTTCCGTTATTATAAGTCGCATTTCCAAGATCTGTAGTCTCACGATCGTAAGCAAAACCTATAAGCAATCCGTCATTTACTTGAAATCCTACTAAACCACTCAATGCTGCACTCCAGCGATAAGAAGCTCCCAATGTAAGCTTATCATAAAACATAAAGTTTGCGTTCACATCTACTGAAAGAGGCGCTCCCGCTACCATTTTAACTAAGGTTGAAGGCTTAAACTTTACATTTCTGTTTAAATCAAAAACATAGCCTGCTAAACCGTAATAGTGAATGTTTTCCTCAGCAACAAAAGTCTCTGCTCCCTGAGACCCACTTCGGTCAAAATGATCGGTCTGTAACAACTGAGGGGCAGATAAACCGGCATAAAATTTAGAATCATGATAGAATACGCCTACCCCCACATTTGGCGAAAGCTTGTTATCTATATTGATTAAAAACGGGTCGTTTGTATTAAACGGGTTCGTTCTACTGAAATCTACATCTAAAAGATGTAAAGACCCCTTTAGACCAAAACTAAATTTACCCTCAGCTCCAGTTTCTATAGTATAACTAAAATCTGTATTAAAATAAGTTTCCCTTGCAGGACCTAACACGTCATTTACTAAGCTAAAGCCCATACCTACTTTACCTAGCCCTATAGGACTATGTACCGATAGGTTCTGAGTTCTAGGAGCCCCATCAAGACCTACCCATTGACTGCGGTGCAGTAACACAATACTCGTAACCCCACGGTTACCTGCATAAGCTGGGTTTATAACCAAAGGATTATACATATACTGCGTATACTGAGGATCTTGCTGACTATAGCCTGAAGCTGCGATTAATAATAGAACCAGCAGCAGCAACTTACTCAAATTTCTTTTCATCATTATAAGTCTTTTATTATAAGTACTCATTGAGTAATCTTTATTAATTAATGTAAAGGAATGAAGCTTTATTTCGCACTGCACCCGTTGTTGGATCTGCATACTCAATTACATAGTAATACGTTCCTGTAGGCAAGCGCTCACCTCTTCTTACCGTTGCACGGCCATCAGAGAAACCACTAAATACATTTCCGTTATCTATACTATAACCTTCAGTACTGTAAACTTCAACTCCCCATCTGTTAAAGATCTGAACTTTATTGTCAGGATATCTATCAATATTTTCAATCATAAAAATATCATTAAGACCATCACCATTAGGAGTCATCACATTGTAAATAATGATATCTCCATCTGCTAACACATTAGGGATAATTGTAATAGTAACATCATCAGGATTACCATTTTCATTTACATCCACATTGTCATCATTATTTGGATCATCAGACAAGTCTTCAATAATTTCTCCATCAGGTAGCACACCACTAATAAATGCCTGATTCTCTACAAATAATTGTTCAATATCTGCTTGATTTATAGAATATACTGCTGTAAAAGTTGTAGCATCAATTTCTCCTGGCTCTAAATCAATTGGACCTCCACTAACTTCAACTAATGGATCCTCAATCACTAGATCTGAGATGGCAACTTCACCTGTATTATAAACCGTGAATGTATATGTGATAGTTTCTCCCACTTGTGGTCTTTGATCTCCATTTTCATCATTAAACACTCCTACCTTTTCAAGAGCTAATCCTGAGACAAGCGGTGGTGGCGGAATCAAATTAGCATCCCTAACAGAAATGTAAACCGTTGCTATATCTGTTGCTACAGGAGCTCCTGAATCTACAACTTGATATGTAAATTGATCAGTACCTACAAAACCTGCATTAGGTGTATAAGTAAATGTACCATCTGAATTGATTGTAAGCGTTCCGTTTGTCGGACCATTTACAGGTGTAACACTAGTATCTACAGTCTGTACTTGACCTTCAGGATCAAAATCATTATCCAATACATTTTCATTTATAACTTCATCTAGCAATGTAAAGTAAGCATCATCATTAGCTACAGTACTATTTCCTAAATCAAGAGTTACTTCTATTGTGACAGTTCCTGTTGCACATAAGGATGGATCACCATTATCACATACCGTGTATTCGAATCTATCTTCTCCTACAAAACCAGATTCTGGAGTATAAGTATAAGTCCCATCAGGATTTACTATTACACTACCATTATTGGGCTGTGTATTGCCAGTTACTGTCAACTCATCTCCATCAGGATCAAAGTCGTTAACCAGTACATTGCCCGTAGCCGGAACACCACTTTCTGTAATATTCGTGTCGTCATTAGCTATTGGAGCTTCATTCTCGAGTGAATCCTCTACAGGAATTACCTGAATAGTTACATCTGCACTGTCACAAGCTACAGGGCTACCGCCGTCACATACTTCATAACTGAAACTATCTGTTCCGATAAA
>NZ_FQUN01000041.1 GCF_900129005.1 Leeuwenhoekiella marinoflava DSM 3653 | reverse complement strand
TTAACAATCCTACCCAATCCAGAAAACCAAAAAAAGTAGCTGTAGCCAGAAACCAAAAAGACCGCCTAAATGTTTTTAGACGGCCTCTTTTTATTGTTGTAGCCTTGTGTCTTTCAGGGAGTTTGTTATTTTTGAATAAACCAAATCAATCAAATAAATGAAAAAAATACTACTGTTTTTAAGTGCGATTACTATCTCAACAACTGCTTTAGCACAGGATGACGATGGTTTTGAGGCGATAATTGTTGCTGGGGCTCAAGATGCTAATACCTTGATGGGAGCTTATATTTCGCCGGCAATGGAAGGTTTGGTCTATAGTATGTCTGGAGGTTGGTATCATACCGCTAAGACACATAAAAAATTGGGCTTTGATATCACAATAGGTGTGAATGCTGCAATTGTACCTTCTGAAAAAGAACTATTTGCTTTTGCTGATTTAGATTTTCAAAATACAATTACAGCTACTTCTGGGACTACGCCAACTGTTGCTGGTGGTGGAACTCCTGCTGATGTAACTGTTGTGACGCAAGATGGAGATACCGGTACTTTTACAATGCCGGAAGGGATTAAAGATGATTTGCCCTTAAATGCTATGCCGGCTCCAACACTTCAGGCAAGTGTAGGGCTAATTTATGATACTGATTTAATGGTTAGAGCAACTCCGAAATTAGGAAGCGACGATGTAAAAGGTAGTTTGTTTGGTGTGGGATTAAAGCATAATTTAATGCAGTATTTTGGTCCTTTAGATAAGCTTCCACTTAATATTGCGGTTATGGGTGCGTTTACTTCAATGAGTATTGATTATGATATTGAAGACGGCTCGTCAATAGATGGCGTAAATCAAGCTGCAGAATTTAAATTAAACTCTTATACATTTCAGGGAGTAGCCTCATTAGACTTTCCTTTTATAACTGTTTACGGTGGTTTAGGATACACAGGAGGTAAATCAGAATTAAATGTTTTAGGTACTTATAATGTAGATTATAATGGAGGTGCTGACAGAACTACATTGATAGATCCTATTGCGCTTTCTTATAGTCCGTCTAGTGTTAGAGCTTCTTTAGGAGCGCGTTTAAACTTAGCGTTTTTCAAAATTTATGCAGACTATACGGTTCAGGAGTATAATAATTTAAGCGCGGGTATTGCCTTTAGCTTTAGATAAAGATTTCTTGTTTAAACTTGCTAAACCACTTTTGATGCTTTTATGCCCAAAAGTGGTTTTTCGGTTTAAAGGATTTAAAGTTTGCAATCTGACAGGATATAATAAACACTCTAGATATTGCAAATCATAACCTAATTTTAAGTCTTTAGAGTCTTAAAAGATTAAATGAAGTCGTAATTTTAGAACCGCAATCGATAACGCAATTATTTTGCGGGTTGCAATAACTTATTTAATAAATCTTATAAAATACATACCCATGAAAGTTACCGTAGTAGGAGCAGGAGCTGTAGGTGCAAGTTGCGCCGAGTATATAGCGATGAAAAATTTTGCCTCAGATGTTATTCTTCTTGATATCAAAGAAGGTTACGCAGAAGGTAAAGCGATGGATTTGATGCAAACCGCTTCTTTAAATGCTTTTGACACGCGTATTACCGGTACAACCGGAGATTATTCTAAAACTGCCGGCAGTGATATCGCTGTTATTACGAGTGGTATTCCACGTAAGCCGGGTATGACTCGTGAAGAACTTATAGGTATCAACGCAGGTATTGTAAAAGATGTTTCTTCAAATTTAATTAAGCATTCTCCAGATGTTACCATTATCGTGGTGAGTAACCCCATGGATACTATGACTTATTTAGTACATAAAACTACCGGACTTCCTAAAAATAGAATTATAGGAATGGGTGGTGCTTTAGATAGCGCACGTTTTAAATATCGTTTAGCTGAAGCTTTAGAGTGTCCGATTTCTGATGTTGACGGAATGGTTATAGGTGGTCACAGTGATACCGGTATGATTCCTCTAACGCGTCTTGCAACCCGCAACAGTGTTCTCGCATCAGAATTTTTAGCTGAAGACCGCTTAGAGCAAGTTAAAGAAGATACTAAAGTGGGTGGAGCTACGCTTACTAAATTGTTAGGTACTTCTGCCTGGTATGCTCCAGGAGCTGCTGTTTCTGGATTAGTTCAGGCAATTGCTTGTGACCAGAAAAAGATGTTCCCTTGTTCAGCTTTGTTGGAAGGTGAATATGACTTAGATGATATCTGTATCGGAGTTCCAGTTATCTTAGGAAAAGGGGGTATTGAGAAAATAGTACCTATGGATCTTACAGATGCTGAAAAAGCAAAACTTCAGGAAAGTGCAGCAGCAGTTAGGAAAACTAACGGATTGTTAGAGCTATAATCTGATTTTATATAGAATAAGAGAGAGGCCGTCTAAAAACATTTAGGCGGTCTTTTTGGTTTCTGGCTACAGCTACTTTTTTTGGTTTTCTGGATTGGGTAGGATTGTTAATCGTTAA
>NZ_FQUN01000011.1:66766-199841 GCF_900129005.1 Leeuwenhoekiella marinoflava DSM 3653 | reverse complement strand
CGAGCAGAAGGAAATGTGAAAAAATTGGAAAAAGAAATCGGGAAACTAGAAAGAGAAGCACCGCACCAACAGAACGGAAAACGAATAGTACAAGGAATGCCAAAAGCAGGAGGCCAAAGCCATTTACATATTATCGTTAGCCGCAAGGATGCATCAAACCGATTCAGTTTGTCACCTGGAAGTAAATATAAAGCTTCCGACGTTGAATTAAATGGTAAAACGGTAAAACGGGGATTTGATAGAGATGGGTTTTTTGAGAAAGCAGAAAAGACTTTTGATAAGACTTTTGGCTATCAAAGGAACTTCGCTGAAACCTATAAGGCAAGAAAGGATTTCATCAAGAATCCGAAAATCTATTTTGCATCGTTGATGAAACTACCAACCAACGAAAAAGCGATTGCGTTCAAATTAATGCGTGAAAGTAATATTCCAATAATGCCGAGTATTCCGGTCACGCAGGCACAATTGGTAATGAAAATATTTAACAAGCTACGACGTGGTGCGGAAGTGGCCATCAAATCAAGTTCCATCGGAATCTAACTTAAAATTATACAAATGGACAATCTCGTAACAGTACTTTTTATTATTGGTGTAGCCAGTGTTGTTTTCTATGGAATATTTCGGGTTAGCAGATATGCATTTGTCGTCAATTTTCTATTGATTGGCGCTTTTGTGTATTATTTAAATGAACAATTACCATTGGTGCAAATAGCACTTTATTTTGTTTGTCCTCTGATATTAATTAATATAGGAATGTATGTATTCTTGCATAAAACGGACGAGCCTAAAAGTGGAAATGCCAAATATCAGGTCAACTTTGCCACTACAAAAGGAAACTTCAAACTGGATAACATCAAACGTGGTGCATCTATAATCGGTTCTGCGGGAAGTGGAAAGACCGAAAGTGTAGTCTATGGTTTTTTGAAACACTTCGAAAAAGAAGGGTTTTGCGGAATTATCCACGACTACAAGGATTTTGAGCTTACTGAAATGGCTTATCCCCTTTTTAAAGATGGTAATATCCCGTTTAAGGTCATTTCCTTTGATAAAATCATACATAGGGTAAATCCTATTGCACCACGCTATTTAGAGAACGAGGAAAGCGTAAACGAAGTTTCAAGGGTATTGATTGAAAACCTTTTGGAACAACGGGAATCTGGAACAACTGGAACGACCAAATTTTTCAATGATGCTGCGGAAGGCTTGATTGGTGGATTGATTTGGAAATTAAAAACTACCTATCCACAATTCTGTACCCTTCCACATTTAATCGCCATTTATCAATATCTGGACACAAACAGCCTTATCCAGTTTTTGGAAACCAATACGACATCGAGGGCAATGGCAGATGCTTTTATAAGTGGAAAAGATTCTGAAAGACAGACCGCAGGAGTAAAAAGCACCTTGGCCAATGCTTTTAAACGAATTAGTACACACCGCATTTTTATGGCGTTGTCTGCGGACGAAGTGCCACTCAATATAAATAGTCCTGAAAATCCAACTGTAATTTCGGTCGTGAACAATCCCAAATTTGAAACTTCGTATTCTCCTGTGATTGCCACCATCATCCATACCATTACAAAACAAATGAGTGTACGCAATGCAAAGCCTTCTTTTTTGATGATGGAAGAAGCACCAACCATTCGTTTATTGAATATGCATCGTATTCCTGCGACACTTCGAAGCTATAATATTTCTACGATTTATGTGATGCAGGACAAAATACAAAATGATATGATGTATGGGGACAAGGCAAGCAAAGCGATTTTAAGCAATCTATCCTACCAATTTTTCGGCAAGGTCAACGACCCAGATACTGCCAAATATTACGAACGCTTTTTTGAAATTATCAAAGACCCTACGAAGAGTATAAGTCGTGGGCATAATCTGGATTTTGATACGCGAATAACAACGGGCGAAAAAGAGATACCGAAGATAAGAGCAGACGTTTTCTTTCGATTAAAACAGGGCGAATTTATAACCTATGCTGATGGTAAGGATAAGAAAGTGCAGTTTAAATTGTCAAGAATACAGCGGCAGCTTCCTGAAGAATCCAAGCAATATTCTCAGGCAGATTTATCTACTAATTTTGATAGAATTTATGATGAGGCGAAGTCGATATTTAATTGAAATTTGATGTGAATTTTCAAAGAATATTTTATCTGTTAAGAATAAACAATGATTTCTTTTGGCATAAAGCTAATTTTATTGCATTATTAGAGTTTAAAAATTCGGCAATTTATGACTAAAGGGGCAAGATTTCTTAGAGCAGATTTACACATACATTCATACGGGGAATTTGGATCTTACGATGTTAAAGATACCGCAATGACACCAGAGGCGATTGTTGATACCGCCATCGCGAAAGGATTGAAGATTATTAGTATTACTGACCATAATGAGATATTTAATTCAAATACAGCGATAAATTACGCTGCAGATAAGGATATTTTGGTCATTCCCGGAATTGAAGTAACCACTACGCAAGGTCATTTGCTATTGTACTTCGACACTTTTCAAAATTTAAGGTCATTCGCTGGTAAATTAAATATAAGTGAGGATAAGAAAACCACTACACAAGGAATCGTAGAGTGTTTGGATTTTGCCCATCAATGTAGTGGTATTGGCATATTAGCTCACATCGAACTTGATTCAGGTTTTGAAAAAACTATTGGGCGGTTTGGTCCGCCTATTGAAGAAATTTTTAGCCACCCAAACCTTTTAGGACTTGAGATATCCAAAAAAGAAAATTTCCATTTTTATTCCAATAGCGATGAAGATGCGAATAGGAAGAGGCTTGTGGGGCTGAGGCGCGACAATTTATTAATGGATGATGACCAAATCCTTCCTAAATTGATGGGTTCAGATTCCCATAATTTAAATAAGTTGGGAACCAATGCCGAAGGAAATGAAAAGTTGACCAGGATAAAAGTTGATGAACTAAATTTCCACGCCTTTAAGGTTGCGCTGTTGAGCCACGAATCAAGAATTCGACTGGAAGATTTTATACCTGAGCAACGACCGGTATTTAATAAGATTTTTATAGAAGGTGGATTATTAGATGAAATGGATATAGACCTAAGTCCTAATTTAACCTGTATAATTGGCAGTAGAGGTGCGGGAAAGTCAACCTTATTAGAAACTTTACGAGAAACATCAGGGAATCAATCTTCTTCAAAGGTTGTTGATTCCGATGTGTGGCCTCAGAAAATAACACTTCAATATACTGATGAAGCTGGGCAAACTATTGAATTTTCAAGAGAAAAGAATAATGGTACTCAGAATATAACAGACCCTATAAATGGAATATCACGTGTTGAAATTGAAAGTTATGGTCAAGGCGAAACAGCTGATACTATACAGCACAGCGATGAAAACCCAACGGTTTTGATAGATTTTCTTGATGGGTTTTTAGACTTAAAACCCCTCATTTCCGAAGATAAAGAAATCATCACAGATTTGCTCGAAAACCAAAGCGATGCCAGAAAATTAAGACTCGAATTACTAAGTCTTGATGAAACAAGAAAAGCTCTTAAAAACGAGCAGAAAAAATTAGAGAATTTAAAAAAGCAAAAAGCAGGGGAATTGGTAAAATACCAAAACGCATTAATAAAGGAAAGACAGATACGTCAAGATCTAATTGCCGACCTTAAGCTACTAATTCAGACTTATAAGGATATTTTAAATGATGAAGAAACCTTTGAAAATTTCGAAAAATTATCAGATGAAGAAATAGTCGTTGGTAAGGATTATTTTCAGAAAGTAAAGAATATTGTTAGTGATTTTTCAGCTATTGTCAAATCCAAGGCAGGGGAATTAAATGAAGCCCTCGGAACAAAAGTAGAAGAGCTTAGAACAGAACTTAAAAATTGGGCTTCCAAGGAAAAAGCAATTCAGGTACAGATGGACGCCAAAAAGCAAGAGTTGGCAGCTCAAGGTATTCCTTTTGATTTGGGTAAAATCAACCAAATATCGAAAGATATTATCGATTTAACCAATAGGGTAAAAAAACTTGAAAACAGCAAAAAACTTTTAAATGAATTACAAACTGTGCGTAAAGAATTGATTGGAAAAAGAAAGGACATAAAACAACGAATTTTCTACTACAGAAATGCATTTGGACAAACTATAAATGACAATCTTAAGAATACGCTCGATGGATTATTTATAAATGTAAAATATGACCAGGGAAACTATTCTGACGAATTTGAGCAGTTATTAAAAACGACTATGGATTGGCGAACATCCCAAGTTCCAAGAGCATATTTAATCACTAAAAATTTATCGCCATTTGAGTTCGTCGATATTTGTATGCGCAAAGACAATGATGCATTAAAAGCATTGACAGATGATGAAGGTAAAAGATTTATTGGGGATTATGAAGCTCAAACTATCGTGGAAAAACTTCTTAAAGACCATACTTACGAAGATTTTGAAGCCTTGCCATTTGAAGATAGACCTTCAATTTCCGTTACACGATTATATAAAGATGATGTAACGGGTAAAACATTAAGAAATACAAAGTCGATATCGCAATTGTCGTTAGGTCAACAACAGTCGGTTTTACTTGGAATTTTAATGCTTTCAAAAAGTACTACGCCGCTTATAATTGACCAACCAGAGGATAATTTAGATAGTGAATTCATATTTAAAACGATTGTTAAGAATTTACGTAAAATCAAAGAATCAAGACAGGTAATCATTGTTACCCATAACCCTAACATTGCCGTACTTGGCGATGCAGAATTAATAATTCCATTAAAAAGCACAAGCGTAAAATCACACGTTTTGGAAGCAGGTTCTATTGACAGGAAAGGAACAAGGGAAATTAGTTGCGAAATTCTCGAAGGTGGTAAATCTGCATTTAAACAACGACAATTAATATATGGCATTAAGTAGGCGTAGTGAGAAGCAAAACCTATTCCCACAATTTAATATCATTATCTTTACTGTCAGATTTTTTATTTAAATAATGACCGAAACAAACCGCATAGAATACAAACGAGAACTGTCCGATGGACTTGAAAAAGAGGTCATTGCTTTTTTAAACTATCGTGAAGGTGGTATTATTTATATTGGTATTGATAAGGAAGGGAATACTTTCGGTCTGGCTGATGCGGATGGCGACCAATTAAAAATTAAAGACAGGTTAAAGAACAATATTCGCCCTTCAGCTTTGGGTCTTTTTGATATTGTAAGCGAAGAACGAGATGGAAAGAATATCCTGAAAATCATTGTGGCGAGTGGTCCCGAAAAACCCTATCATCTCAAAAAATACGGGATGAGCGAAAAGGGTTGTTTTATCCGCTTAGGTTCAGCAGCTGAGCCAATGCCCCAAAAAATGATTGACGAGCTCTTTGCCAAGCGCACCCGAAATTCCATCAGCAAAATTAAAGCGGGTCGTCAAGATTTAAGCTTTAGCCAGTTGAAAATCTACTACGAGGAATCGGGTCATACCCTTGGTAAAGCCTTTGCAAAGAACTTGGAACTACTTGCTGAAGATGGCGCATTCAATTATGCCGGCTATCTTTTGGCAGACAAAAACAATACTTCTATTAAAGTAGCCAAGTATTCGGGCAAAACCCGAATAGACTTGATAGAAAGCAACGAATACGGTCACGAATGCCTGGTCAAAGCCACCAAGCAAGTAATTGATAAAATTGCGGTTGAAAACAGAACCAACACAAAAATAACGGCCAAAGAAAGACAGCAAGCCAACCTTTGGAATCCCATCGCATTACGCGAGGCCATCATCAATGCCTTTGTGCATAACGATTATACCAATGAGATTACCCCAAAGTTTGAAATCTTTGCGGATAGAATTGAAATCACATCTGCAGGCGGTCTTCCGGAAGGATTGAGCAAACAGGAATTTTTCGAGGGCTTTTCAGTTCCACGGAATAAAGAACTGATGCGGATTTTTAAGGATTTGGAACTTGTGGAACAGTTGGGTTCTGGCATCCCTCGTATTTTGGAACACTATGGCAAAGAGAGTTTTGGCTTTTCGGATAACTTCCTTAGAATGACTTTTACTGCTAAAGAAACTGCTGTTGAAGAAGGTGGTCAAATAGGTGGTGTAATAGGTGGTCTAAAAGGTGGTCAAATAGGTGGTCAGAAGGATGCTGAAATTGATGATATTAAAAAATTAACGCATAGACAAAAGGAAGTTCTAAAACTAATTGCTTCAGATAACCGAATAACCCGTTCAGGAATTTCGGAAGTATTACATATCAACGAATCTGCAATCCAAAAGCATCTAAACAACTTGAAAGATGCTGGTTTTATAGAGCGTGTAGGTGGCACACGAGGTTATTGGGAAGTCAATCTCGATAAAAATTAAAAAAAGTCTTTTAAAAAGGCCCTTTTTCTCTTGGTCCTTTACTGGTCACTTTCCATTGACCGTTTTCTTTAGTCAGTTTAAAAATGCCTGTTTTTCCATCATAGGTCGTGCTGTATTTTACCCAGGCAATTTCGCCATCAATAGCTTCGTCTAAAATTTCTACCTCGATATCTTTATCAGAATCTGGCATCATATTCTGTACAGTAATCAAACTGGCATAGCCCTCAGAAGTGGTATGCTTTTTTAAGGCTGATTCATCTTTTGAGAAAAAGCTTGACGCAACAACTTTGGCAATTTCAGAAGGGGATTTTGTTGTGCTTTGTGAACAAGAAAGAAACAACAGTACGAGCGAGCAAATGACTAATCTTTTCATAACATTACTAATTTGGGTTATTGATATATCTATGCGATAATTTCATTTCTATATTACGTTCGCCATCTTTTTCATTCAATTCCAAAATTGCCCTACGGTCATCGGATAATGAAAATTTGGGCAATACATAAACGAATCGAGCCCTTTCATTTTCCTTAATCTTGGACGGCAGATTATGTTTATATATCGGTTCTTGATACAGTCGTTGCAATGATTTTCTTTTCCCTTTTTGTCTCGTTTCAATAGATAGGTTCAAGAAATTCAAATCGTAATCCAACGAAGAATTATTTTCAATCTCGATAACGAAATAGAGTTCATCCTTATCAAAAACAATGTTCTCTACGGTCAAGATAATACCTTCGTTTCGTTTCTTGATTCGCGCTATATGCTGTTTTCTATTGAGAAGATATGAGCAGAATTTTTGGTAATAATAGGTGCTGTTATCTACAAGTTCTTCAGAAGATTCAACAAGAACCGAATCCTTTACAATCGGTTTTTCATTACCGATACTATTGGATAGCGGAATGAAATAATTAAGCTTAGAAAGCTGTTTTTTATACCTTACAATATACGAAAAAATCGAACCATTTCTGTTGATTACCAACAAATTACTTTCCTTCCCAGGGGTTGCCTGAAGTAGCCCAAAATATTGTTCATTTTCACGGTTGTATGTAAAAACAAAATTGTCTGAACCAGTTATGCCTTGACGGATTGGCTCAGGAAAAAATAACGCAACGTTCTTGGTGTCGTTTGCATAAATGGTGTCGAGTAAATGAGTGGTTTGTGCTTTTACTTTTGCGAAAGTCGAACAAATAATAAGAGCGGAAATAATGATATAATTTTTCATAAGAGTGCGTTTTTAAATGCCCATTATGGGCTCATAATTTTGGTTTTAAGATTAATCTGTAATTGTTCAGGACGGTTACTTTAACATTGCGATTGCTACGTCTTAGCACTTTCGTAACACCACCTACTTGAGGAACGGTAGGTATGTTGATGTCGCCAATAATATCGTCCAAGACTTCGGTGGTGGCTTCTGCTCTAAAATTGTTCTGTACGTAGATGCCTTCGCTTCCATCGGATAAATCGAATGCTTTGAGCTTTGTAGGATGATGTTGTATGTTTTCAATTTCAATTAAAGCCCGATTGGGCTGAAAGCTGATAAACCCGAAAATGGGTGTGTTCTTTGGCATTTCTTTACCATTAATGGTAGCAGCTTTGGTCAGGCGCATTCGTAATCTGGTATTCGCCTTTACAACTTGGTCGCCATCTACCACCACGTAAATGGTTTCATCCGTATTGCCGATGATTGAAACTTCATTGGGTTTAGGCGCAGCAGCGAAGAACAATTGATGTTCCAAGCCCAATTCTTTCGCTTGGATTTTTTGTTCCCGCTTTACTTCAGCAGAGTCTATTATTGATACCACTTTCCGAGCAGTTCTTCTCTGTCCCAAATTTTGGTATCGCTTTTCTGAATATTGAATCTTTCCAGATTCATAAATGCTATCTACGATACGTTCTTTTTCGCGTTCTGGAAGATCTGGGTCGTAAAATCCCAAGGAATCAATCAACTTTTCATCGTAGATGCTTGGTGCATTGTTTTCACGTACTTTCTTCAAGTCGTTAATCGCATCCAATTTAGAATCATATTCTTTTTGGTCTTCTTCCAAATCTGGCACTAAGGTCTGTTTAAGATTTTTGGTTTCACTTTCATCATCGCCCATAACTATTACGGAATAGGAAATCAGGAATATGAAAATCACGGCTAATACCGCTGCAAATACTATCTTGTTTTTTTCTACTTTCATAAGAGTGAGTTTTTAAGTGCCGATTATCGGCTTTCAACTTTCATCGTTTAGTTTTTTTAAAGTGTTTTCGAAATAGTTGGTAATCAACAATCCGTGCGGATTGTTGGGAAAGTTTCGGTCAACCATAATCAGGTTTCCGGTGGAAACCAGTTCATAGGTGTCAATGATTGTACCTCTATTAATTTCAAAAATGATAGTCGTCGTAAAACCATACGAACCATCATTTTCAGATATTCTTGAATCGATGCTCAGTACTTTTTGAACCAAGGAATATTGCAACAATCTGTTATAAACACCATCGGCTTTTTTCTGGCGATATAGGTTGTCCACGGAACTATTGCCCAACCATAATGCTTTTTCCAAATTGCGTTCGTAATTGCTGGCATCAATGTTATAGAAGTAGTTATGGAACATATCCAAATGTGCTAAAGCCTCAACCCGAAAATTTTCCTTTTGGGTCACGAGCTTCAGCGGAATGATACTGCCATCTGTATTAATGGCAAAGGCACTATTGAGCGCTTTTTGATTGGTGTTGAATACCATCCAAACCGAAAATGTGCTGGACAGCAACGCACAGACAACAACTGCTAAAATGATAAACCGGTTCAGCTTTAGGACGTTATAAATATTCTTATATGGTGTTTTCATATTATTATTTTTAATCTGCCTTAGGCAGTAAATAGTCTGAGAGTGAAGGACGTGGCGCGTTTATACAGTTTGAATTTTAGGAAAACAATAAAGCCTACTGAACCCAACTGAACAACGGGCGCAAAAAATCCCTGTCCTGTATCGGTTCCAAAAAGGTTGACCCAAAAATTGGTGTTGATTTCCGTATAAATGGCATTGATAAATACATTGACCAAAAAGAACGCTGGAACGAGCATATACACGGCTGCATATAATTTGAAGAACGTATAAGCGAGCGAACGGAACTTTTCAAAAACGGCAAGGCTAATGACCAGAGGAAAAAAGGCTTGCATTATGCCTAAAAGGAAGAATCGTTCTGCCAAGAATAGAGGATAGATGAACAAATCCAATATCCAGAGGAACAGGCTAATGATGAATGCAAATATTTTGAATCCGTAAAGCGGTGTGACCAGGGCTTCATATAAAAGTGTCATAGCAGCTTGTGCAACCTCTATTATACTTACATCTTCTTCTATGGGAATATCTTGCATCTGCAGAGGCAATAAGGCAGGTGCTGTGCCACGATATTGTCCTTCAATAGCTACCAAGATGCCATCGAAAAAGCCTAAGACTTGTGTTGAGAAAATGACCAAGATGACGATAGCAAAATTTTTGACCAGTTCACCAGGACTCAATCCCCAAGTGTAACCGTCCTTATCTGCAATGCCTTCATTGTATTTTTTAAGGATGTTGACCAAAAAGAACAGGACAGCGAGCGTTTTCATTCCCGCAATGGTGTATTGCGAAAAGTTGCTGGCCTGTATGGTCTGGAAAACGGTGTCGATATATTCCAGCCCAATTCCTAAGAGAATGGTCGCCGTCATTTTAGTACTCGGTTTCTCGGTTATTGACTTTATCCTGCATTTTTCTAAAGGAAATAATGTCACGATAGCGTTTGGTTTTGGTTGTAATATTGGAAACCATTTGCTTGGATTCCTGCTCTTTTGCTTTAAGGATTTCAGCACGTTCGGCATCGCTCATTTTTAGGTAATCGCTGGATAGTACTTCATCAATAAAATCTACTGTGTCTAACGAGTTTTGTACTATGGCATCGAACGATTCCACAACCCTTGAAACTTCATCGGGTTTGATGTAGGGCGAATTCAAAATATCCTGTAAATCATTTTGCATTACGCTGATCAGGTGCTGGTTGTTTTGTCCAATTTCTTCAACTGCCCTTAGTTGCTGGACAACACTTGACACTTTTTCTATCGCCTCTTTTGCATCTTTTAAGAACTTCACAGACTTAATCATTTGAGCGGTCTGTTTACCTGATTCTATAAGCTGTTTTACCAAGCTGATAAAATTGGTATTATCGTAAGTAGGCATTCCTTGGGCGGTTGCTTTGCCTGACATAAATAAGGTCAATACTACCGTTGTTACTAAAATTTTGATTTTTGTCTTCATAATATTATGTTTTAGATGTGAATTGAATTATTGCTTTTTGCATATCGTGATGCTCATTGTAGAGCTTCATTATTTCCTCGTTTTCCTGTCCATCGGTCAAATAAGCTGCATAAACTTCCTTCGGAACTTCGAGCCGAAAAATATTACTTTCCCTACCAATCTTGATAAACATTTCGGTGTACTTGCGTGGACCGGAAAGATTGTTCTTGATGGACTTTAATTGGTTTAAATCGTGGCTGGAAAGGTTGAGACGTTTGACCAATTCGTCATAGCCTTTTTCGTTATTGAGGCTATAAATAACCTGTGTATTTTCAAGAATACTTGCTGAAGTTGAATTATTTGGTAGCTGATTGATGGACTGAAGAATAATCCCAATCGCACCATTTTGTTTTCGGATGGCTTGATAGTAAAATTCCACACTTTCCAACACGTTGTCAAACTTCAATTGCTTGGCAAACTCATCAAAAAGGATGATGCCTTTTTCTGCCCTGTTTTTCCAAATGGTTCTTTGAATGGCGGATTTAATTAGCTTGAGCATCACAGACAGGATTTCCTTATTGTCCTTGACTTCATCCAGTTCAAAAACAATCAAGCGTTTGTCTTCGATTTTGTAAGTCTGGTCTTCGCTTACTTCAAAAAGGAAGCTATATAGACCATCGCCGACATATTCGGACATTACGTGCAAAAAGCTCGTGACATTGAAATAGTCGGGATGGATTTTCAAGGTGTCAAGAAGGTCTTTCTGATACCTTTCTATAAAGCTGTAAAAATCATCCAACGAATGATTTTCTGAAGTGCTATCGTAATAATGGCGCAGAATCTTTTTAACCGATACCGATTGTGCTTTGGTTACTTTGAAATCTGAGGCAAACAGTTCAAACAGGAAAACCGATAAGTCTTCCAAACGTTCCGGTGTCAGGTCATTTGTGTCACTTATGTAAAAAGGATTGATACCTAAGTTTTTTCCGCTTTCATAGCGAAGCACCGTATATTTTTCAGGATAGAGTTTGGCAAACTTGGTGTATGAGCCACCCAAATCTATGATAACCAACCGAACGCCACTTTCAAAATACTGGCGCAAAATGTTATTAGCCAAAAAGGATTTTCCTTCGCCAGTAGGCGCGAAAATGGCAAAGTTCCTTGCCTTGATACGTTTCTTCTTTTCATCCCAAACATCCTTTAAAACAGGAATATTATGCTCACGGTCATTAAAGATGATTCCAGTAGTATCGCTTTTGTAATTGGTGTTATTGATGAACAGGCAAAGTGCGTGCTTCAAGTCCGTGACGTATAAATCATTGTTTGAGAAATTGGAAGAGAAACAGCAGTAACTGTTCAGTATATAATTTTTACGTTCTTCGCCTCGTGGATAGTAAGGTATGATATCCAGTTCCTTAAATTCAGTCTTTATTTTTGAGGTTATCTTATCGAGCTCTTTGGCTTCCTTTGCCCAATAAACAATGTTCAGATGTCCACGAATAATCCGTGCATTATCATCGGCATTGATTTGGTCAAGGATATGTTGGATTTTACCAAGCACCACTTTATTCTGCGAACCGAAATTTGAACTTTTGTTGAGTTCCTCAATCTTCTTATCAAGTAGTTTACGCCACTTTTGTTTATCATCGAGATATAAGATTTGATTGACGATGTGGTTCTCGTCAAGCGTAAGCCCTAAGCCATCAATAAACCCTTGATGAAACACAAAATCGTCAGAAGTGAATTTCTCATTGGTCTTGCTACTCTGTACACTTTCGCCAAAGCACAGTTCGCTGTTGATGGCCAGGGCATCAAAATGGTTTTCGCCAATATTGACGCTTTTTTTGTCCAGTAAAATGTCAGTATCATAACCTTCATTAAAGCCATTGAAATAGGCACTTGTTAGTTGCTGTATCTCTTCCGCTTTAAGCGAAACAAAATCCATCTTTCGGCTATTGTTGATGAAGGAAACTGAATCACTTACCGAGTTGGCGAAACTCTTAATGTTGTCATCCAATTCCTGTATGATTCCCTTTGAAACTTTTCTAAAGGGATTGACGTACTTAGGATTGTTGAGCGCTTTGTTCTTGGTCAAGATGAAAAACAAATAACAGCTGTGCTCGATATGACCACGACCTTTAAAATGCTCGTGGGTAGCCTTTTCCAGAAAGGTTATATTCGGAAGTTGTTCTGAAGAATAGGATTTCTTCAAGTAGATATCCTGTTTGTGAACCACAGTACCAACAGGCAACGATTTCAACGCTTGAAACCAAGCACCGTGCATATCCTCAAAATCCTTTTCAGATAGTGAATAGATTTCCGGCAGATTACCATTATAGCATAGGACAATGTTGCCATTGTTGGCAAATACGATATTGTCCTGAATATCTACGATGGGTTGATATGCTGAAAGGTTAATCTTGTTCATAATCAAAGCCTGAGTTTCTTTTGTTACTAATGATTTTTGGAAATGCTTTAGCCATTTGGAATAGTTGCGGATTGTGGGTTATTCTTGTCAAAGCCACATATAGGGAAGCGTTGAATACCAACACACCTATGATTATCCCAAAGCTGAAAGAGAAGATGATGATGAGCAGCGAAGCCAAAACGGAAACCATCATTAAGGCAAACAGGGAAATAGGCAGCCCAAAAATGACCGCCCTTTTCCTAATGTTTTTATAGACCTCGTATTTCTTCATAATGCTCGGAAAACAAATCCCTCATAGAGGGTTCATCTATACTACAATTCCTATTAAGTAAGTGAAGATGCCGACTACTGCACCTGCAATAAGAACAAAGACGAGTACTCTGGTTATTCCTTTTTTGAGGTCGGCATTTTCGCCGAAGAAATGTCCGGCATTAAATAGGAAGCCTACCAAGAAGATGACACCCAATAAGATTGGAAAAATAGTTCTGATGGTATCGCCTACATCGTTAACGGAATCTTCAATGCCACCAATTTGAGCAAAAAGCGAAGTGGATATGAGCGAAATAATGGATGCTAAATAGTGTGATTTTTTCATAACGGAACGGATTAAATTTTTGGTTCATTTTCGTTATTGGAAATTTACATATATTTGAACATAAATAACTGTAAATCAAATATTTGTGAATAAAATATTATTTGATATTGTTTGAATTCCGTTGCTATTATTTGACATCAAATCCTATGGAATTTTGAAGGGAAGTTGTTGATAACCCGAAAATTGATAATGAAAAATCTGCTCAAAAACGTCAGTTTTGTGATTTTGGTTCTAAAAATGTGCTTCATTTTTGGACAAGAATCGACTGCTCAAAAACGAATTATAATTGACGTTGGACACGGTGGAAAAGATACAGGTGCAATCGGCATAAATAACATCCAAGAAAAGGATGTGGTTTTGTCCATTGCTGATGCCATTTTAAGGTTGAATAACAGCTTGGAAAATCCACTCGATATTTATTTGACCAGGTATAGTGATACGCTCATTTCTTTATCAGACAGAACTAAGCTGGCCAAAGCACTAAAAGCGGATTTATTTGTGTCTTTGCATTGCAATCATTCTGATAATCCGGATGCGAGAGGGATAGAGGTTTATGCTTCAAGAAAACAAGAAAAATTCTCGAAAGCATCGGTTTTTATAGGCTATCAAATTGAACGAGCCCTTTGTGAAGCCATTGGTTATGAAAGTCGAGGTGTAAAGTTTGCCAATTTTCAGGTGTTGAAGGAAACTACAGATTATTGCCCTGCTGTTTTGATAGAATTGGGGTTTTTGTCAAATAGGGATGAAGCACAATATCTAATTCAAAAACAGAGCTTGATTGCCATTGCGGTATCTATTTTAAAAAGTTTATAAATTAAAGAATAAGATTATGAAAGAACTATTCATTGAAATTATCCAAAATATCAAACAACTAATAACGGCCTATTTTAAAGAAATTAAGAATTTAATGCAATAAAATAATTTTGACAGTTTAAATATTAATCGTAATATTGCAATGAATTAATATAATAGTGAAATGGGATTGGCCAAAACCGAAATATTTACAGATGAGCAAAACCAAATATCGGTTTTTGCAAAAGCTTTTGGACATCCCGCAAGAGTCGCCATACTGCAACATCTTTTTAAAATCGATACTTGTTTCTGTGGCGATTTGGTAAAGGAAATAGGTTTGGCTCAACCCACAATTTCCCAACACCTCAAAGAATTAAAATATTTAGGTCTTATAAAGGGAACAGTTGAAGGTACGAGTGTATGCTACTGTATAGATATGGACAATTGGAAAGAAATGAAGGATCTTATGACAGCGTTTTTGGGGCAGGATTTGTTACCAAAAGATGAATGCTGCTAAAAAAATTTAAACCATTTAATCGTTTTATTGCGATAAACTTATAAACTATAATTATGAAAACAAAAACAATAATTCCCATCGTGGTATTCTTACTTTGCTTTCAGCAAGTAATTCAAGCACAAACGCTCAAGAAAAAAATCCAAAAATCTGTTGTAGAAATTGGCAACACCTTCGCGGAAATTCCGATGGAACGATTAAAACGCCTTGACCAAGTAGCGTTTTTAATTTTCAAGAAATTGGACGATAACACAAAAGTAAACGTACTATTTGTTGATTCCGGTAACCAAGAAATAAGTCAGCTTGCATTGGTTTGGCTGCAAACAGGGATGATTTATTATGGTCACAATACTATGTTAAGTCTTCAATCTGCTGGTATCTCACCCAAAATCGAACCCATATCAAAACTGGCAATTCTAAAAGAATATGGTTTTAGCATAAGAAATACGCGTGGGGAAAATCCAATGTCCTATAACATTGACTATGGTTCGGGAAATTGGGTGGTTTATCCCAAGTCCTTACAATCCCTGCAATCAACCAGCGATAATACTATTGAAATATATGTTGAGAAAATTTCATCCAACGAAAATGAAAATAACAACGTCGAATTAATATTTACCGATACAAATACAATCGCGAGGGAAATGCTGTACTTGGCCACTCGAATAAACAATCTCTTGCAAACGAAACAATAACATTATTACTATGAAACTTTCACAAATTAAAAAACAGCTTACCCAATTGGACAGAATCGCTTTCCAATTGCCAAATGGCGATTTAGTCCCCAGTCATTTTCACGTTACCGAAGTAGGTAAGATTACCAAACACTTTATTGACTGCGGTGGAACGGTGCGCAATGAAGAAGTTGCCAATTTTCAACTGTGGAATGCAGATGATTACGACCATAGGTTACATCCAGAAAAACTACTGAATATTATTGAACTTTCTGAAAGGATATTAGGTATCGAAGATTTGGAAATCGAAGTGGAATACCAAGCCGAGACCATCGGTAAATTTGGACTCGATTTCGACGGAAACAATTTCCTGTTGACTACAAAACAAACGGACTGTCTCGCAAAAGACCAATGCGGTATCCCTACAGAGAAACCTAAAATGAAATTATCTGAAATTCAAGCAACAAATTCCTGTGCACCAGGAAGTGGCTGTTGCTAAACCTATAAAAAAACTTCACAATGAGAATAATACTATTCAGCGATATTCATTCAAACTTACCTGCATTACAGGCCTTTTTTGAAGATTTGGAAAATAGGGAATACGATGCCATCTACTGCCTTGGCGATTTGGTGGGCTATAACGTTTGGCCCAATGAGGTCATCGAGGAAATTAGAAATCGAAAAATACCGACCATCGCCGGCAATTACGACTTTGGTATTGGCAGGAAAAGCGACGATTGCGGTTGCGCCTATAAAACCGATGAGGAAAAAGCAAATGGGGCGGTCTCGATTTCTTTGACCAACGAATTGGTAAATGAAAACAACAGGGCGTATCTGAGAACACTTCCAGCTCATATCAAATTGGAATTCCAATTAAATGAAGACCAATTGAATGTACTACTGGTACACGGAAGTCCACGAAAGATAAATGAATATCTCTTTGAGGACAGGGCAGAGAAAAGTATGATTCGTATTATGGAACAAGCCGATGCTGATGTGATGTGTTTTGGGCATACGCACAAACCATATCACAGAACTTTCAATTCGGCAGATGAAAGTACGTCACATTTTCGACACGCTATCAATATCGGGTCAATTGGCAAACCCAAAGACAGCGATAACCGAGGTAGTTACGTCATTTTAGATATTGACGAGAACGCTTCCATTAAAGATAAGGACAGTATTACTGTTGAATTCGTAAAGTTCGAATACGATATCGAAAAAGCGGCAAAGGCCGTAGAGGACAGTATTTTACCTAACAGCTACGCTGATAATTTAAGAAACGGATATTAAAACTTTGTAAAAATGGAAGCATCTGATAATCTATATTTTTCGAAAGAACACACTTGGATAAAAATTGAAAACGATACCGGAACGGTTGGCATTACCACTTTTGCGCAAAGTGAACTTGGCGAGATAGTCTATATTGACTTACCAAACCTGGGCGATGAGTTTGAACAGGATGAAGTTTTTGGTTCCGTCGAGGCACTAAAAACTGTAAGTGATTTATTTATGCCACTTTCGGGCGAAATTACCGCTGTCAACGAAAATCTACTCGAAAACCCAACGCTTGTAAACGACAAACCGTTTAGCGAAGGCTGGATGGTCAAAATTCAAGTTAGTGACCTGGACGGACTTTCTAACCTTTTGAGCTACGAGGCTTATCAAAAATCAATCAATAAATAATATGGCTAAGAAGAAATTAGGCTTTCTCGACAGGAACCTCACACTTTGGATTTTTGTCGCAATGGCAATAGGTGTTGGGATTGGGTACTTTTCCCCATCATTTCCAAATATCATAAATTCATTCAGTAGCGGAACGACCAACATACCCATTGCGATAGGTTTGATATTGATGATGTATCCCCCTTTGGCAAAGGTCAATTATTCGCTGTTGCCCAAAGTTTTTAGAAATACAAAAATCCTTTCCATATCTCTTATTTTAAACTGGATAATCGGTCCTGTTTTAATGTTTATTTTGGCAATCACGTTTTTACGCGATTACCCCGAGTATATGGTCGGACTTATCCTAATAGGCTTGGCACGTTGCATTGCAATGGTCTTGGTGTGGAACGACCTCGCTGAAGGAAGTAGCGAATATGGTGCTGGTCTGGTCGCTTTAAACAGCATTTTTCAAGTATTTGCATATAGTTTCTATGCGTGGATATTCATAACTATACTTCCGCCTTATTTTGGGTTTGAAGGCGCTATCGTTGATATTTCAATAGGTACGATTGCAGAGAGCGTGGCTATTTATTTAGGTATTCCGTTTGTTATGGGAATATTGAGCAGATTAATCTTGGTAAGGTTGAAAAGCGAAGAGTGGTACACTAAAGAATTCATTCCGAAAATTTCGCCCATAACCTTGATTGCACTTTTGTTTACAATTGTTATAATGTTCTCGCTCAAAGGCGAACTGATTGTAGAAATCCCGATGGATGTAGTAATTATTGCAGTCCCATTGCTCATCTATTTTACCCTGATGTTTATCATCGGCTTTTTCTTTACCAAAGCCACAGGTGCGGAATATGATAAAACTACTTCCGTGGCGTTCACAGCAGCTGGGAATAATTTTGAATTGGCTATTGCTGTTGCCATTGCAGTTTTTGGGTTGAATTCTGGACAGGCTTTTGCAGGTGTTATTGGACCTTTAGTGGAAGTTCCAGCATTAATACTATTGGTTCGGGTTTCCTTTTGGTTGCGGAAAAAATATTATGGAAAAGTCGAGGTTTAAGTTGCTAAAGAAGTAGATTTTCTTTTATCACCAGCTTTGGTATCAAAAGCAATCCAGATTAAAAGTTCACGTTTTAGATTTATTCATTATTTAAGTATTTGCTTAAATAATATAATAATGATATATTTGTGGCCACTTTAAATCAAAAAAGATGAGCTTGGAAATAACCTGTACACGGAACGAAGCAGACAAGAAGCAAATATCGAGATGTAAGGAAACCATAGAGAATTCTTCAGGTAGCTTAGAAGCAATAAGCAAAATTTTGTCTCTTGCGGGAAGCGAGGTACGACTGAAAATTCTATTTCTATTGAACATAGAGAATGAACTGTGTCCTTGCGATATTGCTGACATTCTTGAAATGAGTGTTCCTGCCGTATCCCAGCATATCCGAAAAATGAAGGATGCGGGAATTATTACATCGAGACGTGAAGGGCAAACATTGTATTATTCGCTGGTAAAGAGTGAGGACAATGTTTTGAATGGAATTTTCAATTCAATTTCGACAAGAAAGAAAACAGCTTAGAAAGTTTACATTATGGCACCGAATAAAACTTCAAATACCGCGACCTATACCGGCATTTTTACCGCAGTTGCAGCATCAATATGTTGTATAACCCCTGTCTTGGCATTAATTGCTGGAACAAGCGGAATTGCATCTACCTTTTCTTGGGTCGAGCCATTTAGACCCTATCTTATCGGCTTGACCATTATTGTCTTGGTGTTTGCCTGGTATCAGAAACTGCGGCCGAAAACACAGGAAGAAATAGATTGCGCCTGTGAAGATGATGCGAAACCATCGTTTTGGCAATCCAAACGGTTCTTATTGATAGTAACACTATTCGCCGCATTGATGCTGGCCTTCCCGTACTATTCCAATCTATTTTATGCACAGCCCACCAAGGATATTGTCTATGTCTCTCAATCGAATATCAAAAAGCAGACTTTTGAAGTCGCTGGAATGACCTGTGCAGGCTGTGAGGCACACGTAGAAAACGAAGTCAATAAGCTGGATGGAATTATTTCGGTCAAAGCCAGCTACGAATATGCCAATACCATAGTGGAATTTGACAAGACCAAAACCGATTTGCCTGCAATCCGAAAAGCTATAGAAAGCACCGGTTATAAAGTTGTCGAGAAAACCACTAAAGAAAATAAGTAGATGAAAAAATATGATGTTTTCATTATTGGTTCGGGTATGTCAGGTATGACAATCGCCAATAAATGCGCTTCAAAAGGTCTTTCGGTGGGCATTACTGATGAACTGCCTTATGGTGGCACCTGTGCCCTACGAGGCTGTGACCCAAAAAAAGTGATTATCGGTGCCACGGAAGTACGCGACTTTGCTAAAAGACTTAAAGGGAAAGGCATTGATACCATTCCGAATATCAACTGGAGGGATATAATGGCGTTCAAACAGACCTTTGTTGATGAAATGCCGAGGAAAATAGAAAAGGGGTATAAGAAGAACGGAATCGACACCTTTCACAATTCCGCTACGTTTATAAATGAGAATACCTTAAGTGTAGGTAACGAGACCATTCAAGCTGATAAAGTTGTAATTGCGTCAGGTTCAAAACCAAAAGTTTTAGATTTTGAAGGCGGACAGCTTGCGAAAACGAGTACGGATTTTCTAAACCTTAAGGAATTACCCCAATCCCTGCTTTTCATCGGTGGTGGATATATCGCCTTTGAATTCGCGCATATTGCCGCACGTTCTGGTGCCGAGGTAACAATAGTACATCGAGGCAAACGTCCGTTGGAAAACTTTGACAAGGATATTGTAAAACATTTGGTCGATGCCACAGGTAATTTAGGTGTTAAGCTCGTTCTTGAAACTGAAGTTTCTAAAATTGAACATAAAGATGACAACTACATTACTACAGGAATTTCAAACGGAAAGGAAACTAACTTCAAATCGGCAGAAGTATTTAATTCCGCTGGTCGTCCCCCAGCCATTTTTGATTTAGAATTGAAAAAAGCAGGTATATCCTTCTCAAAAAAGGGGATAGAGGTCAACGAATACCTTCAGAGCAAATCGAACGCGAACATATATTCAGCTGGCGATGCAGCGGACTCAAGAGGATTGCCCCTAACACCCGTAGCTGTTTTGGAAGGACACGTCGTAGCTTCAAATATCATTAAAGGAAATAAGAAAAAAGTCAGTTATCCCCCAATGCCTTCAGTAGTTTTCACTTTGCCCACTATGGCAACCGTTGGCCTATTGGAAGATGATGCCAAAGAAAAGGGATATGATATCAATGTCAATTTTGAAAAAGTGGATAATTGGTTCAATGCGAGACGCCTGAATGTGGATGAATATGCTTATAAAACAATCATCGATAAAAATAATAATACCATTTTGGGCGCGCATCTGATCGGACCTCATTGTGAGGAAACCATCAATCTTTTCGCAATGGCGATAAAGACCAAGATGACCATAAGCGATTTGCGGACAATGGTATTTTCATATCCTACAATGGCATCTGACCTAACCTATATGCTCTAACTATTATTTATGGAAACTACAATATTAAAATCTACGATCACCTGCCCTGAATGCGGCCACAAAACAGAAGAAGAAATGCCAACCACGGCCTGTCAATTCTTTTATGAATGTGATAATTGCAAACAAACACTAAAACCAAAAGAAGGGGATTGTTGTGTATTCTGTTCTTATGGTACTGTGGCTTGTCCGCCGATTCAAGAAAATAAAAATTGTTGTTAAAAAGCCATACTATAAATTCACTTCCTCTTATCCCCAGCTTTAGTATCAAAAGCAATCAAATTAAAAAGTTCCCGCATTCGACTACGGACACGATTACCATAACGTTCTTCCAGTTCTTCTGCGTTGAGATTGGTGGTGGCGTGGGTCTTGATTTTGTGTTTGGTTTGTAAGTACAGCTCGTATCGAGATAAAAGTACTTCGCCCATTACGTTCAAATCCTTTCCGTAGAATCTGCCAGAAGGTTCCACGCCCAAATCATCAAAACAGTAAAATTTAGTGTTACCATATTCTTCAACGGTTTTAAAACCCAAATGATTAAAACTGAAGGTTACGTTTCGGCAAGGAATCATCTCATAAGGACGTTGCAAAGGCACTAAATGGCGCAATAATTTCATTAAACTGGTTTTGCCGCAGCCAACAGGTCCAGAAAGTAGAATGCCTTTGTCAATGTCAATACCATAAGTCTCACAGTTGTCTTTATCCTTGATGAAGTAGGAACAGAGTTTCAGTAGAATATCCTTGTCCTCATCATAAATTCTGAATCTTTTTCCAAACAAAAGTTTGCCCTTGGCATTCAAGTAAATCAATATTTTTGGAAAATCATAGAGGACGCTTTTGCCATCAAATTTTCCGAGCGAATATTCCACGCCACCTTCGGTAATTTTAGAGGGGTTGTCCATAATCTTTGTTTTTAGTGGTTCGCAAGTTGTCCTTGATTTGGGACGCTTGTTTTTCGTTTGCTTTGTTTTCCTCGTCGAATATTTCGGTTCTGTCCATCCAGTTGATGGCTACGGCACGCCAATCTCGGATGTCTTTTCCGTCGCTGGTTTGCCAATTACGAGTTTGGTAATGCTCAAAGAATTTTTTTGCTTCATCAGCATCAAAACCTTTTTCTTCAAAAAAAATGAAAACGGCCTGCCAGCCCTTTGGCTGTTTTATATTGTTTTCTTGTTTGTTATTGTTTATAGTAGATACCAATGCTTGTCCACCTATGGGACGGTGTTGGTTCACTACTTGTCCGTTATTGGGACGGTGCTGTCCCACAACTGGTTCACGTATGGGATGGTAGTGTTCCGCAAGTTGTTCTAATGTGGGATTGTACTGTCCCACAACAGGTTCATCACTTGTCCCGATAATGGCCATCTTTATTTTGCTGCCTTTGTACGGATTGTTGGAAGGGAAATAGCTCAAATAGAGCCAAGAATCTAATTCCGTTATGCACCGATGATAGGTAGATTTTGAACCTATTTTGGCACAACGCATCAAATCCCTACGGTTTACATATAGTTCATCTGCAAACCTTGAGCTGTTCCATTCTTGGAACAGCGCCATATATAAGCTTATATGGGTAGGATTTAGGCGGTCATCAAAATAGAACTTTTCAAAAGCCGCATTAAGTAGCTTTATATAGTTCATCGTTAAGAATTTAAACTATGATCCACACGGTTGGCGTCCATTACTTTTTGAATTTCCTCTGTATCGTAATAGATAATGCCACCCACTTTTGTGTAAGGTAGCGTACCATTGATACGAAGATTCTGTAAAGTGCCTGGACTAACTTGAAGCAAGTCCATTACCTCGGAAGATTTTAAATATTTCTTGAGTTTTCCAGTTGCTTGTTTAGATAGAAGATTCTTGATGTCATCGAGCAATTCCATTTTAAATTCTCGAAGGTCGTCGGTGGTAATAATATTTGCTGGCATAATAGAACGGTTTTAAAGAAAGGGACTATCGTATCGATTTCAACTAATTTGATAGTCCCTGACCTGATTTGACTTTCGTTCTACAAATTTGGGATGGTTTATTGGATTTTAATCCCAAGTTGTACCCAAGTAGGGTGTTTTTATTTGCTCATTTTCAATGGTTTAAATTGGTTTGATTTAGAGGTGTCACTTTAAATCATCTATGCCAAATGATAATAGATAAAATTAATTTTATTTTTTCACAAGTAAGACCCAACTTGGGAAGAAATTTAACATTTTTAAAAATGAAAATATCAACCGTCCGTTTCTTCCATTCGCCTTAAAAGTGTTGCTTTTAGTCTATCAATAAACTTGGTTTGGTCGATTTTCCGTTCTCTTATTTCGAGAAAAGTTCTATAAACGTTACCAAGATTAAGTTCAAAAATATCTTCACAAGCTGAAGCCATTTCTTTAATACCAGCTGTACCGCTTTTTATCGCTCCAGAAGCCTGTAAGGCATAAATCAATTCAATCAGGTCAGTTTTTGAAGCCGTCCAGCCAAGGCGCTCACCATTGGCTAAAGTGTTTAGTTTATTTGAAATACCGTAGGACTGATCTCTTAAATAACTTAATTCCTGAACGTAGTGATTTATTAAGAGGTCATAGGCCATAATTTTAGCAATTGCGTTATCGTGACTTGTAGAAAATTCAGCATCAGTATAGAAATGGGAAGTGTCCGAAACCAGACTAATTTTATCTTTACCTCTTATAAAGTAAAATTCATCTAAAACCGTAGATTCCTCCCGGTAATATTTAATAAAGTCGATATTCCGGCGGTTACTTTCTTGAAGTTTTTGAATTTCTTCGTCTATAAAGATCTGTTGAGATTGAATCGTTCCCGCCGGGCGATTAATCAAAAAATTATACAGTTTAGCATAGAATTTCAACCTGCTATAAACATACGGCTTGTGCTTTTTGAAAAATGTTATTTCATTTTCTTTATTTTTGAATTTATTATCTCTAATACATAGCCGAAGTTTTTGTAAATATTTCCTTGAGATTGTAATTCCCTTTTCAACTACATTGAAATCATTAACGTTGGACTCCTCTATTTCTAATATTTCATTTTTGAAATCTTCTATTATTTTAAGTAAATCTTTTTCCAAATTTAATCTGGGTTTAAATGTTAATAAAATAAAACCCACATTATTGACAACTGTAATTTTGGGGTTTAAGAAATCGCATTTTGCATCTTAACATCGTTTCCAAAACGACTTAATACAAAACACCTAAATCATTTGGTGTCATAAAGAGAGACTAGTTAAAATACACGCTCTATAAATGTTACTTTATTACCATTATTAGGCTTTTTAATTCGTTAGGTTTATTATTACATTATATTCAAGCCTGTAAAAGTTTGAGGAACTCAACTCTACGCATCTCTTATTTGACTTGAATAGCCCTATTTCTATGATTGCTAACATAATACAACAGTAAAAGAAACCCTAACAAGACCACTTGTGCCATTAGAGTTTCATTTGTAGGATACACGCCCAACCAATCTATCTTAAGGGAAATAGGGAAACTAGTGACTGATACCCAGCCTGCCTCTTGGACAGCGTGAATCCCTTTTCCAATTAATATTATCGCAAGTAAGGTTATTACCCAAGCCGAATATCTAAAAAGTTGCCTTACCGGAATTCTTTTGGAATATTTTACAAAAATCACTGCAAGCAATGCTATCAGTCCAAAAGCAGCAATCACGCCCAAACCTATGGAAGACCCATCACCAGTTTTGGTCTCTAAGCTAATGGCCTGTAAGAAAAGGATGGATTCAAAGGCTTCCCTAAATACAACCATAAAGGAAAATACGGCCAATCCAAACATTTTTTCCCCTCTTAGTTGTTTGCCTATCTTTTTTTCTATAAATTCTTTCCACTTTTTTGAATGGGAATGATTATGCAGCCAAAACCCAACAAATGCCAGCACTATTACCGCTACTAAAGAAATCAATCCCTCCATAATCTCACGGTTCTTACCACTAATACCGATTATCCAATCTGACAGGAACCATCCTGCGATACCTGTTAGAATGGCCATAATCCACCCGCCGTGTACATACGGGAGTGCTTTTTTAGTGCCGGAAGTTTTTATTAAAGCCAGGATCAGGGCAATGATAAGGAATGCTTCAAGCCCCTCGCGCAACATAATAGATGCTGCCAAGAAAAAGGAAAGCCAATAGTTGAGCTTCGTATCCCTCATCAATTGGTCCGCACGGTCTATCATTGATACCGCATCAGCGATTTCAGCTTGTACCGTGGAGATACTTTTAGAGCTCTCTATAGCTTGTCTAACCGCCATCATTTGCTGCTCTAGTTGTGAGGTGAATTCTGGGTCGTTGGCTTTCAATCGTACTTCTACCGGTTCAATACCTTCGAGATATGCATTCAGGGCATTTTGACGTGCCGATTTTTTATTGCCCGCCTTATAATCTAACAGAACAGCGTTCAGGTAATTTCTGGCAACAACAAGACTATTGTCGGTCGAGGCCTTTTCGAGAGAAAAAATTCTTAGAGCTTTCAATTTTTTATAAGTAACGGAATCTTCGTAGCCCAACTTTTGAATCAATTCCTTATCGGATAGAGTAGCCACATCTTTTAAGGAAACTTCATTAGAGATTTTGTTAAATATTTCCTTTAGCCCAAGCGAATCTGCAGAAGAGGCATTAAACCTCAGGGATTTGATATAAAAGGAAAGATCCCATACTTCTTTATCGCTCAACATACCGAAACTTTGCATTGCAGTTCCTTCTACACCAAGTTTGATGGTGTTATAAGCCTGAAAGGGGGAAACCTCACGCATAAGGGTATCGATTAAGAAATTGGTAGGCGCCGGATTTAGGCCCATAGCTAGTTTGCCCTGTCCATTACCGCTTGCTCCGTGACATTGAATGCAATTGGTCAGGAATAGTTTCTTTCCATTATCAATATTTGGCCAATTAGGTGGGCTAATTTCAAATTCCGTAAAATTGATAATAGCCCACTTGACCTTTGAAGTGACCTCTTTTATTTTTTGATGGGAAACCTTGTTTAGTACATATGCTCTCAAATCAATCAAGTCGCTCTGTATCTGGTTTGCCTGCGTTAAGGAGAGCTCCAGATTTTGGCTTAGTGAGAGTATGGTTTCACTAAATTCCTTCATTTCAAGGTATTCACCTTCGTTAACTATAACACCATCTTTAACCGCTGCTGGATAATCTTTTGATAGATAATCCAATAAATGTATAATGGTCTGAATATTCGAGTCATCTTTGACCGTGCCGGCATAGATGTTCGAGCTTAATAAGGCAATGAAGCTTATTAGAAAAATACTTATATAACGCCTGTGTTGTAACATAAAAAAATTATTATAAAAATCACTAATATTATTTAGACTAAATAAATATAAAGATACGCTTTAAAACAAATCCTTTCGCAAAAGGTGCGGTCAATATATCAATACTGAGTTACTTTATTAAGTAATCAATCTTATATGATATGGAGATTCTTAAAACATTATGCACCTAATTTTAAATCTTTTAACCAAGGCACCAATTTTCAGATTTTATCCATATACCAAATCTTTTATAAAGAAATGAAACAAGAGAAGGGCTGCGATAAAAATTCCAATTAGGGCCATAATTGCCTATAACTTGTCTCTTTTGGTTATTTTACTCTTAGACCTTTTCTCCCTTCTTCTTATTCTTCTGTTTAATGACATAATTTGATTTCGAGTAATCAAGACACTTTTCAACTGGCAATAGGGACAATCCCTGAACCTTAAAAAATTTCAATTATTAAGAGGAAGGCGATGTCATCTATATAAATGAACTAGTTAAACACTATATTTTCAACTCCCCACAGTATTAGATAAATTAAAAATCCTTTGAATAGTATCAATCCGAAAAAAGCAGGTAAAAAAAGTAGAAAATGGCATCGAAAAAATAAATTATAAGTACTATAGAAAAGATTCCGACAAGTGCTAGGATGCCGTACAATCTGTCTTTTGTTGTCATAGTACTTTTTAGGGATTTTTCATTCCTTTTTCTTTGCCTTCTATTTCTACGATTTTGAGACATTTTATTCTTTATATGCTTCTTCCAATTTTAAATTAGTCCCATTTCATTTTCTGTAGTCGAATGGCATTGAGTATGGCAAGGAAGGCTACTCCAACATCTGCAAAAACTGCTTCCCACATTGTAGCCATCCCCATTGCGCCCAAAATCATAACAATGATTTTTACACCGAAAGCCAAACCAATATTCTGCCAGACAATGCGTCTTGTAGACCGGCCTATTTTTATTGCCCTTGCTATTTTAGAGGGTTGGTCGGTCTGGATAATGACATCCGCCGTTTCAATGGCCACATCGCTGCCCAAACCACCCATTGCAATGCCTACATCACTTATTGCCAAAACCGGGGCATCGTTAATGCCATCGCCAATAAAGGCAATCTTGCTGTCCGGGCGTTTTTTTAAAGTTTCCACTTCATTCAATTTATCTTCCGGTAAAAGCCCTCCTTTTGCCCAATCGATTCCCATTTCGTTTGCCACTTGCTGTGTAATTGAATCCTTGTCGCCCGAAAGCATTATAAGTTGTCGAATTCCTGCTTGACGTATTTGTTCAATGGCTTCGTGCGCATCTTCCTTCAGTTCATCGGCTATGGTTACATAACCTGCAAATTTTCCATCAATGGCTACCATTACAATGGATTCAACAATAGCGTCCGTTTCTGATGGAACTTCAATACCGTTTGAGGTCATCAAAGCTTTGTTACCTACAAGTACTGTTTTTCCGTTGACCATCCCTTTCAAGCCCTTTCCGGCTACTTCCGAAACATCGGTCGCCTCATAATCCGAACCGTCCGCTTTATATTCCAATATCGCCTTCGCAATGGGATGTGTGGATTGTTCTTCCATCGCCATCAGGTACTTCATAAACGTTGCCTTTTCTAATGTTATGGGTTTAATTTCCTTTATTTTAAAGACCCCGTGGGTAACGGTTCCGGTTTTGTCCATTACTATCGTATTCACTTGGGTCATTGCATCCAAAAAAGATGCGCCCTTGAAAAGTATACCGTTACGGGATGCGGCACCCAATCCACCGAAATAACCTAGGGGAATGGAAATGACCAATGCACAGGGACAAGAAATTACCAGAAAAATCAAGGCTCGGTATAACCAATCCTGAAACACGTAATCGTCCACAAAAAAATAAGGTAAAAACGTTAAGCATACCGCTAAAAAAACTACGATAGGAGTATAGATGCGTGCAAATTTCCTTATAAACAGTTCCGTCTTTGATTTTCTTGCGGTAGCATTTTGTACCATATCGAGAATACGGGCAATGGAACTGTCCTTGAATTCTTTGGTGGTTTCCACTTCTATAACACCTTCTAGATTGATGCTCCCGGCAAAAACCTTGTCTCCTTTGGCAATGGTGTCGGGTTTGCTTTCCCCCGTAATCGCTGCGGTATTGACCGATGCTTTTTCGGATAGTAATTTGCCATCTAAAGGAATCTTTTCGCCTACGCGCACTTGTATTTTTTCTCCAATTTCCACGGTCTCGGGATTGACGGAAACATAATCGCCGTTTCGATACACCACGGCCTCATTAGGGCGTACATCAAGCAGCGCCTTTATATTACCCTTTGCTCGTTTTACAGCTGCGTTTTGGAAGAGCTCACCTACGGCATAGAAAAGCATTACCGCAACGCCTTCAGGGTATTCCCCAATGGCGAACGCCCCCAGGGTTGCGATGGACATTAGGAAAAATTCGGTAAAGAAATCACCGTCCTTGATACTTTCCCATCCCTCTTTTATAACAGGAAAACCAACGGGGATGTAGGCTACCGCATACCAAACGATTCGCACCCAACTTTTAAAAAATGGGAAGGCGTCAAAATAATCAACCGCAATACCTACTATAAGCAATACAAAACTGAAGATGGAAGGGATATATTCCTTAATACTCAGTTGTGCTGAAACCTTATTTTCAATTGATGTATCGTTGAGGTCTCTTAAATTTAGTTTTTTCTTTTTCATATATGTTTTATTTTAAAATAGTTTTAGAACAAAAAATACCATTATTAATAGATAGACGATATAGGCTGCATCGAAAACGAATATCTGCCATCTGCTAAAACCGTGAAGTTCCTTGCTTTGATGGACAAAAAGGGAATACAAAAGCGGCATCAGCCCAACGAAGGCAAGGTTCACCCAGAACAACTGAAAATCTTCGATAGGGGTGGTTACCAGTGCCAATGGGAAAAAGGCTACCGTCATCGTAACCGCATTATCTGCGATAACACTGGTGGTGCCTGCCGTTACTTCGCCTCCTTTCACCACGCTCCAGGTCTTGAATATTTCAGGCGCGGTGGTCATTATACCCGTGATGAACAATCCGCCAACGATTTCAGAAATATTCAGGGTCGAAACAATATTTTCAGTGGCCTTTACAATAAAAAAAGCTCCTACCGCTATCGCCAAGGCTCCTGCAACAGATAACCAAATCTGTTTTTTGTCCCATTCTACATTTTTGCCCTTTTTCCGGCCTTTTATGATGGCGTGGGCCAAGAAAACTGCGTAGGCAGCGAGCATAATCCACCCATCCACAGGCTGAAGTCCTCGCCAGGCTTTGGGCAAAGTCAAAAGGGCGACAAGGGCGATAATCCCCAGATAAGGCAGGGAAAGGACAGAAATAGATCGTTTATTCAGCACAAGAATATTTTTATCGAGGTGTTTTTGATGTTTCTCATTGTTCTTGAATCGTTTCCGTGAAGCGAAATACGCTATGGTAACCATTAACGGAATGGAAATGATATTTGAGCCCAATAGATTACCTAGACCAATATCGGATACGCCCCGGGCTGCACTGGTAACGTTTACAGCTACCTCGGGGCTAGCGGTTACAATGGCAAGGAATGCTGCACCTGCTGAAGCGGTCAGGCCCCATTGTTTGCGGAGCATCTTTAAAGGCGTCAAGAGTTGGTCCGCACCCCAGTGTGCCGCCCAAGCTGCTACCCCCAATACTAATATCCATAACCAGACGTCCATTAATAATTGTTGTTTATTATTGTTCTGTTACCATCGGTATATTTCAACTTTTTCATATTCGATCTTTTCTGGACCTTTCGTTGTTTGTTTTGAAAGATCAGGAGCAAAATCACTCCCGTGCTAATCCAAACATCTGCGGTATTAAATACAGGGTCGAAAAAAGTAAATTCATTGCCTCCCCATAATGGCAGCCATTCCGGAAGCCTTGTATCTATAATTGGAAAGAACCACATATCGACTACATTACCATTTAAGAATCCGGCATAACCACCGCCCGAGGGGAATATTTCTGCAATGTTGCGAAGTGCGGGATCACTTTTTTCAAAGATCAGTCCGTAAAATGCACCGTCAATCAAATTACCCAATGCACCTGCGTATATAAATGCTGCACAGATTACAAAAACCTTTGCATATCCTTCACGTATCATCTTTTTGATATAAAAAGTCCCCCAAACAATGGCGGCCAGCCGAAATAGGATCAAAACAAGCTTGGCCAGATATCCCTCCCCAAACTTAAAGCCCCAGGCCATTCCGGGATTTTCCAAAAAATGCAAGCGAAACCAATCCAGGCCAAATACGTAGTACTCCTCGCCATAATAAAAATGGGTCTTCACATAAATCTTTATGGTCTGGTCTATTGCCAACAACAGTAAAATCAATAATGCTACACTACTTTTATTCATAATTTCCTATTGTTTCCCAACGTCTTGTGCAACATATATTTGCATTATTTAGATAATTTTAAAATTCTTATGGCGCCCCGCATTACAAACGTGAAGACGATGCCGCCAATCACCAAATCGGGCCATTTGCTATTCAGAAAATAGACCAGTACCCCTGCCACTATAACCCCACCGTTTACAATAATATCATTGGACGTAAAAATGGCACTGGCCTGCATATGCGCCTCCTTACTTTTAGCCTTGTTTATCAACCAAAGCGAAATAAGATTCCCCAGTAGGGCAAAAATTGAAACAATGATCATCCATTGGAACAAAGGTGTTTCTGTATCGCTGAAAAACCTTCGCAAGACCTCTGCAAACCCAAGTGTTGCCAATGCCATCTGAAAGTATCCGCTGAATTTTGCCACCTTCTTTTTTCTTGAAATGGCACCACCTACTGCGAATAGGCTCAACGCATATACGATGGAATCTGCCAGCATATCCAAGGAATCCGCCACAAGTCCCATAGAAGAGGAAATCCAACCTGTGGTCATTTCGATAACGAAAAATCCAAAGTTGATGCCCAAGACCCACCAAAGGATTCTTTTTTGTTTGGATTGGTCTTCCATTACGGGTGTTTCGGCTTCTGTGGTTCCCTCAAAGGAATCCCCAAGTTTTAAGCTGGCTATAGACGTTTGTATTGCTTTAACACCGTCCACGTGATATATTTCTAATTTTCTATTGGGAATATCAAAATCCAAGTGTTTTACTTGAGCATAAGACTCCAACTTCATTCGAATCATCTGCTCTTCTGAAGGGCAGTCCATTTTAGTTATTATAAAAGTGCTTTTTTTCATTATTATTTGTTACTAGATAATTTTATTTAATGATTCTTTTTGCTTTATTGGAAGCGCTAATTTTTTAATTTTTTGTTACGAATCCGTATTTTTAATCATATCCCTAATGTATGTCTCGGCTTGGCCAATGGTGTTTAATTTTTCTGCCTCATTATCTGGAATGGCTATATTGAACTCGTTTTCAAACTCTAGCATCAATTCGACCATATCCAACATATCCGCACCAAGGTCTTTCGTAAAATTCGCTTCCGGTCTTATTTGATTCGGATGTATTCCAAATTTATTGACCAAGAGCTTGTTGAATCTTATTTTAAATTCGTCCATCTGTACTTCATTTATTTATGCGATTCTATATATCTTTCCAAGAGTGACTTCAGGCTATCTAAATAGTCCACGAACGAGTTAACGGAAATCTCGGGTGTTTCGCAATCAGGGATTGTAATAGGGTTTTCATCAAGATATTGGTATAGTTCGGGGTATTCCTGCTCAATTCTCAATGTCAATTCGTTAATTTCCTTGGTCAATCGCTGAAGCTTCTTCATCTCTTTTATTCTTTATTGTGCCGGTTATTGTAAATATTAAATATGCAATGCCCTGTCTTCTGTAGCGGCCAGACAAGCTTCCTTAAAGGTCTCGGAAAATGTGGGGTGCCCGTGTGACATTCTTGCAATGTCTTCGGCAGCTGCCCGAAATTCCATCGCTACCACCGCTTCGGTGTAGCTGTCTGCAATGCGAGGGCCTATCATATGCACGCCCAATATCTCATCGGTCTGCTTATCTGCGATTACCTTGATAAAACCATCCGTATCCATACTTATCTTCGCCCGTGCGTTTGCCTTATAGGGAAAAGAGCCTGTTTTTATACTTTTATTGGCCTTCTTCAGTTCTTCTTCCGTCAAGCCTACTCCGGCCACCTCAGGCTGGGTGTACACGATATTTGGGATGAGCGAGTAATTGATATGGGGCTTTTGGCCAACAATCCGTTCGGCTACGAAAACGCCCTCTTCACTGGCTTTATGGGCAAGCATTGCCCCTCGGATTACATCCCCTATGGCATACACACCCTTGATGTTGGTTTCGAGGTTCTCATCTACCGCTATCTGTCCTTTCTCATTGGTTTCCACTCCTATATTTTCAAGCCCTAAATTGGCGGTGTATGGTTTTCGACCAATGGCCATAAGGCAGTAATCGCCATCTAAACTCATTTCTTCTTTACCGGAAAGATTTTCCGCTTTCAATTCTACTTTGCCATCAGTTGCCGTTGCATAGGTTACCTTATGTTCCAAATAAAAATCAATTCCCTGTTTTCTTAGGGAACGGTGCAATTGATGTCCCAGTGCGCCATCCATAGTGGCAATGAGGCTATCAAAATATTCTACTATAGAAACCTTTGAACCCAGGCGGGCGAATACGGAACCTATCTCAACACCGATAACGCCTCCGCCAACGACTATTAAATGCTTGGGGATTTCCCGTAGCGCAAGGGCCTCGGTAGAAGAGATGATACGGTTTTTGTCGATTTTAATATTGGGTAATGAAGCGGGTTTGGACCCTGTGGCAATGATGATTTTATCGGTTGCTATGGTTTCCGTTTTATCTTCGCCCTTAATTTCAATCGTGTCTTTGTCCTTGATGGTTCCGTGGCCTTCATAAACGGTAACCTTGTTCTTTTTCATCAGATAATCAACACCATTGATGATTTCCTGTACCACATCCTGAACCCTTTGGTTCATTTTCAGGATATCGACATTGGCTTCTTTAACATCAATCCCAAATTTTTCGAATTGATGCTTGAGTTTGTAATAATGCTCAGAGGCTTCCAACCAGGCTTTTGACGGGATACAGCCCACGTTTAGACAGGTACCGCCCAACGTGCTGTACCTTTCAACAATGGCCACTTTTAGACCCAATTGGGCGCAACGGATGGCACTTACATACCCGCCCGGGCCAGACCCTATAATTGTTACATCATATTTTTCCATATTCGTAAATTTTTTAATTAAATAAGGTGGGGGAAACCTTAAGCTGACCAGTGGGCGCAAGGGTTCAGTTTTAAGGTACTCCCACCTATTATTTTTTACTACAATTTTTACATACCCCTTTTAATACCAGGTTCACATCGTTTATTTCATAATCGTCCGGCAAGTTTTGTTTCGATATTCTATCCGGCAAGCAAATAGTTTTTCCGCAAACGGTACAATGAAAATGCATATGTAAATCTGTACCGTATTTACCTTTGGCCTTTTTATCGGAAATTGCAAATTTTGCCACTCCTGTCCCATCATTAATCTGATGAATTAGCCCTTTATCTTCAAAAGTTTTTAGGTTTCGATAAAAGGTAGTTCTGTTTGCCGTTTTGTTTTTTTCGCTTTTAGCGATAAAGACTTTTTGCATTTCGTTTAAACTTACTGCATAGGTCTTCCTATTGAGGTATTTGTGAATTTTCAACCTCATTTCAGTAGGGCGTATCCCTTTGGACAATAATGTTTTTTCTGTTTTTGTTGTCATTAAAGTCATTCAAAAATCAATTATATTCCAAGCGGTGCAACACTATGTATAGTCATCTTTTATTCAATTTTAAAATTGCGCATCATCCCCATATCTTCGTGTTCCAGATTATGGCAATGGTATAAAAAGAGGCCTTTAAAATCTTCAAAGCGCATAATTAGTTTAACACTCATACCTGGCATTAACAGAACCGTATCCTGCCAACCCTCATCTATAAATCCATCCTTAACTGAATTCCAAATCCTGCTGTCAACCCCGGAAACGTCCCTTTCCAGAATATTAAATTGCAAATGATGAATATGAAAAGGGTGCGGCATCTGCATTCCCCCGCCCATCATTCCTCTGTCTCTATCCATTTCTCCACGGTTACGCATCCAACCTCTTTCTCCCATCATATCGTCATTGCCCATCATTCTACCACCTCTGTTCACGATTTCCCAAACCTCGGTCGTATTGAGCTTTACGGTTTCTTCTTCGGTAACCCCCGTCATTTCCCAAGTCCGGCCATTGATAGTCCATTGCATTCGCCTCATAAAAAAACGGAACGTCCTTGGGTTGTTCCTATTAACAGCAGTGGCGGGATCGAGTTTGTTGAATTCGGCCAGCCGTTGTGGAAGCTCAAAGTCGTTGCTCCCTGTTTTATCGATATTGATTTTTAATATTTCATAAGTGCTGCCCAAAGGAAGGTTGTTTCGACCCCTGCCCATCATTCCGCCCATCATCCCCATCATCCCAGGAGAGAACGACAAACTCTTCATAATCATTTGAGAGCCTTGAGGCCTGTTCTTTAAATCGAGCCATACATCAATTCTTTCTGCAACGCCCAACATTACATAAGGTTTAGATTTAGGACTATCGAGTAAACTACCATCCTTGCCTATAATAACAAGTGGGGTGCCGTCTTCCCAAGCTAGTTTATAAAAACGTGAATTGGAACCGTTTAGAAAGCGTAGTCTATAGGCACACCCACTTTTAAGTGAAAGTTTCATATCCGGATTTCCATTGATAAGGATACGGTTGCCCAAAAAACCATTCATCCTATCCATACGTCCACGGTTTAGATATACCAATTGATTATTGTTATCAAACTGGCGATCTTGCAGTACAACAGGAACATCGTATTCTCCTGATGGCAATTTTAATCGTTGTTCTTCATCGTCCGTAACTACAAAAAGCCCTGCAAGACCATTATAAACCTGTGGCCCAGTACGTCCGTGTGGATGTGGGTGGAACCAATAGGTGCCGGCACGGTTCATTATTTCAAATTCATACACATAAGTTTCACCATTAGCTATTACATCTTTAGGATGACCGTCATCTTCCTCTGGAACGTGCATACCGTGCCAATGAACAATACTTTCCTCAGGTAATTGATTCTTGAAACGAACCCTTATTTTCTGTCCTTTTCGCACCCTTATTATAGGTCCCAAATAGCTCTTCCCTAATTTTTGTACTGTTGTTTTGTCTCCGTCAAGAACGTTTCCTTCAAACATCCAAACCTTGGTTGTATTTCCTTGAAACAATTGAATATCTGTTTCTTTGGCTGTCAATTCGAAATCTAAATCTGCTTGAAAATCGGGATTGATGGTATTTTTATTTTCTGAAGCAAAACCATTACAGGAATTCAACAATGGCCAGGTAATAACAACAGTTGCTCCAAGGCTACCAAGCTTGATGAAGTTCCTTCTATCTATTTTGTTCTTTTCCATAATTTTCCGATTTCTAATTAACAATTTGCCCAAAGCGTCAGGTTTATTCGATTAGTTTAAGTCACTGCTTTTCATTTTTATCTTCATCATTCTCCTCCATTTTACATTGGCACTTTCCATCTTCATTTTTACACTCACATTCACACTTCATCTCTTTTTCTTTTTTCATCGTAGCCATTCTTTCCTTCATCTTTTTTGACATTGTAGTGTCCTTTTCCATTTTCATCATCATTTTTTTCTTCATCTTTTTGGACATCGTGGTGTCCTTTTCCATCATCTTCATCATTTTTTCCATCATTTCCATTCTCATCTCTGGATTATTGATAATGGCCGTCATAACCTGTTCCCTTTTTTCAGGGTTCTTCAAAATTTTGTCTGTGTTTTGTGCACTGCTCTGAAAGCCTATCATAAAAGCCACCAAAACCATTAGAATACCTGCATTTTTAATCTGTTTCATAATATCTGTTTTTAAATGTTGATTAATTTTCTGTTTAAGCCTCAATCCATTTTTTGGCAGTAACGGAATCCTTACTATCAAAATATCTGATATGTGCCCTAGAAAAGGGCATTAAGAGCTTAGTGAGTTCTTCTTGATATTTAAAAGAACCTACAATCGCAACCTTCTCAAGGTGTTTCTCTTTTTCAAGGTTCTGAAAATAATCTTTCTCAAACACCTCTGGTGTGCAGCCCTGGCAATCCTTTATTTCAAAATAACAACGGACATCTTTAGCAGAATTTATTTGTCTGTTCAGCTCTAAAAAAAAGTTCTCACAGTCATTGAGGTCAAGCATACCTTTAGCAATAAGGAAGAGGGTATTGTTTTTATGAGTTATAGTCATCATTTTATTTTTTTTAAATTATAATACCTTAAATTCATCGTGAATCTGCACTTTCATTGCCACACTTAACGCATATCCCTTGTACGATCAAATTGATGTTTTCTGCCTTAAAACCTTGGGGTAAGTTGATTTGGGGTATTTTATGGTCTGTGAGACAAATTGTTTCATCACATTTATTACAGTGAAAATGCAAATGAAGGTCATTGCCAACTTCGCATTGACAATCTTCATCACAAAGGGCATATTTTACAAAGCCAGTACCGTCTTCGATGGCGTGTACCAATTTGTTTTCCTCAAATGTTTTCATAGTACGAAATAGGGTGCTACGCTCTGAACTTTTGAAATGTTTTTCGAGTTCTCCCAAACTTATTGCTACCTCCATTTTTGATAAATGTTTGTAGGTTAACAAGCGCATAGCAGTAGGTTTAACGCCCTTTTCTTCCAGTTTTTTTACTATGTCTTCCATTTTACATCGGGTTTTATAAGTCGTACCTCTTGAGAGATTCACCAGTTTTGATTTTAAAGGCTTCGTCTATACTGGTTATATAAATTATTCCGTCCCCCTTTTCCGGAGATTTACCGTTTTCGGTTATAATATCTATAGCCTTTTGTGCCTCTTCGTTCTGGCAGACGAGTTCCAGTTTTACCACAGGACTGTCAGTTACGTGAAAATCGAGGGACGGTCTTGCACCTTTTGCCTTAAATGCACCGGTACCTTCTGCCTGAGACAGGGTCATACTTTTAAATCCGTTATCCGATAGAGCCTCAATGACCCTTTGTATTCTGTTCGGTTTTACAAATGCTTTTATTTCTTTCATAATTATTTATTTTTAATTGATTTTGAACCGAGCCTGTTTTTTAATTTTTAACTAACTAATTAAGACGATAAACAAGCTCGGAATCAAAACCTTTAATTGTTTATTGAATTAATCGTCATCTCCCAATTCAGCTTTAATCATCTCGGAAGAGAGAATGTATGCCCCTTTTGTAACAACGGTTATATCCTTAGATATACCTGCGGGGAGGCTTATTTCCACATAGCCCAAATCGGTCATCCCTGTATTAACAGGAATCATATTGAACCTTAGTTTATTTTCTTCTTCATTGTCCTTATCCTCTACGAAAATGAAGGTTTTTTCCCCATTTTTAACAATGGCTTCCTCTGGAACTGCCAAGGCCATTTTTTCGCCTTGAACAATTCTACCTTCCACATACATTCCAGGAAGGAGTTCTTTATCTTCATTATGAATGTCCGCGTGCACGTGAATCGCTTTTGGATCGGTTTCAAACGTTTTGCCAATGGCGTGGATTTTTGCCTTTAATAGTTGATCTGGCTTTGATGCTACGGTAAAATAGATTTGTTGCCCTTCCTTTACTTTATAAATATCTTTTTCATACACTTTAAAATCTGCGTGAATTTCCGAATTATCACTTACCGCAAACATTTTGGTCTGTGGTGCCACATAGTCACCAAGGCTTACCATAACTTCATCGACAAAACCTCCGATTGGCGATGTAATAGGCACTGACGCATAAATTTCACCAGATTTTATTTTAGAGATATTTAATCCCAGTAGCTCCAGTTTTGACCTTAAGGCGTTAACGCTCGAAGTAGTACTTCTGAATTTGGACTGAGCCATCTGAAATTCTTTGGCCGAGGAGACCCCTTTATCAAATAAAGTTTGCTTGCGTTCAAAATCCTGTTGAAGGAATACGAGTTCATCGTTTTTTTCCTGAAATTCCTGTTGCATTGAAATAATATCTGGGTGCTGTAAGTAAGCCAATACCTGTCCTTTCCGAACTTTATCCCCCTCGATTACTTTTATGGAACTTACATTACCTCCTACAAAAGGGCTAATATTGGCTTTGTACTGCGGATACAGCTCTAAAATCCCGGTAACCTTAACACTGTTGCCAAGGCTTTTTTCTTCAATTTGCTTTAGCTCAAGACCTATGGTTTCAGCTTGTTCATTGGTAATTTCTACTACACCTTCTTCACCTTCTTCGTTTTCCCCTTCTTCAGCGCTTTTGGAATTTTCCGAAGTTTCATTGGTTTCGCTGTTCGGTATCTCCGAGTTGGATTTTCCATTACAGCCTATTAACATAATAGTTAGTACTATGGAACTGATTATTGCTATTTTCTTCATTTCTGTTTTTTTTAGATTATAGATTTCCCAATTGATATTGTAGTTCAATGGCCTGTTGGTTATATTGATTGATAAACTGTAAATGATTTTGTTTTATCGTAATGGCACTGTTGAGAATAGTGATATAATTCACATAATCTATTTCACCTTCCTTAGATGCCAGTTCTGCCGTAGTAATTTGCTGCTCGGCCAAAAGCAATGCGCCCTCCTGATAATAATTCAGGATTTTTTGTGTTTTTTCCAGCGATTTTATGAGTTGAGAGACTGTACTTTCGGTCATTGCCTTTTGTTCGAGGTATTGGTTCTCGGCAACCATAGCATTAGCTTTAGCTGCCTTTACCCTTGATTTCTGTGGAAAGAACCAAAGCGGTATGTTAATACCGGCTTGATAGGTATTGAAGCCCGATACATTATCCACAATCTGTCTTCCATAGGTCAAGTTGAACTTGGGTAGGAACTGTGCTTTTTCCACACCGACATTGGCTTTGCTTACTTCTGCATTCTGCATAGCATATTGAAGCAAAGGATTATTGTCTACGGAAGCCGAGTCCAAAGTGGCCAAAAAATCCATCGGTTCATAGGTTTGACCAACCGTTTCAATTTCTTGTTCGATGCCCAAATATTGTTTCAATGCCCTTTTTGCGATATCTATATCATCATAGGCTTGTTGCCTTAAGACTTGAATCTGCTGATATTCAGAAGAGGCGGCAATAAATTCCAGTTTGCCCGTTTCCCCGGTATCATAGCGCAATTGGGCAGCTGTCCTAAAGTTAGTATAAACACTGTCCAACTGTTCCGCAAAGCGCAATTGTGCTTTGTTATAATTGATACGGTCATAGGCCTGCATCACATTACGAATCAATTGCTGCTCGTTGACAGCGTAGAACGTTTCGCCCAGTTTAACACGTTCCTTATAGAACTTGGATTTTGAAAAACCTGAAAGCAAATCAATATTTCCTTGCTGTACACCAATAGTGGTCTGTATGCCTGGCAGGTCATTGCCTACTTCTTCCTTTCCCGTAAAAACCCTCGTGTTTCCCATATCAAAGCTGGTACCCTTCATCGCCTGTTCACGCTCAATAAAGGCTTGGCTTTCTTTTAAGGAAGGATAATTTTGCTTTGCCATTGTAATGGCTTCTTCCAAAGTAAGGGTTTGGGCCATTTGATTATCCTGCGCGGTTGCAGAATTTGGGGTCAAAAATCCTCCCAAACTCAATAATACAATAATAACCGTTGTACTTTTCTTGATATAACTTGCCTCACCACCATTGCCTTTACGTTCTTTGCGGGCCTCCAGCCAATTATATAGTACGGGAACCACGACCAATGTTAAGAATGTTGCCGTTATCAGTCCACCGATTACTACCGTTGCCAGCGGTCGTTGGACTTCTGCACCTCCCGATGTGGACACTGCCATTGGTATAAAGCCCATAATGGCGGCAGTTGCTGTTAAGAGTATGGGACGTAGCCGTTCGTGGGTAGCCTCATAAATTCTATCTTTTATATTTGTCATACCACTTTCTTTTAGTTCATTGAATTTATTGATAAGCACAAGCCCATTTAATACCGCAACCCCAAAGAGCACGATAAAACCGACCCCAGCGGAAATACTGAATGGCATCCCCCTTATCCAAAGTGCAAAAACACCGCCAATGGCCGCCAAAGGCACTGCCATATATATCATTACCGATTGTGAAAATGAGTTAAGTGCGAAATAGAGCAAAATGAAGATTAAGAAAAGTGCTATAGGCACCACAATCATTAGACGGTCTGAAGCCCGTTGCAGATTCTCAAAAGAACCACCATAGGTAATATAATAACCGGGAGGAAGATTTAATTGAGCATCTAATTTTGTCTGAATCTCTTCAACCATTGATTTTACATCACGACCACGAACATTAACCCCAACCGAGATACGACGATAGGTATTGTCCCTGGATATCTGCATTGGCCCAGGTTTATAACTGATGTTGGCCACTTCTTTAAGAGGTACTTGTGCCCCGTTGGGAAGGTCGATGTATAGATTCTTTAGGTTATTAATGTCTTGACGGTACGACTCAGAAAGACGAATGACAACATCAAATCTTTTTTCTCCCTCAAAAACAACACTGGCTTTTTCACCAGCGAATGATGCACTTATATAATCGTTCAGCTTATCAATGGTTACACCGTACTGGGCCATTTTAGCCCTGTCGTATTCTACGGTCATCTGGGGAAGGCCACTGGTAGCCTCGGCTCTAACATCACCTGCTCCGGGAACGGTTTTTATAATCGAGGCCATTTCGTTAGCCTTATCTGCCAGTACGTCCAAATTTTCACCATAAAGTTTTATAGCTACATCTTCTCGTACACCTGTAAGCAATTCATTAAAACGTAGCTCAACAGGTTGTGTGAACACAAAATTTACTCCAGGTATTACGGCGATTTTTTCCTGTATTTTTTCGATGAGTTCTTCTTTGCTGTCTGCCGAAGTCCATTTACTTTTATCCTTTTCAAGGATTATGTAACTATCGGCAATATCCATTGGCATTGGGTCTGTGGGGATTTCGGCAACCCCAATCCTTGAAATCATTGTTTTAACCTCTGGGAACTCATTTACTATATTTTGAAGTTTTTTTGAGGCCTCAATGGATTCGGTAAGACTGCTTCCAGGTTTTATCAGTGCCTGCATTGCTATATCGCCCTCATCAAATTTTGGGATAAACTCGCCACCCATATTGCTAAAAATGAATCCTGCAATCAATAATAGGCCAACTGCACCTATCACGATGCCAGCCTTAAAACGAAGTGCAAAAGACAACAGTGGCTTATAGGCTCTATTGAGACTAGACATAATCTTATCACTGAACCTATCAATTTTATTCTCGAACTTTGCAAACCAACTATCCGGATTTTTTGAAGGTTTTAAAAACATTGACGAAATCATTGGCACATAGGTAAGACAAAGAATAATTGCGCCTAAAACCGCAAAACCGAAAGTAAATGCCATTGGGCGGAACATCTTTCCTTCTACACCGGTTAAGAATAAAATAGGTGTAAAGACGATTAGAATAATCAACTGTCCAAAAAATGCGGAATTCATCATAGTGCTTGCAGATTCATAGGCAATCTCATCCATTTCAGCCTGCTCAATGACTTTAGTTGATTTTTTCATCCGTTGATGAATATGAAAAACCATTCCTTCTACAATGATTACTGCACCATCTACTATAATCCCAAAATCAATTGCACCAAGCGACATTAGGTTTGCCCACACTCCAAATTGTTTCATCAAAATAAATGCGAACAAAAGGGATAATGGAATTACCGATGCGGTAATCAATCCTCCGCGCAAGCTTCCCAAAAGGATAACGAGTACGAATATTACGATAAGTGAGCCTTCGATCAAATTCTTTTCTACTGTGCTTGTCGTTCTACCAATAAGCTCGCTCCTGCTTAAAAAGGGTTCAATATATACACCCTCAGGAAGGGATTTTTGAATTTCCTTTATTCGGCTTTGTACATTGTCTATTACGTTATTGGCGCTTTGCCCCTTAAGCATAAGGATTTGTCCTCCAACGGTTTCCTTTCCATCTTGGGTAAAGGCCCCGTACCTAATCTGGTTTCCATAGCCTACTTTTTCAGCAACATCCCTTACAAGAACTGGTGTGCCATTTTCTGTAGTGACGACTGTGTTTTCTAAATCTTCGAGGCTACGCGCCAGACCTTCACCCCTAATAAAATTGGCTTGATGGTTTTTTTCAATGTAAGCACCACCTGTATTCGCATTGTTCATTTTGAGGGCTTCGAAAACCTGTCCCATCGTAATACCAAAACTTTTGAGCTTATCTGGGCTAAGCGCTATTTCGTATTGTTTCACATATCCACCGAAAGCATTGACCTCTACAACGCCAGGCACCAATGCCATTTGACGTTTAACAATCCAATCTTGGATAGTACGCAACTCCATTGCATCATACTTATCCTCATATCCTTCTTTTACTTTTAAGGTATACTGAAAAATTTCGCCCAATCCTGTAGTGATAGGAGCCATAAAAGGCGATCCAAAACCTTCGGGTATCTCTTCACTGACTTCAGCTAGTTTTTCCTGTACCAGTTGACGGGGAAGGTAGGTGCCCGCTTCGTCCTTAAAGACAATAGTAACCACTGAAAGACCAAAGCGAGAAACCGAACGTAGCTCGACAACATCTGGAAGGTTTGCCATTGCCAGTTCCACAGGATAGGTAACAAATTGTTCTATGTCTTCAGTGCCCAAGTTGGGTGCTGTAGTTATGACTTGTACTTGATTGTTCGTAATATCTGGAACCGATCCCAGATTAATGGTGGCCATTGACCAAATGCCCGTGCCAATCAGGGCTACCATCAATAGACCAACAATAAATTTATTGTTGATTGAAAATGAAATGATTTTATTAATCATAAAAAAGAAGGGTTTAATTCATTGAAACTTTTTGGTACAAATTTGCTATATACAAAATCGTATCAAATTAAGATTGACCTAAAAAGGTCTAAGGAGGATATAGCTATCCTATAAAAACTGAATTAAACCTGTGGAGGCTGCAAAAGGGAGAGGGGAAGATCTTTTCCAAAACCATCAGAATGGAAGAATATTTCAGAAGAAATAACAAAAGATGGCATAACAAACGGAACTACATCGACATTTACAACATTTACGTGACAACAGCTACAAAGGCAAAAATTGATGCATACCGGCTGTTCGGTATTATCTGAATTATGATCTAACTGTATTTGTAAGTCATTTTGAAAATCGTATAAACTAACTTCACCGTCATCACAGGGCACAACATTGAGTACCAAAAAGTAAACGGATAATATGATAGTTAAAATTTTCACTCTGCAAAGATAATAAAATTGCGATGCACAGGTTGTGCAAAGATGATTTAGAATTTCAGAAATCAAAAATTAATGACGCTATCCAAAGCATTATCGGCATCCCTATGCATAAAGTTAGATTGGTAATTTATAGTAGTGGTAATCGATGAATGTCTATATAATTTTTGGAGCATATTAATTGGGATTTTATCTTCCGATATATTCCCAAATGTATGTCTAGCAATGTGCATAGTTACTTTTTTTGATATTTTGGCTTTATCAGCGACCGATACCAAATATTTATTGAATTTCTTGTTGGCCGTTTTTGTTTTAGCATAGACATCTTTTGCATCTTGTAAATTTGCCTTTTTCATTTCCGGAAATATAAAATCGTCATCATTTTGTTTACTGTCCTGATAATATTCCAAAATCGGAAATATTTTATCTGGGATTTTAAGGGATAACAATTTTAAATTCTTGTTCATTCGATAATGCAGCCTTTCGTCATAAATATCGGTCCAACGAATTTTCAATACGTCAGCTACCCGAATTCCGGCAAAATAAAAACTGAAAAGCCAAACATTTCTAGCGTGAGTCTCGTTGTCGGTCAGATTTTCAACGGATTCAAGTTTTATGACCTCATTTTTGGTAAGGCCTATTTTTTCGGTTTCAGGGAACTTAATCCGTATTTTATCTGAACCGAAGGGATAGAGTTTTCTATCTACTATACCCAATTTAATAGCTCTATTATAGATAGTTCTAATCACAATAAGATTATTTACTATCGACCTTTCCGATAGGTTGTGTTTTGTACGGAGGTAAGTTTTAAATCTCTTTAGAAAGTTTTCATCAATTTCTTGAAAGGTAAGTTGTTTTGATTTGGTAAAGTTCAATACGTGGTTAACACGAGCCTTGTCGGTCGAGAGCCTAGACAGCTTTTCGTTTGCTTCTAAATCATCAAGAAAATCTTGTGCCACTTCGAAAAAAGTAACTGATTCGGAAGATGCATAAAGTTTCTCTTTTATTTGATTAGCCGATATATCCTTTTTGCTCGATTGCAAATCAATCAGCATCTTATTCGCCTCAGACAGTTTAGTACTAAGCAAGCCGTTTAACCTATCTGAGTAAGGGTGTGATTTTCTAACTCTAATATTTTTTCCATCCCAATCATTAGGGTCAATATTATGACCTATATAATGATAATTTGAGCGACGGTTTTTAGTAATACGAATACAAAGAGGACAATGCCCTTCTTTATTGGGCTTTTTCCGAAGTACTATTTTTGCGTTTGATGCCATATCTTAAGTATTGAGAATATAAAGATAATCATTTTTGGTACAACATAGGTACAACAAATTAGGATTTTAAACGATATCAATTGACATTATATAAAATTAAATATATGTTAATCAGTTGATTATAATATAACTTACGGAAATTTGGTGGTAAATACGCTGGATTCAAAACCCAGTTCTTACGAGTGCGGGTTCGATTCCCGCCCGGGGTACCAGAAGGGTTTAAGCGAAAGCTTAAACCCTTTTTTTTTGGCACCGCCAAAGGGTTTAATACCCGAGGCTTGCCTCGAAATTGAAAAACTGTTGTATAGGGTTTTGTGGGTTGTTTGGTGAAGTTCAAAAGCATTATTCTAGAAGGTTCACGAATTCCAAAACCAACAATAAACTGCAATTAGACTTCTGATGTGATGCTGAAACGTGTTCCGCATAACGGGTCTTTCATGCAGTTTTTCTCCTCATCCCCAGCCTTTATCTAATCGGAGAAGGGAGCTTGATACGAACTTCTATTCGTGTTCCTGTTCTTTTGCCTTGATGCCAAAGAACCAAAAAATCAAGGCTCACAAGACGGAATCTAAATTTTTCGTTCACTGCACTGCATGCGCTTAACTCGGTTGCTATCGCGCCCTCAAACAGAACCGCCTGCGACGTTGCGCTCACTTCAAATTTCACGATACCTTCTTGTAGGCCGTTTTAAAAATGTAATGTATAAGAGATTTTAGATTTTAGAAAAAAGAAAGTATTCATACCCGAAGGGTTAAACGATTGCCTTCCCTCGGTTCAGAATAGGCGCAAGGGCAGAGCGTTAAGAAAAGGTCTGGTAGACCTTTTTAGCGAATGAGCTGGCGCATAGGCTTTGAGATCATATCTTTGCATTTGGACTGCTTTTCCTCAGTAAGGGTTGCTTTTGGTTCGTTTTCTTTAGACGAGTAAAGAAAATGAACAAAACATGATATAGAATCTATAACCTCTATTCGTGTTCTTGTTCTTTTGTCTTGATACAAAAGAACCAAAAAATCAAGGCTCACAAGACGGTATCTAAATTTTTCGTTTGCTTCACTGCATGCGCTTAACTCGGCCGCTATCGCGCCCTCAAACAAAACCGCTTGCGACGTTGCGCTCACTTCAAATTTCACGAGAACCTCCTGATAGGCCGTTACTTTCCCATCAAGTGACTTTTCTGCACCTAATTATTAAATAAGGTTATAAAAATCATTTTATTAAAGAACTTAAAAGATTAAGTCCTAAACACCTTCAGCACCTGCGTGGGATTAAACGCTTTCGAATTCATACATAATTTCCCCAAACGAATGTCTGCCGTATAGTACAACACCCCGGCCGTTACCAAAAGCAGGGCTTCGGGAGGCAGTCCCGTTGCGGTAAAACGAGTTGCAGGGATGCTTTGCGTTTTGTGCGGAATGGGAATGCGAAAGAGTTCGTGTCGCAACACCTGGTAAGTCTTCGAGTCGTAGACGCTCATCCAGTAACCCAGTTCGGCTTCACCGGCCTTTGACGGCCAGTAGAGGTGGTTGTCGGCCTTAAATTCGGGTACGTTGATTTCCAGAGTTTCCGCTTCAAGGCTCAGCTGCAGGTCGGGCATCTGCACGTACTGCGGATACTGATTTTTCAGGTCGGCTTCCACGCCTTCCAGTACGGTGGGTTCCCCCTGCCAGAAATCCAAACTGCCTTGAGGGAGGGTGTCGTTCATTTTCATCCCCTGATACACCGCTGTGCGAAAGCGGTTAAAAAACTGGGAGTCGTACATGCTGCTTAGAAAAGGACGTAAGCCCCTTATGATACTGCTGGTAGTTTGGGAGGCGCGTCCAAAATCGGTAGCGGTCTGTTTGGCGCGCCCTTTTCGGGCTTTCCCGGCAGTATCGGGCCGCGACTGAACGATGGTTTTCCCCTTTACATTTCTAAATACAAGATTGCCGATGTTGCCTTTAAGGCCGCTTTTGTTGTCTAATTGTGCCATAGTAGGTAGGTGTTAAGTTATACATGATACAAGAATGCTACCTCATTTTAACCAGTCTTTCACACGAAAACTGTGGTAAAGTGTGGTTGGAGTGTGGTTGCACTGTGGTTGGAGTGTGGTAGCACCCTCTACAAGAGTAAGTTATGAAATAAAGCAATACGCCACCAGTGCATACGTAACATTTGGGTAAAAAAAGCATTCCTAAACCCTTGATAATGATACTTATGGATTAAGTCTATGCCTGATCCGATTCAACGGATAAGGGAGTGCATGGGGTTCTCAAGCTTAAAAAGGCAGGTTTAAGGGGGCTAAACATTCACGAGCAAACAGTATTGCAGCCCATGGACCTTTAGGGTACAGCGTAGTAAAAGAGCCTTTAGAAGCTAAAACGCATTGCATGCTGTGCCGGATTGTTTGCACGTAATAAAGCCTCCACTGGTGTAACTGAATTTTTAGCATGCTTTTTTGCTATCTTGTTTTCTATTTCAAGGAGATGCCTTTTATATGATTTGTTATAACAAACTGGTTTTACCGCTGGCAGTGCTGTTGCTGTTTTTTCAGTCTTGGATGAGTTATGGACAACAAGATGCTGATTTTAAAGAGCTTTTGGAAACCATCAAAAAGTCTGCAGCCTATGATGCTATTAAAGTAGAGCGAATAGACTCGTTGTACCAATTGCTTCGATTACAACAAGAAGGTGATTTAAAATCGAGATTTGATTTAAATCGTTCCCTTTTTTTTGAATATCGAATCTTTAAGCAGGATTCCGCTTTTAAATACGGAATACAATCCAAAAATCTAGCTGAAGAATTAGGCGATCAGCGGCTTATTGCAGAGACCACCCTTGATCTGGCTAATGTGTGTGTGTCGGCAGGAATGTTTAGCGAGGCTCTGGCTTATTTAAACGGTACCGATCCAGACCATATTCCCGAAGATATACGGTTCTCACTGTATGGGTTATTAGGGCGTTGCTACAGTGATATGGCAGATTACAGCACGATAACTTACTTCTCTGAACGCTACCGAAAAAAAGCCCAGGAGTACCATCAAAAGTCCTTAGAGCTGGCGACGCCAAACACTTGGGATTATTTTATGCTCAGGGGCTACTTAAACTATAAGTATGGTAATCTGGACGAAGCTTTAGTTGATCTTAAACCTTCACTAGATATGCGGCAAGACCTCAGGTCTCAGGCTGTGGTGAATTCGGTTTTAGGAGATATTTATGTACAATTGGGAGATCGCGAGAAAGCTATTAAACACCTATCCCAATCTTCTATAGCAGACATTAAATCATCTGCTAAAGAGAATCTTTCGATGATTCAACTGGCAGAGTTTCTGTTTCAGAGTGGCGATGTCAAACTCGCTTCCATTTTTATCAAGAAAGCCAATGAGGATGCCGAAGCCTACGGTGCACAGCAACGCAAAATACGAGTGGGCGCTATTTTACCACTGATTGAAGAACAAATAATCAATCAGGTTGAAAAACAGCGCGAACGCTTATCACAACAAAACATTATGTTGAGTGTGTTACTAGTTGTTTTATTGATGCTTGCTATAATAACCTATATTCAATTACGCAGGTTGAAACGTGCCAGACAAGCACTTTTAGTAGCGCATAAAGATCTTCAGATCAAAAATGAGCGTATTGTGGAGGTCAACGAGACCATTAATTCTAAAAATGAAGAACTCAAGAGCTTGAATGATTTGCTGCTGGAGGCTAATAAGATTAAAGAAGATTACATCGGTTTCTTTTTTACGCAGGATGCAGATATTTTTGAAAAGTTTAAAGAGTTTAAAACACGAATAGATCACAACCTCAAAACCGATAATCTAGACGGTATAAAATACCTTTCTAAGAGCTATGATCTTAAGAAAGAAAAGAAAAAGCTCTTACAGAGTTTTGATGAAGCGTTTATCAAATTATTCCCTGATTTTATCGATGAATTCAATTCGCTTTTAAAAGAAGATGAACAAATAGCAATCAAAGACGGACAAGTATTAAATAAAGAACTTCGCATCTTTGCTTTAATTCGTCTCGGAATTAAACATAATGAAATTATAGCACAGGTTTTGGGCTATTCTGTCAATTCTATTTACGCTTATAAGACAAAAATTAGGAATAAATCATTCTTAGATAAGAAAGATTTTGACCAAATGCTTCTCGAAAGAACCCGTCTCAAGCTCTAAAAAGGCACAAATTGTAGCGTAATTTTCTATATAAAAAAAGCAGCTTAATATATTCAAATAGTTGATTTTCAAAAATTTGAAACATTTATTTTGTCTTTATTTTCTATATGAAATTTTCAAAGCGTAGTAAGCACTCGTAATTTCTTCAATTTTGTGATGTATGTGGATTATTATCCAATTCAGATACAATTTTAACCTGATAATCCTTTTAAACAGCTTTTGTATTTGCAAAAAACTACGTGCTTTTTCTCCATGTTACGAAAACGTTTGCAGGGTTCAATTGGGTTAAAAATCAATTTAAAATCTATTAAATGAACGAGAAATTTATGCGAGAATTATTTAAAAGCTTACGGCTCTTAGTGTTCATGCTGCCTGTAAGTATTTTTGCCCAGAATGGGGTGAACGGGGTAGTGACAGAAAGTGCTACCGGGATGCCCATACCGGGAGCAAACATTATTGTTAAAGGAACCAGCAAGGGTTCTACAACAGATTTTGATGGTAAGTATACCCTTAACAATATTAAGGAGGGAGATGTTTTGATGTTTTCTTTTCTTGGTTTTAAAGAAGTCGAGATTGCTTACGCGGGTCAGCCTACGATAGATGTGGCACTAGAAGAAAGCCAGACCAGTCTGGATGCAGTCGTGGTAATCGGTTACGGTACGGTAACCAAAAAAGATGCGACAGGTGCGGTTAACCAGGTGTCTACCGAAGATTTTAACAAAGGTCAGGTCAATACGGCTTCGCAGTTGATTACCGGTAAAATTGCCGGGGTTACCGTAACTTCAGGGGGAGGTGCGCCCGGGGAAGGTCAGAATATCAACATACGCGGTATTGGTTCTATTTCCTTGAATAGTTCGCCGTTGTATGTAGTAGATGGTATTCCGTTGGATAATACGAATGTAGGTGGTTCCAGAAACCCGTTAGACTTTATCAACCCTGCAGATATTGAAACGATGACCGTTTTAAAAGATGCTTCTTCTACTGCTATTTACGGTTCTAGGGCCGCAAACGGTGTCATTCTGATTACAACCAAGAAGGGAAAAGGAAACGAATTTAAATTCAACTATTCGGGTGCTACAACAACGTATCGTCCTACGAATTATGTAGACGTGATGAGCGGGGATGAATTCAGATCTTTAGTGACACGTGTAGGTTCTGATGCGGCGATTTCCCGTTTAGGAACTGCTTCTACAGACTGGCAACAATTGATTTACAGAGAAGCTTTAGGTTCTGAACACAATTTAAGTGCTACCGGAAACATTGGCGGTTTTATGCCGGTAAGAGCTTCGGTAGGTCATACGGATCAGGATGGTGTTTTAAGAGGAGATAATTTCTCCAGAACTACCGGTTCTGTAAGTTTAAGACCTACGTTTATGGACGGTTATCTTAAAGTAGAAATCAACGGTAGAGGGATGTATACCGAAAATACATTTGCTAACCGCGATGCTATTGGGTCTTCAGTTGATTTTGATCCTACTAAGCGTGTTTACACGGATGACTCACCGTTTGCGAACTACAACGGTTGGTACATCTACAGCGCAGATGCAGATCGATTCATTCAAAACAGCCTTTCTCCCACAAATCCTATTGCGTTACTTAACGAGAAAGATGATTCCGCAGAGATTAGAAGATTTATTGGTAATGCAAAAGTAGATTACAAATTGCATTTCTTTCCAGATCTAACCGCTACGGTAAATGTAGGGATGGACAAAACGAACAGTCACGGTAGAACCATTGTTTCTGATCAAATGCCCTCTGCGCAATTAGACTGGAACGGTTCGTATTCTAATTACATCAACCAAGCAACCAATAAGCTTTTTGATGCCTATTTGACGTATGATAAAGACTTCGGAAAAAGCTCTATAAATGCTGTTGCGGGGTATTCGTATCAAAGTTTTGAGTATGATAATTACAGTTTTGACAGCGAGGCACAAGAAGAAGGAAACGACGCAGAATTTATTGATAAATGGCGCAGTACCTTGCTTTCTTACTTTGGTAGAGCCAATTACAATTATGACGACCGCTATTTGTTAACCGCTACCATGAGAGCTGATGCTTCTTCAAAATTGAATCCAGATGATCGCTGGGGGTATTTTCCATCTTTTGCGGTTGCATGGAATATCAACAACGAAGATTTCTTCAATTCTGAAACCATCAATCAGCTTAAGTTGCGTGTGGGGTATGGTGAGATTGCAAACGTAAACGGTCTGGGGGATTATTTATTCTTGACCAACTATACCGGCAGTCGCTCGAATGCAAACTATCAGTTTGGAGACACCTATTACCAGACCTATCGTCCGGATGCGTATAATGAAGATTTACGCTGGGAAGTGGGAAAAACATTTAATGCGGGTATTGATTATGCCTTGTTTAATAGCCGGGTTACGGGTTCGCTCAATGCCTATTTAAAGAAAACAGAAGATTTGATCAGTTTTGTAACGGTCGATCCGTTTACCAATTTCTCCAATAAAATCAATAAGAATATTGGCGATATGGAGAACAAAGGGATTGAATTTGAATTGAACGTAACGCCTGTTCAGACTGAAAACTTCACATGGAGAATAGGGTATAACGTAGCGTATAACGATAACACGATCACAAATCTACCCGATCAGGTTGAAGAGGGAGGTATTTCTGGAGGTACCGGTAACACGGTACAACTCCATAAAGAGGGGTATTCCCCTTTCAGTTATTGGGTGTATAAGCAAATTTATGATGAGTCCGGCAGACCCATTGAAGGAGCGTTTGTAGATCGCAACGGGGATGGTCAGATCAACGATGACGACCGCTATTTGTATAAGAGTCCGTTTGCAGATGTGACTATGGGGCTTAACACGAACTTAAATTATAAGAATTGGGATCTGGCAATCGTATCTCGAGCGAGTTTAGGCAACTATGCGTACAACAACATGGCCTCCAGTAGGTCTTACGAAGTGCGTGCTACCGAAAACAGTATTTTGACCAACCTCCACCGGGATTATTTCAATACCGGTTTTCAATCTATAACAGAAACCAGTCTGCAAAGTGATTACTACATTCAGGATGCTTCCTTCTTCAGGCTAGATAACATCACGTTAGGATACACCTTTGCTGAGGTATTTAAAGATTCAGATCTAAGATTGTACGGTTCTGCACAAAACGTGTTTACCCTAACAGATTATGAAGGTTTAGACCCGGAGATCAATGGCGGTATAGATAACAATTTTTACCCAAGACCCCGAATTTTCACTTTTGGCGTAAATCTAAACTTCTAAAAAAAATGAACATGAATTACATAAAAAAATTACTTTTTGTCATTCCAACACTTATTCTAGTGTCGTGTCATGACGATTTGGATCAGACACCTATAGATCCGGACAGTTTTACGGAAACCAATGTTTTTGCGAATGCTGACGAAGCTAAAGGAGCTTTGGCAAAACTCTATGCGAGTCTTGCTTTAACCGGTCAGCAGGGACCTTCGGGACAACCGGATATCACCGGAATTGATGAAGGTACTTCACAATACTCTCGTTTGCTTTTTAGCTTAAATGAACTCACAACAGACCATGCGGTAATAGGCTGGGGGGATCCGGGATTGCCTAATCTACACGCGATGAACTGGGGTGCGGGTAATGACTTTACTACAGGTATGTATTACCGCCTGGCTCAGGAAGTATCTTTTACCAATTCGTTTATAGAAAACGCAGCTTTGCTTAATGAAAATGCTGAGGTTGAAGCCTATGTTGCAGAAGCTCGTTTTTTACGTGCCTTTACGTATTATAATTTATTAGATCTATTCGGCGCCGTACCCTTGGTTACTGTAGTTTCTACAGAGTTGCCGGAACAAAGCACCAGAGCTGAGATTTTCAGTTTTGTAGAGTCTGAATTGTTAGCGATTCAAGACTTGCTTAAAGAAAGTGGTGCTAATGAGTATGGTCGTGTTGACCGGGTTGCGGCCTGGGCTTTGCTTTCTAAGTTGTATTTGAATGCTGAAGTATTCACGGGTGAAGATCGGTATACGGATGCGATTACGTTTTCAAACCTTGCGATCAATGCTTCGTACAGCATCAACACGAATGATGCTAACGGAAACGGGTCTGCTTATGACGAACTGTTCTTAGCTGATAACAACAGTAACGGGGCACAAAACGAATTCATCTTTGCACTCAATTTTGACGGAAACAATTCCAGAACCTATGGGGGGACGACCTTTTTGGTTCACGCTGCAATAGGCGGATCTATGGATGCCTTTAACTTTGGTGTAAACGGAGGCTGGAGTGGTTTACGCACCACCAAAGCTTTGGTGAATAAGTTTGATTATGCTGTTAGTAATACAGATGCAGACGGTAATCCTATTGAATGGGAAGATAGCAGAGCGCTATTCTATACAGACGGGCAAAACTTGGAGATCAATACGATTGCGAACACCTTTACCGATGGTTATGCGGTTACCAAATTTAAAAATGTAGATGCTACCGGTGCTCCCGGTGTAGATGAAGGGGGTGACTTTGTAGATACCGACTTACCGGTTATCAGACTTGCAGAAATTTATTTAAACTACGCTGAAGCTGTTTTAAGAGGAGGATCCGGTGGGGATCTCAATACAGCTACCGGCTACATCAATGCGTTAAGAACACGTGCATTTGGCTCTACTGCGGGTAATATTTCTTCTGGAGATTTAGATCTTGATTTTATTTTAGATGAACGCGCACGCGAATTGTACTGGGAAGGGCAACGCAGAACAGATTTGATTCGCTTCAACGATTATACAACCGGGAGTTACCTATGGCCTTTTAAAGGCGGTTCAAAATCAGGAACTGCTGTTGATGATTTTAGAAAATTATTCCCATTACCCAGTAACATCATTTTGATTAATCCTAACCTGACTCAAAACACAGGTTATTAATAAACAAGACAACCATGAAAAAAATAACTTTAGTACTCCTGGCATGTATCGCACTACTCAATTTTACTTCGTGTTCAGATGATGATGGTTTTACTTATACCGCTAAGCCAGCTCCTGAAGGTATTGCGTTTACCAATTCAACTTTAGAGACGTACAATCTAACAGCTTCCAATGCGGCAAATATTGCAGAACGCTTGGTGTGGAATGCTGCGAACTTCAATGTACAAACTCCGGTGAACTATGAGGTTCAAGGGTCTTCTGTTGAATCTTTTGAGAGTTTTTCTGTACTAGGCGTGGGTACGCAAACCAATCAGGCTGTTACGGTAGCAAATATGTTAGCACTGGCTAGAGAGGCCGGTCTTGATAACGACCCTACTACGGCAGCGCCCAATAATGGCACTGTTTATTTTAGAGTGCGTGCTTATGTAGGTGCCGATGCCGGTAATGTGGTAGCGCAACTTTCTGAGGTGATGGCAGTTTCTGTAACCTTACCCGAAGAAGCAGAAGAAGCGTTAGATCTTCCTAAAATATTTGTAGTGGGTAACTTCCTGGCATCTGGGGGTTACGGTACAGACTGGACACCGGCTGATGCAGTGCCGCTTGCAGCTTCTGCTGAAGGAAACACAGCTTATGAAGGTTATGTATTTTTCAATTCAGAAACTCCGGAATTCAAATTCTTACCTACCAATACCAGTTTTGACGGGGATTATGGGGATACCGGTGCAGATAACGGTACGTTCTCAGGAACGCTCGTGCAGGAAGGTGAAGTAAACGCGGGTACTCCTGACGGAACCGGTGGTTACTATCTTGTAAATGTAGATACAGACGCATTGACCTATGATCTTACTAAAACAAGTTGGGGTGTGATCGGTAATGCAACACCTACCGGTTGGGATAGCGATACCGATATGGTGTATGATTCAGCAACAAAAACCTGGAGTGTAACATTAGACCTTACCGAGCAGGAAGCTCCAGATAATGGAATCAAATTTAGAGCGAATGATGCGTGGGAGATCAATTATGGTGATACTGATGCAGATGGTACCTTAGACTTTAATACGAATCAAAATATCGGTATTCCAGAAGATGGGAACTATACGATCACATTAGATCTGAGTAATCCAAGACAATACACCTATTCTATATCTAAAAACTAATTTGTCAAGGCTGCCTGGTGCAGCCTTTTTTAAATAGAATGTATATGAAACAATTTTTTTTTAAAAACCTATTGCTGTATCTTTTTATACTACTCTTGAGTGTAGGATGTGCATCAGATGACAGCGTCGAGGTACCAACGGATGGGGATAGCGGAGTTGTAGATCCTGTTGAATTTACGGCACTTAATCTAGAAGATTACGATAACGGTAGCCGAGTCATGATGCAAGCGTTTTACTGGGATGTTGAGCCTCGTTTTGAATGGTGGAATACCCTTTCCGGTAAAGTTGCAGACTGGAGCGAAGCGGGTATAGACCGTATCTGGTTACCCCCTGCTACAAAAGGACAATCAGGTGGGTATTCTATGGGATACGATGTGTCTGATTATTATGATTTTGGAAATTTTGAGCAGCATGGGACGACTCCAACTCGTTTTGGAACGCGTGCAGATCTGGAGAATTTGATCGCAACCGCTCACGAGAATGATCTGGAAGTGATCGCAGATATTGTATTGAATCACAATTCGGGTGGTGGTCTGGAGTACAATCCGTATCGTGATAAAGATACCTATAGTCTTTTTGATGAAACCCACGGTAATGCTTCGGGAATGTTCAACAGAAACTATGAAGATTTTTATCCCAATAGCGTGAGTAATTACGATCCGGGTAGTTTGTTTTATGCAGAAACCAATCTAGACCACCACAGAGAGCGGGTTCAAAACTGGTTGTGGAAACAGGACAATTCCGTAGCAAACTATTACAAAAATGAAATGGGCTTTGACGGCTGGAGGTTTGACTATGTATTGGGTTTTGAATCGTTTGTAATTAAAGACTGGTTGGCAGAAGTGGGTGGTTTTTCAGTAAGTGAATTGTGGGATGGAGATCCAGATCTCATCCGTAAGCACATAGAAGCTACCGGTAGCGGTGCTTTTGACTTTGCCGCATTTTACAGAATGGAACAAGCTTTTGACCGTAACGATGACTTGACGTATTTGACCAGAGATCAGGTATGGCAAACCCATCCGGACAAAGCGGTAACCTTCACAGCAAATCACGATACCGAAAAAGATGGAAACATCGATAACTACATCGAGTCTTCCAATAAATTAAAGGCTTATGCTTTTATCATGACGCATCCTGGTTATCCTACGGTTTTCTATCTGGACTATGAGAACGCAGCGTTTAAGGAGCAGTTGAATAAGCTGATCCTCATTCACAATACGTTGGCAACCGGAGACCTGGAAGTCTTGTACACAGATGAAGATGAGTATATCGCAAAGCGAAAAGGTAATGCAGACAATCCGGGACTTATTGTATACATCACCGCTAACAGCAGTACAAAAAGACGTACAATCGCTACCGGATGGAATGAGGTACAGTTGATGGATTATTCTGAAAATACGACCTATTCACCAATAACCGGTGAAGATGGCGGTGCACAGCTAGAAGCCCCTGCAAACGGGTATGCAGTTTGGTCTGTGATGCACTAATTTAAAACAGAAACATCAGGCAGCCTCTTATTCTTTAAGAACAGGAGACTGCTTTTACAGTAAAAATTATGAGAAGTACAGTAAAGTATTTTATGCTGCTGGTATGGAGTTGTCTGTATAGTTATAGCAGTTATGCGCAACTAGAAAAGGTAGAACCGCCGTTCTGGTGGGCAGGGATGGAGAAGTCTGAAATACAGGTGCTATTCTACGGAACCAATATTGCAGATTTTAGCATTTCGGTGCAAGAAGAAATTCCGGTTACCGGAGTGATTAAAACCGAAAATCCCAATTATATTTTTGTGAGTATTGAAACTCAAGATGTAGCAGCCGGAACGATTCATTTTGATTTTAAGAAAAAAGGAAAGCTGCAATTTACCCGGGAATATGAATTGAAAGAACGAGCTGAACATGCTGCAGATCGCGAAGGGTATACCAGTAGCGATGTTATTTATTTGCTGATGCCAGACCGTTTTGCTAATGGAGATCCTGATAATGATTCTGTAAAAGGTTTAGACGATAAATTAGACCGAAGCAAAAGCGGCGGAAGACACGGTGGCGATATCCAGGGGATTACAGAGCATCTGGATTATTTAGAGGAGTTGGGCGTTACGGCTATCTGGAGTACACCACTTCTTGAAGATAATGATCCTGCCTATTCGTATCACACCTATGCACAGAGCGATGTATACACCATAGATCCCCGTTACGGAAGCAATGCAGATTATAAAAACCTGGCTTCAGCATTGCACAAACGCGATATGAAGCTCATTATGGATTATGTGACCAATCACTGGGGAGCACAACACTGGATGATAAAAGACCTACCCAGTTACGATTGGATCAATCAATTTCCGGGTTATGCCCAATCGAATTATCGTATGGAAACCCAGTTTGACCCGCATAAATCGGACAGCGATTTTAAATACTGTGTGGATGGCTGGTTTGTAAAAACCATGCCGGATCTCAATCAGCAAAATCCGTTAGTGGTCAATTACCTGATTCAAAATGCAATCTGGTGGATCGAATACGCAGACCTTGACGGGTTGCGGGTAGATACCTACAGTTATAATGATAAAGAAGGTATTGCAACGTGGACCAAAGCCATCATGGACGAGTTCCCTAACTTCAACATTGTTGGTGAGGTCTGGTTGCATAACCAGGCGCAGATCGCTTATTGGCAAAAAGACAGCAAGATCGGTGCGATTCAAAATTACAACACCTATTTGCCTTCCGTAATGGATTTTACACTGCACAATGCCGTTGAGCACATGTTTGCAGAAGAAGGCGGCTGGGGAAGCGGTATCATGAAAGCTTACGACAATTTTGTTAATGATTTTCTATATCCAAATCCAGATAATCTTTTAGTCTTTTTAGAGAATCACGACACCAGAAGGTTTAACGACATTTACGATCAGGACATCAATGCGTATAAGTTAGGCCTTAGTCTTATCGCGACCACACGTGGTATTCCTCAGTTGTATTACGGTTCAGAACTAGGGATGCGTGGTGACAAATCTAAAGGAGACGGGGATATCCGCAGAGACTTTCCCGGAGGTTGGGAAGCAGATGCGCAAAACGCTTTTAGCGCTTCCGAAAGAACAGCACAGCAACAAGCATTTTTTGAGTTTACCAAGAAAATTCTCAACTGGAGAAAAACGTCAAAAGCCGTTCACTCAGGAGAACTCACCCAGTATATCCCGGAGCATAATGTGTATGTCTATTTCAGAAGTTTAGGCGCAGAAAAGGTAATGGTGGTTTTGAATAATAACGAAACCGACCAAACCTTAGACCTGGCACGTTTTGCAGCAGACCTTAAAACTACAAGTGGAACAGACATCATCACGTCTCAAACTATTGCGCTGACCGATACACTTACGGTAGCAGCAAAAACCCCAATGATCATTCAATTAAACTAGTTTTTTAAAATGAAGAAATTCACATTACTGTATATTTTAGCATTAACAGCATGTTTACAAACTGCTTTTGCACAATCGGCAAGTCTGGCAGAACCAGATATTGCAGTATTTTACCCAAAAGATTTCGACTCGATTCATACGCTTCCTTCTCTGGCAGTGCTTAAAGAGTTACCGAAGCGCGATTCACTTCCTGCAGCCTGGAAGGTGAAGCCGCAATTCATTCAAATGGATGGAAAGAATTCGGTTCATTTCGACTTAAATCCAGAAACAGATCTGTACGGAACCGGAGAAGTTATAGGTGATTTGCGCCGCAACGGCTCTGATGTTACCTTATGGAATACCGATAATTACGAGTATGCCAAGTTTGAGGGCAAGCAATTGTATCAGGCGCATCCCTGGGTTTTAGGTGTACGTGCAGACGGAAGCGCTTTTGGTATTTTGGCAGACAATTCATGGAGACAAGAAATTCGTTTAGAAAACGGAGTTGATATCATCAGTGAAGGGCCTTCTTTTAGAGTTATTGTTATCGAGAAGGAAACGCCGCAAGAGGTTATGGTAGCGCTTGGCGAACTTACCGGAACGATGGCAATGCCGCCAATCTGGGCTTTGGGGTATCAGCAGTCGCGCTATTCTTATTTTCCGGATACCAATGTGCAGGAACTGGCAGACGAGTTTAGAGCTCGAAAAATTCCGGCAGATGTAATCTGGATGGATATTGATTATATGGACGGCTTTAGAGTTTTCACTTTTGATCCTGAAGGGTTTCCTGATCCTAAAGGCTTGAATGATTATCTGCATGCCAGAGACTTTAAGTCGGTATTTATGATTGATCCGGGTGTAAAGCAAGATTCGCTGTATTCCGTTTATCAGCAGGGTAGTGCCGGTAATCACTGGGTTTTAGATGCTGCAGGTAATGAATATAATGGCGAAGTATGGCCGGGGCAGGTTGCTTTTCCGGATTATACCAGACCTGAAACGCAAAAATGGTGGGCTTCTTTATATAAAGATTTTATGAATCTGGGAATTGACGGGGTTTGGAATGATATGAACGAGCCGGCCGTTTTTGACGGTCCGGGTGGTTCTATGCCAGATAACAATATTCACCGGGGAGGAGGCGATTTACCACGAGATGTGCATTTGCGTTATCATAACGTATACGGACTCTTAATGGTGCGTTCTAGTCGTGAAGGAATCATGGCTGTGAATCCAGAGAAGCGCCCTTTTGTACTCTCCAGAGCTAATTATATTGGCGGGCAACGCTATGCTGCGACCTGGACGGGAGACAACTCTGCAACCTGGGATAACTTAAAAATGTCGATCCCGATGTCTATAAACCTGAGTCTTTCGGGTCAGCCGTTTAACGGTCCCGATATTGGAGGATTTACAAAAAGTCCGTCTGCAGATTTATTCGGAAACTGGATTGCTTTAGGAGCATATTACCCATTTTCCAGAAACCACACGTCTAACGAAACCGAAGATCAGGAGCCATGGGCTTTTGGGGAAGAGATTGAGAATGTGTCGCGTACAGCAATCAATCGCAGATACCGTTTGATGCCTTATTTGTATACTTTGTTTCACGAGGCAGCAACCACAGGAATGCCGATTATGCGTCCTACTTTTTTTGCTGATATTCAGGACGAAAATTTACGCGAAGAGCAACAGAGTTTTCTATTGGGTGAAAATCTATTGGTTATTCCGCGTTGGGCAGAGGGTTTAAAAATGCCTGAAGGGGATTGGCAAGACATCGCCTTTGAAGAAACAGATGATACCTATCAGGCAATCGTAAAATTGCGTGATGGAGCAATTGTTCCTATGGGACCGGTAATTCAAAGCACTGAAGATTATAGTACAAAAAAGCTCACATTGTTAATCAATCCCGATAAATCAGGAAATGCTTTCGGAAGCCTGTATGATGATGCCGGAGAAGGTTTTGGTTATCAGGATGGCGATTATGCGATCTTAGATTTTTCAGCATTCAAAACTGCTGAAAACACCTTAAAAGTAAGTGTAAAACAAACCGAAGGAACTCGCAAAACTGCACGTGAATTTAGAATTGGTTTAGTGAAAGACAATCAAATCATCTATTCTGACTGGTCTTCTCAAAACGAATTGACTTTAACGTTTTAAGTAATAATTGAATTTTGGTTTGAAAAGGCTTCCATTCCGGAAGCCTTTTTTATTGATTGAATATTATTAGAGCGGGTCTTTATTACCCAATTTGATTCCATATTACCCGATAGGAAATTTCTTATTTAGAGCTGATTAGGTTTACCTTGTTGATAATCAATTGGTTGTTGTTTGGTGGTGATTTGTGGTGAGTATTTTGCTTTTAGTGATAAAACCTGTTTTAAAGCAAATTATTATGATTTCAAACTTACCTTTAGCAAAACGCATCAACACGATATTAGCACTTTCGGTGGTGTTTTTATTGGTTCTGGCAACCAATAGAATTGATCAACATCATTTTGAAACCGCTCAGAAATCGGTAAATGAAGTGTTTGAAGACCGGGTACTGGTACAGGATTATATTTTTTCTATCTCTAACATGTTAGCCGCAAAAAGGCTGGCTTTAAAAGACAGTGCTATTTCTAAAAAATTGCTTGAGAATAATGAAAAGATAGCAAAACTTCTTTCTGATTTTCAGAATACAAAATTAACCGAGAAGGAGTCAAACCAATTGAGAGGCCTGCAAGAGAGTTTTGAAAAAATACAAATATTAGAACCTCAAATAATTCAACAAACCGCCAATTTTGAACGGTTAAAAACGGAAATTTTTAATACTCTTGATACGATGCAAGATGCTTTGGTTACTTTGTCAAAAATACAGGTACATGAGAGTGAAAATCTAATGCATAGTGCCCAGAAATCTTTGAATACGAGTAAACTTATTTCAACTTTAGAAATTGGTTTTCTTATCGTTATTGGGATCGTGATCCAAATTACTCTTTTTTATAGAGTAAAAAAGAGCTCTTAATAGTAATACTAGAGCTCAACAACTAGCTACTGCCTGTAAATCTAACATCATAATCTCTATTCTAACTATGGATAAAAACCTATTCAGCAAAACTCTTTTCCAAAAATTTGTAAAAATTGAAGGCTCCGGCGGAATACTTCTGCTGTTAGCAACACTCCTAGCTTTGTTATGGGCTAACTCTTCGTTAGGAGATAGTTATTCTGATTTATGGAATTATAAAATAGGTTTTAAAACGGAAGGCTTTGAATTGTACAAACCCTTAATTCTCTGGATTAATGATGGGTTTATGACCATTTTCTTTTTTTTGATTGGCTTAGAGATAAAGCGCGAAGTGCTTATAGGTGAGTTAAACTCTTTAAAAAAAATGGCCTTTCCGCTTTTTGGAGCATTGGGCGGAATGGTTGTACCGGTTGCATTCTTTTTGATTTTAAATCAAAATCCTGAAACCCTGAAAGGCTGGGGTATACCTATGGCTACAGACATTGCTTTTTCTTTAGCTATTCTGAATGCATTAGGTAAAAAAGTACCCTTAAGCCTCAAAATTTTTTTAACGGCCTTTGCTATCGTAGACGATTTAGGAGCCATAGTGGTGATTGCTTTTTTTTATAGCGGAACGATTAATTTGACAATGCTAATAATCGCACTGATTCTTTTGGTCTTCATCTATATATTGTCTTATAAACAGTATTATTCAAAATTTATACTTATAAGTTTCGGATTGGTGATTTGGGTTTTATTCCTCAAATCAGGCATTCATCCTACACTTGCAGGAGTTCTACTGGCATTTTCGGTTCCTATTAGGCAAAAAATCAATACGCCTGAATTTATAGAGAACTTAGTCGCAATCACTTCAACTATTAAAATGTCAGCAATCTCTAAAAAACCTATTCTAAGTAAAGAACAAATACAGGAAATTGATGATCTTCAAGATTGGACCAGTCGTTATCAATCCCCCTTACAACATATGGAGCACAGTTTGCATGGCTGGGTTGCTTATTTAATCATTCCTATATTTGCACTGGCTAACGCAGGTGTAAACCTTACCAGTGAAGTAGCATTAGATACACAACTGGTTGTAAATATAATTTTAGGGTTGGTGTTGGGAAAAAGTATAGGAATAACAGCTATAATTCTTTTTGTTAAAAAGATTAAACTTATCAATATACCTAAAGATATTACGCTACGGCATATTATAGGAACATCATTTCTTGCCGGAATAGGCTTTACGATGGCTATTTTTGTTTCTAATTTAGCTTTTGAAAGTGATCCCTTCTACAATTTATCAGCAAAGATGGGAATACTCATAGGTTCGGTAATAGCTGCAATTATAGGGTATCTTATTTTAAGAATTAAACCCAATAGTGCTGGTTAAGCTTACACTTTAAATTAATAGTATAAAATATGAATGCTACTGAAGAGGCTTTAAAAGAGCGTATTAAAGAGTTGACCTGTCTTTATGAGGTTTCTTCGATTTTGGTGAATGCTGATCCTGAATATCAGGAAGAAACATTTCAGGCTATTGCTTTCAGTTTAAAAAAAGCATTTCAATTTCCAGAATATACAGGAATATTAATAAGGAAAGGTAAAACCCAGATTAAGACTGGATTTTCTGATAACAAAGCAAGCATTTCATCTCCAATATATTTATTCAATAAAGAAGAAGGAGCTATAGTGGTTTCTCTCAAAAAAAAGGAGATGTCTTTTTTAAGAGAAGAGCAGCAATTAATTGATAATATAGCACTTAAAATAGGAGATTTCCTAGAACGTGTTGCTATTAAAAAAAATGAAAGTCTACTAAAAAGGCAAATGGAGCACGCAGACAGACTTTCGATACTGGGAGAATTAACAGCCGGAATAGCTCATGAGCTTAATACTCCATTAGCAAATATCCTAGGATTTGCAGAATTACTTAAAGAGAGTATGGCATCTGATAAAACAGCTGCTTCAGATCTTGATAAGATAATTAAGAACACGATTTTTTCAAGAGAAGTAGTAAAGAAGCTGATGTTTTTTGCATGTGCGATGCCAAAAGAAAAAAAACATATCAATATCGTTCCGCATATTTATGATTCACTCGATTTATTAGAAGCGACGTTTAGAAAAGAACAGGTAAGCTATCAGGTGAAGATTGAAGAAGAAGCGCTTGTCATTCAGGCAGATACTGTGCAGATTACTCAAATTATCTTTAACCTTATAATCAACGCTATTTATTTTTCCCCTAAAAATGGTGTTGTAACTATCGAGGCCTTTCAAGACACGGAGCACATTATTCTGAAAATACTTGATGAAGGTCCAGGACTTAGTGAAGAGGCTTTAGAAAAAGTATTTCAGCCCTTTTTTACCACAAAGCCTACAGGCGAAGGTTCTGGATTAGGACTTAGTGTAGTGCACGGTATTGTGGCTAGTCATAAGGGCAGTATTGTAGCTCAAAACAATACCGATAAAGGCGCTATATTTAGTGTTCGTTTACCTAAATAGGAAAGCATGAGATTACGAAAAGAGAATATACTTATTGTAGATGATGATTTGCACATTTTAGAGCTTTTACAGCGGCATTTACATTCTTGGAACTATCACACCTATCGTGCGGTCTCTGTAAAAGAGGCGGTGCATATTTTACGAGATAGTCATATAGATCTTATGATTACAGATCTTAAAATGCCGCAGATAGATGGTTTTGAGCTCTTAAAATTTGTATCAGAGCACTATCCCAATCTACCAAAGCTAGTAGTTACCGGGTATCCTTCTGTACAGGATTCACTAACGGTGATGAAATCTGGGGTGCTAGAATACCTCACGAAACCTTTTACAAAAGATGAATTGAAAGCGGCTATTGCGCGTACAATTCCTAAAACTTCAGATAGTGGTTCTCAAAAATCTTCTACCGCTACAGGAGCAAAAAATACGCATGAAGAAATCATAGGTTCTTCTGAAAAGATAAATGATGTCATTCAAATTATTGAACGCGTAAAAAATAATAAAGCAACTATTTTTATAACGGGTGAAAGTGGAACAGGAAAAGAACTCGTAGCCCGTGCTATTCACTACTCCGGTAAGTTTGCTACAGCGCCATTTATAGCAGTAAACTGTGGGGGTATTCCTGAAAATTTACTGGAAGCCGAACTTTTTGGCTATACCAAAGGCGCTTTTACAGGTGCAGATACCAATAGAAAAGGAGCCTTTTTGGCTGCGCAAGGAGGTACTATTTTTTTAGATGAAATTGGCAATGCCTCCCTTGCAGTGCAAGCCCGATTGCTACGGGTTTTACAAGAAAAGGAAGTCATGCGTATCGGGTCTCAAAACGCTGAGAAGATAGACGTTAGAGTTATCGCTGCAACGAATAGTGATTTGCTTGAAATGATTAAAAGCCAAAGCTTTAGGGAAGATTTGTATTACAGGCTCAGTGTCGTTGAGATAGCAGTAGCACCATTGCGTAAAAGGGTGTCCGATATTTCCTTACTCGTTGATAAGTTTCTTTTCAAATATGGTATAGAATACAAAGACCGTTTCGTTAAAATAGATCCGGACGTGTTAGAAGTTTTAAAGCGCTATCAATGGCCTGGAAATATTCGGGAACTTGAAAATGTTATACAGCGGGCCGTGATTTTGTGTGATACCCACATCACTATAGATCATTTGCCCGAACACCTTAAATACAAGTTAGATTTTCCTGATGAAGCATTACTAACATTGGGTGAAATGGAAAAAAAGTACATTCAAAAGGTCCTTAGAACAACCGGGAATAATAAAACCAAAGCGGCCGAAATACTTAAAATTACCCGTAAAACTTTGCGGGAAAAGTTGAAGGATTAGCACGAGTCTTTTTATTCTAAATCTATAAGAGCTTCGGTCTTAATATAAGGTCGGGGCTCTTTGTGTTAATTGCGGGTGCTAATTATCCAGTCGGGTAAATAAGGTTTACAGATTTATTATTATTTTTTTGGGGAAACAAGCATACTGTTCTAGTAATTAGTCTTTTAGAGGTGTAATGCTTATGGGTTTAGATTGTTTGGCAAGGCTCTTGTTTTAATGGTTGTGTAAACGTACTCGAAGTATTTTAATCTCAATTTTCGGGTGAAAATTATATACTATGAAAACGAATTCATTTTCAATTTGCCTCAGCTGTATTCATTTAAAAACTTGTGTGTTGACCGCGTATAAAGATCAGGTGTGGTCTTGTAGCGAGTATGATTTTCCTCAAACAGAAAATCATCACCTACACTTTGACAAAACCCTAAACCTTAATTGAAATTACATCATTTTAAAAATTATGATAACGCTAGAAAAAGAAAAACTTCAAAAAACCAGTGCTAAAACACAGGCTACTGGAATGGTAGAAAATGTGCTTGGGCAATTTAATAATGCAGCAGATCAAATAGACTTAAATCCGAATATACGTAGAATACTTAGTGTCACGACAAATGAGATCATCATTCATTTCCCGGTAAAGCTCGATTCTGGAGAAGTGGCGATTTTTAAGGGTTATCGAGTTCAGCATAATAATGCACTTGGTCCTTACAAAGGGGGATTGCGCTATCACGATACTGTAGATGTTGATGCAGCAAAAGCATTAGCGATGTGGATGACTTGGAAAACCTCTTTAGCAGGCTTGCCCTATGGAGGTGCAAAAGGTGGGATTCAGATAAACCCCAAACTGTACTCTCAATCAGAATTAGAGCGTATTACGCGAAGATTCACTTATGCGTTAGGTGATAATATAGGTCCTGAACACGACATACCGGCACCAGATGTAAATACAAATGCCCAGACTATGGCTTGGATTGCAGATACCTACATGTCTACGAAGAGTCCGTCTGAACGTTCAACTTATCAGCATGTTGTAACGGGAAAGCCTGTGGGTTCTGGGGGTTTAGAAGGCCGCGACAGGGCTACAGGGTATGGTGTTTATCTCTGTATTAAGTTATGGGCAGATGCAAATAATATTTCGCTTAAAGCAAAGAAATACAGCGTACAAGGATTTGGTAATGTAGGTAACTGGGCCGCATATTTTATGGAAAAAGATGGAGCCGTACTGGTTGGGGTTCAAGATGCTTTTGCAAGTATATATTCAGAAGAAGGCATTGGTGTAGAAGCACTTTTTAACTATGCGAATACCAGCGGAACAGGTATTAAAAATTTTCCGAATACCCTAGAAATAAATAAAGATGATTTTTTCAGCATAGACTGTGATATCCTTATACCCGCTGCTTTGGGTAATCAGATAACCGAAGATAATGCAGAACGTATTAAAGCGAGCCTGATCGCAGAAGGAGCAAACGGACCAATAAATGCAGCAGGAGAGCGTATTCTTCTGGATAAAGGAGTCACCATCATACCCGATATATTATGCAATAGCGGTGGGGTTATTACCAGTTATTTTGAATGGTTGCAAAATAGAAATGGAGAGCTATGGAAACTTGATGAAGTTATAGCAAAATTAGAAAATAAGTTACGTACAAGTTTTCAAAATGTAAGTAGGACAGCAGAAGAGCGGGGGATAGACATGAGAACTTCAGCCTATATTTTGGCTATCGAACGCATTGAGAAAGCCTATGTACAACGCGGGATTTTCCCATAAACAAATCAGAAATTATGAAATATGGAAGCTTGATTTTAGAAAAGAAAGAATATGTGCTTTTGAAACGCATTATGAATGTTTCGTATCATTTAGACGATCCCTTGGTACGTAAATCAATTAATAATCTAAATGCAGAATTACAGGCTGCGATAATTTGTGATGATACTGAAGTTCCTGAAGATGTGGTTCGGTTTAACAGTAAAGTTATTGTTGCATGGGAAGATTGGGAACAGGATTTCTACGTCGTATCCCCGGCAAAAAGCAATTTGGCTGAAAAAAGAATTTCGGTGATGGCTCCTATGGGAGCTGCATTGATTGGTTACTCAACAGGTGATGAGGTAATATGGGATTTTCCTAATGGATCTAAATCACTTTTGATCAAAGGGGTTTTTCAGCAGCAGGTTTCGATTGATGGTAATATCCTGTAATACAGAAAAATGAGCCTCGATTGGACTTAGACAGTGCTGCTCAAAACGAATTTTAATTGATAAGCTTTTATATGATGGATACAAAAATTTATGCACACGACAATGAAGTAGACCTTTATCAAAAAAATAATTACGTAGAACTTCAAACCTGGATGACTCTTCTAAAATTAACCGCTAAGGAGTTAGAAAGTTTTGTTTGGTTAGGAGAAAGAAAATCTTTTAAATCAGAAATTTTGATCCACAAATTGACCGATAAAAAGGCTGAAACAAGCGTACTGCTTGATTTGCTTGGTAAGTATTTAAATCAGATTACTGAAATTAGAGAATGCGAAGATATGGATTGTGAGTACTATTATCAGCATCAGCATGAGCAACTTAGAGTCTTATTTAATTATCATATAGAACAGTGTTCTAAGTTAAAATGTAAGCTCTTAAACAGTATAGAGGCTATATAACTTAAGTTAACTCTAGAAAGAGTTTGAAGTAAATGAATGAATTTCAGCAATGAGCACTACTCAAGATTATTTTTTTACAATTCAACTCTTCAACAAGGATATTGAAGAGTTGAACCTGTGGATGACGCATTTAGAAAACTTGACTACCGAGATAAATCAATTAGCAGTTATTGAAAAGCAACTTTTAAAGAATATAGACATAAACTATAATCTCTTAGCCTTCCGGAGAAAAAACACGTTGTTTATGGCATCGATTTTTCGACAAGAACAACGGTTGTTAAAAGAAAAAGAATATGGACATGAAACTTATAATCTGAAATGGAATCGTGAACATGACCTTCATCGAAGTCTTTTTACTCAACATTTGAAGGCGTTTAGAGCGTTGCAAAGTACGGTCTATAAGAAACTTTCTTTGCTAGAACGTAGATAAACTCACGTACGTGTACATTAACTAAATACTCATTTGGTCTAATTAAAATGAAATGAAATGAAACGAAACCAACTAAAATTTTACGTGCAAATGATTCTTTTAATTATGGTCTTATTTGGCTTGTTTTTTTTGATTAATAAGTTAATCCTGTTTTTTTTCTAAAAGACTAAGCTTCACCTTGTGTATTTAACTGTTTGTGAGCTTTTTTAATTAAAAGACTTGTTTGTATTGAAAATGGCTTCATTTGCTTGTGGTATTCTAAGCAAAACCCGTATAGGTGGGTAGTTTGTATCCAACCCGGGTATTCTGTACCCAACACCACTTTATTTAAACAGTTTGAATTCAAACTAACGCCCTGATTTTCAATTTTTTAAAATTTTGAATGTTTAGTTTTGATCTACTGGCATATGCCTTGCTTTATAATAAGTAGTAGAACAATTTTAATAACCTAAATATCAATCTCATGAAAACTATACTATTTGTAGCCGCAATGGCATTAGGAACCTTATCTATTCAGGCACAAGATACGTGCACAACTCCAAAACTTAAAGCTGGTGATATTTTAAAAATAGCATCACCATCTACCAGTTCATTTGAGCATATCAATTTTCCGAAGAGCAATTTTATCATTAAGCGTGGTGGAATAGCAAATTACAGAGCGCTTATAAACAAAGAGATAGAAGTTACAGAAATAACTGAAGAAAATGGTTGCGTAGCTCAAGTTGATGTGAAATTAAAGGATGGAAAGAAATTCTTCAACACAGTTAAAACAGTGCGCGTAGACCTTAAGAAAGCTCTTGATGCTGGAGAAATCGCATTAAAATAAGTGTTTAGTTAATTAGCCAAAAAAACTAAAACAATCCAGAGAAAAGTTTCTGTTAGTTAGTGCGCGCTTGCTCGGTAATAAAGATTAGAAAGCTTTGTGGTTTTGGCCTAAGGTGATTTAATACGAATTAATTGGAGCAGCATTCAAATTGAGCAAGTGCGTCTTCTCTGGTATTTTTTGAATTAAACTTAATAAAGCCCAAACCCCGATTCACGTGAAGTAGGGATCACACTATCGGGTACGGGCTTTTTTAGTTGTAGCTATGAAATACAATCACTTTTTACTGGAAAAGAAAGAATATGTGCATCTTAAAAAGGTGATGAATTTTTCACATCATCTTATTCAGGATTCTTATGGATGTGCGTTAAGGGTATTAGATGCTAAATTGCATAGTGCCAGAATTTGGGATGCTCAGCATATGCCAAATGATGTGGTACGACTTCATAGTAACGTATTGCTGGCTTTAGGTTCAAAAGAGCTGAACACAACGTTAATTTTAAATTCCAATGTTTCTGAAGATTCGCAGGAAACCTCAGTGCTGACAGCTCTTGGAGCTGCAATTTTGGGCTGTGCAGCAGGAGATACTGTACAGTATTTTAAGGATGGAAACTATTTCGATTTATACATCAAATGCGTTGAGCAGCAAGATACCTTTATAGACAGTTTTATGCTGTAAGCTTTAAGTTCAGAGACACAATTATAAAAGTTAATATCCAATGCCTAAAAGAACTGTAAGAAGAACGTATAGGATTTCTAAATACATTATTTACAAAGAAACTTTTGTTGACTATAAAGAGTATTTCTGGTCATTTGTGGGGGCATTTATAGGGATCGGACTTATCGCTTGGGTGCAATCTCAGTTTTTACCAGAACTAGAAACTATTTTCTTAATCGGTTCTTTTGGGGCTTCTAGTGTTTTGATTTACGGAGCGATAAACAGTCCTATGGCTCAACCTAGAAATTTAATAGGAGGTCACCTAATTTCAGCTGTTATTGGTGTTACGATAGGTAAATTTATGCCAGATATTATCTGGCTCACAGCGCCTCTGGCTGTGGCAACTTCTATAATCGCTATGCAGTTTACAAAGACCTTACACCCACCCGGTGGTGCTACAGCATTAATAGCCATTATAGGAAACACAAAAATCAGTGAACTAGGGTATGGGTATGTTCTTTCTCCGGTGTTAACAGGAACCTTGATTCTTTTTGTAACCGCTCTGGTTTTTAACAACCTTACTAAGCATCGAAAGTACCCTGCCAGTTCAAAAAGGCGTTTTCTTACGCGTCTGCTAAGAAAATAATAGAAGAGTTTTTAATTGTTAGTGTTCGGGAACTTCTCGTAGAACTGTCCACGAACACTACTAATTAGTTTATAACATATAATTGAAGTGAAGTCCTAAGCGGTATTTAGCTTCTACTTTACCATCATTTAAATCTTGACTTACCGGAAGCATTAAATTGACACCGGCACTTAATTTTTTTAGTGAAACTTCAGCGCCTAAGCGTCCAAAAAGCACATTGCCTTCGGTATCTGCAACAGGTAAACCGTAGCTCTCATTTTCAGAATAAACTTCGCCTGCCAGACCTATAAACGGAATGATTTTATCTATTTTAAGGGTGTTGTACACTTTAGAAAGATTGATTCCGTAAGTGAATTGATCGCCAAAATGATAGTCTTTTTTGTTTTCGGTTTTAAAGGTATAATTCGTCATCAAGCCCAAGCCCCAGTTTTCATACCCTACTGAATAGTTCGCGGCTAAAATGTAATCAAGACTTCCTGTACCCACTTGAAAACTTGGATTTACACTGCCTTCATTGTTAGAACGCTTGTATTCGCCAGTAGGTAATTTTACACCACCACCTACTTCAAGGCTGTGTTTGTATTTTGTAATTTGATTTTCATACAAACCATTAGGAACCGGAGTGATTAGTGCGTAAAATGCTAACACACTCACATCTCCCAAACCATTGATGTCTTGTGAAGTTCGATCTACAAAATTACGGTGATGAAAATGATACGGAACAATTGCAGTTACACTCAGTTTTTCGGTAATTGGAATTTTACCCCAAAGTTGTAGGGTGTTGAAGTTTTCTTCTACCCAAGGCGAATTATTAAAAATTCCGTCTCTGGATTGGTAACGTTGGTAAATGTAGCGCAGGCCTACAAAATTTTCGTTGCCTACCGTACCATAACCCATACCACCACCGGTACTTCCGCAACCGCAAAAATCACAGTCTTCATAATCGTATTTATAAAACGGATTGATCTCAGGATCTATAATTTTGGTCTCGCTTGTTTTAGCTTGTACCGAAAAAACTGCCGCTACAATTAAGCAAGTAGTTATATATTTTTTCATTTGATTTCTTTTTTAATATTCTGCAAAACGCTTATCGTTGAGGTATTCAGAATCTGTAAGTGTGTTTAAAAATGCGATTAGAGCTTCTTGCTCTGTAGCGCTGAGAGCTATTCCTAATCTTCCATTTTGTTTTAATATGGGATCTAAGGTTTCAGAATCTTGCACCCCCGAATTGTAAAAATTGAGTACAGAAGCCAAGCTTCCAAAACGCCCGTCATGCATATATGGAGCTGTGACAGCTACATTACGCAAACTGGGTACTTTAAACTTATAGTGGTCTGCGGTGCTGCCGCTAACTGCTGCTCGGCCTAGATCGTTAATTCCGGGATAGGGAGGAAGGCCATTATTTCTAAAGGCACTATCTGTAAATAGATCGGTTTTGTGACAGGAAGCGCACTTGGTTTCAAAAACACCCAATCCTTCTTTTTCTAGTTCTGAAAATTCACCGCCAGTCTCATTCCGTACGTATTTGTCGTATTTAGAGTTAGACGAAATCATCATCACCATAAATTGTGAAAGCGCCTTAAAGAAGTTTTCGTTATTAACCGAACCGTCTTCAAAAGCCGAAGCAAACAAGCGTTGATATTCGCTATCTGCTTGTAGTTTTGTAAGCACGTTACTTATGGTTTCTCCCATTTCAACCTCATTAGTAATAGGTATGATGGGAAATAAATCAAGATGAGAGGTGCCGCCATCCCATGAGAATTGACTTTGAAAAGCCATGTTTTGAACAGCCGGTGCATTTCGGGTTCCTTCCAGATCGTCTATACCGTGGCTAAATTGATGTCCGTGATGCGTAAAGGCAAAGCGTTGCTCGTGACAAAAACCACAGGAAATGAATCCGTTGGATGATAATTTGCCATCATAAAATAATTTTTTACCCAGTTCGAATCCGTTTTTTGTAGGCGGATTTTTACTGATGTCATAGTGCATCTCCGGAAAATTAGCCGGTATACTAACTTCTAGGTTTTCATCTAAAGCAAAGTAGTCTGTGTCGTCACTTTTGCTACATGCAAAAATCAGACTGAGCACTACCATGCTTAAAGCAAGTTTAATACTGTATTTCATAATAAAAATTTAGCGTAGCATTATAAATGCTACGCTTTAGTATTAATTAATGCTCAAGATTCTCACCATTGTGCACGTGATCTACCCGAAACATAGTCGCAGCATTGGTCGCAATTTGCGGACTTTTAACTTCGTCAATCATCACTACCGCTTTTTCAGACAATACAATTTTAGTGTTACCGTCAAGAATTTGATTGGCATCAACAGCTAGATGTACAATAGGGCTCAGGGTTGAACTTACTAATGCATTTGTAGGCAGTTCTAAAGTGAGTTCTTTGTAGTTGTCTAAACTGCTGCCATGGCTTCCCATATGAATCTGAAAACTAGTAGCTTCAGTTACTGTGGGAGAAGTAAACGTACCTTCGAAATTCAAGAATTTATAACCAGCAAGCCAAGACCACATCATGTTTGTTTCTTCAGCCAGCTGAAGAAAATCTCCCTGACCTGCTGCGCCTTGCAGGTATTTTTCCTGGTCTACGCCTAGGCCAAAGCGTACTGCAACATAATCGCCGGCAGGAATATTAGTCAACGTTATTTCGCTTAAACCTGCTTCTTCGCTAATAACAAAATAACTATCGTCTTTAGGATAGGTGTATTCATTTCCTTCGGTATCGATTAACACAAAGTTGCTTACAATATAATTGAAACGATTTATGGTAAGTACCTCACCATTACTGTTTGTGTAGGTTGAACTGTTTAAGAGTAAATCATCACCATTTACACTGTTGTCAAATTCTATCCTAAGGTTGTTTTCTCCTGTTAGGTTTTGAGTAGCGTCATCGTCTGATGAACACGAAGTGAGAACTAGCCCAGCGGCTAAAATCAAGTATTGAAATCTTTTTAATGTTGTCATTTCAGTAATTATTAGAATTTATTGGCGCCGCCAAAGGGTTTAATACCTAGGCTTGCCTCGAAATTAATTTTTTTTTAATGAATACCTCGTGGGCTTGCCCCGAGGTAGTTTACTTTTTTCCCATATGGGATGTGTCAGGCGTTTGCCTGAAGTATTTGCACAGCGGTTTTAATATTCAACTTTGAAAATTAAATGCTGTGGCTGTTCTATATAATTAGCTGAAAATGGGTGGTCTTAAGATTTGATTGCTATGTCCTGAGGTAACTGCGCGATTATAGCAGTCCTCTACTTTATTTTTTGGTTTGGGTTTTAGGAGTTCAAACTCCCAGGCAGCAGTGTGCTCCAAGAAGTAGGTGATTGTTAACTGAAGGTTGTTTTTGGCACCGCGCTCTTGCGCATCTTTTTTCTTTGAAGCTTCATCGGCAAGTGCTTGCATCAAATAGCAGCGACCCTTACAATTAAGCTCTGGGCGATCCCGGTTTACACATAACTCGTCTACTATGTAATCGTAATTGAATACATAGTTGAGTATGGGTACAGCAGGTTGCAGCATGATAAAAGCAGCAAAAAGAGGCCAGAAAAACTTCAACAGATAATTCCTTAGTTAAGATTTTTTTGAGCCAATGCTATGCTTTCATTTGTGAAATCACGCAGTTCTTTAACTTCATCAAGTTCGGTTTCTAAGCCTTCAATGTTTTCTTTAAGCTCTGCTGCGGTCATTTTAGCAACCGGCGTGCGGTCTTTTACATAGGTGTCTGTAAAATCGTGCATCCAAGACATCATGCTTCGGTCTGTTTCCTTGAGTTTGTCTAGGATCTCTTGCTGAGCAGGAGTCATCGAATCTTGAGCTTGAAGTTGTTCTTGTAATTCAGTGAGTTTACCCATCTCTGGCATAATCTCATCGTGAATGGCTATTACTTCTGTAAATAAGGTGTTGTATTGGTCACGTAGTGCTGCATTAGCATCGCAAGAACTCATACTTGCAGATAGTGTGATACACGCAAAAACCACGAGACATTTATTGAAAATGTTCATTGCTTAAAAGTTTAGTTTATAAAAAAAATAGGACTAAACTAAGCGATGGGCGGGCGTAAGAGGCTTTGAGAGGTTTCCCGGCTGATGAACTTTGAAGCAAACGAGAACGGAACAAATGTAGTTTCTACAAATTTTACAGGAATTGTAAAATCACTTGCTGTTAGTATAAAAGGAAGCAGCTCTACATTTGCAGTGTTGCTTTTCTTTTTTGTGTTAGACTCTTTTTCTGAAGCTTCAGCAAGCGCGTTCATAAGGTAACATTTCCCGTTACAATTGAGCTTAGGGACATCTTTGTTTTCACAAAGAACAGTACTTATGTATTCGTAATCAAAAGCATATTCTAAAAATGGAAATGCCGGGCGCAGAACCATAAGAAAAGCAAAAATGAGTACTAGATTTTTCACTCGATATTCGAGATTGAGATGCTTCGGGTTTTATTCCAAAATTTAAACTTGTTTCGATACATTATCTTATGGATTTACTACAAGATAATTTACGGCGCAAAAATAGGGTTCTGTATAAAATTTCTTAGTTAAAATTCAATATTTGTTTTTGTTGAATGCGCTTAGCTCTGTCTTAGCGGTTCAAGATTGATGTAGTGGTAATTGATAGTGCCCAGATGCTCAAAGTCTATAGCTTGTTTTTCCAACGGAGCCCAATCACAGTATTTTTTAAATTCTTCTGGAGAGAAATGTTTATAGAGTTGTTCTGAGATTAGAATATACTCATCGATTTCAATGTTGTTTTTTAAAAGTCGGTGTGCAGTTATAACATCTTCACCCATGAGTTTAATACGATTGCCTATGGGTACCATTGCAATCTCTTCGCCATAATGCAAGATGATCTTAAGACCTAGAATTTCTGGTATTGCAATAGCATCTTCTTCAGATTTGTGTTTCTTATGCAGTTTTAAAATACGCTTGTAGAAATCGGTATAAAATGTTTTGCATTGCTTTATGAGTGACGCGAGATCAGGGAGTTCTCCTTTTCTAAAAAATAAAACAGCGTCGCCTTCTATCTCTGAGACTTTGAGGTCTAAAGTATTCGCATAGATTATTTCGTTTAACAAAGCTGGAATGACCTGGGAGGTCAATTCAAAGTTTGCTTCACGCATAAATTGAGTAAACCCACTAATGTCTGGTATACAAATTAAAGTTGGTGTTGCTTTCATAATATGATGTGAGTGCGTCATCAAGAATAAGCTTTTGCTTACGCTTCATTAGATTTAGACGCGGTGATAATCGCTTTGAGTTTTGCGGCTCTAGCTTCTTTTTCTTTACGTAGTTTTTCCTTTTTCTGTTTAAGAAGCTTGGTATGCTTCGCCTTATTTTTTCCGTTCTTAGGTGTTCCTCTTTTAGCCATTATTCTTCAGGATTTAAGGGTTCTGGTTTGCTGGTAAAATGTTCAATGCTAAGCGCAATACCATAAGAAAGCAGTGCAGGAACAAACCACGCGATGCCATATTCAGCTAGTGGGATGAGTTGTTTTGCATTTTCAAGATTCAATATGTTCAGGCTTTTTAAAAAGTCAGGAATGCTAAAAATCATGGTAGTAATAACGACAATTCTAAATATCTTCCGGGAAGTATAATGTTCTGGCAGCGCATTCAATAGTATTAAAACAATGACTAGCGGGTAGATAAAGTGGAGCGCAGGTACTGCGATTTCGATAATATAAGCTACTCCGGTTTGCCCGATGATTACACCGATTAGGCAGCCTAAAATCACCGTAATAACATAGGCATTTTGCGAATTTTTAAAAAGTCCTTTTACAAAATCTGCTGTCCCGGTTACAATTCCTACTGCTGTAGTAAAGCAAGCGAGACTTACTAAAAAGGCTAAAATAATACGGCCGCCACTTCCTAAAGTCTCGTAGCTTAAGAAGGAGAGTATATCGGTACGCGATGGGTTTTCTATGCTGTTTCGGTATAATGAACCTATATAAATGAGACCTGCATAAATACTAAATAAACCTACGCCGGCTAAGATAGCTGCACGTCTTAGAATGCCTTTTTTGATTTGAGTATCCTCATGATTTCTGAGGTTCAACGAAATAACTATCACTGCGCCGATGACAATCGCACCAATGGCATCAAAAGTCTGGTAACCTTCTAAAATACCAGAGCGTACCGGGTTTGTTATAGAGCTGTTAGTTGCCTGTGGTAATTCGGCAAAAAAGGCTATGCTGATTATAGTTGTAAGTGTAATGAGTAAAAGCGGTGTCAAATACTTGCCCAATAGATCTAAAATTTTTGAGCGGTTGAGTGCAAATAGTAAAACCAGACCAAAATAAATAGAACTCAGTGTGAGTGAGCTCAGCGTAAAATAGGGCTGAAGCGCCATTTCATAAGTTACCGAGGCGGTTCGCGGTCCCGGTAATGTGATGGTAACCAAATACACCAATATGCAAAAAATGAGACTGAATTTAGGGTGGACTTTTGAAGCGAAATCAAGCATAGTGCCTTGTAATCGAGCGTGTGCAAAAATTCCTAAAATCGGAATAATTACTGCTGAAATAATAAAACCCAGCGCGACCAAAGACCATTGGTTACCAGAATTATAACCCAATAATGGGGGCAGTATTAAGTTTCCTGCTCCAAAAAAAAGTGAAAATATAGCGAAACCTGTAATCAGTGTTTCTTTTTTAAAACTCATACACGATGTAACTTTCCACCCGAAAGATAAAATAAAATGAAGCCAACTAAAGTGCAAAGCAGTCTATTTTATGAGGAATTTGGGAGAGGAGATACCCTTTGCTTACTGCATGGATTTTTAGAGAATCGTAAAATGTGGTTACCTTTTATAGAGCAATTGTCACTAAATAATCACATTATCATAGTAGACCTGCCTGGTCATGGAAATACCGAAGTTTTGTCTGGTGACAACACGATGAGTAAAATGGCTGTAGCGCTTCAGGTTCTTTTTGACAATCTCGGTGTGACTCAAGTTAAGTTTGTAGGCCACTCTATGGGTGGGTATGTAGCTCTGGCTTTTGCAGCTTTGTTTCCTGAAAAAACTACGGGTGTGTGTCTTTTAAATTCTACTCCGGAAGCTGATACAGATGCCCGAAGGCAATTGAGGCAACATGGTATAGCTGTTGCTCAAAAGAATTATAAAGCCATGATCTCTATGTCTGTGGCAAATCTTTTTTCAAAAGAGTTAAGAGCAAAATTTAAAGAGGAAATTTCTTACACAAAAGAAGAAGCATTAAAAACTCCTATTGAAGGATATATCGCTTGTCAAAACGGAATGTCATTACGTTTTGAGAATACCGTGCTTTGGAAACAAGCCCATTTCAAAAAATGGATGATTTTAGGAGATCAAGATACTTTGATATCTGCTGAGAAAATGCAAGAAAATTTTGACGATTTTGATGTGGAAATAAACGTTTTAGCTGGCGGTCATATGCTTACTATCGAAAATTTTGATGCTGTTTTAGCTCTTTTGTTGAATTTTTAAGCTCGTGTTTGTACTGTACTATTTTTTAATAATCTGATTTTTAGCTGTTATATCTAAAATATTCTCAAAATATAAGTTTTATATTGAGAATATCTATGATCTATTACCGCTTGAGTATTTAGACGGTTAAAAGTGTATTTTTAACGTTTTGTTTTGTTAAATTTGGGAAGCTAACTTCATAAATTTTCCCTACATCATGAGCATCAAAGCCCAAACCAAAAACCCGTTTAAAAGATTACAGTGTAAATTATTTGGACATAGGTATGCTATTCTCCGTTCCTATCAAACGAATAAAAAAGAATATGAGTGTTCGCATTGCCAAAAACAATTCACTGAAAATGACTTTGGCGAACTTGAAGCGCTAACTCCAAAATTAAGACGTATTAACGAAGTTATGGAGAAGTTCTATGTTTTTAAGAACGCAAGGCGCCGTTCCGCTTAACTTCCTAGTTCCAAATTGATGATTTTGAGGTTTTCTCGGAAAGATTAATCTTCCTCTTTTAAAGCATTCCATCCTCTTGCGACAATAGGGATTGAAGTATTTGCTCTTGTGATCAAATTCATCCCATCGCTTTCTGGGGTGATGTGACCGATTACAGTCAAATGCGGATTGCCTTTTACTTTCTCGTAATCCTCCTGAGTGATGGTGAATAACAATTCATAATCTTCACCGCCGCTTAATGCTACTGTTGTGCTGTCAATTTCAAATTCCTCACAAACATTAATTAGTTGGGGGTCTAATGGAATCTTCTCTTCATATAGACGTACACCTGTCTTAGAGCTTTTGCAGAGGTGTATGATTTCTGATGACAAGCCATCGCTTATGTCTATCATAGAAGTAGGTTTTACTTCCATCTTTTTAAGTAATTCAATAATATCTTTGCGGGCTTCAGGCTTCAGCTGGCGTTCTATGATATACGAATACGGTTCCAAATCAGGTTGCGCATTAGGATTTACCTTATAAACTTGTTTCTCGCGTTCTAAGACTTGCAAGCCCATGTATGATGCACCGAGGTCGCCGGATACAACTAGAAGATCTCCATCTTTAGCGCCGTCACGCTTTACAAGGGCTTCCGGTTCAGCGGTACCTAACGCGGTTACGCTTATTAGCAAACCTTTTGTACTTGAAGTTGTGTCCCCACCTATTAAATCAACATTGTAAATCGAGCAGGCCAGTTCAATCCCGGCATATAATTCTTCAAGCGCTTCAAGTGGGAAACGGTTAGAAACCGCGATAGAAACGGTGATCTGTGTTGCTTCAGCATTCATCGCATACACATCAGAAAGATTAACCATTACGGCTTTGTATCCCAAATGTTTTAAAGGCATAAAGCTGAGGTCAAAGTGTACGCCTTCAACCAGAAGATCTGTAGTTACCACCAGTTGTTTACCTTCAGTATCTATAATAGCAGCGTCATCACCAATACCTTTTACGGTACTGTTTTGGCGTATGGTAAAATTCTGAGTCAGATGATTTATAAGTCCAAATTCGCCCAAATCGCTTAATGAGGTTCGGGATTGATCTTTATTGTCAAACATAATAGCCTTGCTTTTGCCTGCAAAGTTAAATGGAATAAACGAAACCCGATATTGAAGACGGTTTTAAAACAAAAATCTTTGTGAAATGATGCTCAAATCAGGAGTCATCTGGTTTTTAGTTTGCAGATTGAATCAATTATAGTAAAAACAAATAGTGAGCACCTTCCGCTATATGATTCCTTTATTATTTTATAAGATAGTTTAATGTAAGGTTCTATGGTAAAACACTACTTATATGGTATATTTGTACCAATTAAGAAGTATTATGATTAAAGTAAGCGAAGAAGCAAAAAAGAAAATAGCCGGCCTTATGAGTGAGGAGGGTTATGATGCTGTTAGAGACTACGTTAGAGTAGGAGTGAAGAGTGGCGGTTGTAGTGGTTTGTCTTATGAGCTGAAATTTGATAAAAGTCTTCAGGAAGAAGATAAATTGTTTGAAGATAACAATATCAAATTGATTGTTGATAAGCGTAGTTTTCTCTATCTGATAGGTACTGTTTTAGAATACAGTGGGGGATTGAATGGTAAAGGTTTTGTCTTTAACAATCCCAATGCACAACGCACCTGCGGTTGTGGAGAGAGTTTTTCACTATAATAATGATAATTACTGTTTGTAATAAACAGATTAGATAAAGTATATGGCGTATACAGAAGACGATTTAGAAAAAGAGTTAGCGACCAAAGAATACAAATACGGATTCTACACAGATATTGAATCTGAAACGTTTCCTAATGGTTTGAACGAAGATGTTGTGCGAGCAATTTCTTTAAAAAAAGGTGAGCCGGAATGGATGACTGACTGGCGTATTGAAGCTTTTAGGTATTGGCAAACGATGGAAGAGCCAGAGTGGGCTAATGTGCATTATGCAAAACCAGACTTTCAGAACATTTCGTATTATTCAGCTCCTTCAAAAAAGCCGAAATACGATAATCTTGATGAGGTAGATCCTGAATTGTTAGATACATTCAAGCGTTTAGGTATTTCTCTTGATGAGCAGAAAAAGCTTGCAGGTGTTGCGGTTGATGTGGTTATGGATTCTGTTTCGGTAACAACAACTTTTAAGAAAACACTTGCTGAAAAAGGAATCATTTTTTGTTCAATTTCTGAAGCGATAAAAGAACATCCTGAATTAGTAAAGAAATATATTGGTTCGGTAGTTCCGCAGAAGGATAACTTTTATGCTGCCTTAAACAGTGCAGTTTTTAGTGATGGTTCTTTTTGTTATATCCCTAAAGGCGTACGTTGCCCAATGGAGCTTTCTACTTATTTCAGAATCAATCAGGCCGGTACCGGTCAGTTTGAAAGAACACTTGTTGTTGCTGATGCAGGTAGTTATGTGAGTTATTTGGAAGGTTGTACTGCTCCTTCCCGTGATGAAAATCAGTTGCACGCTGCAGTTGTAGAATTGATAGCTCTGGACGATGCAGAGATTAAATATTCAACGGTACAGAACTGGTATCCTGGTAATGATCAAGGTAAAGGCGGAGTTTACAATTTTGTGACTAAACGAGGATTGTGTGAGAAAAACGCAAAAATCTCTTGGACGCAAGTTGAAACGGGTAGTGCTGTAACTTGGAAATATCCTAGTTGTATTTTGAAAGGTGATAACTCAATCGGAGAATTTTACTCGATTGCTGTAACGAATAACTTTCAGCAAGCAGATACGGGTACAAAAATGATTCACTTGGGTAAAAATACAAAGAGTACCATTATCTCTAAAGGTATTTCTGCCGGTCAATCTCAAAACAGTTACCGTGGTCTGGTGCAGATAAACAGCAGAGCTGATAACGCACGGAATTTTTCACAGTGTGACTCTTTGTTGATGGGTAATAAATGTGGGGCGCATACCTTCCCGTATATCGAAGCTAAAAATAAAACAGCACGTGTAGAGCACGAGGCTACGACAAGTAAAATTGGTGAAGATCAAATCTTCTACTGTAACCAGCGCGGTATAGATACCGAAAAAGCAATCGCATTGATTGTAAACGGTTTCAGTAAAGAAGTGCTGAATAAATTACCAATGGAATTTGCTGTTGAAGCTCAGAAATTATTAGAGATTTCATTAGAAGGTTCAGTAGGATAATAAATTAAGAATATCAGAAAAAGGCATTATAAATCAGCCTAAAGAATTTAGAATATGTTAGAGATAAAAAATCTGAATGCAGGTATAGAAGACAAAGACATCCTAAAAGGGATTGATCTTAAAGTAAAAGCAGGAGAAGTTCACGCTATTATGGGACCTAACGGTTCTGGTAAAAGTACCTTGTCTTCTGTTGTAGCAGGAAAGGAAGAATATGAAGTAACCGGTGGTGATATCTTATTTGAAAACGAATCTATTTTAGAATTAGATGCTGAAGAGCGCGCTCATAAAGGTATTTTTCTTTCGTTTCAATATCCTGTTGAGATACCTGGAGTTTCGGTAACTAATTTCATCAAAACTGCAATCAACGAAACGCGTAAAGCTAAAGGTCTTAAGGATATGCCAGCTAGTGATATGCTAAAGATGATCCGTGAAAAATCTGAGCTTTTAGAAATCGATCGTAAATTCTTATCTCGTTCCTTGAATGAAGGATTTTCAGGTGGAGAGAAAAAGCGTAATGAGATTTTTCAAATGGCAATGTTAGAGCCTAAGCTTGCTATTCTTGATGAGACAGATTCCGGTTTGGATATTGATGCGTTGCGTATTGTTTCTAACGGTGTGAATAAATTGCGTAGTAAAGACAATGCAGTTATTGTTATTACACATTATCAGCGCTTGCTAGAATATATCGTTCCAGATTTTGTACATGTTCTTGTAGACGGTAAAATCGTAAAATCTGGTGGTAAAGAATTAGCACTTGAACTGGAAGAAAAAGGTTACGACTGGGTAAAAGCTGAATTAACTGCCTAAAGTCATTCAAGCTTCAAAATTGCTATTAAGCGATTTGAAGATTTATAATTTGGCTTGATGCAAGGATTTTGGTGCTGGATATTATTGGAATTGTTAAGAGGGTAAAACTCAAAAATAATTTCAAATTAAGGGATTAGATTGTTGTTCAATCGGAAGTGTTATGGATAATATAGCTGAAGGTTTTGAGCGAAACAGTAATTTAGAATTACGGCAATTTTTATCAATTGCAAAAGATGCTGCAGAAGCAAGGAGATCGCAATTATACGTTTATGATTGGCGTTTTACAGAGCAGACCAGTTAGAAGGACTTACATTAAAATGTGAGCAATTAAATAAGCAAATAGCAGGTTTTATAAACTATTTGAATAAAACAGAACTCAAAGGAAGTAAGTTTCAAGGTAAATCTTGAATTCTTAAACTTTGAATATTGAATTTAACTATGAGTTTAAAAGATAAATTATTATCATCATACCTGACTTTTCAGGAGAACGCAGATCTTGATAATAGCATTCACGATATTAAAGATGAAGCTATTAAAGTGTTTGAAGAACACGGTTTTCCTACCCGAAAGGATGAGAACTGGAAATACACTTCTTTAAACAGCTTGACAAAACCAGATTACAGTTTGGTTTCTCACGCAGACGATGCTCTTGAATTTAAAGACGTTAAGAAGTATTTTTTGAATGATATAGACACTTACAAAATTGTGTTTATTGATGGCGTTTACAGTTCGTATCTTTCTGAAACTACACACGATGGTGTGGATGTTTGTTTGTTGAGTTCGGCACTTATAAAGCCAAAATTCAAGCAGGTGATTGATGTGTATTTCAATAAAATTGCTAAAAAAGAAAGCCTTACGGCTTTAAACACTGCTTTTGCAAAAGAAGGAGCATATATCTATGTTCCTAAAAGTAGAGCTGTAAATAAACCGATACAAATCGTTCATTTTTCTACAGGTAACGAAGCCAATTTGATGCTCCAACCGCGTAATTTGATTGTTGCTGAAGAAAATGCAGAAGTACAAGTTATTGAGCGTCATCAGAGTTTAAATTCTAATGCGGTTTTTACTAATTCGGTTACAGAAATCTACGCCGGAAAACACGCAAGAGTAGATTATTATAAAATTCAAAATGATAAAGAAAATGCTTCTTTAATAGATAACACGCATATAGATCAGCAAGAATCTAGTGAAGTTTCGGTGCATACTTTTTCTTTTGGAGGAAAACTAACGCGAAACAACCTTAATTTCTATCAGAATGGAGAACATAATAATTCTATTCTTAAAGGTGTTACCATAATCGAAGACAAGCAGCACGTAGATCACAACACATTGGTGCATCACAAGCAGCCTAACTGCGAGAGTCATCAGGATTACAAAGGTATTTTTGATGATAAATCTACCGGCGTATTCAATGGTAAAATTGTGGTAGATGCGATTGCGCAAAAGATTAATGCGTATCAGTCTAACAACAATATCTTGATTAGCGATAAAGCTTCGATCAATTCAAAACCACAATTAGAAATTTTTGCAGACGATGTGCGTTGTTCTCACGGTTGTACTATTGGTCAGCTTGATGAAGATGCTTTATTCTATATGCGTAGCCGCGGTATTGGTGTCAAAGAAGGTCGTGCTTTATTGATGTATGCGTTTGCTAATAACGTTCTGGAGAGTGTAAAAATTCCACAGTTAAAAGCGCGTATTACCAATCTTATCGCAGATAAGTTGGGCGTTAATATTGGTTTTGACCTGTAGCGTACGTTTTCTTATTCTATAAATTTTCAAAAATTCAGTTATGGCTAGCGTCAGCACACCTTTAACCTTTGATGTCAAAAGTATAAGGAAGGATTTCCCTATTCTAAACCGAAAGGTCAATGAGAAGCCTTTGGTGTATTTTGATAATGCTGCGACTTCCCAAACGCCACAACAGGTAATAGCTGTTATTGTAGATTATTATTCTAACTATAATGCGAATATTCACCGTGGTGTTCACGCGCTTTCTCAAGAAGCAACAGATGCTTATGAGCAGGCGCGTATCAAATTGCAAAAGCATTTTAATATACCTAATGCATATCAAACACTTTTTACTTCCGGGACGACACACGGAATCAATATTGTAGCTTCAGGCTATGCCGAAATTTTAAAGCAAGGGGATGAGGTGATTGTTTCGGCATTAGAGCATCATTCTAATATTGTGCCTTGGCAAATGTTGTGTGAGAAAACTGGTGCTGTGCTTAAAGTTATCCCAATGACAGATAGCGGAGAGCTTGATATGAGTGCCTTTGAAGAATTGCTTTCAAATAAAACAAAACTGGTTTTTGTAAATCACGTAAGCAACGCGCTAGGAACCGTAAATCCTATTGAATTTATTATTGAAAAAACACACGCCGTAGGCGGTGCTGTTTTGGTTGATGGCGCGCAGGCTGCTCCGCATATTAAAGCGGACGTTCAAGCGCTTGATGTTGATTTTTATGTGGTTTCTGGTCATAAAATGTGCGGACCTACTGGAGTTGGAATGCTCTATGGTAAAGAGAAATGGCTGGATCAATTACCTCCTTATCAAGGTGGTGGTGAGATGATAGATCAAGTTACTTTTGAAAAAACAACCTATGCCGGCTTACCGCATAAATTCGAAGCCGGTACCCCAAATATTTGTGGGGGTATTGCTTTTGGTGCTGCTCTAGACTATATGAATGCGATAGGTTTTAATACTATTGCTGCGTATGAGCACGAACTTTTAGAATACGCCACAGAGAAATTAAAAGCAATAGACGGACTCCGAATCTATGGAGAGTCTAAAGAAAAAACCGCTGTAATTTCGTTTAATATTGAAGGAATTCATCCGTATGATATTGGGACAATCCTAGACAAATTGGGTGTTGCCGTTCGTACCGGTCATCATTGTGCACAACCTATTATGGATTTTTATAAGATTCCCGGTACCGTACGTGCTTCATTTGCGTTTTATAATACTAAAGAAGAGATTGATGTATTAGTAGCTGCTGTTGAGCGTGCTAAAAATATGTTGAGTTAATTTTAACCTTTCGATTTGCGAGTATTTCAAGGAATACTAGTAATTTCATATTTAAAATAATAGCGGTATGAGAATAGTTATAGCATTGGTTATATTTGGTTTAGTAGGTTTTACGTCATGTAAATCAACGAACAAAAAGATGCAAGGGCCGAAGGGTAAATACATTGTACAATCTGTAAAAACAGATTCTATCGCAGATAAAGAGATGACCATTATTTTTAATGAAGATACGGGGCAAGTGAACGGTAGAGGAGTTTGTAATAGTTATAGTTCTACATATGTTGTAAGTGGAGAAAGCATTAAGTTTTCGCCTGCGATATCAACAAAAATGATGTGTCCTGAAGGTACATCCCTAGAATATAACTTTTTTCAAGCATTATTGAAGGCTAATACTTTTTCTATCAAAAAAGGGAAATTGAATCTCTATAATGCTGAAAATACGCTGATTTTAACAGCAAAAGACGACTAATGATTATGAGTAGTATTCAAGAAATACAACAGGAGATTGTAGAAGAGTTTGAGATGTTTGACGACTGGATGCAACGTTATGAATACATGATAGAGTTGGGTAAATCGTTGCCACTTATTGAAGAAAAATACAAGACAGACGAGTATATTATTAAAGGTTGTCAAAGCAAAGTGTGGGTTCATGCAGATCTAAACGAAGATAAAATTGAATTCACTGCAGATAGCGATGCTATCATTACAAAAGGAATAATCGCTATCTTAATCCGTTCTTTTTCCGGGCAACCACCTCAGGAAATTTTGGATGCAGACACTTCTTTTATAGATAAGATAGGTCTTAAAGAGCATTTGTCACCAACCCGTGCAAATGGTTTGGTAAGTATGATCAAACAGATTAAATTATATGCAATAGCCTATCAGGCTAAAGCCGGAAACTGATTATGTATTTAGATAATAGCTTCACTTGGACATTATTAAGTGATGTTGTGTCTCTAATTATAGCAGTTTTTATGTACAAGTTTTTACCGAAAAAGATCAATCATCTTTACGGTTACGGTACTGCAAAGTCTATGAAGAATCAAGACAGTTGAGCCTTTGCTCAAAAATATTCTTCCTTGCGCATGTTAGAAGTCGGTGCTATTTTTACGATTTAGACAGCTGTTTCAGCATTCGCAATTCTAAAGGCTTATGAATCAAGCTGTCTTACATTCTTAGCCTTTCTGATTGTGGCAGGCGGAATTATATATATGTTTGTAAGGACACAACAAGCAATCGACAAAAACACTAAAGATTAGAACGATGAGCGATACAAAAGAAATAGATACACAAGAGTTAGGCGAAAAGGTTGTTCGCGTATTAAAAACCATTTACGATCCGGAAATTCCGGTAGATATTTATGAGCTTGGGCTTATTTATGACGTTTTTGTAAATGAAGATTATGAGACCAAAATCTTAATGACGCTTACAACTCCTAACTGCCCCGTAGCAGAAACGCTTCCTGTAGAAGTAGAGGAAAAAGTTAAGACCATAGATATGGTAAAAGACTGTGAAGTTGAGATTACTTTTGACCCACCCTGGACGCAAGATTTAATGAGTGAAGAAGCAAAATTAGAGCTAGGACTGCTTTAAACCTTCAATCTATTTTTATGGAAGAAATCATAAACAGAGTAGCAAACAGCAAGCTTAAAACTTTTAATCTGGAGGATTTATATCCTGCCGGACAGCGGGAGGTTATTGATATTTCTCAATGGCTTACCGAAGGTTTTATTTTGCGTGAAAAAGACTTTCGCGAAAGCTTAAAAGCCTTTGACTGGTCTGTTTATGAGAATTCTTATGTGGCGTTGCAGTGTAGCACAGATGCTATTGTACCTGCGTGGGCTTATATGCTTGTTACTACCTATTTACAATCTGTTGCAAAAAAAATAATTGTAGGCTCACTCACTGATTTAGAGACCGTTTTATATACTGAAGTTATTCAGGAGTTTGATGTTTCAGAATACGATAATGAGTATGTGATTGTTAAAGGTTGTTCTAATAAACCTGTACCGCAAAACGCATATATTTTACTTACCCAAAAACTACAAACCGTAGTAAAAAGCCTCATGTTTGGCGAGGCTTGTTCTTCTGTTCCGCTTTTTAAAGCCAAATAGCAATTTCTCAAAATTTGCTTTTTCTTAGTGTTTACGCCTTCTTAAAAAAGGTACTTTAAGTATCTTTGCCAAAAGTAAACAAGCAGAACTATGAAAAGAATACTATTTGTTTTTCTTATGATGTGTACACTAACTTCAGTGTATGCTCAGGATAAGACCGAAGAAGAATTAAAGGAAGAAATGGCTCCTAAAAAAGCCGAAATCGCAAAACTTCAAAAAGAAGTAAAATCGATACAATCTCAGATTGATAACCTTCCGGGTTGGAAATTTGGTGCATTTGGTACCGTAGGTGCGAACTTTAGCTGGTTCAACAGCTGGTATTCTCAAGGGAATCCTAATGTTTCTTCTGCAACTGTAGGTGCTACCGTAAATGCTTTCGCTAATAAAAAAGCTGATAAGTATTTTTGGAGAAATGCATTAAACCTCAATTTAGGTTGGGTAAAGTTTGACGATCGTGACGATCCTACAGATGATGATAGTTTCCGCAACGCGACAGATGTTTTTAATATCACTTCTTTATACGGTTATAAATTATCTGAAAAACTTGCAGTTTCTACTTTAGGTGAATACCGTACTACGATTCTTGATAACTTTAATGATCCGGGTTATCTTGATGTGGGTGTCGGTATGACCTGGACCCCTGTAAATAACCTTACGGTTGTGGTGCATCCATTAAACTATAATTTTGTTTTTAGTACTGGTGAAACAGTATACGAATCTTCATTAGGTGCTAAGATTGTTGCAGATTACACGCGTCAGATTGGTAAAATAGCTTTTAAATCTAACCTGTCTGCCTTCCAAAGCTATACGAGTAGTGATTACTCAAACTTTACTTGGATTAACTCATTCAACTATAAACTCTTCAATAATATTGGAGTTGGTTTTGAGTTTGGTTTAAGAGGAAACAAACAAGAAAATCTTGAGTATCAATTGGAGCAATTTGCAGACAACGGAAGTGTAGGTACAGAACCTAACTTTGATAATCTAGATAGCCAATTACAATCGTATTATTTATTAGGATTGACGTATTCATTCTAATTTAAAATTCAATTTCAACTCATAAAAAAGTCCGATGCTGCAAAGTATCGGACTTTTTCTATTTAATAATGTTCTTTTATTCTTCTTCTTCCTCACCGGTATACAAGTCATATTCCGGATATAAAAAATTGTTATATGGAAAACGAGTAATGTGAATCTCACGCACACGCTCATAAACTGTCTTACGGAAAGCTTCCATATTGTCTTTGTTCAACGCAGAAATAAAGATTGCATCGCCATCCATACGAGACATCCAGGTACGTTCCCATTCTTCCAGAGTGAAATGCTCTTCGGTACGTTCGGTCACTAAATCATCGTCATCTATGGTTTTATGCGTGTACGCATCAATTTTATTGAATACCATCAGCATGGGTTTATCAGAACCTCCAATTTCATCCATAATCTGATTTACCGAAGCAATATGATCTTCAAACTGTGGATGTGAAATATCTACCACGTGCAGGAGTAAATCAGCTTCGCGCACCTCGTCTAAGGTACTTTTAAACGATTCTACCAGCTGTGTAGGCAGTTTTCTAATAAATCCTACCGTATCACTTAAAAGAAAAGGCAGGTTGCGTATAACCACTTTTCTAACGGTGGTGTCCAGAGTTGCAAAGAGTTTGTTTTCGGCAAAAACCTCACTTTTACTAATCACATTCATCAGAGTAGACTTACCCACGTTTGTATATCCTACAAGGGCTACACGCACAAGAGCTCCACGGTTACCGCGTTGTACGGCCTGTTGACGGTCTATCTTTTCCAGCTTCTTTTTTAATAGGGAAATACGATCGCGCACAATACGTCTATCGGTCTCGATCTCTGTTTCACCGGGACCACGCATCCCAATACCTCCACGTTGACGCTCCAAGTGTGTCCACATACCGGCAAGTCTGGGTAGTAAATATTCATATTGCGCCAGTTCTACTTGTGTACGGGCATAACTGGTTTGCGCACGCTGGGCGAAAATATCAAGTATCAGGTTGGTACGGTCTATAACCTTACACTTCAGTATTTTTTCAATGTTCTTTTGCTGCGCCGGACTTAATTCATCATCAAAAATAGCAGTACCTATCTCATACTGATCTACATAAGCGCGCACTTCTTCCATCTTCCCGGTACCTATAAAGGTTTTCGGGTTTGGCGTGTCCATTTTTTGAGTGTAGCGTTTCAATACTTCACCCCCTGCGGTATACGCCAGAAACTCCAGTTCATCCAGATATTCTGTGGCTTTTTCTTCGTCCTGAAACTGCGTAATCAAACCGATTAACACGGTTTTTTCATATTCTATTTTATTCTCTTCAATCATAAATAAAAGTAAGCTGCAAAGATAAGGATTTAGAAGCTAAGGGTTTCTTAAAAGAAGTGAGGCTTTGTCGAGTTAATAATTTTCCTAAAAAGTAAAGTCCATACTAGAAGTAAGGTGTTTGATTCTGTAAAAAGATTAGTGATTTAATATCTTGAGAATATAGTTGCTAATAAATGTTTAATCTAAAAGAGCTGATAGCTTGATGAAGTATGAAGTTGAAATGTTCTGTAATCTCAAGAGACTTAGAAGTGATTAGATTTTTTCAATCATTTGATAATTCCAATTGTGTTTTTAATTTTTATCCTTTTGATCTTGATTCAGCTTATAACACTATTATTCAATTTCCTCCTTCAATTCTTATAGTAGACTTTGATCATCCGGTATTTAAAAAATCAGGGTTAAAGCCATTTGAAGAAATTATTTCTTATCTATCTAATTCTCCAATTTTAATAGGAATTTCCTCTACCAAGAATTACGCTTATGAAGCATTAAAAGCAGGATTCAATGACTACTTGATTACACCTCTAAAAGAACTAGAAATTCGAAAAAGTTTATTGAAATTTCAAAATAAAATACAAGTAGAAAGAAAAGATTGCGAGATGATTTGTTTAAAATCTTATTCAGATTATCGCTTTTTAATGATTAATGAGATATTATTTCTTAAGGCAGATAATAATACTACCGATATTTTTCTTAAAAAAGAAAAAGAAGTAACTGCCTTTAAGTCTTTAGGGTATTTTGAAAGGAAACTACCTAAATGTTTTTTTCGAATTCATAACAGTTATATTATTAATGCGACGGCTGTCCGCCGTATAAATTATAATAAATCCTTACTATTTTTTGAGGATGGGATGCATTCATTTTCAGTACCCTTCTCGCGAACTTATAAAAAAAACGTAGATGATTTAAAAGATATCTTGGGTAAAAGTGACATCTCCTTATCCAGTTAATTACCCTTAAAACTAAGCAGTTTACCACCCGTTAAGGGAGAGATACAATCTAGTTTCATAATAATTATAATAGGATACGGGATTCAAGTAATATTACAGTGTTAACAGCAATGAAGCCCCGATAAACGGGAGATTGGATCCAATTGAAGTTTCAGGTTACTATTTAAAAACTTCAATATGAAATTAAGAAATTTACTCCTTTCACTTTTTTTATTAGCTACAATCGTAGTAACTATAAGTTGTGAACCGGACAAAATGCTGAATGATATCAATGTCGTTAGTGATTCTGGTAATGAAAACAATCAAGAGAAACCGAGAGATCCTGAAGATTGATTTTCATCTCTCATATTTTTGACCCTGAAATGGAATTTCAGGGTTTTTATTTTTATATTACTTTATAAGGATTTTTTGAAGTTTGAATTCCTTACAGTCTTATGTTCAGTCGAATATTTTCTATAATAAATATATTCTCTTCTCGTAATCTAGGGAAGTTTGCATTTTTTTATATCGTATGGGGTTTTTTAGGCTGTTCAAAACAACCTAATACTAATTTTGCAACAATAAAGGATGATCTAGACACTTTCAAAGAAAGCATTGAAGAAGTTGAGAATCTTGATGATAGTATAGTTAATGATAGTTTAAGACTTTCTATTTTATCTAGACTTTCCCTCAAGTTCCTGTATTCAGATTCAACTGTTTTTCGGCATACAAATCGCAAGACTATAACACTTTCAAGTCAATTGGCTAATAAAAAAATATTGGCAAATGCATATTGGGACTTAGCATACTTTTACAGTAATAATTCGTATTTGGATAGCGCTTATGCATCTTACTATAAGGCTTATCAAAATTTTAGATCTATTGGTGATGGGTATCATTCAGGTAAAATGATGCTCAATATGGCTATTTCTCAAGAGAGAGCCAGAGATTATATTGGGAGTGAGAATTCGTCTTTTAGAGCGCTTAAACTTTTGCCAGACCATAAAAAGAAAGATATATATGCAGTATATAATAATCTTGCTATAATTTATAATGGTCTTGATGATTTTGACTCTGCTATAACTAATCATAAAAAAGCGATTGATATAGCTACACGAATAGGTGATCAGTCATTGATAGTAAATAGTCTAAATAATATAGCCGTTGTTTATATAGAAAACGGATTTTACGCTAAAGCATTAGAATATATTGTGGAAGCCTTAAAAACCGAAGACCTCAAGAATAGTGATACTCGCCTTTATGCAATGATTTTAGATAATTATTCTTACGCTCAATTTAAGCAAGGTAATACCGAAGACTTTTTAGAATACTCTCTTGAGGCTCTTAGAATACGAGACAGTATTGATCATAAGGCCGGTATTATGGCAAATAAAATTAGGCTTGCAGAGTATTATTTGTTTGAAGGAGATTCAACAAACTCACAATTAAACTTAAAATCAGCATTGTCATTAGCTGAAGATGAAAAGAATTCAAAATACGAATTAGAAGCTTTATTAAAACTTCAAAAGATTACCAAAAATCAAGAATATCTAGACAGATATATTACATTGAACGATAAGCTAATTCGCGAAGAGCGAAACATAAGAAGCAAGTTTGCCCGTATCCGGTATGAAACAAATACTTATATTCAAGAAAATAAAAATTTAAATGAACGTAATATTTGGTTAACAATTACTTCCATTACAATGCTAGCATTGGTATGTGTAATCTTCTTTTCTCAGCGACAACGAATAAAGCTAAGAGAAGCTCAAATGCAAAATAAGCTCAAAGATTCTAATGAAGAGGTACTTAACTTACTTCTAGATCAGCAAAATAAAGTTGAACTTGCAGAGATTACAGAACGTCAACGAATTTCAAGAGATTTACATGATGGGATATTAAGTAGACTTTTTGGTACTAGAATGGCTTTGGGATTTTTAATAAGACAGGACTCAAATAATAGTGCTAAAAACCATGTTGAAGAGCTGCAGGCAATTGAGAAGGATATACGAAATGTAAGTCATAATCTTATATCAACAAATTTCGATTCTAATGACGGAGTTGAAAAGTTGATCAAAAAGTTGATTCAAGATTTTAATGACCATTCAGATATAGATTTTGATTTAGAAATCTCGAAAGAAGTTAACTTTAACAATTTAGAAAGCAGTATAAAAATTTCTATCTATTATATTCTACAAGAATCATTACAAAACGTACGTAAACATTCTCTTGCTTCCTCTTGCCTTATAAAGTTTACCATAGAGCTATCAAATTTAAAACTAATAGTACATGATGATGGTATCGGTTTTGATGCTAAAACTCCAAAGCAAGGAATTGGACTTAAGAATTTACACTATCGAATAAATAATTTTAAAGGTAGGATGTATATTGAATCCGATGCATCAGGAACCAAAATAACATATAGTATACCGATATGACTTCCGTCAATGTATTAATTATTGAAGATCACCCTCTAATTGTAGAGTCTTATAAGCAGGGATTTGAAATTGTTTCTAAGAAGCAATCAATAAATTTTAATATAGAAATCGCTCATAATCTTGATGATGCAATAGCTGTCATAGATGACCATTCTTATATGAATACGTGTGATTTAATTTTTTTGGATATACAATTACCAATAGGTTTGAACCAAAAGATATTATCTGGTGAAGATTTAGGACTTGTTTTAAGAAAAAAATACCCTAAAGCTAAAATCGGTGTAATTACATCATTAAATGATAATTACCGCTTGAGGACTTTAATTAAGAATATTGATCCTGAGGCGGTGCTTATAAAAAATGATCTAACACCAGAAGAATTAATAAGCGCGATACAATCAATTATTACAACCCCCCCATATTATACTTCAACCGTTTTGAATTTATTGAGAAAGGAGATATCTAAAGATGTACATATAGATGAAATAGATCGAAAACTATTATATGAACTTTCAATAGGAACTAAAATGGTAGAGCTGCCAGCCATTTTACTTTTATCTAAAGCCGGTGTAGAGAAAAGAAAGCGTAATCTTAAAGCGCTTTTAGAAGTTGAAGATCAGTCTGATCGTGAGCTTATTTTAAATGCTAAGAATCGTGGTTTTTTGTAAAAACAAAAGCCATACTACAAGTAAGGAATTTAATTGTATTAAACATATTTGGATGGTTACTTTTATAATGTTTCGAAACAAATTATTTTTTACAATTTTATTATTTTCTTCATTCTTTTCTAATGGAATGGAGGAAGAAGATGTTGCGTCAAGATTTTGTCATGCATTGGCAGAAGGCATTGCGAGGGACAGTGGTCTAACTGGCGATGAGTATACGAGAGAATATGCTGAGGCATATCACGATTGTGAGAACACTGACTGGGAGCCACCTCAATAATTAAAGTTATTTTCTAAAATGGAGTAATTAAATTTAACAGATCCTGCTAATCAGGATCTGTTAAATTTAATCTATGAGACTATTTATATTAATTCTTTTTATTTCGAGTTCTGTAATTGCTCAAACCAAGCCATATGTTAAAGTAACATATAGAGCAAAGCGTCTTGTGCCTATCGATTATAAAAAGATAACAAATTCACAAATCCGTACTGTTTTACAGGGTAAAGAGGCTATTTTAAATGATCTTGATTTTAAACTTACCGCTTGTAAAGACACCTATTTTTTTAAATATGTTGAAGGCTTAGATCTAAATGGAGAATCCAGAAGTGCAGCATCACTGGCAGGTGGTACAGATGTTTTTTATAGAAGAGATACCATCCATTTCAGGCAAAATTGTTCCTACGGAGAATGTTTAAATATAACATTAGAGAAAAATAGGTTTAGTGAGTGGAAGATAACTGATGAGCAGAAAATTATTTTAGGTTATACGTGTTTTAAAGCAATAGCATATCAAAGTAAAATTGTAAATGATTTAAGTACAAAACAACAACGCATAGTTGCCTGGTTTACTCCTGAACTCAATTTTCATGCCGGACCACAGGGATTAGATGAACTTCCTGGACTGGTTTTAGAAGGCTCTGTGAATGATTTGTATACTTTTTATGCTAAAGAGATTGTATTAGAAGATAACTGTAAAGAAATAGAAGTCCCTGAAAAGGGAAAAACGCTCACTAAAGAAGAATATGATCAGGTCACAATTGATATGCTTAAGCTTATAAAGTCGAGAGGCTAAATTTTGAAGTTGTAATGATTAGATATAAATATTATTGACTAAATTGAACTAAATATTTAGTTTTAAAGAATGGTTCTATGAAAAATAAGTTTTCCATTTACTTTATACTGATGCTTCCACTTTTGAGTTTTGCTCAAATCAACACAGGAGAAATTTATTATCAAGTTTCTATTGATATTGAAAAGAACATTAAGGAAATTGATAAAAAGGACCTTAGTCCAATGGTTAAGATGATGATGCGAGATACATATAAAAACACTAAACCAGTTGAACTTATTCTATATTTTGATAAAAAGTATTCACTTTCACGAGCCGTATTAGATTTAGATAAACCTGATGAAGGAGTTAAAATATTAGAAATCGTTTCGGGTGTTAAATATGAAGTTTATACTTCACAAAGCCCTCATCAGATTTTAAAAAGTGGTGGTAGTTTAGGAAATGTACTTGTTGAAGAAACATTACCGCAATGGACTTTGCTTGATGAAACCAAAAATATAGGCATCTACACTGCGTATCAAGCTCAAGGTTACAAAATGGTTGAAGGTAGTAAGGGAATTGTAAAGCGGGATTTTATCGCTTGGTACACACCAGAGATCCCTGTGCAATACGGCCCGTATTTATACAGCGGTCTTCCCGGACTTATTCTAGAAGTTCAAGTAGGAGAGGATTTAGTTTTTAAGGCTACAGATATCACAATAAATGGAGATGAAGCAGTTGAGATTAATATACCTAAATATAAAATAATTACGCAGGAAGAGGCTAACGCGAAGTATAAAAGCTACTTGAAGAATTAGATTGAGCAAATAGCCTAATATAAGCAAGGTTTTTTTTTAATACTAATTTTTGCTGTTTCCTATGGATGTATCGCGCAGGTCAAAAGTGGCAGGGTAGAATATAAAATACTAATGCCGGAAAGTGCCTTTGAATTGAAGTCAGTCAATATTTCTATGAGAGATTATATGAAAAATGAATTGATAAAGTTAAAACAGGCCTATTCCTCTACCCAATTTATGTTAGAGTTTAATCATATTAATTCTATGTTTAAGGTTTTACAGACAATGTCAATTGACGATCGTAACACCTCTAATGATGTGGCTATGTCAGCTGATGCAAATGGTATATTTTATACAGAGTACCGTCAAAAAGTGTAATACGACAGGTTCACTTTGAAAATACAGAATATCTTGTCAAAGAAGAATATCCAGCTTTTGAATGGAAAATTCTTGACGAAACAAAGCAAATAGGGCAATATACTTGTTATAAAGCCTTAGCAATAAAGAAATTGGAAAATGAAAAATCAATTCCTATTGAAGCTTGGGTAGCAACATCTCTTCCTTTTAATTACGGCCCGGCAAACTATTCTGGGGCAGGAGGATTAATCTTAGAGCTAAAAACTGAAGTATTTATTTTTAGGGCTTCAGAGATACGTTTATTTGATGATGAGCGTGAAATAGATTTTATTGACACTGACGAAGAGTTAATCTCATTATCTGAGTGGAATGCATTGTTTCGCAGAGGTAGGAACTAAAATGGTAGAGCTGCCAGCTATTCTACTTTTATCTAAAGCCGGTGTAAAGAAAAGAAACCGTAACCTTAAACCGCTTTTAGAAGTTGAAGGTCAATCTGATCATGAGCTTATTTTGAATGCTAAGAATCGCGGGTTTTTTAAAAAGCAAAAGCCATACTACAAGTAGGGATTTTGAATGCCTTAAACATATTTGGATAGTTAACTTTATAATGTTTCGAAACCAAATTATTTTTTTAACTATTAAAAATTTCGTTTATTATGAAAAAAGTTTATTTAACGTTTTTTGTCTTTCTAACTGTTAATGTTATTGCTTTTGCAAGTTGTCAAACTCAAGGAGATGCAGCTTATGATGCAGCCATAGCAAATGGCACGTCAGAAGAGCAGGCGGCTGCAATAGCTCTTGCTGTAATTGATGCTTGTGAGGAGGATCAATAGGAAAACTTAGGAATTCACTTAATGTGATTTTACAGTAATCTTAAAGGATATATTTGTGAATATATCCTTTTTTTTAAATTTTTTAAAATATGAAATTTAGTATAATACTCTTGTTTTCATTGCTACTGTGTTCTAACACGTTTTCGCAAAAAGCACTCATAGTAGATTATGAAGTGATTGCCATTGAAAATAAGGATCAAAAACTACAAAAAGAAATTGGTTTTTGGAATATGGTAACCCGTGCAGCAAAAACGCTGCCGGAGAAAAAACCAAAGCTACGAATTGAGGGGTATCATTCAGTATATGATGTAGAAGAGGATATGCCCAATGATGCGCAAGCAGCTTCTATGAGCGTCTTGGCAACCAGTCTATATAATCTTAATCATGATGTGTATATGGATACTAATAAGGGTTATTTGATCGAAAAGTTTTCAGCCTTCAACGAGGATTTCACTGTAAAGGATACGCTAGGACGGTACGATTGGAAATTAAGTGCCGAAAAAAAGATCATTAATAATCTTGAGGCATTCAAAGCTACTTCATCTAAAACAGTTATAAACTCCAAAGGGTCTTTTGAGTTTCCCATTGAGGCTTGGTACGTTCCTGAATTACCATATAATACAGGGCCTGCCGACTTTGAAGGCTTGCCGGGATTGATAGTGGAAGTACAGGTGAAATCTAATATTGGCTATATTTTACGATTAAAAAATATACAAGAAGTGACTACATTAGATTTTACTAAACCTGACGAAAAAGGAATGATATCACAAGAGGAATATAATGACGAGATTAAAAAATTGACCAACAAAACAAAAGAATTCTTTAAAAATTAAATGGATCAAATAATCACAATTTAATCTTATTGAAAGTACAAAGAGGTATAGTTAGAAAATGGTATAAAACGATCTTACTAGCATTAGTAGGTTTATCCTTCTGCCATGCCCAAAACACCCAGCTTTCAGGCGCTGTAAAAGACACTTTAAATCAGCCGCTGCCTAACGCCAATATTTTAGCATTTCCACAGACAGATGGAGCGCAAACCAGTTTTGCGATATCGAGTCCGCAGGGGCTATACAAGCTGCGTTTAGAAAAAGGGATTCCCTATCGGGTAGAAGTGAGCTATATGGGGTTTACAAAGATCACAGATACTATAAACCTATCTCAGGATGTCTCCCGTGATTTTGTGATGAAACCCTTAAGCGATCAGCTTGGAGAAATCGTAATCAAACAGCGTCTGGCGGTAAAAGTGCGTGAAGATACCATAACGTACCGTACCGATAACTTTGTAACAGGAGAAGAGCGTAAACTGCGTGACGTGCTCAAAAAGTTACCTGGGGTTGTGATTGATCGTGATGGTAATGCAACGGTAAATGGTAAAGAGGTGACCAAGCTTATGGTAGAAGGTAAAGATTTTTTTACCGGTGACGAGAAATTGGGCGTAAATAACATTCCCGCAGATGCAGTTGACGAGGTTGAGGCTATTGATAATTATAACGAAGTTGCCTTTTTAAAAGGTTTGAGCGATAGCGATAAGATGGTGCTAAATATCAAGCTTAAAGAAGGTAAAAAGAAGTTTGCCTTTGGAGATATCGAAGTTGGTGGTGGACTTGAAGATCGGTACTTGATACACCCCAATTTGTTTTATTACTCTTCAAAAACGGCGGTGAATGCCATTGGTGATTTTAATAACATCGGTCAAAAGTCATTTTCCCTGAGTGATTACATCAATTTTGAAGGCGGTTTCAGTTTGTTGAGCAAAGATCCTTCGGCCTATTTTAACCTGCGCAATGATGATTTTGCACAGTTTTTAAACAACGATGATTTTGTCTACAATAAAAATAAATTTGGAGCTTTCAGCATTTCGCAAGAACTCAGTAAAGCGACAGATCTTGATGCCTACTCTATTGTCTCTAACGGAAAACTCGAAGCCCGCAACGAGAGTGATTTTACTTACTTAACCGGAAATCTTCAGGAAGAAAACCGAACGACTACAATCAATAACAATCTTTTGTTTACGCTCAATAAGATACGCTTACGGTATATTCCAGACAGCGGTACCGATCTTTATGCAGCAAGCTACTTAAAAACTAGCAAAGGAGACGGACTGAATCGCGTGCTGTCTCAAACCCCTGATCAAAATACCTTTGTAGATACCCAAACTCAACCGCAGTCTTTAGATTTTAAAACGGAGTTGAGTTTTAACCGTCAATTCTCCTACAAACATACCAGCACAGTAGAGGCCGGCTTTCAATACAGCCGGAATGAGAATGACCGCGACTGGCTTTTTAACCGTCCTGTTTTTTCTGGTATCATTCCGTTTAATACAGAAGATGATACCTATAATTTGCTCCAAACTACGCGGTCTATAAAGTATGATTTCAATATCAATGCAAAGCACTACTGGGTGTTACACCGCTTTCACCACATTTATCCTGAAGCAGGTATAAACGTCACGCATCAAACATACAATACGCGAGATACCCAACAATTAAATGGTGGGAACTTGGTCGATTTTACAGACAGTGGCTTTAATAACGACTTGCTTTTTAAGTTGAGTGATAGCTATTTTGGGTTTCAGTACAAGGCAAAAGCTGATAACTTTATAGTTAAGCCGGGATTGTTTTATCACTATTATTTCTGGACGGTAGATCAATTTGAAACTCGGGAAGTAGGAGCTGGCAAAGCAGTTTTACTACCAGAATTACTGGTAGAGTGGAAAATGAATAGCGGAGAAAAATTAAGATTGAAATACAACAGGCAATCACAGTTTGGCAATGCTTCGCAATTGGCAAATCGTCTGCGCCTAAGTAGCTTTAACGGCTTGTTTAGTGGAAATGAAAACCTTGAAAATCAACTCTCACACAGCGCATCGCTGTTCTATTCTAAATTCAGTCTGTACCGCGGTATTTTTATGAACGCCGGGTTGAGTTATCGCCACCAGGAAAGCTCTATTCGCAACATCACACAGATTGAAGGAATAGATCAGATCAACACATTGATTTATACAAATCTTCCTGAAAATAGCTATAGTGCTAATACGTCATTTTCTAAAAAAATTAGCGATTACCGGTTTACAATAGGCGGAAATTTAAACCTTTCAGATTACTCAAGAATTGTAAATAATGAGACGCTTGCTTATAATTCGGTGAATTATAGTTACAATTTCAAAACTGAAACTTCTTTTGACGATTGGCCTAACTTAGAAGCCGGATTGCGACATAGTTTTAGTGATTTCAGATCAGATACTTTTGATAGTAATTTTCAGCGGATAACACCCTTTGCCTATCTGGATTATGATTTTTTAGAAGACTTTATTTTAAAAGCGAGTTATGAGTTTACGTATTACGAGAATCAAACTCAAAATCAGATCAATCGCTTTCAGGAGGCCGGAGCGAGTCTGTTTTACCAAAAGGAGGGAAGCGCCTGGGGCTTTGAGATCGAGGCACAGAATATTTTTGACATTCGTTTTCGTGCGAGCAATTCCTTCAGTCAGTTTCTAATTACAGATCAGCGTACGTTTATTCAGCCCAGAACCCTTATTTTTAAGGTTTCTTACAAACTCTAGAATTGAGTTTTTAAAACTAAATAATGCCTCAAAATAAAATCTGCGTTGCTTTTTACAATCTCGAAAACCTTTTTGACACCATTAATGACCCTAACATTCTGGATCATGATTTTACACCACAAGGAGCTCTAAACTGGGATGCTTCGCGCTATGCGGAAAAAGTAAAGGGTCTTGGAGTCGTTATTGCTGAAATTGGAAAGGAAGAGACCAGTATGAGTCCGGTGCTGGTAGGTGTGGCCGAAGTGGAAAACAAAAAGGTGCTGAATGATTTACTTCAAACCGAAGCCTTGCAAGATCTGAACTATGATTTTGTACACCATAACTCCCCTGATGAGCGCGGCATAGACACCGCTTTGATTTATGATAAACAACATTTTGAAGTTTTAGAAACACGAAGCTACTCGTTACATCTCCATACAGATCAGGGCGTGCGCGATTATACCCGTGATATTCTTTATGTATCTGGGTTGTTTAAAGGGGAGCAGGTTTATGTTTTAATAAACCACTGGCCTTCTCGTGGAGAAGGGGTGACGATTTCAGAGCCTAAGCGTATTGCAGCAGCAGAACGTAACCGGGAAATTATCGCAGAAATTCAGACTAAAGAGCCGGAAGCAAGAATCATCATTATGGGAGATTTTAATGACAATCCTCAAAGTATTTCAGTTCGCGATCATTTGGTTTCCATTGATTTTTACAATCCTATGGTGTTTTTATTAACGCGCTATGCGGGGTCGCTAACCCATCGAGGAGACTGGTATTTGTTTGATCAGATCATCCTTTCGCCCAACTGGATGAAGGCTTATGACAATCCCATTGAATATGAAAAGTCAGCGATTTACAATCCGGAGTATTTAAAAGAGCAAGAAGGTAAATATAGAGGTAATCCGCTACGTACATACGCCGGAGATAAATATCTGGGCGGTTTGAGTGATCACTTTCCGGTATATACGATTTTTAAGATGTAAGATTAATCCGCTTTATTAGGAGAATCTTTCTTCTTACTATTTTTCTTTTTATCCCCGTCTTTTTTAAGGGCCGGTTTACCGGCTTTTTTTTCGGGCATAGGACCGCGCATATGAATGACGAGTCCGTTAAGAAAATTCCGTAGAAATTGATCGCCACATGCTACATATTTAGGGTGGTCTTCTTTTCTGAATATGGCACCCAGTTCACTTTTAGTCACTGCAAAATCTACTAAAGCACAAATTTTTACAATGTCATCATCACGTAGTTTAAGGGCTACACGTAGTTTTTTAAAGATATCGTTGTTAGATAAAGCCATATACTAAATATTAGAGGGTAAAGGTAGAAATAAAAAACACTTCAGCATGTCTGAAGCGTTTTCAAAATGAATGGCTAATTGAAATAAATAAAGTCTTATTGAGAAATAGGGATTTTTAAGCTAAAATAGACGTTGCGGCCTTAGAGTTTGAGGAGATTAAATTGGTGATAGCAGTGACAGAGCCTAGGGTTAACGGGCCGGCCCTAAGGCCAAAAACCCAAGCAAAACCAGCATATTGTTTTACACATACAGGGCTATAAACGCTAAACCATTCAGGCTCTAATCTTGGAGATAGGGTTAGTGTATTTGTAATGTGGTTTGCGCGCTCTTTATCTTTTGAAAGCAGAGATAATGAAGTCTGTAAATTGAGGTAGAACTTGTTTTCAAATGATAATCTGCCATTAAATGTAAGGCACTAAGTAGCTTTATTTTAACGGTTTCTAGGGTTTTAATTACTGAGTAGTTTTTATCTAAACCGTTTCTACATCTTCAAAGTCTTGAGCGTCTGCTGTGCCGGTTACATTGTATGTAGTAATCGTACTGTTATCATAATTTAAAGTTCCCAAATCTGTGATAGAAATTGCCAGCTTAAGTTTGTATTTATTTAGAATTAGAAATCATACTTTTTATCAAGCGCATATCTTAAAAGTTCTCCTTTTCCTTTTAATTCTAAAATGCGCATCATGTTTTTACGATGCGTATCTACAGTATGTACCCCTATAAATAAATCATCTGCGATCTCACGAGAGGTTTTACCTTGAGCGATAAGACGTAGTATTTCAAGTTGACGTTTAGTAAGTAAACCATTTTTAGAAGTTCTACTATTCTCTGAATTAAAGGTACTCTGATCAATTTGTGAGTCAAAAAAACGTTCTCCTGCAGCAACAGTTTCTATTGCTTTCTTTAGTGTTTGTAAACTTGAATTTTTTAGAATATACCCTGATGCACCTGCATCAAGCATTTGTTGTACAGCATCATTCTGATCAAACATCGTAAAGGCTATGACAGCGATATCCGGAAATGCTTCTTTTATAGTTTTTGTAGCTTGTATACCATCCATTTTAGGCATGCGTATGTCGGTAATAAGTACATCAGGCTGGTATTTACGTACAACTTCAACTAATTGTTCTCCATTATTTGCACTGCAAACAAGCTCTATGTGTGGTTCTTCTTGTAGAAGAAGTTGAATGCCATCTATTAATGACTGATGATCCTCACCTATTCCTAATCGTATCATAAGGGTATATCTATTATAACTGTGGTTCCTTTTCCGGGTTCAGACTCTAGTGTTAAGCTACCATTTAAATGTTCTACGCGGCGGTCTATATTGCTGATTCCCATACCTAATGATCTTTTAATTACGTGTCGTGTTTCAAAGCCGACCCCATCATCTTCAACCATAATATTTAACGTGTCACCGTGATTGATAAGATGAATAGTCACGCTGTTAGCCTGAGCATGTTTGATGATGTTGGTGATTAATTCTTGTATGATTCTAAAGATGCTGATTTCAAGAGTGTTTTCTAAACGATTGGTCATCCCGTGATCTACCACTTCAATTTCGAGTCCGTTTAACTGGGAAACTTTTTGAGCCAATTCTTTTACCGCTTTAAGCAAGCCTTGATTGGCGATAACTCCAGAATTTTTAGCGTGAGCGATGCTTCGTACTTTTTGATAGGCTTCGTTTAGAAGCTCATCGGTCTTTTCAAAAAGATCTGGAGCTCTCGAAGACTTTAAAGACTCAAAATGAAGGCGGACGTTAGTCATTAAAGCGCCCAAGTCATCGTGCAATTCACCGGCAATACGGGTGCGTTCTTTTTCCTGACCTGCAATCATCGCATCTACACTGGCAAGTTCTTGCTCTTTTAACAGGTTTTTTACGCGTTCTTTCTCCAGTTCATTTTGTTGTTCAGCCAGTTTACGCCGTTTTTTGCTGTTTGTGATGACTAGATAACCAATAAGAATTAGAATAAAAAGCAGCGCCAAAAGTCCTAGAGTAATTAGCAGAAAGCGCTTTTTAGCTTGCCTTTCTAGCAATAGATCATTAGCTTTTTTTTCGGTTTCTAGCTCAACCTGAAGTCGGGATATTTCTAAAGTATTATCCCTGAAGTTGATGTTATGTCCGGCTTCAACATGGGCTTTGTAATGCGCTAAAGCCAATGAATCTTCTTGTATAGCTTCGTAAAACTTAGAAAGATAATATTCAACAAAAAAAGTGTTTTTTAAAGAATCTTGTGGATTATAGCAACACGCAACTTCTTTTAGCTTTTCAATTGCAAGATTAGATTTTCCTTTTAGATGTTCCAGATAGGCCAACTTTGTCATTGCAGAAAACCGACTGTCAGTATAATAAGGAATGTTTTTTCCTTCATTAAAAACCTTTTGATAAAACGTGGCAGACTTATCATACTTCTCATTCAATTCATAAAATAAAGCGACTTCTAAGTAAAGCTTTGGTAAGAGTTTACAATTGGTTTCAAGCTGCGGAATTAAACTCTCTAATTGAGCTGCTTTTTTATGATAAACCGATTTGATCTCTAGTACCGAAGAATAAAAAATCACTTCATAAACTTGAAAATAAACCTGATCGTGAATATCCTCAATAAGATCTTTATATTGATCTAAAAAAACCTGATAATTATTGTTATTTCGGGCAATTTCATGATGAAAATATTGTAAAATAGCACGTAATACACGACGTTGAAGGGGTTTATACTTCGTAATAGCTGCACTCTTTAATGCAGCATAAAAATAGGGGTAGGCTGCTGTGCGATCTTGCGAAAAGTAAAATTCAAAATACCCGGTGTTGAGCAGGTAGATTGTATTTAAAAAAGGATTTTTGCTTTCTCGTTCTCTGCAAAGTTGCTGGTATTCTGAAGCATCACCGGTAAAACCCTGATAGGTGATATTTGCAAAAGTTTTAAGCGGCACACTATATATGGTGTCCTTAACCCCGCTGATTTGGGAGATCGCTTTTTGATTTTCAAGTTCCTTTAAAAACTGGAAATAGGCATTAAACTTAGAATTTTTGGTTTGCTGCCCAAATGAAAGACTAAATACTAAAAAGCAAAAAAGTTTAGGCAGCAAACGAATCATTAAATCAAAACTTTAAGTTCTGATAGCATACAGCGTCCGCCGGGAGCTTTATCTATTGCGTCAAGTTCGTAAGGCACTTTACTTTGTATGCATTTCTCGATATCACCACAATTGTCGTTATTGAGTAAGTCATAAGGGGGTTTGTTCATCTTAAAATCCCCATCTCTGTAATAAAACTCATCATCGTGAATATATTTTTCTTTGCTGGAAACTTTAGATAAGTTTCTTATAAACCTCAGTTTTTCTGTAGGATCAATTACAAAATTTTCTAAGGTACATTCCTTACTTTGTTTAAGTGCCTGAATTTTTAATTCACATTCTTGACGTTCCTTGTTGAACTTAACCTTGCGTAAACCAATGTCTAATATTCCTTTATAATTCACCAATCTGAAAGTAGCCCTGGCTATTTTTAAACCATCTGAACCATTATCTTCGACTTTAAAATTTCCGTAAACAGCAAAAAAGGTTCCGTAAAGTGATGATGCATAAACTAATTGTTGATACTTTTCAGAGCCGTTTCCAAGATAAACAAGTCCTTCTATTCCATCGTAATCAAGTGACATATTGAATTCATTTTTAGTTAGATTTAAATTTAAAGAAAGCGCATGAGAAGTTTTATACCCGTTAACCGGTATTTTAATTCGAAAGGCTATCTAAGGTCATCAGGCCTTGGGCATCTTTTACTTCTTGTTTTAAATGATCGAGGTATAAAATACCGTTGAGGTGATCAATTTCATGCTGAAAAATTACCGCCGTAAAATCTTCAACCATTTCTATTTCATGAGAAGCATCAGGCTTATCATATTCTACAAGAATTGCATAAGCTCTGGATGATAATGTATCGCGACGACCGGGAATAGACAGGCAACCTTCGGGGCAATCTTGTTTCTTTTTAGAATACTGTTTGATGACAGGATTGATAATGACTTCAAAAGGAAAACCTTCTTTGTCAAAACGTTGTACCCAAGCGATTTTTTTTAAAATTCCTACTTGTGGGGCGGCGATACCGGCACCTAAAGAAAGGCTGTCCCGCACCGTAGCATACATACGATCGATGAGGTTTTTAAGAATGGTGTCGTTAGGATCTACCACTACTTGTTCACTAGGAGTGCGTAGCAACAGCGAGTCACTTTCTTTGGTGATTTTAAAGACACGCATCGGAGTAATCGAGTCTGCGGCCATTATGCGTTGAGCTTGTTCTGTTGTAAATTGTTGGAGTTTTTGAGGGGCTTCTTTTTTAGAATTACAGGCAATACAACCAATAAAAAGTAAACTGAGTAGGGTAGTTTTGATCAAAATGTACTGTTTTAGATTCCTAAAAATAGCATTTTTATTGCTTAGTCTGCTGTAATACTTATGTTGTCAAGCTGATAGGTGCCGTCAAAGTCATCCTGCGTACTGCCTGTATATTTAAAAGCGACATAGCCGGTCTCGCCGGTAGCACAGGATAAATTTACAATGCCCGAGCTGTACCAATCCCCAAAGAAATCCTGATTGCGAATTACAAAAGCATCCCCCAGAACAAGCCAGGTAGCCTGTGTGATAGTTGCTGTATCCCCATCCCAATCTGAACTGAACAATATTTCAAGATCACTACCATCTGCAAAGCTGCTGCTGGTTTCAAACCTGATTTTCACATGGGTGTTAGAAGCTAAATCAATTGCCGGTGTGACCAACCAACAAACACTCAGTGCATCACCAGATTGATACGAGTCTATACGTGCAGAAACTCCCTGCGAAGCATTATTCCCACTCGCGGTATAGGCTTCCCAGGCCTGAATTCCATACTCTATAAAATTAGTCCAACCGTTTCCTTCTATGGGATTGTTACGAGATTGCTCGCTAAAGTCATCTTCAAAAAGAAGTGTTGCTCCCGGAACTTCTGCAAGACCGCATTTGAGTTCATCAGGATCACACCGCTGGGTATTGGTGAAACTAAGAGCCGCCGTAGTGTTGATGCGAATGATGTAAAAATCATCGTAAAAATCCCGACTCAATATCCCCTGAATGTTTCCGCTTCCCGTGGGAAGTTCGACGGATTTAAACTTAGCAAACGTACTGGTGCTTACCAATGTTCTGCCTTTTGTATCACAGGTTTCTAACAACCGGATACCGTCAAATTCATCGGTCACTTCACCGGCAAATGTTTTTATAGATTCGTCTAAAACCTCATCCCGATTAAACTGTGCATTTTCAAGACTGATCAACAAGTTCTCATACGCTTCAGAAAAGTCAGTGATTGAAATAGGTAATGGGACTAGTGTGGCAACTTCAGGTGTTCGTAGTACGTGTTTGCCAATTAAGGAATTCGGAATTTCAGTTATTCCGTTGCCGTCTCGTACACCCAACTGTACAATTCCATTTTCAGTAGTAGCGGCGAGCTCGTCAAGATAGACATAGACTTTACGACCGGGTTCAAATACGGTGTAGATGGCGTTTTGATTCAGCTGAATCGTGATTCCACGCTGTGGATTCTCAGCAGCATCTTGTATGACCAGTTCGTGGTAAAAATTACCGGCAACATCACTGCTAATTACATAACCGGTGAGGTAGGTGTCTGAATCTTCATACTCTATAATGGGTTCTGTGCTCTGTGTAAGATTATTGATCACAGATGTGATGCTTACTTCTGTACCTTCCGGAATGACTGCTGTTGTGGACGTATCCGGGACCTCAAATTCATTGGTGACACAGCTCAGTGTGCTAAAAAGGAGTATAAAACTTAAAAAGGAACGTGTTTTCATAATGCTTTTATTTTTGCTTCCGCTAAAGCGGACTATTAAAATCGAATGTAAAAATTGGCGTAAACTGTTGTTCCGTAGCCTAAAAAGTAGCGGTTTCCAAACAAGGGAGTTCCCCTATTTTGTTCCTCCTGAAGGCTTCGGTAATCGCCGATACGGGAATCTTCAAAACCACCGGTTTTATACCGCGTGTTCAACAGATTATTGACCAAAGCAAAAAAGCCAAGGGTATAGTCTTTTATGCGCCACGATTTTCCACCCACGAGATTGATTAAATAATAGGAGTCGAGTTGTTCTTGTTGAAGCAATTGTTTTGCAATTTCAGGATTGTAATCAGTTAACGGGAGTCCGTCATAATCTGAGCTGAAAGCAGCAGACCGGCGCAGATAACTCACATCGACATAGGCATTTGTAAACCGATTTAAACTGCCGCCCAGCCACCAGAAATCCGGATCGCGATAATCAAAACCTATTTGCAATGCCTGCTCTGGTCCGCCGGAAACGTGATAATTTTTAAGTTTAACATACCCATCGCCAAAGGCGATAGGCTCCTCAGCTAAGGTAGTCGTGTAATAAACCTTGGGATCGTTTGTATAGGTGTTTTGACTTAGGGCAGCTGCAGCTTTAAATGAGAGGGTAGGCAGTACTTTGAATTCGGCACCCAGTTCAATCCCTAAGTTCTGACGGGAGATATCGGTCGTGATTTCTTGTACCAGAGCATTACCGTTTTCTATTGCGGGATTTTGTAAAGACTGCGTGTAGAAATACGAGACTTCGCTTCCGTTGGTAAAGTTGAGATAGTAGCCTGTTAATCGTGCTTTAAGCGATGCACTTCGGTAAATGTAACTGGCATCCAAACTCAGTATATTTTCTGCGGAAGGGTTTTTTATAACAGCATTGTTTTGCCTGGCATTGGTAAATACCGTGTTTGTAGTAGGCGGTTGAGCCAGAAATCCGGCGTTGAATTGTGCGAAATGTTTCCCGTTGAATTTATACGTGAATCCACCTTTGGCATCGAGAGTCGTAAAATCTGCTGCTTCACTTTTGCCTAAGGATTCTGCACCGGGATAATATCCGTTTTCATACAAACCTTCTCGATGATAGTTGGTTTGCGCAATTTGCAGAGCAGTATAGTAATCAAAGTGGTTGTAAGTACCTTGAAGTTGTGCAAACGCGGAAGCTTTAAAAGCGTTAATCGAATAATTGTATTTGTAACGATCTCCTGCAGTAACCAGTCTGTTGCGATGCTGTAGGTCGCTTTGTGCGAGATCGCCTCCGGTGGTATTATCATCTTCTGCAAAACTGTCTATATCGAGCCAGACACTTCCACCTAATAGATCGTCAAGTTCTGCATAATTCTCGCTGTTCAACTGAGAAATTCCAATACGAGCATCCAGATCAAGATGTTCAGAAAAACGGGTATGTAATATACTTGAGGCTTGAATTAAGCGATCTCGGTTTACATCATTTTGTACGGCGTAAATGGTGTTGAGTCCGGTTGCTGCAGCGGTTTGATTGGCTTCATACAAAGCATCCCAATCCAACTGACCCTTTGCTGTAAATTCTTCTTGAGCTAAATAAGCTTGTTGATAGTGTGCAGCTGTGGGGTTTTCAAACCGTAGGAAATAACTGGGTAAATTCTGGTAATAATTGGGTGCAGGATTGCGGGAACCGCCTAAAAAACTTTCCTGACCGTTAGAATTGATCACAAGCGTACTTCCGGTGTAATCGATGCGTGAGTTTGTTGTTTTTCCCCACTGATAGGCCAAACTGCTTGTCAAGGTACTTTCTTTATGAAGCTTCCAGTTATGCGTCAAAATAGCAACAGGCTCTTGGATCTCTCTGAGTCGGGCATTGCGCAGCTCGCCATTTTGAAATCCCCAATTGGGATTGTATCTGTTTCCTTTTAGATCGATGAGTTCCTGAGTTAGTGCAGTGCCTCTTCCGCGGCGATTGGGCGTATACAATACCGACAAGTTGAGGCTGTGTTGTTCTGAAAGGATTTTTTCAATCCCAATAAATAGCGAATTGGCATCATAAAGTGTCCCGTCAACATAGCCTTGTTGTCCAAAGCGGCGTGAAGCTAAAACGGAATATGCCCAATTTGATTGGGTGACTCCGCTAGTGTAACTTGCCATTGCTCTGCCGGTATAGGTGCGGTTAGCATACGCATACGAGATTCGACCACCACGGCGATAGGATGAGGCTTGCATATTAAAATGAAGTGTACCTGCGGGACCACCAAAAGTATAGTCATTAGCAGCAATTCCCTGACTGAACTCCCGATTGCGCATCACGTCGTTGAGTCCGCCCCAATTGCTCCATTGCGGTCTTCCGGTGTTGAATTTGTTGAGTTCAATACCGTTTATAAGCACCCTGCTGTACTTGCTGTCCAAACCACGGGGCCGAAAAAAGGTAGCGCTAAAGTCAAAAGCCGCTGCATTACTAAATACATCATTCGTAGCACCTAAAAGTCCGGAAACGACATTGTCACGAGCTGCTTCATCTTCGTTGAGCTGCATATCGGAAAGACTGATCAAGGTGAGATTTTGATTAGCCTCAGCGAGATCTACTTCTAATGGAATGTATTCTAAATACAAGTCTTGATCTGTATGTAGCATTACCGGTAACCGAAGCTCGAGATAGCCTTGTTTTGAGAACACTAAGGTTTGATCTCCTTCCGGGAGCTTGCCTTCTAGCACAAAGCTTCCGTTTGCGTTGCTTAAGGTTCTTAAGTCAGTTTTTAAAATACGGATCACGACCTCTGGAATAGCAGCAGCTGTTGTTGCGTCTTTAAGATTTCCGCGAATGCGAATCTCCTGAGCAATACTTGTTTCTATGCTGAATACTAGCGTTATAAAAAAGATGGTTTTGTACACAGTGAAAAAGAATTATTGGTTTTTTCAGAGGGGGCGTACAGTTCTAAATTAAAAATTTGTTTAACTTAACAGTCTGATTTTAGTTGTGTTATGTCAAAAACTCGATTAAGTGTTCTTATTGTGTTCATTCTTAACCCAAATCTGTGGGTTTTTAGTCAGGAGCATAAAGATTATCAGCTGATTACAATTGCTTTTTACAATTTGGAAAACCTTTTTGATGCCGAAAATGATCCCATAACCTTTGATGACGATCGTACTCCCGAAGGCAAAGACCGGTGGACGGAAGCTATTTATACAGATAAGCTTTCAAAAATGGCTGAGGTAATTGCGCAAATAGGACCTCCGCAAGCTGAAAATGGACCGGCACTATTGGGAGTCGCGGAGATCGAAAACCGCAAGGTGCTTGAAGATCTGGTTAGTCAATCGGTTTTACAACAAAAGGAGTATGGAATCGTACATTATGATTCTCCCGACCGGCGGGGCATAGATGTAGGTTTACTTTATGATAAAAAGTTATTTCAACCCATTAGCAGTAAAGCTTATGAGTTGAAACTCTTTGATCCGGAGCGTGAAAACAAGCGTATTTATACCCGTGATCAATTGTTAGTGAGCGGTAATCTTGTGGGAGAGCGCGTGCATATTATCGTAAATCACTGGCCTTCCCGAAGCGGAGGAGAAGCGCGCACCCGACCCAGACGTGTTGCGGCGGCGGTTTTGAACAGAAAGATTATTGATTCGATATGGAGTCAGGAACCCTATGCTAAAATCATTACGATGGGTGATCTTAATGATGATCCTAAAAACAAGAGTGTGAAAAAGGGTTTAAAAGCAAAGGCAAAGCTGAAACATGTGGGACTTAAAGATGTTTATAATCCTATGGAAGCTTTAGCAAAGCAGGGTCTGGGCACGCTTGCGTATCGGGACAGCTGGAATCTTTTTGATCAGATCTTAGTGTCTTCGGCCTGGCTAAAAAAAGACTACGATAGCTTTCAATATTATAAAGCGGGTATTTTTAACAAGCGGTTTTTACAGACACCCTCAGGGCCTTACAAAGACTACCCTTTTAGAAGTTTTGCTAACGGAAGTTACACCGGTGGCTACAGCGACCACTTTCCGGTTTATGTGTGCTTGATTCGTAAGGTTATGAAGTAGTATCCTTGGGTTCTTCAGGATTATTTGCTAATTCGATTGCTTTTTTTTTATCGGCATCAAGCTGTTTTTGTTTTTCGCGCAGGGCTTTGGTTTCTTCGGTATGCGCAAATTCTGCGTGCTTACTCGGTACGATCTTATGCTTTTTAACCAAGGCATATTGCACGGTGATTTCAGCACCAAAAAACAAGATCAGGCAGGTGTAGTTTACCCAGAGCAGCATAAGTACAATAGACGCGGCACCGCCATAAACCGAAGCGGGGTTGCTGCTTGAAAAGTAATAGCCTAAGAGGCTTTCCCCAATGAGAAATAAAATTGCAGTTATGCTGGCGCCCAGAACAGTGGTTTTGTAGCCCATTTTTACATCAGGCAGAATTTTAAAGATTGCAGCAAACAACGAAGCGATGAATACAAAGGATACCAAGAATCTTAATACGTCAGCAAAAACAACAGTAATTACGGGAGCAAACTCAGCGAGATAATCGGTGAGTAAATTCAATAAAACGGTTACGACGAAAGCTACTAAAAGCATAAAACCCAATACCAAAACCATCCCAAAAGCGATAGCCCGGTTGATAAGCATGCGTTTGAAGTTTTGGTTTTTTTCGGTAACATTCCAGATGGTATTCATCGTCTTCTTCATTTGAAAAAATACCCCGGTAGCACCATAAATTAATGCGGCGATACTGATGATCAGCGTAATCCAGTTATCATCTTGTAAGGTGACATTGCCTATCATTTCTTCAATAGAAATAGCGACTTCCGGACTGATAAAGCGTGCGATTTCATCGTGAATGCGTCCCTGTACTGCTTTTGTACCCACAAAGGCACTTGCGATCGATGTCACAATCATGAGCAGTGAAGGTAGTGAGAACAAGGTGTAATAGGCAATAATGGCACTTTTAGCAAATGGATCATTGCGATCCCAGGCCAGATAGGTTTTTTTCATAAAGATGAAAAACTCAAACCCTTTTTTGAGTATGGGGTTTTTGGGTTTATTCATCTTTTAAAAAGGGTTTTATGATATAATCGAGTTCGTCTACCGCTTTGATACTGAGGTCAATTTTTTCAGTTTCTTCAGCAGTCTTTCTGGTTAATGTGGGTATCACATAACCGTTGTAATTTGCAGGAAGTTCTTTTTGAGGACTTTTTAACTGTTGCTCACAAGCGGCAGCCATTTTTGCATAATCATTAAGCGCTATATTCAACTCCAGATGCCTGCCTTCATCATCCAGACCGTCTATGGTGTTGTCTTCAGAAACCGGATCATAAATGAGCTTTTTGGTACTGATAGCATACACATTGCCTTTAGTATCTATGTAGGTGTAATCCGGTGCATTAGGTAGTGTTGTATCCTGGCTGGAGGTAAACCCGGGTGTTGCACCACAACTAATTAATGCGAGCGTGAAAAACAGGGGCGCTATAAGTTTGAAGAAGCGATGCATAGGTTTGATTTTAAAAAATGAAATTACGAAAGCCTTAATTTTTTAGATTTCTGTTTAGACATAGTTTAACGTTTAACACAGCAACTTTGGGAAATAATTGTAGTTTTGGTGAAATTGCAAGTTGTCCCTATGTCAGATTTTTGGTTTTATTTCAAAATAGGTCTAGAGCATGTATTAGATTACAAAGCTTACGACCATGTTTTATTTCTAATTGTACTAACGGTGCCTTATGTCTTTAAAGACTGGAGGCGCGTTCTTTTAATGGTTACTTTATTTACGGTAGGTCATATGACTTCAATGATACTGGCTGTTTATGGCGTCGTTAGTGTAGATCGGGGGATTATAGAGTTCTTAATACCGGTTACTATTTTTGTTTCGGCATTATACAATGTGTTTACTGCCGGCAGAGGAGCTCATAAAGATAAGTTAGGAGTATTGTTTATTACAGCACTTTTCTTTGGGCTTATACACGGCTTAGGTTTTTCGTCCTTTTTTAAATCTTTGACCGCGCATTTATCAAGTAAAATTTTACCGCTGTTAGAATTTGGATTGGGTATCGAAGCTGCTCAAATCATCATTGTATTGGTTGTTTTGATCTTTGGTTTTATCTGTCAGACGATCTTTAGATTTTCAAGAAGAGACTGGTGTTTGTTTATTTCAGCAGTGGTCATCGGTATGGTAATCCCGATGTTAATGGCTAATTATCCGTGGTAAAGCAATTTTTAGCGGGTGAGAAGCGCCTTAAGTTTTTTATCTTCGCAAGCTTAACAGCTTGTGCTTCAAGTACGGTTTTATAAATATATGTCTTCAATCACTTCAGATAAACAACACACGTACGATATCGCTTATTTACGTATGGCACGCGAATGGGCAAAACTTTCTTACTGCAAAAGAAAACAAGTGGGCGCGCTTATCGTTAAGGATAAGATGATCATCTCTGACGGATATAACGGCACCCCTACGGGTTTTGAAAATGTATGTGAAGATGAAGAGGGGTATACCAAGTGGTATGTGCTTCATGCGGAAGCTAATGCAATACTCAAAGTAGCTTCATCTACACAGGCTTGTATAGGGGCTACCCTTTACATTACCTTGTCTCCTTGTACCGAATGCAGTAAACTGGTGCACCAGGCGGGTATCAAACGGGTGGTTTTTAATAAAGCCTATAAAGATCCCAGCGGAATTGATTTCTTAAAACGCGCGGGAGTACAGGTAGCTTGTATTGAAAATATTGACGAATAATGGGAGGTTACCAAAAAAAATACCTGCCCATATTCTTCTGCGTGGCTGTTGCTTTAGGCATCTACATTGGCAGCCAGTTTAATTACAGCAACAATCCCACCAACATTCTAGGGGGAAACTCTAAGAAAGAAAAACTCAACCGGCTCATTGATTACATCGACTATGAGTACGTAGATCCTATAAATACCGATTCTATTGTTGAAGTTACTGTAAATGGAATTCTGGAGAATCTCGATCCGCATTCCGTGTATATTCCACCGAGTGAATTACAGCAGGTGAATGAGAGTATGAAAGGGGATTTTGTAGGTATCGGTATCAGCTTTTATAATTTTAAAGACAGTATTGCTGTTATACAAGCCATTCCCGGTGGACCTAGTGAAAAAGTAGGCATCCGCGGTGGTGACCGTATTGTTGCAGCAGATGGCCAAGCCTTGACGGGAGCTATTGTCGCAGACGATTCAATCACCAATCAGTTAAAAGGTCAGGCGAATACTAAAGTAGTTCTTAAAGTAAAACGCCCGGGAATTAAGGATTTACTTGATTTTACGGTTACCCGATCTGTAGTTCCTTTAAAAAGTGTTGATGCTTCGTATATGGCTACAGATACTTTAGGCTATATCAAGATCAATCGGTTTGCAGAAAGCACACCACAGGAATTTGAAAAAGCAATTCTTTCGCTCAAGCGGAAGGGAGCCAAAGAGCTGATCTTAGACTTGCGCGGCAATCCCGGAGGTTATATTTCGGCAGCAGAACAAATAGCAGATCAGTTTTTAGAAGAAGATAAACTCATCTTGTTTACTAAGAACAAGACCGGAAAAATAGAAAATGCGTATGCTACCGATGCGGGAGAGTTTGAGCAAGGTAACGTTTATGTCCTGATCAATGAGAACTCTGCTTCGGCCAGTGAGATTGTTGCGGGTGCTTTGCAAGATAACGACCGCGGCATCATCGTAGGAAGACGCTCGTTTGGAAAAGGACTCGTGCAACGCGAGATGGAGTTGGGTGATGGTAGTGCCGTGCGCCTTACTATTGCACGTTATTATACGCCTACGGGTAGAAGCATTCAGCGGCCTTATGCAGACGGAAATAAGGCGTATTACGAAGATTACTTATCACGCTATAAAAACGGGGAGATGCAAAGTGTAGACAGTATTACGGTTGCAGATAGTTTGCGGTATGTAACTCCTGGAGGAAAAGTGGTTTACGGTGGTGGTGGTATTATTCCCGATGTGTTTATTCCGAAGGATACCAACTATGAGAAAGAAGCAATTACCTATGCTTTAAGAGCGGGATATATGTCACGCTTTATTTTTGAACTGATCGAAAAGCGCCGCCCGTATTATAACAGTCTTTCGTTAGAGGCCTTTACCGAAGAAGTTGCGATCTCAGATCTTAATATTCAGGGTTTTGTAGATTACATGAATCTTAGAAATCTTAAAATTCGGGTAAAAGATTACAAAAATGATTTAAAGTGTTATCTTAAAGCCGTAATGGCGCAGCAACTTTTTGGCAATACGGTTTTTGAAAAACTGATTAACGATGAAGATGCAGCCATTCAGAAAATAATAGTCTTAAGCAGGAACGAGTAATGGTTATCATAGCTTCTATATTTATCTTTTGCATTGCAGCGATTTTCAGATTGCTTGATAACAGCGCGGGTATTTTGATTTCCAGCGGTATTTCTGTAAGTCCGTTTTACCTTTCAGAAGCAGAGATTAAAGAGCAGATGCTCGGTATTAAAAACCGGAAGATGCTTAAAAAGCTCAAGCGGGCAATTGTGTTTCAAAAACTACACAAATTCTTTTTGATATTGGCGATACTTACTTTTATAGCCGGTGTCGTGTATGAGTTTATAAACCCTACTTTGGTCACGCTACTTTAAAGAGAATACCCCTGCGTTTATTGGTTCTTGGGCTTTCTTTTTAATTCTTTGTTTTTAACAGCAATCTTTCTGGAGATCATCAGGATTATAACCAGCAAAATAGCACACAGACACGCGATAACCGAAATAACGCCTACCATACTATTTCCTTCAAACGGAGCACTATAATCAATTTTAGTAAGATTAAAAATAAGCAATGCGCTTGCCAGGCCAAGTATGATATAAAGTGCGATTTTCATGGGGTGTATTTAAAAAAGTCCTTGAATGTTTGTTGTGAATAGCTTTACAGCCATCGCCAGCAAAATTACACCAAAGATTTTGCGTATGATATTAATTCCCTGTTTTCCTAGGATTTTTCCGATTCTACCCGATGCTTTAAGCACGGCATATACAAAAAGAATATTGATGATGATGGCAACGATGATATTCTCTACGGCATATTCTGCGCGAAGTGAAAGCAAGGAGGTCATTGTGCCGGCACCCGCTACTAGGGGAAATGCAAGCGGTACTACACTGGCAGTCTCCGGAGCATCGTCTTTATAAAGTGAAATACCCAAAATCATCTCTAAAGCGATGAAAAATATAATAAACGAACCCGCCACTGCAAAGGAGTTTACGTCAATACCTATTAAGGTAAGAATCTCTTTACCTACAAATAAAAACACCACCATAAGAATGGCAGCTACAATAGAAGCTTTTTCACTCTGAATGTGTCCTACTTTTTCACGCAAACCAATGATGATAGGGATGCTGCCTATGATATCAATAATTGCAAATAAGATCATCGTTGCCGTTACGATTTCTTTAATATCAAATGCCATATCGTTCTTTTTTTTAAAGAATGCGCAAAATTACATCTATTTATTGGCACCGCCAAAGGGTCTAATACCCTGTCCCGAGCTATCGGGATGCCGCGAAATTGAAAATTTGTTTCTAACGAATGCTTCGTGGGCCTGCCTTTGTTGGCAGACAGGCTTGCTCCGAGGTAGTTTACTTGATATATACTAGGTTTGACAGGTAGCTTTAACCTAGAAATAACCTGTGGAGTTTTTGCTTAAAAGACGCTTTTTTAGTCTTTTATAGTGCCGTGTATCTTAACTACTCAGGAGCAGATACAGTATTTGAGAAAATGTATCTTTGCGCTATGTTTCAAATAGATCAAACCATAGTTTCAGAAGAGGTCATTCAAAAGGATTTTGTGTGTAACCTTTCCGCGTGTAAAGGGGAGTGTTGTGTTGCCGGAGAGGCGGGTGCTCCTTTAGAGCCAGACGAAGTAGCCATACTTAAAGCTATTTATCCTAAAGTAAAACCCTTTTTACGGGAAGAAGGCATTGCGGCTATTGAGGCTCAAGGCACACATATTAAAACCGATTTGGATGAGTTGGAAACTCCGTTAGTTAATGGGGCTGAATGTGCGTATGTGACTTTTACTAATGAAGGTGTTGCTTCTTGCGGTATTGAGGATGCATACAATGCAGGCGAAGTGGACTTTAGAAAGCCTATTTCGTGTCATTTGTATCCCGTGCGTTTACAGGAGTATTCAAAATTTACGGCAGTGAATTACCATAAATGGCCTATTTGTGATGATGCCTGCAGCCTGGGTAAAGAACTACAAGTGCCGGTTTATAAGTTTACTAAAGAGGCATTGATCCGTAAATTTGGTGAGCAATGGTACGAGGAGTTAGAAGCTGTAGCCGACCATTTTAGAAAAGACTAATGCGCAGTAAATTACCAGATAGCAAGCTTTCTATCTTTGCAGTGATGAGTAAACTGGCAGCCGATTATGGCGCGCTCAACCTCTCACAAGGCTTTCCTGATTTTGATACCGATCCGGCTTTGATACAACTGGTAACCGAAGCGATGCAAGCGGGTCACAATCAGTATGCGCCCTTAGCAGGAAATTTACGCTTACGCGAAAAGATTGCAGAGTTGGTTCAGGAACTTAGAGGAAAATACTACAACCCGGAATCTGAAATCACCCTGACTGTTGGTGCTTCTGAAGCTTTGTATGTTGCCATCACGGCTTTTGTGCATCGGGATGATGAGGTAATCGTTCTGAAACCGGCGTATGATATCTATGAACCTAGCATTTTATTACAAGGAGGGGTTCCGGTTCCGGTGCAGTTAGAAGCGCCTTATACGCATATCAACTGGGATGCAGTAGCAGCGGCTATCACGCCAAAAACCCGAATGTTGATCATCAACAATCCGCATAATCCCAGTGGGATGACCTTTCAGAAAGCAGACTTGGAGCGGCTGGAAGATTTAGTGCGCGGTACAAATATTTTAATCTTGAGTGATGAGGTATATGAACATATTGTTTTTGATAACCAAAAGCATCAGAGTGTCGCAAGCGTTCCGGGATTAGCAGAACGTTCTTTGATCACGGCTTCTTTCGGGAAGACTTTTCATACCACCGGGTGGAAAACAGGTTACTGTTTAGCACCAAAAGCATTGATGCACGAATTCAAGAAAGTACATCAGAACACGGTGTTTTGTGTGCATCATCCTACGCAGGTTGCTTTGGCAACCTATTTAGAAGAACCCCGGCATTACCTGAATCTAAGTGCGTTTTATCAACGAAAGCGGGATGTGTTTATTGAGGCGATTGCAGCTTCCCGATTTCAATTTACGCCTTCAGCCGGGACGTATTTTCAAATGCTGGATTATAGCAAAATAACAGACGAACCTGCACCGGCTTTTGCAGAACGCCTGACGAAAGAAAACGGACTCGCAAGTATTCCGGTTTCCGTGTTTAATGTGAATGGTAAAGACGATCAATTGCTGCGTTTTTGTTTTGCCAAAGAAGAAGCAACCCTGCTTAAAGCCGCCTCGATTCTCAATTCGATTTAAACAATCTAGCCTTTTAAGTTTTTCAATTGCTTGTTAAACTGTTCGCTCAGCTTTTTAAGCGATTCTAGTTGTTCGCTGAGAATATGGGTTTCAAAAAGCTGCTCATTCTTTTCTTTAAAAGATAAGTTGCCAAAATACGCTTCAGAATCTGTTACTGCTTCGGGATTACTCATGGTATCCTCCAGTAGCTGTACTGCGGTATTAATATTCTTATAAATAGGTGCCGTATAGTTGTGAAAAGCATCATCCATACGGGTCACGTTATGACCGCGCAAGTAGGTTCCTATTGAGGCTAATCCACCTACGAACGCGTGATTGAGTACCGCGAGTTCGTAGAGTTTCCCGGTGAGTTTTTCTGTTTTTTTAGGTTCTTGTAATAAGCGCTGAACGCCCGCATTTAAAGCAGCAGTTGCTAAAAATGCTTTTTTTCGAGCCATCTTATAAGGTAGGGCAATTTCTTCTTTAGTCTCATAATGCGATTCTATCGCTTTTAAGTAATCGCGATTGGCAATCAGGCTTTCTGAGAGGTTTTGTTTAAGGGTTTTAGCTTCTTTGGTTGGCCATAAAAAGGCATTTGCAAGTGCGGCAAGACCCGCGCCCATAGCGGTATCAATCACTCTAAATTGAATGACCAAAAGCACATCGGGTTTTAAAAGGGCATACGCAAAAATGATACTCAGGGTTATAAAAAGCGCACCGGTACGGTAGTTTTTTTGTAAGGATGCCTGCGCTAAAATAAAACTCAAAATAGCCAGAATTCTAAACAGCATTTTGTCATCCTGAAAAACATAAACAATACCCGTAGCTACTGCGGCACCAAGGAGCGTACCCATGATTCGGTGTTGAGAACGTTGTTTGGTGAGTCCATAACCGGGCCTCATAATTACCACGATGGTGAGCAAAATCCAATACGGATTTTGAACTTCAAAAAAGCTACCTAAACCAAAACCCAGTATCGCAGTAACGGCTATACGAAAGGCGTGTCTAAAGATGGGGGAGTCCCGGTTGAGATTCTGCAGAATCAATTGAAAGCTATAATCTTGCCTGGTTATAAAATGTTCAACCTCATGAGTAGAATCAGATTTAGTGCTTTTGATGCTCTTGTTGCGGTCCAGCAGGTCTGCAATACTAAAAATACGTTGGGCTTGTTTTTCCTGTAATTCATAGAGGTTTTTAACCACCAGGTAGTTGCTGTCCCACGCGTTGTTTTCCAAGTAGCGCTCCAGAGCTTGCGCCGTGTTTTTTAAGGCAGTGTCCAGCGGACTTAAATTAACATCGTGCTTTTTAAGATTGGTATGGGCGATGCGTTTTAAACTTTCGCTTTGCGCTTTATTCAGTTGAATGAACGCTTCCAACTGCTCCGGATAGTTTTTTAAAACATCGTGCATTTTACGGGGCGGAATAGGACTGGTAAGCGACAACTCAGATAGGTCTACGAGTTCGCCTAAAATCAAAAAGCGCTTTCGGTAATAGCTCGAGGTACCGGAAGCATGCCGGTTGATGAGTAAGATTTCCCGTAATTTTTCTAAATGCTCGTTAAACTCACTTTGAATGGTAAATAAGCGATTGAGTCCGGTATCGCGATCGGTAGCTTGCTTTAAGAATGCTCCACGTGCTTCAATATAACTGGCGCATAATCCTATTGCGGTTTCTAAAAGCTCTTCTACTTGCTTTTTAGGAGCGATGAGATCGTAGATGAGCGTCAGTACTAAATACCAGATTCCACCTATTAAAATGAGTACAGAGCGTTCTATGGGACTTAAACCGGAAGCCGATAAATTGGCGAAGCTCAACACCACAGCAAAGAGTCCGGCAAAACCGATGAGCGAAGCTCTAAACCCGTATACAGAAAGTAGTGAAAGGGCAAACATGCTGATACCCAGATAGGGTAATTGAATCCAATATACTTCAGGAATATAACTGCCAATAAAGCTGATGAGTGCACCCAAGAAAGCAGAAATGATAATACCGATGCGTTTGTTTTTTAAACTTCCGGTAACGGTACTTGGCGAACTAAACATGACCCCGGTTCCGATGGCGAGACCGATACTGAGTGCGTCTAAAAGATAGCCCGTTAGAATAGGAATAACTAAACCACCCGTAATCAACAGCGCTTTAGCAAAATCGGTGCTGTTTATAAAACTGAGAATCTTTGCGCTATACTCTTTTAAATTCAATAGTCACGTGCTTCAAGGGTTTGAACTTGTCCGATGATCGGAGTCAAACAAATTTGCTGCTTTCTAAACTTCGACAGGCTCCGTTTGACATTTTTAAACTATAGTTTAGTGATGCTAATAATCAGCCAGGATCTATTTTATAAATGCTTTGTAGCCTTTTTAAGGACTGTTCTTTACTGACGCAAGTTAGCGCTTTAAGCGCACCTAATCCCTGAGTTTTTTGGCAATAATACCCCGTACAATTTCGGTAGTGATCCCAAAGGCTGCATGCGCGATCAACTCGTTGATCTGTATTCTTACAGGAATTTCTGTAGGATTATCCTTAAGACCCAGTAGGGGTAACGAAGTCTCATGCGTGCCCACCCAGGTTGTTGCGCCATACGCCAGACCGTCTAAAATATTGGTGTCTAGCTTATCGCGTTTCGCATAGCCATACGTAGCACCCAGACTGGCACCAAACGGAATATTCACCAGTTGCTCTGCGAGTTCATGATTGCTCTCACTGATGCGCTCACCCGTTAATTGCATCGAAAGATCATCTACCATTTTTACCTGAGCAGAACGCGTATTGGGTTTGCGTACCGGCAGTACTTTTTCAATAGCAGCTTTTACAACGGTTCCGGCAATACCCCCCAACACCCCGGAAATCAATCCGCGGCTTACATTAGAGGTAAACGTATCTTTTTCTAACCAGGCTTCCAGTGCGTTGCTCATAACTTTAAAATCTTAATGTATTAGATTTTAAAGTTATGAAGGATGGGTTATAAGCCGTTGGGGTTTAACACGGTTTTGACACCTTAACGACAGGGGCTTTTTACGGCTATTTTTCGGGGTTTAAGCATAGATCATCCGTTAATTAACCGTTGTTTTCCCATAAACACTGGGGTTTAACGGTAAAACAACGGATAAACAAGGGTCAAACAAGGCTTAAAGGGCGCAGCATACCCCCGGGGAAATACCCCCAATTTTCATGGTTTAGCGGCTTATGGATTGCTAATTACAGAATTGTGTAAAGGGGTTTGGAGATTTTGGGGTAGTTTTATACAGAATGCTGAATCTGTTGATATCCCGTAAGTTTTGAGGGGATAGGTATTTATTGTTGATATAACGAGTTACCTGCAAGGCGAAAAAAACCATAAAAAATATGAAAATTGGGATATTACATTTAAGTGATTTACATATACAAGATGAAATACTTACAGAAAGAATAGTTAAACTTGTTAAGGCTGTTGAATTTGACGTAAAACAATTATCAAATCTGTATATAGTTTTATCTGGAGATGTAACGAATTATGGAAGAACAAAAGAATTTGAAAACGCTAAAACTCTAGTTAACGAACTAACTGATCAATTAAAGAATATAGGTGGATTATTAACAATTAAAATAATTGCTGTTCCGGGAAATCATGATTGCTGTTTTGATAATGAAAAAAAGACTAGAAAATCTATAATCAATGATTGTAAAAAAGATGTTATAGAGGAAGAGGATTACTTTGTCGACGCTATGGCTGTTCAATCTAATTTTTGGGATTTTACAAATGAAGTGACCGAATATAAAAGTAGAAATGAAGTGTCATTTAAATATGAATTTAGACCACATCTTGACTTTAAAGTATCTTTTCATTGTTACAATACAAGTTGGTTAACTGAAATAGATGAAAAACAAGGAAGTTTAATTGTCCCAGAAAATAAATTCCTTGAAAATGAAAATGGTGAATACGTGATTTCAGTTTTTCATCACCCAATTGATTGGCTTTCTGCAAATACCAAAAGAAATAATAAGCAACGCTTTGAAGAGCATTTAATTAACAGTTCAAATTTAGTTATTTATGGACACGAACACGATAAAGGTAATTCAAAAGCAATAATTCAAAAAAACAATAATTTAGTGTTTTGTGGTGGAAAAGCATTTGACAAAAATGAAATAAATGAAACAGGATTTTCATTATATGAAATTGATTTAACCGATAAGTCAATAAATATAAAAACATTCAATTTTGATGGCACTATTTACACAGTTGAATTTGAAGATAAACATAAGATTATTGAAAAGAATAAACGTGCGTTTAAAATAACTAGTGAATTTGAAAGAAAAATCACAGAACTTAATATTCCATTAAAACACTCTAAAAAGCCTAAACTTATACTATCAGATATTTTTGTTTATCCAGATTTAGAACCATTAATTGAAGAGGATAGCGGAGCTCAATACCCTAATTCATCTGAATTAATAGAAATAGTTAAAAACGATGAAAAAATAAATGTATTGCTTGAGGGAGCAGACCAAGCTGGAAAAACCGCATTATTATATGTTCTTTATAAAAGGTATTATGAAATGGGGTTCACACCTATTTATTTAAGAGGTAAATATTGCAATGAAACTAATGTCAAAAAACTAGTTAAAAAAGCTCTGAAAGAGCAATACGGCAATAATAATGTCGATTTGTTTTTTCAAACAGAAAGAAAAATACTGATTTTAGATAACTTTCATAAATCAAATCTAAACTCAAGGTATAAAAAAAGATTAATTGAATCCTTAAATGACAATTTTGAGTATATCATTATAACATCTGACAATTCATACAGTTCCCAAAATGTGACTGAAGAAGCAACAAGTTTTAAGGACTATTTAAAGTTCAAACTACTTCCTTTAGGACACGAAAAGAGAAGTGAACTAATTGAACAATGGCTTTTAATAGGGGAAAACAAGTTAACTATCCAAGAAGAAGTACTACTAACAAACGTTAAATTAAGATTTGATGAAATAGATTCTTTAATAGGTAATCGACTTATGCCTTCTTACCCAATTTTTATTTTAACGCTATTACAGAGTTTAGATGAAAACTTACAGAACTTCTCACAAACATCATATTCTAATATATACCTAGTTCTAATTAAAGCAGGTTTAATTAAAGAAGGCATAAAAGACTCTGTTTTAACGAGTTTGTTAAACATTCTTAAAGAACTTGCCTTTTTTATGTATGACGAAAATAAGAATCCTTTTAATAGAAGTGATTTTGATAAATTTATTCAAAATAATTTCGATACAAAATTTTTTAGGAATAAGTCATTAACGAATGATAAAATACTTAATGTTTTATGTAATGCCAATATATTGAAATTTGACGATGAATATTACAGTTTTTCATATAAGTACATCTATTATTTTTTAATTGCTCAAAAAGTTTCTGCCGAGATTGATAATTATGAAGATTTAATTTATGGTTTATGTAACCATATTCATTTAGAAATTAATGCTAACATATTAATTTTCCTTTCTCACCATACTAAAGCACAGATACTAATAGATAGTATTGTATTCACAAGTGAAATGCCTTTTGAAAATGCATCACCGCTTACGTTAAACAAAGATGATGAATTTGTGAAATTCATTTCGGAATTTACAGATGAAATAAAAGCTGAAATAATTGAGGAACGAAATCCAAAAGAAGAAGTAAAAAATGAGCTAAAACGTAAGGATTCTATTGAAAGGCAAAAATTGAAGGAAGATGAAAAAATGGATGATGGTATTTTGCCAAAGGAAGCAATTGAAATGAACCAAGCATTCAGAACTGTCAAAATTATTGGTCAAATTGTAAAAAATCAAAGTGGTGATTTTGAAAAGGAAAAATTAATCAAATTAGTTGGGGCTGCATATAATACTGTATTTAGGTTTTTAGGTTTCTATTCGGGAATGTTAGAAAAGGACAAAGAATTATTAATTGAGGCTATTGTTGAGGATATTAAAGAAAAGGAAAAGAAGAATAAACGAGGAGAAGTTGATGCTTTACAAATAGAGAAAACAGTAAGAAGGATTTTACAATTTATATCTTGGAGAATATGTGTAGAAAGTATGACGAATTTGATGTTTGCAGTTGGAACAAAAGGCCAAAACGAATTATTCGATAAGGTCAATGCTAACATAGATTCCACTGCGTCAAAAATAGTGACTTTTGCAATTAAAACATTTTACGACAAAATTGATTTAAAAGAACTTGCAGGGTTATTTGAAGACGTTAAGTACAACTATCTTGCTCAATGTATTTTAAGAGAATATATAAAGAGGTATTTGTATACAAATTTTGTAGAAAGAAACAAAAGAGACCAAATAATACAAATAGCAGGATTCAATAAACAACAACTAATTGGAAAAATGAAATCAAGATAAAGCCCAGCAGGTAACAATGGTAGCCGTTGCACAAGCCCCGCTACCGCCAGTCTGTGACTGGTGGCACATATAAAGAGCTTTAACACAGCAACTAAAACCAGATCTTAATAGGATGAGCAGCAATTATAAAGTTCACAACCCTACAGCGCCCTATTGCGTTTCCTTGGCTACCGTCCATTGGATTGATGTTTTTACAAGGCAGGTCTATTTTGAGGTATTAGCAGATCGTATAGCTTACTGTCGTAAGAAAAAAGGCCTAGAACGTTATGCATACAACCTTATACCCAGCCATGTTCCTCTTTTATTGGCACCGCCAAAGGGTTTAATACTCCGAGGCTTGTCTCGGAATTGAAAATTCGTTTCCAAGCAATGCCTCATGGGCTTGCCCTGAGGTAGTCTACTTCGGTCTGCACATGATGATCCTTCAGGTTTGATACGAGATTTTGAAAAATATACATCAAAAGCAGTGATTGAGGCTATTTTAGAAAACCCACAGGAACGTAGCAAAGAATGGCTTCTTTGGATGTTTGAAAGGGCTGCCGGAAAGAAAGGAAATGTTACTCAAATATCCATTTTGGCAGCATCCTAATAAACGCATTGAACTTTGGAGCAGAATAGTCCTAAAACAAAAACTGGAATATATCCATAACAATCCGGTAAAATCTGGTTTTGTTACCAATCCTATAGCATGGAAGTACTACAGTGCCAGAAATTTTCAGGATGATCCTACGGTTATCAAAACAGATACCATGGGATTTATGGGTTAATAGATCAATAAGCGTATTGCCAACCACCCGTCACAGCCTGGCGAATATGTCTATATTTAGTGTTGATATAACGAGTTGTCAGTAATATTGGAGAACCGAAATCAAATGAACATGATCAACTGTAAAACAATATTGCTGATTTTAATTTCAACTTTCGCTAATTCCCAAAATATCGAGAAAAAAATGAATAAAAATGTCCCAAATAGTGTTGGAATAGTTGATAATCATTTAGATCAATTTTTTGACAAAGATGCCGATATCAAAGTATTTGACGAAATAGAATCTGAAACAATTCATCGAGATATTTACTTCATAAAAGCGACAGACGACAGACCATATCATATATTATTGAGTTGTGGAATGAGTGCTTTACCGATGACAATTCCAGAGGATATTGAATCATCAGAATTTGCTGAGATTATGATTTTACTTCCCAAAGAGTGGAATTTGGAGTATGAATCTTTTAGCGATGAAAAGAACTATTGGCCAATTGGAATTATGAAAGAAATAATGATGTCACCTCACGAGAATAAAACTTGGTTTGGATATGGACACACTTACGGACACGAAGAAGGCGAGGAATTTGCAGAAGGAATTGGCTTTAACTCTATAATGTTGGCTTATTCAATGGAATTGTCGGACGATTTTACTCAAATAGATTTAGAAAATGGAAAAGCGGTTGACATTTACACGCTAATTCCACTATACAAAGAAGAACTGGAGTTTAAGAAAATGAATGGAGCGAGTGCTTTACTTGAACGCTTTGACAAATTTGGAATTGAGGAAATTGTAGAAATTGGAAGAAAGAATGTTTGTAAATAAAAACGTGCTACAATAACTAGCATTCGTGCGGCCGGTACAGTTGGTCCCGTTGTATAAGGGGAGCCTAGCATAAACGCCGTGTTGACTGAACTGGTTCTTTAAAATTACCACACGATCAAAACCTTATAACCCATGATCCTATTTATAAGTTTAGTTGTGCTGGCATTGGGGGTAAGTGGGGTCTTGTTGTTTACCAAGACCAGGTTTCCCAAAGCAGAAGAGCTACTTACCTGGATTGCCTTGTTCTCCTTGGTAGGCACTATCCTGTGTGTGGTGCTCTTGAGTAATGAGCTGCGTCCTAAGGGTGCATATACTAGTGCGATTATCGGAATGGTGTTTTTACTTGCTACGCTTATTCTTTTTGGGTTATCTAAACGTATCAGAACCAAAATATGGAGTGGCCTCATTGTCGTTCCTGTTTTTTTGTGTTGCCTCTTAAGTCTTTTTTCAAAAGGGTATCTCTTCTTCCTATACTTATTGGCGTTACCCTTTGGGCCTCCTATGGCTAAGTTTAATATAGATGCAACCCATCACGTAGAAGTTCGTAACGGTGGTTTTATGGCGTGTGGCGAAAGTCTGGTGCTTACCGAATCGGCCTACCTCCTTTTTGACAGACAGCTGTATGCAGGAAATACTCATTGTGTAGTCAACATTCATAAGATAGAGACGGTAGCGTTTGATGAAAACAAAGCGACCTTTTTGATCTATCACGATGAGAGTCGAGATGTAGAAAACCCCTATACTTATGAAGCCGAGTTTAATTGACCAAGGGAGGCTTCTCACTATGCTGGTGAAAAGAAGGTATACTATTTAGATTACGTTATACACGCGATACAATCGCGCGTGAACGAAGGGAAGACTAGCCCCCCTTAGAAGTTATTTGCATATGCTGTGTTTGATCGTTTTGGGAAGTTTGCTTAATTTGAGTGTGTAGTTAATTTAGGAGAAGTAGTACTAAAGAAAGTCATGTATTTGAATATCGATCAAGTTGAAGAAGCTGCCTTTATCTTTGAACGCTATAATGGTGTTGGACACGGTGATTATGAAAACGACCTCATCGCAACATTTGAACTTAACTGCTATCAGCCTGCCGAATTGGAACAACTTATTGTAAACGGGGTGAATTCTGGCTTGTATAGAAATGATGAGGAACGTGTTGGGGTGTTTGGGCATCATGAAAAAGTGTTGATATCCCTAAATTTTGATTGATATGGCTATATTTAATACTGATATAACGAGTTGTAAAACATATGAAAAAAGTCCTGCTAACATCATTAATCGGAATTTTAATTTACTCTTGTTCAGTTACTAAAACTGGAAAAGAAACGACCAGATACTTTGATGAAAATAATGTAGAAATAAGTAAATCTAAATTCAACCGAATTCGCTCTACGAATAAATTGTTGGACATTCCCGGAGATTCAATCAATCATAAAAAATTGACTTTGAGAGAAAAGCTAGGAAAAATAAATGACAGAAAAAGTCTTGAATTATTACTTGAAAAAGCCACAGACCGTGAATTAGATTCTGACAAACCTATTGTAATTATCTACTATCCAGGTAAAGACCGTTGTAACAGTAGTGGTACAACTAACACCGAATGGATTAAAAGTTGGTACGGACAATTAGAAGATGGATTAAATCAAGTCGCTCAAGTAAAGCCATTATATATATTTAAAGATAACGATGGACTTGAAAAATACAATGGAATTTTAAATTGGAAAAAAGACCCTGAAAAAACCATTGAAAGACTATTTTTTGAATACCATTATCCTTGTAGCAGTTTTGTAGTTATTTCTAAAAATGGTGATTACATAAGTTACTTTGGTGAATTTGGAAAAGAATATGTTTGGGAAGCGACTCAAATTATGAATAAATAAATACGTTTTACAATACCGGTAGCCGTTGCACAAGTCTATAATTTGTATAAAACTAATTCATCTAAGCCGCTTTTAAGCGGTTTTCTTGTTTGAGAGCCGTTGGATAAACATTGGAATTAACGAGCATTAGCAACGCTTTAAACGCCTCTTTTAGGGCTGTTTTTTAGTCTAAAAAACAAGCCGAGCATTCCTGCTCCGCTTTTCATCCGTTTTTGTGTGAACTTGAGGTGCTTCTTAAGGTTGTAGGCGATGGCGGAGCGCTGCATCTATTTGGTGGGAAGTCCATGCTATAAAAGCAGGAAGTGCTAAAACAGAAAGTAACTAAATTTAAAATTGGAATAGGGTAGCGGACCAGTACTCAGCGGGATGAGTCAGTTTTTAGTGTACCGTATCTTACAGTACGGCATCAAATCTTATCAGATCTCAACGGATAGCATCGTCAAAAAGTGATGCTATCTCGTAAATTTTAAGGGATATGTTTATATTTAATGTGGATATAACGAGTTGTGGTGCATTTTGACCGAAACACATTAAATTGAAAATCGAACTAAACTGACCTTAAAATTAGATGGATTTAACCAGGCATTGTGAATTGTGCGATAATCAGAAAACTGATTTGAAAATAGGCACAACTTGTGGATTAACTGACCGGAAGCCTCAATTTAATAAAACTTGTGCAACAATTAAACTGACTGACAAGTTTGAAAACAAACTCAAATCAGTAAACATTGAATACGAAAACTTTAAACGAAAAAAAACTTTGACTTACATATATTTTGCTGTTTTCCTTATAATTGGAATTGCAGTAATTGTGGGCGGATATTTGTTAGGCAAATATGCTTTGGATAGCGGAGTTATTTCAACAGTACCTATAATAATTATGGGAGTTGGCCTTGCACCACTTGGAATGGCTTTTGGAACTTTAAACAAACACCGACAGGATATTGGAGCTGCAAAATACAAAATAGATAGAATTGACCAAGTGTTGAACGAATACAGAATTGAATACGATATAAACATAATGTTTGGAAAAGAAATTCACGGATCTCAAGAAGTTTATGCTGATTTAAAAACAAAAGGATTACGATAAATAAAAAAGCGAAACCATAGCAAACATGTTGTGGATAATTATGAAAAAAGCGATAATATTGATAATTGGAGTTGCAATTTTACAAGTGAGTTTTTCCTGTAAGGCTCAATATTCTGCGACTGAATTAAAAGATAATTTTTCGACCGAACAAATCTTTGACCTAAATAGGATAACGGACTTTTTTAAAAATCAAATCTGTGATAATAAAAACTCGGACTTTAAAAGTTGCTTTTCTAAAATATTACCTGAATTATTAGAAAATGGTTGGCAAACGATTTTAGAAAAAGTAGATTTTGAAAAACAAAAGGAACTTTATAATTCGATTTCCAAATCTACATTTAATGAAATATGGGAATTTGGAAAAGCGACTCACCCAAAAACTGGATTAGAATTAAAAAGTATAGGTTTAAAATACAATGGAAAATATCAAAAATATTTGACTGAACTCGGAAAAGATAATGCGGAAATAAAAGAATACGTTGAAAATCTTATTGCTGCGGGCGATTTTGAATCAATGGGTTTACTTCAACAACGGATTTACAAAAACCCAAACGACTTTAATTTGAACAATCCCAATATTCAGTTGTTGATTGCTATTCATTATCTCTCACAAAATGACCAAGAGAAAAGAAGAGATAAATGGACAACGGAATAAAAAATACTACTGCCAATAATTAGCGTTCCTGCGGCCGGTACAGCTTGTCCCGTTGTATAACGGGAGCCTAGCATGAACGCAGTATTGACTGAACCGATTCTTTAAAATTATCAAACAGTTAAAACCTCAAAACCCATGAAAAAAATCCTGATTGCGGTAGTCGCTTTACCGCTTGTACTGGCATGCGCATCGAGCCAAAAACCTACTTCAGGTCTGGGTAATTTTATGGCAACCATGCAGGTAGACGAACCCATACCCGGAGTGTGTGATAACACTAAAGTACTGGCGTTGCTGCCTTTTGAAGGTAACGGACAGGTTAAAGCGCAACCGCCACTAACCAAAAAGCAACTCTCGGAAGCGCTAAATGCTGAGGTAACCTTTTTAAAAGATAAGCCCACCTATAGCGATACCGGTATGGTGAATCTAATCGTAAACTGTGAGGGAACGATGGTGCGTTGCCAGATCGATAACAAAACCCAAAGCCCTGAACTCGATCAGCAAATTGTAGCGGTATTTTCTAGAATGAAAGACTGGAAACCCGGCACTTATAAAGGTACTCCGGTAGATTCTTCGGTTCTGTATCGCTTCACTATAGAAAACGGAGTTATTAGCTTGTAAAAGGAAAATACAATCAAATGAGCGCTTTTAAAGGAACACCACTTGTATGTATAAGAACCTGAATACCCTAAAAACAGAAGTTTACGATAAATGTTCACTGGAGATTTCAGAGTTTGTAACTGAGCCGGAAAGTAAAGCATATGATGCGTGCCGGTTTAAATTGAACGGAACACGAATCGTAAGCAGAAGCTCAAAAATTACGCCTAAGAAAGTCGGGCAGTTTGTGACGTTCTGGAAACGTACTGGCAACGGACCTATTGAGCCGTTTGATGAACAAGATCCTGTGGATTTGTATGTAGTCAATGTAAACACAGCAGAGGCTTTTGACCAGTTTGTATTTCCAAAAGAAGTACTGCTTGATAAAGGGATCATCTCATCAGCAACGCGAGCAGGTAAACGCGCATTTAGAGTATACCCCATTTGGGACATCGCGCAAAGTAAACAAGCGGTACGCACTCAAAAATGGCAATTGAAGTATTTCTACGAACTGAACACTTCGATCGATTTCAAAAAAGTGATCGCCTTGTACAACGGGTGCCCCTTGTCTTAAAGCATATATGGGTGTTGTTTGTGAGTTAAAAACATGGTGTTTAGTACGATTAAATTAATCGTTAAGCTGAATTATACGAGTAGAAAGTCCTAAATTTCTATATTCAGAATAGGTTGAGACCCGTATCGGGTTTTTAAAAATAAGGTTTTAGAATATGGAAGACTACCTAAAAATAATGACCAATACTTCGATTATAATAAATCGAATTGCGTTCCTTTTGGATCAAGAAAACATTTCAACCCGTATAAAGGATCACGTTGAATCAGCTCGATTGGGAGGTTTCGGAGTTCCGCAGAATGCTATAGAGTTATACGTTCCTAAAGCTGACTTTGAAAGCGCTCAGGAGATTATTGATAAAACGGATATAACCATAGATCGGTAATAAAGAATTAAAGTTAAATCATGAGAAACACAGGCTACTTGCTAATAGGTTTACTACTGCTTATTAGCTGTAAAAATGCAACTTCAGATGTTGATGAAGCTGTTGTAGAACAAACTGAAGAGCAAGCGCGTCAATTGCGTCATGTGGTGTTATTCAGTTTTAAAGAAACCGCAAGCCCCGCTGAAGTTGAAAAAATAGAAGCTGCCTTTGCAAACCTAGCTGTTGAAATTGATGAGATTAAAGCTTTTGAATGGGGACTCAACAACAGTCCGGAAAACTTGAACAAAGGTTTTACCCATTGCTTTTTTGTAACCTTCACGAGTGAGCAAGATCGCGATCAGTATTTGGTGCATCCCAAGCATAAAGAATTTGGAGCTCTGTTAGGTCCGTTTTTAGAAGATGTTCTAGTCGTGGATTACTGGAAGCAGTAATTTACTCGATAATCGAGATTAAATTTTCTAAAGCTGGTCTTGAATTTCAGATTTAGTCTTGTGAGATAAGTTACGCTTTACAAAGCCGTTGTACGGCCGAAAATTGTCTTGTGCGTTCCGCGTCGCTACTCGTGTTATAGCAAGAGCAATCCTTATTGAGGGAACGTAGACCATCTCAAAGCCTATGCGCCACCTGGCTCATTCGCTAAAAAGGTCTGGTAGACCTTTTCTTAACGCTCTGCCCTTACGCCTATTCTGAACCGAGGGAATTTATAATTCGTTTACCCTTCGGGTATGGATACGTATGCTTTTTATTCTTGTAGCTTTCTTCTATTGTCTCAAGTCTGATAGAACACCAGTACCGGCCTATCATGAGGTTCTCGTAAAATTTGCAGGGAGCGGAACGTAGCAGGCGATTCTGTTTGAGGGCGGTGTGCCGCCCGAGTTAAGCGCATGCAGTGCAGTGAGCAATAAATTTAGAGAAGCTCATGTAAGCCTTGATTTTTTGGTTCTTTTGTATCAAGACAAAAGAATAGGAACATGAATAGAGGTTATAGTTTCTATATCATGTTTTGTTCATTTTCTTTACTCAAGAGACTCCTACGTCGTTTTAAGACTAAAGGTTCTCTTGGAAGAGTGCATTCCTCTCCCTGCGGTCGTCGGATGCA
>NZ_FQUN01000011.1:0-65916 GCF_900129005.1 Leeuwenhoekiella marinoflava DSM 3653 | reverse complement strand
CTCAAAGCCTATGCGCCACCTGGCTCATTCGCTAAAAAGGTCTACCAGACCTTTTCTTAACGCTCTGCCCTTACGCCTATTCTGAACCGAGGGAATTTATAATTCGTTTACCCTTCGGGTATGAGTAATTTTTAATAGAATGGTAAAAATAAGCCTTGATTTTTTGGTTCTTTGGCATCAAGGCAAAAGAACAGGAATATGAATAGAGGTTATAGTTTCTATATTCCACTCGGCTCCATATTCAGGGAAATAAACTTCCTGAGCAGCAACCTCAAAACAAAGACAACTGCAACTGCAAATAACGGAAAGAAGCATAAATCGGAAATAGTTCATAGTATAGATTTAGTAGTGGAAATAAAAGCTAAATAGTTTCTGTTGATGCATAAATCTAATCTTTTAATCATTTTCTAACAAAATCAGAAGAATCTATATATAACTTTGATAATTAGCGAAGCAATCACTCGGTTGATTGATCCGAAATAAGCAGCCGCTGGAGGTATCGAAGCGCTTTAGAAGTTCGTTGGGCTATCAACACTTAACTAAATGGATTTGATGAGCCTCTGGAAGACCTGTAGATGAAAACAACTCGATGCGCGGTGAAATATTATGAATTTACCGCGTATATTTTTGAAATAAATATATTATTATAACTAGATGAAATCAGATTCTTTATTTAATGCTATTCGTTCTGAGGATACAACTACCATAAAAGAGTTGTTGTCTGAAGATCCTCAACTCATCAATGCTAAAGATCAAAGAGGGTCTACTCCCTTGCTTTTGGCAACTTATTATGGGTACCTAGGCGTTAGTGAACTTATTATTGAAAGTGGTGCAGCGGTTGATGCAAAAGATGCTTCCGGAAATACCGCCTTAATGGGAGTTTGTTTTAAGGGTTATGTTGAGGTGGCCAAACTTTTGATCAATAAAGGAGCCGATGTGAATGTGCAAAATTTTAATGGTGCGACAGCGCTTATTTACGCAGCAACCTTTAATCAAAAAGAATTGGTAGAATTGTTGTTGGAAAAGGGTGCAAAACCATTGCTAAAAGACTCCAGGGATCTTACAGCAGAAGACCATGCACGCATGCAAGGACTCTCTCAAATAGAAAATATTTTAAAGCATGCTGCACCCTAAAATAGTAGAAGAATTGTATTCAGTAAGATTTAGAAACAGGGGTTTTAAGCGAACTCCTGTGTTGTATCCTGCTGCTGAGAAAAGTTTCAAACGATTTCTTATCAATACAATTGGTCAGAATGTATTTGTAATGACTACGGCATTGGGTCTTGATGTCTATTACAAAAGCACCCGTAGTCATACCGATTTTATCAAAAAGAACCTGTGGCTTTTTAAAGATAAACTCTCGCTAGAAGACGCTGAACTTCAGGTTGAAGAGCAAGAAGGCGAGGCGGTTTTACAATACCTCAATAGGGTTATTGATACCTTGATTCATCATCCGCAGTTGTTTTTATCCTGTTGTAAAAAGTTTTTACAGCATTATAGAGATTCAGGCATCAAAACCAGAATGATACAGCTTCTGTATTCTACTTTTGAATCCCATTTACAAAAATTGATCACAGACGAGAAAACTCCGTATGCAACAAAAATTAGAAAATTGTTACTTGACTCTGAGCTCTCTCATTACACGTTAATAGATAATTTTACAAGTCTTTCTAAACAATCTACAAGCGCGATTCGTTTCAATTAAGCAAAATATTCTTCAGCTTTAATTTTTTGTTTCCCTTAAGCCGGGATAGAATTTTAAGAAATGCTAATGCGGTGATGTAGGCATCTCCCATTGCTTTATGTCGGTCGTTGCGGGAGATGTTGAGTTCTTCACACAAGTCGTCAAGGCTATATACTTTATCCGGATTTGTGATGTTTACCAGATGAACGGTGCGTTTATACAATACACCGGTATCTGTAAATTTATTCTTCAGTTTGGGAGCTCCCAGCCGTTTGAGCGCATAATTGATAATCCCCATATCAAAACCTACGTGATGCCCTACTAAAATACCGGTACCTATAAATTTTAAAAACGCTTTTACAGCTTCTTCTTCGGTGACCTTCTTATACTTTCGGTTTTCTCTTAGAATTCCGTGAATTGCGGCTGCCTCTTCGCTAAACATATCTTGTTTAACATAGAGTTCAAAACTACTGGCAAGATTGATCTGGTTGCCGGTCAATTCTAATGCACCTATACTCAACATACGATCTTCACGGGCATTAATTCCTGTGGTTTCGGTGTCAAAGATTATAAAACGCGCGGTTTCAAAGTCTACGGTGTTCGTAGCCGAAAATTGTGCGGCATACGCTTTATAGAATTCTGGTGGATCTTGCTTCTTGCTGAAAAAAGGAATGTGCATAACTACTTGAGATTATAACGAAGCGTGAGCAATTCTTGAATATCGTGAATGGATTTGAAACAGCGCTTCAACTTGAGTTTTTCGGCTTTGCTTAAGGTCGCGAGTTCTATAAACCTCCCGGAGTCATCATGTAAAATACCTTGTTTGGTTCTGAACTTAAGCAAGGCTTTAAAGGCATACGAGCAGTTCTCGTAGATTTCTTTATTATTCACTTCCAGTTCGGCAAGGCGTTCAAAGCGACCTGCTGTATTGTTGATGTTGCGCAATTTGTGGTTAAGGCTTAAGACACGCGCAGCATCAATAAGCGGCATCAATGCACGAGCTTTTACATCAAAAAAATCTTTGTGATCCCCGCTTTCTTCCACTAAGAACTGTCTGAAAAACCCAAGTGGCGACGGACTGCGTATGGCATCTTTTGCCATTACCCGGTAAAACATGGGGTTTTTATCTAAGGTCAGTAGAATGTTGTCTGACAGGTTGGTTACCAGTTGGGTATCGCCAAAGACATAACTGTAATCAAAGAAAATAGCTGATAGCAGTTGGGTTTCCGGGGAAGGATCTGTGATCCAGATATCGTATTGTTTTTTCCATTCTGAGAGCGACTGACACCATCTGGGGTTACTCGCCATCATGTCTGCCGGGCAATAGGCATACCCCACTTTGTGCATCGCACGCGTGGCTATACGGGCTAATTTGATAAAATAGGCTTGTGTGGCTTCGTATTCTTCTTCCGGTACGTTATCAAAAACGATCGCATTGTCTTGATCGGTAAATAATAACTGTTCTTTTCGTCCCTGACTGCCCAGTGCTAACCAGGCGAATTTACACGGAGGCGGGGTTTCCATCTTTTTAAGGGAAAGCTCTAAAGCGCGTACCGCAATCGCATAATTGATTTCGTTAAGAATATTGAGAATTTGCGATAACGGAAGGTTTTGATCCAAATACTTTTTCAGTAATCGGGATACTTTCAGGCGTACATCGCGTAATCTTTTGGTGCGTTGTGCCAATTTCACTTCCTTTAAGAGTACGACCGGGTTATTTGCAAAAGAAACCACGATGTCGTGTTCGGTGATTAAACCGAGTAGTTTAGAATCTGGTGTTCCGTCTTCGGTAATACACAGGTGATTGACTTCATTTTTAAGCATGATCAATTGTGCCTGTGCAACGGTAGGATCTTTCTGAAAACAACGTACCGGTGCACTCATAATTTTAGTAACCGGGTCTGTAATGCTGTGTGCTCCCGTAGCAATACGGTCTCGTAGATCACGGTTTGTTATAATTCCTACCGGCTTTTCATCGTCAGTCACTATGATCGAACCCACATCGCGGTGGCTCATCTTTTTTGCAGCAATTTGAATACTCGTATCCGGGCTGCATGTAAGAATGTTTTTAGAATACCGCGCTTTTTGAAGATCAAAAATCTCACTGTTCCGCTCCACCGAATATTCTGTAAAGAGCTTTCCGCTTTCTTCAAGAGAGTAGGGGTCGCTCACATTAGAAGCAAAGGAGGCTATGAGAAAGTTGCTCACCTCTTTATGCTCCAGCGCGATGGGTAAAAACAAGTCTATGGGAATTCCATAAAGAATGGACTCTTCATTTGCAGAAGCAGAGAGTTCATAATCCTCTTTAGTGATCAAAGGCCGTAGCCCAAAAAGATCTCCTTCATCACAGATGTCTGCGATCTTGGGTTCGTTATCAACGGTTCTGAACAAGCGTACCGCACCGTCTTTTACCACGTAAAACATGCTATGGTTGGTGTCTTTTTCTTTAAAAACAGGCTTGTCTTTCTCAAAATAAAGCACCTGAACCTGTCCGGCTATTTGCAACAAACTTTCAGATTCCATAAACTGGAAAGGTGGATACCGCTTTAAAAAGTCGGCAACGCGTTCTGCAATGGTGTTTTTCATAGGAAGGATTTAATTCAGGTTACGGCGTTGTATAAAAAAGCGTTTCAATAAAGCGCTTGCTTCGGTTTCCAGAATACCGCTTGTGACTTGGGTTTTAGGATGCAATTGAGTTCCCAGATTTTTGTACCCTCTATTCGGATCAGCCGCTGCATATACAATACGTGAAAGCTGACTCCAATACAAAGCACCCCCACACATTTGACAGGGTTCTAAGGTGACATACAAGGTACAATCGGTCAAATATTTTCCGCCTAAATAATTAGCGGCAGCCGTGATGGCTTGCATCTCTGCATGTGCCGTTACATCGTTAAGACGCTCGGTAAGATTGTGCGCGCGTGCTATTATCGTATTGTTGACGGTGATGACAGCACCCACGGGAATTTCGCCCAGATCAAAAGCGGTCTCCGCTTCCATCAGGGCTTTTTTCATAAAATACGCATCATCAAAGGGTTCTATCAGAGCCATAGTCTTGCTTTTAAGGAATGAAGATAAAAAAGTTTTTTACAGTATCATTTTTAAAAGACCAACTTATTATTTCTGTAAGTTCGGCTACCTTTGTTTTATGAGGTATCCGCTTTTAGAAACGATAGATGATCCTGCTGATTTACGCCAACTTCCTATTGAACAGTTGAGCGTAATCGCTGCGGAATTGCGTCGTTTTATTATTGATATTGTGGCGACTAAAGAAGGACATCTAGGTGCCAGTCTGGGCGTTGTAGAGCTTACTTTGGCTTTGCATTATGCCTTTAAAACTCCAGATGATAAGTTGATTTGGGATGTTGGGCATCAAGCATACGGACATAAAATCATTACCGGAAGGCGGGATAATTTTGAGACCAACCGCCAGTTTGAGGGGTTGAGCGGTTTCCCCAAAATGCAGGAAAATAGTTATGATGCTTTTGGAACCGGACACTCCAGTACTTCGATCTCTGCGGCTCTGGGTATGGCAATCGCTTCAAAAATTCAAGGAAATACAGCGCGCAATCACATAGCCGTAATAGGCGATGCTTCTATTGCGAGCGGAATGGCTTTTGAAGCTTTGAATCACGCGGGTGATAGCGATGCCAATTTGTTGGTGATTCTCAACGATAATGCCATCGGGATTGACCCCAGTGTGGGTGCGCTTAAGAATTACCTGACTCAGGTGAAAACGGGAAGCCAACGGCAAGAGAATATTTTTGAAGCGTTAAACTTCAATTATTTTGGTCCCGTTGACGGGCACGATATGGAGAAGCTGCTTGAGATTTTTACTACGCTAAAGAAAATAAAAGGGCCTAAATTTCTGCATGTAATTACTACAAAAGGAAAAGGTCTTAAACAAGCCGAAGCTGATCAGGTTGTGTATCATGCTCCCGGAAAATTTGATGCACTAACGGGGGAGTTAAAACCTAAGAATATTCATCCGCAGCCGCCTAAGTATCAGGATGTATTTGGATTGACTTTAGTAGAACTGGCAAAAAAGAACAAGCAAATTATTGGGATTACACCGGCAATGCCTACGGGAAGTTCTTTAAAGTATATGATGCAGCAGTTTCCGGAGCGTGCTTTTGATGTGGGAATTGCAGAGCAACACGCGGTAACCTTATCTGCCGGGATAGCAGCATCAGGAGGTATTGTGTTTTGTGCAATCTATTCTACATTTTTACAACGCGCGTATGATCAGTTGATTCATGATGTGGCGTTGCAAAAGCTCCCGGTTATTTTCTGTGTGGATCGGGCAGGGCTAGTAGGTGCCGATGGTGCAACACATCACGGCGTCTTTGATCTGGCCTATTTACGTTGTATTCCCAATCTTATCATTTTCGCTCCGCGGAATGAAGCAAGCTTACGGAATATTATGTATACGGCGCAATTGGGTCTCGAGTCACCCATCGCAATTCGTTATCCCAGAGGGCGCGGATTGGAATTGAACTGGCAGAACCCTTTTAAGCAACTGGAACTAGGAAAGGCAGAACACTTGATTAAAGGCTCACAACTCGCCATTTTAGCTACCGGTAATTTTACTGAAACAGCCCTGCAACTTGCAGCGGTATTTAAGGGGAACGTCTCTGTGTATTATTTTGGTTTTGTGAAGCCGCTCGATCTCGTGATGCTCAAGCGGGTTTTCAAAAAGTATAACACATTAATAACCTTGGAAGACGGGGTTCAATCCGGTGGTTTTGGAAGCGCGATAGCCGAAGAAGCTGCGCGTCAAAAGTATCCAGGCAAACTGGAGATCTTCGGAATCCCTGATCAATTTATAGAACAAGGCACCACCGAAGAATTGCAACACGCCTTAGGTTTGGATTTTGAAAGTTTAAAAGAGAATATTCAGTCTTATCTGGAATAGGTACTCGATAATCGAGATTTAAATGCTCCGAGGCTTGTCTCGAAGTCAAAAACTGTTTTCTTTAAATGCCTTGGGGGCCTTCCTTTGTTGGCAGACAGGCTTGCCTCCAAGGTAGTTTACTTAATATCCAAACCCTTTATCTTTTTGTAATTGCGTAAGGCTTTACCGTCTGTCATCGTTGATATTTCAGCACAAATCTGAATAAGGTTTTGGTACAATGTATTTTTAGATTTATCTACCGGAGCCAGAAGCTGCTGAATGAGTTGGTTGTAATGCGTGTCTGTATTGTCAAGTGCCTTGCAACGTGCTTCAAGAAGTGTGGATAGAATTTCATACCCGGCAATTTCCTTTTCGATGACTTCGCGACTTTTGTAGATGCGTTCGATACTCAGGTTGATGATGTCGGTGATCTGTGCCTGGTAGTTGCTTTTGTCTATTAAAGACTGATTGAAAGTTCCGGCGAGAATTTCTTCTTCATACCTCATAAAAGTCTCGACACTTTCAGTAATCAGTGTGCCAATTGCCAGTGCGCGTAAGTAACTCACACGGTCTGAAGTTTCTTGCAACGCATTGTATTTGTTGCGGTCAATAGTATTTCCGACCAGTTTAACCATATACTCCAGTGCATACTCTTCCGGAATAAGGCCTAAGTTTATGCCGTCTTCAAAATCAATAATGGTGTAACAAATATCATCTGCAGCTTCAACGAGATAGGCTAGTGGATGACGGGACCAGCTTAAATCACCAGTCTCACTTCTGTTTAATAAGCCTAGTTCTTGAGCGACATCAGCAAACAGCTCTTTTTCAGATTGAAAGAAACCGTATTTTTTATCTGCAATGTGATCTGTGGGTTTGTGCGGAAGCGATTCTTTAGGATATTTCATAAAAGCCCCTAAGGTCGCATACGAAAGTCGGAGACCGCCCTGAGCTCCCGGTTTGCTTTGGGAGAGCACTTTAAAGCCGTTAGCATTCCCTTCGAATTTGATGAGGTCTTGATATTCTTTTTCGGTTAAGCTGTCTTGATAACGTTTACCATAACCCGATTTGAAAAACTCCCCAATAGCTTTTTCTCCCGAATGCCCAAACGGCGGATTACCGATATCGTGGGCGAGTGCCGCAGCAGCGACAATAGCACCAAAATCATTAAAGCGGTAGCCGTAAACCTGCTCCAGATGTGGATGTTTTTCCAATAATTTTTTACCTACCATTCTTCCTAGAGAACGTCCTACAACAGACACTTCCAGGCTGTGTGTTAAGCGTGTGTGAACAAAATCGGTTTTAGATAAAGGGATGACCTGAGTCTTATCTTGCAAGCTTCTAAAAGGCGGCGAGAATATGATTCGATCATAATCTACTTCAAATCCAAGACGGGTATCGTCTTGTTCTATACGCAGTCTTTTTGCGGTGTCTCCTTGTCTCTTTAGAGAGAGCAAATGTTCCCAGTTCATCATAATAGCCATTTTTTGGCAAGATACAGTATTGCCAAATTTTAATCTAATGATTTAGAGTAAGCTCTAAAATCGCTTAACATTAAGGTAACCATGATGTAACCCTTAGGTTACGAATTGATAACATTGGATTAACTGGCTACAGTTTCTTTCGAAACATCTTTGCAGCACAAAATTAGATTATTGATGAAACAGATTTTAGGCCTTTTAATGTTTATGCTATCAGCAGTGGCATTCGGGCAAACCGGTACGATAGAAGGGGTGCTTTCTGATAAAGAAATGAATAACGAGCCGCTTCCATTTGCTAATGTTATTATTAAAGGAACTACAAAAGGAGCCACTACCGATTTTGATGGGAAATACATAATAGAAAATGTACCGGTAGGTACCTATCAAGTAGAATTTAGCTTCGTAGGGTATGAGCCTGTAACGGTACCTGACGTAGTGGTTGAGGCAGGGAAATTTACCAATGTGAGTACTGCCCTTGGGGCGAGTGCCGCAGCGCTTGATGAGGTTTTAATACAAGTGCAGACCAGTAGAGAACGGGAGTCTGCCTTGTTATTGGAGCAGAAGAAGGCAGTAGAGATAAAAGAAAGTATAGGGGCTGTACAATTGGCGCAACAAGGTGTTACTGATGCAGCTACTGCAACTACAAAAATATCTGGTGTTACTTCCAGTCAGGCTTCTGGAGATATTTATGTAAGAGGATTAGGGGATCGTTATTTATATACAACAATGAATGGCCTTCCTATACCTTCTGATGATGTAGAAAAGAAAAATATAGATCTAGGTCTTTTTTCAACGCGTATTATTCAGAATGTAGGGATCAGTAAAACGTTTGGAGTGGATAATTCTGCGGATCAAGCTTCTGGAACTATCGATGTTTCTACCAAAGAGTTAAGTGGTACTAAAGAATTAGGTGTTGGTATACGTGTTGGAGCTAACACAAATGCAACGCAAAGTGGTGTAAGTGATAATTTTAAGCTTACCGGAAATAAGGGGGATTATACGTTTGGTTTCTTAAAAAATCAAGGATTTAATGAGTCTACACAAACAAGTTCACCGGGATATGCTGCATATCCTAGATTAACCCAAAACACTTGGAATACTACAACAGCTAATTTTCCTATGAATTACCGGTATGCAATCACTGCCGGAAAGAAATTTGGAGAAAAATTTAAAGTGTTGTTTACCGCTTCGCAATCGGCTGATTTTAAATATAGAACAGGTGTTTTTAGACAATATCAAGAAAATAATGTTCAAGATACCATTACTGATGCAACTTTTTACAGCCGTAATATTACAACTACAGGTTTGTTGAATGCTGATTACAAGATAGATGATAAGCATTCCGTACGATGGGTTTCATTATTCGTAAATAGCCTTTCAGATCAGGTTTTTGAAGGCGGTAGAAATGGGGAGGCAACTGTTTTTGAAGAAGAATCACGAGATGATGTGTTTCAGTTTATAAGAGATCAGAATACCAAGCAAACCAGATTGTGGGTTAATCAGCTTTTTGGAGATCATCAGTTGTCAGAAAAAAATGATTTGAATTGGGGTGTGGGCTTTAATTTATTAAGTGCAGACGAACCTAACCGTACCCGGAATGAAATTAATATTACACCGGATGCAGATTTTGTAGAGTTGGGTGTTCAGGGGGGATTTCAACAACGTAAAAGTTTTCAGTTGATTGATGATCAGGAAGTAGCAGGATTTATAAAAGACACTTATGTGTTGAGTGAAGATTTTGATACGGGTGATAAAGCAGAACTTTCCGGAGGTTTAAACATTCGTTATAAATCCCGCGACTTTAAATCTCAGTTTATAGGAGCAACAGAAAGCAATGCAGGAGCTGATTTTGGAGATGTTTCTATAGATAATCTTGATGTCATATTTACTGAAGATAATTTTCAGTCAGGAGACTTAGATTTTAAATTTTTACCTACGGATCGGTATAAGGGTGATTTAGAATCTCAATCAGCATTCGCTGCGTACACCTTACAAAAAGAAAAGTTTAATCTTAATTTAGGTTTGCGTTTTCAACGGGATGTGATTGATGTTGATTTTAATGTAAATAACTTTCCAGGTCGTGAAGGATCTGCAAATAAAGAATACACCAATCTGTATCCTTCCGTAAACTTCAAGTATAATTTAACAGCGGATCAGGGAATTCGTCTGGCTGGTAGTCGTACCATAACACTTCCAGAATTTAAAGAAATTGCTCCATTTGAATATGTTTCTCCTGTAGGTCAGGTTACTAAAGGGAACCCAGATTTAGAAGCTTCTATTAACTACAATTTTGATTTGAAATATGAGTGGTTCCCTTCTTCAGATGAGCTTTTATCTGTTGCAGCATTTTACAAAATCATTAATGATCCGATCAACAAGGTGCAACAAAGAGGGGCGGCTGGGATCTTTTCTTATTTCAATGCCGGGGAACAAGCTAATGTTTTGGGCTTAGAATTAGAAGGGCGTGTAAATATTATAAAGGCAGAAGAAGATAGTGGAAACATAGGAGTTCGTTTATCTGGTAATATCACCCGTATATTCCATGAACAAGATCTTAAGGAGGTTTATAACGAAGATGGAGATTTATTAAGAACGTATAGATATAATGGTAAGTCTGATGATGGTTTACAAGGAGCTTCAGATTGGATTGTTAATGCAACCTTAGGATTTAGTACTGCAGCAGAAAAACCTTGGGAATTTAATATCATAGGAAATTATGCTTCTTCAAAAATATTAGCCTTAGGCTCACCCACCAATCAGCAAGAACCTGATGTGTTTTTCAATGAAGCTATCATAGAGAAAGGTTTTGTGGTGCTGGATGCTGTACTTTCTAAAAAAGTCACAGAAGGTTTTGCGGTAAAGCTTACCGGAAGAAATCTACTAGACCCTACTATTGAACAAACTCAATTTCAGTTACCGGCAAGTGAAAACAGAGTGCCGGGTGATGCAACAATACAATCCTATAGTTTAGGCAGAACCTTTTTGTTAGGTCTTACCTATGACTTCTAAAAGTAAAGTTTAATTAAAACCAGATTAAAATGAAAAAAATGATGAACACTAAATACCTTTGGATTTTTACCTTAGGTTTATCAATGGCAGTAAGCAGCTGTTCTAATGATGACGATTTAGGTGGTGAAACCGAACCTCCAACAGAAGAAGATAGCAATCTTACAGGTAATCTTACTGAAGATAGAGAGTTAGATCCTCTAGTAGAGTATAAAATAACAGGATCATTTATTGTAAAGGATGGTGCAACCCTTACTATTCCTGCAGGAACAAGATTAGTATCTGAAACCGGAACCGATAAGTATATTGCTGTAGAACAAGGCGGTGATATTATTATTGACGGTACTGCTTCTAATCCAGTAGTGATGACTTCTGCTAACGAGCAAGGTGGTGACTGGGGAGGTCTAGTAATTTGTGGTGAAGCAACTACTACAGCAGGAGTAGATGCTGAAGCTGAAGTGGGTGGTTTGATTTACGGAGGCACTGATGATAATGACGATTCGGGTTCTATCAATTACTTGATTATCAATTATGCTGGTGCAATCATTCAAGCAGAATCTCAATATAATGGTCTTACATTATATGCAGTAGGGGATGAGACTCAAATTTCTAATGTAGCTGTTTTAAATGGTGAAGATGATGGTATTGAGTTTTTCGGTGGTACCGTTAATGCATCTAACATATATCTAGAAAATAATCAGGATGATTCAGTAGACTGGACTGAAGGATGGAATGGTTCTATTACAAATACATATGTAGTTTTAAATCGTGATGATTTTTCTACAGCTATAGAAGCAGATGGAGCTAATGGGAATCCTACTATTACAGATTTTACTGCTATCTCTGAGACAGGAGGTATTGCTTTACAGTTTAAAAAAGAATCTGGAGCGACTATTACCGGTCTTTCTTTACAGGGTTTTGATACTTCTTTTGATTATGTAGATGAAGGTGCCTTTTCTAACGTGCAAGTTGAAGGTGAAGATTCAAATCCTGCATTGAGCTACGTTGCTGAAGCAACTGTAGACGTAGCTGATTTCAGCTGGGTGCAATCTGGGCTTGAAGCTAAAGCATATGTTGCTTTAAGCGGAGATCTTACCGAAGATATGACGCTTGATGCTGATACCCGTTACTTATTAAATGATGTTTTAACAGTGAAGTCTGGTAGTACCCTTACGATTCCTGAAGGAACTAAAATTACTGCTGTAGATGGTGGTGCAAGTATTTATATCGCTGTTGAAAAAGGTGCAATGATCAACGTAAATGGTACAGAAGACAATCCTGTTGTTATGGGATCTTTAAACGGAAACCGTGGGGATTGGGGTGGACTTGTTGTATGTGGTGAAGCAACTACTACAGCAGGTGTAGATGCTGAAGCTGAAGTAGGTGGTCTTATTTATGGAGGAACGACTGACGATGATGATTCAGGTGATATCACCAATCTTGTAATTATTGGAGCAGGAGCTCAAATCCAAACAGACTCTCAATTTAACGGACTTACGCTTTATGCTGTTGGTAGTGAGACTTTAGTGGAGAACATTGCAATTATCAATGGCGATGATGATGGTGTTGAGTTCTTTGGAGGTACTGTTTCTGTAAACAACATCTATTTAGATAACAATCAGGACGATTCTGTAGACTGGACTGAAGGATGGAACGGTACTGTTACGAATACTTACATTGTTCATACGAACGAGGACTTCTCAACGGCTTTTGAAGCTGATGGTGTAAACAACAATCCTATGTTTGTTAATGTCACTGCTGTTTCTACTGTTGGAGGTACTGCCTTACAGTTTAAACAACAATCTGGTGCAACCATTACCAATCTTTACTTAGAAGGGTATGATACCAATATTGATATGGTAGATGGTGGAGCTCTTACGAATGTTTTAATAGACGGAGCTGCTGCTGTGGTAACAGGAGATTATACTACAGGAACTAAAGTAGATATTTCTACTTGGACTTGGATTGACGCGAGATTATAATTTATCTGAATTAGCTATAGAGAAAAGGTCCGGACATTGTTCGGACCTTTTTTATTCAGCTATTTTTTAAGTCAAAAGAAAAGACTGCTCCATTAGGGCAGTCTTTTTTGTTTTAATCAGTATAACTAAACCAATCAGGCTTTTCAAGGAGCAGAATATGCAAAGGCTTTATTTAAATTTAGAAGTGATCTTATTATATTGCGTTTAGAGCGTTACTAAAACCAATCACATAGGACTTCGAGGAATGAAGCAAGAAACCCTTGCGGAAGAATTAGGTATTAGCCAGCAAAGTGTGTCCCACATCGAACAGAGTGAAACCTTAGAAAATAAAAAATTAGAAGAGGTTGCGAAGGTCCTTGGTGTTACTTCGGAAGCTATTGAAAATTTTTCAGACGAAAATGTCATCAATTATTTCAATAACTTTTATGATAATAGTGCCCCTCAAGGCAATAGTTTTAATCAAGGTATGTATGCAACATTCAATCCTTTAGACAAACTTGTTGAAGCTTACGAAGAAAATAAGAAATTATATGAGCGCCTTGTTCAAGCGGAGCGAGATAAGCTGTCTTATTTAGAAGAACTGATTAAAAAGAAATAGATTTCTTTAAAGTTCACGAGCCACTTGGACAGATTAGCTAGCAACCAGGTCTATTGTTAAGGAAATCTTAATTTCATACGTTTTTAAAGTGGTTTTCATACACTCTTCATGCACTATCCTAGGGGATGCCTAGGCTTTGCCTGGGAGTTGCCCTACTTTAGGGCTGAATTTGATTGCTGCGAATGATTTCACAGCGAATTCAAACTGAGACTACACTGCAAGCACACTTCTCTACGATTTGGTACGTTGGGTTTTCAATAAGGTTTTGTAGTGGAGAATATTTTTTTAGCCTGAGTTAGAAACAACATACTTTAAAAAGAAGGCTAACTCCTTCCAAGTAAAAAGCGTAATGCTACCACACTGATACCACAGTGCAACCACACTCCAACCACACTTTACCACAAAATCTGTGGTTGAGTATGGTTGGAGTGTAGACTGACTTTGGAGTTACCTATACGCATTCTTATCTTATCCATAGTGTATAGCTATACGTTATGCGAATAGTTTAGAATAAGATTCATATGGAAGTCCATTTAGAGGAGTGAAAAATGCCACATCTATTCTGTACAGATTAACTCCAATTTTTGCTTAAACACAACAATTATCCCTAATAAAACTTGACGTAGCATAAAAAAAGAGGCTGTCTTAAACTTTAGACAGCCTCTTTTTTTTTAGATAGGTCAGATAGACTTTAACGTATACAATTCTCAAAGTGTTTTTAACGCCTTGATGTTATGATATACAACTACAAAGTAACCTTCAAATTCAATTCTTTCAGTTGTGCTTCATCAATTTTTGCAGGAGCATCTATCATGACATCGCGACCGGCATTGTTTTTAGGAAATGCAATAAAGTCGCGTATGGTTTCTTGACCACCCAGAATGGCTACCAGTCTGTCTAAACCAAAAGCAAGGCCACCGTGAGGTGGTGCACCGTATTGAAAAGCGTCCATCAAGAAGCCAAACTGTGCTTGTGCCTCTTCTTTAGTAAAGCCGAGGTAGTCAAACATTTTAGACTGGGTTTCTTTATCGTGAATACGTATCGAACCGCCACCTATCTCGTTTCCATTCAATACAAGGTCGTAGGCGTTTGCTTTAACCGCTCCCGGGTTAGTATCCAATAATTCCAATTGTCCCGGTTTCGGCGAGGTGAAGGGGTGGTGCATGGCATGGTAGCGCTCGGTTTCTTCGTCCCATTCTAAGAGTGGGAAATCTACCACCCATAAGGGTGCAAATTCGTCTGACTTACGTAAGCCCATTTGATTACCAAGTTCCATACGCAGCGCACTCAATTGGGTACGCGTTTTAAAGGATTCTCCGGAAAGTACACAGATTAGATCGCCGGGTTTAGCTCCTGTAGCTTCAGCCCATTTAGCAAGATCCTCCTGATCGTAAAATTTATCTACGGAAGATTTAAAGCTTCCGTCTTCGTTGCATTTCACATAAACCATTCCCAGAGCACCCACTTGTGGTCGCTTTACCCAGTCAATCAATTTATCAATTTCTTTACGCGTGTAACCAGCTCCGCCGGGAACTGCGATACCTACCACCAGCTCTGCACTATTGAAGACTTTAAAATCTTTATGTTGTGCAACGGCATTGAGTTCGCCAAACTCCATCCCAAAACGAATGTCCGGCTTATCATTACCGTATTTAGCCATCGCCTCGTCATAGGTCATTCTCGGGAAGTTTTCGATCTCAAAACCTACGACCTCTTTCAAGAGATGCTTGGTCAAGCCTTCAAAAATATTCAGGATATCTTCTTGCTCTACAAATGCCATTTCACAGTCAATCTGTGTGAATTCCGGCTGGCGATCTGCACGCAGATCTTCGTCTCTAAAGCATTTTACAATCTGAAAATACTTATCCATACCACCTACCATAAGCAATTGCTTAAAAGTCTGTGGTGATTGCGGAAGCGCGTAAAATTGGCCTTCATTCATACGGCTGGGTACCACAAAATCACGGGCACCTTCCGGAGTAGATTTGATCAAATAGGGCGTTTCAACCTCTATAAATCCTTGTTCAGATAAGTAATTACGCACGGCGATACTCACTTTGTGTCTAAAGATGAGTTTTTCTTTTACCGGATTGCGACGAATATCGAGATAGCGGTATTTCATCCGTAAATCTTCTCCGCCATCAGTTGTATCTTCAATCGTAAAAGGTGGTGTTTTTGCCTGATTGAGAACCTCAAGTTTTTCTACTAAAAGCTCCACATCACCAGTAGCCATCTTCGCATTCTTAGACTCGCGCTCGATCACTTTACCGGTTACCTGAATCACAAACTCACGTCCTAAGGTTTTAGCGAGATCCATCACTTCTTTAGGGGTACGCTCCTCGTCAAAAATAAGTTGGGTGATGCCGTAACGGTCTCGTAAGTCAACCCAGATCATAAAGCCTTTATCGCGGGATTTTTGTACCCATCCGGCAAGGGTTACCGTTTCGTTTATATGTTCGGCGCGTAAAGCTCCGTTATTGTGCGTTCTGTACATGCTTGATTATTTGAGGTGCAAATTTAAGAAGTTAACCTAAGTAGCGCAGTATTGTTTTCTTTTATTTTTTTAAATACTGATGGCGTTTTGTGATCAAACAAAAAAGCAGAAGCGTTACACTTCTGCTTTTTCAAATCTAACTAAAACTTAAAATTAATTTTCACTCGTATCATTGTTAGCAGCTTCAAGCTTTGCCTGCTCCTTTTGCTTTTCACGTGCTTTTTTCTTGTCGTTGAATCTAACTTTCGCTCGGTTTGTTAAGTAGAACATTACCGGTACAATTACTAAGGTCAGGAAGGTTGCGAAAACCAAACCGAAAATAACCGTCCACGCAAGGGGCCCCCAGAAAATCACGTTGTCTCCCCCAATATAAATTGCGGGATCATAATCTGTAAATAGACCAAAGAAATCAATGTTGAGTCCTACCGCCAGTGGAATCAAACCAAGTACGGTTGTGATTGCGGTAAGCAATACCGGTCTTAAACGGGATTTACCACCGGCAACCGTTAGTTTAAAATAGTCTTCACGAGTTAATAAATCATCTTCTTCATAACCCAATTCTTCTTTTTTACGGTCGATGAGGATTTGGGTATAATCTATTAATACTATGGCGTTATTCACTACAATACCTGCCAGCGAAATAATACCCATCATTGTCATCAGGATTACAAAGTCCATATTGAAGATGATTAGACCTAAGAATACACCTACTAAACTCAATATTACCGCCATTAAGATGATGACTGGTTTGGATAGGGAATTGAATTGAGCAACCAGAATCAAAAGGATTGAGCCCATTGCGATACCTAAAGCCATCAATAAGAAGCTCATGTTATCGGCTTGCTCTTCTTGTTCACCTGTAAAACTGAATGAAGTACCGGTAGGCAAATCATAACCCGAAAGCTCTTGCTTGAGTTGGTTTACAATTTCCGTAGCATTATACCCCTGTAATACGTTAGAATATAAGGTGATTACGCGCTTGAGATCTTTGCGTTTTATCGCGCTAAATGCGGAAGTAGCTTTGGTATCAACTAATGCAGATATAGGAACCTGTATAATTTCACCTTGATTGTTTCTAAAGGTTACCGGCTGATTGAACAACGCATTCTCATCATAACGGTATTCTTCATTAAAGCGCACATTGATTTCGTAGTCGTCATCTCCATCTTTGTAAGTAGAAGCTTCTTCACCATAAACCGAGCGTCTCAATGTCTGACCAATAGCGACTGTGGAAATGCCTAATTGACCCGCTTTTTCACGGTTAACCGTAACGCCTAATTCTGCTTTAGAGCGGTTTACATCAAGTTTCAATTCTTCGATACCGCCTATACCAAGATCTTCAATATACGAGCGCATATTTTCTGCAGCAAGCAACATTTGCTCATAATCTTCACCGCTAATCTCAATGTTTACCGGGTAACCTACCGGAGGTCCCGCAGCATCTTTTTCAACAGTTACTGATGCTCCCGGGAATCCTTTAACCGCCTCACGTACTTCAGATAAAACCGTGCTACTCATCACACCGCGACGCAACTTGAAATCCCGCATAGAGAGCGTCACTTTACCTTTATGGGGCATCTCGTTACTTTGACCACCATCGGTTTGTGGGTTTCCTGCACCTTGACCTACCTGAGAAATAGCAGATTCAACCATATAGTTGTATCCATCTTCATCCTCATATTTTTTGATTGCCTCAAAAATGCGGTCTTCAACCTGTTTGGTAAGCGTGTTTGTTTTTTCTATAGCTGTACCTTCAGGATATTCTATATACGTGATGATTTGATTGGGTTCATTTTCGGGGAAGAATAAAACGTTAGGTTGAACTAATCCGATAAGAATGAATGATACAATCAACATCCCAAAAGTTCCGAAGAAAAATACGTAGGCTTTCTTTCCGCGAAGCGCATATTTTAAGAAACGTTCGTAAAAATTCTCTAGATCTCTAAGCGATTTAAACTGAAAATAGCGCACTGCACCGGCAAGGAAGTACTTGTATGCCCAAAGCAAAATAGCAGCTAATAGCATCAGATTTCCTATTCCACGGAAACCACCAGAATCTATAACAAAACCGGCAATCAATAAAATAACTCCTACTCCGGCTAAAACTAGGCTGTAGCGTACCAGCTTTTTCTTAGTAAGTTCTTCCTCTTCTAATTTCATAAAGCGAGACGTCAACATCGAGTTGATGATCAAGGCTACAAAAAGAGACGAACTCAATACAATAGAAAGAGTGATGGGGAAATAAATCATAAATTTACCTATAGTTCCCGGCCACAATCCTAAGGGGAAAAAGGCTGCAAGTGTAGTTGCCGTAGAAGCGATAATAGGCCAGGCAATCTCACCAACACCCTGTTTTGCGGCTTTGATACGCGACATGCCCTGATCCATCAAGGAGTATACGTTTTCTACCACCACAATACCGTTATCCACCAGCATACCCAGTCCCATAACCAGACCAAAAAGCACCATGGTATTCAATGTAAAGCCTAATGCCGAAAGAATGGTAAGCGACATAAACATAGAAAGCGGAATCGCAAATCCTACAAATAATGCATTTCTAAATCCTAAGAAAAACATCAGAACCACAACTACGAGGATCACACCAAAAATGATGTTGTTTACCAAATCATCAACCTGATTTTCGGTTTTGATAGACTGGTCGTTAGTAAGGCTTATGTGTAAAGACTCCGGGTAATAGTTATCTCTTTCTTCTGCTACGATTTTCTTAATAGACTCTACCGCTTCAATCATATTTTTACCGGCACGTTTTTTAACGTCAAGCATAACCACCGGCTGACCGTATTCGCGCGCAAAAGTGGTAGCATCTTTTTCTTTAAAGCGAATGGTGGCGATATCTTTTAAGAAAATGTTACCGCCGTCGCGTTTAACAACAATATTGTTGAGTTCTCTTGGGTTTTTAATTTCTCCCAGAACGCGTATGTTTTTACGAAGTCCGTCTGAAATCACGTTACCTGCAGAGATGGTATTGTTTTCTGATTTAATCGCATTAATAACATTGTCAAAACTCACTTTAGAAGCGGTCATTTTATAAATGTCAACAGCTACTTCAACTTCTTGCTCTTCAGCACCTCGAATCGTTGCTTCTTTAATCTGTGGAAGCAATTCTATCTTATCCTGAAGGTGCTCTGCGTAATCCTTTAATTGCTGAACCTGAAAATCTCCGGTAAGGTTGATGTTTAAGATAGGCTGCTCTTCGGAAATGTTAAGATCAAAAATATTAGGTTCTATCTTAGCGCCATTGTCTAATGTAGGCCATGTTGTCTCTGCTTTTATGAGGTCAACTTTATCTTTTACCTTGGTCTTAGCTACGTTTACATCAACATCTTCTTCAAATTCTACGATGATGATACTATAATCCTGAAGCGTAGTAGAAGTTATCTCCTTAACTCCGGCAATATCATTAAACTCTTCTTCAAGAGGTTCTGTAATGAATTTTTCTACATCTTCTGCAGCGTTACCCGGGTTTACAGAGCTCACGTAAATCTTAGTTTCTATAATCTCAGGGAACGCTTCTCGAGGCATACTGTAGTAGGCAGCAAGACCACTCAATAAGATGATTGCGGTAATAACATATACCGTCATCTTGTTGTCTATTGCCCAGGATGATATGCCAAATTCTTTATAGGTGTTTTTTGCCATCTTACAGGTTGTTTGAAGATTTGTCTTTTAATTCTACAGGCTGGCCATCTCTTAACGAGCGTACACCTTCTATAATAAGTTGGTCACCGGCCTCAAGGCCGGAAACAATTTCTACAAGCTGATTATCACTGTAACCTTTTTCTATTTGAACTTGTTTAGCAAGGGCAGTACCGTCTGCTTGCTCATCAAATATATAGGTGATGCTGTTACCCATAGCATTCTGTTGAATTACATTTTCCGGGATAACTATCGTGCTTTCTACAGCATAGTCATTAACCATTACCGTCGCAATAAGGTTAGGTTTTATAGCATTATCAGGGTTTGGTATTGAAATTTTGACGTCAAACGTTCGGTTATCCGGGTTTACAAAGTTTCCTACCTGTCTGATCTTTCCGTCGTATGTTTTACCTATTGAAGCCAGTCTGATTTTTACTTCGGTTCCCTCTTCAACTTTACCTAAAAAAGATTCTGGTATTGAAGCTTCAACATACATATCGCTAAGGTTTACCAAACGTAAAACTCCGGTTTGACCAGCATTTACAACTTGCCCCTGATCTGCTAACGTATTGTCAACAACCCCAGAGAACGGTGCGGTAATTACCGTTTTAGAAACCCGTGAGCGCAACTGATCTGCTGCAGCTTGCATCGCATCATAATTAGATTTAGCTTCCAGATAGGTGATTTCTGAGCCTATTTGCTGGTCCCAAAGTCTTTTTTGACGTTCGTATGTAGTTTTTGCTAAAGCAGTTTGTGCCTCTTGGCGAGCCAGTTCGCTACTTAAACCACCATCATCTATACGAGCCAGACGTTGCCCTTTAGAAACGCGTTGCCCTTCTTTTACATAAATTTGTGTCAGTACACCCGTGTATTCTGCATAAAGAATGATGTTTTGATCTGTATTTACATTTCCTTGAACTTCAAAATAATGCTTGAATAAGGTGTCTTTAAGCGTTGTAGTTGTAACCAGTGCGGCTTTCTTTTTAACGTCTTTTTTTTCGATTGCTGCATTAAGCGAGTCGATATTTGCTTTTAGCTCATTTTGTTGCGCAAGCAATTCGGTTTTTTTAGCACGCATTGTGCTTAAATCGCCCTTTTCAATAACAGCCTCAACAGACTCTTCTTTGCCTCCACAGGAAACAAGCAATAAGGTTACAAATGCTAGGGTGAATATATTTTTCATAGATATAAGGTGTCTGAGGTTAGTCTTCTTTTGGTTTGTAAATAGTAGTGTCTAAAACTTTTTCTAGTGCTGCTTTATTGGCAATGACATCATACATAGCCTGTAAGTAATCTTGTTGTGCTTGATAGAGTTGAGATTGTGCTTCGCTCAGCTCAAAACTGCTGGCGATACCTTCAAAGAATTTGATAGCGTTTTTGTTTTCTATACGTTCTGCAAGGGCTAAGTTTTTTTCTTGAGTACCAAAGTTGTCTAAAGCAAACTGGTAATCATTACGAGCTCTTGCAATCTGAAGTTTTACTTGATTGCGAGCTAGCTCTAAATCTTCAAGACTTTGTTTGTAAGCCAGTTCTTTTTGAGCAGTTTTTGCTGCGCGCATTCCACTACTGAATATAGGTACAGTAAGTGAAACTCCAATTATTGATTGTTCAAAGTAACGTTGCTCATCACTAAAAAACGTAAACTGATTACTCGCTCCTGAAGCTCCATAATTTATATATGCACTCAGGCGGGGAAGCGCCTTGCTTTTTTCAAGCTTAACTTCGGTCTCTGCCAGATTGGTTTGATCTTGAGCAATACGAAAATCTATATTCTTTTCAGCTTGAATGTCTTGTGTAAGCAGATTAAGATCATAATACTGCATGGTTACATCTTCTAAGTTGTCAGTGACTACAAGTTTACTGTCTATAGGTATTCCTAAGGTAAGCTTTAGCATATCGTAAGCGATGGCAAGTTGACGTACCGTATTGTTTAACTGCGTCTCGAGCCCTAAAGCTGTGATTTGTAATTGCTCTACATCTTCTTCTTCACCAAGACCATTTTCAAAAATCTTGCGGGTGTCCTCAAGATTCTTAGTAATAGTCTTTAAGTTTTTCTGAAAAATTGTAATACTTTCCTGAGCGAGCAGAACGTTTCCGTAAGCTTCAATAATGTCTTGCTTGACCTCGAGATCGGTTTTTACTTTTGCATTTTCAGAAATTTGTAAAAGTGTCTTTGCAGACTGAACTCCTACGATATACGAACCGTCAAAAATCAACTGATTCCAGGTCGCGACCGCAGATGCATTTTGTTTTTGACTAAACTGTACTGGTAGAAACTCACCAGGATCTGCGCTAGGGTCAAATACTTCAGCAGGTATAAAAGAGGTAGGCTGTATCAACTGATTTTGGTAGGTTACTTCACCAGAGATTTGAGGTAATCCCTGAGCGATGACTTCCCATTTTTGTTTTAAAGCAATCTCTATGTCTGTTTGTGCATTTTTTGCAGTATAACTGTTTTCAAGGCCATAAGTAATAGCTTCTTGTAAACTGAGTGCATAAGATTGTACCTCTGTTGAATCCTGAGCTTTTACAGGGAAATAAAGTCCCAGAGCACAAGTAAAAAGGAGGAGTGATTTTCGCATTAGTCTTGATTTGAATGAATTAATTGATTGAGGATTTTTCTGCCTTCAGGGGTTACAATGCCACGTAAATGGTATTCCAGATACATTTCATATAAAACCGCGTGCGGAAACTTTTCTGTTGGGAAAATACTTTCGTCTTTTATGTTCGTTATTCCTACCTGATACATTCGGGATATAAATTCTACTTCCAGATTTTTTCTAAAGAGCCCTTGTTCAATGCCACGGGTGATATTTTTTTCCATACAGCCACGCATAAAGTCGTATTGAATAGCGCGTAATTCTTCAAATATTTTTGGGTAATATTTTATAAGCTGCTGTATTGATGAGGTTTTTTCTCCCTGTAGATGCTGCATAACATATTTTTTTATTTCATAAAGCTCTTCAATAGGGTTCATATGTTCTGTGAGTAGATTTTGCACACCACATTGAACATTATTTAATATTTCAAATCCTACAGCATGTACTAACTCGGTTTTATGAGCATAATTTGCATAGATCGTCTTTTTTGATATGCCCATATGTGCAGCGATATCATCCATAGTAACGCTTTTAAATCCTTGATTTAAAAATAGTTGTGTTGCGTTTTGTAGTATTTCAGTCTTCATGATCGGTTGCAAATATAAAACGGAAACTTTAAAAACTTAATAAGTTTCCAAAGTTTTTTGCTTATTTGATGTTTATATAACATAGGGAGCTGTGTTCAGCTTCTGAAACTTTGCGAGTTGAGTTCAGATTTAGTGTCTTATTTTAGCTGAAAATTTATAAGTATGCTGCGCATTGATCAATACACCGAAGTGTTTGTCGAGTATTTAAATAGTAAAATCAAAGAACAAGAGCCTAAAAATCTGTACGACCCCATAAATTATATTTTACAATTAGGAGGAAAACGCTTGCGACCGGTTTTAACCTTAATGGCTACAGCTATTTTTGAGTCTGATTATAAAAAAGCTTTGGATGCTGCGTTAGCAGTAGAGGTTTTTCATAATTTTTCACTGGTTCATGATGATATTATGGATGATGCTCCGTTGCGTCGCGGTCAGGATACCGTACACGAAAAATGGGACGTGAATACCGGTATTCTTTCTGGAGATGCCATGCTGATCAATGCGTACCAATTGTTTGAAAATTATGAAGGAGAAACCTTTAGAGAGTTGGCAAAGCTTTTTAGTAAAACTGCGATAGAGGTTTGCGAGGGGCAGCAGTATGATGTAGATTTTGAGACGCGTGATGACGTCAGGCTTCCTGAATATCTAAAAATGATTGAATATAAAACTGCTGTTCTTGTGGGGGCGGCTTTAAAAATGGGAGCGATTGTAGCAGAAACCACAAAAACCAATTGTGATCGTATTTATGAATTTGGTCGTGACTTGGGAATTGCATTTCAATTACAGGATGATTATTTAGATGCTTTTGGAGATCCTAAGACTTTTGGGAAACAAGTGGGTGGTGATATCATCGAAAACAAGAAGACCTTCTTGTATCTCACAGCGTTAGAAAAATTAGATCCTGCGCAGAGCGTTCAGTTGCAACACTTGTTTACTATAAGTCCACAAGATCCATCAGAAAAGGTTGAAACCGTAAAGCAGCTTTTTATAGAATCCGGAGCTTCTGAAGCGATTCAAAAAGAAATAGAAAGTTATACCCATCGTGCGCTTAAAGTGCTTGATGAGTTGGAGGTAAAAGAAGAAAATAAAGAGAACTTACGCGAGTTTGCACAAGCTTTGATGTATAGATCGGTTTAACAGTTTACAGAAGATGGAAGCAGGAATTCAGATTTTACAGAACGCAGAAGCTGCTAAGATGTATAAAGATTTGATTATTCAGCTCAATAAAGACTTTTTACGTGCCGGATTATCTGAACAATTTGGCGAAGATTTGGCTGCTGAAGCTTTGATGCGCAATTTAACAGGAAGTCTGTATACGACATTAGTCTCAGATTTTGAAGTGTACCTCAACTTGCTTTACGTCATTGACGTTTCAGAATCAAAAATTAAAAATTTGCCTCAGCAAGAAGTACATGAATTGGTCTTTGCAGTTTCAGAATTAATCTTAGAACGAGAATTTGTGAAGGTTTCGTTTAAAAATAGAAGCGAATAAACGGTTGTATGGCGCTGGTGTAGATAAGAGTATCATCTTTAAATAAAACATTGTAACGAGCGCCTATAGTAACAGGTCCTGAACGATAACCAGCCCCAAGAAAAAGAGCGGAATTCCAGAACTCGTCTTTAAAAGTTCCACCATCAAGATTTGCTCTTTGACTCACGTACAATTCTTCGAACTCTGCTGAAAGCTGAATCATAGGTAACGGATTTGTTAATGCGATAAAGCTACCTCCCACGATTGACGATTTGTAACTGCCGTTTTTGATATACGAATAGCTCAAGCCCGGTCCTGCTGCAAAATACGGGTTGAAATTATAAACGGCACTCGGAGCAATAGTTGCTGCGAAATAATCCTGACCAAAATTTAGACCAAGACCACCTCCAATAGCTACCCGATCCCAGAAATTAGATCGTGCAAATTGAGCAGTTGATTGAGTTGTAAAGAGTACTGTAAAAAGTATCGTAAGGATTACACTGGCAATCGATTTCATAAAAAAGCCGTTTTTAGAATTTCGACATCTGTTATATAGATGTTAAATCCTGATTTTAAAATGTTAATGATAGGCATAAAAATGGAAAAGGACACGTCTTGTGGAGCGTAAATATTGTATTTTTGACAAATTATTGCTTAAAAAATCGACAGATTTAACTTATAAAATGGATAGATTTTCATTTCTAAATGCAGCAAATACTGCATACTTCGCAGAACTTTACGATAAATATTTACAGCATCCTGATAGTGTAGAACCCAGTTGGAGAGCTTTTTTTCAAGGATTTGACTTCGGGATAGCAGAGAGCGGTTTAGCACCAGATGTTGCTGCTGCACCTACAAGTTCGGGTGTTCCTGAAAACCTTCAGAAAGAATTTCAGGTTGTAAAATTAATAGACGGTTATCGAACTCGTGGGCATTTGTTTACAAAAACAAACCCGGTGCGGGACCGCAGACAATATACTCCTTCATTAGAATTAGGGAATTTTGGACTGAGTGAGCGTGACTTGGATACGACTTTTACTGCCGGTGAAATTCTAGGTATTGGAAGCAATACACTACGCGAAATTATCACGCATCTCGAAAAGATTTACTGCGAGTCAATAGGTGTAGAATATATGTTTATCAGAAGGCCTGAAGAGATTCAGTGGATTCAGGATAAACTCAATATCAACGATAATCACCCTGATTTTTCTGCAGATACTAAGAAGAAAATTCTTAAAAAATTAAATGAAGCCGTTTCTTTTGAGACGTTCTTGCATACTAAGTATGTAGGTCAAAAGCGTTTCTCTTTAGAAGGAGGAGAGAGTTTTATTCCGGCTGTAGATGCAATTATTGAAGCTGCTGCAGATCGTGGTGTAAAAGAGTTTGTGATGGGTATGGCTCACCGAGGCCGCTTAAATACCTTGACAAATATCTTCGGAAAAAATGCTAAAGACATCTTTAGTGAGTTTGACGGTAAAGATTATGATCAGGAAGTTTTTGACGGAGATGTTAAATATCACTTGGGATGGACTTCAAGCCGACTTACCGATAGCGGAAAAGAAATCAATATTAATATTGCTCCAAACCCGTCTCACTTAGAGACCGTGGGTGCTGTAGTTGAAGGTATTTCAAGAGCAAAACAAGACCGTCATCACTTTGACAATCCGCAAGAGGTTTTACCTATTATTGTGCATGGTGATGCTGCAATTGCAGGTCAAGGAATTGTTTATGAAGTAATACAAATGGCACAATTGGATGGGTATACTACTAAAGGTACCATTCATATTGTAATCAATAACCAGATAGGTTTTACCACAAACTATCTGGATGCGCGTTCTTCTACCTATTGTACAGATGTTGCTAAAACGACCTTGTCGCCGGTACTTCACGTGAATGCAGATGATGCAGAAGCGGTAGTGCATGCAGCTCTTTTTGCATTAGACTTTAGAATGACTTTTGGCCGTGATGTATTCATTGACCTTTTGGGGTATCGTAAATATGGACATAACGAGGGGGATGAACCGCGTTTTACACAGCCTAAATTATACAAAGCGATTGCTAATCACGATAATGCTCGTGATATATATGCGAATCGTTTAAAGTCTGAAGGCGTAATTGATGATAATTATGTTAAGCAGTTAGAAGAAGAATATAAAGACAAGCTTGAAGAGAAATTAGAAAAGTCTCGCGAGGAAGATACTACGCGTATTACGGCAATTATGCAGGACGAGTGGGAAGGTTTTGAGCCTGCCACAGAAGATGAAATGATGAAGCCGGTAGATACAACTTTTGATCTTGAGGGGCTTACAGAAATTGCGAAGTCTATCACAAAGCTTCCGGAAGATAAAAAGTTTTTACGTAAGATAAATAAGATTATTGAAGGACGTCACGCGATGTACTTTGAGGATAATAAAATAGACTGGGGTCTTGCAGAATTGTTAGCTTACGGTTCATTACTTAAAGAAGGTTTTGATGTGCGTATGACTGGTCAGGATGTAGAGCGTGGTACGTTCTCACACCGTCATGCCGTGACTAAAGTAGAAGATAGCGAAGAAGAAATCGTATTGCTCAATAACCTGGAAGGAGAGCAGGGGCATATGTATATTTTCAATTCCTTACTTTCTGAATATGGCGTTGTAGGTTTTGACTACGGGTACGCAATGGCGAGCCCAAAAACCTTACCTATCTGGGAGGCACAGTTTGGTGATTTTAGTAACGGAGCGCAGATTATGTTAGATCAATATATTTCTGCCGCAGAAGATAAATGGAAATTGCAAAACGGTCTGGTCATGTTGTTGCCTCACGGTTATGAAGGTCAGGGAGCAGAACACTCTTCGGCACGTATGGAGCGGTATTTACAACTTTGTGCAGTAGACAATATGTATGTTGCAGATTGTACTACGCCGGCAAACTTTTACCACTTATTACGGCGTCAGTTAAAAACTAATTATAGAAAACCGCTTATCGTTTTCACTCCAAAAAGTTTGTTGAGACATCCTAAAGTTAATTCTACAAAAGAGGAGTTGGCTAACGGAAGTTTCCAAATGACTATAGATGATTCAGTAGTAAAAGCAGAAAAGGTAAAAACACTTGTTTTTGTTACCGGTAAATTCTATTATGATTTGCTGGCACAACGCGAAGAGTTAGATCGTGATGATGTTGCTTTAGTGAGAGTAGAGCAATTGTTCCCACTTCCTAAAAAGGAAATGAGAGCAGCTATAGCGAAATATAAAAATGCAGATGATGTGGTTTGGGCTCAGGAAGAACCGCGCAATATGGGAGCTTATGGTCACTTATTGATGCATTTGCCTGAAGCACAAAAATTTAGAATTTGCAGCCGTAAGTTTTATGGTGCACCGGCAGCGGGTAGTTCTGTACGTTTTAAAAGAAGACATCAGCGCGTAATTGATGACGTGTTTGATAAAAACTCAAATAACCAATAAAAGAAAATTTCGCGAAAGCGATAGAATAAAAGTTAATACAAGAGAATTATGGCTTTAGAAATGAAAGTCCCATCACCGGGAGAATCGATCACCGAAGTTGAAATCGCACAATGGCTTGTTGAAGATGGAGATTATGTAGAAAAAGATCAGGCAATTGCTGAAGTTGATAGCGATAAAGCAACTTTAGAATTACCTGCTGAAGCGAGTGGCATCATCACATTAAAAGCCGAAGAAGGCGATGCTGTTGCCGTAGGTGAGGTGGTTTGTCTTATAGATACAGATGCTCCAAAACCTGATGGCAGTGATTCTTCTAAAAAAGAAGAAAAATCTGAAGAAAAGGCTGAGCCTAAAAAAGAAGAGCCTTCTAAATCAAGTGCTCCAGATCAAGCTCAGGATTCTAAAACCTATGCTTCAGGAACACCTTCTCCTGCTGCTAAAAAGACTTTAGATGAGAAAGGGATTGATGCGAAAGATGTTAAGGGTACGGGTCGTGACGGTCGTATTACAAAAGACGACGCAGTACATGCACAGCCTTCTATGGGAACTCCGGGAACCGGAAGTCGTGGAGAGAGCCGTTCTAAAATGTCTATGTTGCGTCGTAAAGTTGCAGAACGTTTAGTTTCAGTTAAAAATGAGACTGCGATGCTAACTACTTTTAACGAAGTAGATATGAGTGCTATTTTTGAGTTGCGTAAAAAATACAAAGAAGACTTTAAGTCTAAACACGGTGTGGGTCTTGGTTTTATGTCATTCTTTACACTGGCTTGTGTGCGTGCATTAGAAATGTACCCGGCAGTTAACTCTATGATTGACGGAAAAGAAATGTTGACCTATGATTATAAGGATATTTCTATTGCAGTTTCGGGTCCAAAAGGATTGATGGTTCCTGTTATCAGAAATGCTGAAAATCTAAGTTTCCGCGGTGTGGAGTCTGAAGTGAAGCGGCTGGCTTTAAGAGCGCGTGATGGTCAAATTACGGTAGATGAAATGACTGGTGGAACATTTACCATTACAAATGGTGGTGTTTTTGGTAGTATGCTTTCTACGCCTATTATCAACCCTCCACAATCTGCTATTTTAGGAATGCACAACATTGTTGAGCGTCCTATTGTACGTGATGGTGGTATTGCAATTGCTCCTATCATGTACGTGGCACTTTCTTACGATCACCGTATCATTGACGGTAAAGAGTCTGTAGGATTCTTAGTTGCTGTAAAAGAAGCATTAGAAAATCCGGAAGAATTGTTAATGGATAATACTGTGCTTAAAGCATTAGAGCTTTAATCTACGTTAGATATAAATTTAAAAAACCTGTTAGCTTTGCTAGCAGGTTTTTTTTATGGATTCAATTTTAAGGGCCTTCTATAATCTCTTTTACTAGCGACTTCAGCTCTTCTTCCAAAGAACTAGAAGGGAAAGAACGGTCCGCTTGTTTATACCAATATTTAGCATTCCAGTCATCTCCTTCAACGCGGTGCAGATGTGCGTGAATGAGGCTGCCCATTGGGGTGTGAATATTTTGAGCAATATCATGAGATTTATCCCAGTCTCCTTTAGTTTGATGCCAAACTGATTTGAGTTCGTCGCTCCAAAACTCTGGCGGTTTTATTTCATTAAGCGTTTTCTCGAAGTCTGTGTAGGATTGTAGAATATTCATAAAGTCTTTCAGTTTGGTTGTCTTTGGTTAAATATAAGTCTTGAAGTGCTAAATTTAATTCAGGGGGTGCTGGTTTAAGGCTTTCTTTAACGCTTCAGCTTAAAATGTCTGAGATTTAAAAACCTTTATCAAAAGACTAATTCCTATTTTTGATACTTCAATTCCTGAATAAAATAATAGTCCCAATATGTCTGTTCAAAAACGCTTATTTCTTTTAGATGCTTACGCTTTAATTTTCCGCGGATATTACGCTTTGATAAAAAATCCTCGGGTCAACTCAAAAGGGCAAGATACTTCTGCTGTGATGGGTTTTGTGAATTCGCTTTTTGATGTGATCAAACGCGAAAAGCCAGACCATCTTGCTGTGGCTTTTGATAAAGGCGGAAGCGTTGAGCGTGTTGAAATGTATGAAGAATATAAAGCGAACCGCGACGAGACACCAGAAGCAATACGTATTGCGGTGCCTATCATTCAGGAGATTTTGAAAGCGATGCACGTACCGTTTGTGGAGATCCCGGGGGTAGAGGCAGACGACTTGATCGGGACATTGGCAAAGCAGGCTGAGAAAGAAGGTTATCAGGTTTTTATGGTGACTCCGGATAAAGATTATGCACAACTGGTTTCTGAAAATATTTTTATGTACAAACCGGCCCGTATGGGTAATGGCATCGAGATCTGGGGGATTCCGGAAGTGCAAAAACGCTTTGAAGTAGAGCGACCGGAACAGGTGATTGATTATCTGGGGATGATGGGAGATGCTTCTGATAATATTCCAGGACTTCCGGGAGTGGGTGATAAAACGGCTAAAAAGTTTATCAAGCAATATGGAGGTTTAGAAGGTTTGCTGGCGCATACCGATGAGCTAAAAGGAAAGATGAAGGAGAAGGTTGTCGAAAATGCTGAGCTGGGAAGGCTTTCCCGTAAGTTGGCAACGATTATGACTGATTGTGAAGTGGAATTTAACGCGGAATCTTATGAGCTTTCTCAGCCTGATGCAGATAAAGTACAGGAGATTTTCGATGAGTTAGAATTCAGAAGACTGAAAGATCAGTTTATTAAAATATTTTCAGGTGAAGCCGATAGTGATACCGGAGCTGCGGTAAGCGGAACAGAAACGGCTAAAAAGTTGGTGAGTTCGTCTGAAAAAGCAGCAAATGCAGGAGCGGGGCAATACAATCTTTTTGGTGGTGAAGACACCGAAATCGAAGAACGAAATACGCGAAAAACGATTAAAGATACCGAACATTTTTACCAAAGCGTTGCGCCCGGAATGGCGATGAAGCTTTTCATCAAGAATTTGATGAAGCAAACTTCGGTGTGTTTTGATACCGAAACAACCGATCTAGATCCGCTGCAAGCTGACTTGGTTGGGATTGCTTTCAGTTGGGAAAAAACAAAAGGATTTTACATTCCTTTTCCGCCGAAAAAAGAAGAAGCGCAACAATTGATTGAAGAATTTCGTCCGTTTTTTGAGTCTGAAGAAATAGAAAAAATCGGGCAGAATTTAAAGTACGATATCAAGGTTTTGGCTAATTATGATGTAACTGTAAAAGGAAAGCTTTTTGATACGATGATCGCGCATTATTTGATCAATCCGGATATGCGCCATAATATGGATGTGCTGGCGGAAACGTATTTGAATTACACGCCGGTTTCTATTGAAGAATTAATTGGTAAAAAAGGTAAGAATCAGAAGTCAATGGCTGATGTTTCTGTAGAACAGCAGACCGAATACGCAGTAGAAGATGCAGATGTGACCCTTCAGCTTAAAGAACATTTTGAAAAAGAAATGGGCGATGCGAATACACAAAAACTATTTGATGAGATTGAAATTCCATTAGTGCAGGTGCTTGCGGATATGGAAGTAGAAGGGATTAATCTGGATCAGGAATTTTTAGGCAGTCTTGCAGCGGCACTCAATAATGATATTCAATCTTTAGAAGGAAAAATATATGAAGAAGCGGGAGCGGAATTCAATATAGGTTCGCCGAAACAATTGGGAGAAATCCTTTTTGATAAATTAAAACTGGTAGATAAACCTAAGAAAACTCGTACGGGGCAATATTCTACTGCAGAAGACGTACTTTCTTATTTGGCTCCAGATCATGAGATCATTCAGCACGTGCTGGATTACCGCGGACTTTCAAAATTAAAAAGTACGTACGTAGATGCGTTGCCGGCGCAAGTGAATTCTAATACGGGTCGCGTACATACCGATTATATGCAGACCGTTGCAGCAACCGGGCGCTTGAGTTCAAACAATCCTAACCTGCAAAATATTCCTATTCGTACCGAACGCGGTCGCCAAGTGCGTAAAGCATTTGTGCCGCGTAACGAGAATTATGTGTTGCTCGCGGCAGATTACTCGCAGATTGAACTGCGCATTATTGCGGCGTTGAGTCAGGAAGAAACGATGATGAAAGCTTTTCAAGATGGGGAAGATATTCACGCATCTACGGCAGCTAAAGTATTTAACGTGGCTCTTGAAGAGGTTACACGAGCGCAACGAAGTAACGCAAAAACGGTGAACTTTGGGATTATTTATGGGGTTTCTGCATTCGGACTGAGCAATCAAACCGATCTGACGCGAAGTGAGTCAAAAGAACTTATAGATACTTATTATAAGACCTATCCTAAACTGCGTAATTATATGAGCGAGCAGGTTGATTTTGCTCGTGATCATGGCTATGTGTCTACGGTTTTAGGTCGTCGCCGTTATCTTAAAGATATAAATAGTAGCAATGCTGTTGTGCGTGGTGCCGCAGAGCGAAACGCAGTAAATGCACCCATACAGGGTAGTGCGGCAGATATTATCAAAATTGCGATGATCAACATTCATAAAAAGCTGAAGGCTGAAAAATTAAAGACCAAAATGCTGCTTCAGGTACACGATGAATTGGTTTTTGATGTGTATAAACCTGAATTAGAGCAGGTAAAAACAATGATCAAAACAGAGATGGAAAATGCTTTTAAGATGGATGTTCCGTTAGATGTAGAGCTTGGTGTGGGTGAAAATTGGTTGGAGGCGCATTAATTAAAAATTTCACTAAATTAAAAACCCGTTTAGCATTTGCTGAACGGGTTTTTAATTTGTAATTACAATATGCAGTATTAAATTAAACCAAAGAGTGGAATATTAGACTATGGTAATGACCAACTTTGGATAGTGTCCTACATATCAAATTCTAAAATATTAAATAAATATCTAAGTTTAAAGACTTGATGATCCTTCTGACCCACAATTTTCAGTGACTTCTACATAATATTCAAGCCAATTTGAAAATCCACAAGCATTACTTGCTCTTACTTTAAAAGCGATATAATTATAGGGTGGGGCAAACTGCAAACTGACAATAGCTTCATTACCCTGCATGGTCACGTTATGATTATTTGTTATTTTTTGTACTTCCCAAATTGTAGAATTATCTTCTCCTAAAATGGTAACCGGAAAAAAATTATTAGTCGTTGTATTTTCACCTCTGCACATAGTAAAATCCTCGTTCTGGCTAAAATTAATATTAGGTTTGCCAATCCAAAAATCTTTTTGTATCGTGCCTTTGGAGGTGATCGCTCTTACAAATCCAGAGCCATTAACAGTGCTGTTAGTTGGAATAACGGTAATACCATTATTATTCTGTGATAAGACATTTAGATTACTGGATTTTTGCCAAGCGACTGAAATTCCACCATTTGACAAAGTGAATGTCTGGGATTGAGTGCCGCAAGTTAAAGATATTCCTGATATAACAGGTAGGGGTAAAGGGTACAAGTATTCTAATGCAATAATATCATTGTTATTAAATGTCCCTGTTACCGTATTATCGTAACAAGATAGCATAATGGATGTGGGATCAAAACCAGTAGGTGTTCCTGGTATATGATTAGCACCATTGGCATTTGGAACACTCGACGAATTAATAGATTCTGGATTATAGGATCCACAGCTCTGTCTACTAAACCAATCAGTATGTCTTAAACCTAAGGTGTGTCCTAATTCATGAATCCATATATGTCTTAGAATAGTGTTGTTTGTACCACTTCCACTGAATATTCTTGCGATTGATCCAGGGTTACCATTAGAAGGAAAATCTGCTCTTCCACCTGCCCCTCCACTGACTTGGATAGCATTTATATTTTTTGTATTATCATTTGGACCAAAGGTTAAGATGAAATTTAATTTAATATTTAAATCGTTATAGGCTTGGATAGCTGCGGTAAGTGCTGATTGTTGCGCATTACTCAATGCATTTGAGCCTTGGTTAACTCCTCTAATAGTTATTGTTTGTATATTAGTGACTGTGTTATTGGAGTGATAATGTTTTGAAGAAGAATTTTTTGAGGATATCATATTGTCTATTTCAGTAGTGCTAATCAATATATCACCCTCTATTAAGAAATACTTTTCATCAATCCCTGCATTATTTAGTTGGCTAATTAATTTAAGTTCATAGGTGTTGAAATTGAGTTTCGCAACTTTAGCAATATCCTCTTTTGTAAGCTCGAGTTCTACATAGTTAAAATACTCATCTTCAGAACTATTAGAAAGGTGATCTTGCTCACAGCCGTTGAGAATTAATAAAGCTCCTAATAATAGAACTCCCAGTTTAAAGTGATTTTTTAAAAATTTCATAGTTCGCTAATTAAATTAATTATTTTTTGTTGAAAAAAACCTTGTCAATTGATCTTCAAAAGATTATCTAAGATGTAACCCGTTTAGCATTTGCTAAACGGGTTTTTTGGGCTAGTTAAAAAAATAAAAGCTATGAAGGGTTTTGTTCTACTAATGGATTAGAGTTTATTTCATCCAGTGGTATTTGCCATTCCCATCTCGGGTCTCCCGCAGGAACTTGAAATAATTGTCCTACTAAAGCAGAGTCATGATTAGAATCTCTTCTGTCCAAGGGTTGATTAAGTCTTTTTAAGTCAAAAAAGCGAAACCCTTCACCCCAAAGTTCGATACGCCTTTGTGTATATATTTCATTTTTAAGGGCCTGTCCGGTATTTGTGGAAAGCGTGTAATCAGGATCTCGGTTTGAAGCTAATGCAAGTAAAACTTGTCTGGCCGCCCCCTCATCAGAATATGATAAGGCTTCAGCCTCAATTAGATACATTTCTGAAGCTCTCATATAAGGGACATCCATTCTACTGTCTCCGGTTCCAGCCGCTATGAACTTTTGATTGGTATATGGGAACTTTCTGAAACTAGAGAGTAATGAAACTCCTGAGGGTAAACTGTCATGAGCACCTGTGGGATCAAAAAGTTTTGATCGGATGTCGGTTGGAGTTATCTGATTGTATAGCTTTGAACTAATTGCTTTAGGATTAGTTCTGATATTAGTTGAGCTGAAGTTTCTGGAGACATAAGCACCAAAGTTTGCAAAGAATATTGTTTGATCTTCCTGTACAAAGCTGCCCCACATCCATTCTCTATTGGTATACGTGTTAAACGAGCTATAATACTCATCGTTAGACATTAGAGAATACCCTTGTCTGGCTTGTTTCGCCAAGGAAGCGGCTAGCGTATAATTTTGTTGAACTAGAGCCACTCGCGCTTTAAGTCCTACGGCTACACTAACATCAAAATGAGACTTATTTGGTCTTTCATATTCACTTAATAAATCAATAGCATCTTGTAGGTCTTGATTGACTTGTGTATAAACTTCTTCCACGGTGGCTCTTGCTAAGGGTTCGTTGTCAGCGGTAAGTCTAATTGGTACTCCGAGCTGAGCGTTGATAGTTCCTCCAACATAGCGTTTGCCATAGAGTTGTACCAGCTGGAAATGAGCAAATGCTCTATATACTAATGCCTGGCCTAAAGCAGCATTACGGTCGAGAATAGGTCCTTCTGCATTTTCAGCACCGTTTATGACTACGTTTGCATTCCGAATGATTCTATAGAGTACACGGTATGGGAATAATGCGTCATTATCAGATGCATTGGTATGGTCAACCCATTTGTAAGCGTTGTTGAACCAGCCATTGCCTGCAGACGTCATCACAAAATCTTCTCCCAATACATCTGCTTGAATCATCATTGATCCAATGCCTCCTTCTCCCTGTGAGTTATAGCGTTGATATAAAGATCTGTGTATTCCATTTATAACAAGAAATAAGTTTCCAGTCGTTGTTGTTGCCGCTGCGGAGGGTACATCTTCCGTAGGGAATCTATCTAAAAAGTCATCACTACATGAGTTGCTCGTAGCCAGGAGTAATGTTATAAATATGCAAATAAATATTTTTTTCATGTCGATTTGTTTTAAAAAGTCAAATTAAATCCAAGACTTAGAATTCTGGCAGGGGTAAATCTATTTTGAGTGGTGCCATTAAAATTCTGTCCTACGTCAAGACCTTGCATAGCAGTCCAAAAGTGTAAATTTTCTCCGTTTAGATAAACTTTAGCATTTGAAAGACCAAATCTGTCTATTGCATTGCTTGGAAAAGTATAAGACAATGATACTTGTCTTAAACCTGCATATGATGAGCTAACTAAATATCTATCTGAACCGGCTTCAAATGCAGCTCTTTGATCTGTATCTAGTCTAGGAATATCAGTTATGTCACCTGGGTTTTGCCATCTATCAAGGATTCTAGTGCCTAAAGCTGTACCATAATCGCCGGTATGTAGAAGAGCAGCTTGATTCGTGTCGTAGGTCTTACCTCCTAGGCTGTAAGTTAGCAAGGTTCTTAACTCAATTCCTTTATAGCGTAGAACATTTGTGATGCTTCCGTATACATCAGGTAAAGCGGTGCCAGCAAAATCATATAATGCTTTATTCTGATTAGTGGTAACGAGATTGCCATTAATAGAGCGTACATCTGCATCTCCATCAGCGCCTAGTTCAGTGTCAAGGACATAGAGAGCGGAACCGTCAGCAGGATCTACTCCGTAATAATCTCTTAACCAATAATCAAAAATGGATCCTCCTACCACGTATTTTTTTGAACCATTGATAATGTCTTCCTGAGGTAATTCTGTGAATTCATTATAAATTGTTGCGGCATTTAAATTAACATCCCAAGTCCAATTTTCATTGCGGATGATTCCTAAATTTAGATCAAGTTCAAGTCCCCTGTTAAACATGTTACCAATGTTAGCAGGGTAATCATCTAAACCTGAAGATACTGGTAGAGGAACATCAAATATGAGACCATCTGTAACCTTCTTGTAATAGGCGAAAGATCCACTTATTCTATTATTAAATAACCCAAAATCAAAACCTATATCTGTTTGCTTTTGTGTTTCCCATTCTAAAAATGGGTTTCCGGGGGCGCTTATGAGAATTCCTGGCTCTGCAGCATTATTATTACCTAGGCCTAAAAGTGATTGACTTGCATAAAAGCTTAAAGAAGCATTCGATAAATTGGAATCGTTACCAACCTGACCATAGGAGCCTCTTACTTTTAAGAAATTTATCCAGACAATATCCTCAAAGAATTTCTCCTGATCGATACGCCAAGCTCCACTTACAGAGTAAAAATCTCCCCATCTAACATCAGATTCAAATCGAGAAGATCCATCTCTTCTGTAGGAACCTGCTATAAAATAGCGGTTATCGTAATTGTAATTGAGGCGAGAGAAGTAACCTTCCTTACCATATTCTCTGCTGTAGGATTCTAGATCAACTGTCGTTGCGAAGTTTATTAGTTCGGTATTGCCATCAACTACTTGGTTTTGTCTGAAGCCAGTTAAAAAGTTTAATTTATAGTCTAAACTTTCATGTCCTAATAGCGCACTGAAATTATGTAAGCCAAAAGATTTATTATAATTCAATAATTGATTGTAGGTAACAACAGTTGTGTTCGATGCTGTTCTTTCAGCTCTTCCATCTGGTGCCCCATCACCAACAATTTTATTATCAAAACCTTCATTGTTAAAAAAGTTTTTGTCTAAACCTGCATTAAAGGTAAAGGTAAAACCATTTAAAAAATAGAATTCTGCATATGCTCGTGCATTAATAGCGAAGCGATCATCTTTATCTACGTTAAGCAGGTTTTCTTGTATCGCATGTCTGCCTGGAGAGCCGCCAGCTGGTCTTATTTCATTGATATCTCCTGTGTCATATATTCTGTTTCCAGCATCATCTAAAACCAATTCTCCAGTAGTAGGATCATGTAAGAACACAGGGTAAATAGGGCCAATTACTCGGGAAAATCTAAATGGGTTGACAAAGCTATTGCTGCTTGTTGCTCCGTTTACTGCTTGATTAGATGTAGAGGTGGCTCCAGTTAAATTTAAACCAGTCTTTGCCCAATCCTTAACTTTTGAGTTTAAATTTATACGGGCGGTGATACGTTCAAAATCTGAGTTAATAACATTTGCACTCTGATCTAAATAACTGATTGATGCAAAATAGTCCGTTTTGTCAGTAGCTCCTTGGTAAGAGAGATTAACGTTTTGGACAATACCAGTGCGAGAAAGTGCCTTTTCCCAATCTAAATCTTCTCCATACAGAAGGGATGCGTTAGGATTAATGCTACCATTTGTGCCAACAATCTGGTCATTTGGAACGTTAAATGGATTGTATCCTAATAGACCATATATATTTGCTGATGCTTGAGCATTAGCATCCTGAATTGATAGGGGGTCGCTATTGCTGTAAACTAAACTGTTTCTGTAGGCTTCCCACATTAACTCATAATATTGTGATGGACCTACGCGTTCATATTCTGGAATAGCTCTTGAAGCAAGACCTTGACTAACCTCTATATTCACTTGGGCAGGTCCTTTTTTTCCTTTTTTCGTCGTAATCACTACAACACCGTTCGCTCCCTGAGATCCATAAATAGCTGTCGACGCAGCATCTTTTAGAATGGTGAAACTTTCGATATCATTCGCATTCAAACTTGCGAAACTTCCACTATACACTACTCCGTCTACTACATATAAGGGGTCTTGACTTGTGTTAACTGAGCCAAAACCTCTAATTCTAATATCTGGAGCAGAGCCTGGTTGTCCGCTGCTTGGTGCTATTTGTACCCCGGAAGCGGTTCCTTCAAGTGCAGAGATCACATTTGTTAAAGGTCTGTTTTCGATTGCAGCACCATCTACAGTACTTAATGAACCTGTTACTTCTCCTCGTGTGGTTGTTCCATAGGCGACAACAATAACTTCATCGAGTGCTTGAGTATCTTCTTCCAGATTAACATTTATTGTTGAATTCAAACCAACCTTTACATCTTGAGCTTTAAAACCCACATAGGTGAAGGTTAAAATTTCTTCTGGTTCTGCCATAACGGAAAATTTTCCGTCAAAATCAGTTTGAGCCCCTCGGTTAGCAGCATTTTTTACTATCACATTCACGCCCGGCAAGGGCATACCGTTAGGGTCTGCTACGGTACCGGTCACTGTTTTCTGCTGAGCCTGAGTGGATAACCCTAATAGCCCCAGCATAATCATAAAGAATAATTTTCTCATCATTTAACATATATTTTAATTATATGGTGGAATTTAGGTTAAATGAATATTGAAAATACAAGACACACTGTTTTTGTTGATTCATCATAAAAAACGTATGCGTTATTCTATTTTATTGCTGATAACTCATGTAAAATGTATTTTAGGTAAATAAAAATCAATAAATAGTTAATGTGTACGGAATACAGGTATTTTATAGAAAGCTTATTTTTTTTCATAAAACAGCTTAAATAGGATCAAAATATTATCATTTTGTTAAGATTTCCGGTTGTGATCAGGAAATTTTTCAAGAGACCGATTGATCTTTTAATTTTGTCAGAGAATCGCTATGGTTTTTGAAGACTATTTATAGCAAATAGAACCGGGTTTTTCTTTTGGGGTATTTAACTAACGAAGCGTGTTTTTCACAGGGAAGGTTAGAAGTTTGAAAATCAGATTTTCAGAACTCTAAATATTAATCAAAAGCTCGTTTGTCAAATCAATATATAATTGTACATTTGCAGCCCTGTTTTCGCGCGTGAGTGTGGAAGCGGGAAATGGAATGTTTAATAATTAAAATTAACAGTGTGGACACATTAAGTTACAAAACAGTATCTGCCAACAAGAACACCGTAAATAAGGAGTGGGTTGTTATTGATGCTGAAGGACAAACGTTGGGTCGCATGTCTACTATCGTTGCAAAATTTTTGCGCGGAAAGTACAAGCCTAACTACACACCACACGTTGATTGCGGAGACAATGTAATTGTTATCAATGCCTCTAAAATCAACTTGACAGGAAAGAAGTGGGATTCTAAATCTTACATCCGTCATACGGGCTATCCTGGTGGTCAAAGAAGCCTAACTGCAAAAGAATTGTACGGTAAAGACCCTGCGCGTCTCGTAGAAAATGCAGTAAAAGGAATGTTGCCTAAAAACAAATTAGGTAGTGCGATTTATCGCAATTTAAAGGTTTATGCCGGTGCAGATCACGGGCAGGAAGCGCAAAAGCCTAAAGCAATTAACATTAACGAACTTAAGTAAATGGAAGTAATTCACAAAATTGGTCGTAGAAAAACGGCTGTTGCTCGTGTTTATTTAGCTCCTGGTTCTGGTAACATCACGATCAACAAACGTGAGCTCAACAACTACTTTACTACAGGTACTTTACAGTACAAAGTTAATCAGCCATTAGTAATGACTGAAAATGACAAGAACTTTGATATTAAAGTAAATGTATACGGAGGTGGTATCACAGGTCAGGCAGAAGCTGTACGTCTTGCTCTTTCTAGAGCAATGTGCGAGCTAGACGCAGAAAACAGACTTATCCTTAAGCCTGAAGGTCTGTTAACTAGAGATCCAAGAATGGTAGAGCGTAAGAAATTCGGTCAGAAGAAAGCGCGTAAGAAATTCCAATTCTCAAAACGTTAACAGCAATCGTGTTTCGATTCTTTTGCAATTTATAGTGCATCAGATTTTTGAAAACGAAAAGAAATTAATTTTAAAACAATGTCCTTGTCTCAATACGTTGGGAAATTAGTTTAGCATCTAAATGTGCTTGGCGATTCGTCAGAAGACCACTTGCATATTGCTACTAGAACGGGAACGTAAACTAAATTTAAAAATGGCAAAAACAGAAAATGTAAAGGATTTACTGGATGCAGGTGTACACTTTGGTCACCTTACCAGAAGATGGGATCCAAACATGGCACCATATATCTATATGGAGCGTAATGGTATTCACATCATTAATCTATACAAAACTGCTGCTAAACTAAACGAAGCTTCAGAAGCTCTCGCTAAAATTGCAGCCTCAGGTAGAAAAATACTTTTTGTAGCTACCAAAAAACAAGCTAAAGAAATAGTTGCAGATCACGCTGGTCGTGCAAAAATGCCTTACATCACAGAAAGATGGCCTGGAGGTATGTTAACTAACTTTGTAACTATACGTAAGGCGGTTAAAAAAATGCAAACTGTAGATCGTATGAAACAAGACGGTCGTTTTGATAGCTTGTCTAAAAAAGAGCAATTACAAATGAACCGTATGCGTGATAAATTAGAGAAGAACTTAGGTTCTATCGAAGATATGACACGTCTACCAGGAGCTTTATTTATAGTTGACATTAAGCGTGAACACATTGCGATTAAAGAAGCTCAAAAATTAAACATTCCAATCTTTGCGATGGTTGATACCAACTCTGATCCACGTCAGGTTGATTATGCTATCCCATCTAATGATGATGCTTCTAAATCTATTGAGAAAATCATTTCTAACGTTGCTGATGCTATCGTAGGAGGTCTTTCTGAGCGTAAAGCCGGGAAAGAAAAGTCTGGTGATGCTAAAAAAGCTGACAAAGCTGCTAAGCCTGCAAAGGCAAAAGCTAAAAAAGCTGTAGCTAACGACGAAGAAGAATAGTATTTAACAATTTGATAATTATTAAAGTCGTTTAGTATACTGCAATTTTGCACTAAACTAAACGACTTTTCTTTTAACTCATAAAACGTATTTAAAATGGCAAAAATAACAGCCGCAGATGTAAATAAACTTAGAAAGGCTACCGGTGCAGGTATGATGGATTGTAAAAATGCACTTGTAGAAGCTGAGGGCGATTTTGACAAAGCAGTAGGAGTTCTTCGTAAAAAAGGACAGAAAATTGCAGAAAAGAGAGCAGACCGTGACTCTAGTGAAGGAGTTGTAGTAGCAAAAATCAATGATGCTAACAACAGAGGTGTTGTGTTTTCATTGAATTGTGAAACCGATTTCGTTGCTAAAAACGATTCTTACGTTGAGTTAGCTAATGAGCTTGGTGATGTTGCTTTAAATTACAATTCTAAAGATGAATTTTTAGCTGCAGATTTCCAAGGAATGACTGTTGCTGAAAAATTAATCGAGCAAACTGGTGTAATTGGTGAGAAATTAGAAATAGGTGGTTTTGAAGTGTTAGAAGCTCCATTTGTAGGTGCTTATGTACACGGTAACAAAATTGGGGCATTAACCGGTTTATCTAAAGCGGACGATGCTTCAGAAGAAGTTGCTAAAGCTGTTTCTATGCAGGTTGCTTCAATGGGAGCAACTACTTTATCTTATAAAGATTTTGATCCTGAATTTGTAGCTTCAGAAACTGATGCTCGTATTGCGGCTATAGAAAAAGAAAATATTGAGTTAGGTCGTTTAGGTAAAACTAAAAAGAACGTTCCTCAATTCATCTCTATGTCTCAGCTAACTCCAGAAGTTTTGGCTCAGGCAGAAGCAGCTATCAAAGAAGAATTAAAAGCTGAAGGAAAACCTGAGAAAATCTGGGATCGTATTGTTCCTGGTAAACTAGAGCGTTTCGTTGCAGATAATACAACTCTTGATAATGAGAAAGCATTATTAGACCAAGTATTCATTATGGACGAAAGCACTAACGTTGCAAAATATGTTGCAAGTAAAGGTGATTTTGAAGTAGTAGGATTTAAGCGTGTGAGCTTAGCTTAATTCGGTTAAACGAACATATTGATTGAGAAAGGTTGCCGTAATGGGCAGCCTTTTTTTGGTTTATCAATATCTAAAAACATACCTCTTCATCTTTTACTAATATTGAAAAAGGATTTATTTTAATTTCTTCCTTGAGCTTAGACATTCTCTGACGGTTTTATCCTATAACGTATGGCCTAAGTAGTCGCCGTAAAATCATTAGAAAACGTGCTAACATTAGTATTAAGCAAAGAGTCATTATTTTGTTTCAATCCATTTGCTGGATTTCGAGATGTTAATGTAGGCTCTTGGAAATGTAGATCTCATTTGTGGATGTGTTAATTCCATAAATACATTATTATCTAGTTTCCACACTGTAGATAGTACAGATTTATCAAAGAAATCACACTTTTTCGGAATTATGACTGCACTACCGCTTGTGGCGCCGTTAGGTAATTTTGTTTCCGAGGATTTAACTATTTCACCTATACAAAAACTTGCATCCGGTTTGCCAAATATCTTGATAAATTTATTTCTATAATTCATTTTAAGAATGATCTCTTTTATTCGAAACTTTACACTTATAATTTTATTATCCGAGTCAACTTGGCAACGAAACTCTTCGATTTTTTCATCTAAAAAAAAACTCATCCTCAGATCTAAAAAAAAAGCCTGATTCCTGAATTAATATTCTCGTCTGAAGGTTTTACTTCTTCATAATGATTCAATGTTTCAAGGTTCTTACCAATTAAAGCTTCAGGCATATTTTCAGTTAATCTGTTCATTACTATTAAATCTATTCAACCTCTAATAGATCGTTGGTTTGAGAAAATTTTACACCTAATCTAGGAAATGTAGCATATTCAGTAAAAGGATGTGTCACTTGCAAATACAAATTATCTTTTAATTTCCAGACGGAATAGACTACATCATCAGCATTACAATCGCATTTTTCTTTTGAAAATATTTTACTCTCAGTGACAACACCTTCTGCAGAATGATGTTCTGAAGATTCTTTGAGTTCGCCGAAAGAAAAACATACTTCGGGTTTGTCAAACTCTTTATTGAAAATATACAAATAATTAGGGTTGTCAAGTATTTGGTAAATCGCAAAACTTACTTCAGTTATAAGGTCATTTTTATCTGTTTTTATAAGCAGTGAATTAATGTCTTCGTCGAGAAAACTTAAGTCTGTTTTTGCATAAAAATTTTTTACTTCAAGTTTTTGATTCGCTTCAGAATATTCCCTTTGTTCATAGTTAGGTAGAATACTGATGTGTTTTCCTATTAGGTCTTGTGGATTTTGTATTGACATATTGAAAACGAATAATAAAAAAGCAATCATGATTGATATTCGCCTGAAAGTGGATAATTTCCAAATTTTACAATTTCAGAAAATTGATTATTTGATCACCATCTTTTAATTTAACTTGATTGTTATTTTGTTCTAAAATTTCATATTTAGTAGTCTCATATTTTATTGTTGTAGGAGTAATAGGTTCTTCTGGTAAATAAACAGTAATTTCATAATTAAGCTGTGTGTTAATATTTAAGGAATAGTTTCCACAACATACGTTCGAAACTATTATTGTTTGATATCCTTCTTCTTTTTCAAAATTTAAAACAGCATTTCCCTCATCATTAGTTAAAGTTCCACGTTTGCCTTTTGGATCAAATACTGAGACATTAAAGAGTTTTCTTTTTCTTTGATCAAAGACGGTTACTTTCACCTTGATTGAATCTAAAGAATTGTAATAGGTCTTGTATTTGTGGAAAGTATTTACTTGGAGTTCAGTTAAATCATAGTCTAATATCAGAGAATCATTTTTTATTAGATAATGCCCTTTACCATATACATCATCTCCCAAACTTGCACCTGAGTGGTATTCAAATGTTCCGTTTTTAGAAAATTCAAAATAATTATATGCTTCCTGATTAGGTGCTAAACTACTGTAAATCCCTTCCAAAACGTTTTGACAATGTAGTTGCTGACAAAAGCAAATGACTACTAATGACATTAAAATTGATTTAATCACACTCGGTTCCTTTTGCATCATTATTTCCATTTGATTCATTTAGTACTATATCAGCAATTTTTTGTCTTTCATTTGAGTCAGGTACTAATGCTTTGAACGTATCAGTTTCAGCAGCAATATTACCATTACTGTCAACTTGAAACATGCCTCCATATGCCATTGCTTTGTAATAGTCCCAGCCTAGAGTTCCTCCTGTACCGTAGTTCTTATCCCATTCGTAAATTGAGTATGCCATAGCTTCAACATATCGACCCATAAAATTATGATGAAATGTATTGCTTCCAATAGAATAGCCATTGTCAACCGCGTATCTTTCAATTTTTTGTCTAAATGAAAAACTACTAAACTCTATAACATTTGAATATAATGCGTTTATGTATGCGTGTACCATTTCATGAATAATTGTTCTCGAAATAGATAATTGAGTTGCAGTCGTTAGATAGTTATTCCCAATAGTTATAGTAGCTCCAACAGTATTGGCATTTGAAATCCCAGTATTACCATTCTGTATTATTAAATTAGTGTTTGGACTATCATTGAATAATTTAAGAATCGCTTCCGAAAAATTTAAATTTTCAGGATTATTTGGTACTTGCATTTCAGGTTTTAATACGTCTGATTGAAAAATACCGTTTTCTAGTTCAGTGAAAATTTGATAAGCGCAAGGATCCGTTAGTTGATTATCAATTTTATCTTCTACAATGGGTTGGAGATACCCTCCGCCACCACCTCCAGGGCCATAATCCCAAGAAGGTCCCGTATTAGTAGTACTACCCTGGCCGCCACCTCCTGTCTCAGGATCTAACATCAGCCACATGATAGGCGCCTGATTGTTTGAGGGAGATGGAACTGTTATTATCACTTCATCAAGTTCACAATACCAGCAATCGCTAAAGGGACATTCTTGACATTCATTTTGATAATATCGCGTGCTTTTTGTTTGCCAAAAGTGTTTTGAATAATCTGGATTTTGATAATAAAATGTCTCTAATCCATTAACAATTTTTTTTCCAGTAATAAAATTGCCGTCAAGATCAGTGATGAATAGGTCTCCAGAAAAACTAGCACTACTAGAATTATTTTCAGAGATAAGAGAGACTACAACACTTCTCAAGGTGTCGTTGATAGTCAAGGCGAGAATGCGGGAACTTACGTTGCTGTGCTTGTTTACAGCAGGTATAACCGCAATTCTCTGATTCGTGTTTGTTAGGGTTTCATAATGAAGGTTATTAAAAGAATAGGATACAAATGAATTTTCTAGATTTTTGTCTTTTGACTTAAATTCACGTTTCAAATAGCTGGCAATAGCTGAGGGTTCGGGGGTTTTAAAGTTGGTTTGAGGTTGATCTGTGGAGTTTAGTAATTCTGGTTTTGTTGTATCAAAGTCATCCTGTGAGCAACTTAATAAGAAAACAGAAAGAAATAATATAAAGATTAGTTGAGTAGAGAATTGTTTCATAGAGAATTGTTTCTTAAATATAAATCAAATATTTGAAAGGCATATGCTAACAAATAGTTTCTTCTTTTTCTCAAACGCCATTTAAGCTTATATTTGTCAAAATTTTTCTACGCCATGCAATACAAACGTATTCTACTTAAATTATCAGGAGAAGCATTAATGGGTAAACGCCAGTATGGTATTGACCCGGACAGACTCGCAGAATATGCAGAAGAAATCAAACAAGTTCTAGATAAAGGCGTAGAAGTTGCCATAGTAATTGGTGGTGGAAACATTTTTAGAGGTGTTGCAGGGGCCAGCCGTGGGATGGATCGCGTTCAAGGAGATCATATGGGGATGTTAGCAACCGTGATTAATGGTCTTGCTTTACAAAGTGCTTTAGAGGAAGCCGGTATTCAAACCAGATTACAGAGCGCTGTCAAGATCAATGAAGTTGCAGAGCCCTTTATTCGCAGAAGAGCAATCAGACACCTTGAAAAAGGACGTGTGGTTATTTTTGGTGGTGGTACGGGTAATCCTTATTTTACTACAGATTCTGCTGCTGTACTTCGTGCTATTGAGATTCATGCAGATGTTATTTTAAAAGGAACCCGGGTAGATGGTATTTATACCAGTGATCCGGAAAAAGACAGTAAAGCGGTGAAGTTTGATTTCATCAGTTTTGAAGATGTGCTTCAGAAAGGTCTAAAAGTGATGGATACGACTGCTTTCACGCTAAGCCAAGAGAATGAATTGCCTATTATTGTTTTTGATATGAACAAACAAGGAAATTTACTCAAGGTTGTTGAAGGTGAAAATATAGGTACTACGGTAAATTTATAAGTTGCCGATTACCGAGCTTAACAGCTCAAAAGCTTACTGAGAAATTAAATAATGTTTCAATTTAATTTCTGGTGGGCTTTCCCAAAGAGAATTTACTATTTTTGACTGGTTTCCAGAAATCTTAGAATTTAATAAAGCTATGAACGAAGACATTCAATTTATATTAGACGGGACAGAAGAGGCAATGCAAAATGCACTTACCCATCTTAAAAAACAATTTGCAAATATACGTGCCGGTAAAGCGAGTCCGGCTATGCTAGGGAGTGTTATGGTTGATTATTACGGAAGTTTAACGCCTTTAGCTCAGGTAGCGAATGTGAATACTCCTGACGGTAGAACCATTTCTATCCAGCCTTGGGAGAAAGCGATGATTCATGAGATTGAGAAAGCTATTATGAATGCTAATCTTGGTTTTAACCCTATGAATAATGGAGAGAGTGTTATTATTAACGTTCCGCCACTTACAGAAGAACGTCGTAAAGATTTGGTTAAGCAAGCTAAAGCGGAAGCTGAAGATGCAAAAGTAGGTGTGCGTAATGATCGTAAAAATGCAAACAACGAAATTAAGAAGTTAGAAAAAGACGGACTTGCTGAAGATTTATGTCGCAATGCAGAAGTGGACGTTCAGGATTTGACTGATGCGCACATTAAGAAAATAGATGATATTCTTGCAGTTAAAGAAAAAGAAATACTTACGGTTTAATTCACGTTAAACTCATGCTAAGAGCGACCCATGGGTCGCTTTTTTTATAGTATTTTTAGAGACTTAAGTTCTTCTTTTATAATGGCTAAACCACTTATTTTCTGTTTGTTTTTGCTTTTTTTGATGCAAAATGCCGCGATAGCGCAGCAAAAAAGTATCGATGTGGATTCGTTGATGCAACTAGCCATAGATCGTGCAGATCAGAACAATCCTCAAGATGTACTAGATCATTTTAGTTATACCACTTACGAGAAAACTATAATTACAGACTCGCTAGAGCGGGAAAATAATGCGCATTCTTTTTTTACAGAAAAAGTTTCCAAGAATAATTTCAATACCTATCACGGTTTTAAAGAAGAGGTTTTGGGCTTTAATATGGCGGGGTTCAAAGAGCCGCGTTATGAGGTTTTGGGCATAACCTTACAGTCTCGATCTTTTTATGATGAAGACTTCGTAATATTTAATTATCGTTACGCCGGGCCGCTTTCTTCCCGTGGTCTAAATAACTATAATTACGAATTTGTAGGAGATACTACGATTTTAGACAGAAAGGGCTATGCTGTCGCTTTTTATCCTGAACGACCTAAAACTATTCCCGGTTTAGAAGGTATTTTGTATTTAGATGTTGAGAGCTTAGCGATTCAAAAAGTTCATATCGGAATAAACGATGAACTGGTTGCGCGTATTGAACAAGAGTATGAATATCTTCCGGAAGTTGAAGTTTATATGCCTAGAGCTAGTAAACTTTATATTGAAAAAGGAGAAAGTTCAAAACGTCTTTCGCTTTTTAGAGGAAAAGTTTCGGTGGGAACGATCCAGAATAATCCGGTTAAAGAGGCTATCGAGGGACGCTATTTGTTGTTGACTTCATATAATACCAACTTTAATCTTTCCAAAGGAGAAAAACTGGAGCATCCTAAGCTTGCGATTGAAGTTATGGAAGGTGCAGATGAAAAATCTGAAGATTTCTGGACGCGTTACCGCAATCAAGCGCTTACAGAGCGAGATCTTAATAGTTTTGATTATTTGGATACTATTGTTGAAACTGAAAATATAGAGCGTCGTTTGGCGGTTATCAATAATTTTGGAATCGGATATTACACGGTTGATTTCTTTGATTTTGATTTAACGTATCCATTAAAATATAACAATTACGAAGGCTTGCGCCTGGGGATTGGTGGAGTTACTAATGCTGATTTTTCGAAGAATTTTAGAGTTGAAGGCTATACTGCTTATGGTTTTAGGGATAAGGTTTTAAAATATGGTATTGGCGGTGGTGTTTTACTGAATGAATCTCACGGGGCGTGGTTGAGCTTGAGTTATAATGATGATCTGCAAGAAACCGGAAGTTTTAATTATTTAACTGACCGCCGCGTATACTCGCTGTTTGAGCCACGTTTGGTAAATATCACCCAGTTTTTTGATTACCAAACTTTTAGACTGAATCAGGAATATCAGATAACGCCTAAAATTCTTTCTGAATTTCAATTTGCGAAGACTAATGTATTGCAAACCGAAGCCTACCGTTTTGTGTTGGGGGATGAGTCGTATAGTGAATATGATATCACCGAAGCTACTTTTGGAGTGCGATGGAGTCCGTCAAGTAAATTTATGCGTTCAGAAAAGGGGACAGTTGAGATTTACGATGGGTATCCTAAAGTAACCGCTCAGATCTCAAAAGGAATTTCCGGCTTGTTTAACGGGGATTTTGATTTTACGCGTGTGGGCGCAAAATTCTATTATCAGGTAGAGCGCCTTAATAAATCTACTACCGAGTTTTTGATAGAAGGGAAAATGGCTTTTGGTGATGTGCCGTTGACACACTTGTTTCATGCTTATCCTAATGCGCCCACTAAACAAACAATTATGCAGCGTTTTTCGGTGGCGGGTGTAAACAGCTTTGAGACGATGTATTTTGGCGAGTTCTTTTCAGATAGGCTTGCAACGCTTCAAATCAAACATCACTTAAGACCGTTTAATTTAGGTGAAAAATTTAAACCTGAACTGGTGTTTATTTCGCGTTATGCGATTGGTGATATTTCTGATATAGCGAGACATCAGGATGTGACTTTTGGGAAATTGAACAAAGGCTTTATGGAAAGTGGTTTTGAAATCAATAAGATTTTATTTGGTTTTGGTACCAGTCTTACCTACCGCTACGGAGCTTATCATTTGCCGAGTTTTGCAGATAATATCGCTTTCAAGTTTACGTTTAATTTACAGTTATAGCTTTTCTTTTTTTTAAATAAATTCTTCAATTGAATTTTTTGTAATGCGTTGGCTCAGGTATCAATTTTGTTTTTGATATTAGATAAAGGCTATTCGCTCACAAATGAGTACCTTTGCGCCTCTTAAATTAGGACGATGACCAAGCTATTGGGTTACGGGTTTTGGAACGGTGTAGCACGCCTCATTTTACGCAACAGACTCTTTATTCTTTTTCTGGTTGCCGGGTTTACGGTATTTCTGGGCACGCAGTGGAAATACATGCGTTTTACCTACACAGAAGCCAATTTACTGCCTGACGATCATGAGGTAAATCTGGAATACAACAAATTTTTAGACCAGTTTGGAGAAGAAGGGAATCTGGTGGTTTTTGGGATCAAAGATGCTACGCTTTTTACTCCGGAAATTCTCAACAAATGGAATGCGCTTTCTGATAGTATCAACAGTTTTGATGCTGTTGCGCTTTCAGTTTCTTTAAAAGATCTCAAGCTTTTTGAAAAGAAAGAAGACCCTAAGCGTTTTGACCTCAAACCTTTTATTGACGGAAAAGTAAATACAAAGTCTCAGGCAGATGCGCTGAAGAAAAAACTATTTACAGATCTGCCATTTTACGAGGGGCTTATTTATAACAAAGAAACCGGTACCGTTCGCAGTGCTGTCTACCTCAAAAAAGCTATTGTTAATACCGCTGCGCGTAGAGATTTTATCGTAGCAGATCTCATACCGCTCATTGATAAATTTGAAGAAGAAACGGGAATTACCGTACACACTAGCGGAATGCCTTATATAAGAACTTTGAACAGTGCGACCATAATCAGTGAAATTGGCTGGTTTGTTGGTGGTGCGCTTGTGGTAACTTCGGTGATTTTCTTTTTCTTTTTCCGTTCTTACAGAGCGACGTTTATCTCTATGATTACGGTGGTGGTAGGAGTGATGTGGTCTTTCGGATTTTTAGGATTGTTGGGATACGAGATTACAGTTTTAACCGCGTTAATTCCACCATTAATTATTGTGATCGGGATTCCTAACTGTATCTTTTTGATTAATAAATATCAGCAGGAATACAAAAATCACGGTAATAAAATTAAGGCTTTGCAACGGGTGATTACCAAAGTAGGTAACGCAACCCTAATGACTAATATCACAACCGCATCCGGGTTTGCGACGTTTATTTTGACGCAAAGTTCGTTGCTGAAAGAATTTGGTATAGTAGCCTCTATAAATATTCTGGCGATTTTTCTACTGAGCTTGTTGATTATCCCAATCATATACAGCTATATGTCTCCTCCAAAAGAGCGTCACCTGAAACATTTAGGTAAAACCTGGATTGAGGGTTTTGTAAAATGGATTGAGCGCATGGTGCGCGATCGCCGCATCACGATTTACATCAGCACTGTGGTTTTACTTATCGTGAGTATGATAGGTATATTCAGTATTAAAGTGTCGGGTAGTTTGATTGAAGATATGCCGAAGAATACCGGTTTCTACCGAGATATAAAATTCTTTGAAAGCGAATTTGACGGTATTATGCCTCTGGAAGTTTTAATAGATACCAAGCGTCCAAAAGGCGTGATGAAGTTGCCAACGCTTAAGCGTATGGATGAGCTGGCGACCACTATTTCTGAAACTCCGGAGTTGTCAAAACCGCTTTCAATTGTGAATTTGGTAAAGTATGGGAAGCAGGCTTTTTACAATGGCAATCCGCAGTATTATCAATTACCTACATCTAACGAGCGTAACTTCATTTTACCCTATGCGCAGCGCTTTTCTACCAATGCCGGTTTGCTGGATAGTTATATAGATTCTACCGGGCAGTATGCGCGTATGACGACCTTTATGCAAGACATAGGTACAGATCGTATGGAAATCGTAGAGGATAATTTGTACAATAAAATAAATATTCTTTTCCCTAAAGAGAAGTTTGATGTGACACTTACCGGTAAAGCTTTAGTCTTTCAAAAAGGAACGAACTACCTGATAAATAACTTAATTATTAGTCTGTCTCTGGCAATTTTATTGATTGCGGTTTTTATGGCCTTTATGTTCCGTTCGGTAAAAATGATTTTGGTTTCTCTAATTCCTAATTTACTGCCATTATTAATCACAGCAGGGTTGATGGGCTTTTTAGGTGTGCCTATTAAACCTTCAACCATTTTGGTGTTTAGTATAGCTTTTGGTATTTCGGTAGATGATACGATTCACTTTTTGGCAAAATACCGTCAGGAATTACGCAGTAGTGGCTGGAAGATTAAACGTTCGGTTTATGCTTCAGTAAAAGAAGCGGGCGTGAGTATGTTTTACACTTCAATCGTGCTGTTCTTTGGGTTTTCGGTATTTATGATCAGTAGCTTTGGTGGTACTGTTGCGCTGGGAGGATTGGTTTCGGTAACTCTTATTTTTGCAATGCTTTCTAACTTGTTGTTGTTGCCGTCTTTATTGCTTTCGCTAGAAAAAAATATTGCAAATAAGGAAGATTTTAAAAAGCCTGCCATTCAGATTTTGGATGAAGCAGATGACGAGGAGGAGCTTGAGAACTTAGATGATTAAATGGGTGTTTAGCCTTTGTGTATAACAACGCTAAAAATTTATCTTTGCTCTTTACGCGAATTTAAAAAAATAAAAATTTCAATACACGCATAAGCGTTTTGATTATATAGATTATGAGAAAAACAATCGGACACATTTTAAAAGAGGAGCCCAAAGGGCACGAACTTACTGTTAAAGGCTGGGTGAGATCGTTTAGAGCCAATCGCTTTATTGCATTGAATGACGGTTCTACGATAAATAATTTACAATGTGTAGTTGATTTTGAAAATACAGATCCTGAGCTTTTAAAACGAATTACTGTAGGAGCTGCGATTGCAGTAACCGGGAATCTCGTAGAAAGTCAGGGTGGTGGTCAGGCTGTTGAAGTAGCGGTGAAAGCGGTTAAGATTCTGGGCGATGCAGATCCTGAAGAAGTGAAAAAAACCATTTTACAACCTAAGCGTCACACGCTAGAAAAATTACGCGAGCAGGCACATTTACGGGTGCGTACAAACACGTTTGGCGCAGTGATGCGTTTGCGCTCACAACTTAGTTTTGCGGTGCACCAATATTTTCAGAAAGAAGGTTTTTACTATGTGAATACGCCTATTGTTACCGGTAGTGATGCAGAAGGAGCAGGAGAGATGTTTAAGGTAACGGCTTTAGATATAAAGAATCCGCCGAAGGATGAAAACGGAAACATCGATTATAAAAAGGATTTCTTCGGAAAGGAAACCAATCTGACGGTTTCCGGTCAGTTAGAAGGGGAAACTTATGCGTTAGGTCTGGGGCAGATTTACACGTTTGGACCAACGTTTAGAGCCGAAAATTCGAATACCAGTCGTCATCTTGCAGAATTCTGGATGATCGAACCGGAAGTTGCGTTCTGCGATCTGGATATGAATATGGATCTGGCTGAAGATTTCATCAAATATGTGATACAGTATGTGATGGATAATGGTCAGGATGATTTGGAGTTTTTAGAAAACAGACTCGTACAAGAAGATAAAACCAAGCCTGAAGTAGAGCGTGCGCCAATGGCATTGCGTGAGAAACTGAAGTTTGTTTTAGAAAATAACTTTAAGCGTGTTAGCTATACTGAAGCGATAGAAATTCTTAAGAACTCTAAACCGAATAAGAAGAAGAAATTCAAATATCCTATTGAAGAATGGGGTGCAGATTTGCAAAGTGAGCACGAGCGTTTCTTGGTAGAAAAGCACTTTAAGTGTCCGGTGATCTTATTTGATTATCCTGCTAACATTAAAGCCTTTTACATGCGTTTAAATGAAGATGGTAAAACGGTACGTGCGATGGATATTCTCTTCCCGGGAATCGGTGAAATTGTAGGCGGTTCACAACGAGAAGAGCGTTTAGAAGTATTGCAAGAAAAAATGGCTGCGCTAGATATTCCTGAAGAGGAATTGTGGTGGTATTTAGATACAAGAAGATTTGGGTCTTGCGTACATAGTGGTTTTGGTCTGGGTTTTGAACGTTTGGTATTATTTGCTACCGGTATGACTAATATTAGAGACGTGATCCCTTACCCACGCTTTCCTCAAAATGCGGAGTTTTAAGAGAAATGAGTACTTAAAAATACCTAAAGGCTGTTTAGATATAGATTCTAAGCAGCCTTTTTTAGTAAAAAGCTTTAGCTGAAATTTTAATTTAGGGGGAAAATCCCCTTTTTTAAAGGTTGTTTTCCTTGCTAGAGAAAAGATGTTTATTTTACACCCAATTAACAAATTTCTAAATCATGAAAAAAACTATGCTTTTAGCAGTTTTCTTAACTGCTACTTTTTTATTCTCTTCTTGTGAAAATCAAAATTGCGACTGTGAAGAAACCGAAACTCCGGTTTTAAGTGCTCCCGGAAATATTATACCGGTTGCAGCAGCAGATACTTTATATAAAAATTATGGCAACAGCCGCGTGTCGCTTATAGAACTTGCAGAGAATGTCACTAATGAGGGAGATACAATCGTAGAAGGCGATGCTAGATATAAGAAGGCTACGCGAGCAGTTACGATGCCATACAAAGCATTTAAGGAATATATTGCTTACATAGAGCAAGAAGCAAAAGCTGCTGATGTTGAAATTGCTGAAATGCGTTTCTATTTTGGGAAGTATAAGAATGATTTTCCTCAAAAAAATAAAAAAGGAAGAGCTACTTTGTTTTTAAATCCTGCTGCAGAGTTTACACTTTCTGATGGTACTAAAGATACGGTGAGTTATGCAATTATTACTGGTACAAATGGTAAAAAAAGAGCGATGATGGTAGGTCATATTTTGAATCCTAAAGAAGGAGAAGTAGATATGGTAGGTGGTGAGACTATTGAATCTATGTCTGGAGACCACACGACTTTACGTCCACCTCCACCATTAAGCGATGGAGATTTTTAAAAGAAAATGCATTTATTAGTAGAATCTATTTGGAGTAAATATTTAAATTTTCTAACGGAAGATATTTACACTAGTATTATCCTTCCTATAGAGCTTTTGCCTTTTATTGTAGGACTAATTTATTGGAGAAAATTCATTGGGACGCCTATTATTTGGATAATATTATATTTAGGGTACAATTTTTTCAATGAATTATTAGCGGCATTTTATTTTGTTTATACAGAGCATGCGAATACGATCTTTTTTAATATTCATGATTTAATCTATTTTTTAGTAATTTTTTATGTTTATTATAGATTTCTAAAGTCTGTTCTTTTTAAAAGAGTTACTATTTTGTTATTTATCGTCTGGATGCTAACGTATTTCTATTTTGTTACGACATCAGATGTTTGGATTCAATTTTCGTTACTCTCTCTTATAGTTGGTGATTTTTTAATAATGGTTCTTGTGCTTTTAAGTTTTATTGAAATTATTAATTATTCTGGCTTTGCTATTATTAAAGATGATTTTTTGATTTATTTGGGCTTAGGCCTTTTGATTTACATTGTTATTCAGTTACCTGTTTTAATAGTTACTTTAATAGGATGGATGAATTTATCAGATGCAAATCATACTTTGGTCTCATTTTTTAAGTTGATAAGAAATCTTGGTTTTGCTATTGGCTGTTTGATGTATCTCATTTTTGCTTATGGCTTTTATCGTTCTAAGTACCCTCAATTAACCAAGGATTAAATTTATATGGATCAGGAAACTTTACAACTCGTAATTCTCGTGGTTCTTTTGATCCTATTTCTATTAGCAGTAATTGTCTTTGTACTGTTTTCGGTATTTATGAAGCGTAAAAACAGTTTACTGCGTGAGCAAATTGAGACCGAAAAGCGCTACGAGCGGGCCATTGCCGAAACTCAAATAGAAATACGAGAAGAGACCCTGCGCAACATCAGTTGGGAATTACACGATAATATTGGTCAGTTGCTCACCTTAGCCAAAATAAAGGCACAAAATGTCGAAGGTGGGCAAGAGATGTTAGAAGTTGCCGAAACGATAGGAACAGGCTTAAATGAGTTGCGTGCGCTTTCAAAATCCATAAACCCAGAAGCGATTAACGGGCAATCTCTTATTTACTCTCTGGAGCAGGAGGTGAGTCGTTTTAATCGTTTAAAGTTTCTTTCTGCAGATTATGAGTTGCTGGGTGATGCGGTTGCGATAGATTCAAAAGTAGAGATTGTATTATTTAGAATTGTTCAGGAATTTATGACCAATACGATGAAGCATTCTAAAGCTTCTAAATTGGAAGTTAAAGTTCAGTTTAAAGCAGATGCCTTAGAGATCACGGCTCTGGATGACGGAGTAGGTTTTGACTCAGAAAAACTATTGGAGAAAGGTATCGGTCTAAGTAATATTGAAAAACGCGCTGAGTTGATAGGTGCAGACGCTAAGATCAGTTCGATTCCCGGTATTGGTACCCAATTAAAATTAATTTATCTGTTAGAATAAAAATACTATGTATAAAGTTGCCCTTGTAGATGATCACACACTTTTGTCAGAAGCCATCGGCGGATTGGTGCGTCAATTTATAAATTTTGAAGTGGTCAATATTTCGGTAAACGGAAAAGAGTTTATTAACTATCTCGAGAATGCAGATAGCGATAAACCCGATGTGGTTTTGATGGATGTAAAAATGCCCGTGATGGGTGGTGTCGAAACCACAAAGTATCTTTCTAAGCATTATCCTCGTATTAAGGTTCTGGCACTTTCTGTTGAAGAAGAAGAAAGTGTTGTGATGCAAATGATTCGCTCTGGTGCAAAAGGCTATTTATTAAAAGATACCCGTAAGTCTATTTTAGAGCAAGCCTTGTTAGAAGTTATTAATTATGGTTTTTATTATACCAATACGGTAGAGCGTATCGTGAGTCAAACCGAGAACTTATATGAGGAAGAAGTAGTTCTAAAAGACCGGGAAATCGAGTTTATCAAGCATGCCTGTACTGAAATGACTTACAAACAAATAGCAGAGAAAATGTTTTTAAGTCCAAAAACTATAGAGGGCTACCGGGAATCGGTTTTTCAAAAATTAGGCTTAAAAAACAGAACAGGTCTGGTTATATATGCTATTAAAAACAATATCTTCACTCCGTAGTGCATCGTTAATCTGTTTGATGTACTATTTTAATGGCGCTTCTTAACAAAACATTCTGATGCGTTGCTAGGTGCATTTTTTTATTTTTGTAAGAACAGATTTAACAACCTCTATGCTTAAACAACAACTTAATTTTAAACTTTCACAAAAGCTTTCTCCTCAGCAGATACAGCTGATGAAGCTCATACAATTGCCTACGCAGGCTTTTGAGCAACGCGTGAAGCAAGAGCTTGAAGAAAATCCTGCGTTAGATAGTGGCAAGGATGAAGTGAAAGATGATTTTGAGGAGTTTGATAATAGCAGGGAAGAAGAGTATGACTCAGAAAAGATTGAAACAGACATCAATGTAGATGATTACCTTTCTGATGACGAAATACCCAGCTATCGTCTAAACGCGAATAATTACAGTTCTGATGATGAAGAACGTCAGGTGCCTTATGCATCCGGGACTTCATTTACGCAGCATTTAATGGGGCAATTGCATACCTATCGGCTCGATGATGAGCAAATGGAGATTGCCGAATTTCTAATAGGAAGTGTTGATGAAAGTGGTTATCTGAGAAGAAGTCTCATCGACTTGATGGATGATTTGGCATTCACGCAGAATATATATACTACGGAGGAGAACCTTGAAAAGATCTTGCGGATTGTTCAGAATTTAGATCCTGCTGGAGTTGGTGCACGCAGTTTGGAAGAATGTCTGTTGATTCAGCTGAAGCGTAAAGAAGAAACTGAAGCCGTGTCTTTAGCTCAGGATATCTTGTCTGATGCTTTTGATCACTTCAGTAAAAAGCATTATCAAAAATTGCTTTCAAAATTTGATATCACCGAAGATCAATTACGTGATGCTATTGAGGAGATAGAGCATTTAAACCCAAAACCAGGCGGTTCTTACGCCGGAAATACAAAAGTAGTTGAGCATGTTATTCCAGATTTTACGATAACTATAAATGATGGAGAGCTTGAACTTACTTTAAATGGTCGTAATGCGCCGGAGATGCATGTTTCCAGAGAATATACTAACATGCTTAAAGGCTATAAAGACGCTAAGCAGAAAAGCAAATCTCAGAAAGATGCTGTAATGTTTATCAAACAAAAACTAGATGCTGCGAAGTGGTTTATAGAAGCCATTAAACAACGTCAGCAAACGCTTTTTGTGACGATGGGTTCTATAATGAATTATCAGAAGGAGTATTTTTTAACCGGGGATGAGCGTAATTTACGCCCAATGATTCTTAAAGATATCGCAGATGAGATTGAGATGGATGTCTCTACGGTTTCGCGTGTTGCTAATAGCAAATATGTTGATACGCCTTACGGAACCAAATTGATTAAAGAGTTTTTCAGTGAGAGTATGACTAATGATCAGGGAGAAGAGGTTTCTACCAGAGAGATTAAAAAGATCCTTGAAATCACAATTCAGGAAGAAGATAAACGCAAGCCATTTACTGATGATAAGTTGGCTAAGATTTTAAAAGAAAAAGGCTATCCTATTGCGCGTCGTACTGTAGCAAAATACCGGGAACAATTGGATGTGCCGGTCGCACGTTTACGTAAAGAAATCTAATGAACTATTTTCTCCGTTTTTTTTCTTATTTGATGCATCCGCTTTTGATGCCAATTCTAGGTGTTAGTATTTATTTTTCAGTGACGCCTAAGTTTGTTCCACAGTCTTTTATGTATGCTAAGCTTTTCGCTATAAGTATTCTTACGATTGTAGTCCCTATCTTATTTTACTTCTTGTTAGAAAGTGTAAAATTGGTTTCTTCATTAGAATTAAAACAGGTCAAAGAACGTAGATTGCCTTTGTTAATACAGGTAGGAATCACGTTGCTTATTGTACGCGTAATCATAAACGGTTATGAGTTTCCAGAGCTTTATATTTTCTTTTTAGGAGTATTGATTACCGCAGCGACAGCTTTTCTATTGGCGTTATTTGGTTTTAAAACCAGTCTGCATATGACGGGTATAGGTGGAGTTTTACTCTTTGTGATGGGGTTGAGTCTGGTGTATAATGCAAACTACTTAATCGTGATAAGTTTGCTTATTCTTGCGGTAGGTTTTACAGCAGCTTCCAGAATTCAATTTAAAGCACACACAATGCTTGAATTACTTGTAGGCTTAATCGTAGGTGGTTTGCCGCAATTCTTAGTATTTTATCTTTATAAGATGTAGAACATCAGTCCGAGCTTTAAGCTGTTTATTTCAATTGGACTCCCGTTTATTTGTGCTTCATTGTTAAAAAACGGATTCAGATTGTAGTAGAAGTAGAAGTTGAATGTATCGTACCCAAAGGAGAACGTTAACCCCATTCGATACCTATTAAACTCAGGGACGTCTGTCTGGGTAACTTGATTGCCGGGTTCTTCAAAATGAAATTTATAAGCATAGACGTATCCTAATTGTAATCCTGTGTAAATTCTCCAGAATTTATAATTCGTCGCTGTAGAAGTTCGCCAACGCAATTGTATGGGCGCTTCAATTAAATAAGTGGAAAGCCAATTCTTATCATAGTCTTTAGACGAATCAATGCTATTAAAAATGCTTTCTTCTGAAGCTGTTTCTCCAACAAATAAATTTTGATTATACGTATTCATAGAAAGACCTGCCCCTATGCCAATTGCAAAATTTCTTTGCTTATTGATAGGCATATCGCGTATAAAACCAAAATGCATTCCGCCACTAAAACCATTCTGCTCAATTTCTGTGGGTTTGTTGGTAAGTAGATTAAATGTGACTCCCAAATAAAATTGGTCTTCACGGTATTTTTTATATACTTCAGCAGTGTCTATAGTTTTAACAAGACTATCCTGGGCAAAGGCAGAAAAGCTTAAGAGTAAAATAATAACCAGCTTTAAGAATGAATATGACCGCATGGGTTTTGCTGTTTTGTGTTATTAAAGAAACAAAAAAACGTCCTGAAAATACAGGACGTTTTAAATATAAATTTTAAGAGATATGCAATAAACTCTTACAAAGAGTACTAGTTCATCTCAACTGCATCACCAGATTTGGTAACGTAGTTGATTTTAAGTGCATTAGCTTTTCTTAATTCCTGCTTAATATCAGTAATAAGACCCATTTTACTATCTCCGTCTACTTTAAGTGCTGTAGTAAGAAAAGGTACTAATTCCTCTCTTTTACTCGCACGTTCTTGATAAATAAAATCTTGAATCTCTCCAACATCTGACAATTTATCATTCAACTGAATCTTTGCAGAAGTCCCATATGTGCCTTGATAACGCTCTAGCGGTGCCCCGGCATATATGTACATGATAAGGTCTTTTTTATCGAGTTTTTCAACTTGGTTTGCAGTAGGTAAATTGTTTTTAATCAATAAGGTTTGATCCCGCATTGTTGTTGCAACCATAAAAAAGAACAGTAACATGAAAACTATATCTGGCAAGGATGCCGTAGAAATAGCGGGCAATTCACCACTTTTTTTCTTATTAAATTTAGACATAAATTTTGATGTTATAGGTTCTTAATTTTTTTTAGGTTCAGCTTCAGAAAGCTTTTCAGGGTATAATTCCTGTATTGCTTCAATCTTAGGTTTGATCTTATCTTTAGCCTCTTGGGGTGTTCGTGGATCATTATAACGAGCCTCTAAACTGGTAAACGATTCGCCGTATTGACTCGTAGCTACACGGTCTCTCAATTCATTATAAGCACCAACAAGTTCATTTTGTACTGCGATATAACGTTTGTAGGAGGTACCGCGATTATTTACTAATGAAATAATAGCTTTTTTGGGATTCACTGAAGAACTAGGATCCTTAGCTCCCTGACAATACGAGCAATCTTCAGCTCCATTGTCTAAAAAGGCTACAGCTGTAGCTCTAAGATCTTTAAGTTCCATCACTTTGTCTTCTACAAGTAACTCATCGTTACTGTTTACGATAACTGTAAATAAGTTACGTTCTTTAATTACCGGTGGAGGAGGTTGGTTTTCTTCCTGCTCAGGTGGTAATTTACGGCTGATACCGCTATCTGTCTCAATTGTTGTGGTAACCAGAAAGAAAATGAGTAGTAAGAAGGCAATGTCTGCCATCGAACCTGCATTAACTTCTGGTGCTGATCTTTTTGCCATAATTACTTCTTTACTATTATTTAGCTAATTTCTTCACGCCTGAGAATACCATCGCGCCAATTGCAACTACTGCGAGTATGTAGAAAGCATAAATACCAGCTTCTACCCATCTTGATGCGCTTGCAGATATAGTTCCACCATCTCTTAAAGGAGTTTCTTCACCTGAAGCGAGTAAGTATGATACTACTACGACAGCAAGAAAAGCTCCTAGTCCTATTAAAGTGCCCTTAAGTGATGATCCTGCGCTAAATATATTTTTTATTACAAAAACTATTACAAATATTACTGCAACAGCAAAAGCTGCGTAAGCAATATATATGAATGGTGTAACTAATCCGTTTTGTAAATCTGCTGAATCTTCAATCGCAGTATCCCCAGTCATTAGAATTCTTACAAGCCATACAGCTCCAAGAATCGATAGGATGAGTGCGATGATTTTTAATATTTTATGTAACATAATATACTATGTATTTAGGGATTATTACTTCTTGTAACGAACAAGCATATCTATCAAAGTGATAGATGCATCTTCCATATCATTTACAATGCTATCAATTTTAGCAACAATGTAATTGTAGAAGATTTGAAGTATAATCGCAACGATAAGACCAAATACAGTTGTTAAAAGTGCTACTTTAATACCACCCGCAACAAGAGATGGATTCATGTCACCAGCAGCTTCAATCTTGTCAAATGCATCAATCATACCAATAACCGTACCCATGAAACCAAGCATTGGTGCAAGAGCGATAAATAATGACACCCAAGAAACGTTTTTCTCAAGAAGACCCATTTGAACACCACCGTAAGCTACAACAGCTTTTTCTGCAGCATCAACACCTTCGTCAACACGATCAAGACCTTGGTAGTAAATAGATGCTACTGGACCTCTTGTGTTACGACATACTTCTTTAGCAGCTTCAATACCACCACTATTAAGTGCATCTTCTACGTCTTGTGCTAATTTAGCTGAGTTTGTAGTTGCAAGGTTTAAGTAAATAATACGCTCAATTGCAATTGCAAGACCTAAAATAAGACATAAAAGAACGATACCCATAAAGGATGCTCCACCTTCTATAAAACGCTTTTTTAATTGTTGAGTAAACGATATTGACTCTTCATCAGTGTCGGCTACTGCCTCGTCTGCTGCTTCATCTTGAACTGCTGCTGCAATAACTGTGTTTACAGTCATTAAAGGTGCAGTATTTGCTTGAGCTGTAAGATTGCCTAACGCGATTACAGCTGTGATTACTAGAATAGAAAATACTCTTTTCATTGCTTTTGATCTTAAAAATTTAGTTAGTAAAGGGATAAAGATATAAAATTAATTATTCAAATATTAAAAATTAGCAGAGAGGAAGGGATTCGAACCCTCGATACGCTTGTGACGTATACACACTTTCCAGGCGTGCGCCTTCGACCACTCGGCCACCTCTCTTTTTTAAGGCCGAATTCATTCTTTCGAATGATTGCCAATTAACAAAAAATATATCGATTTCCAAAAGGTTTGCTGAGTTGATGTGATTCTTAGTATTAACTCATTTCTCCTCTTAGCGATGTTTCAAATATAGTCTTAAAGACCTTTGGAGACAAATTTTGACTGTTTAGATACATCATTTTTGTAATAGCAGCTTCAATCGTGAGGTCTTTTCCTGAAATTACACCAAGGTTTTTGAGTCCTGTACTGGTCTCATAATTACCCATTTGAACACTACCCCAGGTGCATTGTGTTATGTTGACAACCGGTATGCCTTTTTGAATATTTTTTTTTAATAATTCCATAAACCAAGGTGCTGTTGAGCTATTTCCTGAACCAAATGTTAATAAAATAACGCCGCTAAATTCGTGATTATTTAACATTGAAGTCAGCATTTTCTCACTGATTCCCGGGTATAAATGAACAACAATGATATCTGTTTTTAAATCTCGATGTACCATTAACCTCTTTCGTTTGTATGGTAGAAGCTTTTCGTCTTCAATAGTCAAGTGTACACCAGAGGTTATCAGCGGAGGGTAATTGGGGGATTTAAAAGCTTCAAAATGCTCCGCACTAATTTTAGAGCTTCGATTTCCGCGATAGAGTTTGTATTCGAAGTATAAGCCTACCTCATTTATATAAGGACGGTTACGCTTGCGTAGGGCTGCTATTTGTATAGCGGTAATTAAATTTTCTTTAGCGTCTGTACGTAAGTCGCCTATAGGTAATTGCGAACCTGTAAAGATAACGGGTTTTGATAAGTTTTCTAGCATAAAGCTCAGTGCTGAAGCAGAGTAACTCATCGTGTCACTTCCATGTAGAATTACAAATCCATCACATCTATCGTAATTAGATTCTATAATTCCGCACAAATCTACCCAAAGATCGGGGTTCATGTTAGAGCTGTCTATAGGTTCATTGAAGCTAGTCGTTTCAATCTCACATTCAAGTAAGCGCAGTTCGGGTATTTTTTCAAGCAAATCTTTAAAATCGAAAGCTTTTAAGGCTCCGGTTTCAAAGTCTTTAATCATACCGATGGTTCCACCGGTATAAATCAATAAGATCTTAGGTTGTTTATTCAAGACTCTTAAGTTTGTTTATTACCGGATTTGCATACATTAGTAAGAAATTCTCTTTGGCAACTTCACTTTCCGGATCTACGCGACGTTCTAAGCGACGCTCAAAACTTCTTTTGTCGCGTTCGGTGTAGGTGTGTGCAAACTGATCTGTATTATAATATAAATCGTAGGCAACATAATTAGAAGGCCACAGTTTATAGATGCGATAAATCTCGTGATCAATTCGTTTAGCTAATTCTTGTAGTTTGTCATTATCAGAAAGTCCGGATGCATCAATCTCATCAAAAATTGAAGATTCGAGTTTACCCGCTGCGATGTGAATGCGTTTCTTAGCTCCTAAAGCACCGCGTAAAATACTGTTGAAATCTTCATTGTTGCTTTTTACATAAGCGATGTCTTCACTTTTTGCAATGAGCTCTGGCATTTTTAAAATATCGGTGGGGTCAAACTCATAAGATATTGCAACAGGTCTTATATTGAGTTCTTTTAAGTAGGTTAAAACAGGTTTGTCGCCACGAGCCATAGCGGCCATTTTTAAAACTCCTTGTTGCGTCTTGTCGCTTCCGTCTTTTGTGCGTCCTTCCCGTTGAGCCATCCATATAGACTGATTGCTGCTTAGCAGAAATTGTAAATATTCTGAAAGATTTTTAGAGCTCATCAACATTTCGCGTGGAGTCAAGCTGCGTTGAACCATAAAGCTTCGGTTTAATCTAGCTAAAGCCATTAAAAAAGGCTTTTGTACAAGGTTGTCCCCAATAGCGGAAGCAGTCATAACCAAGTCGTTATCGTAAAGAGCCACATTTATAAATGAAGTGTCTAATATGATATCCCGGTGGTTGGATAAATAGAAATAAGGTTTTCCTTTTTGCAGGTCATCAAAACCAGATGTAGAAAAGCCATTGGTGCTTTTCTCCATAACCTTATGTACAGAACGGTAGATTACTTTACTTTGAAAATCATAGATTGAATGACATGAGTCTATGATCTCTTTTATTTCCCGATGTGATTTCTCTGGAAAGGTAAATTGTAAAAGCGCCTGAAACATAGGGTGCCTGTAATACGTCTGCAGTGCTTCGTGCACTTCAGAATCGTGATAGGGTCTTATGGGGTCAAATTTTGACACAGATTCTAATTTTGATGAGGCGTAAAGAACGAAATATTTTAAAGATCAATCAAGTCTAAATATGTTTTTAGCATTTTTAGTGGTGATTTCTTCAATAATTTCTACCGAAACATCATAAACTTCGGCTAGTTTTTCGGCAACATTTATAAGGTAGCTACTTTCATTACGCTTTCCTCTGTAAGGAACGGGGGCTAGGTATGGAGCGTCTGTTTCTAAAACGATATGTTTTAAATCGATTTCATTCAAGAACTTATCGATTTTTCCATTTTTAAAAGTTACAACGCCGCCTATTCCTAACTTCAGATTGTAGCCGATTGCTTTTTGAGCATCTTCAAGTGTGCCAGTAAAGCAGTGGAAAATACCTCTTAATTTATCGCTTTTTTCAGCTTCTAGGACTTCAAAAACTTCGTCAAATGCATCTCTGCAATGTATTGCGATGGGTAAGTCGTATTCTTTTGCCCATCTTATCTGTTGAGCAAAAGCTTCTTTTTGTATTTCTTTAGTTGAAGAGTCCCAATACAGATCTACGCCTATTTCACCTATGGCGCAAAGAGACTTAGAGTCTAGTTGCTCCTTAACATGCTGGAGTTCTTGCTTTACCGTTTCTGAGTCTACATGGGTAGGGTGTAAGCCGGCCATGATGTGCATAGAGTCTGGGTATTTTTCCTTCAGATTCCACATAGATTCTGTGTAGGTAGAGTCTATTGCGGGTAGTATAAATTGGTTAATGGATTGATTGAGCGCGCGATGTATTGTTTCGTCGCGATCTTCTTTGAATGATTCGCTATATAAATGCGTGTGAGTGTCTATATACATAATGACACAAATTTAAAATTTAGCTTTTGCTCAGCAGAAGAAACTTTAGAGAATATTTAAAATCGTACAATTTTATTTGACTTAAGTTTGAAGAAGAGTATTACAATCTATGGCTTCTTTACGACAACATCTTATCGCAAAAAAATATAAACGAATAGTTTTAAGTCCGGTAGGTACCGGGCATTTAAAATTTAATGCCACAATAAATGGTGTTGATGGCGAATTTATTTTAGATACGGGAGCTTCAAATACCTGTATAGGTTTTGAAGATCTGGAGCGCTTTAAACTTTTTGCAGAAGACAGCGAAGTTAAAGCTGCAGGAGCCGGAGCGATTGATATGCTGACTCAGATTGCTCAAAATAATCTTATTGAAATAGGAAATTGGTCTACTAAAGAGATCTCAATTGTGCTATTTGATCTTTCTCACGTGAATCAGGCATTGCTCAATCATGATGCTAAACCTGTGAGTGGAATCATTGGCGCTGATGTGCTAAATGCCGGGAAAGCTGTTATAGATTATCAATACAATTGTTTATACCTTAAATAGCTGGCTATCTCTTGTAACCTTAAAACGTTTCGCTTCGGGTTTGTATAGTTCTGTAAATAAGAAAAATAGATTA
>NZ_FQUN01000022.1 GCF_900129005.1 Leeuwenhoekiella marinoflava DSM 3653 | reverse complement strand
AAAGAAAGTATTCATACCCGAAGGGTTTAGTTTCCTTTTGGTAAGTATAGCAAGTGCATCCCGTTAAGAATTTCTGAAGCCTTGGAAGAAATTTAGGGATGCACTTGCGGTTTTTGCGATAGCAAAAAATACCTATCCAAAAGGCGTCGTTTCTTTTGGTTCGTTTTCTTTAGACGAGTAAAGAAAATGAACAAGCATCAATGGTAAATAGAATTATACAAACCGAGGGTACGAGGTCTACGAACTCCCCTAAACTAAGACTTTTTCAAGGCAAATTCAGCCCTCAAGCGGGTCAACTCCCAGTCAACCCCTAGGCATCCCCTAGGATAGTGTATGAAGAGAGTATGAAAACAGGTTTCGAGAAGCTTGAATTTCACATTTCCTTAACATTTTTTATCTAAAATAGACTACCAACACTCCAGAACAACGAACAGCCTATACAAGCTGCTTTAACTAAAAGCGGATAGGCTGTCCATTGCAAAATTTAAGATTCCTGAGCCATACGCTCCAGCCCTTCCCAAAGGAGTTTTAGGTCGTACAGTGCCGACTTCTCAGCCTCGTCAAAAGGAATCTGAGAATGATAGAGCGCTAGATCGTGAATGCAATGCAGGGAAGCCGCCAAATCGGCAAAACCATGAAACTGAAGAGCAGCTAAAAACAAATATTGAGCTTTTGATACGTGACGGGTATCAAGCGGGGTACCTTCCGGTTCGCGTACCGGATTGTTCCCTTGACCATTTGAAGTTCGCATAAAAAAATGGATAAAGAATTAATAAAAAAGAGGAGAGGTCACTGCGAACTTCATCAAAGCGGTGCTTTAAATAGGTCTCGGGACTTACACCCGTATGCCTCTCCAAAACCTTTTGTTTTAACCGTATTTGTGGTAATAGCACCATAATAATTTGATAAAGTTCGCAATTCAAAGATACAACTTAAAATGAATCACCGCAGGGCGGATACGATAGTACCAGCAAATCACTCCAAATCACCTACACCCTACAGAGTTCTGTAAAGAACTCAACTTCAGATTGGTTCTATTGAAAAACCAATACGTGATTTATAATAGCTTAAGACTAAAAAACTCCTGTCCGATTTAGATGTATCCGAAGCGCAAACGCCTTTCAAAAGAAAGCATTGGAAAAGAAAAAGACACCACACAAGTTTTTTGGGAAGCAGCCTTATCCCGCAAAGACCGGGACATTTATCAGCATCCCTTTGAAGATTATCCGCCAAAACCGGCTGTAAAACGCTATACCATACGCATAAACGGAAGTACCAAGGAGGCTGGCAGCATACCGGGCTTCTAGTAAACTACCTCAAGGCAAGCCTGTCTGTATCCGATAAAGGCAGGTCCACGAGGCATTCGTTAGAAACAAATTTTCAATTTCGAGGCAAGTACTCGGGTATTAAACCCTATGGCGGTGCCAATTAAAGCGCATTTGCGGGATGAAAAAGAGAAGATACTCCAAACGCTACGGAAACAAATTGAGAACCAACAGCAGGATCAAAATTTGATTAAAACCCTACTTTGACAGCTTCAGCTTCCTTCTTCTTCTTGTAAACGCTTTAAAGAACGGTTGAGACTGCGTACCGATATACCCAAATATGCAGAAAGGTCGGCTTTGCTTATGTTCACAGCAGTAGATTCCTGAAGAGCCATAACTTTTTTTAGCATATCTTCTACCGCATACAATTTTTGAAAAGAAGCCTTCTTACTGGTATTGGTTATTCGTTCTGCAAAAGCTTCAAGTAACATGCTGTTTAGCTTCAGGTCTTTTTGCAGCTGCTGCATAAAATATGCTTTGGTCATTTTATAAGCCACTACTTCACCCAATGCCTGCACCGAACACAAGCGAGGTTCATCTCGTATTACTTCTAACTCTCCTAATAGTTCACCAGTGCTTAAAAAATCCAGAATGTATGCTTTACCGTTTTCTTCTTCCAAAGTAACCTTACATACCCCGCTTTGAATGATATAGACGTGCCGTGCCAGTGAAGCCTGAGTCATCAAAAAATCATCAGGTTCAAAAGCAGCTAAAGCAATACCTGCTTCGGCTTTATCTTTTGCATAAAGCTCTTGTACAACGTTTAAAAAGTTGAGATTTTCTCTAAACATAACATAGCGGGACACATGTCCTTGATTGTGGGAATACAGATTAAGAAGTTTGCAGCCCAAACAAAGTTAATGATGATACACGAAATAGCACTGGAAACTTATTCCCGAAAAGAACAGTTTAACTTCTTTAAAGATTTTGAAGAACCTTTTTTTGGCATTACCACCGCTATAAACTGCGACCGGGCCTATCGCTTTTGCAAGACCCACAACTTTCCCTTTTTTGCCTATTATTTACACGCAACCAATAAAGCCGTTAACGAAACCAGCAACTTTAGACAACGCATACGGAACAATGCGCCGGCAACCTATGAAGTAACCCACGTCTCTACTACCATGGCACGCCCCAACCATACGTTTGGCTTTAGCTATATAGAACACCACCCCAATTTTGAATGTTTTTTAGAACGCTTTACTAAAGAGAAAAAACGCATTCAAGAAACGGACCAACTTATGCCGGACACGATGACGGATCAAGTGACGCATTACTCCGCATTACCCTGGCTCAATTTCAGTTCTGTAGCGCACGCCCGTAAGTTTTCTATAAACGACACCTGCCCGAAGATCACTTTTGGAAAGATACATCGCGATCAAGGCCAATTGATGCTACCGATTTCGGTACACGCACATCATGCGCTGGTAGATGGCTATCACGTGGGCCAACTGATTGCGTGTTTAACCGATTTACTTCAGGAACATGAACAGCTATCAGCTTGATTATTTCGAGTAGAAAAGCAAGCGTTTTTCGTAAAATCGCCTAAAATGTATAACTGCTAAATTGCTTCAAAATGCCCCAGATAGGTACTAAACGCATATTCGTCTTGTGTAGCATTCGCAAAGGTAGCCCAGGCATGAAAACCGGCCTGACTGCATTCCGCAGGAAGTTCTAAAGTGATTGCTCCAGATACCCGTAGTGCACAAGCTTTAAAAAACAAATAGTCTTCCAGCACCGGAACGTATACCACCACACTTAAGACATCATCAGGTTCCGCAAAAGCCTGATGGGTATCAGGATCCCACTGCAGGTATAAGCCGTTAGTTACCAGTTGCTGATTTAGGGCTTGATACGACCTGATGTTCCCGGTGCTTATGAGTACTTTTTCATACGCTATCACCGGCACACCCTGCTCGAGCTTTACCGCGTGCGTTAACGAGTAACTGCGTACCGCATCACAGGCATTTCTTTTACCCAAGAAGTTTGTGAAACTATCTTTTAAGAACGGATACATCGGTTTGATAAAATCCCCGCCAAGCGTAAACCGATCACAGCTTTGCTGTCTCTTAGGCGTAAGTTTCTTTTTCTTGTAAACAGGCTTGCTGCGCACGATAGCCTCCCCGTTTTTACCTTTTACAAATACCACCGAACCTACCAGCCCAGTCAACATCCCATTATTAGTTAACATCATTCCCATAATACTATTATTTTATTGATTATCAGCACTCTAAAATAAAAACAGAAAAGCTAATAACCTAGTATTCAATTGATTTGATTCGCCCTTTAAGCATAGATTATCCGTTAATTAACCATTGTTTCCCCATAAACACTGGGGTTTAATGGTAAAACAACGGATAAACTATGGATAAATAATGGTTGAAGAGCGCATCATGCATCAGTATAATGCACCCAATACCACTAGATAAATCGGAGAACCTTAGTTGCAAAAGACTTTGTTTTTCAATATCTTAACCTAAAAACAAGTATGTATACCCTCACGCTAGACCGCATCACCCATAGAAACACATCACAAATTTCAGTGGGTTTTGAGTATAATGCTTCGGTTAAAGATCATATTAAAGCCTTTAAAGGTGTACGCTGGAGCCAGACCCATCGTTGTTTTTACTTTGAGGACACCCGCGATAACCTGCATCACTTTTTCAAGCATATTCAGAAAAAATCGTGGTACCTCAATTAGGAGGCTTTACGTAAAACCACCAAACGAGAAACTCCTGCCCCTCTTGTAAAACCCTCAAAAAAGCCGGAAGATCTAAAGCGGAAGTATACGAAGCTGCCTCTGGAACATAAAGCCCTTTTAAAGCGCTATATTCAGTATTTAAAAGGGCAACGTTTTAGTGAGCAAACGCTAAAAGTATACGGTAATTTTACGGTTCAGTTTTTAGACCATTATAAGAACAGCGCCATTGAAAATCTGAGTCCTAAAGATTTTAGGCTTTTTATAGAAGAAGTCATCGCCTTTAAACAGTATAGTATAAGCAGTCACCGGCAGTGTGTAAGTGCGCTTAAACATCTAAGTGTGTTCTTAGATTTTCCTAAAGCAGATTTTGATGGCTTGCAACGCCCTAAGAAAGACAAAAAATTGCCCATAGTATTGAGTCGAGAGGAGGTAATTGACTTGCTAAAAGCCACGCCTAATTTGAAACACCGTACCATTTTGGCCTTGCTTTACAGCGCAGGTTTGCGCATAGGCGAACTCCTGGCATTACGATGCGATGCTATAGATCTTGACCGTATGCAAATACACATCAAACAAGGCAAAGGACGCAAAGACCGTACAGTAAAACTCGCCCAAACTATAGTACCGCTTTTGCTCAACTATATGGAAAGTTATGGGCCTACCCACTATTTAATACCGGGTCGCGATGGGCAAAAATACAGTGCAGGTTCTATACGCACATTTTTAAAAAAGAGCTGTGCCCGTGCAGGAATCCTCAAGGCGGTAACTCCGCATACCTTACGTCATAGCTATGCCACCCATATGATGGATCACGGAGTTGCCTTACGGCATATTCAAGAACTACTGGGTCATGCTAAGCCTGAAACCACAATGATTTATACGCATTTTTCGCAACGGGATCTCTTAGACGTTGCCAACCCCCTAGACGTGACCCTATCCCGAATAACAAAAAACGCTAATGAACACCAAAAAGTGTTGATATCCCGACAAAAACTTTGATAATCAACTATATTTGTGTTAATATAACAAGTTAGGTTTCATTTGCAGGACGTGAAAGAGTAAAACCAATAACTGAAATTTAAGATTTTGATTTTCTTCTTGTTGGATACATAACCTGTTGTTCCTTAAATTGACCTATTTCCTCCCTTAGCGTTTGGTTGATGTTTTGAATTAGGTCATTTTGAAATTTCATAATCCCCAATAAATCGTGCATAGCATTCAAATTTTCCAATTGTTTGTACACAATTTCTTCTAAATCTGCTTTAGTATATCTTTTACTCATAACTTAAATTTATTTGCGAATAACATCATATTTAATTGATGTAAATTTATAATATTAATTTTAAATACGCAAATTAATTGATTTAATAAGTGTTTTTAAGAGCGAATTAAGTCAATGTATGTTTTAGTTTTCGTTAATTATATTTGTCTGATTCGTTGTTAGATTTAACTTATACGCAATATAAAATGGCTAAAAAAGCAATTAATAGACTGAAAGTTGTTTTAGCAGAGCAAGGAAGAACGAACAAGTGGTTGGCAGAAAAATTGGATAAGAATACTGCCACAATTTCAAGATGGTGTACAAATGAAATGCAACCTTCTTTAGAATCACTTGTCGAGATTGCCGAGACTTTGAATGTGGACGTAAGGGAATTACTACTTCCTACTCTAATCAGAACGTAAGTAGATTATGTTTTGTAAACTGACTATTGATATAATAAATGAACGAGATTAATAGAATTTCACAACAGAAGCAAGCATTTTGAATAACCTAATATTCATAGGGGGTATTCATGGTGTAGGGAAAGGCACTATTTGCGACAAAATTTGTGAGCAAACGAATTTTGTACATATAACTGCGAGTGAAATTCTAAGGTGGGATGAAATAAGCAAACCTCAAAACAAAAAAGTTGAAAATATTCAGAACACACAGGAAAGATTAATTGCAGGACTTGATGAAGCGTTAAAGAAAAATAAAAACTATCTATTGGACGGTCATTTTTGTCTATTCAATTCAGAAGGTGAAGTTGAAAAAGTGCCAATGGAAACATTCGAAAAAATTGCACCAGAATTAATAGCAATCGTTACTGATAAGATTGATGTGGTTAAAGAACGATTGGAAAAGAGAGATAACAAAACTTATAATTTTGACATATTAAAGAGTATGCAAATAGCTGAAATGGAACACGCTCGACAAATTTCATTAGAGCTGAAAGTACCATTTATTGAAATAAAAAATGGAGATTATCGCGAACTTATTAATCTAATCTCTAACCTTAAATAAATGGATAATTCATTCTTTTTGCGTTCTGAAAATTCTTCTATTGAAATCGAGAAATTTCAAATCTGTACTTGGGAATTTAACAACGATAATTCTTTAATAGAATTTGGTATAGAAATAAAAGCTAATGGTTTAACGGGTTACAAAGAATTAGTATTGGACTTATATATCCCTTGGCTAGAAAAAGGTGTAAAAGTTAAAGATTTTTACAACAAGCTTAAACATTCAGATAACAGTAGGTTCATATTTAATGATTCTATAGCAAGTACATCCCCCCTAGATGATGGACAAAACACCCAAGGAGTAATTCATCAATTCAATGGGAAAGATAAATTATGTATCCTTCCTGTTAATTTAGATAATATTTACACAAATAAAAAGATTCAAATTAAAGTTGATCTTGAAGATTATAATAACAAAGCCAAAGAAGTAAATGCCTATGTTAGAATAGCCATTGAACCTATTGCTGGAAGCATTGCAACAAGTAAAAAAGGAATTGGGAAGTCAACAATCATTTATGATATAAAGCTAAATGAGAGTAGAAATATTCCAACAAGCTTAATACAAGAATTCAAGAATAACTCTACCTGTAAAATAGATTCTTGTTTCTGCTTCCATATTATTCCTAATCGTTATAGTATTACTTTTTTAGAATCCGAACACCTTAAAACAGTCAGAACTTTAGAATTTGAACCATTTAAAAATTATTTAGATGATTCAAGGTTGAAAAAAGATGAATTAATGGTTGTCTTCAGTAAAAAGAAAGATGGGGATAGTTACTCCTTTTTCTCGATTTATACTGAAGAACGTATAGGAGCAAGTCAATTTGCATTAGCTGTTTTAATCAATATCATTTGCGGTTTTTTATTTGCCCTACCAACTATCAGAGAGGGAATGCTTGAAAACACCTCCAAAAAGGAAATCTTTCAAAAGATACCTATTGAATTCATTATAGCTTTATTTCTAGCTTTAGCAATGTTGTTTTATTTTTTCACGCCATCAATTATTCAACTTTTCAAAAAAGTAAAAACATTTATTTTTTCACTCTTTAAAGGAAAGAAACAATGAGAGCTTTGTTAGACACTAATATTGTTATTCACCGTGAAACAAGTAAAATTGTAAACGAAAATATTGGTACGCTTTTTCATTGGCTAGACAGGTTACAACATGCTAAGGTTGTTCACCCAATAACTGCTGACGAACTCAAGCGACATTCAGATAAGGAGATAGTGAGAACAATAGGCATTAAGCTTGAAAGTTATCAAGTATTAAAAACTGTTGCCCGTTTGCATTCAGATGTTGAAAGCATAAGTAATATTGATACTACTGACAATGATAAAAATGACACTTTATTACTAAATGAATTGTATTGTTCTCGTGTCGATTTACTTATAACTGAGGATAAAAAAATACATCAAAAGGCTCTTTCTCTTGGAATTGATGATAAGGTATTTCGAATTGATTCATTCATTGAAAAAGCAATTGCAGAGAACCCTTCGCTCGTTGATTACAAAACACTTTCAGTTAAAAAGGAATATTTTGGCAACATTAATTTAGGTGACTCTTTCTTTGACAGCTTTAGAGAGGACTATTTGGGATTTGATAAATGGTTCAATAAAAAATCAGATGAAATCTCTTATATCTGTTCCTATTCAGGTGTGACAACTGCTTTCCTTTTTATTAAGCAAGAAGATGAAAAGGAAAACTATTCAGACATTAATCCTCCTTTACCTCCAAAAAAGAGATTAAAAATCGGAACATTTAAGGTGACTGCAAATGGGTTTAAACTTGGTGAACGGTTTTTAAAAATCATTTTTGATAATGCCTTACAATTCAAAGTAGAAGAAATCTATGTAACCATATTTGATAAAAGTCCTGAACAAAAAAGATTAATCGAATTACTAGAATACTGGGGTTTTACATTTTGGGGAACAAAAGAATCATCTACTGGGACAGAAAATGTCTACATAAGGCATTTTGAAAGACCTGCTGATAAAGACAATCCAAAACGCACATTCCCATTTTTATCAAAAGAAGGAAAAGTATTTATTGTTCCCATTTATCCAGAATACCATACGGAATTATTCCCGGATTCTATTTTGAGAACTGAATCTCCTTTAAACTTTGTGGAGAATGAACCCCACCGAAATGCCATTAAAAAGGTGTACATCTCTCATTCACTCGAACGAAATTTAAACACAGGAGATTTAATCATTTTTTATAGAACGGGAGGATATTATAAAAGTGTTGTTACCACAATTGGGATAGTAGAAAATGTAGTTAACCCATCAAGTATAGAAGAATTAAAAACAATTTGTAGTAAAAGAACGGCATTGACAGATGAAGAATTATCTGCCTATTGGAATAGATACAAAAGAAAACCTTTTGTAGTAAACTTTCTTTACGCCTACTCTTTCCCCAATCGCCCAAATATGAGCAGACTAATTGAACTTGGAGTTTTAAAAGATAAAGATGATGCCCCAAGAGGATTTAGAGAAATCGGATGGGATTTGTTTATAAAAATATATAAAGAAGCTTATAAAATATGAAAGTACTATTATCTATAAAACCAGAATACGCAAATAAGATTTTTTCAGGAGAGAAAAAATTTGAATTTAGAAGAAGAGTATTCAAAAATCTCGAAGTGCAGACCGTTGTAGTTTATTCAACAATGCCAGTAGGCAGAATAATAGGTGAATTTTCTATTAAGCATATTCATCAAGATTCTCCTAAAACTATTTGGGATAAAACAAAGAGATTTTCAGGTATTGACGAAAGTTTTTTCAATGAATACTATAACGGAAGGGATTTAGCTTTTGCGATTGAAGTTGACAAGCCTTTTTTGTATGAAAAACCGATTAACCCAAAAGAAGAATATGAGAATTTCACAGCCCCTCAATCCTTTATGTATTTGTAATAAATGAAAAGAAAAACGAAACCTAATCGAGTAGGCGGCCGTGAGCGGTAAGCCCACGGTGCACCTCTCACACCAAAGTACGTACGGGTCTCGTATACGGCGGTTCGTAAACCGTCAAACCAAGGCTCTTTTCACCCTTGGCACTATCTTCTAATTTAAGCATAGGCTACACAAGCTGTGTTCCTATGCGAATTTTGAAGAGGATTACGTTCGGTCCTTCGCTAATTGTGAGACCTATGCAGTTTTGCTGCAACTCGTTTCCTTTAGGTACTATGAACTCTGCTGACTTCTCCAATGCCAACCCGTGATAGCCCAGCGCGGCAGGCTGGCCCGTTCGCTAAAAATGTCTACAAGACATTTTCTTTACGCTCCGTCCTCCAAGTAAGAACATCTTCTTTCCCCCGATCACTGCCGTATCTACATTAATACACTTTTGGTATTCTTAGGGCGTTACAATGATGTGCTTGCTTACCCAAGTAAATATGCCTCTGTATACGGTTCCTGTTCGTCAGTACCGGTCCCGACAGGATATCGGGATTGTAGTCCCGCTTTACTTATTCTTTGTTATTTGAATTTTAAGGTATTCGTGAATGCGATGCATTTCTTCAGATGTAACTTCGCAGTTACCACCCTTGCGACTTACTAATGGTTCGAGGCGTTACCCCGCCCATAAGGGACCTGCCTTTGCCGGCAGGCAGGCTTGCACCCTCTAGATTAATTAACTACATTTCTGTAGTTAAAAGATGCCCATGCTGGGCACACACAATGGCTATAAAAAATAGGCGGGTTTGTGCTAAATTCAAGGCTTGTGGCTCGAATCAAATTTTGTGTTTAACCGAAAGGCGAGCTGTTGTTATCCCGCCACAAACCATATATGCGAGACGTTGGGCGTCATTAAAATAAAAGAATGAAATTATCTATTTTAGGAATTGCTATAATACTTCTATCGACTACTTGTAAAACTGCAAAAACTACAAGTAATCCAAATACAATCTCCATATCATCAAAAATTGATTCTATAGCTGAAATTAACAACTTCAATGGTGTAATTCTGATAGCTAAAGACTCCGTTATACAATATGAAAAAGCATTTGGCTATTCAGACTTAGAAAAGAAAATTGAACTTAAAACAAATAACCAATTTTATATTGGTTCCATAAGTAAGCAAATTACTGCTGTATTGATTCTACAGGAATATGAAAGAGGAAATCTTACTTTAACGGATAAACTAAATAGTTACTTTCCAGAGATTAAACAACCTTGGGCAAATAATGTAACAATACATCATCTATTAACCCATACTCACGGTATTGTCGCTATTGATGAACCTTTAGAGTTTGAGGTTGGAACCCAATTTCAATACTCTCAAATAGGATTCGGACTATTAAGTCAAATACTTGAAAAAATAAACGATAAATCTTTTGAAGAAATATCATCCGAATTATTTACTGAGTATAACTTAAACAATACTTTTCACCCTGAAAATAAAAAATATTTAAGTTTAGTGAAGGGATATGAAGAGAACGAAACAGACAAATTTTTGGTTGCCGAAGGTAATCCCGTAAAATATATAGGTGCAGGTGGATTTATATCAAATGTTGAAGACTTATTTAAATGGAACATACTACTGCATTCAGGTAAATTAATAAAGTCCAGTACTTTAAATTTAATGAAAACACGATATGCAACGAGAATACATCCAATATTTGATAAAATAGAATATGGTTATGGATTAGTGTTTAAAGATGGTGAGCACAATGTTCAAATAGGAGCATTTGGTTATGTACCAGGTTTTCCTTCAGCAAGTTATTATTATCCTCAGACGGGTCTAAACTTAATTGTATTAGAAAATGTAGGAAAAAAATTGGAGGATTTTAAAATCACTTTTAAAACCCATACAGATTTAATGAGTATAATAAAAAAACGTGCCACAACAACTAAGTATTCGGCCCGCCGATAGGCCAGGGCTGAATATCTTGTTGACAGATCCGGTTCCTCCTCTATGGGGATTCGTTTGTTTTAGGATTGGCAGTACTGTACCTTTTTGGTTTCTAAATCTGCAAATGACTATAGTACTTTTATGAGATTAGGGAATTCTGTAAAAGGCTTAGTGTATAAAAGCATATATTTATAGCGTATTAAGCGTATCGTATTCGTTTAGAATCGTTTGTATACAAATAGGTAAAATGGAGCTATACGTACCTTTGGTACGCATATGCAATTGTTGTGGGTAATAGTTTGTGGCCTTCCGATTGCCGTTAATTCGTATATTTGTTTCGGATGAAAAAACTATACGTCATAGCTGGATGCAACGGAGCAGGAAAAACAACTGCTTCCTACACAATTTTACCATAAATGCTTGATTTCAAGGAGTTTGTGAATGCGGATGAAATTGCTAAAGGTATTTCTCCTTTTCAACCAGAAAAAGTGGGGATAGAAGCAGGTAGAATGATGTTGAAAAGAATTAAAAACCTGTTGGAAGCAAGAGAAAGTTTCGCATTTGAAACTACACTCTCGACAAGAAGCTATGTTGCATTTATTGAGAAAGCCAAGCAACTAGATTATCAAGTAACCCGTTTGTTCTTTCTGCTGGAATCGGAAGAATTGGCTATATCAAGAGTAGCTACTAGAGTAAAAGAAGGAGGGCATCATATTCCAGAGGAAGTGATAAGAAGAAGATATAAAAGTGGATTGAAGAATTTTTTCAATCTGTTTCTGCACAGAGTAGACAACTGGTTATTTGTAAATAATTCTGGAGACAGCTATGAAATTATTGCAGAAGGTTCATTGAATGATATTACCGTCAACAATGTTTTGCAATGGGAAGAGTTAAAAGAAAAATATTATGGGAACTAAAGAGCAATTAAAAGAAGAACGCGATAAAATTGTAAAAGGACTTGAAGAGACTTACAGAAAGCTAGTTCTGTTCAAAAAGGAAAAGAATAGTCCGATGATTGTATTGCGAAAAGGTAAAATTACTGAGGTAGATCCGAACGATATACGCCCCACAACACTGTATAAGCGTAATGTGGGTTAAACAGTAAAATTGAGTATTTTTACTCCTAAGAAACTTTGCGGTGAGCGGATAGTGAAGCACTCTTAAATCCCGCACTAGGCATATACCTAACGTTGGTAATAATTCTCCACAATACTCAAAGAAAGAAATGAACGAAAAAATAACACATGGATACAAATTAGCTTCAAAAGGAAAAAGACTAATTGCTACGTTGACAGAAGGAATAATTTTTGGAATTATAATTTTAGGAATTTATCTGATAACGGGAAAGTCTATCTCTGAATTTTGGACTGATTTAGATAGTGACTTTGAATTTTTAGATATAGTTTACTCTTTAGTAACTGGAATAATTATTGGGGCAATATTTTATCCAATATTTACTGGAAATTTAGGACATAAAATATTTAATATAAAAGTGATTTCGGAAGAAACTGGAGAAGATTATAAAAAACCTGAAAAAGGAGCAATTAGGGAAGGATTAAAACATGTACTAGGACTTTTGCTTATTCCAAGTATTTGGATATTATGGGACGAAAAAAATCAGAATTTATACGATAAAATAACGAAAACTTTAGTGGTTGAAAAAAACACGAACGAATATTAACGTGCTACAATCGAGTAGGTAAAGGGGAGTCTTACCCTTAAACCGCTCTCAGAAACGTACGTGAACCTCTCGATTCATACGGCTCTTATTATGCAATCGGTTTGGCCTATTTGTTTAGACCAATTTGTAACCCAATTGCCAATGGTAGAACAGATTTGGATATCCCCTAGTAATTTGTCTAAGCTATTTTGCTGCTTTGACTTTGCTTCCTTTAAAGCTTTTAGTCCCGCTTTACTCATCCTTTTTTATTCTTCTTTATAAGGTATTCGTGAATGCGATGCATTTCTTCAGATGTGACCTCGCGGTCACCACCCCCCGTATCAGGTACGGGGCAGGCTTTGCGGCTTACTAATGGTTCAAAGCGTTACCCCTGCCCATAAGGGACCTGCCTACCGGCAAAGGCAGGCTTGCACCCTCTAGATTAATAATATATCTTAGATATGATAAAGATGCCCATGCTGGGCACACACAATGTAATTTAAACCAACACCTAGAAAATAATAGAAATTGAATAGAATTGATTATAAAAGAAATGACGAAAACCTGAAAAAAGATTTCGTTCGTGCGGGAAAACTTCTGCAAGATTTTAATTCGGCAAACTATGAGAACGAACAACTGAAAACGGAAATATTGACCGAACTTTTCGGAACTGTAGGAAACGGAATTTCAGTCGAACACAATTTTCATTGCGACTTAGGTTACAATATTCACGTTGGCAAGAATTTTTACGCAGGATTTAATTGTACTATTTTGGATATGGCGGAAGTAAAAATTGGCGACAATTGCCTAATCGCACCGAATGTTGGAATTTACACGGCAGGACACAATATAAGCCCGATTGGCCGACACAAAACTGGATTTGCAAAACCTATAATAATTGGAAACAATGTGTGGATTGGTGGACATTCTGTAATAATTGGTGGAGTGAAAATTGGAGATAATTCAATTATTGCTTCGGGTTCTGTTGTAACGAAGGATGTTCCAAAAAACACAATTTTTGCCGGAAACCCAGCGAAAAAACTGAAAGACATTGAAATTGAATATTAAAAAAACTACAGCCAAAGCTGGTAGCCGTTGCACAAGCCAATAATTCTAATAAAATGCATTCATTTAAATCGTCCCGATAGCTATCGGGATGAGCGGTTTTCTAGTTTTAAACCGTTGATAGACGCTGGATGTCATGTGCTTCATTAAGCTAACTGTTCTTCTATTAACGTGTTTAGCTCAAAATACAAACGCAGCATTTCCGTTCCGCTGCAGTATCCATTCTTCTAAAAAATTTAAAAGCTAACATACAGATTACAAGACGTTCAGCCTAACCGACTCTTGTGATCTTACTTCAGGTCAAAATAGTGGCACGGTTTTTTCTAAAGCTTTTTAAATCAAAAAACGAAAAATCTGCCCTATGTTAAAACGCCTAAGTTTCCTGCTATTTAGTCTTACTTTCCTCTTAGCCTCTTGTGAGCGCGACGACGAGATGCTTCAGCAACCTGATTTCAATATAAAGCCTTCCCTCAATTTTAAAATTGAAAGCACCTACGACAATGGCTGGATCAAAAATGCCCAGTATCAAAACATAGACGGCTCACCCACAGAAGTATTTGAGTATTATGAAAATGGCTTTATTAAATCGGCTCAGGTCTATGCGAGTTATCCGCAGCAGCATCTTTATATGGAGGTAAGTCGCAGCGAAGACAACCTGCCTTTGGAGTCAACATACTACCGCCCGGATGGTTCTCTATGGTTTACTACAGCATACGAAGCTGGGTTGCCCAGGCAAAAAACGGTGGTTGATACCTCTGGCACCACAATATATGCGTATCAAAATGGCGAATTAGTAAGTACCACCTACACTAACGCAGCTACAAACAGCATCAGTACCACGACCTACGATCGCGCGACGAACACGAGACATTTTACTGTGGTAGCAGGTGAAACGACATTGTTTGACCAAGAATATCCATACCACGAGACAATGGGAGCCGGTATAGACACCCAAACACAAGCGCCATTAGGCAACCCTTTTGGTCCTGTAGAATCGTTTTACACCCCTTTAAATCAGAGCTTTTCGCAAAGCCTTTCTTGGCAGCACGATGCAGATCCTATAAGTATGATGTTACCCTACCGCTTATTTGATACGTTTTATAATCCGGGCAACTACTTTGCTACACAATTTACCGTTGCTACCGACTTGTATCAGGCGGTTATTGAACAGTATCCTGTTACCGAAAATGGCGTCCTGATGGCTGGTGGTAAATATGAAGCAGGTATCGATAGATTAGAAAATTCGTTTGCTATACGAGATTCTCTTGCTAAAGTTCGCCAAGCTGATCCTGAGCGTTATAAACAAAAATATGGAAACGCATATCTTCATAAAGTTGGCTACGGAAAATACTTTTTCATCATAGGTGCCGTACGCAACCTGCCCACCGATGAAAACACACAACAGATGATAAAAGAGGCTGCTAGAAAAAAAATCAACAGCTTAACTGAGGAGGGTGTTGAGCTCACTTCGGAAGAGCAAAAACTGCTTGCAAAAGTTTGGTTTGAATTAAAGTTTTTCTCTACGCTAAAAGCGCATACCCATGGCATTGTGATCAACAGCTTACAGGACTATAAACGCGCGCTGCAAGAAATTAATGAAGCTGATGATGCCGTAATTCAGTTGCAATACAAAAGTGTAGACAACCTTTAAGCTCTATTTGGATCTGATGTAAAAGCCACCCAAAAACGGTCAACTTTTTTTAGACGACTCAGGAGTTGCTTTTCTCAGCCTCATAATCCCGAGCTATCGGGAGAGTTAAGGTTCCAAAAACAGGTTCTACCGTGCTTTGCCGTTTAGCTTTCATATACCGCCCGGGTAGATCCCGATATCGGGATCTACCCGGGCGGTATTGTTCAGGCATTCTTAGTCAGAAAGCTTAACTTTCAACCCTAAGTATAGCATAGTGCTTAAGCATAATATCTCCAGAATAAAAGTCTATGAAAAACAACCTCACCGATATGATGGGTTTAGATCTCTATCTCTCCCAGCTAACCGATAAAAAGTATCAAAGAGTAAAACCTCAGCTTGAAACTGCGAGTACTAAAACTATGCCGTTGCTCAGTTGGGATGTGTGTATGCAAGGACAAAGCAAGCAGCTAGAAGCTGCTCGTAAACGTATGGAACGGGATTACATTTTTAAACAGGCGAAAAAATTTAACTGGAAAAACGATATTAAACAGCTTTTTTCTGAAACCGCTTATGAAGCTTTAATTCTCACCGATGCGCAACAACATATCCTTTGGGTAAACGAAGGCTTTACCGCAATGACCGGCTATTCAAAAGAATTTGCGCTTCATAAAAAACCTGCCTTTTTACAAGGCAAACAGACCACGCCAGAGAGCAAAAAAAGCATCCGTGAAAAACTAAAACTCAAGCAGCCTTTTCAAGAAGTCATCATCAATCATAAAAAAAATAATGAGCCTTATACGTGTGAGGTTAAAATCATTCCCTTATACAATGAGAAAACCACACATTTTATTGCTTTTGAAAGACAAGTCAACTCATGAATTTAGAACAGAAAATAGCTAAATCGCGTACTACAATTTTTAAAGCTGTGTTTCCAAACACAACCAATCATTACGATACCCTCTTTGGAGGTACCGCCATGCAACTTATGGATGAAACAGCTTTTATTACCGCCACCCGCTTTAGCAGGCAACAAATGGTAACGGTAAGCAGTGATAAAATAGATTTTAAAAAACCCATCCCGGCAGGTACAATTGTTGAACTTATAGGCTGTGTCACCCACGTGGGAAATACCAGTTTAAAAGTGGGTGTAGATATCTTTGTTGAAGAAATGTATACTGATTACAGAGAAAAAGCAGTTTCCGGTGAATTCACTTTTGTGGCTGTAGATGAAAATAAAAAAGCAGTGAAAGTCCTGTAAATCATATCTAAACCTATACATCACATCATTCCCAAATTAAAGGATACTTGAGGTAATTGGAACTCGAAGTATTTAAAGTATACTTTAAAAGCGTATCCGTCCGAGCAACTGCACTCACTACCGTACTCAGCCTCTTGATTTTTTATCAAATTCAGCAGGTATAAAAACGACTAAAATTTTCTTAAGGAATGGGATATAGCCGGAACAGCTGTATCATTTTCGTTATTTTTGAAACCCTTAAAATTCAGATTTAAATGACTAAAAAAATAATCGCCTTTGGCGCTTCTAACAGCAAACAATCTATCAATAAAAAATTTGCAACCTTCGCAGCAAATCAATTGAATGACGTAGAAGTAAGCATCTTGGATCTCAGAGATTTTGAACTTCCTATTTACTCTTTTGATTTAGAAAAAGAATCTGGGGTACCGGAACATGCTATTCGGTTTTCAAAATTAATTCGGGAAAGTGATGGAGTCATCATTTCGCTTGCAGAACACAACGGACTCTTTACCAGCGTATTTAAAAATCTTTGGGATTGGATGTCACGTATAAATACGCGTAATATTTGGCACGACAAAGCGGTATTTCTGTTGGGCACAAGTCCCGGTAAAAACCCAGAGTCAAACGTTATGAAAATTTCAAAAGATCTTTTTCCATTATTTGGCGCTCATCTGGTAAGTAGCTTTCATCTTCCTTCTTTCAATCACTTTTTTGATGAAGGAGCAATCACAGACTCAAAACAGCAAGAATTATTCACCGTCAAACTACAAAAATTTCAGACTTATTTAAATGAAAATTAAGCATAAAACAATGCAAAACACCTACTACGTCATCGTACGTTTCAATATACAACAAGAACAATTTCAAACTTTACATTCCCTAATTACAGCATTTTTTGAGCAAGAAGTACATGCCGCTACGGGCTTCATCTCTTCTCAAATTCTGGTTAGTGAAGATAAGACCCTTGTGACTAATTATGCAACCTGGGAATCTAAAGAAACGTTTGATACGTTTGCTGAAGAAGTAGTTCCAAAATCTGAGATTTCAAAAAAAATAGCAGATTTTAATCCGGTACGAGAAACCTTCTACGAGTTTGAATATTTGGAGAAAAGTACGTCTTAATAGGTGTTCTTTTCTATTTGAAATTAAACTTGAAGAAATTTTCACTAAATTAAACAGATATAAAATAAATCATAACCCATTAATTTTATGCCCAATGAAAGGTTATCATAAAAATTTTAAACTAGACATTGATGATACTTTAGTTATAAGGAATAAGATCAACGATTATTTTAAAACTTACGACTTTGAACAGTTAGCGGTAGGGAATGATACTATATTTTTTTTCAAAAAGCCATCTTTTTTAAATAGTTGGGAGGATAATCCTTTAAATTGGGAAATGGAAATTGAGGTGCATTTTTCAAAAAACAATAAAGCTTTAATTACGCATAGGGTAAATCATAATAACATTTTGACATCTAAAGCATTTAGCGAATTATTTGAAAATTTCTTACTCAACTTAAACTATTTCCTTGTTGATAATAGAGACTTTAAAGATGTAAATACACAAGCTCTAAAAGTCGCAAAAGAAAAACTTTATAAATACTACGCTCTAATAATTACGGGGATTTTATTGGGTTACCTATCAGGCATTCTCTTAGCAAATTCAACTGAAATAGCATTGTTTAGAATTATTGGTGTAGTAATGGGCGGCATCATGACTGAAAAACTCGTAAACAGCTATTTGAGCAATAAAGTATATACAATTCATAAAACTTAAAGTCAAAATCATACCAAACAAACTGTAAATCATTTGGACCTTTAGTAAGGTTTAATAGCTATTCTTGAATTTGTACTAAAACATATGCTACTCACCTATTCCAACTGCTCTTTGACGATTTTCGTGTTGGTTTACGCTCTTTTTTTGATAGTTTATGCAACGTACGCAAAAGAAATTCGTAATTAAAAAAAGTAATTACAGGACCCCAAATTTGTTTCTCCTACCAACAAATAATTAAATACCTAAATCATGCGTAATTTAGATATTGCTGTACACAATCAGATTCCAGAACTTCCTGTAAAACCTTATAAGCAGTATAAAATGAACCCCTTGAGAATGAGAATAAGCATAGGATTAGTTTTAACAATGAGTATCTTGTCTTGTAGCAGTGACAAAGATGAAATAAACAGCATACAACCATCGGTTAATTCGATTGTGATGGAAGCTGAAGGAGGCGAGACTGAAATAGCATTTACAAATGGTGATTGGGATATCTCAAAAATATTGAACAAAGATGGAAACATGAAAATACACGGAGATATTTATACTCAAAATGGTGAGTTAACACAACAAAACATTCCATTAAGCTTAGACGACACTGGTAAATTGACAGCAGATTGGGGAATAAAAGGTTTTACAATCACACGAACAGCCGCTTCTAGTCTTAATGTTGAGTTATTAGAGAACAGCACAGGAGAACCATTTAGTTTTACAATAGTATTAAGCTCTGGAAACCAACATAAAAAAATAGATGTTACTCAAAAGATATCTCAAGGTTACCAATATGTTGGTATCGATTTTTTACTAAAAGAGGAAGATGGGGACTCGATTTTTGTTAAAGAAGGAATCAAAAGAAACTTTAAAACAGAACAGCCTTTATCCTTTAAATTTTCACCCTACGAAGGTATCAACATACTAAAGCAATCTCGTTTTCAAAGCTCTGAAAAGGATGCTTTTATTTGGTTAAAAGACGATTCTATAGCTGTAGATGTACCTACAGATCTATACGACGACACCATCCATTTTAATGAAGTCCAAAGCTTATACAATTCAGAATGGGTACAACAACCTCACGAATTTAATAAAATGGAAAGCATAACTGTACCAGCAGGAGAATCTTCCTTTACAACTGAAGTAGAATTCAGGCAGCGCCAAATTTCGTATCAGCTTCATTTGATTAATAACAGAACATCTGCCGAGAAAATTATTGAAGGTAAATGGATTGAGATTGCACCAACAGGGACTTATACTGTTGAACGACTAGATTAACAATAAAAACTAAAATTCGTTAAGTCAGCCCTACCTGAAGATGAAGGTCTTTACATCTTAGCTTTTGAGAATGAGCGGAACAAATGGAACTACACCAATAGAGGGTATCCTACAAAATATTCAGGAAGAGTTTATATCGCTAAAGAGAATTTTGCTATCAAAAAGGTTGTTGAGAATTGGGAAACCACATTAAATAAAGAGGAAATAGCAAAGTATTATAAGCACTATGATGCTTATGAAACTATAATTTCAGTTAAGATCAAAGAAGAGAATATTTGTATCTACACTGATGTTTTTGAAAATGGAAGGTATTATGCTACTTCCTATTTTAATAGTTCTTATAAGGAATTTGAGGATAAAAATCATAACGAGATAATTAGAACAAAAATTCTAGATTCTAAATTATTTGATTTTGAAGTAGATGAAGTAGAAAAAATAGAATTTCACCAATATAACAACAAAAACGAAAATTCATTATATCGAGTGGAATATGATAAATCCTTTTGGGATTCATTTTATGAGCAAGAAATAATAAAGAAGTAAAAGACTTAGATATAGGTCTAAAAGCACTGCAATCTTGACCATTAAAAAAATACAAACAACTATGAAAAAATTAGGAGTCACATTAATCATTATTGCTACTGCTTTGATTAGCTGTAATACTGAAAAATCGAAGCATAACGCAAAAGATATAAAGGCTATTGAAACTGTAGCTGAAGGAGACACGCTTACAAAACACTTAAGACCGTTTGATTCAAACTTGCCTACCATTGGTCTTCTTATGTATAACGGTGTTTTGCAAAGCGAAGTGATTGCAACTTCTGATGTTTTTGCCAAATCTTCTGAAGCGGGAAAACAACTTTTTAACGTGATCACCATCGCAGAAACCAAAAAGCCAATCACTACTGAGGAGGGCATGCATTTTCTACCGGATTATACTTTTGAAAACTGCCCGCAACTCGATGCGCTTTTCGTACCCAGTGCTTATGATATGTATGCACAGATACACAATAAAGCAATCGTAAACTTTATCAAAAGAAAGAATAAGGAAACCCAATATACCGTGAGCAACTGTGGGGGAGCACAGCTCATAGGTGCTTCGGGGATTGCAGACAATCATAAAATCGTCACCTGGATTGGCGGCGGAAAACAATTACAAAAAGATTATCCGGCTTTGAAAGTGCAAGATGATAGCCTTGTTACGTATGTGAAAGATGGTAAGTTTCTTTCTTCAAATGGTAATTTAGCTAGCTATATTTCAGCATTAAAGCTGTTGGAAATTATGACCAGTACTGCACACCGGGAGTTTGTAGAATCGTATCTATACTTAGACAGACTTAGAAACTGGGAAGATTAGAAGACTGCATCAACTGCTAATATTTACTAAATTCCACAGGTTGCCTAACAGGTTCTTTCTATATTGGGCGCCATGCAAAAGGAGAACAAAAAAAATACGTTAGCGCAAGGCTATGTCACGGTTAAAGGTGCCCGCCAAAACAACCTTAAAGATGTTTCATTAAAAATCCCACGCGATGCACTAGTGGTGTTTACCGGAATCTCAGGTTCGGGTAAATCATCTCTCGCTTTTGGTACGTTGTATGCCGAAGCACAACGCCGGTATCTGGAGTCGGTTTCTCCCTATGCACGACGCCTTTTCAATCAGATGCCCATTCCTGAAGTCGATGAGATTGCAGGACTTCCTCCTGCTGTAGCTTTACAACAGCAACGCAGTTCGGGATCTACGCGTTCTACAGTGGGATCGGTAACCACACTCTCTAACTTGCTACGCATGCTGTATTCCCGTGCCGGAAATTACCCTGCGGGTCAGCCCCTACTCTATGCCGATTCGTTTTCAACCAACACACCCGAAGGTGCTTGCCCCGAGTGTCACGGCCTGGGAAATATATATACCGTAACCGAAAAAAGTCTCGTACCGGATGATACTTTAAGCATCAGAGAACGCGCAATAGCCGCCTGGCCAAAAGCCTGGCAAGGTAAAAACTTGAGAGATATTTTGGTTACACTAGGCTATGATGTAGATCTTCCGTGGAAAGAGCTTCCGCAAGAACAACGGGATTGGATTCTCTTTACGGAAGAAACTCCCACCGTTCCGGTCTATCGGGACCGCAGTCCACAAGAGGTTCAGGAAGCGCTCAAACGCAACGAACAACCCAGTTATAAAGGGACGTATACAAGTGCTAAAAATTACATTTTACACACGTATGCAAATTCGCCCAGCGCATCGATGAAGAAGCGGGTTGCTCACTATATGATAGGCAGCACCTGCCCCAACTGTAATGGAAAACGTTTACGACCCGAGTCACTTTCTGTCACTTTTGCTGGTTATGATATCGCCGATATTTCAAGAATTCCACTTAAAAAATTACACGAAGTTTTTACGCCATATAGCGACGGTTCAGCTTCAGAATTGAAAAAACTAACGACTACCAATCAAGAAAAAGTTATCGTGACGCAGCGTATTGCAGAAGATTTTGTGAGACGTATTGACGTACTGCTTGATTTAGGTCTTGGCTATTTATCCTTAGAACGCAGTACACCTACGCTATCACCGGGAGAACATCAGCGTTTACGACTCGCGACACAAGTGCGTAGCAATCTCTTTGGAGTGGTTTATGTGTTAGACGAACCTTCAGCGGGTTTGCACCCGGCAGATACAGAGGCATTACTCAGAACTTTAGAGATGTTGAAATCTGGAGGAAATTCCATTTTCGTAGTAGAACACGAGCTAGAAGTCGTTCGTCAAGCCGATTGGCTGGTTGATGTAGGTCCCGATGCCGGAGAAGGCGGCGGTACTATTTTGTATAGCGGTCCGCCGGAAGGTTTAAAAGATTGTACCACTTCAAAAACGAGAACGCATTTATTCAACGAGCTTCCACTTCTAAAATCACAGCGACGAGAAGTTAAAGAGTGGTTAACACTTTCCGGCATTACTAGAAATAACCTCAACAAACTAGATGTTTCTTTTCCGCTAGGAGTTTTAACCAGTGTTACTGGGATTTCAGGCTCCGGTAAAAGTAGTTTAGTGAGTCAGGCATTAGTCAACTTGATGAAAACCCATCTGGGAACCCCTCCTGCTGACGAAGAAGATACTGAAGATCTGCTGCAACAAGAAGTTGAAACTCTGGACGGTCATATTTCCGCTGGTGCAGAACACCTAAAACGGATGGTTGTGGTTAACCAGAAACCTATTGGAAGAACACCTCGGTCTAATCTGGCAACCTACACCGGTTTGTTTGATACGGTAAGAAAGTTATTTGCATCTACAGAATTGGCAAAATCACGCAAATATAAAGCCGGTAGGTTTTCATTTAATGTAGGCAAAGGGCGCTGCCCCAATTGTGAGGGAGAAGGTGCCGTGATGGTCGAGTTACTTTTTCTACCCAGCGTTTATGCACCTTGTCCGGCTTGCAACGGCACGCGTTATAATGATCAAACTTTAGAAGTTACTTATAAAGAGAAAAATATCGCTCAGGTTCTGGATATGACCGTATCGCAGGCTGCTGACTTTTTTAGAGATGATTCGAGTGTAAATAAACCGCTTAGGTTGTTAAAAGATGTTGGCTTGGGCTATTTACGCCTGGGACAACCCGCCACCGAACTTTCTGGAGGAGAGGCACAACGCATTAAACTCGCCAAGGAATTACAACGCGGAAATAGCGGAAAAACACTTTATATTTTAGACGAACCTACAACCGGCCTGCATCCTACCGATGTAGAAAAGCTACAAGTACAACTGAGTAACCTGGTCGCTGCAGGCAATACAGTGCTTGTTGTTGAGCACGATATGCAAGTGATCGCCGCTAGCGATTGGGTAATAGACATAGGTCCCGGAGCCGGTAATGAAGGTGGAAAGATTGTAATTACAGGAACACCAGAAGCTGTTGCGGCAAACAAGCAAAGTAGAACAGCTCCGTATTTGAAGCGAAGTTTAGAAGGATATTAACCTTAGAAAGGATAAAATTTCTGACTCTTAAACCAAATAGCATTACTGATATTGGGTGTTTGATGCTTAAAAAGCATACCTTAAACTGCTTTTTAAGCGCATTCAGGAAAATCATCTCAACCAATTTATCCTAACCCACTATATTTATCTGGAGCGGAAAAGAAGAGGCAACCGACAACTATAAATAGTGCTTTGTATTTGCTAAAAGAAAAATCAAAAGCTTTTAAAAATCACATTAAAACAATACGATTCCGCCTAAAAAATCTAGTGTATCTCTTTAAAACAAAGGATTATTATGCCGTACCTACGTCTCCTCATGATTTCGTTTTTTATCTTTACCGCTTGCGGTAACAAAAATGTATTCAACGATCCCATTCCCGCTCACAAAAGCATTACGCTAGATTCTAAATTCGTAAATGAAACTCGAGTAATCAATATCTGGACGCCTCCTCAATATTCTGATACTGCTTCTGAATTTCCTGTATTGTATATGCCAGACGGGGGTATTAACGAAGATTTTCCGCATATCGCAAATACACTAGCAAAGCTTATAGAAGAAAATAAGATTGAGCCCATCATACTCGTAGGAATTAAAAATACGCTGCGCGGAAGGGATCTAACCGGTGCTTCTACTGTAAAAGAGCACGAGAAATATGAAATCCCAATGGATGATGGCGCTAAAAGCTTTAGAGCTTTTATTACCGAAGAATTGATTCCTAAAATTAATGCGACTTATAGAACTTCTTCAAAGAAAGGTATCATTGGAGAATCACTCGCCGGACTTTTTGTGATGGAAACTTTTTTTCTCAAACCAGAAACCTTTGACTTTTACATTGCGATAGACCCGTCACTCTGGTGGAATAACAATGCGCTGGTTGATGAGGCTGAAACCTATTTTGAAACACTTCCTAAACGAGAGACCAAGCTTTGGTTTACTGCCTCTGATGCGGTAGATATTTACCGATACACAGAAGAACTTAAGCTAAAACTGGAGACTATTGAACCTGCTAATTTATTATGGAAATACAGCCCAGAGCCTAATGAGCACCACAACACCATTTTTAGAGCGACTAAAGAAAACGCATTGATCTGGTGTTTGGGTAAATCTGAATACGTTTTAAAACTTAAGCAATCCCTAAATGGGTTATCTCTAAAAACTACTAGTGCTTAAAAATGAAATAACTTAGAACTACTAAATTCTCCACTTATGAAAGTTGCCTTCTTCAGTACTAAAAAATACGATCAGGATTTTTTTGAAAAAATAAATTCTGATAACAAGCACCAACTTACCTTTTTTGAAACGGCACTTAATGTCCATACCGCATCATTGGCACAAGATTTTGAAGCGGTATGTGTTTTTGTTAATGATGACCTCAACAAAAAAAACCTTGAGAAACTCGCTGATTGTGGCATTAAACTCATCGCTTTACGCTGTGCCGGTTTTAACAATGTAGATCTGGCAGCAGCAGCAGAAAACAATATAACAATTGTTCGCGTCCCTGCCTATTCACCGCAGGCCGTAGCAGAACATGCGGTCGCTTTAATGCTCACTTTAAACCGAAAAACACATAAAGCCTACAACCGCGTTCGTGAGAATAATTTTTCATTAGAAAAGCTTACAGGTTTTAATATCTACGGAAAAACAGTAGGCGTTATAGGCACTGGCATTATCGGCATTTGCTTTGCTAAAATCATGTTGGGTTTTGGCTGCAAGGTTCTTGCTTACGATATTAAACCCGCTGACGAACTGAAAGATTTAAGCGTAAATTATGTAGCTATTGATGAACTCTTGCAGGAATCCGATATCATCTCCTTGCATTGTCCGCTTAATGAACAAACACATCATCTCATGAATACTGATGCCTTTAATAAAATGAAAAAAGGCGCAATGCTCATCAATACAGGTCGAGGTGCCTTGATAGACACGGCTTCAGTTGTTGAAGCACTTAAGCAAGAAAAACTAGGTTATTTGGGTATTGATGTGTACGAGCAAGAATCAGGCTTGTTTTTCAATGACCTGTCTGAAACAGTTAATAAGGATGATGATTTTTTAAGACTGATGTCTTTCCCAAATGTGCTGATCACCGGTCATCAAGGATTTTTCACCAAAGAAGCTTTAGACCAAATTGCACAAGTAACGCTAAAAAACCTTACCGAATTTGAAAGCGGAAACGAATTAGAAAATGAGGTTAAAGCTTAGGTTTGTTATCTTGCGTACCCAATCATAAGTATTCAGCGATCCACGATGCCTTACTCAAAAAAAAAGCACACAAACAATCTGGAATCACACCCAAAAGGCCAGAATTCAAAACAAGTTCTATCATCTGGGCAAACCTCAACATCTTCTAATCCCGATTATCAGATAAAATCAAAATTACACTCCCGTAATCGCAACCGAGAACCCTATGATCTGGAAGCTTTATTGAAGGTAAAACCGCAGTTGCAAGCTCATATCAAAAAAAACAAATACGGCACAACTTCGGTAGATTTTGCGAATCCTGAAGCTGTAAAATTGCTCAATCAGGCTTTACTTGATTCTTACTACGGAATCTCGAACTGGCAATTTCCGGATGCTAATTTATGCCCGCCTATTCCGGGACGTGCAGACTACTTGCACTACCTCGCTGATTTATTAGCTGAAAAATTTAAAGGAAGTATCCCTAAAGGAAAGCAAATTAAAGGGCTTGATATAGGAACCGGCGCCAGCTTAATTTATCCCATTCTGGGCGTTGTAGCTTATGACTGGAATTTTATAGCGACCGATATAGACCCGGCATCTTTAGCTTCTGCGGAAAGAATTATTGAAACAAATGAATCTCTTCAGGATAAAATTGAGTTACGGCTACAAAAAGAATCTGGTTTTATTTTTAAGGGCATAATCAACCCGGAAGACAAACTGGACTTCACTATGTGTAATCCACCTTTTCACGCTTCTCGTGACGCTGCAATAAAAGGTACACGCAGAAAAGTAAAAAACCTTTCAGGGAAGAATGCCTCTAAACCCGACTTAAATTTTGCAGGAATCGGTAACGAACTCGTCACTCCCGGCGGAGAACCTAAATTCATCAAAACCATGATCAGGGAGAGTACAGCATTTGCAAATAACTGCCTTTGGTTTACCACGCTCGTTTCTAAGCAAGAAAATCTAAAAGATATTTATAAACATCTCAAAAGAGCTTCAGCAAAACACGTAAAAACAATACCTATGGGAACCGGTAACAAAGTAAGCCGCATCGTGGCTTGGTCGTTTCAGAGCAACTAGTACTCCTTCAAAATCGGTTCTTTTTATAACAAATTCATTAGATCTGTATGAAATACCATACTTCAACTGTTTTTAAAAATGTAAACCGTAATTTCACCTTCTCAAAAGTTCTTTACTTTATTTTTTCATCTAACGGAATAGGTTACACATAACGTGCATTAATAGGGAATCTGGTGCAAATCCAGAGCTGTCGCGCAACTGTAAGTAACACAAAACAAAGCTTTAACCGTAGTAATCCACTGTCTTCACAATCAAGATGGGAAGGATGGTAAAAGCTGTTATAAGTCAGGAGACCTGCCTGTTCCGCTAGGACTTTGCTTTCGCGATCTGAAGCTTGAGTCTGGTTTGATGCTCATTTTTCAATAGGATACCTATATCCTGTCTTGAAATTACGGCACCAAAACACTCTTTAATCTTCTCATCTTTTAGCAAAGCCGAAATACGGCAACGAACTTTTAAATCAAATTTTTTAATTTAAAAGTTATTAAAATGCAAACGCACATTCTGGGCTACCCGCGCATTGGTAGTCAACGTGAGCTCAAAAAAGCCTGTGAGCAGTATTGGTCAGGCAACATCAGTCTGGATGATTTACATCAAGCCGGTGCAAACATCAGACAAAACAACTGGAAGCTTCAGCAAGAAGCCGGTATCGATTTGATCCCGTCTAACGATTTTTCGTTTTACGATCAGGTATTGGATATGTCGCTTACCGTCAACGCGATTCCTGTCCGGTATCAGGAGCTGATCTCTAAAAAAGAAACTACAAAACAAGACCTGTACTTTGCGATGGCCCGCGGTTATCAGCAAGACGGTCTGGACATAACCGCGATGGAAATGACCAAATGGTTTGACACCAATTACCATTATATCGTTCCTGAATTTAAAAAAGATCAGGAGTTCGAACTGTTTTCTAACAAAGCTTTAGACGAATTTTTAGAAGCTAAAGAAATAGGCATTCTCACAAAACCAGTTCTTTTGGGGCCTATCACCTATTTGTTGTTGGGTAAAGAAAAAGAAGCTGGCTTCAACCGTTTAGATCTTATAGATAAGCTATTGCCCGTATATATTGACGTTCTTAAAAAGCTTCAAGAAGCCGGTGCGATTTGGGTACAATTAGATGAACCCTTTCTCGCTCTTGATTTAACTCCGAAAGAACAGGAAGTTTACAATAAGGTATATAACGAACTCAAAAAGCAACTGCCGGAATTGAAAATTCTTCTGGCCACGTATTTTGAAGGATTGAAAGAAAATCTTAATCTAGCTGTTTCCCTTCCGGTTTGTGCCTTGCATATTGACCTGGTTAGAGCACCTCAACAATTACAAGAAGTATTAGATAAAACGCCTAAGGAACTAACGCTCTCTTTAGGGATTGTTGATGGAAGGAACATCTGGAAAAACGACTATCAGACTTCGTTAGATTTTATACGGAAAGCGCTTAAAAGCAAATCTCCTAAACGAATCATGATTGCTCCAAGCTGTTCGTTATTACACGTTCCTTGTGATCTGGATTTAGAAACCAATGAAACTGTTTTAACTCCAGAAATTAAAAATTGGTTAGCCTTTGCAAAACAGAAATTAGAAGAGCTCGCTACATTAAAAGCGATTATAGAGGCTGACGACACACACGCGGTTGCTACGATGGAAAAGCTACAAGCTAACCTTGATGCTGTAAAAAGTAAGCAAGAATCACAGCTTATCCACAAAACTGAAGTAAAGCAACGCACTGCAAACATAACTGCAAAAGATGCTAAGCGGAATCAGGATTTTTCAGAGCGAAAGACAATTCAACATAAAGCGCTTAAACTGCCTTTATTTCCTACTACAACAATAGGTTCTTTTCCGCAGACTAAAGAAGTTAGAAGCTGGCGTGCTCAATTTAAAAAAGGAAGTATAGATGCTTTAGCGTATGAAAACCTACTTCTAAAAGAAACCGAGCAGTGCATTCGCTGGCAAGAAGAAATTGATTTAGATGTTCTGGTTCACGGTGAATTTGAACGCAATGATATGGTAGAATATTTTGGCGAACAATTAAATGGATTTGTATTCACAAAAATGGGTTGGGTACAGAGTTATGGAAGCCGCTGTGTAAAACCTCCTATCATTTATGGAGATGTAGATCGTCCTGAAGCCATGACCGTAAAATGGAGTTCCTACGCACAAAGCTTAACTTCAAAAATTGTAAAAGGAATGCTTACCGGGCCGGTTACTATTCTACAATGGAGTTTTGTTCGCAACGATCAATCTCGTTCTGAAACCTGTAATCAGATTGCATTAGCGATTAGAGATGAAGTGCTTGACCTTGAAAAAGCCGGAATCAGAATCATACAAATTGATGAACCGGCAATACGCGAAGGACTACCACTTAGAAAAACAGAATGGGAAGCATATCTAAAATGGGCTGTAAATGCATTTTGTATTTCCGCTGCTGGAGTAAGCGACCAGACACAGATACATACGCACATGTGCTATTCTGAGTTTAACGACATTATTGAGCATATCGCAGCCATGGATGCTGATGTGATCACGATTGAATGTTCTCGTTCTCAGATGGAATTGTTAGATGCTTTTGCCAAATTCAACTATCCTAATGAGATAGGACCCGGAGTGTATGACATTCACGCACCTCGAGTTCCTTCCGTAACAGAGATGGTTGCTTTGATGGAAAAAGCAAAACTGGTAATCCCGGAAAAACAGCTGTGGGTAAACCCTGATTGTGGTTTAAAAACCCGCCATTGGGAGGAAACGCATAAAGCTTTAGAAGCACTGGTAGAAGCTGCGAAAAAGCTGCGTGTAGCTTCGGAAAAAGAACGTTTAGTCACGCATTAAATTTAACTGTTGAGTACACTACCTCGGGGCATTAAACCCTTTGGCGGTGCCAATAAAAAAAGGCGACCTGATCGGATCGGGTTGCCTTTTCTACTATAAATAATTTGATTTAAGCTTTAAGGTCAAAACGGTCTAAGTTCATCACTTTAGTCCAGCTCTTCACAAAGTGCTTTACAAAACGCTCACCAGAATCTTCTAATGCATACGATTCTGCTAAAGCTCTCAACTCTGAGTTAGAACCGAAGATTAGATCAACACGGGTACCAGTCCATTTCTTATCACCGGTATTGCGGTCACTACCTTCAAACAGATTGTCATCTTCAGAAATTGATTTCCAGGTTGTATTCATATCTAAAAGATTCACGAAGAAATCATTAGTCAATGTTTCTGGCTTATCGGTGAATACACCGTTATGAGATTTATCAAAATTAGCGTTCAATACACGCAGGCCACCTACTAGTACAGTCATTTCTGGTGGAGTAAGGGTTAACAGCTGCGCACGATCTATTAAGAATTCTTCAGCTTTGATACTGAAAACATCTTTTAGATAATTTCTAAAACCATCAGCTACCGGCTCTAAAGCATCAAATGCCGAAGCATCTGTTTGCTCTTCAAGGGCATCTGCACGACCAGGGGTGAACGGCACGTGAATATCATGGCCTGCATTTTGAGCTGCTTTCTCTACAGCTGCGCTACCTGCAAGTACAATAAGATCTGCAACAGAAACTTTCTTATTTCCGCTTTGCGAATCATTGAAAGATTTCTGAATACCTTCTAAGGTTTTCAATACTGCCTCTAATTGCTCCGGGTTGTTTACATCCCAAGTTCTTTGTGGTGCAAAACGAATACGCGCTCCGTTTGCTCCTCCTCGTTTATCAGAACCTCTAAAGGTAGAAGCCGAAGCCCAAGCCACAGAAACCAATTCTGATATTGAATGACCTGCGTTGAGAATTGTATTTTTTAATTGTGCTATATCTTCTTCTGAAATCAATTCATAATCTACTGCTGGAATAGGATCTTGCCAGATTAAATCTTCCTGAGGAACTTCGGGTCCTAAATAACAATCTTTAGGTCCCATATCACGATGCGTCAATTTAAACCAAGCACGAGAATAAGCATCTGCAAACTCTTCCGGGTTTTCCATAAAATGTCTTGATATCTTCTCGTAAGCAGGATCAAAACGTAAAGACAAATCTGTGGTCAACATAAAAGGTGCGTGCTTCACTTCAGGTCTGTGGGCATCCGGTACAGTACCAGCACCTGCATCACCTTTAGGTTTCCATTGATGAGCACCCGCCGGACTTTTAGTTAATTCCCACTCGTAACCAAATAGATTTTCGAAGTATTTATTACTCCATTGCGTTGGGGTATCTGTCCACGCTCCTTCTAATCCACTGGTGATGGTATCTGCTCCTTTACCAGAGCCAAAGTTATTTTTCCATCCCATTCCCATAGCCTCAATACCTGCCGCTGCGGGTTCTACCTCTACATACTCTTCAGGATCTGCAGCACCGTGTGTTTTTCCAAACGTATGACCACCTGCTATTAAAGCTACAGTCTCATAATCGTTCATCGCCATACGACCAAAAGTCTCACGAATAAAATGCGCTGATTCAACAGGATCAGGATTCGCATTATGTCCTTCAGGATTTACATAAATTAATCCCATATGTGCAGCTCCTAATGCTTTTTCTAACTCACCACCTTCGTAGCGCTCTTTGTTACCTAACCATTCGGTTTCTGCTCCCCAATAAACTTCTTCCGGTTCCCAAACATCTTTACGACCTCCTGCAAAACCATACATTTTAAGTCCCATAGATTCATGTGCACAGTTACCGGCTAAAACCAGTAAATCTGCCCAAGAAAGTTTGTTACCGTATTTCTTTTTAATAGGCCATAATAAAAGTCTTGCTTTATCTAGGTTAGCATTATCTGGCCAGCTGTTAAGCGGAGCGAAACGTTGTTGACCACTACAAGCACCACCTCTACCGTCGTGTATACGGTAAGTACCGGCTGCGTGCCAAGCCATACGAATAAAGAAAGGCCCATAGTGCCCATAATCTGCAGGCCACCAATCCTGACTGTTAGTCATCACATCATACAAATCTTGTTTTACAGCAGCAAGATCTAATGATTTAAACGCTTCAGCATAATCAAAATCTTCATCCATAGGATCCACTAAAGAAGAATTTTGTTTAAGAATATTCAGGTTTAACTGGTTAGGCCACCAATCTTTGTTTGTAGTTCCCTGACCTGTGATGTGGTTCATTTCTCCACTAAGAAAAGGACATTTTGCTGATTCATTTACATCCCAGACTTTGCCGTCTGTTCCGTGATCTTTGCTATTTTTATTTTCCATAAGTAAGTATTTATAGGTGTAAAATTCTGAAGTAAAGAAATACAATATTAAAAACAAGAATGCATAGTATTCATTTATAGTTCTTATAAATCAATAGACGTTACTTATTAAAAAAGATTGAATTCCCTAATTTTCTTCAATTTACTCAATTTCAAGTAAAATCTGTGAAGTCTTAAATTGAATTTATTGTTATGATTTAGTTTAAAATTTCAGTATTTTTTATACTCCTAAAACCTTTTTTATCATGAAAAACAAAATTCTTCTTATCGCAAGTATCCTCTTCGGGCTAATGTTTATCAATAGCGGATTGAATAAATTTTTCAATTACATGCCCATCCCTGAAAACATGAGTCCGGAAATGTTAGAAATATTCAACGCATTTATAACCATTAACTGGCTCATGCCACTAATCGCTGTTGTAGAAATTCTAGGCGGAGTACTCGTTATGTTTAAGCAAACACGTGCTTTAGGAGCGGTCATGCTTTTCCCCATTTTAATAGGTATATTATTGATTCATATTTTAAATGAACCTAGTGGATTAGTAGTCGCTCTGATCTTTTTCGCTTTAGACATATGGTTCCTTTTTGAAAGTCGAAATAAACTAAAACCTTTATTCAATAAATAGTTTTTTATGATGTGCTAACTTGCTGCTTATTCAACCGCTTTGGCTATGCATCCTAATGAGGAAATTCTAGAGATTTTTTACAGTTCTTTTAAAAATCACAATCCGCAAGCAATGACTGCCTGCTATGCAAAAAACATCATTTTTGAAGATCCTGTTTTTGGCAGCATTCGCGGTGATCGTGCCATTGCAATGTGGTTTATGCTCAACGAGCGGGGCGGTAATGACCTTAAAATTGAATACAGCGAGATACAAGCAAACGATTATAATGGAAGTGCAAAGTGGACGGCTACCTATCTGTATGGCCCCCAAAAACGGAAAGTAGTTAATCACGTAGTGGGAACATTCAGTTTTCAAAATGGAAAGATTGTGCAACATACAGATCACTTTGACCTCTATAAATGGAGCAGACAAGCCTTGGGTTTTAAAGGATTGCTTCTAGGCTGGACGAAGTTTATGAAATTGAAAATTCAACAACAAACCAGCAAAGCGCTTTCTAGTTATTTACGTAAAATGAAATCCTTTCAGGAAGAAACTTCACTCTGAGTATCATCTTTTTGAAAATTTAAAAACTAGTTGTTTACTTGAATGATTTATAAAGGAATTAACGCAGCACACAACTATTTTTAATCGAGTTGTATAGAAAAACCTCCTCTTTGGAGCCGCTTTATAGTATAAAAATCTACACTATATTAACCTACTCGTAAACCGTTTTTAACAGGCATATCTGGATTTAAAAGGGTTACTTCACTTCCATCTACAGTACCCAGCAACAAACATTCGCTCATAAAATTGGCAATTTGTTTCTTCGGGAAATTCACAACCGCAATCACCTGCTTTCCCACAAGGTCTGTACGCTCGTATCGTTTTGTTATTTGAGCTGAAGTCTTTCTGATTCCTATTTCGTCACCAAAATCTATTTGCAGCTGAAAAGCAGGTTTCCTGGCTTCAGGAAAATCACTAACAGTTATTATGGTACCAACACGCATTTCTACGCGTTCAAATTCAGACCAACTTAAATCATCTGCCATCAATGCTCAATCTTTAACTTTTGAATCATTTCTTGTGAAATCTGACCACTGTAAGCTCCGTAAGCATCCACTAGTAGTCCTTTTTCTCCGCTATGCGTATTAACCACATACAAAACACTGTTATCTCCAGGGTTTGTCATTCCTTCAAAACGAAATGCATCCTCAACTTCTATTTGGCCGGCAGTCCAAGTCTTTTTATGTGCTTTAGATTCGATACCTTCATCTACTAAATTAAAATCTGTATCGTATCCTTTACTCTGTAAATCTTCAATCGCTTTTGAAAGCGAACTATAGGTATTTTTCATGATATCTTGGATTTTCACTAAAGTTACAAAGGCTTTAAAACGAGCCCAAAGATTTAAAACAACTTTAGTATTTGTAACACTTAACAGCTTTTACCGACCTATCTTGTAGATTACACAGAATACTTGAAACTATGGCAAGAACTCCTTCAAATATGTTAGAACTGGGCACTACTGCTCCGTACTTTTCATTGCTCAACCCGCTAACTAATGATCACGTTACTTTGACTGATGCTGCCGGAGAACGCGGAACAGTCATAATGTTTCTATGCAATCATTGCCCCTTCGTAAAACACGTGAATGACGAGATCGTACGCATTGCAAATGATTATCGTGTTTTGGGGTTTGGTTTTATCGCAATAAGCAGTAATGATGTAGAAAACTATCCGGAAGACAGCCCGTGGTTAATGCGTAAAACTGCTCGTAAATACAATTATTCTTTCCCGTATTTATATGACGAAAGCCAGCAGGTTGCTAAAGATTATGATGCGGCATGTACACCTGATTTCTATTTATTTGATACTGAATTAAAACTCATTTATCGCGGTCAGTTAGATGACTCCAGACCGGGTAATGGCATTCCCGTAAACGGAAGAGATTTGCGCGAAGCGCTTGATAATGTGTTTAACAACAGAAAACAAAACGAACTTCAAAAACCCAGTTTGGGCTGTGGAATCAAGTGGAAACCTGAAAACTAACAGGTTTATGTTTGACCACATTCATCCGTACGCGCCATTCAATCTTGAAGAAGCGACAAAACTTATCGTGGGAACCTTACCTCCTCCCCGTTTTACAACCGGTGAATTACTCCCTGAAGATGTAGACTTTTGCTACGGCAGTAAAAACGGGATGCTCTGGCCCATTCTAGACAAAATCTTTCAACTTGACCTCGTTTATGAGAATACTACTCAAGCCATTAACCAGCGACTCCACTTTTTAAAAAGAAATAAAATTGGCGTTTGTGATATTGTAGCTTCGGCAAAGCGAGATAAAATAGATGCTTCAGATCTGGGAATGCAAGATGTGGTTTTGCGCGATCTGGTCACGTATTTAGAAGCTCACAAACAGATAGAAACTTTAATATTCACCGGTGGTAATAGTAAAAATGGTCCCGAGTATTTTTTTCGTCGTCAGGCTAAAGAACACCAGCTTAAATTGGATGTAGTTTCTGCAACAGTGCCGCGCATCCATCAGTTTGAGCTAGATGGTAGAACAGTAAAAACGGTCTCGCTCACGGCACCCTCAGGGGCGGCTAACCGAGCCATTGGCAGCATGAAGAAATACAAAGATCAAAAATTAAAAAATCCGCAGTTTAATACATTTGATTTCAGAATTCAGCAATACCGCGAATTCTTTTAAAAGTCCTGAAGAATCAACAGCTCCAAACTTGCATTAATTCTTAATTTTAGCTTTCTCAATATTCTATTCTAATGAAGTTATCCCTATTCAGCTTACTTGCATTTTTAATTTTGGCTTGCGCCGAGAAACCCAAACCGGAAGATTTTGATCTCATAACTCCTTTTGAAAAAGGTAATGGAAATCAAACACCAACCTATCAGGAAGTGATGGATTATTATGCTGATCTTGACGAAGCCTATGTTTCTATCAAAACCTACGAAATAGGCGCTACAGATAGCGGCAAACCGCTTACTCTGGTGACTTTTAATACCGATAGAACTTTTGATTCTGAATTTGCAGACGCTAAAGATGTGACACGAATCCTCATCAATAACGGCATCCATCCGGGTGAATCTGATGGAATTGACGCGACAATGCTGTTGATGCGAGATTTGGCAAATGGAACAATTCAAGCACCAGAAAAAACCTGGATTGGAGCAATCGCAATTTACAATACAGGTGGCTCCCTAAACAGAAATACCGGCACGCGAGCCAACCAAAACGGCCCTGAAGAATATGGTTTTAGAGGGAATGCTCAGAATTATGATCTCAATCGTGATTTCGTAAAAGCAGATACCCGAAATGCCCGAACTTTTGCTAATATCTATCATATGATAAACCCTGATGTTTTGATAGATAATCACGTGAGTAATGGTGCAGATTATCAATATGTGCTCACGCATTTATTTACACAGCACACTAAATTAGGAGGCAAACCCGGTGCGTATTTACATGAAGAACTACAACCTCAATTGGAACAAGATTTAGCTGCAAAAGACTGGCCTATCACACCATATGTCAATGTGTTTAATCAGGTCCCGGAAATTGGCTTTTCACAATTTATGGACTACCCGCGGTATTCAACGGGCTACAGCACGCTATGGAACACTTTTGGGATGATGGTAGAAACACATATGCTTAAACCCTATAAGCAACGTGTAGAAGGTACTTACGAATTGATGAAATCTATGTTGAGCATTGTTGAGAAAGATGGTGCAAAAATGCAGCGCCTTAGAAAAGAACAAGATTCTATTTACAAAAGCGGCTCGCTAACCGGAAAAAGCTACGCGTTGCATTTTGATATAGACAGCAGCAAGACGACAACGCTCAATTTCTTAGGTTATGAAGGCGAGCAGCAAACAAGCTCGGTTACCGAAATGCCGCGCTTAAAATACAATAGAGAGAAACCTTTTGAAAAAGAAGTTACGTATTATAATTATATGAAGCCGGTTAAAGAAGTAAGCATTCCCAGAGCTTATATCATTCCTCAAGGTTGGTATCACGTTATTGAGCGATTGAAAGAAAATGAAATTGATGTTGAACGTTTTCAGAAAGATACCCTTTTAACTGCAGAAGTATATCACATTGCCGACTACAAAACACGATCTCAAGCTTATGAAGGTCACTATCTGCATTATAATACAAAAGTAATAAGTACCAAAAAAGAAGTTGCTGTACGTGCAGGAGATTACCTTATAGAAACCAATCAGTCTGGCTTGCGCTATATTATTGAAATGTTTGAACCTTCTGGAGTAGATTCCTTTTTTAACTGGAACTACTTTGATACGGTTTTACAGCAAAAAGAACACTTCTCACCTTATGTATGGGAAGACCGTGCTCAGGAGTTATTGGATGCAGATCAAGAGTTAAAAGCAGCATTTGATGCTAAAAAACAAGATGATGCAGCATTTGCAAAAAACTGGTATGCACAACTAGAGTGGATTTATGCGCATTCTTCTAATTATGAAGAAGCTTATCTACGCTACCCGATCTTTAGGATTACTAATTAAATATTCTTTAGGAAACAACAACTTGATGTTCTCATAAGATTTAGTCAGCGCCTTTTGAGATTTTTCAAAATTCTTCCAACGAACTTTTTTGATACCCTCAGAAGGTTGCGGTTCTAACAACCCCTCATAATCTGAAGTCATCCTATACCAATAGGTTTCTTTGAGTTTGAACTTTCCGCCTCGCTTAAAAACGTGATATGTAATCGTAATGAGATCGCCCAGCATCAGATTCTGACAACCGGTTTCTTCGCTCACCTCACGTACGGCACATTCTTCTATGGTTTCATTTTTCTCAAGTTTTCCTTTTGGCAAATCCCACTTTCCGTTTCGTTTGATAAAAAGAATTTCAGAATGCTCATTAAAAACCATTCCGCCACCGGCAATAACCACAGGTAGTTTTTTCTTCAAAAACTTGAGTAATTTATTGCCTTTAGGGTGATAGAGATTGATGTGCGTGAGCTGACCACGATTCACCTGTTTAATAATGCTTTTTATTTTTGCACGTTTTATGGGAATGGATGTGTAATTTTCTCCAATATACTTTTCAGTTGAAAGTATTATGGGCACATCATTTACAAAAACTTTATACATTTGTACCATGATCTTAAAAAAGGAAACAGCTAAAAAAACAGCTGAGTTGTTATTGCAAATTAATGCAATTAAATTACAACCACAAAACCCCTTCACGTGGGCCAGCGGGTGGAAATCACCCATTTATTGCGATAACCGCATTACTTTGTCGTATCCGCAGATACGCAACTACTTGCGGGAAAATATCGCTAATCAAATAGAACAAATTTATGGCAAGCCAGATGTAATCGCTGGTGTAGCCACTGGTGCAATAGGAATAGGCATGCTGGTTGCAGACTTTTTAAACCTCCCTTTTATCTATATCAGACCGGAGGCGAAAAAGCACGGAAGACAAAATCAAATCGAAGGAAAATTAGAGCCCGGCCAGTCTGTTGTTGTTGTAGAGGATTTAATTAGCACCGGTAAAAGTAGCCTTATGGCTGTGGAAGCTTTAAAAGCTGCTAAAGCTAATGTAAAAGGGATGCTTGCCATTTTCACCTATGGATTTGATGTTTCTAAAACCAATTTTGAAGAATATGGCATAGACTTACATACGCTAAGTGATTACGATCACCTTTTAGAACAAGCTTCAGATACACGCTATATCTCAGAAAAAGAACGATTAACCTTGCAGACTTGGCGTCTTTCTCCAGATACCTGGGAAGCTTCCCTTTAAAATAAAACACATAACGCTTAATTTCAATTTTCACAGACTAATAAACCTATGTATATAGAAAGCCCTAAGAAGACCATCAATAAAAGCCCTGAAACAATTTTCAACTTTCTTGTTGATGTAAATAATTACAAACAATTGATGCCAGACAGCATTAGTAAATTTGAAATTTTAAGTGACAAACGTTTTCTTTTTGCCTTAAAAGGAATGCCAGATATTGTTTTAGAATTAAAGAACAGTGTGCCTTATAACAAAGTAGTTTTAGGTGCTGCAAGCGATAAGCTTCCTTTCACCTTAACTGCAAACATTAAAGAACTTACTGAAGATAGTAGCGAGGCATATTTTGAGTTTGAAGGAGAATTCAACGCGATGATGGCTATGATGATTAAAGGCCCTATTACAAAATTCATTCAGACGCTAACCGAAAATTTACAAACTATCTAATAGAGCAGTTTTAGCTCTTTGAGATCAAATTCTTTATAAAGCTCATCTTCTAATTGCAAGATGAGCTTTCCTGTTTTTGATACTTCGGTAATGATACCTGTGAAGAGTTCTCCTGAATTTGATTGAAAAGTTGAGGCTTTCCCTTTTCTAAATAGTTTTTCTTCGTATTCTTTCTTTAGTGTTTCAAAAGCACCTTCTGTAATAAGCGCTACATATTTATAGAACTTAGATACGAGTAAGTTTAAAATTTCTTCCAATTCAAAAATCTTCCCGGTCTCTAGAGCTAGTGAAGTTGCTCGCGGTGCGTGGTTAAATAATTTTTGATTAATGTTAAGCCCAACACCAATTATGACAGCATAAAGACCATTGCGTATCACACTTTCTATGAGTATTCCACAAATTTTAGATTTACCTGCCAATATGTCGTTTGGCCATTTTACCGATATATTCTTTACTCCAAACTCCTCTAAAACCTCATAAACAGCTAATGAAGTTGCCATCGTTATGTAAAAAGATTTTCTCACCGGCAATCCTTCTACCCGCTTAAACACACTAAACGTAAGGTTCTTACCCGGTTCTGATTCCCACGAAGCACCACGTTGCCCTCTACCGGCTTGTTGATCTAATGTCCAGACCAGAACATCACTTTCTGAGTCAAACTCTTTTGTGTACGCTCTTAAGTAGGAATTTGTAGAAGTTGTGGCATTAAGTTTGACTACTTTCATGCGGTATAAGGAATGGCTTAAATGTTATAACAAGAAACACTATGAAACAAAATTGTAATAACTTTGCCAAACTAAAAAAGATTTAATGGCAAAAAAAGAAGTAAGTACAGATCAATTAATTACAACTATTCTAGAAGGGATTGAAGAAGTGAAGGGTCAAAATATTGATTTATTAGACCTTAGGGAGATAGAAAACATGGTTTGTGACTATTTTATCGTATGCAATGGTACTTCTAACACGCAGGTAACCGCCATTGTAAATTCAATTCAAAAAACAGTTAGCAAAAAACTTAAAGATAAGCCCTGGCACGTAGAAGGCACACAAAATGCTGAATGGGTGTTGATGGACTATGTACACGTTGTTGTACATGTTTTCCAAAAACACATCAGGGAATATTATGATATTGAAAGTCTTTGGGGAGATGCCAAAGTAACTTCAATTGAATCAAATTATTAAAAAAAATCAATGGCAGAAAAATCAAAAAAGCCCGCTCCTAAAAAGCCTAAATTTAGTGCTTGGTGGATTTACACCGCAATAATACTTGTATTCTTAGCTCTCAATCTTTTCAGCAGTGGCTCTGATCATGGGAACCCCAAAGAGATTTTACAGGATCAGTTAACAACCTTTATTGAAGACGGTGATGTCAAGAGAATTGACATTAACAAATCAGCCAGTAATCAGGTTGCTTATATCTATCTTACAGATAATGCAAAAGACAAGGAAAAGCATACTAAACCAGTAGATAATGGGATGAACTTCTTTAATAGTACCGGTGGTGCTGACTATGAATATCGTTATGGTACACTTGAAAATTTTGAGAAGTCTTTAGCTGAAATTAAAGCAGGTCAGGATTTCAATGTCAAATACCTGAAGCCGGAAAACAATATGTTTGGAGACATATTAATCACATTGCTTCCTATTGTAATAATCATTGGTATTTGGATTTTTATAATGCGCAGAATGTCATCTGGTGGTGCAGGCGGTGCAGGCGGTCAGATTTTTAATATCGGAAAATCTAAAGCAAAACTTTTTGACGAAAAGACTGATGTAAAAACTTCTTTTAAAGATGTTGCCGGTCTCGAGGGAGCAAAAGAAGAAGTGCAAGAAATTGTAGATTTCTTAAAAAATCCTGAAAAATACACAAACCTAGGTGGTAAGATCCCTAAAGGCGCTTTACTTGTAGGACCTCCGGGAACAGGTAAAACATTACTTGCTAAAGCGGTAGCCGGCGAAGCTAAAGTACCATTCTTCTCACTTTCTGGCTCTGACTTTGTAGAGATGTTTGTAGGTGTAGGTGCTTCTCGGGTTCGTGACCTCTTTAAACAAGCAAAAGAAAAATCTCCTGCTATAATCTTTATTGACGAAATTGATGCAATTGGTAGAGCTCGTGGAAAATCCAATTTTAGCGGATCTAATGATGAGCGCGAAAACACATTGAACCAACTTCTTACAGAAATGGATGGTTTTGGCACAAATACAAATGTAATTGTATTAGCTGCAACCAACCGCGCCGATGTTTTAGATACAGCTTTAATGCGTGCAGGTCGTTTTGACCGTCAAATCTATGTAGATCTTCCAGATGTTAGAGAACGTAAAGAGATATTTGAAGTTCACTTACGCCCGCTTAAAAAAGTAGCTGACGAGTTAGACACAGAATTTATGGCTAAGCAAACACCGGGATTCTCTGGTGCTGATATTGCCAACGTGTGTAATGAGGCAGCCCTTATCGCTGCAAGACAAGGCAAAACAGCTGTAGGTCGTCAGGATTTCTTAGATGCAGTTGATCGTATTGTAGGAGGTCTTGAAAAGAAAAATAAAATCATCACTCCAGATGAGAAAAAAGCAATTGCATTTCACGAAGCCGGTCACGCTACCGTTAGTTGGATGCTTGAGCATGCTGCTCCTTTAGTAAAAGTAACTATTGTCCCTCGTGGTCGATCACTAGGAGCCGCATGGTATTTACCAGAAGAGCGCCTTATCGTACGCCCTGAGCAAATGCTAGACGAAATGTGTGCTGCTATGGGTGGTCGTGCTGCTGAGAAAGTAACGTTTGATAAAATTTCTACAGGTGCTTTAAGTGACTTAGAAAAAGTTACTAAGCAAGCTCGTATGATGGTTACTATTTATGGTTTAAATGATGAGATTGGAAACCTGACGTATTATGATTCTTCAGGTCAGAATGAGTATAACTTCAGCAAACCATACAGTGAAAAAACCGCTGAACTTATTGATAAAGAAATTTCTAAAATTATTGAAGAGCAATATCAACGTGCTATTAAAATATTAGAAGACAACAAAGATAAATTGAATGAACTTGCAGAAGTCCTTCTTGATAAAGAGGTGATTTTCAAAGATAATCTAGAAAAAATCTTCGGGAAACGTCCTTTTGAAAAAAGTATAGAAGCCGAAACTAAGGGCCTTCCTTTAAGCGAAAGTTAGAATCCCAACGGCTACAACCAATATAAAATCTTAACTTGACACGTTGTTGAGTTAAGATTTTTTATATTTGATAGAATCCTAAATTTAGACGAATACCACTCATTTATGAGTATCTTAAAGAAGCTTTTTAAGCAAAAAATTTCGCCAAGCGCAGATAAACCCAAGAGTTCTATTAAAGAACGGGGTAAATACATGCCTGATGTTACCGCTCCCGCAGATGAACGTTTTACGAAACATTTTATCCTAAATGGTGGTAAATTTCTGTATTGTATCGACATGGGTGAAGTTCACGAAAGTTTTGACAACATCCTTCTCGAAAACGATTGGTACGAGCAAGATGTGTATTGTCTTGACAGTAAGTTAGAAAATCTCTTCAAAGGATATAATTTAAATTTTGGAAGAGAAAAAGAATCTAAGTTCTTTTTATCAACGTGTGAAAACTTGATTGCTGATGATGGCAGTCTTTTGATTTCTTCAAATCAAATCAAAGAAAAAAAACTAAAAGAGCTTCCTCAAAACCTTGTTATTTTTGCAACTACAAGTCAAATTGTAAACAGTATTGGCGAAGGTTTAAGAGGCATTAAAAAGAAGAATACGGGACAAATACCTACAAATATTACCACGATTAAAAATTTTGAACCTAAAGAAGGGGTCAAAGATTTTATGAGCTATGGCAGTAGTGCAAAAAATCTTTATTTATTACTACTAGAAGATTTGTAGTATGCGCGAAATTACCGTAAGAGCACTTTCCGGCTTTTTATATGTTGTCATATTATTATTTTCCATTTTCTATTCTGAGAAATGGTACATTCTGTTGTTCTTGCTTTTTGGTATTATAACTTTACGGGAATTCTTAAGACTCATTGGTTTTCAGTTTTGGTACACCTACTTGATACTTATTTCTTTCATTTTGTTTTTCAGTTATTATAAGGTTTCAAAAGCTGCAACACTAGTTCTTCTAGGTCTAACTGTAGCTACCGGAATTTATTTGATGAAAAATCTTTTCAGCGAAAAGATTAGAAAATACAGGAAGCTTCAAAAATTACACATTACCATATTTTACATCATTGCCAGCTTTGTGTTTTTAACCTTATTACCTTCACACGGAGATGGCTTTTCTCCTTATACGGTAGCCGGTTTATTTATTTTAATATGGACGAATGACACCTTTGCCTTTATCGTAGGTAAGAGTTTAGGACGCCATAAATTGTTTCCGAGCATTTCTCCAAAAAAAACAATTGAAGGCTTTTTTGGTGGACTCGTTTTTGCTTGTATTGCCAGTTATTTTATTCATAAATTTACAAACAGCCTTAACTTCAATATTTGGCTATCGCTTGCGGTAGTAATGAGTACACTAGGGACTTTTGGTGATTTAATAGAATCTAAACTCAAGCGTGAAGCTGGCGTTAAAGACAGTGGAACCCTGATGCCGGGACACGGTGGTCTTTACGATCGTTTAGACAGTATTCTCTTTGCCAGTCCGTTTATTTATTTGGTTTTAATAGTATTTGAATATGTTTCATAAAGAAGGTTATACCATAATTATTATAACACTACTCCTTGTAGCTGTAGGATTTATATCAACACAAACTTGGGTATCACCAGTCTGGCTGCAATATGTATGTTATGGTACGTTAACTGTTTTACTCATACTTATCCTTCAATTTTTCAGAAACCCTACCCGAACTGCAAATGGCACTAGTGATGAGATTATCGCCCCTGTTGATGGAAAAGTAGTCGTTATTGAAGAAGTTTACGAACGTGAATATTTTAAAGAAAACCGACTGCAGGTTTCGATATTTATGTCTCCTATCAATGTTCATGTAACGAGATATCCGGCTGCAGGTGAAGTGGTTTACAGCAAATACCATCCGGGCAAATATCTTGTTGCCTGGCATCCCAAAGCCTCTGAAGAAAATGAGCGTACAACCGTCGTTATTAGAACTGCAAGCTTTGGAGACGTATTGTATCGCCAAATCGCTGGCGCTCTGGCTAAACGCATCGTAAATTATGCTAAAAAAGGTGATACTGCAGTCCCGGGTGAAGATAGCGGATTTATAAAATTTGGTTCTCGTGTTGACTTATTTCTTCCTGTAGGCACCCCGCTTGCAGTTAAACTCAATCAGAAAGTTAAAGGTGCAGAAAGCATTATAGCTACCCTAAAGTAATCGCGCGTTTTGGACAAAGAAGAATTAGAAAAAGCGTTTCAAGATGCTGCTAGAAGAGCGAGTGAAACCAAAACGGTTTTACCTCCAGATATTCAGTTATTGCTTTATGCACATTATAAGCAGGGCAACCACAAGAGTAAGCTGATGCCGGTTGAGAATATTAAAGAAAATGATCTGCGCAGCGCTTTTAAATACAATGCACTCATTCAGATAAAAGGGCTTTCCGCTACTGAAGCAAAAAAGGAATACATCAAACTCGTTGCTCAATATATTCCTGATTAAATTTCTTAGTTAAGCAAAAAATAAAAAACCCTGATGATTCAAGACTCAGGGTTTTTTATTTTGCATTCATATTATACTATTACTTCAACGCCGCAAGTCGCTTCTCAAGCGCATCAATTTTTGCCTGAGCATCAGCTTGTTTTTGTTTTTCTACAGCAACAACCTGCTCCGGAGCATTATTCACAAAACGCTCATTAGAGAGCTTTTTAGAAACCGAATTCATAAAGCCTTTTGTATATTCTAATTCTTCGCTGATTTTTGCGATTTCAGCATCTATATCTATCGCGCCGGTTAACGGAATAAAATATTCGTTAGCCTTTACTCTAAAAGAAAGTGCTCCATCTTTACTAGTTTCTGTTGCTTCAATCTTAGATAGGTTACACAACTTTTTAATGATGTCATCATAACGTTCAGAAAAACCTTCCGTATTCATCACAAATAACTCCAGCTCATCTTTAAAAGAAATATTCTTTTCTTTTCTAATCGCTCTAACACCAGTAATCACCTGAGTTGCCAATTCAAAATCTGCTAAAATTTCGGCATCGCCTTTTTCAACTTTTGGCCATTCATTAATGATCAAAGCCTCTTCTGGAGTACGCTCGGTGATATTCTGCCAAATCTCTTCCGAAGCAAAAGGAATAAATGGATGTAAAATGCGCAGGTTATTTTCTAAGGCTTCAATGACAGCATCATAGGTTTTCTTGTCAATAGGCTTAGCATATTCTGGTTTTACCACCTCAAGCAACCAACTACAGAAATCATCCCAAACTAACTTATATGTGGTCATTAAAGCATCGCTTATACGATACTTACTGAAATGATCTTCAATCTCTACTCCAGCTTCCTTGAAACGCTCTGTATACCACTCTATACCTTTAATACTAGCTTCAGGCTGCTCTATGGAAGCATCAACCTCCCAACCTTTGATTAATCTAAAGGCATTCCAGATTTTGTTTATAAAACCTTTACCCTGCTGACATAGATCTTCATCAAATAACAAGTCATTTCCGGCAGCTGCACTCAATAATAAACCAACGCGCACACCGTCTGCACCGTAATCATCAATAAGTTTCATCGCATCTGGCGAATTCCCTAAAGACTTAGACATTTTACGGCGGTCTGCATCACGTACCAAACCGGTTAGGTATACGTTTGTAAATGGTTTTTCACCCGTATACTCATATCCAGCCATAATCATACGCGCAACCCAGAAAAACAGAATATCTGGACCTGTAACCAAATCATTGGTAGGATAGTAATAGTTAAAATCTTCATTATCGGGATTCACGACTCCATCAAAAACACTCATAGGCCACAACCAAGAAGAAAACCACGTATCCAATGCATCTTCATCCTGACGCAAATCAGCATCAGTTAAGCTATCATTTCCTGTTTTCGCTTTCGCGGAAGCTAAAGCCTCTTCCCTATTTTTAGCAACAACAAAATCTTCTTTACCGTTACCATAATAGTAAGCCGGTATTTGCTGCCCCCACCATAGTTGACGCGAAATATTCCAGTCTCTGATGTTTTCCATCCAGTGACGGTACGTATTGTCAAATTTTTTCGGAAACAGGTTTACTTCTTCAGTCTCCAAAACCGCTTTAATAGCCGGTTCTGCAAGATCTTTCATCTTTAAAAACCACTGATCAGAAAGCTTAGGCTCAATCACAGCTTTTGTTCGTTCTGAAGTCCCTACTTTATTGGTGTGTGTTTCGGTTTTCACTAAAGCACCAGAATCTTTAAGTTCTTTTACGATCTCATCACGAACCACAAAACGGTCTTTACCCGCATAATGCAACCCGTATTCATTTAGAGAAGCATCATCGTTGAAGATGTCAATCACATCAAGACCGTGCTTGTCTCCCAACATTTTATCATTCTCATCGTGAGCCGGTGTTACTTTAAGACAACCCGTACCAAACTCTAAGTCTACATACTCATCCTCAATAATAGGAACAACACGGTTAACTATAGGTACAATTGCTTTTTTACCTCGCAAATGAGCAAAGCGCTCATCATTGGGATTGATGCAAATAGCAGTATCTCCAAATATTGTTTCGGGTCTTGTGGTTGCAATAGTCAAGACCTCATCACTGCTTTCTAATTTATAATTTAAATAATACAGGTGTCCCTGACGCTCCTCGTGAATCACCTCTTCGTCAGAAAGTGTTGTCTGAGCTTCTGGATCCCAATTTACCATACGATGACCACGATAAATAAGGCCTTTATTATACAGATCGATAAAGCTTTGAATCACACTAGCTGACATGGTGTCATCCATTGTAAAGCGCAAACGCTCCCAGTCACAAGAAGCTCCTAGCTTCTTAAGTTGGTCAAGGATCGTCCCGCCGTATTTATCAGTCCATTCCCAGGCATGCTTTAAGAATTCTTCGCGGGTAAGGTCACTCTTATTAATTCCCTCAGCTTTTAGTTTTGCAACAACTTTAGCTTCGGTAGCGATAGACGCGTGATCTGTACCAGGCACCCAACAGGCATTAAGACCTTTTAAACGTGCACGACGTATCAAAACATCTTGAATGGTATTGTTAAGCATATGCCCCATATGTAAAATACCCGTCACATTAGGCGGTGGTATTACAATGGTATATGGCTCTTTATCATTAGGTTCTGAATGAAAATAATTATGTTCCATCCAGTAGTCGTACCACTTTTGCTCAACATCTTTTGAGCTGTATTTTGAAGCTAATGCCATTCTTGGTCTAATTTTTGTCTATAAGAGTGCAAAAGTACTTATATACAAAGGATTTTAAAAAGAACCGAAGCATTAAAAAAACAACTTTTAAGGAAGCTATTAAGATTAAAAAATAAGGCTCAACCATAAAAATGAGCCACATTTTTGCACAAACATCAGAATAGGCTTACTTTTATGCTTCATTAACACTTAGAATTATGAAAAAAATCGTTTTAATACTTGCTGTAGGTCTGATGACTTTAGGCTTACAAGCTCAAGAAAAGAAAGCCGCGATTACTTTCGAGACAGACGTTATTGATTATGGTGATGTTGCTCATGGAGGCGACGGTACCCGCGAATTTAAATTCACAAACACAGGTGACGCTCCTTTAGTAATTTCTAAAGCATACTCAACTTGTGGTTGCACAGTACCTAGCCCACCTAAAGATCCTATCGCTCCGGGAGAAAGCGATGTGATTAAAGTAAAATATGATACCAATCGTTCACCGGGTCCAATTCGTAAAACCATAACGGTTTATACTAACGCCTCTGCTGAACCTTACACGCTAAAGATTAAAGGTACTTTACTACCCGCATCTAATTAAGGAAACCTATTAGACTTAAAATTTAAAAGCGACCAAATTGGTCGCTTTTTTTGTTTCACAGTAAGTTAAAACTAAGAACATTCTAATCAGGACTCTTTAGTAGTTTTCTGAGTTTCAATTTGCAATTGAAAACATATCCCTTTCGATCTACTTGGAGACGTAAAATTTCTCCCTCATCCCTATAAAAGTATTTAGTAATATCTTTCAAGTCAAGTTTAGTCACATCTCTCCCGTTTACTTTTACAATGCGATCACCAACACTTAAGCCTGCTTCGGTTCCAGGAGAATTCTCTCTTATAGCGGCTATCTCATAATTGGATTTTAATTGTAATTGTGGAAATTCTACAGTATTAGTAGCCAGAAAAATAGTTTCCCCAGAGTTATTGGAGTAATCGTTAGTAGATGTTGTTTTTTGAATGCGGTAATCTAAGCCCGCTACTAATTCAAAGCCTGTATGTTCTACAACGAGTCCGCTACGATTATACCGAAACGGGTCGTCAAAATATTTGTTCTTTTTAAGTTTAAGCATTTTAGAGTCATAATCTAAATAGACCGTAAATCTGCGTAAAACTTCAGACCCTAAGCTTCCGTTTCTGTAGGATACCCCGTTTAAATATTCCAACGAAGTTGAGTCAGGATAAGCCACATTTACTTGGTTTAAAACAAAATCACCTAACTGCAATTCCTCTATACGAGATCTACTGCCTAAAACTTCTCCGTTAAGTCCCAATCCCAAATGATCTTTAAATGAATTTTCAGAAACCTGTATTCCTTCGTGGGTTTCTTCAAAAAGCCACAATGCATCACCACTACCAGAATCCAATAATAATTTTGCTTTCAACTCCTCCTTATTATCTACTAAATTTAAGTTAACGTAAGGCTTTCCTTCTTTCAACTCAAAAGGAATAGACACACAAGAACGACACTTTTTTTCTTTAAGAACTTCCGGAGGATAAAGTTTGACAAATCCTTTATCATATCGCATTTCAACCCCAAGATCTTTTAATAGACTATACCCAATAATTCCGTGAACCGGAAAGCCCAATCGTGGAGAAAAATTTTGACTACTATCTGGTATATAATAAACGGTTTGATTGATTGCTGCTGCACTTCCTATAGTGATAATATTGTGGGTAGATTTAATAGCTTTTGAAGGTTTGCCATCCCCGGCACCACGAAGCCAGACTGTAGATTTATTATTCAATTCTAATTCATAATCTGAGTCTATCCCAAATAGAATAGTAGATCGCACACCAGTGTCTAACAAAAATGAAAGCTCGAGTCCATTGACCAAAACAGGAATAATCATAAGGTTATTAACGATTTTTGCTTTTATTTTTATGCTTTTTTCACCTTCAGGCAAAAGAAAAGCACCTTGACCTGAAACCGAAAAAGTTGACAAGAAACCAAATAAAACCACTATAAAATAAAAAATACGCATAATTAAACCTCATCCGTTATGAATTTAGCATTTTAAAATCAATAATACTAATTCAATCTTAAAATTATTTTCTCACTAATAATTCGCAACTTTGCAGCCTAAATAAATCGACTCATGCCGCAATTATCACAAAAAGGGCTTATGATGCCCCAGTCTCCTATTCGCAAGCTAGTACCCTATGCAGAAGCTGCAGAAGCAAGAGGCGTTGCCATACATCAATTAAACATTGGTCAGCCAGATATAAAAACACCTCAAGCCGCACTAAATGCTGTTAAAGAAGCTGATATAGAAGTGCTTTCATACAGTCATTCCGCTGGTTTTTTAAGCTATCGCGAAAAGTTAGCTGCCTATTACGGAAAACAGGGAATCGCTATTGAACCTTCAGACATTATCATTTCTACAGGTGGTTCTGAGGCATTGATGTTTGCTATGGGTAGCGTTACAGACCCGGGTGATGAGATTATTATACCGGAACCTTTTTATGCGAATTATAACGGTTTTGCTACCGCTTCGGGAGTGGTTGTTAAGCCGGTAATTTCTTCTTTTGAAAGTGGTTTTGCGCTGCCTCCTATTTCTGAATTTGAAAAACAAATCACGTCAAAAACCAAAGCGATAATCATTTGTAATCCGGGGAATCCTACAGGTTACCTATACAGTAAAGAAGAGCTCGATCAACTTTCTGAATTGGTTAAAAAACACGACTTGTTTTTGATTGCAGATGAAGTTTACAGAGAGTTTGCTTATGATGGGTTGCAACACAATTCAGTATTGAATCAGCGAGAGATTGATGAGCATACAATAATGATCGATTCGGTTTCTAAACGCTTTTCAATGTGTGGCGCTCGCATAGGTTGTATCGTGAGCCGCAACAAAGAACTAATGGCTACGGCTATGAAGTTTGCTCAGGCACGTTTAAGCCCTCCTACTTTGGCTCAGATTGCGAGTGAAGCTGCATTAGATACTCCGCAATCTTATTTTGACGAAGTTATTTCTGAATATGTAGATCGTAGAGATACGCTTGTTGCCGGTCTTGAGGTTATACCAGGCGTACGCGTTGCAAAACCAAAAGGTGCTTTTTATTGTATCGCAGAATTACCAGTAAAAAATTCTGATGATTTTGCACAATGGCTTTTAGAGTCTTTTGAGCATAATAAAAAAACGATAATGGTTGCTCCTGCTGCCGGTTTTTATTCTACTCCGGGAGAAGGTCTTAACCAAGTACGTATCGCCTATGTTTTGAAGAAAGAAGATCTTATTGAGGCTGTAGCCTTATTAAAAGAAGCACTTAGTCTTTACAAAGATTAATGAATTTACAACACAATGTTTCTCTTAAGGATTACAATACTTTTGGCATTTCGGCAAAGGCCGAATCTTTTGTTTCGGTAACTACGGAAGAAGAACTGAAAGAAGCTTTAAGCAGCAGTATTGACGCGACTCCATTTATTTTAGGTGGCGGAAGCAATATGCTGCTAAAAACAGATCTATCCGGTCTCGTTATTCATATTGCTTCAAAGGGAATTGAGGTTGTTGAAGAAAACACAGACCATATCTGGCTGAAAGTTGCTGCCGGCGAAAACTGGCATGACTTTGTAATGCATTGTGTAAATCTGGGATATGGCGGAGTAGAAAATTTAGCTTTAATTCCAGGAAATGTTGGCACTTCTCCGGTACAAAATATTGGTGCTTATGGTGTAGAACTTAAAGATACTTTTTTCGGTTGTAGTGCGATTCACCGTCAAACCTTAACTAAAGAAACCTTTTCGCTAAGTGCGTGCAAATTTGGTTATCGGGATTCCATTTTTAAAAATGAAGCTAAAGATGCTTATGTGATTACCTCAGTTACGTTTAAACTGAGTAAAACAAATCATAAACTGCATACGGAATACGGTGCTATTCAAGAAATTTTGAAGGAAAAAGCAATTGCAAATCCTGGCATCAAAGATATTGCCGAAGCTGTAATCGCAATCCGTTCTTCAAAATTACCAGACCCTGCTGTATTAGGTAATAGCGGAAGTTTTTTCAAGAATCCGGTTATTCTAAAAACTGAATTTTTAAAGCTTCAGCAATTACATCCTGAAATTCCATTTTATATGATAAGTGATGAATTTATCAAAGTTCCTGCGGGATGGCTCATCGAGCAAGCCGGTTTTAAAGGAAAACGTTTTGGCGATGCCGGTGTGCACAGCAAGCAAGCGCTTGTTCTCGTAAATTATGATAACGCTACGGGAGCAGAAATCTGGGACTTAGCGATGCACATACAGCAAGAAGTAAAACTACTTTTTAATATAACCATTCAGCCTGAAGTGAATATTATAGAACACTAAAAGCTGGTTATAAATGGACATAAAAAAATCCGCTTAATTCAAGGTTAAGCGGATTTTCTATATCTATAAGAATTTGGATTATTTAGCTAACAAAACACGATCAACTTCGTGAATAATTCCGTTTGAAGCATCTATATTACCCAAAACAATTTGAGTTTTTCTTCCTTTTCCATCTTTAATAACGATCTGATCTCCATCACGCATAATGGTTAACTCATCACCTTTAACAGTAGTCAAAGTAGCTTTGCCTTTACCTTCATCAATCGCCTTTCCTAAATCTTCAGAACGCATAATTCCTGGAACAACGTGGTATTGAAGCACACCTACTAACATCTCTTTATTTTCAGGTTTGGTTAAATCTTCAAGCATTCCTTTTTTTAATTCAGAAAACGCGTGATCAGTAGGGGCAAAAACTGTGTATTCCCCTTCTGCCATTAGCATCTCAGATAAACCAGCAGCATTTAATGCTATTACCAGCGTATCCAACTCATCAGCTGCCATTGCTTTAGAAGCAATACTGTTAGATCTCGCTTCCTCTTTCATTTGCTCTTCTTTCATTTGAGCATCTTTCAGCTCCTGCTCCGCTTTATTAGCTTCGGCCATTTCAGTCTCCTGAGCTTCTAATTTTATCTGGTCTTCTTTCTTTTTATCATCATTACAAGAGACTAACATCAAAGCTCCCATAACAACTGCAAAACTTAATTTATACGTATTCATAACTGATTGTTTTAATGGTTATTGAAGAGCTAATGTATGAAGATTAGCAACTGGTCTAACTTATCGTTTAATAATTTTTAGTTAAACAGTGTTATAAAAATTAACGTATTACGACTATTGGTAAACCTTGGGCTTAACCCGCTCATTTTGTATCTTTGCATTAGAATTAAACCTTATGAAACTACTTCTTATCACCCTTGTACTTTTAGGCCTTGCATTTGCAGGAATTGCTATAAAAATATGGGCTAAAAAAGACGGCAAATTTGCCGGTACTTGCGCAAGTCAAAACCCTTACCTGAATAAGTCTGGAGAAGCTTGTGGTATGTGTGGTAAAATGCCTGACGAAATAGGTGATTGCTCCACAGAAAAAGCTTCTTAATCCCTATAAATTGATCGCGTTCTTCCCGTTTCTGCTTTACTGTTTTATAATTATAACACTTATAAACTGCGGGTTTTACACGTATATTTCCAGATTTAGTTTTTCTACTATTTCGCAAAGCGGAAGAACGAATAATAAAGGGGTTTCTGTTTTAGTTTGCGCTAAAAATGAGGAAAAAAACCTTCTCGTATTAATACCGAAACTTCTAACGCAAGACTATCCACAATTCCAAATTATTCTGATCAATGATCATTCTGAAGATCAGACATTGCAAATTATGCAAGGTTTTACTGCTCAGAATTCTTCAATTAAAATAGTTGACCTCAAACCGGAAACCGGAAAAAAAGCCGGAATTACCAAAGGCATTCAGCAAGCACAATACGAACATTTACTTTTTACAGATGCCGATTGTCTTCCTCAATCAAAGCATTGGATTTCAGAAATGGCAGCTCAATTTTCTAATGAAAAACAAATCATTTTAGGCTATAGCGGTTATTCTAAAATTGCAAATTCTTGGTTAAATAAGGTTATTCGGTTTGAGACCCTTTTGACCGCAATGCAATATTTCGCGTATGCCAAAAACAAAAATACCTATATGGGTGTTGGTAGAAATTTAGCCTATACTAAAGCACTTTTCTTAAAAAATAATGGATTTACAAATCACGCACATCTCAAACCCGGCGATGACGATCTTTTTGTAAATCAAAACGCAACTAAAACCAATGTCGCACTTTGTTCAGATCCAAGTTCTTTCACTATCTCAAATCCTAAAAAATCCTGGAAAGAATGGTTTTATCAAAAAAGAAGGCATACCGGTGTCTCGCATCATTATAAGCTGAAACACCAACTGCAGCTGGGTGCTTTCTATGTCAGTCAATTTTTATTCTTTTTCTTATTTCTAATTTTAGTTCTTTTCAATCAGCAATATGTTTTGGCTCTTTCTCTGTTTCTTTTTCGGGAACTGGCAGTATGCTTAATCACTTCAAAAGCCGCACTAAAACTTCAGGAAAAAGAGCTAATCCCTTATCTACTCGTACTAGAACCATTTTTAGTGAGCACACAAATGCTTATCTTTATAGCTAATATTTTGGTAAAACCACGCCGTTGGAACTGAATCAAGAAATCATAGATCGTAAAATAACTGAAGCTAAAACCGGTAGTCAGAGTGCCTATAATTATTTATTAAATGCACACTGGAATATGGTTTACCGCTTTCAGATGGAACGCACTAAAGATGATTTTAAGGCCGAAGAAATTACCATTCAGACTTTTTCTAAAGCTTTTAATCAACTGCATATCTATGACAATAAATACCGTTTCAGCACCTGGTTATTGACCATCTCAAAAAATCTGCACATAGATCTCATACGGAAAGAAAACAGCCAGCAACGCCTTTTGAGCAAAGAGGATAAGCTTAATAAGGTTATTGATGAGAATCCCACGCCAGAAGATGCTTTAATCACCGAACAAAACCTTTCTGAATTACTTGCCCACATCAAAAAGCTAAAGCCACGTTATCAAGAAATGATAAATTTGCGCTACTTTCAGGAAATGAGTTACAAAGAAATGGCGCAAACTCTTGACGAACCTATGAGTAATGTGAAGGTTAAATTGTTACGCGCACGCCGCTTACTTTCTGATCTCATCGAAAAAGATCAATAATAACGTCTTCTATTCTTAGCATCCTATGAAGCATTTTTTAAGACAACTTGGCCCGGGATTGTTATTTGCCGGTGCAGCAATTGGTGTGTCACATTTAGTACAGTCTACCCGAGCAGGTGCAGATTATGGTTTTGGACTCATCTGGGCATTGGTGCTTATTCATATAATTAAATATCCTTTTTTTCAGTTTGGACCTCGCTATGCAGCTTCAACGGGTAAAAGTTTATTAGACGGCTATAAGAAGTTGGGAAAAATAGTTTTGGTGATTTATTTTGTAATAAATCTACTAACAATATTTACCATTCAAACTGCAGTAACTATTGTAACAGCAGGTATTGCAACCTATATCTTTGGGATAGATTGGAGCATTACAACATGGAGCTTACTCATTACCGGAATTTGCACGATAATCCTTCTTTTAGGAAGATACAAGCTACTTGACAACCTGATGAAGTTTATCGTCATCACCTTAACCATCAGTACTATTATAGCAGTAAGCATTGCCGGGCTTGAACCTCATCAGGAAGCTGATTTTTCTCAAATACTACCATCTGATGCGCTGGGCGTTGCTTTTTTAATCGCATTTATGGGATGGATGCCGGCCCCATTAGACATATCCATTTGGCACTCATTGTGGTCGCTCGAAAAAGCTAAATCGGGTAAACTCACGCGTAAATCAGCGATTTTTGATTTCAATATTGGCTATATCGGCACTATTTCTGTCGGAATCTGTTTTGTCGCTCTGGGAGCTCTTGTGATGCACAATACCGGACAATCTTTCAATACTAACGGAGTAACTTTTGCAAAAGATCTCATAGACATGTATACTATAAGTCTTGGCGATTGGGCGTTTTACCTTATTGGTATTGCTGCGCTAACAACGATGTTTAGCACAACGCTTACAACACTTGATGCTTCACCTAGAGCTATGGCAAAAACAATAGATTTAATTATTGATAAACCCATAAAACACGGCTATTCGGTATGGATGGTCATTTTAATATTGGGCACTGGATGCATCTTACTATTTCTCACTAACGAAATGGGAACCCTCGTACAAGTTGCCACCGTTCTTTCTTTCTTAACAGCACCCTTCTTTGCAATTGCAAACTATTATGCGATTAATTCAAAAGAAGTGCCTGAAGCCGACAAACCTAGTAAAGGCTTAAAAATTTTCAGTTGGTTGGGCATTGTATTGCTCATCGCATTTAGCATTTGGTATTTAAGCACGTTGTTTTAAATTATCTCTTTCGGTCTACGCTGCGCGTGCGTATAGGAGCATTTTCAATTACTGTAGAAAGTACAATATGTGTTTTAGTTTCTCCGTAAGTAATGAGCTTATCAATAAACTCTTCAAGATGAAATTGATCAAAAAGAACAACTTCCATAAAGATATTTTCGTTGCCCGTAATGCGGTAGCAATTGAGCACCTCGCTAAAGTCGTGTACTTTTTCTAAAAAAGGTTTCAACCTTCCCATAAATGCGCGTAGCGTTATGATTGCTTTCAGTTGATGACCAGATTCAATATGTGAGATTTCGGCCTTATAACCCATAAGAACACCGGCATCTTCCATCTTTCTAATTCGCTCTGCAACCGCCGGTGAAGTTATACCTACTTCGCGCCCTATTGCACTAACACTCATACGTGCATTACGCTGTAATAATTGAAGAATTTTCCAGTTTGCAGAATCTATATGCATTTTTAAATAAAATAGCTTTATTTCTTTAATATTTAAAGTAAATATATTCATTTACTTTAAAAGATAAATATAAATGTGACTGATTCCTGCTAATTTTGAGTCACTAGAAAATAGATGAGTTATACACCCAGAAATACACGACTTTATAACCAAGCAATTGAGATTCTGAAGCTTTCACGCTCAGTTTCAAACTATTTGGTTTACGATCTCGCCCATTTACAAAACAATGGTAGTGAGAATCCGTTTGTGTATTTTAGCGGCGACATTGTACGCCAATCAGACTCATTAGCTCCCGAAATTCTAAAAGCAGAAAGTCAAATTTTTCAAGACGATCGCTTAAAGCACGCAGAGTCTTTAGACCGACTAACTTCAAGTTTATACCGCACATGCGAACGCTTAGAACGTGCAGAAAGCAACGGAAAAGATTTTGTACGCATTTTGAGACGTGAAGTCCGCAAATTCAGACGCCTACAGCATAAATGGATGATGACGCTTTAAATCTGTTATTGTATTTAAAGAAATTAATAGTATTTTAAATTTATACCTTTCACCCTTATAAAAAGGTTCGTGATTTAAAGCTGATTATCCATGACATCTGACGACGACTTGAATGCTCAAAACGATTACCAAAACAGTCCCCTTTTCAAAAAAGCTTCCGAAATTTTAAAATTAGCAAACCGCATTGCTGAGATTGCCTCTTCTTACGAGATTGAAAGTTCAAAAGAAAATGAACAAGAAATTTTAAGAAGTCAGGCTCTTTTTATTCGAGAAGATGCCTCAATAATTCCTGCAAAAATTGCCGGTGCGTGGAACTGCGACCTCTATGACATCAAGATGGAAAAAGCCACCATTATCCGCAAGTGTGCTCGCGATCTGGCAACTCATATGACCGGTTTAGAAATGTACGGTTTTAAAGAAACCGAATATCTTGACCTGCTGCGCGATGAAATCGAACACTTTAGAATATTATTTGCCGAATGGGTTGAAACTTTTGACCCGTGGAATTACATTATAGACCGTTGGGGTCTTTTTAATCCTCCGGGAATCAGCTATAATGATCCCGATCCTGATGATGACCTCCCTTTTGACCCAGATGATTTGAATTTTGAAGACTAGATTTTTGGACGTGTCCTTAGAGGTGGACTATGCGCTGCAAGTCCTCGCCTGCACCATCGCTTGGCTGTGGGCTTTACGCGACTATCCCTCACGCAGTTTCTTTTATACTTTTAAAAATTCAATAAAATCCTCAAATCAAGGAATTCGCTCACAGTCACATAGAGGTATCCTTTCCGAAAATGATTCTTCGGATCCACTCAGGGTAAGCGATTCGCTCGTAATTCCCTAAGGCTTCGCCTTGAGAATTGCGGCTCTTTACTTACATATTTCGTCTATACTGACCACCAACTTCAAAGAGGGCGTTTGTGATTTGCCCCAACGAACACACTTTAGTTGCTTCCATCAGTTTTTCAAACATATTCTCGTTGCTTATTGCTGCTTGCTGAACGGCATCAAGAGCAGCTTCTGCTGTATCTTCATAGGCTTTATGCAGATTTTGAAGGGTTTGAATCTGAGCTTGTTTTTCCTCTTCTGTAGCACGGATTACTTCCATAGGCTTAACCGTAGGAGAACCTTTACTACTTAAAAAGGTATTTACACCAATGATTGGGAAATCACCGTTATGCTTCAACGTCTCATAATACAAACTCTCCTCTTGAATTTTACTGCGCTGATACATGGTTTCCATCGCACCTAAAACGCCACCGCGTTCTGTGATACGATCAAATTCCTGCAAGACAGCCTCCTCTACCAAATCGGTTAGTTCTTCAATAATAAAAGCACCCTGTATGGGGTTTTCATTTTTAGTCAGTCCTAATTCTTTATTGATAATCAACTGAATCGCCATTGCACGCCTAACGCTTTCTTCGGTAGGTGTGGTAATTGCTTCATCATACGCATTGGTATGCAGTGAATTGCAATTATCATAAATCGCATACAAGGCTTGTAGCGTGGTACGTATATCATTAAAATCTATTTCCTGCGCGTGTAACGATCGCCCGGATGTCTGTATATGGTACTTCAACATTTGCGCTCGTGGATTGGCACCGTATTTATGCTTCAACGCTTTTGCCCAGATTTTACGCGCCACACGACCAATAACGGCATACTCGGGATCTACCCCATTACTGAAGAAAAACGAGAGGTTTGGACCAAACTTGTTGATATCCATCCCGCGGCTTAGATAATACTCTACATAGGTAAAGCCATTAGACAGCGTAAATGCCAATTGCGTTATAGGATTGGCACCTGCTTCAGCAATATGATATCCGGAAATAGAAACTGAATAGAAATTTCGGATCTGTTTTTCAATAAAATATTCCTGCACATCACCCATCAGACGAAGGGCAAATTCCGTAGAAAAAATACACGTATTTTGCGCCTGATCTTCCTTTAAAATATCAGCTTGCACCGTACCGCGTACCTGCTGAATGGTTTCGGTTTTAATTTTCTCGTAAACATCCTGAGGCAAAACCTGATCACCCGTAACCCCCAGCAACATTAAACCAAGACCATTATTACCTTCCGGTAATTCCCCGTGATACACAGGCCGATCCAAACCGTTTTTCTTGTAAAGAGCCTGAATGGTTTTCTCAACATCATCCTCTAACTTATGCTCATTGATATATTTCTCACAAGCCTGATCGATCGCTGCATTCATAAAAAAGCCAAGCAGCATCGGGGCAGGCCCATTTATAGTCATACTCACCGAAGTCATCGGGTTTGCCAGATCAAAACCTGAATACAACTTCTTCGCGTCGTCTAAACAGCAAATAGAAACCCCCGCATTACCAATTTTCCCATAGATATCCGGGCGGTGATCTGGGTCATTTCCGTAAAGTGTTACGCTATCAAAAGCGGTAGAAAGGCGTTTTGCCGGTAAGCCCATACTCACATAGTGAAAACGTCTGTTAGTACGCTCTGGCCCACCTTCTCCCGCAAACATTCGCGTAGGATCTTCACCGGTACGCTTAAAGGGGTACAAGCCCGCAGCATACGGAAATTCCCCTGGAACATTTTCTTGTAAAATCCACTTTAAAATATCGCCCCAAGCCTGATATTTTGGCAAAGCAACTTTAGGTATTTGCGAATGCGAAAGCGATTCTGAATGAGTATCAATCTTAATTTCTTTATCACGCACCTTAAAAGTATAAACCGGTTGCGTGTACTTGTTTACTTGTTCAGACCAGCCAGTAATCACTTCCCAATTGTAAGGATCAAGATCCATCTTAAGCTTATCAAATTCAGCCAAAAGTAATTTCGCTAAATCTCCATCTTGTAAATCCCGATTAAGGACCAGTCCGGTTTTATCGAGTTGTGGCGTTTCTCCAGTTACCGTATCAATAGTTTTAAAAATCCCGTAAAGCTTTTGCGCTACTTCAGCTTGTTGCATAGCGGTCTGATCATATCCCCGATTCGTTTCGGCTATTTCAGAAAGGTATCTGGTACGTGCCGGTGGAATCACAAAGATCTTTTCAGACATTTCATCACTAATCTCAAACGAACTCTTTAAATCGGTTTCTGTTTTTTTAACCAACTCATCCATTATTGCTTTATACAGTTTGTTCATCCCGGGATCGTTAAACTGAGAAGCAATTGTTCCAAAAACAGGCAACTCATCCTGCGGTATATCCCACAACTGATGATTGCGCATATATTGCTTTTTAACATCGCGCAAAGCATCCTGAGCCCCACGCTTATCAAATTTGTTGATAGAAACCAGATCAGCAAAATCGAGCATATCTATTTTCTCAAGTTGGGTAGCCGCACCAAACTCCGGAGTCATCACATAAAGAGAAACATCACTATGATCTAAAATCTCCGTATCACTTTGACCTATCCCACTCGTTTCTAAAATAATCAAATCATATTCCGCTGCTTTAAGCACCTCTACGGCTTCCTGCACGTGTTTTGAAAGTGCCAAATTACTCTGACGTGTAGCTAATGAGCGCATGTAAACCCGTGGCGAATTGATTGCATTCATACGAATACGGTCTCCTAAAAGCGCTCCACCGGTCTTTCGCTTAGATGGATCTACAGAAACAATTCCTAAGGTTTTCTCAGGAAAATCACTTAAAAAACGACGTACAAGTTCGTCTACCAAAGAAGATTTACCGGCACCTCCGGTTCCGGTAATTCCGAGAACAGGTGTCTGCTTAGATTCGTTTTCAACATTAAAAAGCTTTAAAAAAGTATCGTGATCATTCTCAGCAGAAGAAATCAGGCGCGCGATCGTGTTCACTTCTTTGGATTTCAACTGCTCGGTGAGAGTAGCTTTTACTTCAGGAGCAGGCGTTTTATAATCAGCTTGCTTCACCAAGTCATTTATCATCCCTTGCAATCCCATTTCCCGTCCATCATCTGGAGCATAAATTCGGGTAATCCCGTAATTCATCAATTCTTCGATCTCTTCCGGCAGGATCACTCCACCTCCACCACCAAAGATCTTGATATGTCCCGCTCCCTTTTCTTGCAGCAAATCATACATATATTTAAAATATTCGGTATGACCACCTTGATACGAAGTCATCGCAATTGCCTGCACATCCTCTTGAATTGCGGTATTCACAACCTCCTCAACACTGCGGTCATGCCCCAGGTGTATGACCTCAACACCGGTAGATTGTATGATGCGTCGCATAATATTTATAGCCGCATCATGGCCATCAAAGAGTGAAGCTGCGGTTACAATACGCACTTTATGATTAGGAATATACGGTTCAATTTGATTCATTCGTAAATTTTTGCTTTTTAAAGAGCTCTAAATTAAATAATAATCAACAAACACTTGATTATTTTGTGTTATTAATATTATAATTTGAAGCATAATTTTCTAGATTAGCTTGAGGAAACAGTACTGTTCTATCGAATATGCATTTTCAAATCAGCCTTTTAAATTATGCAGAAAATTACGCTTTTAATTAATTGCCCGGATCGCAAGGGAATCGTCACGACAATCACTCAGTTTATCTTAGAAAAACAAGGTAATATCGTCTATCTGGATCAGCACGTAGATAGACAGGAAAGTACTTTTTTTATGCGTATTGAGACTGAATTTGACCAGCCGGAATTTAGCATTTCAAGTTTTGAAAAAATATTTGCAGCGCGTTTTGAAACAGATTATCAGCTCACGTATCAATTATTTGATGCGTTACACAAACCCAGATTGGCTTTATTTGTTTCTAAATACGACCACTGCTTATATGATTTATTAGGTAGAAATGCTTCAGGAGAATTACAGGTTGAAATTCCGCTAATCATCAGCAATCACCCTGACTTAGAAATCGTGGCAAAACGATTTGATATTCCATTTAAGTACATTCCGGTAACTAAAGCCACAAAAGCTGAAGCTGAAGCAGAACAGATAAAAACAATTAAAGAACACAATATTGATTTGATCGTGTTGGCCCGCTACATGCAAATCATTTCAGATGATTTCGTATCCAAATTTAAGTATCAGATTATAAATATTCACCACTCTTTTCTTCCGGCATTTATTGGCGCAAAACCGTATCACGCAGCTTTTGAACGTGGTGTAAAAATTATAGGTGCAACCAGCCATTATGTTACGGCAGATCTTGACGAAGGTCCAATTATAGAGCAAGAAATCGTACGTGTTTCCCATGTACATTCGGTACAAGACTTTATTTTAAAAGGCCGTGATCTGGAGAAAGTTGTCCTTGCGAGAGCTATAAAAGCGCATATAGCACATAAAGTACTTGTTTTTGGCAACAAAACAGTAATTTTCTCTTAAGTCTGATTTCCTAAATACTAGAGAATAGCTTAACTTAACTCGATAATGCTTAAAGGCACACTCTTACAAAACAAACTCATGAAAAAAATAGTTGCTTTCGTATCTCTTATAATTCTAACCAGTTGCACCGAGTTACAATCTGTAGTTGACAGTTTACCGAACCAGGCAGGCGTTGATAATACAACTATTGCAAGCGGATTGCGTCAGGCTCTGGATTTTGGTATTGACAAACAAGTAACAAAACTTACTCAGGAAAATGGCTTTTATGGAAACTCATTAGTAAAAATCTTACTTCCTGAAGAATTGCAAAAAGTTGATCAAACGTTACGCAGCGTAGGTCTAAGCAGTCTGGCTGATGAAGGACTAAAGGTTTTAAATCGTGCCGCTGAAGATGCGGTAGGTGAAGCGACACCTATATTTGTAGAAGCTGTAAAAGGGATAACTTTTACCGACGCCAAGAATATTTTATTAGGTGACGATTCAGCAGCCACTTCTTATTTAGAAAATAAAACCAATACCGCTTTATACGCTAAGTTCAATCCGGTTATTAAGCAATCTTTCAGCAAAGTAGGAGCTGATAAAATCTGGAGTAATTTGATTACAAAATACAACTCTTTGCCTCTTACAAATGATGTAAACCCTGACCTTACCGATTATGTCACGAATGAAGCTTTAAAAGGAGTTTACACGATGATTGCCGTAGAAGAAAAAGATATCAGAACAAATATTGCTTCACGCACAACAACACTTCTTAAAAAGGTTTTTGCGCTTCAAGATTAAAACTACATTATGCCAAAACCGCTTAAAATAGTTGTCGCAGGACCTATTCCCAGAGATACTATCTCCACGTACGAAAACGACATCATCATGCGTTACGGCTGTGTTACGCATCCTGTAATTGCTTTATCTAAACTTCTGGATACTGAAGGAATTGTTGTGCCGGTTACTAATATGCATAAAAAAGATACAGCGGGAATTACTCAAGAATTTGAAGATTTTAAGAACGTAGACTTAAGCGGAATAAACACCAAAGAAGATAGCGGTACGGTAATACTCTTAGATTTTAAAGACCAAAACAATCGCGAGGAAAAGCAACTGGCATGTATGAATCCCATACGTCCTAAACACATTAAGAAACATCTGGATGCCGATGCTTTTGTATTTGTTCCCATAACCGATTTTGAAATCAGCCTGAGCACTTTAAAACATATTAAAAAACACAGTAAAGGACTTATTATTTTTGATGCACATGGTGCTACTACAGCTATGGATGTTAAGGGTCACAGACACCGTAAATTTTGGGTTGATCGTGATGAATGGCTTCCCTATATTGATGTGCTTAAAATGAATTTAGAAGAGTCTCAGTGTATGGCTTTTGCTAACGAATACGACCACGAGATTCCTTCTATTTATGATGAAAATGCTACAGAACATCTCGACGAACTAGCTGCTCACATCCTTAAAAAAGGCGTGTCTTATTTCTATGTCACCATGGATTCCCGCGGGTGCATCTTATATCATTTAGAAAAAAATGCCATTAAAAAAGATTGGATCAGTTCTGTAAAAGTTGACAAAGTCGTTGATACTACCGGCTGCGGAGATAGTTTTGCCGGAGGTTTGGCGTACGGTTTTGCTAAATATCAAGATCCTATAAAGGCCGGACAATTTGCTAATATTCTAGGAGCAAGACGCACACAAGGAAAAACCTGGGACGTATTTAGAAACGCCGAGGAGACCGAAGCGATTAGAAAGTTGAATTATCTCACCTAAAGCATATCACTGCGCTTAATTCTAGAGCAAATCTTCCTTTTAACTCAAAAGAATTAAACTTTAACACAATTACCTACACCATTCCGAAATTCATCATAATAAAAATATTGAAGCTAAAAAATTTCAAATTCTGAATTTGATAGTGTTATTATTATATATCTGTTAAAATTGTTGATTAACAATTTTAACAGATATAATTAAACAATACTAAATTAACTTAATTTAAGCATTTATTACCACGAATAACCTATTTTCGTATATATTCAACATCTCTCAACCCTAATTAGATGAAGATTATTAAAATTTTCAAACTCATTTTTTCTTTAGGGTATTAGAGAAATATTAACCTTTAAACCTTATATATGAATAGAAAATTACAATTTTCTCTAAGCATCATCGCGATGCTTTTCTGTTACATTTCGTTTGCACAAACAAAAACGGTGACAGGAACAGTAACAGATGATCAAGGCCTCCCATTACCGGGCGTAAACATCTCGGTAAAAGGCACTTCAACAGGAACTCAAACTGATTTTGATGGAAATTATTCAATTAGTGCCAATGAAGGCTCTAGGTTGGTTTTTTCTTATCTCGGATTTAAAAATCAAGAAGTTTCAGTAACATCAACAACAACTTACAATATTACTTTACAAGCAAGCGCAGATGAACTTGATGAAATTTTAGTTGTTGGCTATGGAACTCAAAGTAAGCGAACGCTTACCGACAATATTGTAAAGCTTAGTGCTGAAGATATTGATGAAGTACCTGTTTCTAACTTTCAAAGTGCACTTGTAGGTAAAGCTGCTGGGGTACAAATAACCCAGACTAATGGAAAAGTAGAAGGTGGCTTAAATATCCGTGTACGTGGAGCAACAAGTATATCAGCTGGCACGCAACCTCTGTATGTATTAGACGGCATTCCTCTTTACAATGGCGATGAATCAAATAACGGAGCTCCAACTAATCCACTTCTTTCTATTAGTCCTAATGAAATTGAATCTATTGAGATTCTTAAAGATGCCTCATCAGCCGCAATATATGGTGCACGAGGTGCTAATGGAGTTGTTATTATAACTACTAAAACAGGCAAAGAAGGTAAATCTGAATTCTCGGTAAATATAAGTCACGGTTCAAGTGAACCAACTAACAAAAGAGATTGGTTAAACTCTTCTCAATATATTGAGCTATTTCGCGAAGCGGCTGTTAATGCTGTTGGATCTTCATTTAATGATGAAGCAGAAGCTATAGCATATATAGAAGATCAATTTGACTTTCTTGCAGCTGGTACAGACTGGCGAAATAACGCAGTAAACACAGACTGGCAAGACCTTGCTTTTCAGAACGGACACGTTTCTGATGCAGACTTCTCTATGAGTGGAGGAAATGCAAAGACTTCCATTTTCTTTGCAGGATCTTTAAATGAAACTAGAGGCATCATTCGTGGTAATGAATTAAGACGATTTAACGGTAGAACAAACATAAATCATAAATTCAGCGAGCGTTTTAATATTGGGATGAACCTAAGCTATTCTCGTACAGATATCGACCGTATCGCTAATGATAATGCTTTTGTAAACCCACTTCAAGGGATTGCACAGCCTCATATCTCACCAGCTTATAATGAAGATGGATCACCTAACGCAAATACTATTTACCCTAACTTCTTATTACAAGAAGAAAATGCGTTTTATAAAACCATTATAAAACGAGTTAACGGAAGAACCTTTGGAGATTATGAAATTTTAGATGGCTTAAAAATCAATGGTAACTTTGCATATGATTTATACTACCAAACTGAAGATAATTTTACTGGTAGAAACGCACCTTTTCAATCAACAAATGGCGAAGTATTTGCCAGTAGCGTAAATGCTGAAAACTATATTGTTTCAGGTTTCTTAAGTTATGATAAACAATTAGGAGATTTAAACACTTTAAGTATTGTGGCAGGTACAGAATTAAACGAAACCACTAGACGATATGAGAGTGTAACAGCAAACCAGTTTCCGTCAGATGATTTTCAAACTGTAGATGGAGGAGCTGATATAGTTGCCGGTCGTGGTAATCGTTCTGCTAACTCCTTTTTTTCCTTATTTGCAAGAGCTACTTATGATTATGCAAATAAATATTTATTAAAAGCAAGCATAAGAAGAGATGGTTCTTCTAGGTTTGGAGGCAATGAGCGCTATGGTGTATTCCCTGCATTTTCTGCAGGATGGGTTGTTTCTGAGGAAAACTTTTTACAGGATTCTGATTTATTATCGTACTTAAAACTTCGTGGGAGTTGGGGTAAGACAGGTAATGCTGAGATAGGTGATTTCTCGTCTCGATATTTATTTGCTGCTATTTCCTACAATCAACGCCCAGGCATATCTCTAAGTCAACCTGGAAACCCAGATCTAACTTGGGAAACTACAACTCAAACAGATTTTGGTATAGAATATGGCTTCTTTAATGGTAGAATCTCTGGAGAAATTGACTATTACCATAAAAACACAGATGGTCTTCTATTTGACGTTCCACTTATTCCAAGTTCAGGAGCTTCAAGTATTAGCAGTAACATTGGTGAGTTGGAAAACAAAGGTTTTGAATTTGTATTAAACACAGATAACATTCAAACTGAAAATTTCCAATGGTCAACAAGCTTAAACTTGGCTTATAACAAAAATGAAATTTTATCACTTCCTAACAGCAATAATGATATTGTGAATGGTCAAAACATTCAACGTGTTGGTGAGCCTGTAAATGCATTGTATATGATAGAGTATGCAGGTGTTGATCCTGCAAATGGTGATGCTTTATATTTTATAAATTCTGAAAATCCAGACGGTTCTCTTAGTAAAGAAACAACAACCAATGCAAATAGTGCTAATAGAATCGTTGTGGGCAATCCTTTCCCAGAGTGGTATGGAGGTATTACCAACACCATAAACTTTATGGATATTGATTTCTCATTCACTTTTCAAGGAGAATTTGGTGCATCCATCTATAATGGAGGTGGTCGCTTTCAATCTGCTAGCGCAGACTATTTTGACAACCAAACACTTGATCAATTTACAGATAGATGGCAACAACCTGGCGACATCACAGATGTACCACAGGCACGCCTTTTTGGAGGTAATGGTACTGCGCAATCAACACGTTATTTAGACGAAAGTGATTTCATCAGGTTACGTAACGCTACGTTAGGATATAGTCTACCTGAAGGAGTTATAGAACGTTACGGTCTTTCTAAAGTACGTATCTATGCAACAGGTGTTAACCTATTAACATTTACTGATTATGAAGGTTACGATCCAGAAGCTCGAAGTGATGCTGGCGGTGTCGGACAAGCTTTTTATTCGGTTCCTCCGGCAAGAACATTCTCTGTAGGACTTAATGTAAAATTTTAAAAAAAACACTATGAATAACATATATAGATTTTCAATTTTACTTCTCCTAACGCTAATAATATTTAGCTGTGAAGATAATTTAGAAATTGATCCAGAGCAAAGTATTGATGGCTCACAAGCATTAAGTTCAGAACAAAACCTGGATGCTTTATTATTAGGAATTTATCAAGAATCCGGTCAAGGTGTAAGTTTTGGAGGAGATATTCAAATTATGGCAGACCTTTTAGGAGCATCGGATCAAATTAGTTGGTTTGGTACTTTCGTGGCTCCAAGACAGCTTATACAAAAGAGTCTTCTAGTAGATAATACTTTTGTCAGAGATACTTGGTTTAATAATTATGAGAGCATTAATCAAACAAATTTAATTATAGACAACTTAGATATTATAACTAGTAGTGATGATAAAAAAGCTCAGGTTGAGGGAGAAGCTAAATTTCTTAGAGCGATCAATTACTTTGAATTAATTCGTCTTTGGGCTTTACCATATGAAGCAGGAGCTACTAATAATCAAGCAGGTGTTCCCCTTAGGCTTACTGGATATGAAGATTATTCACAACCACTTCCTGCTGAAAGAGCCTCTGTTGAAGAAATTTATGCTCAAATTTTAAATGATTTAGGTGATGCCTATACAAAACTACCTACATCAAATGGAGTTTTCGCTACAAAATATGCTGCTCAAGCTATAAGAGCTCGAGTTTATTTACAAATGCAAAATTATGCCTCAGCGAGAGATGCAGCAGATGATGTTATCGAAAATAGCGGAGCCTCACTAACTGAAAGTTTTGCAGGCGCATTTAATAATGATGCAAATTCACCTGAAGATATATTTGCTTTTCAAGTTACGAATCAGACTGGAGAAAGTGACTTTATTACGTTTTATGCATCTCAAGACAATGGAGGTCGTGGCGGTGATATTGTTTTAAACCCTGACTACTTTGCACTATTTCCAGATGCTGATGATGAACGTGCGAACTACTCATATATTGGTGATTATGGTGATGACCTAACCGGAAAATACACTAACCAGTTTGCCAACATTCCATTAATTAGACTTGCTGAGATGTACCTTATACGTGCTGAAGGAAATATTATTGAAACCACCTCAATAGGCCAAACTCCTGAAGAAGATATTAATATGTTACGCCTGAGATCAGGTGCAATAACAGTTACAGCACCATTAACTCAGGATGACATTCTACTGGAACGTCAACTTGAACTCGCTTTTGAAGGTTTTTTACTTCACGATCTTAAACGAACCAAAAATGATATAGATGGTTTACCATATAATGATCCGACTTTAGTATTACCTATTCCTCAAAATGAAATGGACACCAATGATTTAATTGGAGATAACAATCCAGGCTATGGTTCTTAAATGGTATTAAAATACCTAATAAAAAAGTCATCCCAAAAGGATGGCTTTTTTTATTCCATACATTCAAGCAGCTCCTCAAAGTAATCAAATGCTTTAAGAAGTCTACTCCCATACCAACTAAAATACTCACCGTCCACGCAAAGGATTTTTGCATCTGTATATTGTTGGAATTGTGCTATATGCTTTTTTTTAAAAGGAAAAGGCTCTGATGACAACAAGACTAATTCCGCCTCTTTTAAATCAGTTATTTTGATTTCCGGGTATCTACTCTTTTCACGCTCAAAGATGTTCTTAAACTGTAATTCTTTTAAAAGTACATTGATAAAATTTGCTCCTCCCGCAACCATCACCGGGTTATTCCAAATCAAGTAGGCAACCTTTTGAGCAGGTCTTAAAAGTACTCTTTTCTGAAAAGCATGTCGTTTTCCAGATACTTCTTCAATTAGATTTTGTGTTGAATTTTCAATCTGAAAAACCTTCCCTAAGTCTTTAAGAAATGCATAAAACTCTTCAAAAGTATTGATATCTGAAACATAAACCGGAGCTATTTTCCGGCAAGTTTCTACGATTTCAAGCGTATTCTCTTCTTTATTACAAAGAATAAAGTCCGGCTTTAATTGTTTGATTTTATCTAAATGAATAGATTTTGTGCCACCCACAACCTGTTTTTCTTCACGAAGGTTCTCAGGATGCACGCAAAACTTAGTAACCCCCACAATATGCTCACTCAGATCTAAATCTACCAAAAGTTCTGTAAGACTTGGCACTAAACAAACTATACGCGTAGGCGGCTTTTGAAGTGAAATAACATGACCCAGTTGATCTTTCATAGACCAAAGCTAAAGGTTTAAATCAATTTCTGAAGATGTACAGCCATTTGTTGCTGTAATTTTTGAGCTTCGGTAGCTGCGGCTTCAGCAAAATTTTCACCTGCAGAAGCATATATAATTCCTCTTGAAGAGTTTATCAATAACCCGGCAGTTTCAGTAGCTCCATATTTAAAAACAGCATCCATACTTCCTCCCTGTGCACCTACTCCAGGCACGAGTAAAAATGCTTCAGGAATTATCTGACGAATTTCAGCTAAAAACTCAGCCTTTGTAGCGCCTACAACATACATCAGTCGGTCGCTGTTTTTCCAAGACTTAGAAGTCTTTAAAACTTTTTTATACAATTCGGTATCTCCCACTTTCAAAGTTTGAAAATCAAAAGCTCCCGGATTTGAAGTCAGCGCCAACATTATTGTAAATTTTCCTTCAAAAGCTAGAAAAGGTTCTATAGAATCTTTACCCATATAAGGAGCTGTAGTCACAGAATCAAAGCCTAGATCTTCAAAAAAAGCTTTGGCATACCTGCCAGAGGTATTCCCGATATCTCCACGTTTTGCATCTGCAATCGTAAAAACATCAGGATAATTTTCATTCAAATAGTTGATTGTCTTTTCTAGAGATTGCCAGCCTTTAATACCGTAAGCTTCATAAAAAGCTGTATTGGGTTTATAGGCAACAGCAACGTGATGTGTTGCGTTTATAATAGCCTTATTGAAAGCAAAAATGGGATCTTCCTCCTGTAGTAAATGCTGAGGCACTTTTTCTAGATCAGTATCTAGGCCTACACAAAGTACAGATTGCTTTTTTTTAATTTGTTCAAAGAGGGTATTGGCGTCCACGTAAAAATTTATTTTTTTAAAGTTTAGATAGTATCTCCTCCTTCGGCTAATTTTTCGGTATTGCTTACCAATTGTAATTCATCAATAATACGCTGAATATCTCCGTCGATGATATTTGACAAATCGTATAAGGTAAGGTTGATACGGTGATCTGTAACACGCCCTTGCGGGTAGTTATACGTACGTATTTTTGCACTACGGTCACCACTAGTAACCATAGACCCACGCTTCAAAGCATCTTCTTCTTGTTTCTTAGCAAGCTCCATATCATAAAGACGCGAGCGTAATACTTTAAAAGCCTTTTCCTTATTCTTATGCTGAGATTTCTGATCCTGACATTGCGCTACAAGTCCGGTTGGCTCATGCGTTAAACGCACCGCCGAATAAGTCGTGTTTACCGACTGACCACCTGGGCCAGAAGAACAGAAATAATCTATACGTACATCTTTAGGATCGATTTCTACATCAAACTCTTCAGCTTCCGGAAAGACCATCACTGTTGCCGCACTGGTATGCACACGACCTTGAGTTTCGGTTTGTGGAACACGCTGAACACGGTGAACTCCGGCCTCAAAACGTAAGGTTCCGTATACATCATCACCGGTAACCTCAACTTGGATTTCCTTATAACCGCCACTGGTACCTTCACTATAATCTATAGTACTGGTTTTCCAGCCTTTGCTCTCGCAGTATTTCATGTACATCCTATACAAATCTCCTGCAAAAATACTTGCTTCATCGCCACCGGTTCCCGCCCGAATTTCCATCACGGCATTTTTAGCGTCCTCAGGATCTTTAGGTACCAGCATAAATCTGATTTTCTCCTCAAGTGCCGGTAAAGCTCCTTTAGATTCTTCAAGCTGAAGTTTAGCCATTTCCGTCATTTCAGGGTCGCCACCATCTGCTATGAGCTCTTCTGCTTCTTCTACTTGCTGTGTATATTGAATGTATTTCTCACGCTCATCCATAAGAGCGCGTAAGTCTTTGTATTCTTTATTGAGCTCTACATAACGCTTCTGATCTGTGATTATATCAGGTTGAATAATAAGATCGCTTACTTCGTCAAAGCGTTGTTTTATAAAGTTTAATCGTTCTAGCATGTGAATTTTTAATTGCTTGCGAATTTACGCAAAAAATAAGGGTTATGTTGGATATTTTAATATAGGAATAATACAACTATTAAGAATTGTAAATTGAATTCAGCTGAACTCGAAATGCATAAAAGTATTAGAATTAAGCCTCCTTATTGTATTCATCCTCTTTCTCGCGTAACTCATGACTCACCCCATAGTTTATCAATAAGATTAACCCTGCCAAATAAAAGAATCTAACAAAAAGGAATAGGTAGAAAAGATCTGCATAATATGCAAAATTACTCAACACATCAGAAAGCATAAAAGCAAAAACACTAAAGCAAAATATCAGAGCTCTCAAACTACCTAGCCTGTAATAATAGTAAACAGCCATAAACAAAACGATTATAACACTAGTACCCAGGACATAAAAAAGAATGGTGTTGAAGTATTTTCAAAATAAGGCTCTACAGCAGTTTCTAAATTGTACAGAATAAAAAAACTGGCTATAGCAAATAACACAATTGATAATACTGAAGGATATTCAAAACGATACTGTTTTAGATTTCTAAATTGCTTAAAAGTTAAGATCAAATAAGCTATTAACCCAAAGCTGAAATAACTATAAACACCTAGCGGAGTCTCATACACCAGAACAGCACAATCCCTTATTATAAAAGAAACCAGAATAAGGATTAGAAGTCGGCTGTATTTAGGTAATAAAAAAATATAATACAAAACCAAAACAAGCGAAGATGCTAATCGAACCCCTCTGGACTCAAAATCTGATAAATAGAATAAAGCACATGCATTACAAACAAAAAGAAGTCCCCCTACAACCGTAAGGTTATTTAAAAACGATCCTTTAGCGCTGCTCAATTTTAAACGCTCTGCTCTAGTCATCCCCATACATATAATTTAAAACCCTGAATTTTACTTTAAAACAAGTAAAATATTCTTATACACACTGAGGTAAATTCTTATTCTTTCAAGACTAAAAAATCTGCTTGCTCTAATTCAGCTCCTTCCACATTCATACCAAAATTGGCAAGCAGTGCCATACTCACAATAAACAAACTTCTATCAAGATAATAGAAATTATTCATTTCATTAAAATAAGCAAGACAAGCTGCAATATCTGAAACTACAAAACCAAAAACCGTAAAGATAAAAAGCAGCGAACGCATACTATTCAATCTATGATTATAATAGCAGGCTGCTAAAACTAACAATATTAAAGAAACACCATAACTGTAAAATAGTATAAGTTCAAATTGAGTTTCTAAATTAGCTTCTGCTAAATCCCCTAGTAAAAGTAAGATGCTCCCCGTAGCTACAACTAAAACAAAGGTCAATAACACTGTGGACCATTTGATGCCATTTTTGAGATAAGGAATTCTGTCAAAAAAGAGTAACAAATAACCTATCGTAGCCGAAGCCATATACAATTCTGCGCCCCAAATTTCTTCAAAAAATTGATATCCTACATCTCTACTTATAAAAAACAAAAAGGCGAGTAGGAGAAAAATACTCTTTACGTGTTTTTTATACAGATAATAAATCACTAAAGTACAAAGTGAGATTAACCGCACTAATCTAAAAAATTCTAAATCAAAATTGTACGTCACAAAAAAATTGACCACTAAAAGCAATGCAGCAACCCATTCTAAACGTAAATATTTATGTAGTTTTTTCCTCAAAAGATTCTGCAATCTATCTTTTCATAAAGACTAAATTTAACTAAAAACCTCAAAATGAGGTCTATTAAAAATCTACAGAATATACTATTAAATTAGAAACTTTTAAGCATAACTTATAATCATAAACTGCTCATCTCTAATAGCAGTCCATCTTAACCTGACCCCGTTTTTGATAAAAACTTAAGCTGTTAAGGTTATAGTTTTCGCAAATTACCTGAAGGGCCGCTACAACTTCTTTCTGCATTATGATAGAGCCACAAATCATTAGAACAGTTCCCTGCTTTAAAGCATTTGAAAAGATATAATGATCTTTTGCTATTAAATCTTGTACATAAATTTTATCATCAGATATTCTAGAGTAAGCAGGAATAAATGTACTTAAATAACCACTATCTAATGCCGTTTCAATTTGTGATTTATAAAGACTATAACTTCTTTCATTTTTTCCTCCCCAATACAGAACAAGATCTTTTTTAGAATGATTATCTGCCATCATTCCTAAAAACGGAGCAATACCTGTACCTGTTGCAATCATTATTGCCTTTTGAGATTTCTTTAAATGAAATTCAGGATTTCTAACGCGAACAGCACTTAAAGACTCCCCAACATTTAAATTATTTAAATAATTAGAACAAAGTCCAAATTCATGTTTCTTGATACTTAAAAGTAATTGGCCTTCTAAATTCTTTCCGATAGAGTACAAACGCTCATGCGAATCTTTCTCTGGATAAATAGCCAACAAATCACCAGGCTTAAATTGCACAGCCTTCTCCGGCTCTAATGCTACTAAAAAAGTACCATCAGGACTATCCTCTGCTTTAGTATTAGTCATTACCTTAAACTTCTTAGGCTTCTTACGCGGCTTAGTTACTAAATTGTCTCGAGGAACATCAAGTGCCAAACCAAGTCGTTCTCCCCATTGATCAACCCATTGATCAAATGCTTCCCAAGATTTATTGTTTATGGTATAAAGCTTTAAAAGCTCTTGTGCAGAAGTACATGAGCTTAAGGCTTCATCTACATCAAAAGCAAATTTGCAATAACTGGGGTATGCCAAAGACCCAAAGCCTACAACACTATATTTAAAGTTTTGATCTAAACTCGTTTTTTGAAGCTGACTAATAAATTTTGAAGCATTAGCTGGGGGCTCTCCAGCTCCATAAGTAGATGTGAAAATAACCAATTGCTCCATTTTGGAGAACTTCTGATATTTATCCATCTGAGTTAAGAATACTTTTTTATCTTTTTTGAGAAGCTCTTTGTAAAAAAGACTTCCAAAAGACAAAGTACTTCCCGTCTCAGAACCTACCAGAACGACAATTTCGCATTCTGATGCTTTATATTTGTTTTTGATCTTACCCTGACGACGCATAAAGGTCATCTTAAAGCCTGAGTAAATGAAGAATACTATACTCACACAAGCCGCTGCAAGTACTAATGACCAGATAACACTACCTCTTCCGGTATGTAAAACCGTACTGTAATGAGACATCATATTTACAAACGGATACGATAACTCACTAATGACTTCACCCGTAACTTGATTAACAAGTATCTCTTTATTTTTTAAACTGATTTTATAAGGGTCTTCTGCATCTGGACTAAACGGAAATTCTATATACCTAAGGTCGGCTAGTTTTACATTTCTCAACGCCGGAAATTCAACTAATGATCGTTGCGGACTATCTTTTATTGAAGTATAATCTACATCATGACTTAGGATTACCTTAGGTAGGATTTCAAAACGCTGCAAAGAAAGGTAAACACCTGTAACGGTTATTATAAGGATAGGTACAAGAAGTAATCTGCCTAAATAAATATGGTAGTACGAATAGAAGTTGTCCTTTATAACACGATTAAATAAGGCTCGAATACCCTGTTGACGTTTGATAATCAATACGAGCCCGGTTATACTTATAAGAAATAGCAGGAAAGAAGCTAGCCCTACAAAAAATCGCCCCGTACTTTTAAGAAATAGACTTCGGTGTAAACTGGTTGCAAACTGAAAAATAGCAGCTTGTTTTTCTATTTCCGCTACCTTTTTTCCGGTAAGTGGGTTGATATAGAAATCACCACTATCGCCTTCCATACTCAACACAGAAGCTTTAACAAAGCCAGACTCATCAATTGCTACACTTAAAACTTCGTCATAATTTGACTTAAGTACCTCTATTAATTGAGTTACCGGAATATTCTTTTGACCCTCACTATAATCTAATACTGCGTGATTTATAGGTTCAAAAGCAAGTATAATACCAGTCAACGATGCAACAAGTATGAATAAAAAAGAAGATACAGCCAACACCAGATGACTGTATCTCCACAATGATAATATCATAAAAACTAGTTGCTAGCCATTAATCGCACATATCTTATATACCCGTTACCCGGAAACTTACCATTTAGGTTCGCTTGGTCTAATGAAATCAAAAGATCATCTTGATGATACTTTTGATCTTCAACGGCTGTCTCAAATCTCAACTTATAACCCTTGCCCACTTTATCCTGAGCGATTTTAAATATCCCTACACCACGACCACCAGCACCTACTGTTGCTCCCGCAATACCGTCAATATTTTCGTTTTTCACTTTTTGCTGATCCCACCACCCAGTAAGATCAGGATACCACTCTTCATCATCACCTTGAACTAAAAGCGTCTTTTCATATTTACCTTCCGGATTAATTAGTGATACAACAACGTATGCTCCTTCTCCACTGTAGTTTGTAAGTTGAATCAAACACTTAAAAGTGGTCTCTGTTACATCTTTTTCTACGAAAGAAAAAAGAGTAAAGCAGAATAATCCTAATAAAATGGTTTTTAATCTCATAATTTTAAATGAATTGTATACTATTATTTTAAAAACTCTAAACTCGCTTTACTCCTCGTTAAAATTTCATTTTCACTGGCAAGATCATAAATACTCTCACCAAAATCTGTCGTAACATTAGTATTTGCACCTTTAGACACAAGGAGTTCCAAAATCTTAGTATCGTCTGCTCTTAAGGCTGCTAATTGCAATGGAGTATTACCATCTGAATCAGCTTGATTTACATTGATATCCAGATCTAATGCCTTTTTAGTCAATGCTAAGCTGTTCTTTTTAACAGCAAGTAAAAGCATGTTTTCCTGATTCTCCTGAGTTGCTGCAAAATCTACACCTTCATTTTTAAGAAGTTCCATTTTCACATCAAAATCTGCTGCGCTGCGAGGATTATACGCATTAACTAAATAATACATTAAAGTGTTTCCATTTTCATCAACAATACCTGCATCTGCGCCTTGAGCAATTAGATAGCTCACAACTTCTGGAGAATTCCCGGCAACAGCCATAGTTAAAGCAGAAACACCCTCTTTATTAGTATGATTGATATCTTTTGATTTTTCTTCAAATAATTTTACTACCTCAAGATCATTTCTTGATGCTGCATAGATTAATGGGGTATTCCCGTCACCATCTACAGCTAAAGGTTGTACTCCTTTTTCTAAGAAATAATTAAAGATGTCCATATCCTTATTTCTACCGGCAAGAATGTGAAGCGGATTAGTCCCGCTTTTTGTAGTAACGTTTACCTCAACACCAAGATCTTCTAAATACTTAAATACGGATAAAGAACTAGAACCACGACGTGTTCCTTGAGCAGCGAAAAGAATAGCATTTCCTCCCTCATCGTTCTTCACCTTATGATCAATACCCTTTTCGATAAGCGTATTCATCATCTCTATGTTACCTGAGCGTGCTGTATAGATAAAAGCATTATTTCCTTCAGCATCAGTATCATTAAGTGACAAACCTTTAGACTCAAAATAATCAACCATTTTAAAGTCTTTTTGACTAGGAAGGTTTAGCAAAAGTGCGTTTGCCCCACTATGATTTTTTTCGATCTTAGGATTAGAGCCTTTAGTGATTAAATAATCATAAATTTTAGTATCAGCAACGCCTGCGTTTGCTGCAAAATTAAATACAGAATACCCATGATTATCTATCAAGTCCATTTTCGCACCTGCATCGGCAAACTTTTTAACCAGAGCATAATTACCACGATACGCAGCCCAAAAAATATAAGTACGACCATCGTGTGTTAATTTGTTTACTGAATTGCCTTTCTGGTCAAATAAATACCCTACAACTTCAACCGGAGCATCATTGAGTATGGCAAGTACAACAGGATCAAAATTGTTATTATTAAGTTCTGAAGGATCATTGCCTTCTGAAACTGCTCCCTTAACATCTTCTAAAGAAGGCTTATTACTCCAGAAATCTCCAGAAAGTAATTTGTTAGAATCTTGAGCATTTAGTGTCAAACTAAAAAACACTGCAAGAGTTCCAAAAAAATATCGCACTAATTTCATTACTTATTCTTTTTTAGATTAATTATAAATAGTGAAGCAAATGTAATTATTTTTTGGGTTTATGTCTGATTCTTAATTGAATATTTTGCTCTTGCTCTCTAAGAATATCAACCAATACCGACAAGATTACAGTACCATAATTTTCTTTTGTTTAAACGAAGCTTTTACAGTCTATGCTATGCTGCCTAAAAATGTGCTCAAGAACTGAAACTTTTAAATTGTTAATATCAACTCCATCTTGATGGGCCAGATAGAATTTTAAATCTTTTTTATTCTTCAAAGCTTCTGCTGCTATACCATAAATAAGGATCCAAAAGAATCATCAATGACATCCTTTATCGAATCTATAGTAACCTGAGCTGTCAATATATTATATGCTGAGAATAGAAATAGGTAGAAATAGTTTACGGGACGTTAATGAACGTCCAACTTCAGAATTAGATAGGGGGCGTTTAAAATCAATTAAAATATACTTCAAGTTCTTTTATTTTATTCTTGGCAGCACCGATCTCAAAAGTTGGGGTATTCATCCAAGCTCCTGAATGGTCTGTAAATTGTTCTTCTAAATCCTTACCTCCTATTTTCAGATCAGATTCTACAGCTTTGAATTCAGGATTGCTATAATAAGGGATGCTCAACCATTCTTCAGGTGAATAAGAGATATAGAAATGTTCTGAGATCATATTAAAGCCCCAGTATTGATTTTCAGATAAATCAAAACCCCTAAACTTTTGAGCTACTGTTTTAAGGTAATTGGTAATTTCAAGTCCGTTATGCGTGCTTTTAGATGTCATTTCAGAAAGATAGGGTACCTCATTAATATATCTAAATGCCAGACTGATTTGACCAGGCGTACTTTTCGTAAAGGGGTTTGATATGAGTTCATCGGTTTCATAGGTTGCTTCTAAGAGCTGCAAGCTAACACCATTAACCACCACAGCGCCTTTTAGTTGATTATCATTAAAACCTACTTTGTAATATTTAACGCCATTATTAATATATGTGGAATCTAACTGATAATCAAATCTGGAATGATACCTCTTAGATAATGGCCCATATTCCTGAAATCTTCGATAATTGTTTTCATTATTTGAAAACCCAACATAACTCAAATCTAAGCCATTCCTTTCCTGAATAGCATTTTCAAGCAGTACCTTAAACCCTGAAGCAACATTAGAAATACGTGATTGTTCAGGAAAAAACTTATAATTTGAAAATAGAGCTGCGTCTTTACGTTGACCCATAAAAATAGAATAGCCTCTGCTTTCATTAAAAAAAACATATTCCCCTTCAAGAATTCCAGTTTCTCTAAAATAAGACTTTGCGATATGTGGCTCTTTTGGTTTATTTTGCGCATACAGCTTGTATACCCTTTTCATAAGCTTAGTTGCATCTATTTGATCTTTACGACTAACAATAACGACTTCAGCGAGGGCAACTTCATCATCTTTCAGTTTAATAACCCTGTCACCTGTCAAAAAATCTGCTATTGAGATTTTTAATACTTCATAGCCCAAATGTCTTATTTCCAAACTATCACTTGGGGAAGCGGTTAGATAAAAACTAAATTCACCCGTATCATCCGCCTCAAAACCAAGAGATTTATTGGGATATACAAGTGTTGCTAAACCCAAGGGTTTCAAGGTTTCACTACGTACAACCTTTCCTTTCAAGAGGACTGTTTCTTGAGCGTATGTGGCTGGTGTCATCCACGCGAATAATAATAAAAACAGGATTGAATGTTTGATCATAATTACGCATTGTTTGATTTAAAGTAATCCATACCTGAATATAGAAAAAAAACTTCGAGAACAACCGATGAGTAAAAAGCCGCGTACAGAAAGACGCTTAATTATTTAAGCAACGTTTTTTATTCCGTAGCCTTGCTTTTTATCAAGTCAAGTACAAAGTCCATTTGAGTGTCTTTTTGGTTTATATAATCTTCATAATTCTGTGAAACTTCATAATCTGGAATAATTCCCCTATTATAAATTTGATTCCCTTTTTTAGGAACATCTTGCTCCAGATTGACTACTGAAAAGAATGTCTCGATTTTAGATTTAGGTAAGATATAGCCCAATGGCGTATGTCCGTTATGTCCGTAGTAGCCGCCCATTGTCTCTTCTCCGATCACTCTTGTGTTTTCATTTCCTGATACCATTGCAGCAAACAAACTTCCTGCCGAGGCAACTGCCGGACTTATCAAAAGATAGCTGTTTCCCGTAAAAGCATTTTTGTTGGGTTCTCTTATTTTATGGTCATCGCTCAACGGTCCTTGGTAAAAACGATTACCTTTTGCTAAATAAAAGTCTTCCTGAAACATTTTATTGTATTTTCCGACACCCAACGGTCTTAAAAATCTTGGGATTTTCGTATAGGTGTATTTAAGGTAAGGGACTTTTTTAAAACTAATCCAAGCCTGTTTGTTTTCTTGGAAATTTCTTTGCGTCAAGTACGAATAAGTAACCAAATCATTTGGATCTGTTCCGCCACCATTTTGACGGATATCCACAATCAAGTGTTTAATATTTTCAGTTTTAATTTTAGAAAAAATACTATCGAGAAAAGCAAGATAGGTTTGGTGTTCTTCGGTAGTTTCATTTCCCATACTAAAAGTATAAACCGTTAAAACACCTGTTAATGAATCTATTTTTTCGTATTTGTATTTTTCGTCAGCCTTTAAGTCGACATAGTATATTTGGTCAAAGGCTTTAGAGTACCTGTTGTTAAAACGTTTGTAATATTCCGAATAACCAACACTTTTGATGGTCTTTTTTTCTTCTAGATTAGAAGTATGCTTTTTGAAACTTACCTGAAATTTCTCCTCTTGCCCATAATTGAATCTATAATATCTTGAAAAATGGGTTCTAATACCTATTCTTTTCCCCGTTATATTTTGTCCGTCAGTGGTGTAGTATTTGTAAAGGTTTAAAACAACTTCTGAAATAGGAACTCCATTTATTTCGATAATTTCAGAACCAAGCGGAATTTCATTGTTTTCATAATTGATAATCCATTTGCCGTCAATCCACTTGATGGGATATGGAAAATAGCCATAGCTCTCTCTTTTTAGGTTTTTCACATACCTCTCGGGCAAGCCCGTATCATTGTGCAAACTCCCCTCAAAATCGGTTAATTGACAAATGATGTTGTAAAAATCAAGATAAGTTGACGATTTGTCGATTTCTTTTTCAGCCCAAAGATAAATACTGTCTATTTGCGCTTCACTTCGGTATTTATAAAGCCCGGAATTGGCTTTAAGGCGTATGTTTTTGAATACTTCCAAATCTTTCCGCATTTTCTTTTGTGAAAAAGTATCGTCTATAGATTGGGCAAATATAATATTGGATATCGCAACAAAAAGAAGCGAGAAATAAGCTGTTTTTTTCATTCGGATTTAAAATTTTTCCAAATGTAGGTTTATACGAAAAGAGGCACTTGTATAATATTGGCAATTACAAAATTTCGATAAGATTAGCTTGAAATTTTTTTGGTGAAATACCGATATAGCGTTTAAAGGTTTTGGAGAAATGGGCTAAATCTGAAAAATTATATAGATAAGCTAATTCGGTGAGTTCTGAATTGGGCTCGATAAACGTTTTACAGGAAAAAATTTTCTTCATCAAAATATAGTTCATCGGTGTCATTCCCGTTGAAGTCTTGAATTTTTTGACGAATCCATATTTGTTGATATTTGCCATTTTTGAAAGCTCGTCCAGGCAAAACTTATTGTAGATGTTATCTTCTATGTTGCAAAAATCGGGCATAGTATACCACCTTCGCCGGGCTAAAGTGAACCACCTAAATCGGGTCAATGTGAGCCGTCTTCGCCGGGCCAAAGTGAACCACTAGAAAGTCGATTCTATTTGTAAAAAGTCAAATGTCTTTTTTTGCTAAAAAGACGATGGCCAATAAACAAATAGATATGCGAAAAGTAAAACAGATATTCAAGCTCTACAGCGAGGGCGTAAGCAAGCGGCAGATAAGTTCAAGGTTAGGCCTATCACGCAACACCATTAGCAAATACATTGCTTTTTTCAAGCGCTACCAGCTTACAGATTATGAGG
>NZ_FQUN01000004.1 GCF_900129005.1 Leeuwenhoekiella marinoflava DSM 3653 | reverse complement strand
CGTCAGATCAGCAGTCAATACTAGTGTATTGTAGTTCGAACCTGTGATGGTAGCAGTTGCTTCCTCGCTTCCTACGTTTGTTCTTGTATTATCAGAATAAGCTACTGACGTTCCTGCCGGAAGTGTGCCTGTGATTTCGATGTTTTTTTCCGTTCCGTCAAAAGTAAAGCTGGTATCGTCGAAACTAACTCCTCCCACTGTGGCAGGCCTGACCTCAAAGTCTGCACTTGTAAAATCAATCGAGTAGTTAGCTCCTGCGTCTAAAGTTCCTTGCTGAATGGCATAGAATCCAACGTCTTCACCTGTAACCCTATCTAAATCTCCTGTCAGGATGCTTTCATCATCTCCTCCTTCAAAACCAGTAGCTGTAAAGGTAAATACAGGATCTGCATCACCATAGATTTTATTCTGTCCGGCAGCAGCTGTGATTTCCAATGTCTTTTTCGACGTGGTAAAAGTCACTTCATTGCCATAGGTAGTCATACCGTTTTGGTTAGTACTGTAGGCTCTTACGTAATACGTCGTATTGAATTGTAAGCCTGTGACAGCTTCCCCGAAGAGATTAGTGGTCAAAGTCATCGCAACTTTGGTATCTGAGATATCAGGATTGGAAGTGGTCGCATAGACAATTCCTGTTTCCTGTTCACAATCCAATCCATTTAATAATTCCCCCCCTAGTTCTGCGCTTGAGTGGCTTATTAAGGACGGGGTAGAGGTAGTAAGAGCTGCAGGTATTGGTTCAGTAATCTCAACTGACTTGGTTACCGAACATCCATTTGTGTCAGTGATTATCACGGAGTAATTTCCCGCAGAAAGTCCGTTGATGCTTGCCGTTGATGCTCCATTGTTCCATTGATAGGTAAACGGTGCCAAGCCTTCATCAGGAGTGGCTGTTATGGATCCGTCAGACCCTCCGTTACATGTCACGTTGGTTGGCACTATGGAAGCTTCCAACAAATTAACCTGAATCAGATCTGTCTTTGTCAGGGTTCTAGAACAACCATCTAAATCATTTACAGTTAATTTGACTGTGTAGGTTCCAGCGCTAGCATACTCGTGTATTGGGTTTTGCTGCGTAGAAGTTGTCCCGTCTCCAAAGTCCCATACCCATCCTATAGAAGGAGAGCTTGCGATGGTGTTATTTGTAAATGCCACAGTGAGAGGACCGCAGCCCTCGGTGATATCTGTAGAAAAGTCAACATCAGGGCCTATAACCTGAATATAGTTGGTCTTTGTTATTGTTTTGGAGCAAGAGCCTCCATCGGTAGTTAAGACTACCGAGTAAGTTCCCGGCTGCGTATACGTATGGGATGGATGCTGTTCTGTTGAGGTGGTTCCGTCTCCAAAATCCCAACTCCAACTTTCTGCCCCAACAGATAAATCCTCAAAATCAACTTCCAGGGGTCCGCAACCAAATGTTGTATTTGCATTAAACTCAGCGCTCAACTCATCATTGGAGAAAACTTTTTCTATGGTAGAAGAACATCCATATTCTGTATCTGTTACTGTGAGTTTTACAGTGAAATCTCCATAAGCATTGTAAGCATGAATAGGGTTTTGAGCAGAACTAGTAGTTCCGTCTCCAAAATCCCATGCCCATACATCTGCAGAGGTGGATTGATCCGTAAAGAAAACCGTTAATGGAGTTTGGCAACCTTCCGTAGGACTCAAAATGAAATCCGCCTGGGCATTACATTCGTTTTGATCTATAGTGATGGATAAAGCAGTAGAGGTTACACTTACATTTCCTGCTGTATCTGTTGCGTTAGCAGTGATTGCATAAGTCCCATCGGTAAGAGCGGGAGAAGTGAAACTCCAGTTTCCTGATCCATCGGCGGTGGTGGTTCCCAGAGAATTACCTTCGCTAAACACTTCTACAGAAGTATTTGCTTCCGCCGTTCCGGTAAACGTAGGAGTTTGGTCGGCGGTAATATTATCGGTAGAACTTGTACCTGTATCACTGGCAGCTGATAAATCCGGCATAGAAGGACTTGCAGGTGCTGTTTGGTCTAATGTTGCATTATTTGCTGAAATAATACTTCCTTCATTATCCCCGTCGTCTGTCAACGTGATTTCAATAGTTAAAATTCCATCTGTTAATGAGCTAACATCCACAGGAATTTGTTGCGTTGCACTATTGATAGGTAGAGAACCAGTGATAGTGGCTGTATTGCCATCGCCACTACTGGAAATACTATAATTAGCTGTTGTGTTTATTTCTGTATTGGAAATAGTGAATGACGTATTCGAAGATTCCATGGCATTGATGAGCAGTTCATCCCAAGCCACAGTATAACCTGTCGGAGCAGTGGCGTCTTTGGTGACAGTCGTTGTAGCGTCTGCTCCTACATTCCCGGCATTATCGGTCAAATTAATAGTCAGGGTGATGGTTCCATCTCCTAATGAGGTTAAGTCAAATCCTCCTCCTGCGTTATCAAAAATCTGTGTTTCCGAAGTCACTGAAGCTGTCCCCGTTATCGGTGCTCCGCTGGTTGAGGAGCTGAATTCATAACTTAGTATTGTGCCGATTTCAAGTGCTAAGCCTCCAAATTCAACTGTTTCAACATTGGATGAATTAATAATTGTTTGAGCACCAAGTTCAAAAGAGGCAGCATATCCATTAGGCGCTACCGCATCCACAAGTACCTGATCGGTAGCCCCTACGCTATTTAAGGTGAGGTTGGCGTTGTTGCCAGCCGCATCCCTTATAGTTCCGCCATTTAATGATAAACTTCCTACAACAATTCCATTATCATCAAGATCTCCGGATTGAACGGTATAGCTAAAAACCAGTGCACTGGAACCTGAACCTGACACAAAAATGGCCTGCTCGGTTTCTGAACCGATATTTATACTGATTTCTGGATTGCCTGTCACCGCCACCAATTCTGAGAAATTGACTGTAAAGTCCAGCGTTTCCCCTTCCACGTAGGTTTGGTCAGCTGGTACTGAAACGCTGGCTATCACCGGAATCACTCCATCAATCTGTAGATCCTTTTGTCCTAAAAGGGAGTTGGGTGATCCTGTTGAAGGCAAGCTGATTAATGCATCATCTCCTGAAATATTCTGTATAGTGGCTCCATTAAGTGCTAATGCATTTGTAGCCGTATAATCCAAATCGGACGAGACATCTCCCTGCTGAACGGTATAGCCAAAAGTCAAAACATTGCTTCCAGAGCCGCTAATGTAACTCGCTTCCCGATCCGTACTTCCTGTTTCCAAGGTTAGGATTGGACTTCCTCCAGCTGTATTTACAGTAACAGCCTGGTCAAATTCAACCAAAACGGTGAGCTCATCTTCCAGGTTATAGGTACCGTTTACAGCAGTGCTTGTGACTAAGGTAACTATTGGATTGATAGAATTTACAGTTATAGAAACTACGTCCGTGTCGGTTTGTGGACCGCCAGATCCTGAAAAACCTTGGTCATTGGATGTCATGGCAAGGCTTGCAAGGCCATTAAACCCAGCTATAGGACTAAAAATCAAACCATCCAGGGCAGTATTGATATTATCAATTGTCCCTAAAAACACCATCGTACCATCATTCACTCCAGAACCTTGGGAAAAAGTCAGCCCCCCAGTACCAGATAATGATATCAATCCATTGGTTGCGGTGAGTGTGATCTGTATTTCATTTGATCCTGCATCCACATCACTTACACTGATCAGGTTTCCGTTGCCACTGGAGAAAACCAAAGCCGCGTCCTGATCAATTTGCTGTGTTCCAGAAACAGTGTTAACAGGAGCATCATTTACTGCGGTGACTGTAAGGGTAACATCAGCTTGATCAGTCAATGCACCACCAGAACCGATATTTCCATTATCGGTAATACTAATGTTTAAATTCACATCGGAAGAAGCATTTAATGCAGTAGTGAATGTCAGTTCCCCGTTGGCAATAAATGCGTTGATATCAGATAAACTCCCTTCCAAAATCAAGGAATTTGAAGTACCACCAACAGTCACACCATTTCCCGAAATGGCAGCTAAAGTTCCGCTACCCACATTAAAAGTCACTGTGACCGGACTCGAACCTGCGTCAGGATCGGTAAAGCTTATTCCTGTTAGTGCTTCAGGCTCGTCTTCGAACACTGAAATGTTTAAAGGAGTAGAGATGACCGGAGCATCGTTGACTCCTTGGATGCTGAGTTCAAAGGAATCAGAAACAGTTCCCCCGTTTCCATCATTCGCAATAACGTCTATAGTTATCAAACCAGTATCATCATTTCCCGGTGTCCCGCTAAAAGTCCTAGTCAATGGATCAAAACTCAGCCAAGCAGGGAAAGAACCACCGCCTGATAATTGGGCTGAATACGTCAATACATCCCCAACATCAATATCCTCAAAAGTATTGGCAGCAAATTGGAAGGTAAATACTACATTCTCTGTAGCAGTTTGATCCGGAATCGCATTAGATACAGTTGGGATATCGTTGACATTTGCTACTGTTATATCAAATGTGTCGTTTGTCGATTCCCCGTTGCCATCATCTGCAATCACCTCAATACTGACAGTACCTACATTCGTATTTAAAGGAGTTCCACTAAAGGTTCGGTTTGCTGGATTAAAGCTGAGCCAAGCCGGTAATGCTCCACCACCTGACAATTGTGCTGAATACGTCAAATCATCCCCATCCACATCTTGGAATGTGTTCATGGCAAACTGGAAGCTCAATGCCTCATCTTGGTCTATATTCTGATTCGGAATAGGATTGACTACAGTTGGTGCTTCATTGACATCGGTAATGCTTATGCTAAAAGGAAGTTCCAGAAACAATCCTTCAGAATCAGTCACCCGAACACGGATGGTATAGGTGTTTTTTGTTTCAAAATCAAAGACTTCCCCTGTTAGAAGTTCATCTCCTGTCAAAGTAAACGAATCGTTATCCTCATCTCCTGCCCCATCCGCAAAAGTATATACAAAGGTATCCCCGGCATTCGGGTCAACAGCCGATAATGTCCCAACGGTTGTTCCTATAGCTTCATTTTCAGCTACACTACTGTTATCCAACAAAATATCGGATGGACTTTCATTAACTTCATCCACTGTGACAGTGAATGGTTTTTCAAAAGTCAATCCGCCGGCATCAGTCACCCTAATCCGGATGGAATAACTGTTTTGTACATCAAAATCAAAGACAGCTGCACTACGGAGTTCATTTCCTGCTATACTGAAAGCAAAATTATCATCACTTCCTATGCCCGAAACCAACGTATAAGTAAATGTATCGCCATTGTCTACATCTGTGGCTGAGAGTGTGCCTACTAACGTACCCGAGGGTTCGTTTTCTGGTATACTGTTATTATCCAAAAGTATATCGGAAGGAGCATCATTAACGGCGGTAATATTGATGCTTATTGTACTTATTAAAATATCCGTTCCTCCCCCTGATCCGGTATTCCCGTTGTCATTAATGGATACGTCTACAGACCCAGCTCCATTTCCGCTTAGATTGGCATCTGGTCTAAAGTATATATTTGAGGGTGTATTTATATAATTGTTTAAGTCAATCAAATTACCTGTGAATGTTGCTTCACTGGTAAGCTGACCGCTAAGTGTAATACCAGTACCTGTAGCGTAATCAAAAACCCCTCCTGTTGCTTCCAACTTCAGCGTTAATTCCCCTCCTCCGGCATCGACATCACTGATTGTGCCCGCTGAAATATCGAAAGGATCTTCTGTAGCATCTTCGGTAACGGTAACAGATGCTGGTAAGCCTGTAAAAGTGGGCGCATCATTGACCAGTACAATAGTAATCGTAAAAGTTTGATCCGTAAGTGTCCCCCCATCCGGATCGCTTAGTGTAAAAATAAAGCTGTCTGAACTATCATTATCAGTAGTACTGGTATATCTAAGTCGGTCATTGTTGATATCATCCTGAGTAAATGACGCACCTACCGTGAGTTCCGCATCCCCGGAATCAAACGTATTATTCAAATTGTCATCTATAAATAAGGTTCCATAAGCAACGGCACCGGTAATAGTTGCAGTAAGTTGAGAATCATCCGCTGTTTCTTCATCATCAAAATGCAATTTACCACTATCAATACCTGCGGTCTCTCCTTCGTTTACGGTTAAACCCGTATTGGCATCAACAATTGGACTCTTATTTGCTGAACTGGTTGTAAAACTTATTTGGCTCCCATAACCCGTACCTGCACTATTAATAGCATAAGCGCGTACGTAATACATTGTTGAAGCAGTTAGCCCGGTGATCTCATCAGAAAAGCTTCCATCGCCAGTGCCGATTTGGACTTTGGTGTCATCATCTATATTAGGGGTTCCGATGGTGTTGTACACAATTCCTCTGTCAGTAATGCTGACACCGCCATTGTCGGTTACATTACCACCTAAAGTAGCTGTGGTGGCGGTAATACCTGAGGCAGCTGTGGTGGTAACAGTAGCAAGCACACTAATTACAGGACTATTCACCTCAATATTGTTGAGTGCAGTCCAGGTTTTATCTCCTCCCTGCTTGTAAATACGTATTTCATCAACATTAGAAAAAGCCGCGGAAAGTATTCCCGACTGAGATAGGTTCACATAACTTTCGTCGGTATTCCCAGCAAATGTAATTGCACCCTTCGAGCTTCCATTATCAAAGGCCTCGATGATAAATGTTAGATTCCATGTTCCCCAATCCATAAAATCTAAGCTCTCCAATGAGAAATTGTCTCCATTGGCAGACTTTATAGCCCATCCGTAATGTTGTAAGGTCCCCCCATAAGTAACGATTGGCGGATATGTAGGCCAGTCAACATGATCATGATATTCCAGAGGATCAGCGGTCAAAGCTGTACCAGAACTATTTATGGGATAAGCTTCTATATCTATATCAGAAATATTTACAGACCCTCCTTCACCGTCTACTGCCTTAGAATCTGAAAAACCATCATCGTTTGAAAACGAGATTGTTGGATTAGTATTCAATAAAACAGAAGGTGCATCTGTCGTAAAACTCACCTGATTTCCATAACTCGTACCTACACTATTAATAGCATAAGCCCTTACATAGTATGTAGTTGAAGCTATAAGCCCGGTGATCTCATCAGAAAAACTACCGTCTCCGGAGCCGATCTGTACTTTAGTATCTGATGTTGTGGGTGTCCCGGTGGTATTATAGACAACACCCCGTTCTGTTACACTTGCACCACCATTGTTAGTTACGTTGCCGCCTAAAGTGGCGGTGGTAGCGGTAAGAGAGGCTGCTGTTAAAGTGGTTAGGGTTGGAGGTGAATATGAAGGTGCTACGTAGGTTGAAGTATAAAAATCATCTATGGAAGTGATGTTAGTTGTTCCCAGTCCGATAAAGAGGTATGCCTCTGCAGACCCCGCCAATTCAGCATTAGTAACTGTTTGTGTTTGCTCTACCAGCGGAGTACTTGATGCTAGTGTGCCATCAGAATTTGCATTAAATATCCTTGCAGTAACCCGGTATTGATTAGCTCCTAAATAGGAGACTTCCATTTCCCAATAACGCCATCTGGAAGTAAAATTAAGACCTGTCTGTAGAGTTGTTAAATCCCCTGTATTGAAAAAACCCATACTACCTGCATTGTTATCGCCAGCTCCAATAGCAATATGAGGCCTATAAGCCGTAACTGCATCGTTTGCAGGAAGACCTAATGCACCATCGACTTCTGGATCCTTTTTATTTGTGATTCCAAATGCACTGATATAAGTACCTTCCATAAAAGCACCTATTTTCCAGTTTGCCAAAGTAGGTGAAAAAGGTTGGTGAAAGGTCCAAATCTGTGCTGCAGTAATATTTCCTGTACTAAATCTTCCAGTATTGTCAATACCACCTGATGCGGCATACGAAGCCAGTCCGCTAGGTTGGCCTGTACTGAAGTTGGATGAAAACTCTGTAGAGGAATTAAAATAAACCGTTGGTGTAGGGAGTTCAAAAGAATTAAGAGTCGTAAAACTCACCTGATTTCCATAACTCGTACCTACATTATTAATAGCATAAGCCCTTACATAGTATGTAGTTGAAGCGGTAAGCCCGGTGATCTCATCAGAAAAGCTACCGTCTCCGGAACCGATCTGTACTTTAGTATCTGATGTTGTGGGTGTCCCGGTGGTATTATAGACAATCCCACGCTCGGTAACTGCAACTCCGCCGTTATCAGTAACATTCCCTCCTAAGGTTGCAGTAGTAGCTTTGATGCCTGAAGCGACTGTTGTAGTTATGGTTGGTGTACTACTTGGAGGAATAATGTTTGGTGTATTAAATGCTCCTGAGGTAATGGTATAGGCATTTGAATCATCATAAACCCAATTGTTTCTATTATTGATTTCTGAGGCTACAAAAGCTTTAGTTCCTGTTAGCGTACCATTATATTTTGCGTTGTCCGTTTCATTAAATGGATTAGGAAACAAAACAATCGCATTGGTTCCGTTAGTTAGCGTACTCGGAAGTCCGGAAGTAGCAGTTCCAGTTGTAGCACATGACTGTCCTACTACTGTGCAGTTCTGGCAATCGAACCAATTATTTGCATCGTCACAACCTGCCGTATGGGCAAAATTATCATCACCATACAGTCCAGATAAAAAAGTAGGAGAGCTGGGCTTCGCTCCGGTAGTGCTTTGGTAGGCAAATAGGTTATCACCTCCCGAAAGATTCCAACCCGTTCCGCTTAAAAGGGAGGACATACTGCCGACAGAAGAAATTAAAACATTTGTTGAACCATTTTCATAAACATATATAATTGTTCCGGCAGGTGTTGCTCCTGTAGCAGTCCATGAATAATGTCCTTCGTTTCCCGCATACCATGTATTCCCGTTAGCATTCCAACCTTCTTCGGTAAAATAGATTACCGTTCCAGCAGATAGATCTTCTAGTGTAATCCAAGAAAAAGAATGGTCTTGTGTTCCGTTTGCATCCGTATTATAACCTAAAAAAGCAATATCTCCGGGAGCAAGAGTCTGGCTGTTTGCGGTATTGCAAGCAAAAGAAAGTAAAAAAAATAACGAAAGTAAAAGTTTTTGCATAGTGTATGAGTTAACTGATAATATTAGGTTTTAGAGTACAGGTTGTCTATGATTTAAACGCATAAATAGGCATTGTGCCACCCCGAATTGGGATCGCTTACCTGAAAATCATAAGGATTGGAATTTGTTAATGAATCAACTAAAGCATATTCATAAGATTCATTATTCCAGTTAATTTCCCACAAACGATGCTGTACGTCAATTCGATTTGTTTCTGAGTTTATTTTCAAAAGCCCTCTTGGACCGTTTAATTCTTCTTTATGAGCACCTTCCGATTTCTGTTTTATCAACAACGCATTTTCATATCCAAGCACTGCAAAAACACTAGGGTTCTTTTTATATTTTTGGAGATACTTTTTTATAAAATCCATATTAGCTTGCGATGGTGTATCCTCCAACAACCACGAACTTACGGTTCGGGTTTTATCAAAAAGAGCCGGGAATAAATCTAAAACCTGAGAAGTAACGGTAAAAGGGAGCGTGTATAGTGGTGTGTTTTTATGTACTTTACTTGTTGCTAAAAATTCGGCGTGTTCTTTGGCAAAGGTGCCGTTATGAAATGCAAAGAGCACATCAGGTGAAGTAGCATCTACAAATTCTTTTAAGAGTTGCGCTTCATTCTCTCGGGGATTTAGCGGTGTAATAAAGTGTCCGGCAAAGCTTCCGCTGTTCTCCCTATAAAGCGTACGCTTCATAGCATCTATAAAGCCATAACCCGATTCGTAATAACAAGTTGATGTGGCAACTTTAAGTAAGTTGTTGTCCAGAAAATAGCTTCCTAATAATTCTGTAGCACCATACAGATCTAAAGAATTACAGAAAATATGCTTTCGCTCTGATAAGTCTAATGGACGCGTTGCTCCAAAATCAGCATAGATCATAGGCTCCCCAGCACCTTCAACATGATCTAAGATTTGGGAAAGCCCGGTGTGCCCCAATATCCCCGTAAGACAAGAGAGTTCATACTGATTCGTTAATTTTTGAATCGCATTAATCACGGTTTCTGAATTACTTCCAAAACCAATGCCTTCAACTTCTAAGTTAAAATCACTTCCTGCTAAACCTAAACGTAAACCGTTAACAAAATCTTTTCCTAAACTGGAATGTTCTTTTGATTGAGGTAGTAAAACTCCTATGTGTAAACCCATAACACTTAAAAAAAAGGGATTATTCCAATTGAAACAATCCCTTTATTAGTTCTAACTTCTTGATGGAAAGATGCCAAATTCAGCAATACATACATTGATTCCTAAAAAAGGATTTCTGATTTCCACAGGAATGTTTCCTCCACTAGTTGTAGTGGTACCTGAAATGTGTACCCCTCCTAATTTATCACCAGGTGTTCCATCTTCTCTGTAAATTTCCGGCATACTGCCTGAGGTACCCAATACATTGGCTCCTCCATCAGTTTCTGAAGTTACACTCTCATTATTTGTAGTTGTTACCGTTACATTTGCTACACCATCTATTAAGGCGTGAGAATGAGAAGGCATATTAGCTTGATTAAGATAAAGTTGCTCTACTCCGCCTCTTTCCCCCCAGGTAATTGTAGATAAGCCGGGGCCATGTCCAATATGAACGATACTTCTACCACGCAAATCAGGTAGCGCAAAAGTAGTTCTGCCATCTCCACCAAATGTAGTTCCTAAAAGTGAAAACAAAGCCGTATTTGAAGATATCGCTAAAAGTTGACCGTCACATTTAGCCCATCCTCTGGGTGCAAAATTAAATCCAAAAGGTTGAATTTGTCCAATAAAAGGTTCCATAATCTGTTCTTTTTTGATTAGTATTTATCTTTCATAAAATTATGGATATGATATTCTCTAAAAAGGGGAATAACACCCTTTTTAAAAATTTAAGACGACTAACAACTTTTTGAATCGACAAAAGCCTTCAAATATATAAAATTTTACAAAAAGTGTGTTAAATTATTATTTTTTATAAAAAAATAAAGCTCTTAAGCCAAGAATAAAAAACATTCTTAATTATGGATTAAAACTTTCCAAAATGATATTTCAAGTCTCTAACAAAGCATTAATTACTTAGTAAATATTCCATTCTGAGCCGTTTGGTAAAATCTTTTTAGCGATATCAAAGGTATACCTCGTATTCTTTTTTAAAGATGCTTTTAAAATTTCAAAATCTTCTTGTTTTAAATACCCTATTTTATGAAGTAGTGCTCCTGTTAACGCTCGTGTTTTTGGGGAGTAGTTTAATACGTATTTTAGAAGTGTTTTATGCTCCCATTTATTCAATTCAGTTAAGAGCTGGGTTAAGTTAAAACAAATTAGATCCGTAGAACTTTGTGGTACTTTTTTGATGTTTTTAATTACATCCAATACTTGCAAAAAAGGTATAGAATATGGAGTTATTTCATTTTGCTGCACTACATATGAAATTTTAAACACACCTCTTTTAATGGGTTGTTTTCTAATTTTCACTCCGATCTGAATTCTTGTACTTGGCTGAAGGGTCAAACCTAAACCGCTATAAATACTGGTACCGGTCAAATAACCGGTTAGTTGACCATCAACTTCTAAAAGATCCTTTACCACCTGATAGTGATCTGGTAATGAGACTCCTGAATTGGTTTGTTGGGGTTTGTAAAAACGATCTTTGGCTAGTTTACTTAAGACACCTTGTGCTGCTAAAAGATTTAAATTTTTAAGTACACTATCCTGATTTAATGCCAAGCCTTTTAAGTCGGTAAGGGAGAATACATAGCCTTTGGGAATTTTTTGTAGTTCTTCTTCTAAATATTCAATTTGTTTCATTTTTAATGTATTTATGGAAACTCCTAGAAGATTTTCGGGCATTATATACTACGTACGAAAACGTTTTTTATTATGTACTATATACATTTAAAACTGTTAATTTTTAACGTATTAATTCTTATCCTATCCCCTGTTGTTCACGTTTTAAGAAAAGTAATTGCGTACTGGTTTGTGAATGATTTCAAAATTCAATTTAGAAATCAGCTTCCGTATAGTTTTGTAAGCTTTGTGATTGTTTTCTAGGGGAGTATTTTTTGTAAAATGTACTTTTTCATCGGTACCAGCAGCATCAGTACTAAATTCTCTTGATTGTAAGCGGAAGAAAGCATCCGCCCTAGTCTTTGGTTTTTCTTTCTCTCCAGTGGTTAACCGAGTATCAAATTCCAGGTTATCTCCCCTATTTCATAGCAGTTGTAGGTTTTTTTGATGATTTCAAAAAAGCGTTCATAGCATTCAGCAGTATCCGGGTCATTGGCTTTACCAAAGAACGAATAGGATAAATTAGTCAGAATGGCCCTGCTGGCATCATATCATTCTGAATTTTATCCTGCATCCCATAGAAGATTGCAACTTCATAAGTCCTAAAGCTTGCCGGAATTCGGTGCATATGGAGTAACCGAATGGTAGGAACTTCCATCATTAAAAAAAGAAGGTTGTTGCTCACGAACGCTCCTTTGTTTGATACGGGTATGGACTATCTATTTGGGATTATTTACAATGGAGAGTATGCGTGGATGGTCAGTACTACTGATATTCAGAGGTATTTCATCAGCAGAAAGTGGCATAAAAAATACGTTGAATACGGATGTGTTTTAAGGCGCTGGCTAAGGTACTTTTCATCCCTGCTGTCTGACGCTCAGAATCCTCCCCACTGATAAAAAAGCATCTGCTAGTTTTCTGGAGGTGGTATTGGTTTCTAAAAACCGAATCAGGCTATCGGGATCCAGATATTGATAAAAACGATTAAATGTAGTTAGGTACACAGGTGTGAATAGCTGGTCTTTAATTTCTATATGAGTCCGGCAATTAAGCCTTCAGCAGCAGCATTCAAAAATTTACCGGTTCCCGTTGCTCCAATAAGTTTTCAATCAACCCTCTGGACACTTCATTGAGGCTTGATCCTTCCTTCTATGCAAAAGCATAATGATACCACACTGAAACCACAGTGAAACCACACTGCAACCACACTTTACCACAAAATCTGTGGGTGAATATGGTTTGATTGTGGATTGATTTTGGGGTTATCTCTAAGTATTCCTATCTTATCAATAGTGTATGAATAGCTATACGAGATTATGCGAATAGGTTAGAAGAAGGTGCATTTAGAAGTCGATTTAGGAGAGTGAAAAATGCAACATTCTATTCTATACAGATTGACTACAATTTTTGCTCAGTCCCCAACAATTAGGCTTGATCCCATGAAACCCTCTGGCGGTGCCAATAAAAAAGCCACGTTTTAAGTGGCTTTTCTTTTTTAGATATATCGGCTGCATCCTGGATGCCCTTAGATACTTAAGATTACTTCTTCTTAGAAGCAGTCTTCACAGGCTTTACAGCAGCAGGCTTAGGAGCCTGTTTTGCTGGAGCAGCCTTTTTAGATGACTTATTTTGTGCCATTGTTTTCAATGATTTTATAATACTAATGTATGCTGAAATTTGATTGGTTTGACAAAATAATCCTTCACTTTTAGTTAAATTTATCGTTAATATTTCAAGCTGAATTTCGGTATTATTTTAACGCAGAAATTAGGAAAGAACCCAGCAAAATAGAGCGGTATTTTGACCAAGAGCATACTTTTAAAAATATGCTGTTAACATTTAGAGCCGTTTTTAAACAAACAGAACTGTAGAAACCTTTAAATGGAATGCTCCCGTGTACACCGTAGATGGCAAAAACGTTGCAGGACTGGGCAGATTTAAAAATCATTTTGGGGTTTGGTTTTTCAATGCCGCCCTATTAAAATTACACTCGGAAGACAAAAAGAATATGCAGAGCATATAGGCAGCACCAAACAAGAAAAGGCTATACCACTGTAGTTATCCTTATACATGCGACAGCGGTCGTCAAGCGATTTTTTCTCAATCGGTTTTTCTCCACGTAAGCAGAATCTTTCGGTTTACAGTATGCCGGAATTTAAGAAGTTTGCAAATTTGCTAACTCAACTGGGAAAACATAAGACCGGTGCCCCTTGCTTAGACCTCAACAAACTGGAAGACATACACCTAAACATCTTAGAAAAATTTAGTACAGGATCTGTAAACTATATACGCGAGAAGTATGAGAATAAAGTTTAATTCTCTTCGTTACTCCATAATCAAGATTGAATAATTTATGCGTTACTTAAAATCAAAAGTCCTTTGATTTTGATACATTGTACTCAAACTTCAAACGAATCCCCTGCTTACGCAACTAAACTTAAACTATGCGAAACCACCTATTTCTTTTTGCCTTAATCATAAGTATACTTACCGGTTGTGGTTCGGTAAAAAAAGAAGATATCACCTATCTGGATGCTGATTATTCGGCTTCTGCTGAAGAACCCCAACTCAACATTTTTCAACCTAAAGATTCTTTAGTGCAACACGATGTGCTTCTTTTTGTTCACGGCGGAAACTGGAACAGCGGTAACAAAGAAACCTATTCTATTTTGGGTCGAAATTTTGCCGCTAAAGATTATGTTACTGTTATTCCCGGGTATACCTTGAGTCCGTATGCAAATTACGACCAGATGACTCTGGAGATCGCTAAAGCTATAAAATGGACACACGAAAATGCCGCAAATTACGGTGGAAATCCTGATCGTATTTTTTTAATGGGGCACGCTGCAGGCGGTCATCTTGCTGCCTTAGCAGTGATGAATCCAAAATATATGGACAATACAGCTTACATAAAAGGAATCATTCTGGATGACGCTGCCGGTTTAGACCAGTTTAAGTACTTACAGGAAAATCCACCAACTAACACAGCTTATTATGATGTGACCTGGACTACAAACCGTGAAGAATGGAAGAATGCTTCGCCTTATTATTTTTTAGACGAAAACACACCGCCTATTCTCACATTTTTAGGAACCAAAACAATCCCTTCCTTATATTATTACAATGACTTGTTTCATCAAAAACTACTGGAATTTCAGCCGGAAGCCAAGCTCATTATTCTCAACAAAAAACATGGGGCTATGGTCACACAGTTTTTCTCTCCGCTAAGTCCCCGATTTGGAGAAATACAAAAATTCACGGAAGGTATTCAGTAAAAACATTCACAGTGTCGCATAAAAAAACGGCTTCTAAAAGAAGCTGTTTTTTTATGTAAATCATCTTGAAACAAGCCTACAAGGTATTAAAAGAAAAGAGCTTTTGATTTCAAAGCAAGCCTTGGGGCACCTGCCGGTAGACAGGTTTAGATCTCGATTATCGAGTGAATGCTGAATATTCTAATCTTCTTCAGCAATAATTTTATTCTGTTTAAACGGTCTTACAATCAGTCTGGCAGCTTTATCGTAATTGATATAGCTATACGTCCAGTTGAAGAAGGTAACCATTCGGTTTCTAAAACCTACTAAGAACCAGAGGTGAATAAACATCCAGATAAACCAAGCGAAAAATCCACCGAAATGAATCTTGCCCATATCAACAACAGCTTTATTACGACCTATAGTCGCCATAGAACCTTTATCAAAATATTTAAACGGATTCAGTTCTTCGCCGCGTAACATCTTTTTAAAATTCTTAGAAAGATTCTTTCCTTGTTGAATAGCTGGCTGCGCTAATTGCGGATGTCCTTTTGGATATTCTTCACTTTCCATCAGCGCGATATCTCCTATAGCATAAATATTTTGAAAGCCGGCAACCCGATTATAAACATCTACTTTATAGCGATTGAGTTTAGGCACTAAAGAAGTAACTTCAAAACCTTCTATAGATGCACCCGTAACACCGGCAGACCAAATAAAAGTCGCGGTATTGAATGACAAATCTCCTTTAGTAGTCACTAAATTATTCTCGTAATTACCTACAAAAGTTTCTAAGTGAATGGTTACCCCCATATCTTCTAAGAATTTCTGCGCTTTCTCAGAAGACTGTTTGCTAAACGGAGGTAAAACCCGGTCAGCTCCTTCAATCAGGTGAATTTCAATTTCACTGATATCCATATCTGGATAATCTGCCTGCAAAACATTAGATTTTAATTCTGCCAAAGCTCCACTAAGTTCTACACCCGTTGGGCCGGCACCTGCAATTACAAATCGCAATAATTCCTTACGTTTTACCGGATCTTCCGTGCGGTTTGCTTTCTCTAGATTCTCAAACATCAAACTACGGATGTTGAGCGCCTGTGGCAAACTCTTCATCCAAACCGCATTTTCTTCAATCGTTTTGTTTCCGAAGAAATTAGTACGCGTCCCTGTAGCGATAACCAAGTGATCATAGTGCAGATCGCCAATATCGGTACGTATCTTTTGAAGATTGGTATCTATTCGGTTTACTTCCGCAAGGCGGAAATGCATATTTTTTTGTTTCCTGATGATCTTCCTCAGCGGATAAGCTATAGATTCCGGCTCCAGACCCGAGGTTGAAACCTGGTATAATAATGGTTGAAACGTGTGAAAATTCCTCTTGTCTAGAAGTACTACTTGATAGCCGGTTTTTTTGAGGTTTTTAATGAGATTCATTCCGCCGAAACCCCCACCGATTATGACGATTCGGGGTTCTTTAGTATCAGGGATATTCATGATTAATTATTTGTAACAAAGTTAAAGTACAGCCGGCAAAACGCTCCATGTTTATCATTATTTTAGCGTTAGCTGTAACATATTACCTCCTTTATGTACAAATAGGTAACTAACAATTAATTATTTGGATCCGCAACTTGAAAAACAATTTGTAACCCAGCTAGAAGCGAATCAGAATATAGTGCATAAGATCTGCCGGTTATATACTCATGACCAGGAGTCGCACAATGATTTGTTTCAAGAAATAACCATTCAATTATTTAAAGCATATCCAAAATTTAGAGGAGACTCTAAGTTTACAACCTGGATGTATCGTGTGGCGCTCAATACGGCGATTACGCTCTACCGTAAATCTAAGCGTAGTATCAAAACGCAGGATTATGAGAGTGTGATGTTTAAAATTGTCAGTACAGAATACGACAACACTGTTGAAGAACAACTTAAGTTAATGTACAAAGCGATTAGACAACTCAACGATATTGATAAGGCACTGGTGTTTTTATATCTCGAAGACAAACCCTATAGCGAGATATCAGAAACTTTAGGTATTACAGAAGTTAATGCCAGGGTAAAAATGAACCGGGTAAAAGGAAAGTTGAAAGACTTATTAAATGTGTAGCAGCAGATGGATGAACTTGAATTTTTAAAAAAAGACTGGAAGCGCCAGGAGGCAGACCTTCCTAAGGTTAGCGGCGATGCTATCTATAAAATGATACACAAACGCTCCTCATCATTGATGAAGTGGATTTTATATGTATCTATTTTTGAATTTATTTTATGGACGGCGATAAATATTTTAACAACAAACAAAGATACTTGGGAATCACTCCAGAAAATTCACTTATTTGAATTTGAAATCATAACGCTGCTGCTTCAATATGCAGTTTTAGGCTTCTTTATATATCTCTTCTATAAAAATTATAAAGAGGTTCAAACTACAGACAATACCAGACATTTGATGAATCGTATCCTTAAGGTGCGTAGAACAGTCAATTTTTATGTGGCGTATAATCTTATATTGATGTTTGTTATTGGATTAGTAGTCTTTTTTGCAATGCTCTTTTTTGATCCAGATTTTGAGAAAGTAATGGTTACTGCCCCAGATGGTTCTCAAACTTTACCACTGGCATTTATAGCTTTAATTATAGGAGGGCTTGTTGTTTTTCTATTCTTACTTTGGCTATTTTATAAATTGCTCTATGGAATCTTATTAAAGCGTTTAAAACGCAACTATAAAGAGCTCAATAAACTTGAATTGAGAGATTAACTTACAGTATATCTAAAAGTCCGTTAGTGTAGCGGACTTTTTTGATTTATACAAACTTTAAATTTTACTCCAAACCTTAATATTTAAGAAAATCATAGCCTTTTTTATAAGTCTATTAACATCCTCTACACCTATTTTTGTGACAAACAACCTTTTATGCCAGCAACACTACGCTTAAGCCTACTTGTAATGCTTCTCACGGGCGCCACCCTAAGTGCTCAAGAATTTACGCCTCAGAATATAAAACAGACCATCAAAGATTTTAAGAATGATCCTCGAGGACCTTACTTACGAATTCGCTGGTTTTGTGAAGATGGAACTGTTCGTGAGCCAAAAGATCCATGCCCCGAAGGGATAGACGGTATTCAGCACGCGAGTTACAAAGAACTAACTGAAAATCTTGCAGACCGTAATAATCTCTACTTCGGTGAGATTCTGGCAGCTGCAGATAATACGAAGTTTTGGGACGCTGCCAGCGATCATAGCAGGTTGAAGCAATACCAACTAGGAAATTATCTAAAAAGCGTTGACAACGGCTGGATTTTAGAAAAGGCACAGTATTACCGCGGTGCAATACAATCTGAAGATGAAGAAGCCTGGGGGATTGCTTTTTTCAACTGGTTGTTGAAAGACGATAAACGACTAGAAGCTAATTACTATTTGATAAGACAAGCGCTCAAAGATATACCTCATGCAGGTGACGATAATATTGCGCAACGTATGCGTAGTGAATCTAAAGTGATCGCAGAAGAGTTCCCTAAATTTATGGATGTACGTGTTAAAATTCACGGTCAGCCAGATGTGAGCGATGTCGCTTTAGTTCAAAATTTTAGAGAAGAATATGATGATGAACTTACACCGGAATTAAAAACGGAGTTTAAAAATTTACTAGAAACACTTACTGAATATTACGCCCCTATCAATTTAGAAAAATTGAATGCTCAAGTTTCTGGTATCAAAAGTGACCTTGATGTAAAAAATCAAGTAATAGCGTTTACCACAAAATTTGACAACAATACACCGGCATATTCTATTATTCCTGAAATCAGCGATATGCTGTGTAACATTCGTACGCAGATTACTCAAATACAACGCGCTCAAGACCGATTAACATTACTTGATGTTTCACTTAAACTCGAAGAAATGCTCCTGAAAAAATCTGGAGATTGGGAGCCTGAAACACTTAAAGAACTTCTGGATAAAGTATATCATTTAAGTTATGCTACTGCAGGAACCGGACTTCTGGAAGTCTGGGAATGGGAAGAAATTGAAGGTATTATTGCACCTATTAATTACACTAACGTTTCACTAGCCGAACTCAATACGATTCATAATACTTCACGTAGTGCTGTACAATGGAGTGCTGCTATGGCAAAAGCTACTTATGATGACGTAGTTGAAAAATATACCGCTTTTGAGCCGCTTGCCACAGGATTTATAGATGATCGCGTGCGCTCATCTGTAGCGCTTCCTTTAGGAAAAACAGTAAGTGAGTTGGGAGATTTTATAAACAACAAATCTAATCTGGAAAACGATGTGATGGATATTGCAGACCAAAGCGCCATTCACGGCTTAAATCCCGGTTATGCGATGGGTGAATTGGTAGTTGTTCCCGGTAATCCTGATGGGATAGAAGTTTCAAATAATAAGATTTACATATTTAAGCGTCCACCTTCTGATCTAAAACCCGTTGCAGGAATCGCTACGGTAGATGAAGGAAACCTGGTTTCTCACGTTCAGTTATTGGCTAGAAACTTAGGGATTCCTAATGCTGCGCTTATAGATTCTAACCTAGAAGATCTTGAGGCCTATAACGGTAAAACTGTTTTTTATGCGGTTTCTAATAAGGGAACCGTGATCATAAAACCAGCAGATAACATGTCTGCGGAAGAAAAAGATTTATTTTCAGTCACAGAACGTAACAGTGAAAAAATCGCCGTACCTATTGAAAAAATAAGGCTTGACAAAAAGAGCATTCTCAATATGCGTGATATTGATGCTTCGGCAAGTGGTATTCTTGCAGGTCCTAAAGCGGCTAATCTCGGCCAGCTGAAGAAAATGTTTCCGGAACAGGTAGTTGAAGGTTTGGTGATTCCGTTTGGGATTTTTAAAGATCATATGGATTTGCCCATGCCGGGACAAAATAAAAGCTACTGGGAATTCTTAACTGAAATGTTTGCTTCCGCAGAAGCCATGCGTAATAACGGCACAGCCGAAGCACAAGTAGAAGATTTTCAGTTTAAAAAACTAGCGACATTACGCGATGCGATCAACAGAATGCAGCTAAAGCCACAGTTCATTAGCGAGCTACGCAGTTCGTTCAGTTCTATTTTTGGGAAGCCTATGGGGCAAGCACCTGTATTCTTGCGTAGTGACACCAATATGGAAGATCTTAAAGAATTTACCGGTGCCGGTCTAAACCTTACCTTATTCAACGTTGTTGAAGAACAAAAAATAGTAGACGGAATCAAAAAAGTTTGGGCTTCGCCATATACTGAGCGTAGTTTTAAATGGCGTCAGGTTTATTTATCAAATCCGGAGAATGTTTTCCCATCAATTTTAGTGATTCCTAGTGTAGATGTAGCATACAGTGGTGTAATGATCACAAAAGGTATCAATGAAGGAACTGACGACGATCTTACCGTTGCCTTTAGCCGTGGTGCCGGTGGCGCCGTAGATGGTCAGGCTGCAGAAACCAGATTGATTACCGCAAGCGGAAACAGGTTGCTTGCTCCTGCCCGTCAACCGGATTATATCAGACTTCCGGAAAGTGGTGGAACTAAAGCTTACAGTACCACTTTTGAATCAACTATTTTAAGTGAACAAAATATTCAGAGTTTGCGAGAAGTAGCTCAGGAAATTCGTACTAAGATACCCCAAGAAACCCATACCAATCCTGATGGTGCTTACGACGTAGAGTTAGGTTTTCAGGATGATAAAATCTGGTTGTTTCAGATTAGACCTTTTGTTGAAAATAAAAATGCGCTGAGTAACGGCTATCTCGATTCGATTTCACCTAGAAGTAATCCCGATGAGTATATTGAAATGGATACAAAACTCTAAAAAGATTTTCTATTCCATTTTAATAGCACAGCATATTTTAGAGTAAACTACCTCGGGGGTTTGAACCCTTTGACGGTGCCAATAAAAAATTTAAAGAAAAACTATGAAAAAAATCCTGCTCCTCATACCGGTAATCCTGCTTGCGCTTGCATTTTCGGTTCCTAATAGCTTCTACCCTATTGATGGCTATGAGCGCACCGGCATTGACCGACTCGCTTATTTGCAAAAAATTGTAAAAGACAGTATCAAATACACCCGTATTCCGGCCGGTGCTTATTTGTCTATGGACGATATTAAACTGAATTTGACCAATAAAGCGGATAGCGCTATTGCTTATATGCAGGAAGATCCGGACTTTCAGAAAAAAATTGGCGGCTTGTTTTATGGTCTGGATCAGAGTTACTCAATTTCTGTATTGGATATGACCGACTCTACCAATCTGAAATATGCAGCGCGTAATGAAACACGTGGATATCAACCCGGGAGTGTTGGTAAACTTGCCATTCTAATCGCAATGTTTGATCAGCTTGAAAAATTATGCCCAGAAGATTGGGGAGCTCGAATCAATCTACTGAAATATAAACGTGTAAAAGGTGGACCTTTTGCAGTTTATGATCATCACACCATCCCACTCTATGATATCCAGCAAGATAAATTATCACGTAGAACGGCTCGTGAAGACGACGTTTTTAGCCTTTTTGAATGGATAGATCATATGGTTGCTGTGAGTAATAACGGAGCTGCTAGTGTAGTTTATAGAGAAGCTTTATTGCTGAAAGTTTTTGGTGAAAAGTACTTTAACCTGACTGATGAAGAGGCTATGCAATGGTTTAAAGACACAGACCGAGGTGAAGTTACCAGACTTGCCAATGAGGTTGTAAATGAACCCTTGCGTAAAATGGGAATCACTGAAGATGAATGGCGTCTGGGCGGGTTTTTCACCAACGGTGGTGAACGCTATGTAGGCAGAATGGGGGGGAGCATCGGTTCTCCAAAAGGTTTGATGAAATTCTTAATAAATTTGGAGCAAGGTAAAGCCATTGACTCGCTTTCTAGTGTAGAAATGAAACGCATTATGTATCAGACAGAGCGTCGTATTCGCTATGCCTATTCCCATGAATTAGATTCTGCTGCTGTATATTTTAAAAGCGGAAGTTTTTACAAATGTGATAAAAGTAAAGGTGCTTGCGGGGATTATGCCGGCAATGTATTCAACTATATGAACTCTGTAATAATTGTTGAACATCCTAATGGGGGACCTAAATATATTGTCTGTTTAATGACGAATGTTTTGCGTAAAAACTCAGCTACAGATCATATGTATCTTGCAGGGAGAATAGATAAAGCCATACAAGAAGAAGTTGCCGAAAGTAACATGACAGGCACCGGACAATAGTTTTTACATCATTTCTAATAAAAAAACTAAGCCCTCTAGTTAAACTCTAAAGGGCTTTTTTATGTTGATGAACAAAACAAAATTTCTTCTAAAAGGCTGAATTTTAAAATGATTTGAGATAAAAAAACATTCCTAAAATGAAGACCATTCCAGAACATAATCAGCGTATTGCAACGATGATCTTTTCTTCGGTTTACCCGCATTATGTAAGTAACGTAGCGCAAAAAGGCAGAACTCAAACAGAATTGCATCAAGTTATAGAATGCTCACCGGTTTTGATGAAACCACACTTCAAACTTTGATAGAGCAGCAAGTAAGCTTCGAAAAATTCTTCAGTAAAGCGACTTTAAACCCAAATGCTCAACTAATAAAAGGAGTTATTTATGGCTATCGTGTAGAAGAACTAGAAAACGCATGGACTCAAAAAGTACGGTATTTAGACTAGCTTGTTGATGAATTAGCTAAAAGCAAAAAAACGGAAAAAATCTTGAGAACACCGTAATATTACTGCTGAAAAGTAAATCTATCAAATAACACATAATGTTCTTGCGTGGGCCATTTTGTACCCATAAAAGAGAGGTTCTCCAAACTGCAATAAGCAGAAAATTTCACTTTAGTTTTCACATCGGTTTGTAAGGTTTTTACGAGTTGGTTATTTATAAACCACTTGATCAAATACCTTCCTCCTACATCGCTCAAGGTTATTTTGAAATCTGACCATTTGTCCATTTTCACTTTAAATTCTTCAGAAGCAAACGGATGGCTTTGCGAAGTACAATAAACCACTGCATCATCAGGTTGCGCATGCAGCTCATCGCGTAGTTGAGGCTTTCCTGAGCCTATCTCGAAGTCAAATTCATAAGCGGGTTTGCCACTATGGTATAAGAAGGCTCCTATACTACACCGCGCGTTTTCTTCAAAAACCGGTACAAATATACGCCAGGAATACGTGCCTACACCAAAATCTTTGCGACGTGTATGCGCTTTCACCCGGTCGTTACGAGCTGCACGGGTTGTGATTTTTAAGTGATTGTTTTCAATGGAATACGATCTTGGACTGTTGAATGAATCATCTTTCCAGAGTTGATCAAAATCGGTTTGAGAATCAAAATTTTCAGAAAAAGGGATTGCAGCTGATTGCATGGTCGCTTGTTTATCAAAATATGATTTACAACAGTTGAGGCTCAAAAAGCCCGCAACACAAATGATTTGTAAAACGTGTTTATTCAATCTATAATCGAGATTATGATAGTTTGAGGTTTACTCAACAAGGTTTCTTATAACTTGATCAAATTAAAATTTGAACGGATTAATAAAAACCACTAAAACAGAAATGTACTGAAATTTTCTCAGTTGATACAAAAAAAGGCAGCGCTCTCCCAAAGGCTACCTTCTAACTAACAAAAAACAACCCACTAATTGATCAAGAGCTGCCGCTGTTGTTCTTGAATGATCTTTGCTTTTTTTTCTTCGGAGGTAATAGCTCTTAGGATGTCTTCCGCTGCAACAGCAACGTGTTGTTATCCACCTTTAGGTAAAGAAAGTCGTAACCCGCCCATTAAACAAACTGCAACACCATTCATTTTAAGAACATACTCCTCTAAATCAGTAAACATCAACTAGATTCTCAAATAAGCCCTCTAATTCAGAATTTTTCTGGTAGCTTAATGACTGATGTCGCTCGCTAGATTTTTGTAATTCGTTAGATAACGTGTAGAGTTCAGAAGATTTTTCTTCAAGAATAGATTCTGCGGTTTTTTGCGCTTCGCGTTCTCTGACAATAATTCGTTTATATATTTCCGGATTTGCTGTTTCTATCTGTTTAGTATATATCCTGTAATGCCTGTCTCATAACATTTCTTTACATCATTATGATTATTAGAAGTCGTTAGAATTACCGTAGGTAGGTATGTATTTTAATACAGAATCATTTTCAAGAATTTTCAAAAACTCTATACCGTTTATATTAAGCATATTTAAACCCAGAAGAATGATGTCTGGCAGTTTGCTTTTATCGCGCAGTATTTGCAAAGCTTCCTCTCCATGTTTAGCCTCGTTGAGTTGGTGCTTCAAATCATTTTGAAGCGTAAACGTTTGATTTTCATAACCTCAATACGATCATTTTCAATTAGCAAGCTAGCTAATACTCGTTTGCGTATTTTATAGGGTTTTTGCTCGATAGTCGAGATTTAAATACTTCAGTTTTTAAATTGAAAGCAATTATTTAAGCTAGATTTAAGGCACAAATTTTAGCAAAAAGCAATCTATTACTTGTAAAACATGTTGAAAGCGGCATTAAGGTTTTATAAGTTTTTGATGCCCTTAAAGTAGACTCTTGCCTTTGCCATTACTTTGGGAGCTAAAATCAAGGTTGCAAGCATCGTGGGAATCGCCATAAGTGCAAAAAAGGTGTCGATCAGATTGATCATCAAACTCAGTGAAGTGGTTGCACCTATCAAAATACTGCCTATATAAAAATAATTATAGGTGTGCTTATAGCGGGTACCCACTAAAAATGATAAGCACTTTGTACCGTAATACGAATAAGAAAACAAAGAACTGATGCTGAAAACCGCAATACACAGCAACAATACATAAGAGCCAAATCCCGGCATCGCGTCAGAAAAAGCTTTTGCGGTAAGACTTACTCCATTAGCATCACTGCTTTGCCAAACTCCGGTTACCAGAATACTCAAAGCCGTCAGCGTACAGACAATAATGGTATCTATAAAGGGACCCAACATTGCAACGAGACCTTCTCGAATAGGCTCTTCAGTTTTTGCAGCACCGTGAGCCATAGGTGCTGTTCCTATACCGGCTTCGTTAGAAAATGCTCCTCTGCGAATTCCTAAAATAATCAAAGCTCCCAAAATACCTCCCAGCATTGGATCACCGGTATAATTATTTGCTGCAAAAGCATCCGTAAAAATCAGTTGAAAATATCTGGGCACTTCTGAAGCATTGATAAACAGAATTACAAGCACCGCTAAAAAGTATAATACTACCATCCCCGGAACAATCTTAGCAGCAGTTTTACTGATGCGGTTGAGGCCTCCCAGAATTACAATTCCTGCAATAATGGCGAGAACAATACCTATGGTTAAATCTGTAGAAAAGTCTTTTGCAATTCCGTTAGGAACTAATAGAATATCATTTATAGCTTGCGTGAGTTGATTCACATTAAAAACCGGTAACGCTCCTACCAGACCCGCAATACTAAAAAATGCTGCAAGTGGTTTCCAGGCTTTGCCCAGACCTTCAGTAATAAAATACATAGGTCCGCCTTGTATCGCGCCAGAATCATCCTTCCCGCGGTATAGAATAGCGAGTGTACAGGTGAAAAATTTAGTACTCATCCCTACTATCGCACTCACCCACATCCAGAAAACTGCACCGGGACCACCTACAGCTATCGCCACCGCAACACCGGCAATATTCCCCATACCTACAGTAGATGATAATGCGGTCATTAATGCCTGAAAATGATTTATTTCTCCGGGATCATCAGGATTGTCGTATTTACCGCGAAGTACCTTTATCGCGTGACCAAAATATTTAAAAGGAAGAAAACGCGAATAAACCAAAAGATACAAACCGCCACCAATAAGTAATATCAAAAGTGGCAACCCCCATACAAATGAAGCAGCTTCTGCAATCCAGTGATTTAATCGTTCCATATTTTAAAAATAAAAAAACCGAAAAGGTAACTATTGAACTTTTCGGTTTTTTAAATTATGATTCAGTGTTGAAACTTATCTGTTAAGAAAGTCTAGAACATTGTTTTCTATACGTTTGTCAATTGCATCAAGATCAGCTTTTACAAACTGTTCTCCTGTAATATTCTCATACAACTCTATGTAGCGTTCAGAAACACTTTCTATATATTCATCAGTCATCTCGGGAAGCGTTTGCCCCTCTAGACCTTGAAACCCATTACTGATTAACCACTGGCGTACAAACTCTTTAGATAATTGTTTCTGCGCCTCTCCCTTTTGTTGACGTTCTTCATAACCAGCAGCATAAAAATAGCGAGAAGAGTCTGGCGTATGAATCTCATCGATCAATACAATTTTACCATCTGCAGTTTTTCCAAATTCATATTTAGTATCCACTAAAATGAGTCCGCGCTCTGCAGCAATCTCGGTTCCACGCTGAAATAATTTATGCGTGTAATCCTCTAAAACAGCATAGTCTTCAGCAGAAACGATTCCTTTTTTAAGAATATCCTCTTTAGAAATATCCTCATCGTGATCTCCCATTTCGGCTTTAGTTGCCGGGGTTATAATCGGTGTAGGAAACTTGTCGTTCTCCTGCATACCTTCAGGCATAGCAACACCACAAAGCGTACGTTTTCCGGCTTTATATTCCCGAGCAGCGTGCCCGCTCATATAACCACGTATAACCATTTCAACCTTAAAAGGATCACATTTCTTACCTACCGCAACATTAGGGTCTGGAGTAGCCTCAAGCCAGTTGGGTACTAGATCTTCAGTATCCCGCATCATTTTTGTCGCGATTTGATTTAAGATTTGACCTTTATAAGGAATTCCTTTAGGCATCACCACATCAAACGCACTCAAGCGATCTGTTGCAATCATCACCAGTAAATCATTTTGAAGACTGTAAACTTCACGTACTTTTCCTTTGTAAACATGAGTTTGTCCCGGAAAGTTGTAGTTTGTATCTGTGATGGTTTTATTTGACATCTATATTCTGAATTTTAATCTCTGTTTTCAATCGCTTTATAAGCAGCAATAACCTCTTTAACCAGTTTGTGACGTATAACATCTTTATCATCCAGATAAATCATACCCACTCCTTTTACATCTTTAAGCACCAGAAGCGCCTCTTTAAGACCACTTATCACGCGGCGCGGCAAATCTATTTGCCCCGGATCACCTGTAATCAAGAATTTGGCATGTTTACCCATACGGGTTAAAAACATCTTCATTTGTGCGTGAGTAGTGTTTTGAGCTTCATCAAGAATCACAAAAGCATTATCTAAAGTACGGCCACGCATAAATGCCATAGGAGCAATCTGTATGACTCCTTTTTCTATAAAACTCTCCAGCTTTTCGTGCGGAATCATATCGCGCAATGCATCGTACAACGGCTGCATATACGGATCTAGCTTTTCTTTTAAATCTCCAGGTAAAAAACCCAGGTTCTCACCTGCTTCTACTGCTGGTCTGGTAAGAATGATGCGTTTAACCTGTTTTTCTTTCAGTGCTTTTACCGCGAGTGCTACTCCTGTGTAGGTCTTACCAGTACCCGCAGGACCAATTGCAAAAACCATATCGTTTTTGCGAGCCAGATCTACCATTTTACGCTGGTTTGCGGTCTGTGCCTTGATGAGCTTCCCCCCAACACCATGTACCAAAATCTCACCACTTTCTGGAGAAGTCTCATAATCTGCCCTGCTTTCGCTGGTTAAAACACGCTCAATTGTATTCTCATCAAGCTTATTATATTTAACAAAATGTTCCAACAGCATTGTGATGCGTTTATCAAACTCTTCCAAAAGATCCTCATCTCCATAGGCTTTTATATGATTGCCCCTGGCGACCAATTTTAATTTTGGAAAGTACTTCTTAAGAAGTTCAATATTACTATTATTTTGACCAAAGAATTCCCTTGGCGTGATCTCTGAAAGTTCGATGATAAGTTCGTTCAAAAGCGGAAGAATTTTATAAAAAAACTAGTTAATTATCTTTAGTTTTGTGCTTAACAAATGTAATTAAATTTACGAACTATCCCCCTTAAAAATATCAACAAAACCGCCTATGCCTATTATAACATTAACCACTGATTTCGGCTTAAAAGACCATTTTGCCGGTGCGGTTAAAGGCGCTATTTACAGCGAAATGGCTGATGCCAAAATTGTTGATATCTCGCATAATGTGTCTCCTTTTCACATTACTGAGGCTGCATATATCATACAGAATGCCTATCGTAATTTCCCCAAAGGAACCGTACATGTTATTGGTATAGATTCTGAGCAAAACCCTGAAAACAAACATATTGCAGTTAAAGTTGAAGGACATTATTTTGTTTGTGCCAACAATGGGATTATGTCTATGATCACCCGCACTATTGTTCCTGAGGAGCTTGTTGAAATCAATATTCACGACCGCATAAAAACCAACTTTACAGAGCTTGATGTTTTTGTTCAGGTCGCGTGCCATATCGCTCGTGGCGGTACTTTAGGCGTTATTGGTAAGCCTATTAAAGAAATCAAGGCAATTACGGGGATTATGCCGGTAATTAACAGCGATCAGAAACAAATTATAGGTAATGTGATTTATGTTGATAACTACGGAAATGTGATCACAAATATCACCCGTCGTCTTTTTGATGATGTGGGAAAAGGGCGCACTTTTATCATACAGGCAAGACGCGCACATTTTAAAAAAATTCATGAGCGGTACAGTGATGCGATCAATTTTGATATCGAAAAAACAAAGCGAGAAGAAGACGGAAAAAAAATAGCTCTTTTCAACTCTTCGGGTTATTTGGAACTCGCCATTTATAAAAGTAACCCCAGCACTGTGGGAAGTGCTTCTACCCTTTTTGGTTTGGATTATCGCGATACCGTAAGTATCACTTTTGAATAAATAAGAAGCCTAAAATTATGATTGTACGTCTGGTAAAAATGGAGTTCAAACCTGAAGAAATAGCTTATTTTTTAAATCTTTTTGACGAAGTTAAAGAACAGATTCGCGCTTTTGAAGGCTGTGAATTTTTAGAATTATTGCAGGGCGAAAAAGAGACCGGTATTTTCTTTACACACAGTTACTGGAAAGATGCTAAAGCTTTAGAAACCTACCGAAACAGCCTTTTATTTAAGACCACATGGGCGAAGACTAAACTCCTTTTTAACGCAAAACCCGAAGCCTGGAGCGTTGAAAAATTCGTAAATTTACGCTAATCCTCTTTCTATTTTTAAGAGGAAATTCAAATAAAACATTCTAAAATATAGCATATTGTAAATTCTATTCAATATTCGCTTATAATTTCTTTTATGAAAAATATAGCTGTAATAGGTGCAGGAACAATGGGCAATGGTATTGCGCATACCTTTGCTCAAAACGGATTTAAAGTCAATCTTATTGATATAAATGACACTTCTCTCAAAAAAGGGGTTGCTACGATCACTAAAAATCTAGATCGTCAGGTAGCCAAAGAAATTCTCTCTGAAGCTCAGAAAACCGAAACCCTACTCAATATAAAGCTATTAACCGATTTAAAAGAAGGCGTTGCTCAGGCAGATCTCGTTGTTGAGGCAGCAAGCGAAAACCTCAAAATCAAACTGGATATCTTCAAAAATCTTGAAGAGTTTTGCAAGTCAAATGCCATACTAGCTAGTAATACTTCTTCTATTTCTATAACACAGATTGCCGCAGCCACAAAACGCCCTGATCAAGTTATCGGGATGCATTTTATGAATCCGGTGCCGATAATGAAATTGGTTGAAATTATTAGCGGGTATAGCACCTCAAAAGCTACTTTAGAAACCATTACAAAATTATCAGAACAATTGGGTAAAACTCCGGTTCCGGTAAATGATTACCCCGGGTTTGTGGCCAATCGTATTCTGATGCCGATGCTTAATGAAGCGGTTGAAACTTTATACAATGGTGTTGCCGGCGTTGCTGAGATCGATACCGTTATGAAACTGGGAATGGCTCATCCTATGGGACCTTTACAATTAGCTGATTTTATTGGCCTGGATGTATGTCTTGCTATTCTCGAAGTGATGTATGAAGGGTTTAAAAATCCTAAATATGCTCCTTGCCCGTTGCTTGTGAATATGGTGCGTGCCGGTAAAATGGGTGTCAAATCTGGAGAAGGTTTTTACGATTACAGCGAGAGTAGAAAAGCCGAAACTGTTGCAGCTCAATTCACTTCTTAACACTGTGTTGACTTAGCAGAACCCGATTTAGTTTGGCCTAATCCTTACTGGAAGAGAATCTTGTTAAGTTAAGGAAGAAAATTATAGAATCTAAGATGAGCTTAGCTCTATCCTAAAATAATACCCACATTTGAACTCAATTGAAAAAATGAAGATTGAATGCCCAAAATAATTCCATTTAAAGCTGTACGTCCTACCCGAGATAAAGTAAGTCTAATTGCGTCTCGTTCTTACGATACCTATACCAAATCTGAACGTAAAGCACGGTTGGAAAACAATCCCTATTCGTTTTTACATATTGTAAATCCCGGTTACAAATACCATAAGGTAATTAGTGGCGAAGAGCGGTTTAAATTGGTACGCAACCGCTATTTGGAATTTAAAGAAGAAGGTATTTTTATTGAAGAAAATCAAGCTTCGTTTTATGTTTATAAAATTGTAAACCGCGATGCTGAAGCATTTGTAGGCATTATAGCTGCTGCTAGCGTTGCAGATTATCAAAATAACCACATCAAGCGTCATGAAAATACGATCAAACAACGAGAGGAAGTTTTTAAAGAATATTTAAAAACTACGGGGTTTAATGCGGAGCCGGTTTTACTTACGCATCCTGATTCTGATGAGTTGAGTAAAATTTGCGAGCTTGTTATGCAGGAGCGATCTGAATATGAATTTACCACCACCTATCGTGATACACATTATTTGTGGCCGGTTTGTGATAAATGGTTGGTTGAGAAAATTGAACATCTATACGCTGAAATGCCTGAGCTGTACATTGCAGACGGGCATCATCGTTCCAGTTCATCGGCATTGCTTGCTGATGATTTAAATGAACAAAATACCGAAAGCACCGCTCATAATTATTTTATGAGTTACATCATACCCGAATCACATTTGCGCGTACACGCGTTCAGTAGAATGATCACAGACCTTTGCGGTATGGATAGTGATGAATTTTTAATCCAATTAGATTCGATATTTAAAATTGAAAACCGCGGGGAAGAGTTTATTCAGCCGACCGCTTTGCATCATTTTAGTATGTATCTCGCTGGAAATTTTTACACACTTGAATTGCGCAAACAGTACCAAAACTTTACAAACGCTTTAGAAAGTCTGGATGCTCAAATTCTTTATGAATTGGTTTTAAAACCTATGTTGCAGATTGAAAATCCACGAGAAGACAAACGCCTCGCATACGGAAAAGGCAAAAACGATATGCTTAGCATAAAAGAAAAAGTAGATCAACAAAAATTTGCAGTTGCCTTTGGTTTGTTTCCGGCTACTTCACAGCAAATCAAAGACATATCAAACGAAGGTTTAACAATGCCACCAAAATCAACATTCATTCAACCTAAATTACGCAGTGGTGTTACCATTTATGAGTTTCTCTAGCTATTCTAGACCATTACAAATACTTAACTTTACGACAAAGCGATACCAAACGATCAAAAGTTCCATTGAAGTTTATGGTTTGTAAAGCATTAAAATTTCAATTATCGATTAATTCTATCTATGTCTGAAATAACTCAAAATGTAAAGCAGTTTAAAGCATCTCTCCCTGAAGAGGTAACGCTGGTGGCTGTTTCAAAAACAAAACCCAACGAGGATCTTGAAGAAGCTTATGCTGCAGGTCAACGTGTTTTTGGTGAAAACAAAATTCAGGAAATGACCGATAAATGGGAGTCACTTCCTAAAGATATCCAATGGCACATGATAGGTCATGTACAAACCAATAAGGTTAAGTATATGGCTCCATACGTGAGTTTGATTCATAGTGCAGACCGCTTAAAACTTTTTAAAGAAATCAATAAAGAGGCTAAAAAAAATGATCGAATTATTGATGTGCTGCTTCAGGTTAAAATCGCCGAAGAAGATAGTAAATTCGGTATGCCTCCTGAAAATGCTAAAGACTTTTTAGAACAAAATACGGCTAATAATTATCCAAATGTTCGCGTTGTAGGCCTTATGGGTATGGCGTCATTTGTAGACGATGAGACACAAATAAGCCGTGAGTTTTCTCAACTTGAAAAAATTTACAATACCTTTAAAGACCAGTATGATTTTAAAGTGCTTTCTATGGGGATGAGCGGTGATTATCCTATTGCTTTAAAACACGGCAGCACAATGGTTCGTGTGGGAAGTGCTATTTTTGGTGCTCGCAATTACGACAATTAGATGCTCACTCAATCTATAGAATATAAGATTTCAAACATTTTATGTACGCAATACTCGATTTAGAAACTACAGGAGGAAAATATAATGAAGAGGGAATTACCGAGGTTGCTATCTACAAATATGACGGCCATGAAGTTGTAGATCAATTTATAAGTCTTGTAAATCCCGAGCGTCCTATACAAGCTTTTGTAGTTGGACTTACCGGCATCAACAATCAAATGCTGCGCAATGCGCCTAAGTTTTATGAGGTTGCTAAACGCATTATCGAGATCACGACAGATTGTATTATTGTTGCGCATAACGCCCAGTTTGATTACCGAATTTTACAATTAGAATTTGACAGATTAGGTTATGATTACCAGCGAAAAAGCTTGTGTACTGTAGAGCTTGCCCAGGAGTTACTTCCCGGTCAAAACAGCTACAGTTTGGGCAAGTTAGTCAGAAACTTAGGAATCCCTATTACAGACCGTCACAGAGCCAACGGTGATGCTTTAGCTACAGTAAAGCTGTTTAAATTATTACTGGCAAAAGACACTAAAAAAACCATCATTCAAGAGTCTATAAAGCTCAATCCTAAAAAACAAATAGACACTAAACTACGGGATCTTATTACCGAAACACCAAGCGTCACGGGAGTTTACTATATGCACAATGCTAACGGAAGCGTAATTTATATTGGCAAAAGCCGAAACATTAAAAAACGTTTAAATCAGCATTTTACAAGCGATAACAGAAAGTCAAAACAAATACAAGAAGAAGTCGAAGCGGTGAGTTATGACGAGACCGGAAGCGAACTCGTTGCTCTTCTCAAAGAGAATGAAGAAATAAAAAAGATCAGGCCTAAACACAACCGAGCCTTAAGACGTGTGAAATATAAAGCACAACTGGTGAGTTTTACAGATGAAGCTGGCTATCTAAACCTTCGCGTAGAAAAAGCAGACAGCACCAAGCCCAGCATTATAACTTTTGCAACGATTCCTTCTGGGAAAGCATATTTAGCACGAATGCTTGAAGAGTATAATTTGTGCCAAAGCAAAACCGGTTTGCATCAGACTGACGGTAATTGTTTTAACTATACTATTAAAACCTGCAACGGAGCTTGCATTGGTGAAGAATCGCCTGAAACTTATAATGAACGTGTTGAAACTTTCATTAAAAAACATACGTTTGAAAATAAAAACTTCATCATCATAGATCGTGGTCCTAGTAAAGAGGAACGCAGCGCTGTTTTAATTGAAAATGGAATTTTTAAAGGTTTTGGCTATTACAACCTGAATCACCAGCTGAACAATCTGGATATTTTAGAACGCATCATCACACCGATGGAAGATAATCGTGATGCCAGACACATCATTCAAAGCTATTTGCGCTCTCGTAAAGTGATCAAAATAATGGAACTGAATGAATTAGAAAATTAAACTATGATAAAAAATCTATTTTTAGTTTTCCTGCTTATTTGCTGTTGTAATTGTTCTGTTCATGAAGTCGAGAGTGAACCAATCGCTGAACATAAACCGATAAAATTCCTTTGTAGAGCTTCAACTTCAGCTACTAAAAACACCCCATTATATGTTGCTCATCTGAACAACAAATTTTACAAACTCAACGATAGACTTATTGAAGAAATTCCTCCTTCGGGGATATCTAAAGTACAGGTTTTAAAAGGAAAAAAAGCTTTAGCTAAATACAGTGACAAAGCTTTAAACGGAGTTATTGAAATAGAATATAAACCAGAATTTCATATACAACTTTTGGCAAAGAAACTTGAAGAACTAAATGTAACTCTTTGACACAACCACAAAAACATACCTGGAAAACCAAACTTCATGAGATTATTTATGAAGCTGATACTCCTGCCGGAAAATCCTTTGATGTTGTACTGCTTATTTTAATTTTTCTGAGTGTAGTATTGGTAATGCTTGAAAGCGTCTCTACCCTTCAGGCTGAATACGGTAAGTATTTCTACATTGGAGAATGGCTCATAACCATATTCTTTACAATAGAATACATTTTGAGAGTGATTTCGATCAAAAAACCTTCGGCATATATATTTAGCTTTTACGGCTTGATTGACCTCATATCAACCATTCCGTTGTATTTGTCCTTTTTTATAGTGGGTACTAATGCACTATTAACTATTAGAGCATTAAGACTCTTACGCGTTTTTAGGATTTTAAAAGTCACGCGGTATATTGGTGAAGGAAATAAACTGGCAAAAGCTTTAAAAGATAGCAGACCTAAAATTTTGGTTTTCTTATTTGCAGTAATGATTCTCTCGGTAATCGCAGGCACGTTGATGTACATCGTAGAAGGCCCTGAACACGGATTTAAAAGTATACCAGTTAGTGTTTACTGGTGCATTGTTACGTTGACAACAGTTGGCTTTGGTGACATCGCCCCTATTACTGCCTTAGGTCAATTTATTGCAACTATCATTATGATTATGGGCTATGGAATTATCGCTGTCCCCACAGGCATTGTAAGTGCCGAAATGGCCAAAGGAGATAAACCAAAACCGAATGCACAGAAACTTCATTTGAATACTCAGGTTTGTCAAAATTGCGGAGCTAAAAAACATCAAGACTCAGCTAAGTATTGTCACGAATGCGGATACAGCCTCCATTATGAATAAAACTTTAATCGCTGTTGTAGGCCCTACAGCAATTGGCAAAACAGCCTTGGGCATCAAACTAGCTAATCATTTTAATACGGAAATTCTTTCTGCAGATTCCAGACAATTTTTTAAAGAAATGAGAATCGGAACTGCAGTACCTGACGATGATGAATTGGTCGAGGCAAAGCATCATTTCATTCAACATATTTCTATAGAAGAAGAATACAACGTTGGCTTATTTGAGAGTGAAGCAATAGCTAAACTCGACGAACTTTTTAAAGTGCATGATTTTGTGATTATGGTAGGAGGTTCCGGTCTTTATGTAGATGCGGTAATTAATGGCTTAGATCGTTTTCCAGATGTTGATTCGCAAATACGGGAAGACTTAATACTGCAACTGGAAAATGAAGGAATTGAAATTTTACAGAATCAGTTAAAACATCTTGATCCTATTCAGTATCAAAAAATAGATTTAGACAATAAACAGCGCCTTATACGCGCCCTTGAGATTGGTATAGGTACAGGAAAACCTTATTCCTCTTTTTTAGCTAAAAATAGGGTTAAGAGAAATTTTAATTCTTTAAAAATAGGGTTAACCGCAGAACGACAACTTATTTACAATCGAATAAATTTGCGTGTAGATCTCATGATGCAAAACGGACTTCTAGAAGAAGCGCACTCCTTACATCACAAAAAAAACCTCAATGCACTACAAACAGTAGGCTACCGAGAGCTGTTCAATTATTTTGAAGAAAGATTTGATCTGCAAACTGCAATTGAAGAAATAAAGAAAAACACGAGACGCTTCGCAAAGCGCCAGCTAACCTGGTATCGTAAAGATGAGTCTATAATCTGGTTTGATTGCAAAACTCCTTCTGAAGATATTATAAAAACGATAAAAGAAAGAGTGTCTCTTTAAAGAGACACTCTTATCTATACCACTATTTTTTTTCTTCTTCACTCTTAACTACAAGGCGGAAACCTTCACCGTGAATATTGAGTATCTCTACCGTGTCATCACGCTTAAGATATTTACGCAATTTTGCGATATAAACATCCATACTACGAGATGTAAAGTAGTTATCGTCTCTCCATATTTTTGTAAGAGCCAGTTCACGAGGCATTAAATCATTTTCATGCAATGCTAACAGACGTAACAATTCATTTTCTTTAGGAGAAAGCTTGTTAGCTTCTTCATCTTTATACGTTAAGAAACGCAGTTTAGAATTCAAGAAGAAGTTACCTATATTAAATTCAAACTGTTTGCTATCTGCAACAGAATCTGTAGCCTTACGCATCATAATTGCTTTGATCTTCATAAGCAATACTTCACTATCAAAAGGCTTATTTAAATAATCATCTGCCCCTACTTTGTATCCTTTTAATACATCTTCTTTCATCGCCTTAGCGGTTAAGAAAATAATAGGCACATCTTCATTTTTCTCGCGTATTTCTTTTGCCAATGTAAAACCATCTTTATAAGGCATCATCACATCTAAGATACACAGATCAAAGTCGTCTTTTTTAAATTTCTCAAAGCCTTCCATTCCATTTTTGGCGTGGGTAACGTCATAGTCGTTCATTGAAAGGTAGTCTTTAAGAACCGTTCCGAAATTTGGATCGTCCTCTACGAGTAAGATTTTTTTGTTTTCTGTTTCCATTATGTTTAAAATATTAGTGGTAATTTAATTATGAACGTACTGCCTTTGCCCTTCTCACTTTGTACCCAGATCTCACCTGCGTGATCTTCTACCATACGCTTTGCATAAGCTAAGCCGAGGCCGTGTCCTTTTACGTTATGTATATCGCCGGTATGCTCGCGATAAAATTTGTCAAATATTTTTTTCTGAACCTGTTTAGTCATTCCATCTCCCTGGTCTTTAATTTTTACCAGAATAAAATTCTTTAAGTTTTCTGTATAGATATCAATCTTGGGCACATCTGTAGAATACTTCACAGCGTTATCTAAAATATTGACCAGCACATTTGTAAAATGTGACTCATTAGCCAATACCGAACTTTTTACCGCACCAAAATGTGTATTAATATATCCTTGCTTATCTTCTACGATAAGCTCTATATGAGAGATTGCATCTTCAATAATATCGTGAAGTTTTAAACGCTCTTTGCGGATATCAAGTTCATTTTTCTCAAGTTTAGAAATACGCAATACATTCTCCACCTGAGCATGCATACGTTTATTTTCCTCCCTTATCATCCCCATATAACGCATTAGTGCTTCAGGATTTCCGTTTATTTTAGGATTTTTAATAGCATCTAACGCTAAATTTATCGTCGCAATCGGCGTCTTAAACTCGTGCGTCATGTTATTTATAAAATCAGTTTTAATTTCTGAAATCTGACGCTGTTTAACCAATTGCTGCAAAGCACTGCTATAAGCAATAACAATAATCAACGTAAACAAAATGCTTAGCCCTCCCATTCCTATCACAGAAGAAACCACAAATTTTTTTTCTCCCGGAAAATTAGCTACCAACTCGTAATCGTTGTTACCTTCGTTATCTGTAAATAAAGGAACACTGAAATTCTGATCTGGAGATTGTAAGTCAAAATCTTCTGAGCGAACATTAGTAACTAAATTGTTACTATATACAGCATACTCAAAATTAGTTTCCATATCACGCTCTGCTAACTCCATAGTTAGCAAACGCTCTAGTTCTTCTTCTTCAACACGTTTATGAATGGGTATTTTACGTGTTATATACATCACAGCCTGCTCAATATTATAACGCTCTATCTCGCTTAGATCTGACATTCTGGTCAATACTTTGGTACGATTTACCTCAGGATTATCAATATCATTTTTGTCTATAATTTGAGTATATTGTCGCTGTAGGTATTTTTTAAATTTGAGGCTGTCAACTTCATAATCAAGAATAGGTGCACTCAATTTATAATCCTGCTCTACAATACTGTTTCTAAAAATAAAAGACTCGTTAGTAAGGGAATCATCTTGCTTGTAGATCAAATCATACAAACTCACATCATCAGGAACCCCAAGACTATCCCGCATTCTCAACACCGGATTGTACCAGGCATTTACTTCTTTCATTTGAATATCACGGGAGACTTCTTTTAAGACCTGTTTGGCGTTAAAAGCAAATTGACCACGCTTTGCTTCAATACTATTTGATATCCAATAGCCCTGCACAAAAATGATGCCTATGAGAGATAGGCTCATCAGCACGACAAGGAGTACAAATAGATTTTTATTCATAGTCCAAATGTATGATTTTAACATTTAGCGCTTTGGTGGTTTAACCAAATGTTAACAAGAATGAGCTATGTATTTACGCGGTCTCGCAAGATTTGTCGATGAATATTTTTAGCCTGTAGTTTGCTGTTATCCAATTCTATATTCTCTATTATAAAATCTGCTAACGGAATCTTTTTTACATCATCCCATTGCTTATTCATTCGGTTTTCTATGTCTTCAACGGTAGAATCGTCTCTCTCTAAAACACGTTGAATTCGCAATTTTTTAGGCGCTGTAATAAGAATAATATAATCTAGTGCTGAAGCCGTACCATTCTCAAAGAGTATTGCAGCTTCTTTTAAAATGTATGGAGCATCTTGTTGAGAAATCCATTTTTTGAAATGTTCACCTACTGCCGGGTGCACAATTTGATTGAGTTGCTCTAATAAATCTCTATCATTAAAAACTTTACTTGCTACATACTTACGATCTAACTTTTCTTCAACATAAGCTGCTTCTCCGAGAAGTTCTTTAATAGGTTTTCGCAAAGCTTCTGTATTCATTAAAGCTTTAGCTTCAGTATCTGCATAGTAAACAGGAATGCCGAATTCTGAGGAAAAATACTTTGCAATCGTGGTTTTTCCACTACCTATTCCGCCGGTAATTCCTACTGTGATCATTTTACTAAAAGATATTGAACAGTGCTCTCGCTTAAACGAATATCGCGCACATATTCTGGAGCATCAAGAACCTGAGGTGTTAATGAAGTAGAAAGGTTATCAACCTCATTAAAATCTACCACAACTTTAAAGTCTGATGATTTTACCTGCTCATAGTTATTCAAATTCACATTAAAAATCACATTAACCCGTTTAGGAAATACTTTAGCTGTGACATTTGCCGGAACATTTATAAGCTGAAGCGGAACCGATACATTACCTTCTGTAAATTTATCTACAGTCAAAGCATATGCAACACGACTGGGAGAAAGCTTTACTAATGGTATGTCGTTTACAAAAGTTAGATTGAGACTATCTGCTATAGAATTACGCACATCCTGAAACTTTAATTCTTCGGTATACACTCTTGAAATGGTATCCACTTCGCTTTGTGGACCACGAATGGTTATAGAATCTGGTTGCATCTTAAACCCTTCTAAACTGCCATAACCCGGCGCATACGTGATATCATATCTTGCTATAATTGGAATTCTTTTTTCAAAATTTCTATCCAAATCAAAAAATACGGTATCGGGTTTAAAAGAGGTGATTTCGCTATCAACTAAACTTCCTTTTAAAGCGTCATTCTCATTATTAAAAACATAATATGAACGACCTTTAGTTCTGGAAAGCTGTGATAAATCTATTGGAAAATCCTGAGAGAAGAAACGATATTTAAAATAATCGTAACCACTAGCCTCTCCTGTTACTTCTACAGTATTTGTAGATGCGGATTTTAAAATCTGATCTTCAGATAAATTCTGAAACTTCAACGGAACTTTTACCGTAAAACTGAAATTTCGATTCAATTTTATCATGACAGATATTGTAGCCACAACTACCAAAATAGTCATAAAAACCCGAAGGTTTGCGTTTTTACTACGTTTTTTACGATCTGCCATATATTATTCAATTAAAATTATTTAAAAAATAAGTCCGGGTATTCTTGTTCAGGATCCTTTTTGAGCAAGCCTATTTTGATTTTAGATTCCAGAAAAGCAAAACCGTAACCTACAAACTGAACCAGGACCGCCCAAACAGAAAATAAGCCTATTTCTAAGCTTTTATTTTTTATTGAGGAATCTAAAGCAATCAAAACAAGATAACCTAAAACACACAATACAGGTAAATAAATCTCAAACATTGCCAGAATGAAAGCCGTAATTAAACCTAGCATAAAACACGTAGGAAACCAATAGGTAAGCTTAGCAGTTTTTGGATGCCAGTTGGTAAGAATAGGCCTAACCGTACCAAACTTTCTAACCTGCGTATAAAATTTAGACCAAGAAATTCGGCGTTTATGATATACAAATGCTTCTGAAATCAATCGAGAGTCAAAACCTAAATCCCAAAGTCTTATACTTAAATCCGGATCTTCCCCGGGATGAATTTTTCCAAATCCAGCCGAAGCTTCAAATGCATTTTTTGAAATCCCCATATTAAAGCTACGGGGTTCAAATTTGCTGTTCACTTCTTTTCTTCCGCGTATTCCTCCTGTAGTAAATAACGAGGTCATCACATAATTAATTGCCTTTTGTAAAGACGTGAAATCTTCATGAGCCGCATCCGGACCTCCAAAAAAGTCAACATAATCAGTCTCCAAAGAATCTGCTACCAACTTTAAATAGTTATCTGGCAACACACAATCACTATCAAAAATGATAAAATAGTTTCCTTGTGCACGTTGCATTCCATAATTACGGGAAGCTCCAGGGCCAGAATTCTCTTTAAACAAATAATTAATATTCAAGTTTTTAAAAGATTCACAAACTTCCTTTGAGCTTTTAGTAGAACCATCTTCTACAATGACAATCTCATAAGCTTTAGCATAAGTCTGCTTCTCAAAACTTTCTAACAGTTCCTGCACCTCTTGAGGTCTGTTATAAACGGGAATTATTATGGAAAGTTCTATTGACATATTATGTGCGTAGTATTCGTTTGGCTAAATTACGTTTTACTCTATAATTGAGATTAAAATGTGTAAAAACTTAAATGGAAGGCTGCTTTTATTCGATTATAGAATGATAGGTTATTTCATAAAAAATGCCCGAAAGTCATCGACTTCGGGCATTTTAAAATTTTAGCCTAAGCTTATTTTTTTTCTGCTTCTACAAAAGCTTCCATCACTGCATCGCTAACTCCCATATTACTGAAGCCACCATCGTGGAATAAATTTTGAAGCGTTACTTTTTTAGTTAAGTCTGAAAATAAAGAAACGGTGTAATCTGCACAATCCTGAGCACTAGCGTTTCCTAACGGACTCATTTTATCTGCATAAGCGATAAAACCATCAAAACCCTTCACTCCTTGACCAGCTGTAGTAGGCGTTGGAGATTGAGAAATTGTATTCACTCGTACTTTCTTATCTCTTCCGAAGAAATAACCAAAACTACGCGCGATACTTTCTAAATAGGCTTTATTATCTGCCATATCATTATAATCAGGAAAAACACGTTGTGCAGCCATGTAAGTCAAAGCAACAATACTTCCCCACTCATTCATAGCATCTTGCTTATAAAGCACCTGCATCGTCTTGTGAAAAGACATTGCACTCACGTCTGTTCCCTTCTGAGTCCAATCGTATTTTTGATCGGTATAGTGACGTCCTTTACGCACGTTAATAGACATCCCAATACTATGAAGAACAAAGTCTATTTTACCACCTAATTCTTCAACTGCACCGGCAACAAGTGCCTCTAAATCTTCAACTGAAGTTGCATCAGCAGGAATAATTTTTGATCCTGTTTTTTCTGCAAGTTTATTGATGCTTCCCATACGCATTGCAATAGGAGCATTTGTCAATACAAAGGTTCCGCCTTCTTCGTGAACACGTTCTGCGGTTTTCCACGCAATAGAATTTTCATCAAGCGCGCCAAAGATTATACCTCGTTTTCCTTTTAATAAATTATAGGACATAATAGTTGTTTAATTTAAGTGGTCAAATATACTATTTTATTAGTTGAGAAGCTGTCTTGCGTGGTCAAAAGCTGCATCAGAAGACGCTTTGCCACCTAGCATTTCGGCGAGTTCTGCCACACGTTCATCGATGCTTAAAACCCGTATTCCTGTGGTAGTTTTTTTAGCTAAATCTTCTTTATAAACCTTTAAATGATTTGCTCCCTGACCGGCGATTTGTGGTAAATGCGTAATACTTATCAGCTGCATACGGGTTCCCATATCTTTCATAATATGCCCCATTTTTAAAGCAACTTCCCCACTCACACCCGTATCAATTTCATCAAAAATAAGTGTAGGTAATTTTGCATAATCGCTCAATACTGATTTTATTGCCAGCATAATACGCGACAATTCACCTCCTGAAGCTGCCTTTTTCAATTCTTGTGCACGCATCCCTTTGTTTGCTGTAAACAGAAAATGAAGTTGATTTTTTCCGTTTTCTAAAAAGGTTATATTATCTGTTAAGCTGACTTCAAATCGTGCATTAGGCATCCCTAGATTTGAAAGAATCTGCTGAAGCTTTTCAGTTAATGGTTTTATAGTTTTTGAGCGTCTTTTAGTAAGTGCTGCAGCTTGTTTTTCTAGTTCGATTTTTGCGTGAGTAATTTCACGTTCTAGTTTATTTATTTCAGTATCCAGATTACTTAAAGATTGTACTTCGGCATCAAGCGTATCCCTGATTTCGATAAGTTTTTCAACACTAGCTACCTGATGTTTTTTCTGAAGATCAAAAAATAATTTCAATCTACTTTCTAAACGTGCCAATTCGGTTGGGTCACTTTCTGTATCTGCAGCAAGATCATTTATGCTTTCTGAGACATCATCAAGCTCAATAGTTACTGCCTCAAGCCTATCACTCAATTCCTTTAATTGCGGGCTAAAGCTAGAAAGTTTAGCCAGACGTACTTTCGCTGTAAGCAGCATCTCGTTAACTCCCACCTCTTCCCTACTTAAAATTTGATAGGATTCAGAAAGGCCTTCAGTAATTTGCTCCACATTATTTAATGCATCGTAGGATGCCTCAATCGTTTCTTGTTCTCCGGCTTTTAAATTTGCAGCGAGTAATTCTTCCAGCAAGAAGGATTTATATTCTTCTTCTTTTTGAGCTTCCTCTTTTTGAGAACGCTTCTTTTTAAGCTGATTTTGCTTAGATCTGAACTCTTGATAAAGCTCCTGATAGTTCGTTAGAATCGATTCATTTTCAGCAAAAGCATCTAAAACCTGAAACTGAAAATCTACATCGGTAACCTCCAGCGTTTGATGTTGACTGTGAATATCTACCAGACGCGCGCCCAATGCAGAAAGTTGACTCAACGTAACCGGCGTATCGTTAACAAAAGCACGGCTTTTTCCGGTAGAAAGAATTTCACGTCGAACGATAGTTTGTGGTTCATAGTCCAGATCCTCTTCTTCAAAAAGTGTTCTTAAAGCATACGCCGAAACATTAAAATGTGCTTCAATTACACATTTCTCATCAGGATTACCAATGCTGCTGATATCTGCGCGTTTTCCTAGAATAAGACCTAAAGCCCCCAGAAGAATAGATTTACCTGCACCGGTCTCACCGGTAATCACAGTAAACCCCTCATTAAACTGAAGGTTGACTTCTTCGATTAAGGCGTAATTTTTTATGTGTAGTGAACTGAGCAATTAAAATTCTGGTTTAAGTTCTTTTAAATGAAATTTTACCGAAAGTAGAATATAAAATCCATACTCAGGCGGCAAATAGTTTAAGCCGTTTTGCTTGTCGTAAATATACTAGAGAAATTTACTACAGTCAAAGAAAACAGACGGTCTCTTAAAATTTGATTTGTTGCCAGTAAGCAGACTTGGTAGGTGCCACTTTATTGAGCATATCTACCAGATTACTTATAGAAACCTGCGGCCCGTCTGAAAACATATTCCTCACTTCTTCTGCCTTTGTATCAAAAAACACTCGTGATATAAAATTGTTTGGTCGGCTGGCGTACATTTGGTTAAACAATTCTAAAGTCACAGCAATAGCTTGTTTTGCTTCCTTAGGATTATCTCCCATATAATCTAAACCATTACGGTGATAAGCATACATAACATCGTGAAATTCCCTAAAGTTAGGAGATAGTAATTCTTGGTTTAATCTAAAACGAGTTTGCGTTCCACTTTGTGGTGACCAGCCATCCGTTACTTGTTGTTGGGCTGTGTTTACAATACGTTTTGCCTCTTCAAAATAAGGTTCGCCAGCGCCCAATTCATAAGAATCTGCATCAAGACCTATTATCGTGTACGCATAGAAAGCCAATACCGAAATCAAATTAGAATCAAAACTATTTGGATTGTAATTTAAAGGCTGAAACTCTGTATATCTAAAATTGAATTGCTTATCGTTGAAGTTTAAAAGTGGTGTATTATAGGTACTGTTGAAAACCGGCCTTGAAGATTGAACCTGAATAGAAGCAGTAAAATAATCTGAATCTATACTCGAAATTATAATCACAAAACTACAATCTATTCGCTCTTGTTGTTTAAGATTAAGATCAGTCCAAGTCGTATTATTCATAAACTCGGTCAGCTCCGTTTTAAGTGTTCTAAAAACCTGAAGATTGCTTAACCCTGTTTGCTCTGTATTTATCGTCAACGAGCAATTGAGCTCCTGCGCCTGAAGTCCAAAACACACCAAAAACAAAACAACTACGAGTTTATACATCTAATGACTTTTGAATAAATTCTAATAAATCTTGAGCTACTAATTCTTTTTCTTTCAATTCCTGTGGAAAGACAGCTCCTTCTCTAGTTATGAAAGTTACTTTATTTGTATTGGTTTTAAAACCGGCACCTTTATCATTTAAAGAATTTAAGACGATTAGATCAAGATTCTTTCGAGCGATCTTTCCTTTAGCATTCTCCAGTTCGTTTTCAGTTTCTAACGCAAAACCTACCAAAAACTGATTCTTTTTGTGCTTCCCTAAATGTGCTAAAATATCCTGAGTTGGCTCCAGCTGGATACTCAGCACATCAACTTTCTTTTTAATTTTTTGAGTTGCAACCTCGGCAGGCCTATAATCTGCTACAGCAGCCGCAGCGATTACTACATCAACACTTTCGTAATACTTCTGTACAACTTTAAACATCTCTGCTGCTGAAGTAACGCGAATAAGATTGACTAAATTGTGTTTAAGCTCTAGATGGGTAGGCCCCGAAACTAGAATAACTTGGGCTCCTAGATTTGCAGCTTCAGTTGCGATTGCATAACCCATTTTACCACTACTATGATTTCCTATAAATCGTACAGGATCTATAGCTTCATAAGTAGGACCAGCAGTTATGAGAATTTTTTTTCCTTTTAATGGAAGCTTTTCTGATATATCTGCTTCTATAAAAGCTATAATATCTTCGGGTTCTGCCATACGACCTTTGCCCTCTAAACCGCTTGCGAGTTCTCCACTGGCAGCAGGTATCATTACATTACCGTAATTAATAAGTTGTTCAAAAGAATTCGCCGTACTGGGATGTTTGTACATATCCAGATCCATCGCGGGAGCAAAATAAACCGGGCATTTGGCAGAGAGATAGGTTGCCAACAACAAATTATCTGAAGAACCATTTGCCATTTTAGACAAGGTATTTGCTGTTGCAGGGGCTATAACCAAGAAATCGGCCCAAAGACCGAGTTCTACGTGGTTATTCCACAATGCATTTTCACTTTCCTCATTGGTAAATGTAGAAAGCACTTCGTTTTTAGAAAGCGTAGAAAGCGTCAACGGAGTAACAAACTCTTTGGCATCAGGAGTCATAACAACTCGCACTTCAGCACCGGATTTGACAAAACCCCTAACCAAAAAAGCCGCTTTATAAGCAGCTATCCCGGCGGTTACTCCAAGTAAGACCTTTTTACCGCGTAAAACAGACATGACTACTCTGTTGCAGTCGTATCGCGGAAATATATTTTATCTTCTAACCATTCTTGAACGGCCATAGCATGTGGCTTAGGTAAACGCTCGTAGAATTTAGAAACTTCGATTTGTTCTTTGTTCTCAAAAATCTCTTCTAAACTATCGCTATAGGTAGCAAACTCATCTAACTTCTCAAGCAATTCTCTCTTGATTTCTGTGTTGATTTGAGTAGCACGTTTAGCAATAATAGAAATCGCTTCATAGATGTTTCCTGTAGGAGCATCAATCTCGCTTCTGTTATGAGTAACTGTATTTACTGGTGCATCTAGATTTTTTACATCCATAATATTCGCATTAATTTAATTAGGAATAATTTTCTAATATTGAGTCAATATCTGCTTTTATCTTATCTGCCTCTGCACGATAGTCTCCTTCAGGAAAATAACGAATCAAGGTCTCATACATTTCTATTGCTTCTTCTAATCGTGGTTTAACAAGTACGTTAATACTTTTTGAACCATACTGATACTGCGAATCTAATTTATAGAAAAATGCAGCTTCACGAAAAGGTGACCCAGGGTAATCTGATAAAAAGTCGTCTAAAGAAGAAATCGCAACCGGATAGTCCATGATTTTATGCCATCCTTTTGCTACTTCAAAAGATTTCTTTTGCATTTTCACACTAAGCTCTTTGATTCGCTCATTTGCATCTTCAGCATAAGACGACTCAGGATAAGTGGTAATAAACTGCTGCAACTGCGTCAAGCCTTTTTCAGTCTCAGACTGATCTAACTGGTAATTAGGAGAAAGCTCTGCATAACTTACAGCTGCTTTGTACTCTCCTTCCTCTGCTTTATCAGAATCAGGATACGCCGAAACAAAACGATCAAACTGATAACCGGCTAAATAATAGTTTTCTTCTTGGTACTGTGCATCTGCATATAAATACATTATACGTTCTGCTTGTGGTTTACCTCTATATGCAGGAACAATCTGCTCCCACAATTTTAAAGATTTACGGTATTTACCAGCATTGTAAAGTGAGTCTGCCATTGAATATTTCACTCCTGTATCTTCAGATTTGAGAGCTTTTTGATATTCACTACAAGACGCCAAGGTTACAACGGCCAATACTACTACTATTGTTTTCTTCATTAAGCTTAAAAACATCGGGCAAAAATAAGGTTTTTCTAGGGATTACAAAACTTAAAGACCAGTCTCGCTTAAGTATGTTGCAATATTTTGTTTTAAAGTTTCTGTTGCTGCAACTAAAGGAAGTCTAACACTGCTGCTGCAAACACTTTTACTTGCTAGTAAAGCTTTGATTCCTGAAGGATTACCCTCTGCAAAAATCAGATCTACGGCAGGCATCAAGATGTAATGTTTTTTATAAGCTTCGGTGAAATCACCTTGCAAACCTTGACTCATCATTTGCGAAAAAATACCGGGCAAGCCTTGTGCAAGTACCGAAATCACACCGTCACCTCCTGCAGAAACGGTAGGCAAAGCCATTAAGTCATCTCCAGAAAGTACTAAAAAACCATTAGGACGATCTTTAATAAGACGCATCATCTGAACTAAATCACCAGCAGCTTCTTTAACACCTATTATATTCTTTGAATCCTTAGCAAGCTTGATTACCGTTTCTGGTAAAACATTACTTCCCGTACGACCAGGAACATTGTACAAGATCACAGGAACCGGTGATGCTTCCGCAACAGCCAGGTAATGAGCATAAATACCTGCCTGAGTTGGTCTGTTATAATATGGTGAAACAGATAAAATCGCTTTAATAGCTGTAAAATCTCGTGTTTTAAGTTCTTCTACTACAGCAGCAGTATTATTTCCTCCCACACCAAGTACGAGCGGTAATCTACCAGCATTAACCTCAATCACCTTAGCGATAACAAGGTCTTTCTCTGCAGAAGTCAGTGTAGCATTTTCTGCGGTTGTACCCATTACCACAAGATAATCTACACCTCCAGATATGTTATATTCAACAAGCTGACCCAAACCTTGTAGGTCTAAACTTAAGTCTTCATTAAACGGAGTTGCCAGCGCAACACCAGTCCCTTTCAATTCTTGCATCTTAATCTATGCGATTTAATAATTTCAAATATTTCAACAATTCGTTTTCAAACTGTTTCACATCTTCTAATTTAGATTTAATGGTCAAATCATTAAATTCTGATAAATCAGAAGATATACCAACCTTAAACAAAGCTTTAGATTGCGCCGAAACGAAATCCAAAAATACATTTTCTGTATGGTAATAACCTATTAAGACGGTAAAAGGTTTGCTTACGAACTCTTGTATTTTAGAATTTTTTAAACTTCCGGAGAATGTAAAATCCTTTTTGCTTAATACAATGGCATTACCAGCATCAATTTGAGCTTTTTCTTCAGAATAAAAAATCAGTGTATTACTAATTGATTCAGATACACGCTTCATCAGCTCTCTAAGCTTTTCTAAGTCCTGAAATTCATGAATATTAACCAGCAACCCCACTCCTTCTCCTAAGCTATTTACTGAATTAGCATCCTTACTTTTCTGAAGTTTCTTAACCTTAGTTTTAAGCAAATTCTGTTTCCATCCGTCTAAAAACATCTAAATTTGTTTTGGCGCAAATGTAATTAATTATCGCGCAAAGCAAATCTTTTATTTAATCAGTCAATGATTCGGATTTTTCTCTCTCTTTTTCTTGCAATTAGCCTGCTAGGCTGCAAAAACTCTCAACCTACTCTAACGCAAATTGAAGGACACCAACTTCCTATTACAGATAGCATTCAAGCAAATCAGGATATTTTAGATTATGTGGCTCCTTACCGAAAGCGTATAGATAAAGAAATGGGCGCTGTACTTGCATACGCGCCACTAAGTCTTTCTAAGAAGGATGGACCATACAATACTGCCATTGGTAATATGATGGCAGATGCTGTTTTTGAATTAAGCAACCCGGTTTTCAATAAGCGAACAGGCAAAAATATTGATGCGGTACTTCTCAATCACGGAGGTATCAGGTCAACCTTAAATGCCGGCGATGTAACTATGCGATCTGCTTTTGATATTATGCCTTTTGAAAACAGCATTGTGGTTGTTGAAATTACAAGCAATCAAGCCAATGAAATGTTTGCTTATTTAAAGTCAGGTACCGCTCACCCAATCTCTAATATGCAACTTGTATTAAATGAAAATGATGAGCTTAAAACAGCTACCATAAATGGTAAACCAGTAGAACATGGTAAAACCTATTTTATAGCAACTAATGACTACTTGCAGCAAGGAGGTGACCGTATGACTTTTTTAAGCGAACCCAAAAGCATGGAGGTTTTAGATTATAAAATACGTAATGTTTTAGTTGATTATTTTAAAGAGCAAGATACAATAGCACCGGTAAGAGATAACCGTTTTATAAAAGAATAGATATGGAAAGAAGAACGTTTATAAAGCAAACCGGTATCGCAAGTGCAGTAGTTGCAGGTACGCCTAGTTTTAATCTTTTTGCTGAAACGAAAAAGTCTAAAAAAATTACGATTCTGCACACTAACGATGTGCATAGTCATATAGATCCGTTTCCTCCCGAAGATGCATCATTTCCTAATCAAGGTGGAGTAGCAAGGCGCTTAACCTTAATAGAATCTATACGTAAAGAAAATCCTAATACCTTATTGTTAGATGCGGGTGATATCTTTCAAGGAACTCCATATTTTAATTTCTATGGAGGTGAATTAGAGTTTAAGTTGATGAGTATGATGCAATACGATGCTGCAACCATAGGTAATCACGACTTTGACAACGGCGTGAATGGGCTGGCAGCACAAATGCCTAATGCCAGCTTTAAAATGCTAAGCTCCAATTATGATTTTACAAACACTGTAATGGAAGGTTTGACTAAACCTTATGAAATCTTTATTAAAGATGGCATCAAAATAGGTGTGTTTGGTTTAGGAATACAATTAGAAGGATTAGTAACACCTGCATTATCTAAAGAAACCCAATATCTGGATCCTATTGAAATAGCACTAGATATGACTCGCCTTTTAAAAGAAGAGCAACAATGTGACTTGGTTATTTGCCTTTCTCATTTAGGCTACAACTATAAATATGATAAAATTTCAGATCTCAAATTAGCCGAAAAAACTAAAAATATTGATTTGATTATAGGTGGTCACACACATACTTTTTTAGAAAAACCAACAATCATTAAAAATGCAGCAGGTCTTGATGTTATCGTTAACCAAGTAGGCTGGGCCGGAATCAATCTAGGAAGAATAGATTTTGAATTTGACCTTTCAGGTAATGCAACTGCAACTTCAAAAACCATTACCGTCTAATACTCATCATAATCTACATCTGTGCGTATCTTTTCTATTTTCACAAAATAGATAGCCACACAGGTCTTATGTACACAAATTGCAATTTTCACCCCTGTCGCTATTATGGGCATTGGCATACTATAGGTATATACAAAAGATAAAATAGACTCAATAAGTAAGCCTCCTCCTATCAAATAAAGATAAACATTACTCGGATGCCTATTTCTAAGCGGAATCAAAAAACACACTAAAGTGAATATGAGCAAAAAGATACCTCCAAAAACGAATAAGAATTTATTAGGTACTGTATTGTAATACATACTCATCAAATACATTACAGTATAAACACAAAATACAACCCCTATTATGGGCTGCAACACCATTTCCTTAGTGATTTTACGAGGTCTTATTTTAAGAATAGGTATAAATGTATAAAGCATTGCTGTTACTGCGATTAAAAATGTTACTAGTACAATATCAAAGTATTTATCCACATCTGTAAGCAAGAAAATTTCTCCTAAATAAGCTGAAAACAAAAAAACAGCAAACACAAGATTATGTTTATCTAGAGCTTTATAATAAAACCAGTAAAATGTTAAGTAAAAGAAGGGTTGTATGTAATAACCAAAACTGTGGTTGATAGATGAAATCAAAATAAATAATACACAACTAAATACGCCTAGATATAAGATTTGCGAAGGCCTAGCCGAATAAAGGTTACTATTTATTTCTCTCATCTATTTTAGATATACTCAACGACACTAATAAATAAGGAAGTAAATAACTAAAAAAATTAACAAACATCAATATTGCATATGTTAAAGTGCTAGATTAACACGTGTTTTCTTTCAAAAATATTCCTCTTTACAATTTAAAATTTTATCGAGATTGATCAAATACCAAACTAAAAAAATCTTCAGCAAAAGCATTGAGGTTAATGAAAAATATAAGACTATAGAACTTGACCACAAAAATTCATAAATAAACATCGTTGGCGCCATTACAGCCATAGAACCACCTATAAAATATAGCGCAAAATTATCCGGGTGCTTGTTTTTAGCTGGAATTATTGAACAAAAGAAAATCCATGATAATAAAGCCGTTAATGCCGGAAAGAAAACATAATAATCGGGCAAATTTTTAAACACTAAAAAAATCAACTCCCAGAAAATAAATAGTATTCCTAATAAACCTAAAAAAGGCCGTAATAAATCACCCCATCCGGTTTTAAAATTTGCACGCTTAACCACCGGCCAAATATGGTATAGCATAGAAAAAGTAGCCAGACTATAACAAGTAAGAACCAATATAAAATATTTACTAAAATCAATCAGAAAAAATACCTCGTTGATCAATTCACAAGTCAAATAAAAAAGTAAGAAATAATTATGGCGTTTAACATTGACTACATAAAAACTATAAATCAAAACAACACAAATAGGTCTCAAGTAAATTGAAAAATTGATTTGAAAGCCCACTAAGAAAATTTCAATAATCCCCAGAAGTATATATAAGTACAATAAGTATTTAAACTTCATATAAGATCGCTTATATTCAAATTTTATTAGTTATTTATTAATTTGCCATAACTTTCAAAAAGTATGTATAATATGTATTAACAAGATGATTCTTTTAAAATAAAATTACAAGTGAAAAACCACCCATAAAAGCTCTTAAACGACAAATCAAACACTTTAAACCAATTTATAAGCAATAACCAGCTTAACCGGCATATCAATTTAAACCATTTTTAAAAAGTCATCCTCAGAAATAATAGGAACTTTTAATTTCTCTGCTTTTTCTAACTTACTCGGTCCCATATTATCACCGGCTACTAAGTAATTGGTTTTTGAAGAAATACTTCCTGAAGCTTTACCTCCATTATCTTCTATCATTTTCTTCAGTTCTGTTCTAGATACTTTTGTAAAAACTCCAGAAATAACAAAAGTCTTTCCTTTCAGTTTTTCGGTTTGATTTTCTAATACAGAAGCATCGAGTTCTAATTGCAAACCTTTTTGCTTTAAACGATCTACAAGGTTTTTATTTTCGATTTCAGCAAAAAAGGAAACGACACTTTGTGCAATACGCCCTCCTATCTCATCAACAGCAATCAACTCTTCTTCTGAAGCTGCCTCTAAAGCGTCTATGCTTTTAAAATGTTTAGCCAACTTTCTAGCTACTGTTTCTCCCACATATCTAATACCCAACCCAAATAGCACGCGTTCAAAAGGCACTGCTTTTGAAACTTCAATACCTTTTATCAAATTATCTGCAGATTTCTCAGCCATACGTTCTAAAGGCAGGACTTGCTCCTTCTTCAAATCATACAAATCAGCATAACTCCTTATCAATCCTTCATTTACGAGTAAAGCAACAGTCTCCCCACCAAGTCCTTCGATATCCATTGCTTTTCGTGATATAAAGTGCTGAATACGACCGATTATTTGTGGTGGACAGCCCATATCATTAGGGCAATAATGTTGCGCCTCACCTTCTTGCCGCACTAATTGCGTATCACATTCCGGACAATTAGTTATGTAGGCTGTAGGTTGAGAGTCAGAATTCCGCTTTTCAAAATCAACACCAACAATCTTAGGTATAATCTCTCCACCTTTTTCTACATAAACGTGATCACCTTCTCGTATATCCAGTTTTTCAATCTGATCTGCATTGTGCAAAGAAGCGCGCTTAACAACAGTCCCGGCAAGTTGAACCGGCTCTAGGTTAGCAACCGGTGTAATTGCCCCGGTACGCCCAACTTGATAAGTAATTTTCTCCAGAACAGTTTCTGCTTGCTCAGTCTTAAATTTATAGGCCATTGCCCATCGTGGAGCTTTTGCCGTAAAACCTAATTCTTCTTGCTGTTGATAACTATTCACTTTAATCACAACACCATCAGTCTCATACGGCAAATCGTGACGGTGCTCATCCCAATAATTCAAAAACTCAAAAGTCTCTGCAGTAGAAGCCGTTTTTTTAGCTACATCCGGAACTTTAAATCCCCAAGAGCGGGCTTTTTCCAAACTCTCAAACTGACTTTTAATATTCAGGTTTTCTCCTACTATACTATACAACAAGCAATCTAGAGGTCTCTTAGAAACCTCTGCACTATCCTGAAGCTTCAAACTCCCTGAAGCCGTATTTCTGGGATTACTGTAAGGCTCTTCACCAGCTTCTACACGTTCTGCATTCATCTGCGCAAAACCGGCCAATGGCAAAATAATTTCTCCTCTAATATCAAATTTCGCGGGAAAATCTCCTTTCAGTTTTAAAGGAACACTTCGTATGGTTTTCACATTATTTGTCACATCATCACCTTGCACACCATCACCACGTGTAACCGCTCGCACCAGCTCTCCATTCTCATAAGTAAGACTTATAGAGGCTCCGTCATATTTCAATTCGCATACATATTCCACCTCTCCATCAACTAACTTTTTAAGTCGCGTTTCCCAATCTTCAAGATCTTCCTGAGAATAACTATTTGCCAGAGAATACATGCGCGACTCATGTTTTACTGTAGCAAAGTTCTTAGTTACCTGCCCTCCTACCCTAAGCGTGGGTGAATTAGCATCATAAAACTCTGGATGCATTTCTTCTAAATCTTGTAACTCTTTTAATTTTTGATCAAAAGTATAATCGTCAATTTCAGGCTTATCCAGCACATAATAATTATAATTATGATGTCTGAGTTCTTCGCGTAAAGCCTGTATCTTTTCTAGGGTAGTCATAAACTGAAATTCTGTATTTAACCTTGAGGAGTTAAAATCCAATTAAAATTTAGGTATTCTCTGGTTTTAAAAATTTTGAATTGAGATCAGGTTCAAAACTTTTCATTTTCCCTAATAGCTTTTCCACATCTGCATCTTCAATTAAAAGTTCGCGGTTTTCTCGTTTAAGAAATCCACGAGCTACCATCTCATCAAGCATTGCGATAAGGTGATCGTAAAAGCCATTAGTATTGAGCAGCCCTATTGGCTTGTGATGCAAGCCTAACTGACTCCAGGTAATGATTTCAAAAAGCTCTTCAAACGTACCAAAACCTCCCGGAAGCGTTATAAAACCGTCGCTAATCGCTTGCATTTTAAGCTTGCGCTCGTGCATATTTTCGGTAGTAATGAGTTGATCAAGACCCGTATGTACAATCTCCCGAGTCTTCAAAAATTCCGGAATAATACCAATTGCTTTCCCATTATTTAATAAACACGATTGCGCAACGCGTCCCATAATACCCAATTGAGAACCTCCGTAAATCAAAGTGATTTCTTGCTTTGCAAGCTCTGCTCCCAGCAATTCTGATTGTTTAATAATTTCAGGATCATTACCTTCACTGCTTCCGCAGAAGACACAAATAGAATTTAAAGTTTTCATGTACGTTTTGCTTTTAGCATTCTGGGTTTTCCCGCAAAATCATTTCGTAATTCTACTTTTTCAAACCCATTATTTTTCACGAGCTCTAGCATTTCATTTCCTAGATACTCATTGATTTCAAAATACAAAATTCCGTTAAGTTTTAAACTTTGAAATGCAAGCTCTGCTATTTTTTTATAAAATACTAACGCATTATCATCTGCAACAAAAAGCGCCTCGTGAGGCTCATAATTAAGCACATTAGGCTGAATTTCTACCTTTTCCAAATCACGCACATAAGGCGGATTTGACACAATCACATCATAGCTTTGCTCTAAACCAGTTGTTGATAAAATATCTTGTTCTATCCAATTAACTTCAACAGAATTAAGCACTGCATTATTCTTGGCTATTGTTAAAGCTTTAGTAGAAATATCAATCGCACTGACCGATGTTTCAGGTATTAATTTAGCTAAACTCACTGCTATAGCGCCACTACCCGTACCGATGTCAAGAATTGAAATTGAATCACTCTTATTTTTAAAATCCTGATAGATCCAATCTACCAATTCTTCGGTTTCTGGTCTCGGGATAAGCACTCCGGGAGCAACTTTAAAAGGGAAACCATAAAATTCAGTCTCGCCTAGTATATATTGTAAAGGCTCGTGATTTTTCAGTTTTAAAAGCGCTTCATTTAATGCTGCTACTTCTGCTCCCGTCAATTCTTTATTTAAACTTATAGGAATCTGTACGGGTTGCATTTCGAGGAATTTTTCGGCGAAAGCCTTAAAAAAAGTCACGCGTTCTTCCTGAGGATATAAAGCATTTAATTGCTCGTAAAAATAAGTTCTGTATTCGCTTAATATCATCTACTCTAAAAATCTTTAAGCATATGAACCGGGCAGGCATTGTGTCCCGTATTACCCATTGGTCCGTCTATATAGTAAAATCCACTTTTCTTATAGAGTTTCTGAGCAGCTTCCATATACGGCATCGTCTCAATATAAACCTGCTCAAAACCTGATTTTGATGCAAATTCAAAACATACATCCATAAGCTGTTTCCCTACACCCTGCCCCCTCAACTCTGAAGAAACATACATTTTTTGAAGTTCGCAAACAGGTCCATCACAATTGGCTAATGTAGCAATACCCGCGCCACCTAAAATTGCACCATCTTGCTCTACCACAAAATATTGCGCATTTGCTTCTGCATAAGTTTCATACATACAGTCTAAAGCCTTATCCTCGTATGCAGTGCCCACTTTAGGCACGCCCATTTCAACTAAAACAGCTCTTAGAACAATTGCTAACTTCACATTATCAGCTTTTTCTACCGGTCTGATTTGCAGCATCGATTTTCTTACTTTTTAATGGTACTTTTGAGTTTGTGAAGATACACGAAAAATACATGTCTCGCTGTTTACAACTGGCTAAAAACGGGCTAGGAAACACCTATCCTAACCCAATGGTGGGTAGTGTTATCGTTTGTGACAGCAAAATTATAGGAGAAGGCTGGCATCAAAAAGCTGGTCAACCTCACGCCGAGGTTAATGCTATAAATAGCGTAAAGGAAACAGAACTACTTGAGAAATCTACGATTTACGTAAGCCTGGAGCCTTGTAGTCATTTTGGTAAAACACCACCTTGTAGTGATCTTATTATTGCTAAAGGAATTAAAAAAGTTGTTATAGGAACCGTTGACCCCTTTGCTGAAGTTGCGGGTAGAGGTATCAAAAAATTGCTAAATGCCGGTTGTGAAGTTCTTGTAGGTATTTTAGAAACAGAATGTCAAACTCTGAATAAACGTTTTTTTACTTTTCATCAGAAAAAGCGTCCTTATGTCATTCTCAAGTGGGCTGAAAGTCTAAATGGTTTTATCGCTCCAGATGCTGAAAGCCGAAACAAAAAAGAACCGTTCTGGATCACAACAAAAACAAGCCGACAACTTGTACATAAATGGCGCGCTGAAGAACAGAGCATATTAATAGGTGCTAATACCGTAAAAGCTGATAATCCCAGTTTGACGACTCGCGATTGGGCAGGCAATTCTCCTACTCGTATTATCATTGATCGGGAGTTAAGCTTATCTAAAGAAGCTACTGTTTTTGATCAACAAGTGCCAACACTTGTAATCACAACACTTGAAGAAGAAAACAAACCCAACCTTAAGTACATAAAAGTAGATTTTACGAAAAATCTCCCTGCTCAGATTTGTGAAGCTCTTTATACAGAAGGTTTACAGTCTGTAATTATTGAAGGTGGGGCGAAAACACTACAAGCTTTTATAGATGAAAAAATTTGGGATGAAGCCCGGGTTTTTAAAGGAAGTTCTATTTTTCAATCCGGCGTAAAAGCTCCTGTACTTAAAGCTATTCAAAATTCTAAAAACACAATGCTTAACGACGACATATTAACGTTCTATAGTTCTACAAATGATTAAAAATCTACTCTTCGATTTTGGGGATGTATTCATCAATCTCGACAAAAAAGCCCCCGAGCAAGCATTAGCTAAAATGGGAATCAGAACTATAGATAACGACATGATCACCTGGCACAATACGTATGAAAAAGGATTAATCACCAGTGATCAACTAACAGAAAACTACCTGAAAAAATTCCCTCAACTTACGGTTTTATCTTTTCAACAGACATGGAATAGTATCATTCTTGATTTTCCACAACAGCGACTAGACTGGATTATAGATCTAGCTAAATCTAAAAAATACAGATTGCTTTTGTTGAGCAATACCAATGACCTCCACATTGAGCAGGTTATTAAAAATATGGGAGCGGTACGCTATTCTCAATTCCAAAGTTGTTTTGAACGTTTTTATCTTTCACAGCAAATCAATTTACGAAAACCAGATCTTGATAGCTACGACTACGTTCTGCGCAAAGATGGCCTTATAGCAAATGAAACGCTATTTATAGATGATACTATTTTAAATACCGCTGCAGCTTCTTCAATGGGAATTCATACCTGGCATTTAGAACCTGATTTTGAAGATGTGACACAACTGTTTGAAGTCAAAAAAGCACTATTTTGATCTATTTGTTTTTAAGCATATTAGCTTCCAGTATCATCTTTTTAGTTTTTAAGCTTTTTGATAAATATGGTATAAACACTTTTCAAGCAATCGTTATAAACTATATCATTGCTTGTGCATCAGGTTTTGCAGCATATACAGAACCAATTAACTGGAGTAAACTTGCATCGTATTCTTGGCTACCCGGCACATTCTTTCTAGGAGTATTGTTTATTGTTATCTTCAATTTAATGGCGATAACCACACAACGCAGCGGACTTTCAGTGGTTTCTGTAGCGACTAAAATGAGTGTAGTCATCCCAATTGCTTTCGGGTTAATTTATTACAATGAAAATGCTGCAATACTAAAAATAGCCGGAATTCTTCTTGCTCTAATTGCCGTGTATTTGGTTTCCATAAAAAAGCAAGATTCTAGCAAACCAGCTAAGAAAAATCTGATATTCCCAATTTTAGTTTTTTTAGGAAGCGGACTTATTGATACGAGTATAAAATATCTGGAAGATAGTTTTGTTTCAGAACAAGATGTACCACTCTTTTCTGCAATGATATTTGCAACAGCATTTATACTTGGTGTTTCCGTTTTGATTTTTCAGTTGATCAAAGGCAGTCAAAAGATTGAACTCAAAAATAGTATTGGCGGAATAGCTTTGGGAGTACCTAACTATTTTTCGATATACTTTCTGGTACGCGCACTAAGACATCCCACTTTAGAAAGTTCTACCGTTTTTACAATAAATAATGTAGGTATCGTAATGGTCGCAACCTTAATAGGAATCTTATTTTTTAAAGAAAAACTTTCCGCAAAGAACTGGATCGGGATAGGTTTTGCTATTTTGAGTATCATACTAATCGCAATTGTAAATCACTTTTAAGAAAGCCCACAAGGCATAAAATAGAAATTTCTTTTGACTTCGAAGCAAGTCTCGGAGTGTTTAAATCTCGATTATCTAGTAAAAACTGAATAATGCAGAAAGAAGCAGACTTTTATAAAATCCTCGCTAAAACCGGAGAAGAATCACTCTTCAAAGACCGTGGAAGTAAATTTATCGGTCAGGCGCATCCGGTAAAAAATGAAAATGAAGTTGAGGCTATCGTTTCCGATTTAAAAAACAAACACAATAAAGCTTCACATGTTTGTTACGCCTGGCAACTGGGTAAGAATTACGAGCATTATCGTGCTAATGACGATGGCGAACCTGGCAATTCTGCAGGCTTACCCATTTATGGCCAATTGCAGTCTTTTGATGTAACACAAACACTGGTAACAGTGATTAGATATTACGGTGGTACAAACCTTGGTGTTGGTGGGTTAATACAAGCTTATAAAACAGCAGCCCAATTAGCCTTAGAAGCTTCAACTATTGTTATAAAACTAATCACCGAAGAACTTCAATTAAAATTTGAATATCCATTGCTCCATACAGTAATGCGAATTATTAAAGAGGAACAATTAGATATTGCAGAACAAAAAATGGAATTGAGCTGCTTAATTACACTAAGTGTTCGTAAAAATCATTTAAATCGTATTAAAGAACGTTTTAACGCTGTTTTTGGCATCGAAATATCAATTATTGGATAAATATACATTTAACTTCTCTAAAACATATTCTGGACATCTTGTAGGTCTGTTTGTTGACATATCTACAAAAACCAAGGTTGTTTCTGCTTTGGTAAGCAATTCTTGATTCTGATTATAAATTTCATAGTCAAAAACTATACTCGCACGAGGTACTTTTCTAAGCATTGTTTTAACAGTTAATATATCATCAAAAAGCGCAGGTTTTAAAAAATAAAACTGCATGCCATAAACAGGTAGCATTATTCCTTCTTCCTCCATTTTTTTGTAGGAAATTCCTATAGCCTCTAGCCATTCAATTCGCGCAAGCTCCAGGTATACAGCATAATTAGCATGATGTACAACACCCATTTGATCTGTTTCTGCATATCTAACTTTAACAGAAGTTGTATGTGATTTCATATAGTTATTAACAAATAAATTCTTAGATTATAGCTCGGAAAGAGTATGCGTAAAAAATTCTAAAAAAGCAATCTAATTTTCTTTTTTTATTACATTTTTTGTTCACATATTTGCCCCGCACTGAACGAAACGAAGATCTCTTTATTTTCTCACTTTTCAGTTGTCCGAAAACAAAAATAACTTAAAATTTAACCAAAAGAATGAGTATGACTGCGCAAACAGTATGGGATAATTGTCTCTCATTTATTCAGGACAATATAACCCCGCAGGCTTACAAAACCTGGTTCGAGCCCATTCGAGCAGTTAAACTTACAGATAACGCACTAAGCATACAGGTTCCTAGTAAATTCTTTTACGAATGGTTAGAAGAACATTATGTGAAGCTTTTAAAAGTTTCCCTCACTAAAGAGTTGGGAGAACACGCAAAGTTGGTTTATGTTATTCGTATGGAAAACACCTACGGAAACCGCCAACCTTTCACCGAAAAAATACCGAGTACTAACCGATCAAATAAGATGAAGTCGCAAGAGGTTGATGCTCCTTTTAAGAATAAAAATCCTGAACTAAAAAATCCCTTTGTAATTCCGGGAATTCGCAATCTTGAGATAGAATCTCAATTGAATCCTAATTACAACTTTGATAACTTTTTAGAAGGTGATTCTAACCGTCTTGCCCGCTCTGCTGGTATGGCTGTTGCCAACAAACCTGGTGGAACTTCTTTTAATCCGCTACTTATTTTTGGAGGTGTTGGTCTAGGAAAAACACATTTAGCTCATGCTATTGGTGTACAAATAAAAGATCGCTACCCAGATAAAACAGTTCTTTATATTTCTGCCGAAAAATTTACGCAACAATATATCGAATCGGTTAAAAAGAATAACCGAAATGACTTTATTCATTTCTATCAGGTTATAGATGTACTTATAGTAGATGACATCCAATTATTATCTGGTAAAGCTGGTACTCAGGATGTATTTTTCCACATCTTTAACCACTTACACCAAAATGGAAAACAAGTCGTCTTAACTAGTGATAAAGCTCCTGTAGACATGCAGGATATCGAACAACGTTTGCTATCTCGTTTTAAATGGGGACTTTCTGCAGAATTGCAGCAGCCTGGTTTTGAGACACGTGTTTCTATCATTAAAAACAAGCTTTATCAAGATGGTGTAGAAATGCCAGAAGATATTGTTGAATTTTTAGCAAATAATATCAAAACTAACATTAGAGAGCTAGAAGGGGCTATCATCTCATTAATCGCTCATTCTTCTTTCAATAAAAAAGAAATAAATCTTGAACTTGCTAAGAAAATTGTTGACAACTATGTCAAACACACCAAACGCGAGGTTTCTATAGATTATATTCAGAAAGTAGTAAGTGATTATTTCCAGATGGATGTAGATACGCTACAGTCTAAAACTCGTAAGCGTCACATTGTTCAAGCAAGACAACTCGCTATGTTTTTTGCTAAAAAACTAACTAAAGCTTCTCTTGCCAGCATTGGTTCTCAAATAGGTAAACGTGATCATGCTACCGTTCTACACGCTTGCAAGACCGTTGATAACTTATCAACTACAGACAAACAGTTCAAAAAATACGTAGAAGATTTAAACAAAAAACTCACGATGTAATTAACTCTTGAGTTGAGTTTTGATACTTTTCTGCTATAAATTAAAAATTACGCTTTCGCGAAAAATTTACCTATAATGAAAACACGCATTTTAATGGTTTGCCTAGGTAATATTTGCAGATCCCCACTAGCTGAAGGTTTACTAAAATCTAAATTAGATACAGAAAATTTTGAAGTAGATTCTGCCGGAACTGGTCATTGGCATGTAGGCAGTTTACCTGATTCTCGAAGTATTGCGGTCGCTCAAAAAAACGGCTTAGACATTTCAGATCAACGCGGAATGCAATTTAAACCTGCTTTTTTTGGCCACTATGATCATATTTTTGTGATGGATAATTACAACTACGAAGATGTAATTGGGCAAGTACGCAACGATGGAGATAAAGAAAAAGTCCATCTTATTTTAGATGAGATATTTCCGGGAGAGCGTGTAGATGTGCCAGACCCTTATAACGACAGTTTACGTGGTTTTGATAAAGTTTACGAAATGCTTGACGAAGCTACAACCAAATTAGCTGAGCGCCTGACTAAATAATTCTATTTTATGCATATAAAACCTGAGTACGGTAAACTGTATCTAATTCCTGTAACATTAGGAGATACTGATCCTCTGGAAGTTATGCCGGGTTTGGTTCAGAAAATAATTACTGAAATTGACGAGTATGTGGTTGAAAATGAGAAAACAGCTCGAAGATTTATCAAACAGATTTGTAAAGAAAAACCACAGCCATCTTTAAAACTTCATCCTCTCAATAAGCACACAGAATTTACCGAAGTTCCTGCATATTTAGACTCTTGTTTAGCAGGAAAATCAATCGGTTTAATGTCTGAAGCCGGGGTTCCCGGTATTGCAGATCCCGGCGCCGAAGTAGTAAGACTTGCTCACGAAAAAGGAATACAAGTGATTCCTTTAGTGGGGCCTTCTTCTATTTTAATGGCGATGATGAGTAGCGGTATGAACGGTCAGAACTTTGCTTTTAACGGGTATTTACCGATCGATTCTAAAGAACGACGCAGTGAACTGAAACGTCTGGAACGCATTTCTAAAGATTATAACCAATCTCAATTGTTTATTGAAACTCCATACCGCAATAACAAAATGATTGATGAATTGTGTAGCACGCTACACCCTAGCACCCGACTTTGTATTGCCTGTGACATCACACTTCCTACAGAATTCATTGTGACAAAACCCATCTCAATCTGGCAAAATAAAAAACCAGATTTACATAAACGGCCTGCGCTGTTTATTATACAAAACTAAAAAAACGACCTGACGGTCGCTTTTTTAGAATTCATATGTCTTTTAAATTTTAACTATCTAAGTCAACTTTTGCATTTCTATTCGGCTCAATGAATGAAACATCATAGCCTGCAAACTTTTTCATATAACTGTAAACCGAAGTTCCAAAAGCATCTCTAAAACCTTCTACTCCACCCGAGCGTAAATAACTTTTTACACTACCTGGACCTGCAAGGTGAGCAGCTGCTAAAATTCCGGATTCTGTAACTTTAACTCCATTTATAACCTTTCCGGTAAAGCGCTTAATATCTTTTCTAAGTACCCATTTATTACGAGATGCATTTGCAACAAATGCTTTCTCCTGTAACCTTGGATTGTTTATAAATTCATCTGTATCAGTAACTCCTAAAAGCAATAAAGTACTCCTACCGAACTGGTATTTTCCTAAATAACCTAATTGATTGATACGTTTGTAATCGTTTTGAGACTCTTTAAAGCCCAATGCCTCCTTGAAGCCGGTAAATGATTTCCCGGGCGTGGCTAGATTTAAATTTGAAGTCTTATCCAATACAGCAGTATCGGTCTCATCAAATTGTGGTACAGTGTAGAATAACTCTAAACCTTCAGTAGAATTTTCACGAGGTTTATCTGCATCTTTAACTGACATACTTAATGCCACCAAACCAAATACAGAAGGTAACGCTGCTAATTTTACAATGTTTTTCGTCATAAATTAAATTTCAGACCGGTAGATGAACGCTACTAAATTACCAGTCTATATTATCGTGCAAATATACGAATAGAATATAAGCGATTGACAATGAATTGGTTAAGTTTTTACTAAAATCAATGTTTTCATAAAATGTGTTGTATTTTACGAAATAAAACTCTTTTTCTTAGATATTTAACCGTGTATAAAATCACCTATTGAAAAAAAGACAAACATTTAACATTTGTTGGCTTAACGGTTAATTCCTTGCTTATTTATCCAATTTATATACTGCTGTCTGTTTGCATTATGCTGGGCTACAGTCTTTGCAAAAAGATGATAGCCGGGATTAGAAACGTCTGCAACGAAAAAATAGTATTGGTGAGACTCTGGATTTAACACAGCATTAATAGCTGAAAGATCGGGCATGAAGATGGGGCCTGGTGGCAAACCGCCATATTTGTACGTATTATATGGAGAATCTGTCTCCAAATCCTTATAGAGCACGCGTTTGATGACGCGATCAAAATCGTTAGCTTCTTTTTTTACAGCATAAATAACTGTTGGGTCTGCATCTAGTTTCCAACCATTGTGTAAACGGTTAAGATAAACTCCGGCAACTCGAGGTCGCTCATCTGTTTTTGCGGTTTCTTTTTGTACGATTGAAGCTAAAACATAAACTTCATTTGGTGTTAAACCTTGTGCTTCAGCTTTAGCTTTACGTTCTTCCGTCCAAAAACGCTTGTATTCAGAAAACATTTTGTCTCGGTATGCTTTTGCATCTGTATTCCAGTAAAATTCATAGGTATTAGGTAAATACATACTAAGCGCTGTTTCCTCCTCAAAACCATTCCCTTTTAGAAATTCAGCATCTTTAAAAGCTGAAATCAGTTCTGTGCTATCAGCCTCTAGTTGCTGTCCTATTCTACCGGCTAAATCCTCTAAACGCTCCTGATTGTTGAAAGAAATTTTAATAGGAATGTTTCCGCTACGTATTGAATTTACAATATCATTATTACTGCTACCCTTTTTAATTATGAAATGACCAGCTTTGATATTACTTATGTAGCCTTTCCGCTTTGCGACCTGATCAAAAGATTCCTCATCTTTCAATAAAGGTCCCAACTCTGCTTTCACATCTTGATACGTTGCATCTGAAGCAATATACACGTGAGCTTCATCATTATTAAATGCCGTATTAGGAGATAAAAATTTGCCGTAAATAGTATATGCAAAAATCCCGGCAATAACCAGCCCTATTAAAGCGGTCGCCGCAATTATTTTTTTAATGTACATCTTTATGTATTAATTGATATAAATATTCATTTTTAAATGTTCCCGCTATACGAGTCCAGTCTTTCTTCAATCCTACAGCCTCAAAACCTTGCTTTTCAAAAAGCTTAATACTCGGCTTATTTTCTTCTAAAATATTAGCATAAAGCTGATGCACATTCAAATGTTTAAAACTATAACGTGTAATTAAATCGAGTGCTTCTGCTCCATAACCCTTACCACGATCTGATGTACTAAAAATCAAAATCCCCAGACCGGCACGCTGGTTTCTGGGATCAAAATCAAACAAATCTATCATTCCTAAAGCCTCGTCATCAATAGCTTTGCAGATAACCAAACGCAATTGTTTAGCTTCATAAATATCTTTATGCGAGTTTTTAATGTAATGCTTCAATAAAAATTTTGAAAAAGGAGTCAATGTCGTTGTAAGTTCCCAGAGATCCTCATCGTTTTCAATTTTGAAAACCAGATCGAGATCTTCAGGCTCTAATGCTCTTAAGTATACGAGTTGTCCTTTTAAGGTTAAACCTTCCATACGCCTTCAAAAACTTTTTCTGCAGGACCAATTAAAAATATGTTTTTATATCCATCTTCCTGTGGTTCAAACGTCACTTGAAGCTGACCGCCTTCAACCTGTAAAGGGATACTGCTTTGAGAAACTTTATTCTGTTTATGAATGGCTAGAGCAACTGCAGTAGCTCCTGTACCACAACTTAAAGTCTCATCTTCTACCCCACGCTCGTAGGTACGCATTTTGTATCCACCATCAACTGCTTCAACAAAATTAATATTGCTTCCGGCTTTGCCATAAAGCGCTCCATAACGTAAAGCTGCACCTTCCTTTTTAACATCAAAAGCATCAATATCAGCAACCCATTGCACGTGATGTGGTGAACCGGTATCTAAAAAAAGATGGTCTTCAAACTCTTTAATTTCAGTAACGTCTTGCATCTTAAGATGTACCAAACCTTTTTCTACTGTAGCTTCATGAACTCCATCAACAGCCTCAAATGTAGTTTTGTCAGCTATCACTCCTAACTCTTTTGCAAAAGCAACGATACAGCGACCTCCATTACCACACATTGAACTCGGATTTCCATCTGCGTTGTAATAAACCATTGTAAAATCTAAGCTGTCATGATTTTCTAACAAAATCAAACCATCTGCTCCTACGCCAAATTTTCGGTCACAGATAGCTTTGACGAGTTTGGTATCATTTTTGGAAAATATAAGTTGACGGTTATCGATCATTACAAAATCGTTTCCAGTGCCTTGGTATTTATAAAAAGGTATTGACATTTCTGGTTTTTTTTTAAAAGCCTCGCAAAAATACATAAAGCGAAAATTCTATGCCTTGTTAAGACTAAGTTAAATACTGCAACGTGATATACTGTCACTCGTATTTATAATGTTATACTAAAAAATAGAACCGTATTATGAAAAAATTTGCAAGCCTATTGTTTGTTGCCATCTTAGGTGGTGGTATTACGCTGGGAGCATATAAGCTTCTGGAAGAAGAATCTCAAACTGAAGTTTCTAACCTAACTACAACTTCATCTTTTAATCCGGTAAAATATAATGGAACTCCTATCAGCAGCACTAATGCTGACTTTACCGAAGCGGCAGACCGCACCGTACATGCGGTAGTGCACGTCAAAAACGTACAAACCTCACGACAACCCCGCAGTCTACAAGAGTTTTTCTACGGCGGTGGTGAGATGCGTAAAGGTCTCGTAGGAGCAGGTAGTGGTGTTATCATTTCGCCAGACGGTTATATCGTAACGAATAATCACGTGATTGACGGTGCTACAGAGCTCGATGTCTCTTTAAATGACAACCGAACGTATAAAGCGGAAGTTATTGGCACTGATACTAAAGCAGATATTGCACTTATAAAAATTGATGCTGATGGTGAGCTACCTTATCTACCCTTTGGAGATTCTGATGGTGTGAAACTTGGAGAATGGGTATTAGCCGTAGGTAATCCTTTTAATTTAACAAGTACCGTTACAGCTGGTATTATTTCGGCGAAAGCCAGAGATATCAGCGAGTACGATTCTAATCCGCAATCTTTTATTCAAACTGATGCAGCAATAAACCCAGGTAACAGCGGTGGTGCTTTGGTAAATATTAATGGAGAATTAATAGGTATCAATACTGCGATTACTTCTCAAACCGGTAGCTATGTAGGTTATGCATTTGCTGTACCTTCTAACAATGCTCGCAAGATTGTTGAAGATATTATGGAGTATGGTGATGTTCAACGTGGAATTCTTGGTGTAAGTGGCACAAGCTTAAATCCAAGTATTGCGAGCGAATTAGATATTGATGCGGTAGAAGGTGTTTATGTTGCTTACGTTGAATTTGAAAGTGGCGCTAAAAAAGCCGGACTTCAAAAAGGAGATATCATTACAAATATTGATAATACTAAAATATCAAAATTTGCAGATTTGTCAGGATACTTAGGAACTAAACGTCCTAATGATGTGGTACAAGTTACGTACAGTAGAGATGGAGAAAGCAAAACTGTGCCAGTTAGCTTGCTTAAATATTCAACGTATGTTATTGAAAAGCCCGGTCTGGAAGTTCGTGAAGTTTCAGCTAAACTTCTTAAAGAATATGGCGTAAAAAATGGTGTTATAATTGCACAAGCAACTAATGACAAATTGAAACGCTATAATCTAAAAGGAATTGTAATTACAGAAATTGACGATGAAACGGTAAATTCTGTTGATGACGTTAAACGCATTTTGAATGACAAAAGTCCTAACGAACCGGTAAGCTTAAATTTTGTAAGTAAAGGCGGTGAGAAAAAGCAAATTATTTTTCAATAAAAAGCTTTTAGCTAATTGAATTTGAAGCCCTTCAGAGTGAAGGGCTTTTTTATTTCAAATAATGATCACGAAAACGATATAGTTAAGTATCTTTGCCGAAAATTTTAAAACATTTTATACGCTAATGAGTACTTCTAACACATACGAGAAAGAATTAGCCTTTCAGGCAGATCGCCGCAGAGCAACTGTTGAATTCATAAAAATCATCAGCGACCTTTGGTATGATAAGAATATTGAACTGGTCTTATTCCGAAATCAATTGATAGACAGAAATGTGAGCGAAATACTCAATCTGCACGCTTATGCAGGCGCTTTTGTACAAAAGCCTATTTCAATTTTTGATAGTGTTGAGATAGCTAAAGCAATTTTACAGGCAAACTTCCCTCCTGCTAAATTAGATATTGGCAAACTCACCTATGAATACCATTTAGAAGATAACGATTATACGGATGCTTCTGGATTTGTACATTATAAATTAAAAGATGCCGAAGCTTCAAATACTATTATTCCTAAAGATGTGGTTCTTTATGGTTTTGGACGGATCGGCAGATTACTAGCTCGCGAACTCATGACGCGTACCGGAAGCGGAAGTCAACTTAGACTACGAGCAATTGTAGTTCGTGGTGAGATTACTGAATCTATTTTGAGAAAAAGAGCTTCTCTCCTGAAAAGCGACAGCATACACGGAGATTTTCCGGGAACTATAGATATTAGTATTGAAAAGGAAGCCCTCATTATAAATGGAACCACTGTTACTATAATTAGTTCTAATGCTCCGGAAGATATAGATTACACTTCCTTTGGAATCGATGATGCTTTGATCATTGACAACACCGGAGCTTTTAGAGATAAAGAGCAACTGAGCAGACATTTAATTGCCAAAGGTGCTTCAAAAGTTTTGCTAACAGCCCCCGGAAAAGGTATTCCAAATATAGTTCATGGTGTAAATCACACTGCATATAACCCTGATGAAGTTTCTATTTTTTCTGCGGCATCGTGTACAACAAATGCCATAACCCCGGTTTTAAAAGCCGTTGAAGAAAGTTTTGGAATTGCTACCGGTCATTTAGAAACCATTCACGCTTATACAAACGATCAGAATTTAGTTGACAATATGCATTCTAAATATAGAAGAGGTCGTGCTGCTGCTTTAAATATGGTCATTACTGAAACCGGTGCGGGTAAAGCAGTTGCTAAAGCTTTGCCTGAATTAGAAGGGAAATTAACTTCTAATGCAATTAGAGTTCCCGTTCCTAATGGTTCGCTAGCTATTTTAAACCTAAAACTGAATCAAAAAACGACTGTTGAAAGTATCAATTCTACATTAAAAAAATACGCATTAGAAGGTGATCTGGTTGAACAAATAAAGTATTCGATAAACAATGAACTCGTTTCCAGTGATATTGTGGGCTCGTCTGCACCTTCAATCTATGACAGTCAGGCTACGCTGATTTCTTCAGATTCTGAAAACGTAGTTTTATACGTTTGGTACGATAATGAATATGGCTACAGTCATCAAGTCATTCGCCTTGCAAAATATATTGCCAAAGTAAGAAGGTTCACCTATTATTAGGAATAAGATAAGTGAACTTTTTTTAACTTCCTATATTCAGCAAAATATGCGTTTTTATAAAATCATTCTATTTATTCTGAATAAACAGTAAGAACAAGATGATTTGATTATTTTTGCACTTTTAATATACTAAGATGGGATGCGTTCCGTTTTCCCAAAAACAGAAAAACGACTAGCCTAAATGAATACTATAAAGACCAGCTTAATTTTTTTACTATTTGTAATTGCAGGAGCAAATGCACAAGAAGAACAAACACAGGCAACTGAGCCTAAAGTAAACACGATTTCACAACAATTTGAAGACTTATTAGAGAAATCTAATAACTTTCAAGAATATAAAGTGGTTAATCAAAATTCACTTTTAAAATTAAAAAGTAATACTGCAGATAGTATTTCAGGTTTAAAAGAGCAGATTAATAGACTGCAAGAACAAATAAACTCACAACAAGCGAAAGTTAGCGAACTCAAAAATTCTTTACAGGAAACTGAAAATACACTTGAAACAACTCGCGCTGAAAAAGACTCGATCTATTTCTTAGGAATGCCGATGAGTAAAGGCGGTTATATGGGAATGATGTGGGGAATCGTAGCTGTCCTTGCTCTAGCTTTGGTTTTCTTTATTTTAAGATTTAAAGGAAGTAACGCACATACGCAGGAAGCTCGTAAAAAGCTTGCTGAAGTTGAGACTGAATATGAAGAGTACCGTAAAAAAGCACTTGAAAAAGAGCAAAAAATGGGTAGATTACTTCAGGATGAACGCAATAAAGCTGTAAAAAATAATAACAAATAAACTTACATATATTGAAGTTTAACTCCTAAAAGTCAATACTTTATTTATATTCATTTTAATAAATTATAGCGTGCTTTATGCGCATAGACATCATCACCGTAGTTCCTGATCTTTTAAAAAGTCCTTTTGAAGCATCTATTATGCAGCGCTCTATTGCAAAAGGACTTGTAGAAGTTCACTTTCACAATCTTAGAGACTATACCGCAAACGCTTATAAACAAGTTGATGATTATCAGTTTGGTGGTGGTGCTGGTATGGTTATGATGATTGAGCCTATTGATAAATGCATTAGTGGACTAAAGGCAGAGCGGGATTACGATGAGATTATTTATCTGACTCCAGATGGTGAAACCTTAAATCAAGGTATCGCTAACCAGATTTCATTACAAAAAAATATTATCCTTTTGTGTGGTCATTATAAAGGTGTAGATCAGCGGGTACGTGATCAATTTATTACTCGGGAGATTTCTATAGGAGATTATGTACTTAGCGGTGGTGAACTGGGCGCTCTTATACTTTGTGATGCTGTGATTAGATTAATTCCCGGAGTTTTAGGTAATGAAACTTCAGCATTAACAGATTCTTTTCAAGATGATATGCTAGCTCCTCCCGTTTATACGAGACCTGCTGAGTATAAAGGCTGGAAAGTTCCTGAAATACTTACCTCGGGAAACACTCCTAAAATTGAAACTTGGCGTGAGGAACAAGCTTATAAACATACACTTAAGCGAAGACCTGATCTTTTAAAAGACTAATTTTCATAAAGATTGAAAAAAATTGAATTTTCAATTGTTCAACTTGTTTTTTATAGTAAATTTGCAGCCTCATAGAACCAACCTCTGGCGAAGTACGTGAATGTTGCTTTTATACAACTTTAAAAAATCTTAAAAATGGAAGATTTAATCAGTTTTGTACAAAACGAATTTGTAGAGAAAAAAGAATTCCCCGAATTTAGCGCAGGTGACACTATCACTGTGTATTATGAAATTCGTGAAGGTGAAAAAGTACGTACACAGTTCTTTAGAGGTGTTGTTATTCAGGTACGTGGTACAGGAGTTACAAAAACATTCACTATCAGAAAAATGTCTGGTACTGTAGGTGTTGAACGTATTTTCCCAATCAACATGCCAGCTCTTCAAAAAGTTGAAATCAACAAAAAAGGTAAAGTTCGTAGATCACGTATTTACTATTTCAGAGGTCTTACTGGTAAGAAAGCAAGAATCAAAGAAATTAGAAAATAATCTTTCTTTTAGAATATATTTTAAATGCTCCTCATTGAGGAGCATTTTTAGTTTAAAGCAACAAGTTACTAACAAATGTTAACAACATTGGTTTATAAGAAGTTAACAAAATATTCAATTTAACTACAACGTTTTAAATATTTTCATTAACTTAGTTCCACTAAACGTTTCAAGAGTGCTATTTTATAATTGCATTCTTATTTTACCAATATCGTTATCACTGTTTAGCAGTAATTTTAAATAAAGGTATTGGATTGGGATTAGAAAAAACTAATCTCTATGTGTTGATTTACGGTATAAGTACTAATATTCTTGTCTTAGGAACTTCAAGGGTTCACTGGTAAAAAATCAAAACATCAGAAGCTCTGTTGAGAAATTTAAATATCTCAACAGAGCTTTTTTTAGTTCACTACACAAACCCTATTCAAGACTTAATTCTCTAAATTGCTTTCGGTCTACCGTATTATTAGGGCTTTAAGAAGAATTTAGCTGTTAAAATCTGCTATAAAATTCTATATTTGCAAACCACTAATTTTTCTTAAAATAAAATTTTTAAATATACTTAGGTTAATCGATTTCGCAAATTCAGGTATAGCTTAAAAATTATTAAACGAACACATTATATGTCAACCAAAACATCTAAAATAGCTTACACCAAGACTGATGAAGCTCCGGCTTTAGCAACACATTCATTACTTCCTATAATCAGTAAATTTGCAAAGCCTGCAGGTATTGAGTTTGAAGTTAAAGATATATCTCTTGCTGCAAGACTTTTAGCCAACTTCCCTGATTATTTAAATGATGAGCAAAAAGTAAATGATGCATTAGCAGAATTAGGAGCTTTAGCTAAAAGTCCTGATGCCAACATCATTAAATTACCTAATATTAGTGCTTCTATACCGCAACTTACTGCTGTAATTAAAGAATTACAGTCTAAAGGTTTTGCTGTACCTAATTATCCTGAAAATGCTAATACTGATGAAGAAAAAGCTTTAAAACAACGCTATGCTAAGGTTTTAGGTAGTGCGGTAAATCCTGTACTTAGAGAAGGTAACTCAGACAGACGTGCACCTAAGCCGGTTAAAGAATATGCTAAGAAAAACCCACACAGTATGGGTGAATGGTCTAAAGAAAGTAAATCTCATGTAGCAACTATGGCATCCGGAGATTTTAGATCTAATGAAAAATCTGTTACAGTATCTCAAGCCACTTCTATTTCCATTGTACACCTTGACGAGTCTGGAACTAAAACAACATTAAAAGAAAATTTAGCACTTAAGAAAGAAGAAGTTATTGATGCTACTTTAATGAGCAAAAATGCACTTCTCACCTTTTTAAGTGAGCAGGTAGAAGATGCAAAAGCTAAAGGTGTTTTGTTTTCAATACACATGAAAGCAACAATGATGAAGGTTTCTGACCCTATCATCTTTGGTCACGCTGTACGTGTTTACTTTAAAGACGTTTTTGAAAAATATGGTGATGATTTAAAAGCTATTGGGGTTGACGCTAAAAATGGCCTTGCAGATCTTTTAAACGATGTTAATAAATTACCTGAAGATAAACGTGCTGAAGTAGAAAAAGCGATTTTAGATACGTTAGATAACCGCGCAGATCTTGCAATGGTAAATTCTGATAAAGGAATTACAAATCTACACGTACCGAGCGATGTAATTATTGACGCTTCGATGCCGGCAATGATTAGAAACAGTGGCCAAATGTGGAATGCTGACGGAAAATCTCAAGATACTAAAGCCGTTATACCAGACAGTAGTTATGCTGGTATTTACCAAGAAACCATAGATTTCTGTAGAGAAAATGGAGCATTTGACCCTACCACAATGGGTACTGTTCCTAACGTAGGTCTTATGGCTCAAAAAGCTGAAGAATACGGTTCTCACGATAAAACTTTTGAAATTCCACTAGCTGGTCAAGTTCAGGTTGTTGATGCTGAAGGAACTGTTCTTATAGAACACACTGTTGAAGAAGGTGATATCTGGAGAATGTGCCAGACTAAAGATGAGCCGGTAAAAGATTGGGTAAAACTCGCTGTTAGCCGTGCGCGTGCTACTAATTTGCCTACTATTTTCTGGTTAGATAAAGAACGTGCTCATGATGCAGAATTAATCAAAAAAGTAAATTTATATCTCAAAGATCACGATACTGAAGGTTTAGACATTCAGATTATGTCTCCTGTTGAAGCTACACGTTTCAGCTTAAAGCGTATGAAAGCTGGAGAAGATACGATCTCTGTAACCGGAAACGTTCTACGTGATTATAATACAGACCTCTTCCCTATTCTTGAAGTAGGAACAAGTGCAAAAATGTTATCTATTGTTCCTTTAATGAATGGTGGTGGTCTTTTTGAAACAGGAGCTGGTGGTTCTGCACCAAAACATGTGCAGCAATTTATAGAAGAAGGGCATTTACGTTGGGATTCTCTAGGTGAATTTTTAGCACTGTCTGTTTCTTTAGAGCACGAAGGTTACGCTAATGACAATGCAAAAGCATTGGTTTTAGCTGAAACGCTTGATGAAGCAACAATCAAATTCTTAGATAATAAAAAATCACCTTCAAGAGAAGTTAACGAACTAGATAACCGTGGTAGTCATTTCTATCTTGCTTTATACTGGGCGCAAGCTTTAGCTGCTCAGGATAAAGACAAAGAACTTCAGGTACATTTCGCTGAAATTTCTAGTGAGTTAGAAAAAAATGAAGAAAAGATCTTACAAGAATTATTAGAAGCTCAAGGATCTCCTGTTGATCTTGATGGATATTATTTTCCGGATGAAGATAAATCTGAATCTGCAATGCGACCTAGTGCTACACTAAATGCTATTGTAAATTCATAAAGGCATAAAGCTTATTTACAAAAAGGGCTCCCTATCTAGGGAACCCTTTTTTATTTCTATATGTTTTCTTAAAATACCTTGTTAATTCATCAAGTCTCTTATTTTTGATTAAAAACGTGATTAAGAATATTTACGCGCTTTTATTACTATTTGCAATTTCAACTGCTTGGTCTCAAGAAAATTACACGTTAAGCGGTGTTGTAAGTGCCGCTTCTTCTAATGAAACTTTAATAGGTGTTAATGTACTCATACCAGGTCTCAATAAAGGAACGGTCACAAACGAGTACGGCTTCTACTCCATAACTTTACCTAAAGGAAGCTACACACTTCAGATAAGTTTTATAGGCTTTCAGCCGGTAACACAAACTATAGATCTGAATCAAAACAAGAAATTAAACCTGATCATAGAAGAATCTACCCAGACATTAGACGAAGTTATCATTGAAGAGAATATTGAAAAACTCAGTATTCGTAAACCGCAAATGAGCGTGAATGCGCTTACGGCTTCCACCATAAAACAGATCCCAGTTGTTCTGGGAGAGGCAGATGTTATTAAGTCTATTCTACTGCTTCCGGGAGTTACCAGTGCTGGCGAAGGAGCTTCAGGATTTAATGTACGTGGTGGCGCAGTAGATCAAAACCTCATACTTCTGGACGAGGCAATTATTTTCAATTCGTCGCATCTTTTCGGTTTCTTTTCGGTATTTAATCCGGATGCGATCAAAGACCTAAAACTTTATAAAGGAGGTATTCCCGCTCGTTATGGTGGTAGGATTTCTTCAGTTTTAGATATCTATCAGAAAGAAGGAAACAGCAAAGAATTTCACGCCAGTGGCGGAATTGGTGCAGTCGCGAGCAGGTTGCTTTTAGAAGGCCCAATAGTTAAGGATAAATCGGCCTTTTTAATAGGTGGTAGAGCCTCGTATGCGCATTTATTTCTTCCGCTTTTTGATCTGGATAATAAAGCCTATTTCTACGATCTTAACACCAAACTCAATTATAAATTTAACGATTATAACAGCTTATATCTATCTGGTTATTTTGGTCGGGACTTGTTCAGCGTTAGCGAAAGTTTTATAAATACGTATGGAAATGCTACTATCAATTTAAGATGGAATCACCTGTTTACCGATAAGCTATTTTCTAATTTATCACTCATCTATTCTGACTACTATTACGGTTTGCTACTCGATTTTGTAGGCTTTCAATATGATTCCGGGATTCGCAATTTTAACCTTAAATATGATTTTCAGCAGTATATCAATTCAAATCTGAAACTGAGTTACGGAGTTAATGAAATCTACCATCGCTTCAATCCGGCAACCATAAAACCTAATCGACCAGATTCAGGAATTATAGCCTCACAGCTCACGCATAAATTTGCAAATGAATTTTCGGTCTACGCCGAAGCAGAACAAGATCTGACGGATAATTTGACGCTAAGATATGGCTTTAGAATCAGTCATTTTACACGTTTAGGCCAGGAAGCCTTAAATATATATGCAGACGATAATCCACTAATTTTTAATTCAGATTTAAAGATTTATCAGACGGCCCCCGTAACAGATACCTTATTAAATACCGGCACGCTTGCTAATTTTACCAACTTTGAACCTCGCGCTTCTTTGTCTTACGTATTGAGCAAAAAAAGCGCTGTAAAAGCCAGCTACAACAGAATGGCGCAATACTTACATCTTATTTCAAACACCAATTCCCCTACTCCGCTTGATGTTTATGCCCCCAGCGGACCGTATTTAAAACCACAGTTGCTCGATCAATATGCTTTAGGATATTTCAGAGAAATTAATGATGGAGCCTATTCTGTGGAAACTGAAGTTTTCTATAAAGACATTCAGAATAGATTGGATTACCGCAATGGTGCTCAGCTTATAGCAAATGATGCTATTGAAGGTGAAATATTAAACGGAAAAGCAAGAGCTTATGGTCTTGAATTTTTAGCTCGTAAAAACGACGGAGTGCTTACAGGCTGGTTGGCTTACACTTTATCGAGAAGCGAACAACAAACTCCGGGACGTATTCCAGAAGAAATCGGAATTAATAACGGAAACTGGTACGCTTCAGCATATGATAAAACGCACGATATTAGCGCCTATATAAATTATGAACTCAGTAAAAAATGGAACTTCAATGCCAATTTTATTTTTCAGACCGGGCAACCTACTAATTATCCGGTGAGTCAATCTCAGTTTCAGGGTTTATCTATTTCAAACTACGGAATGCGTAATCAAGAGCGACTTCCCTCCTACAATCGCTTAGATATTTCAGCGACTTTAACTCCTTCAAATAACAAAAATCGCAAATTGAAAGGAGAATGGGTTTTTAGTATATACAACGTTTATAACCGAATGAATGCCGCTTCGATTAATTTTAGAACCAATGAAGACACCAGACAAAATGAAGCTGTAAAAACTTCAATTTTTGGTATTCTTCCTTCAGTAACCTATAATTTTAAGTTCTAATGAAACACTTATATTCAATTTTTGCAGCACTTTTTATAGGAATCACATGCTTTTCCTGCCAAGAAACTATTGACGTTGATTTACCGGAAACCCAAGAGCGATTGGTCGTTGATGCATTGATGAGAATTCCGGATGCTGAGACATTTCTTACTGAAGTCAGATTGCGGTTGACACTTACTGCGGAATATTTTGCAGATTCTGTACCTACAGTAAATGATGCGCTTGTCAACTTAAACAATTTAGAAAATACGTTTACTTTAAACTCACAAGGAAACGGATTTTACTCTAATACAATTCCGCGTGATGTTATGGAGCAAGACTCCTTAAGACTGACTATTTTTTATAATGACGAGGTTTACATATCTGATGCTAAATTTATTCCGGCTGTGCCTATAAATTCAATAATTCAAGGGGATGGAAGCCTATTTTCAGGGGATGAAACCGAAGTTATTATTAATTACACTGATGCACAGAATCAGGATGACTTCTACCTTTTTGATCTGGATCTGGGCAATTATTTAACCAGTGAAGATACATTTTACAAAAATCAGGATTTTTCGTTCTCTTATTTCTACGAAGATTTAAACCCGCAGGACACAGTAAACATTAAGTTGATGGGTATTGACAAATCTTTTTTTGATTATATGAGCATCATAATTAATCAATCTGGGCAAGCTTCAGGCAATCCATTTACAGCTCCTCCTTCAGAAATAAGAGGAAATGTTACAAATGAAACAGATGAAAACAATTATCCTCTGGGCTATTTTATAATCACTCAGACCTATTCAGAGTCTATAATTATTGAATAGCTTAAATTGCGTGTGGAAATCATCGGAATATTATAACCTTTATTTACACAAATAAATTTTAGATTCATTCCGATAAAAAAGCACAATCTTCTATCTAATTATGAGTTTTACAAAAATTACAGAACAAGATTCAAAATACAATGAGTTAGAAAATATGAGTGTTTCTCAACTCCTAACTAATATAAATACTGAAGATAAAACCGTACCTCTAGCTGTAGAAAAAGCGTTACCACAAATTGAAGAATTAGTTGAGCAAGTTGTTATCCAACTCAAAAAAGGAGGTCGTCTGTTTTACATGGGAGCAGGAACTAGCGGGAGGCTTGGTGTAGTTGACGCTTCTGAATGCCCGCCTACTTTTGGTGTGTCTCACGAATTGGTAATTGGACTTATCGCCGGTGGTGAAGCTGCTATAAGAAAAGCGGTAGAAAATGCCGAAGACAGTGCCACTCAGGGTTGGGCAGATCTTCAAGGCTTTAATATCAATGAGAATGATTTTGTAATTGGTATAGCTGCGTCAGGTACTACTCCCTATGTTTTGCATGCATTGAATATTTGTACAGAACATAATATCCCTACCGGAAGTATTACGTGTAATGCTTCTTGCCCTATTTCAGTAGCTGCAAAATATCCTATAGAAGTGATCGTAGGACCAGAATTTGTAACCGGAAGCAGTCGCATGAAAGCAGGAACCGCTCAGAAGTTGGTTCTTAATATGATCTCAACCGCCACGATGATTCAATTGGGTAAAGTAAGAGGAAATAAAATGGTAGATATGCAGCTCAGTAATGATAAACTTGTAGACCGCGGAATCAGAATGATTCAAGCAGAAATACCTGTTGATCACTCAGAAGCAGAACGACTTTTAAAAGAATACGGCTCCGTACGAGCTGCAATAACATTTTACTTAAATGGCAACTAACAAAGAAGCTTTGGCAAAAGGCGTACGCACTATGGCTATGTCCTTATTATTTATGTTTACAGGCCCAGGAATAATCTACCAAGCCTTTAAGAACAAAGAGCATCCACTTTATATTCCGGTTTTAGTTTTAGGCATCGCATTTGCCACTCTGGCTATATTTTTTGCATTCAAAGGTTTAAGAAGAATTATGAGCGCTTTATTTAACGATTAGAACGGAAAACTATTAAATAAAAAAGACAAGGATAGCCTTTACTGTTCCTATACTGAACTCCTTTAAATTGTGCGCCATAGTTATTAAGCCTATTTCAGTAATTACTTTATCCATTCCCCTGTGCATAAAACGCTTGAAGCCCGTATTTTGCTTGATATTTCCAAAGACTGTTTCTACATCCCAGCATCTTCTTTTGCGATGTGCTATTAGTTATTCACTTAAGAGTAGATCTCTGGTCTTTTTCTTGAGACGAATCAGGTTGTAATTGCGTCCGATAGCCCTGTTCCCTTTGACTTTATAGCAGCTGGGGCATCCTTGGCAGTTGACGGCATGGTAACGATGAATCTGCTGCTTAAAACCATTCTTCGTTTCACTTTGGTAGCATCCGATTTTCTTCATCGCCTGGCCCATCAGACAGCAATACGTATCGGTTTCTTTATTATAGAACAGATTGTCTGGATGGATTGGTCTGTAGTCTTGATTTGAACAGAAACCTCTGACAATGGAGTGGATTGATCATCAATCACAACAGCAGATACTTCAAGCTGTTGTGCATTCCCTGTTAAAATAATAAAACAAGAAAAAATAAAAGCAATAGTGTCATTTCTTAGTATAATATTAATTTTGATTAGTTTGTGTTTGTATTATCAAATCATTCCTTTTCTCGAGAACTCCTTAATTAATATTAAATAATAAAAATTAACAGAAAGGTTTTATTTAATACGAACAACCAGCAATTCAACTAAAAAAAATGAAAATAAAATATTCTATGATAGAAAAAGATGCTTTAATAAGCCGTTTTGTTAGCTATGTAACAATTGACACACAAAGTGACGAGAACAGTTCTTCTACTCCCAGTACCGAAAAGCAATGGGTTTTAGCAAGAAAGCTGCATCAGGAATTGATAGACCTCGGCCTTAGTGATGCAACAATAGACGATAATGGCTATATAATGGCAACCTTAACCGCGACAGTAGATGCAGATATACCCACTATTGGATTTATTGCGCATTATGACACAACACCAGACTTTACCGGAACTGATGTTAAACCTAAAATCATTGAAAAATATGAGGGAGGCGATATTGTTCTGAATGAAGACTTAGATATTATTCTTTCTCCTGATGACTTTGACGATCTCCTAGATTATAAAGGTCAAACTCTAATTACCACAGACGGAACAACGCTTCTGGGAGCTGATGACAAAGCGGGTATTACAGAGATTATGGAGGCTATAAAGTATTTGATTAATCATCCTGAAATTGAGCACGGCCCCATTAGAATAGGTTTTACTCCTGATGAAGAAATAGGTCGTGGGGCTCATAAATTTGATGTGGATAAATTTGGTGCAGAATGGGCGTATACGATGGACGGCAGCCAGATAGGCGAACTCGAATTTGAGAATTTCAACGCTGCCGGTGTAAAGGTTTTTGTAAAAGGAAAAAGTGTACATCCCGGTTATGCCAAGGGTAAGCTAATAAACAGCATTCATATTGCTCAAGATTTTATAAGTTCGTTACCTCGGTTAGAAACCCCAGAACACACTTCAGGGAGAGAAGGTTTTTTCCATTTAAATGGAATTCACGGCGATGTTGAAGAAACAGTATTAGAATATATTCTAAGAGATCATAACAAAGAGCATTTTGAAGCAAGAAAAGAAGTACTCAACAATCTTGCTTTAGAGATAAATAGCCAGTATGGCTTAGAACTGGTTACTCTTGAAATTAAAGATCAATACTTTAATATGCGTGAAAAAATAGAGCCGGTTATGCATATTGTAGAACTGGCTGAAAAAGCAATGCGCGCTGTAGATGTTAAACCCATAATTAAACCAATTCGAGGTGGTACAGATGGTTCACAACTATCATTTATGGGACTTCCTTGCCCCAATATTTTCGCTGGTGGTCATAATTTCCACGGAAGGTTTGAATATGTTCCTGTAGAAAGCATGATTAAGGCCTCTGAAGTTATTATCAAGATAGCAGAACTAGCAGCTAAAAAGTAAGTATTAACTCACTGAATAACTTGTAAATAGTTATTCGACAGAATTAAGAACCTCTAATAAAACTTTTTGCTTGCGTCCTTCAATAGTTCCACGTTCAGAATAAACAATTTTACCGGCACTATTTATCACAAAATAAGATGGAAAAGAGCGCAGATCGTAATTTTTATCAAAGAGTGCGTCACCTTGCAATACTTGGTATTCTATGACGTGCTCTTTTACTGCTGCCTTAGCAGAAGGTAAATCATAATCAAAATTTACTGTAACAACATTCAGTTTAGAACTAAAGTTTGATGCGATTTTTTTAACCGCAGGCATAGAAGCTGCACAATGATCGCAAGTAGAAATCCAGGCTTCTAAAAATAGTGGCTTACCTTTAAAATCATTTAAAGTAATACTACTACCTTCTAGATCTTTTAGCTCCCAGTCTTTAGCCATAGTATTGAGTAGTGGCTCAGTTTTAGCACCTACCATTGAGGTTACATAACCTTCTTTTTGGGGATGTGTAAAAACCTCATCTGTCATCCTAGAATCAAAGATGATATTCTTTAAGCTAATTGATATAAGTTTTGAAGTATTAGCAGCTATCTCATATTTAACAGGCAAACTAGTATTTACGTCCAACCACAACTTATAATTACCAAAAGTATAACAATACGTTTTCTCGCCATCTACCTTTTCTTCTTCCACAAACTGAATCTCATTCTTCTTAGAATTCAAATAACCGGTTAAATTAATCAGGTTATTATCATCGGCCATATACAACTCAAGATATTTAGGAACTGAGCGATCATTTCCAACATCAAAAATTGATATTTTCTTCTTCTTGTCTTCTACGACGGCAAGCGAGTTTAGCTTATGATAAACCCCTATATTCCCATTCATCTCTTTGTAGAAAAAAAGTCTAATGTATGGTTCATAAAGCACTTTTTTCAACTTATAAGTTGTTGTTAAAGTTCTTTCTGCTTTTGTAGTAGCTACAGCATAACTTAGAGTCTGCCAATTATTTAACGTATCTAAAGCTTTAGCCAATGTTTCTTCTGGGGATTTTACCTGAACATCAGAGCACGAGAATAACGTAAAAGCAGTAAGGAAAACAAGAAAAAAAGATTTCATAAAACGAACAATAAATTACATTTTAACTTTCGTCAGATTGAAGCGCAAAAATAAACCCTTTAGTTTGCGAACAGACCATTTTCACTTGATGATTTCACTTGAGCGATCGATTTTATTTGCCGAAAATAACATTAACACCTAGATTCGCAATTTCAAAAAAAAAACTAATTTATGAAAACACTATTATCCATAGGTCTTTGCCTTTTATTTTTTATCTCTTGTTCTGATGATGACAATAGCGAATCTGAAGCCGAAGCTTTTACTCGAAATCAAAAAGAGTTAGAAGCATATATTGAAGCTAATGATCTGGATGTTGAAAAATCTAACTCTGGTTTATACTATATAATTACAACCGAAGGAGAAGGCGCTACACCTACCACTAGTTCTGATGTAACCGTAACGTATAAAGGTTATTTTCTAGACGGTACTGTATTTGACCAGTCCAGCAACGAAATTAAGTTCAACTTAGGGCAAGTAATACCCGGTTTCAGAGAAGGTATTTCTTATATGAAAGAAGGCGGATCTGCTACTCTATTAATGCCGGCAAGATTAGCTTATGGTTCAAGAGGAAGTGGATCAATCCCTCCCAACACAGCTATCGCATTTGATATAGAACTTATCGCAACTGAATAAGCAACACAGTTCTTAAAAAATAAAAGGAGCGGCTGTTTGGTTTGTCGCTCCTTTTATTTTTTGAATTTATTTTATCTTAAAAACTACTTCTCAAATCTCTGAAGTGTTTTGGTGATGATTTCAACACATTCTAGCAATTGTTCCTCATTCATTACCAATGGCGGAGCAAAACGAATTATATTTCCGTGAGTAGGTTTTGCAAGTAGTCCGTTTTCTTTAAGTGCTACACAAATATCCCAGGCTGTACTGCTATCTTCAGAATCATTAATCACAATAGCATTGAGCAATCCGCGACCTCTTACTAAGTTTACAATAGCACTTCCGGCAATATATTCATTTAGTTTAGCTCTAAATAAATTTCCTAATACGCGAGCATTTTGTGCAAGTTTTTCATCTTTTACAACATCTAAGGCAGCCATCGCCACAGCTCCCGCAACAGGGTTTCCCCCAAAGGTAGAACCGTGTTGACCTGGCTTGATCACATTCATAATAGCATCATCTGCAAGTACAGCAGAAACAGGATATGCTCCTCCAGATAAAGCCTTTCCTAAAATTAAAATATCTGGTCTTGTGTAAGTCTCCTGACGTTCACAATGTCCCTTACAAGTACAATTTCCGCAGACAGCTAACAAGGCTCCCGTACGAGCAATACCCGTCTGAATTTCATCAGCTATAAACAATACATTATGTTCTTCACATAAAGCTTTTGACTTTTTAATAAAATCATCAGCCGGAGTATAAACTCCTGCTTCACCTTGAATAGGCTCTACTAAAAAACCTGCGACGTTATTGTTTTCAATCAATGCGCGTTCTAATGCTTTGGTATCGTCATAAGGAATTTTAATAAATCCCGGTGTGTACGGTCCAAAGTTTTTACGGGCATCTTCATCGTTAGAAAACGAAATAATCGTTGTAGTTCTTCCATGGAAATTATTTTCACAAACAATTATTTGCGCATCGTGCTCTGCCACTCCTTTTTTCTCATACGCCCATTTACGTGCAATTTTTATCGCTGTTTCTACAGCTTCTGCACCCGTATTCATCGGCAAAAGCTTATCAAACTTAAAATAGTCTGTTGCATACTCCTCATAACGTCCCAGCATATCATTGTGAAATGCACGAGAGGTAAGCGTTAATACTTCGGCTTGTTTAGTCATTGCGCCCACAATTGCAGGATGACAATGACCTTGGTTTACTGCTGAATATGCAGATAAAAAGTCATAATACTTTTTATCTTCAACATCCCATACGTATACACCTTCACCGCGTTTTAAAACCACAGGAAGTGGGTGGTAATTGTGTGCACCGTGTTTGTCCTCAAGAGCGATTGCTTCTTGTGAAGTGAGTTGTTTTACAGTAGTCATTTTGTAATTTTTTAAGGTAATCTTTATACGATTCCTACTTAAGATGCTTTGATAATTCAGTTCTATACAGTTCCGTTGTAAAGTTTTAAACAAATGTATCAGCCTGAATTTTAAATCTTTTGAAGCAGATTTATAACATCCTCAACAGGAGAGAAATCATCCCGATCAAGTGCTTGCAAAATACTAAAATTAGAGGACAACTGCATTAAATTCAATATCATCAGCTCTATTCAAAATGACTTTAAATAAAGAAGCTTCCTCTTAAAATTAAACTCGGTAATACTTATACCTACTCCGTTGAAATAATCGTCTTATTTATTCTATTTTTGCGGCGTGTCAAGAAGAAAGAAAACAAGAAAAGTTTTTACTGATGTGCAGGTTATTGATGCCGGCGCAAAAGGAAAAGCTATAGCAAAAGCCCCTGATGGACGTGTTATTTTTATCAATAATGCGGTACCGGGTGATGTCGTAGATGTACAAACTCAAAAACAACGCAAAGCGTATTATGAAGGTACAGCGATAAAGATTAATGAATATTCTCCAAAACGTACCGAACCGGAATGCCAGCATTTTGGAACATGCGGCGGTTGTAAATGGCAAAATATGCATTATGATTATCAACTGGAATATAAGCAACGTGAAGTTGTAAATAACCTGCAACGTCTCGGCAAAATAGAGCTTCCAGAAATCACTCCTATTAGCGGCAGTAAAGAGATTTACTTTTACCGCAATAAAATGGAATTTTCGTTTAGTGATAGCAAATGGCTTACACTAAAGCAAATTCAAAGTGATAAAATCATTGAAGATCGAAATGCTTTAGGCTTTCATATTCCGGGGATGTGGGATAAGATTTTAGACATTGATAAATGTTGGTTACAGCGGGATCCAAGTAACGCGATACGTAACGGCGTTAAAGATTTTGCTACCGCAAATAATATTCCCTTTTTCAATACGCGCAATCAGGAGGGCTTACTACGTACCTTGATGATACGCACGAGTAGTATCGGTGAATTGATGGTGTTGATTCAGTTTTTTAAAGAAGATAAGCAACAACGCGAGTTGGTCTTAAACTATTTAAAGGAAACATTCCCTGAGATAACTTCGCTTCTTTATGTTATTAATGAAAAAGGTAACGATACGATTTATGATCAGGAGGTTATTTGCTATTCCGGAAGAGATCATATTTTTGAAGAGATGGAAGGTCTTCAATTTAAGATCAACGCGAAGTCTTTTTATCAGACCAATTCTGAGCAAGCTTACGAATTGTATAAAATCACCCGTGATTTTGCAGGCTTAACCGGTGCTGAAACCGTTTTTGACCTCTACACCGGCACAGGAACTATCGCTCAATTTGTAGCTAAAGAAGCTAAAAAAGTTATTGGCGTTGAAGCCATACCTGATGCGATTACTGCTGCTAAAGCTAATGCGCAATTAAACGGAATAGAAAACGTTGAGTTTTATGTGGGCGATATGAAAAATGTGTTTAACGATGCATTTATAGCTCAACACGGGCAACCTGATGTTATTATTACAGATCCTCCACGCGATGGAATGCATAAAGATGTTGTTGCTCAACTGGCTAAGATAAAAGCAGATCGTATTGTTTATGTGAGTTGCAACAGCGCGACACAAGCGAGAGATCTGGCGATGCTAGATGAATTATATAAAGTAGAGCGTATACAACCTGTAGATATGTTTCCACAGACACATCACGTAGAGAATGTTGTTTTATTAAAATTAAGATAACCCAGATGCTAAAAAACTGGATTTTATTAATGTTTGCTGTATTATTAATTTCGCTTTCTTGTGAGCGAGATGACATTTGTGCTGCAAGCACACCTACAACACCAGCACTTACTATTGGTTTTCTAAGTAATGAAAATATCAATGAAAATAAACCAATGAACATCACGGTATATAAACCTGATTATTCAGACAGCTTAGTATTCTCAAATGCATCTTCAATACAAGTACCATTGCGTACAGACACTACCGCAACAGTTTTGGTTTTCACAAAAAACCCTAACAATTTAGTTGCTACAGAAGATCCGGATAACTCAGACACCTTGACTTTTATCTATACTACACAAGAAGAATTTATAAGTTCAGCTTGTGGGTATCGCGTGATATTTACCAATCTTAGCATCCTGAATAATCCGGGTTCAGACGGGCGCTGGATTGATGATATAAATTTTACTACCAGAACTATCTCAGATGAAGACACCACACAGGTTTCTATTAGTCACTAGTTTTGCAATGTTGAGTTTTCTCAACATTCAGGCACAGGAAGAAGACCGTGGCATCGAGGTTGAAGAACCTTTAGAAGAAGTGGTCAGTGATACGAGTGCCCAAAAACCTAAAATTGATAAATATGGTTTACGAGTGGGTATAGATTTTAGTAAACCTCTACGCAGTGTTCTTGATGATACTTATCAAGGTTTTGCCATTGTAGGTGATTTTAGAATTAAAGACCGTTATTATCTGGCAGCTGAGATAGGTTCGGAATCTAAAGAGTTTGATGATGCTAATTATTTCTCAAAAACTCAAGGAAGCTATATAAAGGCTGGTTTCAACTATAATGCGTATAACAACTGGATAGGAATGTCTAACCTTATTTATGTAGGCTTACATGCTGGTTTTTCTACTTTCAATCAAGATTTAGATCGCTATACAATTTACACTACAAATCCCTTTTTTGAGCCAGATGTAAGAACCGTTTCTCGTAATTACACAAACCTCAATTTGACGTGGCTAGAGCTACAAATGGGTATACAGGTTGAACTTTTTAATAATCTGTACATGGGTCTCAATGTGCAATTGAAGCGCATGATTACCCAAAAAGAACCTGATGACTTTACTAATTTGTATGCACCGGGCTATAATAAAGTGACTTTTGACAATGTCTACGGTGCAGGCTACAGTTACACGATATCTTATTTGATTCCTTTATTTAAGAAGTAATTATGGGATTTCGCGTTTGCGTAAACAGCATTAATAACTTCATAAAAAAACCAGACGATATCCCATTTTCCATATCGACTTGGGAAAAGTTTAAATACCTCATTTCTGGTGTTATCTATGATTTTATTATAGCATTCATTTTTGTTATTCTGATCTCGATTTTAGAGCCCTTAATGACACCTTATGAAAATGTACTCAATAGCAAGTTGTACTCGTTCTGGATGTCGATTTTATTAATTACCATTCTTCCCCCACTTCTTGAAGAATTCATCTTTAGATTTCCTTTAAAATACGAACGCAACTATATCTTTCGATTTATAGCATATCTTTTTAAAACCGATTTTTCTGGTTTTTGGAAAAAACACCTACGTGTTATTGTTTACCTTTTTTCAGCAACTTTTGGCTTTATACACTTGAGCAATTACAACAATGTTGATGTCGTTTTCTTTATGCTGGCTCCAATTATCGTAGGAGCACAACTTTTCGCTGGAATTATTTTTAGCTTTTTTAGATTAAAATTGGGATTTGTCTGGGCGCTTTTTGGACATTTCAGTCATAATTTCATTTTGATAATGATGTCTTTTTTATTCTTCCATAATGTAGAACAAAACCTTGTTGATGATGATAACGTTAAGATTGAAGCTACCGGGATCGCCTTCAAAGTAGATAAGCAAGAGCGTTTAAACATAGACTCTCTTCAAGATGGAAACATTCTATGTCTGGACGCTCAAAATTACAGTCTACAAAAATTGATTGATGAACTTTACCTCGCAGATACTTTAAAGATTAGAGATAATGATCAACTTAACCTTAAACTTTTCAGTAAAAAAGAAGAGGGATATTCTAAAAATCAGTTGCTTGAAGTTTTAAAAGAGCATTATACCTTTAAAAAGGTAACTGATTCTATTTCAAAAAATGAATAAGACTGGCTCACTTTAGTATCTTTAGCCGATAACATAAATTACATCGCCGCAGGGCTATTTACCGCAATGATTAAAGAAATTAGCAGCACGCAAAACCCTACTATAAAAAGCCTTGCAGCTTTACAAGATAAAGCGCGCGAGCGCCGCAAAAGCGGTGAATTTCTTATTGAAGGTGTGCGGGAAATCAATCTCGCCCTGCAAGCCGGTTTTCAACTGACACGTATTCTATTTTGCGATGCTATAGCTAATGCTGAAGAATTGCAACTGCTTCAGTCTAAACTAGATGAAAACATAACGCAAATTGCAGTTACTGAAGAAGTTTACAAAAAAATAGCTTACCGCTCCACTACAGAAGGAATTGTTGTTTCCGCGAAAGCGAAACAAAATCAATTGAATGATTTACAATTACCCGAGAATCCACTAATTCTTGTTGCTGAAGCTCCTGAAAAACCAGGAAATATAGGAGCATTATTACGTACCGCAGACGCCGCCGGAGTTGACGCTTTTATCTTAGCAAATCCGCTTACAGATCTTTACAATCCAAACATCATACGCTCTAGCGTAGGTGGTGTTTTTACTACGCAAATTGCTACAGGCACAACCGAAGAAGTCCTTACTTATTTAAAAGCAAAGAATATTGCTATTTACGCGGCTGTCTTACAAGAAGCCATTTCTTACGAAAAACAGGACTTTATAAGCCCTACAGCAATCGTCGTAGGCACAGAAGCAGACGGACTTTCAGAAGAATGGCGTAAAGAATCAACACAAAATATCATCATCCCGATGCAAGGCAAAATAGATTCTATGAATGTTTCTGTTGCCGCATCAATCTTGATTTTTGAAGCCCGTAGACAGCGCGGTTTTAAAAAATAAAATACCTTACTATGACCCCAACACTTGTTTTTTATATCATTATAGGCTTTATCACAATCAGCTTTGTGATTGATCAAATTCTAGATACTTTAAACACCAAGCATTTTGACGATGCTATTCCACAGGAATTGGCTGACGTCTATGATGAAGAAACCTATCGCAAATCGCAAGCCTATAAAAAATCGAATGCAAAATTTTCAATGTTAACTTCGAGTTTTATGCTTGTGATCACGTTACTCTTTTTCTTTGCTGATGGTTTTGCTTATGTAGATGATCTAGCGCGATCGGTGAGCTCTAACGAGATCATTGTAGGCCTTATTTTCTTCGGAATTATTATGCTGGGATCTGACATCCTCACAACGCCATTTAGTTATTACAAGACCTTTGTTATTGAAGAACGCTTCGGTTTTAATAAGTCAACTCCTGCCCTCTTTTTTATGGATAAGCTCAAAGGTTGGTTGATGACTATTCTTGTGGGCGGTGGCTTGCTCGCTTTGGTCATTTGGTTTTATCAAGTGAGCGGAAATTCTTTTTGGCTCTATGCATGGATTGTTTTTGCTGTTTTTGCGGTTGTAATGAATATGTTTTACGCAAAACTCATCGTGCCGCTTTTCAACAAACAACAACCGCTGGAAGAAGGTTCGCTGCGTGAAAAAATTGAGAAGTATGCTGCTACTGTAGGTTTTAAACTGAATAATATTTTTGTTATTGACGGTTCTAAACGCAGTACAAAAGCCAATGCTTACTTTTCAGGTTTTGGATCCGAAAAAAGAATCACGCTTTACGATACGCTAATCAACGATCTGGAAGAAGAAGAAATCGTTGCTGTTTTAGCGCACGAAGTAGGTCATTATCAAAAGAATCATATCATTATCAATTTAGTAACTTCTATTTTACTTACTGGTTTTACGCTTTGGTTATTAGGCATTTTTATAAGTATGCCCATATTTTCTGAAGCATTAGGCGTAACCCAGCCCAGTTTTCATATCGGCTTAATAGCCTTTGGAATTTTATACACGCCTATTTCTGGAATTACAGGATTTTTAATGAGTTTGCTATCGAGAAAATTTGAATATCAAGCTGACAATTACGCAAAAGACACGTATTCCGGTGAACCACTTATACGTTCGCTTAAAAAACTCTCTCGCAACAGCTTGAGTAATTTAACTCCGCATCCACTGTATGTAAAATTGCATTACTCACACCCTACCTTATTGCAGCGCTACCGCAATCTAAAACAGCTTCGCTAATATTTAAACTGATTTTAAAACTTTACATTTTTCAAAATCTATTTCTGAATAGAAGCGCTAATTCCATTTGCTTTTTTAGGATATAGTTGTACATTTAAATTATGACTCCGGTTGATATAGAAAAAGAAAATAAAGAGCTTACCAGGCGCTACAAAGAATTATTGCGCATAAGTTACCGCACGCTTTCTGATGATGATAAAAAAATGATCAGAAAAGCATTTGAGGTGGCTGTAGACGCGCATAAAGATCAGCGTCGTAAGTCTGGGGAAGCTTATGTATTTCATCCTCTTGCTGTTGCGCGTATTGTTGCCAGTGAGATAGGTATGGATGCGACTTCTATTGCTGCTGCTCTTTTACACGATGTAGTTGAAGACACATCCTATACGCTTGAAGATTTAGAAGAGTTATTTGGACCTACCGTAGCACGTATTGTTGACGGACTTACCAAAATTTCAAACCTAAAGAAGCATCGTGATGTTTCGTTACAAGCAGAGAACTTTAGAAAAATGCTACTTACCATAAACGATGACGTTAGGGTAATTATCATTAAGATTGCAGACCGTTTGCACAATATGCAAACGATGGATTCTATGCGACCTGACAAACAGGTAAAAATCGCCAGTGAAACACTGTATATCTACGCGCCTCTTGCGCACCGTATAGGTCTTTATAACATTAAAACAGAACTTGAAGATCTTGGACAAAAGTACACAGAACCCGAAGTGTTTAAAGACATTTCGCGGAAGATGAAAGATACTAAAGAACAACAGGATCAATATATTGAAGAGTTTACCCAAGCTGTGGAGCAGTCTTTAGATAAGGAGATTCTAGATTATGAGATAAAAGGCAGACCAAAATCTATTTACAGTATACGCCGGAAAATGCTCAAGCAGAATATTCCGTTTGACGAGGTGTATGACAAGTTTGCAATTAGAATTATTTACAAGGCAGCGCCTGAAAGCGAAAAGTTTTTAGCGTGGAAAATTTACTCTATAGTAACAGATCATTTTAGACCAAATCCCACGCGACTGCGTGACTGGATCTCTTCACCGAAATCTACAGGATACGAAGCCTTGCACATTACCGTAATGGGGCTTAAAGGACGCTGGGTTGAAGTACAAATTCGTTCTGACCGAATGAACGAAATTGCCGAAAAAGGTTATGCTGCTCATTATAAATACAAACAAGGTACATCAAACGAAACCGATGAAGATCAAACTTTAGATCAGTGGTTAAACCGCTTACAGGAAGCATTAGAAAATAACGAAACGAATGCTGTAGATTTTGTTGAGCAGTTTAAATTGAATCTGTACAACAAAGAGATTTTTGTGTTTACCCCGCAAGGGGAATTAAAGTCTCTGCCTAAAGCGGCGACGCCTTTAGATTTTGCGTTTAGTATTCATACCGAAGTAGGTATGCACACCCGCGGAGCACGTGTAAACGGTAAACTAGTTCCACTGAGTCACGAACTTAAAAGTGGTGATCAGGTAGAAATTATTACCTCAGAACATGCAAAACCGAATAACAACTGGTTAGATTATGCTACAACAGCACGTGCGCGCTCTAAGATTAAATCTTCTTTAAAAGACGAGAAGAAAACTATTGCAGAAGACGGTAAAGTAATTCTTACTAGAAAATTGCGTTCTCAAAAGATCAGTCTTGATGAGAATGTAATTAATGAGATGGTTATCTATTTTAAATTAAAAACCAGTCTTGATTTGTTCTATCGTGTTGGAATAGGCTCGATAGACAATAAAATGATAAAAGAATATGCTACATCCCGCAGTAATGCTTTTGTTAGTTTCTTTAAAAATAAAATACGTAAAACTCCGGTAGCTGAGCATGTTAACAAAGATGAGATTACCGAAAAGTATGATCTTTTGGTGTTTGGTAAAGATGAGCAAAAACTAGACTATACCTTAGCTCAGTGCTGTAACCCTATTCCTGGAGATAAAGTTTTTGGATTTACTACAGTCTCAGAAGGCATTAAAGTACACAAACAAAACTGCCCCAATTCAATCTCATTACAAAGCAATTATGCATACAGAATTATTCCTGCAAAATGGATAGATTCATCTGCACAAGAATTTAAAGCAGACCTAGAATTAACCGGAATCGATACCCTTGGGCTGGTAAATAACGTTACCCGTGAAATTTCAGAACACATGCATGTAAATATGCGTAATCTAAATTTCACAACTAACGACGGCGTTTTTAAAGGAAACATTACCGTCATTGTTCAAAACAAAGAGCATTTACGCAGGCTTATAGAAAACTTAAAAAAAATAAACGGTATCGATAAAGTCATACGCCTGTAAATACGTAACTTTGCACCCTCTATTATGGTACCTAAAGCAACAATAAATAAAGATCAAGAAGTCGTAAAGAACGTCTTCACTAAGTTTTTAGAAGAAAACGGTCATCGTAAAACTCCCGAGCGCTATGCGATTTTACAGGAGATTTATAATTACAAAGACCACTTTGATATAGAAACTTTATACATCAGTATGAAGAATAAAAAATATCGAGTGAGTAGAGCTACGCTTTACAATACGATAGAACTTCTACTGGCGTGTGGACTTGTGCGCAAACATCAGTTTGGGCAAAATCAGTCTCAATACGAGAAATCCTATTTTGACAAACAGCACGATCACGTTATTTTAACTGATACCGGTGAGGTTATAGAATTTTGCGATCCACGTATTCAATCTATCAAGAAGACCATCGAAGAGGTTTTCGATATAGAGATCAACAAACACTCCCTTTATTTTTACGGTACCCGCAAAGAGAATTCAACAGAAAACACAACCGAAGACAATAACTCATAAATGGCAGTAGATTTACTTCTAGGTCTCCAATGGGGAGACGAGGGTAAGGGCAAAATCGTAGATGTTCTTACAAAAGACTATGATATTATAGCCCGCTTTCAAGGCGGACCTAACGCAGGTCACACACTTGAATTTGATGGCATCAAACATGTATTACACACAATTCCTTCAGGTATTTTTCACGAAAACGCGATCAACTTAGTTGGTAACGGTGTTGTGATTGACCCGGTTATTTTTAAGAAGGAATTAGACAATCTTGCTCAGTTTAAACTAAACATCAAAGAAAAATTACTTATTTCTCGTAAAGCGCATTTAATTCTACCTACACACCGTCTCCTTGATGCAGCTTCTGAAGCTTCAAAAGGTAAGGCTAAAATTGGTTCTACTCTAAAAGGAATCGGTCCTACATATATGGATAAAACCGGTCGTAACGGAATTCGTGTAGGGGATCTTGAACTTGCTGATTGGAAAGATCGTTATGCTTCGCTTAGAGATAAGCATATTGATATGATTGACTTTTATGATGCGAAAATCGAGTTTGATCTTAAAGAATTAGAATCTGAATTTTTCAAAGCTGTTGAAGTTTTAAAATCATTAACGTTTATTGATTCTGAAGAATATTTATATCAGGCACAACAAGCCGGAAAATCAATTCTAGCTGAAGGAGCTCAAGGTTCTCTTCTTGATATTGATTTTGGTACATATCCTTTTGTAACTTCTTCAAATACTACTGCTGCCGGTGCTTGTACCGGTCTGGGAGTTGCTCCTAATCAGATAGGTGATGTATTTGGTATTTTTAAAGCATATACAACTCGTGTGGGTTCTGGCCCCTTCCCTACCGAACTTTTTGACGAAGTTGGTGAAACTATGGGACGCATAGGTAACGAGTTTGGAGCTACCACTGGTAGACCACGCCGTTGCGGTTGGTTAGATCTTGTAGCTCTTAAATACGCAGTACGCGTTAACGGTGTTACACAATTGATGATGATGAAAGGTGATGTTTTGAGTGGTTTTGATACACTTAAAATCTGCACACAATACAAGTATAAAGGTGAAGTTATAGATCATTTACCCTATAATATTGAGCCTGAAAATGTAGAGCCTATTTATTCAGAAATGAAAGGATGGGAAGAAGATCTCACTAAAATGAAAGGCGATGAGCAATTACCTAAACAGCTTAACGCTTACATTGAATTTTTAGAAAAAGAATTGAATGTGCCTATTAAAATTGTTTCTGTAGGTCCAGACCGTACACAAACAATTCACAGATAGTCTCATAATTCTTATTGAAATACTTAAAACCCGAAGCATTTTGCTTCGGGTTTTTTTATGCTTTATTTCTGAAATTATTACTACACTCTTAAAGCCTTAACTCTTACATTTATAAAGCCTTAACAACAACTAACTATGAAACTCTTTCAGTGCTCTAATTGCGATAATCTGGTTTATTTTGAAAACATTTCTTGTGAAAAATGTGGTAATAACCTAGGCTATCTTTACGAAGGTGAAGAAATCATTTCGTTCCCTGCAAACAGCTTTCCGGTTGCTAATCCTGTAAATAAAGAACAAACTCTAATATATTGTACAAACCATAAACTGGATGCCTGCAATTGGTTGGTTTCTTCAGAAAGCGAAAATGAATATTGTGAAGCTTGCAGTACTAATCACATGATACCAGATTTGAGTTTCCCGGAAAACAGACTCGATTGGCAAAAAATTGAAGCAGCAAAGCGCAGGTTGTTTTACAGTTTACACAAGCTGAAACTCCCTATAAAATTCACATTTAACGACATTCCATTTAATCTAACCTTTGATTTTTTAGCTTCAGACCCCAACGAGCCAAATGCTGTAAAAACCGGTCATTATAATGGACTCATAACTTTAAATATTCAGGAAGCAAATGCTGCGCATCGAGAATATGTTAAAGAAAAACTTTCTGAACGTTATCGCACATTATTAGGACATTTCAGACACGAAGTGGGGCATTTCTATTGGGATGTTTTAATAAAAAACAATCCTAATAATTTGAGAGAATTCAGAGTACTTTTTGGTGACGATAGTGAAGATTATAGTGAAGCTTTACAAAAGCATTATAAAAATGGAGCTCCAGATAATTGGCGTGAAAATTACATCAGCAGTTATGCGACCATGCACGCTTGGGAAGACTGGGCAGAAACATGGGCGCATTACTTACATTTAATGGATATGCTAGAAACCTCTTTTAATTTTGGCCTTAGACTAGATCCTGAAATTTCAAAGGTGCCTAATCTTAGAGTCGCTTGTGATTTTGATCCCTATGATGGTGCAGATATGAGTAAGATTATTAAACACTACTTACCACTCACCTATTCTATAAACTCATTAAACCGAAGCATGGGGCATACAGACGCTTATCCTTTTATTTTATCAGAACCGGTAATTGAAAAATTAAGTTTCATTCATAAAGTTGTTCGTTTATAAAAGCAAAGCTTGCTTGTAAAGTTTAATTTTAAGCTAAAAAGTGTTTAATTATGTATGAAGTAGAACTTACGGCTCGTCTTAAAAACCACGATCAAACCCGCAAAGCTATCTTAAAATTAAGTCTGGATTCTCAATATCGCTTAGACTATGACGACCGCTATTTTGATAAGGACAATACCTTGACGGAAGAAGATCAGGAGTTTCGTTTGCGTACTAAAACCAATTTAGACTCAGGCGAAGCAAAACATTATCTAACTTTTAAAGACAAACCTTTTGAAAAAGTAACACGTTCTAAACCTGAATACGAAAGCATTGTTTTAGATCATCACAATACTGAGCAAATACTTTTACATTTGGGCTATATAAAAACAGCTCATTACACCAAGCACTGTGAAATTTTCAATTTAAATTACAACGAAGCTTCTGTTGAAATTGCACTTGTTCAATTTGATGAACTAGAAGATTCTTTTATAGAGATTGAAACTTCAACTGCTAATCATTCTGAAACTGATGCACTTTTTGAAAAACTCTATCGTTTATTAGCAGAGCTAGAACTTTCTAAAGACGACCTTACTGAAGATTTCTATATCGAAATGATAAAAGAAGCGCAATCTGCTAAAAAATAATAGCTTTCATTTTTGATTAAAGGGAATACTTTAACCGCTTCTTTTTCCGTTATATTTGCATCAAATTGTATTATGCCTGATTTCTTAAAAAACAGTCTCTTTTTTTTAATGCTTTTCCTTGCCGCAAGCTCCTTTGCTCAGGAAGGAAAAGAACTAGATATCACCTCAGATATTTCTCAAATCGATGAGGTAAAATATCCGGGAGCTTTGGTAATGTATAAAAATACCAATCAGGTTTATATTCAGCATGAAGGTATAGAAATGTGGTGTGACTTAGCATTTCATTATAAAAATGAAAATTTTGTCCGCGCCATTGGTAATGTTCGCATGAAACAAGGCGACACCATTAGTATGCGCAGCAACTATGGGGAATATAACGGTAATACCCAGTTTGCTTGGGCATCAGGAGGAGTGAATTTAAAAACACCTACTGCTACTTTAGATACAGATACGCTCTATTTTGACAGAATCAAACAGCAAGCCTATTACCGAACCGGTGGAACACTACGAGACACAGCAAGCATTATCAACAGTAAAATAGGTCGTTATTTTTTAGATCAGGATAAGTATTCCTTTATTCAGGACGTGGTGGTCACAAACCCGGAATATGTTATTGAAAGCGACCAACTTGATTTTTATTCGGAAAGCGGTGTAGCTTATTTGTATGGTCCCTCTACTATTACCAGTGAGACCAGCACCGTTTATTGTGAACGGGGCTATTATGACACCCGAAACGACAACGGTTATTTTGTGAAAAATTCCCGTATAGATTATGATAATCGCACGGTCTACGGAGACAGTTTGTATTTTGATAGGCCTACTAATTTTGCTTCGGCGACTAACAATATCAAAGTTTTAGACACCGCAAATAACAGTGTTATCAAAGGACATTATGCCGAAGTTTACAAGGATAAAGATTCAGTTTTTATCACTAAAAAAGCTGTTGCGATAACCGTTCAGGATAACGATTCCATTTACATTCATGGAGATCGACTCGTAGTTACAGGAATTCCTGAAAAACGCATTGTACGCGGTTATTACAACGTACGCCTTTTCAAAAGTGATTTAAGCGGAAAATCAGATTCTATACACATCAATCAACAAACCGGATTGACACAAATGATTGGCAAGCCCATTTTATGGAGTGGTCTGAGCCAGATGACTGGAGACTCCATTCATCTGAAAAGCGATACCAAAACCGAGCAACTCGATTCTCTTAAAGTATTTGAAAATGCTTTTATGGCGCAACAAGACACCATTCCCCTATTTGATCAAAAGGACAAAACAGGGTTTAATCAAGTAAAAGGAGATGTGCTTTACGGTACTTTTTTAGACAATGCTTTGCATCAAATAGACATTGTGAAAAACGCCGAAAGCATCAATTATATGCGTGGAGAAGATGGGGCTTTACAAGGAATAGACAAAAGTAAATCAGCTTCAATTACGGCGATTTTAGAAGAAAATGAACTGGTTGAAGTCACAAAGTGGAAACAAGTTGACGGTGAGGTTTACCCGCTTTCTAAATTTCCTATTGAGTCCAGAGAATTCCCCGGACTGAATTGGCGGGGTGATGAGCGGTTATTGTCCAAAGAAGATATCTTCAAAGGTGAAGCTCCGTTTACCCTTACTAAAATTGAAGGTATTCCGTTACCGGAAATCGATGAAGATTTCTTTGATAATAGCATTTCAGACGAAGAGTTGGACATCCCAGATGCTTCAAAATTGAATCCTTCAGACTTTAAAAACCGAGAAGAAGATGCTCCTTCATTAGGAGTTCCAATCAATGATAAAGCAACAATTCAGAAAGAAACAGATTCTACAACAATACAGAAACCGAATTTAAAAGAAGTCCCTAAGCCTAAAGTTAAAGATTCAACAACCACAGATAATGAAAGCTGATTTTTTTAAATATCAGGCGCAAACGAGTCCGCATCCTTTAGCTGTAGAAGTATCTCATGCAAAAGGTTCGTACATCTATGATATTTCGGGTAAAGGGTATCTGGATTTTGTTGCAGGTGTATCAGCAGTGAGTATAGGGCATTGTCACCCAGCAGTTGTAGATGCTATAAAAACGCAAAGCGAAAAGTATCTTCACGTGATGGTTTATGGTGAATATGCGCAAGATCCTGCAGTTCAATTAACCCGCTTATTGGCCGAAAATTTACCCGAATCCTTAGAGCAAACCTATTTAGTAAATAGTGGTACCGAAGCGATAGATGGCGCGATGAAGCTTTCCAGACGTGCTACAGGAAGAAGTGAGATTATATCTGCCAATCAAGCCTATCACGGTAATACATTTGGAGCGTTAAGTTTAATGAATTATGAAGAGCGTGTAGCTCCTTTCAGACCCGTTGTAGGCGGCATTTCAAATATAGACTTCAACAGTTTTGAAGACCTAAATAAGATTACAAAAAATACAGCCGGAGTCGTTTTAGAAACAATTCAAGGCGGAGCAGGTTTTATTCAACCGGAGCACGGCTGGCTTGCTGCGGCAAAAAAGCGCTGTGAAGAAGTGGGCGCTCTTTTGATTCTAGATGAAATTCAACCCGGCTTTGGACGTACAGGAACATTTTTTGGTTTTGAAAATTATCACGTAGTTCCAGATATTGTAGTAATGGGTAAAGGTATGGGAGGCGGTATGCCTATTGGAGCTTTTACAGCTTCAAAAGCGCATATGCAGCTCTTGTCTGACAATCCTAAAATGGGTCACATCACAACCTTTGGAGGTCATCCTGTCATTGCGGCAGCTGCTCTAGCAACAGCAAAAACTATTTTAGAAAGTGATTTAATGGCACAAACTTTAGAGAAGGAAAAACTCTTTAGAAGCCTGCTCAAACATGACCTAATCACCGAAGTACGCGGAAAAGGTCTGATGCTGGTTGCCATTACTCCTTCGGCAGAAATAACTACCGAAGCAATTTTGATGGCACAAGAAGAAGGTTTAATTTTATTTTGGCTACTTTTTGAAACCCGTGCAATACGTATCACTCCGCCTCTAACCGTCTCTAATGAAGAGATAAAAAAGGGTTGTAAAATCCTACTTAAGGTTTTAGATAAAATCACGACTAAAATGGCTTAAATATATATATTTGGGCGTAATTGTTGATTACTTTGTTAACAACAATATAAAAAGCACAGCTGTCTGCCTGCTATCCTTTTTAAATTTATAAAGGCAGAAATTTTTTAAAAGCAACGTGTATGAAATTTAATCAAGAACACGAAGAAGATAATTTCCCGCTCACCCGTTTTGAATCTATGTTAAAGACTAATGATGTCCTTTTCTTCGATTCGGATGACTTTGAGAATATTGTTAATCATTATTTAGAGAACGGCAAAATTGCTTTAGCAAAAAAAGCCGTTAAACTGGGGCTGGATCAGCACCCTTCCTCTTCTAATTTGAAATTATTCAAGATTGAAATTTTAATCTTTGAAAATAAATTAGAAGAAGCAGATCGTCTTTTAGCTGAATTATATGAACTGGAACCTCAAAATGAGGAAGTCTATATTCAAAAGGCAAACATCTACTCTAAACAAGATGACCACCCTAAAGCTATTGAGCTTTTAGAAACTGCGTTAGAACTTACCGATGCAGACGCAGATATCTATTCTTTAATAGGAATGGAATACTTGTTTATGGATGATTTTCAGAATGCAAAATTCAACTTTATGAAATGTCTTGAAGTTGATGAAGATGATTATTCTGCGCTATATAATGTGATTTATTGTTTCGACTTTTTAGAACAACACGAAGAAGCGATAGATTACCTCAATATGTTTCTAGACAAAAATCCTTATTGTGAAGTTGCCTGGCATCAAGTTGGTAAGCAATATTTCGACCTTAAAAAATACAAGAAAGCGCTGGCTGCTTATGATTTTGCAATCATAAGTGACGACACGTTTATTGGCGCTTATTTTGAAAAAGGTAAGGTTCTTGAAAAATTAGGTCGTTATAACGAAGCAATCGAAAATTACCAAATAACTCTAGGTCTTGACGACCCTACCTCTTTTGCATACTTAAGAATGGGTAAATGTTATCAGAAGTTACATTGCGATGATCTTGCCATCACCTATTTTTTAAAAACGGTAAAAGAAGATCCGCTTTTAGACAAAGGTTGGATCGCAATTACTGATTATTACACAAAAAAAATGGATTATCAAAATGCGCTTTATTATATCAATAAAGCCATAAATATTGATGGTGACAATGTCTTATATTGGAAACGCTATGCTAAAATTAACAACCGTTTGAAATTCTATGAAGAAGCTGAACGTGGTTATAGCAAAACTTTAGAGCTAGGCAATTACGAACTTGATACTTGGTTAACGCGCTGTGATATTTTAATAAACCTAGGTGAATTAGAAGCTGCGGTCATTAATTTATTTGAAGCAATAGAGTTCTACTCAGATTCTGTACAGATAGAATTTAGATTGGCAGGATTATATTTTACATTGGGTCAGGATGACAAAGGTCATTTTCATTTAGAAAATGCACTGCGATTAGAACCTGACTATGATATTATTTTAGAAGAACTATTTCCTTTTGTCTACGCAAAACGCTCTGTAGTTCAAAAAATAAAAAAAGCTAAAAAAAGCTGAATCTAAGTTTATTTAAAACGAATTTAAAAGAGACTGTAAGAGCAGTCTCTTTTTGTTTTTCTTACCTGTTTGAACTCCCAAGATTATAGATTTGTTTCTTACATTTGAAACCTAACCAAAATCAGTCAATGTCTGAAAAAAGATCACTCGCAAATTATGCGCTCGTAACCTTAAAAGGTTTGGCTATGGGAGCTGCCGATGTTGTTCCCGGAGTGTCTGGAGGAACCATCGCATTTATCGCCGGTATTTATGAAGAACTCATAGCTACAATAGATAAAATAGATATTTCGCTATTTAAAGTCTGGAAAAAAGAAGGATTCAGCGTTATGGCTGACACGTACAACCTTAAGTTTCTAGGAGCCTTGTTTTTAGGTATCGGGCTTAGCATTTTATCGCTTGCAAAACTCATTACTTTTCTCTTAGACGAGCATCCACTTTTACTTTGGGGGTTCTTTTTTGGTCTTATAATAGCTAGTATCGTTTACGTAGGTGGTCAAATTAAAAGCTGGAATTTTGGTGTGATTCTCGCCGGAATTATAGGTGTTATAGTATCCTACGTTATAACAATTGCAGAGCCTTTAAGTACCGGCGCTAGCTACTGGTTTATTTTTCTATCAGGATTTATCGCCATTATAGCGATGATTCTTCCCGGAATATCAGGTTCTTTTATATTACTGCTTTTAGGTTCGTACAGCATCGTTTTAGGGACTGTACGTAATTTTGTAGATGCGCTGTTAGCCTTTGATTTTCCTGCATTAAAAGATGCGGCTATCAAATTGATTTTGTTTATGTTAGGCTGTGTTATAGGTCTTAAAGTTTTCTCTAAAGTATTGACCTATCTTTTTAAGAATTATCAGAACCTAACATTAGCATTACTTACCGGTTTTATGATAGGAGCACTTAATAAAGTATGGCCTTGGAAAGAAGTTTTGTCTTATCGCACAAATTCTGCAGGACATCAGGTACCGCTTTTAGAGAAAAGCATTCTACCTCAAAATTTTGATGGCGATCCAAAAATCATTTTAGTTATCGTTTTGGCGGTTATAGGCTTTTTGACTATTTTCCTACTTGAACGCTTCGCGAATTCTAAACAAAAAAATGCAATCTAAACCTCGCTCCTTTTCAGATAAAATCTGGCTGGTGCTTAAAGGTCTCGCTATGGGTGCGGCTAATAAAGTACCAGGCGTTTCTGGAGGTGTGGTTGCTTATGTTGCGGGTTTTTATGAAGAGTTTATATACTCACTTCAGAAGGTTAATAAAAATGCATTTAAACTGCTTATAAGCGGAAGATTTAGAAGTTTTGTGCGTTATGTAAATGGTAGGTTTCTATTTCTATTGATTTTAGGGATGATTATCAGCTATTTTAGTGTTTCTAAAATACTAGATGTTGCGATAGACCATTTTCCACTTTACGTTTGGAGTGCCTTTTTCGGGATGATTATAGGTAGTATTTACTACATAGCAAAAGACTTTAGCGAATGGACTCAAAAAAACATTATCATCTTCGCTTTTGGTATTATAAGCGGTATTGCTATCAGTTTACTGGAACCTGCTACTCAAAATGACAATCTCATTTTTGTATTTTTTTGCGGAATAATCGGTGTTTCGGGGATGACACTACCAGGCTTGTCTGGTTCTTTTATTCTAATTCTATTGGGTAATTATGTGTTGCTTCTAGTAGATTCTGTAAACGCTTTATACGATACCCTTTCAGATGTTTTTCAGGCAGACTTTTCATTCATCAACGATCCGCATAGAATTCGTTTACTTAAAGTGATGCTTGTCTTTACATTAGGATCAGTAACCGGCTTAGTAACCTTATCTAATTTTTTAGGATATTTACTTAAACGCTATAAAAACCAAACTAATGCAGCAATCATAGGTTTTATAGCGGGTTCATTGGGTGTCGTTTGGCCATGGAAAACTCCTGTATTTGAACGTAATGATTTAGGTGAAATAAACTATGACCGTATAGGTGACCCCATACTTACTAATTATGACCGGTTTTGGCCAGAAAGTTTTTCTACAGAAAACATTTTAGCTACAGTATTTATAATTTTGGGTATTTTGAGTGTTGTTGCTTTAGGCAAATACGGGGAAAAAACCCGTGCATAAGTCCTTTGTAAGTCGCAATTTTACTTCATCAACAAAAGATAATCTAAATTAAGCCACTTTCAATACTTCCCTAAAATTATGATTAAACTAGGACTGATAGGAAAAAATATAGAATACTCTTTTTCTCGAAAATATTTTACCGAAAAGTTTCAGAACGAATCTATTGAAGGCTCTTATGTGAACTTTGACTGTGCAGATGAAAAAGATCTCGCAAAATTACTTAAAGAACAAAAAGATTGTTTAGGTTTTAATGTTACTATTCCCTATAAACAGGATGTTATGCCGCTGTTAGATGAACTCAATAAACATGCATGTTCTATAGGTGCTATTAATACCATAAAGCGCTTACCTAGCGGAAAACTGAAGGGATTTAATACAGATTATATCGGTTTTAGAAAATCACTAAAGCCTTTTCTCACACATCAAACGCATACTAATGCGCTTATTTTAGGAACAGGTGGAGCTTCTAAAGCGATTGCCTATGCGTTAGAGTTAGAAGATATTTCATTCAAATTTGTCTCTCGTAATCCTAAAAAAGGCCAACTATCATATGATGAGATTAACGGGGCTATTTTAGCAAAACATACTTTGGTTATTAACACCACTCCATTGGGCACTTACCCAAACGTAACAGACTGCCCTAAAATACCTTACCGCTTACTTACACGCGGTCACCTACTCTATGATTTGGTTTATAATCCAGAAGAAACACAGTTTTTAAAGAATGGAAAACTTCACGGAGCTGTGATTTCTAACGGATATGAAATGCTAAAATTACAAGCTGAAGCTGCTTGGACTATCTGGAACTAAAAAGCCTTCTTTCTACCAGCTCTTGTTAATTGCTCAGTTAATAGTATCTTTAACTACTTAATAACGCACCTTAACATTGAAAGAAATGTCAGAAGAAAATAAAGCATCTAAGACTGATAAAAAACCGGAAGAAATTGTAGACAACACTCAAAAAATTGAGACAGAAAAAGCTGCAGAAGCAACTCCCGTTAGTCAGGACCAAGAAGAAGTACAAGAAAATGAACTCATCACAGAATCTATTGATGTAGTTCAGAATGCGAAGACAGATGATAGTGATGACGATGACTTTATTGCAGAAGATACAGATGAAGAAGATGCTGATCCGGCTGATTTAGATGCTGCTTTAAATGAAGACAGCGAAGATGAGACCACTGCAGAACGTCACAGTATTCCTAAAAAAGAATATGAGACCCTAAGCAAAGAAGAGCTTATTAAGGAGTTTAAGCATCTTTTAAATAATCATAAAGTACAAGCAATCAAAGAACACGTTACTGAAATACGTGCAGCTTTCATCGCTAAGTTTGAAGAAGAGCAAGATGAGGCTAAAGATAAATTCTTAGAAGAAGGTGGCAATATCATTGACTTTAGATATTATAGCCCTTTAAAAAAAGAATTTAACTCGCTGTATTTTGAATACAGAGACAAACGCAACCACTATTACCAGAATCTCCGAAAAGATCTTAATGCAAATCTGGAAACCCGTACTGCCCTTATTGAAGAATTAAAAGAGCTTAAGAACGAGTTGGGTGGTGAAGAAAGCATCAACGCGACCTTTGACAAGTTTAAAGATATTCAAGAGCGCTGGCGAAATGCCGGTAATATTCCACGGGATCGTTATAATTTAGTATGGAATAACTACCACCATCACATCGAAAATTTCTATGATTTCTTACACTTAAACCGCGAATTTAGAGATAAGGACTTTAAAGAGAATCTAGATAAAAAACTAAAACTTATTGAGCAGGCCGAAGAACTTGCTCAAGAGTCTGATGTGAACAGAGCTTTTAAAGAGCTCCAAATGCTTCACAAAATCTGGAAAGAAGAAGTAGGTCCTGTTTCTAGAGAATATCGCGAAGAGATTTGGGAAAAATTTAGTGCTGCTACACATAAGATACACGAAGGACGTCAAGAATATTTCAAGAACATAGATAAAGTCTATGAGCAAAATCTTGAGAAAAAAGAAGAAGTGATTGCAGCAATCGAAAAAATTGCAGCAAACCCTGCTACTTCTCACAACGGATGGCAAAAGCAAATGAAAGAAGTAAACGCCTTACGCGAAAACTTCTTCAAAATAGGAAAAGTGCCACGTAAGGCTAATGAGCCTACCTGGAAAAGCTTCAAGCATGCTACTCGAGAATTCAACCACAATAAAAATAGTTTTTATAAAAGCCAGAAAAAAGAACAATACGAGAACCTTCAGAAAAAAATGGAACTCGTAAAAATCGCTGAAGATAATAAAGATAATGAAGATGTAAAAGTCACTATTGATCTTATGAAGCGTATTCAGTCTGACTGGAAAAAGGTAGGCCACGTTCCTCGCAAAGACAGTGATAAGGTCTGGAAACGCTTTAAGAAAGCTTGTAACCACTTTTTTGACCGTCTTCACGCTGAGAAAAAAGAAGTTCTTGAAGAAGAAAAAGGAAATCTTGAAGAAAAGGTTGCACTTTTAAATAAGGTAAAAGCTATTGAACTTAGTGGTAAACATGAAGAAGATTTAAATACCATTAAAGCTATTATTAAAGAATGGAAAAATACCGGGCGCGTTCCCCATTCTAAAAAGAGTATTGAGCAGGATTTCAATAAGGTTTTAGATGGTTTGTTCAAAAAACTAGACCTTACCCGCAAAGAAGCTGAATTGATAAAATACGACAATCGTGTTGCTGCAATGGCAGATGAGGATAATGCTCAAGCCTTAAACAAAGAGCGCTATTTTATCACTAAGAAAATAGATGAAGTTAAAGCTGAAATCAACCAGCTAGAGAATAACCTTGGCTTTTTTCAGCATGTGCCCGATGACAATCCTCTGGTTAAAGAAGTACATAAAAACATAGCTGAACACAAGAAAACTTTAGAGATCTGGAAAGCTAAGTTGAAGAAGTTAAAATCATTGTATTAATCTTTAAACTATGCATTGCCCACTTTGTAACAGTACGGCAGCTTACTTTAAAACATACGATGACAGACTATATAACAGATGCACCTCGTGTGCGTCTGTTTTTTTAGATACCCGTGACTTACCTTTTCCTCAAAAGGAAAAACAACGGTATGATCTACACGAAAACACGCTACAAAATAAAGGTTATGTAGACTTCCTTTCTCCTTTGGTTCAAGCGGTTATTGAAAAAGAAAACAACTCTAAAATAGGACTAGATTACGGAAGCGGACCAAACCCGGTGCTCTCTAAAATTTTAGAAAGTAGAGGCTATTCCGTGTTTCAATACGACACCTTTTACTCTAAAGAAGAAAAAAACTTAGAACTAGAATATGACTTTATAATTTGTTGTGAGGTCATAGAACACTTTCATAATCCTGCTGAAGAATTTAAACGCCTTAAATCACTCTTAAAGGTTAACGGAAGTATTTATTGTAAAACTTCACTTTTAAATGAGAACATAGATTTTGATAACTGGTCTTATAAAAATGATTTTACACACAGCTTTTTCTACACTCAACGAGCATTAGGTTATATTAAAGATTCACTAGGCTTCACAGATTTAATAATACAAGAGAATTTATTTATTTTAAAAGCATAAAAAAGCGCAACTTTCGCTGCGCTTTTAATTTAAAACTTATACTTAAAATTAGTCTTTATATAAATACAATGAAGACACACCAGAAAGTACTGCACTTGAATTAGGAGGAATATTTCCTCCAGCTGAAGAAGAAACATTTCCATAAGAATTTATCTTACCACCACCGTTAGCAAGCTCAGCTATATAAACAGCATCTGTTTCTGCATCATAAACAACATTTACAGGATTACCTAGTAAAGTTGCATCGCCTTCAAAGCGAATTTGATCTTCAACTGCTAAAGTTCCTCCGTTTTCAACAGCATTAAATTTAGAGTCAAAATTAGTGATTACGTGGAATGCACCATCAGTATCAAAATCACCACCAGAAGCTGCAGCAATATCAGTCATAATCATTGTACCTCCATCATAGTCAAGACCATGAGTACGAACAATACCTTCTACAGTAATACGCTTGCTAGCTGCCACTGTAGCATCTGTAGTGTTTGTAGATACAAAGTCAGTAAAAACTGCTAAGTCAGTATCTTTATCAACTACAGCATATAAATCATTATCTACAAATTCTATACCCCATACTGCAAATTCAACAGTAACGGTATTTCTTAAAGTAAACGAATCTCCTTCTTTTTCAAATACAAAAAAGCGTCCGTTGTCATTTGTATCATCAGAAACAATATAAATATCACCGCTTACAGTAATATCACGTGGACTTTGTAATGCAGAAGGACTTGATATATCTACTGTTAAATCTAGACTTCCATCTACAAGATCACTAATACTCAAATACGACTGTAAAGAATTTTGAGTTGCACCACGAGCTGCAATTGTAAAACTGTCATCATCTGGAGAGTAAAAAATACCCTCAGAGTCTGTCGCTTCGGTAGTGTAAACAGTACTTCCACCACGTAATAAATCATATTTTGTCACATTACCGTCTGTGTGACTTGTTGCATAAAGATCTGCTGTACCATCAACTATTACAGTTGTATTATCGTCGTCATCGCTACAAGAAGTTAAAGCGAAAAGGCCAATCGCCCCAACATAAAGAAATTTAGAAATGTTCATAAATTGAAAAATTTAGTTTATTGTTTTGTTCACTCAAATAAACGCAAATCTTCAGCATATAGTTTAAAATATTTTCTTAATGAAATTTTTACAGATATTTAATTGTATAAATATCAATCATTTACAAGCTTCTAGTTATTAACTTTAACTCAAGTTTAATAGAAGATTGGCAGAATTTAATAACCTGAATTAGATGTGAAAATTTAAATATTTAAGAGTTTTCCGGGATTTTTCCTTCAACTCCTTCAAAAAAACTCATAAGTGAAGTTAAATCTGAATCACAGTTTCCTGTGGGATAGAATAAATCACCTATATGGTGTTCTTTTTTTTCAAAATCCATTGTGATGGGAAGAATAGGCACACCAGCTTTTAAAGCGATATAATAAAACCCTGATTTCCATTTTTCAACTTTTTTACGGGTGCCTTCCGGAGAAAGTGCTAAACGGAATAGAGTATGCTCCTGAAACATTTCAGCAATACGGTCTACTTTATTTTGCTTATTGAATCTATCTAATGGAATACCACCTACTTTTCTAAAATACCAACCAAATGGCCATTTGAAAAGCTCTTTCTTTCCTAGAAAATTAATTTGAACTCCAACTACACTTCTAAAAAGTAATCCCATATAGAAATCATGCCAACTGGTATGTGGCACTGCAATAACCACCATTTTCTTTACCTCCTCGGGAAACCGGCCACGTATTGACCAGCCTAAGGATTTATAAATGACTTTTGCCAGAGATTGCATTATGATTTTTGCTGTTTTTGAATAATCACGCGTGCCTCTTCAAGATCCTGAGGCGTATCTATACCTATCGCAGGAGAATTTGAAGGAACCATTTTAATACGCTTACCATACTCTAAATACCGAATGGCTTCTATTTTTTCAGCAGCTTCAAGTCCGCGCATTGGCAGTTTTGCAAAATCAAGTACTGCTTGTTTTCTAAAGGCATAAATACCTTTATGCTTATAATAGATGATATCAATATCCTGATCTCTCGGAAAAGGAATAGGCGCTCTTGAAAAATATAAAGCGAAGTTAGCTTCATCAACGATTACCTTAACATTATTGGGGTTTTTAATCTCTTCATCAACCGTAATAGGTGTCATTAAAGACGCTAAATCAATAGTATCTGCATCTCTCTCGTAAAATACCTGAAGTACGTTACGCATATCGTCTTCATTGGTAAAAGGCTCGTCTCCCTGTACGTTTACAACAATATCTACATCAAGGTTGGCCACAGCTTCTGCAATGCGATCACTACCGCAGCTGTGCTCCTTTTGGCTCATAATAACTTCGCCTCCCGCAGCTTTTACTGTTTTATAGATTAAATCGCTGTCTGTAACCACATAAACCGAATCAAACAATTGAGTTTTTACGGCGGCTTCATACGTGCGTATAATGACTGGTTTGCCTTCTAGATCGTGCATTAATTTTCCGGGAAAACGAGAAGCTTTATAACGAGCCGGGATCATTGCTATAGTTTTTAACTTATGAGTCATTAGTGCTTTAATTTATGTTCTGCTTTGGATATTTAAACCATTTCAATATTCGATAACCCAGATAGATTACCAAAATTGCTGCAAGAATAGGAATAAAAATAGCAAGTACAGAAAGTATGGTAGAAACAATAGCTTCCAAGGTTGAAAAAATAGGATTTGCAATACCTAGTGTTGTCGCTGATGATGCAGCTCTAACCGTTGCGGTAGATCCTGCGACAAGTCCGGCTGTGCCACCACCTCCTATTATAGCAAGCGACCAGGATACCCAAGGTTCAAAATCGCCTAACGTGACAAAAAATAAAATAGTACCTGCAAAACTTGCCAGCGGCACAGAAATAGTATCAAGCGCATTATCAAACCAAGGAATATAATAAGCCAGAATCTCAAACCCCGAAGCAACTCCCAGAAGAATTAAAGTTTGACCATTACCTAACCACGCCCAACCTTCAGTTAAATCAAGGACATCAAAATAGGCAGCTATGCTTAAGGCAAGAAGCGGAAGAAAAACTCTAAAACCGGCTGCACCAGCCAAACCTATTCCTAAGCAAATACTGAAAAAGATTTCCATCAGTTTTAATTTTCGATAAACATATCGTCTTTAAAACCTATAAGATACAGCTTTTTACGTGCTCTTGTAATCGCAGTATACAACCAGCGCAAATAATCTTTATCCATACCATTAGGTAAATAAGGTTGCTCTACCATAATGGTTTCCCATTGCCCACCTTGTGATTTATGACAGGTAATCGCATACGAGAATTTTACTTGAAGCGCATTGAAAAATTTATTATTCTTAACCTTCATAAATTTCTTATACTTCGAGGTTTCGTCCGCATAATCTTTCATCACTTCCTGATACAATTGATTAGATTCCTCATAAGACAAAGAAGGTGTTTCAGACGTAAGCGTATCTAATAAAAGAACCGTTTCAAAAGGAGCCAGGTTGGGATAATCTGTCATTTGGATTTTTACTTCCGCAAAGCGGAAACCATACAATTCTTTTATACTGAATATCTCAAGAATTTCTACTATATCACCATTAGCTATAAAGCCTGCTTCGCTTTTTGCATCAAGCCAGAAGTAATTATTTTTTACAACCATAAAATAGTCGCCGGCACTCACCTCTTCTTCTTTAAAAAGAATTCGAGAGCGTATTTGCTGATTGTAAAGATTTGCGCGCTTATTAGAGCGTACGATTATAGCGGTACCTTCATTACCATACTCCCGGTACGAATCACCCAAAGCATCCATAATCTCATTACCGTCTACTAAACGCACTACATCATCCTGATTGCTAAGATCAAACCGAAAATCGTCGTAAAGTTCATCATTTAAAAACTCTCGTATTCGCGTAGCATTTCTAAGAATTCCACTGGTTTCAGCTTGTCGCATTACTTCATCAAGCTCAATTCCCTTTACATTTTTATCAAACTGAAGCTCCAGATTACGTTCATCTAGCGCAGGGCTTAAATCCATTTTAACCGGAGGCAACTGAGCCTGATCCCCTATTAAAAGAAGTTTACAATTATGACCACTATATACATAAGACATCAAATCATCTAACAAAGAGCCGTTTTCAAAGAGTTTAGACTCTGCTGCGTTATCTGAAATCATCGAAGCTTCATCAACTATAAAAATGGTATTGCGATGTTTATTACGTTGTAAAGTAAAAGAAACACCCCCACCACTTTCTTTTTTAGGATAATATATTATTCTGTGAATGGTATGAGCCGGTTTGTCACTGTAGTTTGAAATGACTTTTGCTGCTCTTCCTGTGGGTGCTAATTGAACAGAAGACATTTTAATTTTCCACAAGTTTTTAACAATCGTACCTATAACAGTTGTTTTTCCCGTACCTGCATATCCTTTTAAAACATAAATAGAATTATTTTTTGGCTCAAATAAATAGCTGCTAAGTTGTTGTAATAGAATATCTTGTTTCTGAGTAGGGTTATGTGGAAAATCTTTAAGTAAAAGCTTATAAAATGCGTGCTGGTCCAGCTCCATAAATAATTATTGAATGTGTAAAGATACTAAGGAATTTAAGGGGATATACTTTAACGATTAAAAAAAAATTGTAGATTTGCTTATAACCTTAATTAAAATCTAAAAACCACACATCGAATGAAAATAGTAATTCAGTTAGTACTTTGGGTTGTCATCGGAGTATTAGGATATTTGCTTTTTGACGCTGTTTACGGCGAAGTAAAATTTAACGACCTTAAAGTTGTACGTTACCAGAAAGCCGTTGATAAACTTATAGATATTCAAAAAGGGCAAATGGCATACAAGCAACTTAACGGAAAGTTTGCTAATAACTTTGACGAATTAGTAAAATTCATTGATACTGCTGAGTTTACACTTACTGAGCGTCGTGATACATTAGTTCTTGATGAAGAAGCTACACGTCGTTACCGAGTAGACACAAATAAAGAAATTACAATTATTGACACGCTAGGATATAAATCTATTGCTGACTCTTTATATCAAGGTACAGATCGTTATAAAACGATGATGAATGTACCAGGTACAGATGAAAAATTTGAGATGGAAGCTGGTACTATTTTAAAAAGCGATGTGCCAATTCCGGTTTTTGAAGCTAAAGTTTCAAAAGATGTATTATTGGCTGATCAGCCAAAAGATTACGTAACCAAAGAGAAGCAAGTTCTATCAGTAGATGGTGTTAATGGTGCTTATCTTTCTGTAGGATCTATGACTAAAGTCAGTACTGCAGGAAACTGGCCACAGAGTTACGGCGATAATGACGAATAACAATCTGGTAAATCCAGAAAATCTTATACTATCCATCCAAGTTAGCTTGGATGGATTTTCTTTTTATATAAAAGATACGGTTACAAATACTCTTGTAGCTTGTCAAGAATATTTTTTTAAAAATTCTGGTACTCCACAAAAATCTTTAGAAGAGATTCAAAAAGTATTTAGCACAACTCCGTCGCTTAATCATACATTTAAGGAAGTAGTTGTGATCTATGCTAACGAACTCTTTGCGATTGTTCCTAAAGTTATGTTCAATGAGCAAAATCTTACTGACTATCTCAAATTCAATACAAAAATCTTAAAGACCGATTTTATTGTTTATGATGAGATTGAAGAATTAGACCTTATCAATGTTTATGTACCCTATGCGAACATCAATAATTTCTTTTTTGACCATTTTGGAACTTTTACTTATTACCACAGTCAATCTATTCTTATAAAAAATATATTGAGTCAAACGAGTTCAACTGATAATGCTGAAATTTTTATTCAGGTTAGCCCACAAGCCATAGACTTAATTAGTTATCAGAAAAAAAAACTCTTATTAAACAACCATTTTAAATACGAGACTCCAGACGATTTTGTCTACTATATTTTGTTCTGTTTTGAGCAATTACAGCTCAGTACTGAAACTACAAAGCTTTGGTTAAATGGTAGCATTACTGAAGAAGATGCTACTTATAAGTTGATTTACGAATATGTAAGAGATATCGCTTTTTATTCTTCTGAAAGCAACAAAATCCTTAAAAATTCATTTTTACAATACAGTATAAGTTTATGAGAATCATCAGCGGAAGCCTAAAAGGAAGGCGAATCACAGCTCCTAAAAAATTACCGGTACGCCCCACTACAGATATGGCTAAAGAAGCGCTGTTTAATATTCTTAGAAACAGATATAGCCTGACTAGAATTAGCGTTTTGGATTTATTTTCAGGTACCGGAAATATAAGTTATGAGTTTGCTTCACGGGGTGCTGAAGCTGTAACAGCAGTAGATGCTCATTCAGGCTGCACCAAATTTATTGATCAAACGGCAACAGATTTAGAATTGAATATCACCGCAATAAAATCTGATGTTTACAGTTACCTTTCTCGTGCCGGAGGTCAATATGATGTGATTTTTGCAGACCCTCCTTATGATTTTGATGCAACTGAATTTTTAAAAATAGTAGATCTTGTTTTAGAACATAATCTACTTCTTCCAAATGGTTGTTTGGTTATTGAACATAGTAAACATACAGATTTGCAAGAGCATGCCAACTTCACCGAAATTAGAAAATATGGCGGAAGTGCCTTCAGTTTTTTTAACGCACAATTAACTCTAAACAATTGATTTTTAGATGCTTTTGTTACTCAAAACAAACCCAACTTGAATTCAATTAAAACACAAGAGCTTGACTTTTGTATTTTGACATTTTACCCAAATTTTGTTATTTCTGAAATAAAAGAAGGCATTAGTCTGAATGCAAAACAAATTGCTGAAGCCCACAAAACAATCACAAATTTCTTTGGAGAAGGAAATTACTATGGGTATATATCATTTAGAGTTAATGATTATAATGTTAATCCCACAGATTATTTAACCTGTCCTTTTTATAAATATATAACCGGGATGGCTGTAGTAAGTGATCAATCTTTAAAACGTGAAACCGCAAATTTTGAAAAAGCCTTTTTTAAAAAGCCACTTGAAGTGTTTTTTACTTTAGAAGAAGCTATAACGTGGATTACCAACTTGCTCTGTAAAGATTTAAATAAAAAAGCAGACCTGTAAGCCGGATTCTGTTCTTACTGCAAGCAGTAATACCTTATCATTTATCTAGACAAATAATTACTTATTTGCTCAATCTGTCTACCCTCCGGCATCGCACGAGACGCACTTAATTGCCGGTATACATGACATTGCACCGCATAGAGTTTACCTGGTTTCACTACAGCATTACCTGTACATTCTTTCTGCTGCACTGGTCCTAATCTCAATTTTCATCGAGACCGACGGCCGTTAGCCGCTATGCTTCCCTGTGGTGTCCGGACTTTCCTCTTCCTTTAAAACAAAGTTTTACTGAAAGCGATAAGGCGGTCTGCTTCCCACAAAAGTACACTTTTATTACTTAGCCCTGATTAAGTATAAGACATTATGAAAAGCTAGAATTGTTGATAACATAATTGCAAAAATCAGTCATGTTAGACCATTAATGGATTAGCTATTTTTATATTTGTTCTCTCAGAAAATAAGTTGTTTTCTGAAAGCATCAATTCAACAAAAGTGGAGCAATTTATCGTATCAGCCCGTAAGTACAGACCTGCAACGTTTAAAGACGTAGTAGGTCAGCAGGCTATTACCAATACGCTAGAGAATGCCATTGCAAACAATCATCTTGCACAAGCTTTGTTATTTACAGGACCGCGAGGCGTAGGTAAAACTACTTGTGCCCGTATTCTAGCTAAAAAAATAAATCAGGAGGCTGATGAGCAAGTTGATGAAAATGAAGATTACGCATTCAATATTTTTGAACTGGATGCTGCTTCAAACAACTCGGTTGACGACATCCGTAACCTTATAGATCAGGTACGTATCGCTCCGCAGGTAGGTAATTATAAAGTATATATTATAGATGAAGTTCATATGCTCTCATCTGCTGCTTTTAATGCTTTTCTAAAGACCTTAGAAGAACCACCAAAACACGCGATTTTTATTCTTGCGACTACCGAAAAACACAAGATCATTCCTACCATCTTATCCAGATGTCAGATTTTTGACTTTAAAAGAATTACAGTTAAAGATATTCGTGAACATCTGGTCGATATCGCAAAACAAGAAGGTATTACTGCAGATGAAGAAGGTTTACACATAATAGCACAAAAAGCTGACGGAGCTCTCCGTGATGCCCTTTCTACCTTTGATCGTGTAGTGAGTTTTTCCGGTGATAATCTTACAAGAGCTGCAGTTACTGAAAATCTCAACGTACTGGACTACGATACGTATTTTGAGACTACAGATCTAATACTTGAAAATAATATCCCACAACTTCTACTCAATTTCAATGAGATTTTGTCCAGAGGTTTTGATGGTCATCATTTTATAGCCGGTTTAGCTTCTCATTACAGAGATCTTATGGTTTGTAAAAACCCATCAACGATTCCATTACTAGAAGTTGGAGATCAAACTAAAAAGAAATATCACGAGCAGGCTCAAAAAACAAGCTTCAACTTTTTAATGCAGGCTTTAGAATCTGCAAATGAGTGTGATTTAAAGTACAGAACAAGTCGCAACGCACGATTACTCGTAGAACTTTGTCTGATGCAAATGGCCTCTATCACTTTTGATGGAGAAAAAAAAAAGGCCGTAATTTCATAATTCCTGCTTCTTACTTTAAGAATGCACAACCGGTTACTTCACAAAATAAAGCAATAACAACAGCAGTTGAAAGTAGCACTTCAGCAGACATTGAAACCAAAACTGAAACGGTTCAGCCTCAGCAAAAAGAAATACAACAAGAACAACCAGAGAAATCCACTGTTCCTCAACCCCTCGTAAAACCAGACTTAACTCAAAAAGCGAATCACGTATCAAGTCTTTCTTTAAAAGGCCTTAAGCGTAAAAAAGAAATCCTAAAAAGGAAGGTTGAAAAAGAAATTGACGTAAGCCAATTGCCTCGTAAACCGTTTACGGAGATTGCTATGCAAGCAGTTTGGAAAGAATATGTTGCAAGGTTACAAAAAAAAGGGGAAAAGATTTTAGCTTCAAATCTGGAAACCGATACTCCAACATTAAAAGGAACTGTAATACAACTGGAGTTCCCCAATGACACGATGCGCGTAGAACTGGAGCGTGCTCAACACAATTTATTGGAATACCTAAAACGTAAACTTGAGAATTATGACATCACAATTGATGTTAGCGTTAACGAGGCTGCTGAGAAAAAATATGCGTATACAACACGTGAGAAGTATGAGAAATTGAAGGATAAGAATCCTGATCTTGAACTATTGCGTAAAACTTTTGATCTTGATATTTAATGCTAGGACTTAAATTACCCACAGACCCACGCTGGGTCAATATCGTAGAAATGAATATTGATGATATCCTATCTGATCACGCTTTTTGCGAGCAGAAAGCAACATCAACAGCTATATCTCTAATCGTTTCTTTCCCCGAGTACACAGAACTTGTACAAGAAATGATTGCTTTGGTTAAAGAAGAAATCAGTCATTTTAAATTGGTTCACGATAAGATTATTGCCCGAGGCAATACGCTGGGTTATGACCGTAAAGACGCTTATGTAAATCAATTATTAAAATTCTTTCCTAAAGGTGGCAGTAGAACGACTCAACTTGTTCACCGCCTACTTTATGCTGCCCTAATCGAAGCCAGAAGCTGTGAGCGATTCAGGTTATTATCACAAGAATTGAAAGACGAAGAATTACGTATATTTTACCACAATCTAATGGTAAGTGAAGCCAATCACTATACGATGTTTTTAGGCTTTGCTCGTAAATACGGTGAGGAAAAAGAAGTCAATGAAAAATGGCAAAATCTTCTAGATTATGAAGCTGAAATAATGAAAAACCTCAGCAAAGACCAAACTATACACGGTTAAGCTGAACTTCAGTTAAAATTATTCAATAAAAAAGACTGCCTTCTCAGACAGCCTTTTATTGAACATGCTTAAATGATTAAAGCCTATAGGCAGCCATAATTGCAAAATATTGATTCTTTCCTTCAATATTGTATCGATCTTCGATAACGTTTCTAAAGCCCATAGAGTAACGCGCTTCAAGCAGAACTCCGTCTAAGATTTGTACACCTATACCTGCAAGACCAGAATAATCAAAACTTTTGTAAATAGCATTATTGTCAGAATTCCATATTGCAACTCCTACTTGAGGCCCTATATGAACGTTGAATTTCCCGAAATTCTTCTTAACTAAAAGCGGTACTTGCAAATAGTCTAATTCTGCCCGCTCATCAAATGGTCTGTAAGGCAACCCATCTGGACCAAAACCATAATTACCTTCCGGGCCTGTATTAGGCTTTATTCCTTGGCCAGAATATAAGAGTTCAGGTTGAAAAATTAAAGAATTACCCATAGGTATCTCAGCAAAAACACCTGCTGCAAACCCTAAACGACTGCTAGAATCATCAAAAGCATCCCCGCTAAGTGTTGAGATATTGACACCCATTTTTGCTCCATAGCGCACTCCTTGAGCAAATATATTGAGTGTACTTAAAAGTAGAATAACTAGTAAAAATCTCTTCATAATCTGTATTAATTTCGTTGAAGTTCAGTGTTATAGTAAAACAATATTACTACTATTTTTAATTTCAGCCTAAACAGGCTCCTTTTTATCGTTGTAAAGCGATTTTACTATACCATCTGACAATCCTATCTTAGGAACGTGAATGTTTTTAGAACGACTCCACTTCATAGCAGAGAGATAAATACGTGTTGCAGGTATGATTACATCTGCTCTATCAAGGTTAAGACCCAATTCGGTTACCCGCTCTTCATAAGTGTAAGACTGTAAGAATTCATAAAAACTTACCATATAAAAATAGGTAAGAGGTTTCCCTTCTTTTTTACCACTTAGCTTAAAAATTTTATTGATGTTTCCTCCGGAACCTATTAGATCAATCTTGGCATGCCCTTTGGTCACTTCTTTAATCCAGCTTTCTACCTCATACCACGTACTGTGACCTACAAGCCCTTCTAATAAACGAACGGTACCCAATTTAAAAGATCTTGAGTTTACTACTTCGCCCCCACTATAAAGTGTGAATTCTGTACTACCTCCTCCCACATCAACGTATAGATATGAACGGTCTGTAGCGATTAGTGATTTTAAATCTGTATTAGCAATTATAGCAGCCTCATCTTTACCATCTATGATGCCAATCTGTACTCCTGTCTTTTTCTTGATGATTTTCACAACTTCTTCTCCATTTTCTGCTTCACGCATAGCGGAAGTTGCACAAGCTTTATGAGCTACGACTTTATGAGAACGCATAAGTAGCTTAAAAGCTTCCATAGTGTCTATCATGCGCTCTATGTTTTCATCTGAGATGCGTTTAGATTTAAAAACGTCTGCTCCTAAGCGAATAGGGACACGCACTAACGAACTCTTTCTAAAAATAGGATCTCTGCCTTCAACCTCTATGACATTTGCTACTAACAATCTAATCGCATTAGAACCTATATCTATGGCTGCATATTTTTTTAACTCGATCATTTTAATTCAATTTATTCAGGTAATAATCATATGTAGCAAATTGAGAACGTAGCGGAGCCTCATCATTTCTACGATATGCATTATCTTGTTTAGCTGTAATCACACGAGCTTTTACATTATCATTCCAGCAAATGTTATAAGTATCTATGATCTCTTTCTTAATATCCTCATCATAAATAGGGCAAGTAACTTCTACCCTGTTATCCAAATTACGTGTCATCCAGTCTGAAGAAGAAATAAACACTTTCTCTTCACCTTTTTTACCAAAAATTAAAACCCGCGGATGCTCTAAGAATTTATCTACAATACTGATCATTTTAATATTTTCACTCATCCCTTCAACACCCGGAATCAGACAACAAACACCTCGTATAATCATATCTATCTGAACCCCGGCCTGGCTGGCTTCGTAAAGTTTGTCTATTATAGCATAATTAGACATACTGTTCAGTTTTAAACGAATATAGCCTCGCTCCCCATTCTTTACCTTTTTGATTTCTGCATCAATCAATTTATAAAAAGTGGTTTTTGCATAATGTGGTGAGATAACTAAATGCTGATACGTGTTCACGATGTAGTTAGTATCAAAGAAATTGAACAGTTTACTCAAATCTTTCAAGATTTGCTTGTTAGCTGTAAACAACGTATAATCGGTGTAAATTTTTGCCGTCATACCGTTAAAATTCCCTGTACTGATGAAACCATAACGCTTTAAACGCGAACCTTCCTGACGCTCAATGACACAAACTTTACTATGCACTTTAAGACCAGGAACACCAAAAATAAGTTTAACTCCCTCATCTTGCATTTTGTTAGCATAACGCATATTACTCTCTTCGTCAAAACGTGCGCGCAATTCAATCTGTACAGTTACTTCTTTTCCGTTTTTAGCAGCGTTGATAAGCGCACTCGCGACGTGACTCAATTTGGCCAAACGATAAATAGTGATCTTAATCGTTCTCACTTTTGGGTCAAGTGCAGCTTCCCTCAAAAACTTAATCACATAAGCAAACGTGTGATAGGGTGTATACTGAAGAAAATCTTTCTCAGCAACCTTTTTAAACATACTATCATTGAGACTGATGTTTTTAATTGGTAAGGGCTTTTGTTTTGCATACAGTAAGTCGGCGCGTCCAAGACTAGGGAAGTCCATATAATCTTTACGGTTATGATAACGCCCACCAGGTATGATACTATCGGTATTTTCGATACCTAATTTTTGCAACAAAAAGGCAAGTGTATCACTGTCTATCGTCTGATCGTGAACAAAACGAACGGGTTCTGCATCTTCTCTACCCTTTACACTTTTTGAAAGCTTTTCTATAAAACTCTTACCAAGATCAGAATCTAAGTCCAATTCCGCATCGCGGGTAATCTTAATCATATGTGCCGAAATCTCATCATACTCAAAAATGCTGAATACAGATTCTAAATTATACCGAATTAAATCATCAAGTATCATGATGTAATCATTACCATCAACCTGTGGCAAGACCACAAAACGATCAAGTTCACTTGGGATTTCTACAAGCGCATAAATAGACTTTTTAGAGCCTTTCTTTTTCATTGTAATGGTCAAATATGCCTCCAAATCCTGAATACGCGGTAGCTCCAAATCTTCATTGAGAACAATAGTTACTAACGCCGGACTTACCTTTTCTGTAAAAAAAGTCTTTATGTACTCACTATGCTCCGGGAAATGAACTTCATTTTCTTTAATCACATAAATGCCTTCACTCTTTAGATGATGATGAATATCATCTATGATATTCATACTCTCTTCTTGCTGCTGAATAACAATCCGTGTGATTTTTTCAAGAAGCTCATCTGCCGCATAAACACCCAGTGCTTTTCTGCCTCTCTTACCAGCTTCTACAATACGCTTTACTGTGGCATAACGTACTTTAAAAAACTCATCTAGATTGTTTGAAAATATACCTACAAATCGAAGACGCTCAATTAATGGAACGCTCTCATCTGCTGATTCTTGTAAAACTCTGGCATTAAACTGTAGCCAACTTATTTCTCTATTTATGTATCGAGATTCATCTGCTCCCAGTGTTGCCATATTTAATCTGTTATCCATTTATTTAAGTTGCTTGGGCTTAACATAACGAGTCGTTTTTCCCTGGTCTACATCTTCCCAGCGTTCTACATCAAAATTGATCTGAGTAAAAGCTGCTGTAGCCACATTATCTATTGATTTATCTCCATATTGATTTACCCAATACGTCAGCGCATTATTATGGCCAAAAACCATAAGGCTGTCTATAGAATCATCACAAGATCTTATAAAATTATCTAAACCTGTACCGTTAAAATCATACAGTTCATTGCTCAATTCTAACTGTTCCTCTGGTATTCCCAAAGCCTTCAAGTATAATAAAGCTGTTGTTTTTGCTCGAACAGCACCACTGCTCACAATGCGTTGAGGCATCGTTATTTTATCTCTTATAAAAGCTCCCATTTTGGATGCATCATCAAGTCCGCGGTCGTTTAAAGGTCGCTCGTGGTCATTTAAATCAAATTCCCAAGAAGACTTCGCATGACGTACAAGATATAGTGTTTTCATGATTCTAAAATTTAAGGAGCCAGTCTTTCTAATTTCCAGTGTACTCCTCCCGGTGTGTAACGCAACCTGTCGTGAAGTCGGTTTGGTCTGCCCTGCCAAAATTCAAATTCAACAGGAATAACTTTATAACCGCCCCAATGATCTGGTTTTGGGATTTTCTTATCTGAAAATTCGTTTTCTAAATTCTTCAGGCGATCTTCAAGAAATTTTCTGTCTGGAATAACATCACTTTGTGGAGAAACCCAAGCACCTAATTTGCTTCCTTCTGGTCTTGAATTGAAATAGGTTTTTGAAGTCTCTTCTGAAACTTTTTCGGCTTTGCCTTTAATAATTACTTGACGCTCTAGATTGGTCCAAAAAAAAGACAAACATACTTCTGGATTTATAGCTATTGCTTTTCCTTTTTCGCTTTCATAATTGGTATAAAAAACAAAACCTTCTTCATCATAGCTTTTTAGTAACACCACCCGGTTTTTAGGAAACCCATCTAAACCGATGGTTGAAACCGTCATCGCATTTACCTCTTCAACCCCAACCACTTCTTCAACCTCTTCAAACCATTTTTTAAACTGTTTAAAGGGGTCATGATCGCTCTGAGCAATGGTTAATTCACTTTTTTCATATGACTTTCTATAGTCACTTAAATCTTCTGCCATATCCTAATTTTAAAGCAAGTTACGTCAATGAGCTATAAAGTTAAAAAGCCCAAACGTATCTTTTACCATAATTTTAAATTAAATGAAAAAGAAAAACACCTGTCCTGAAAAATAGCGGATTATTAAATAGTATCTAATTAAAAAAAGGCCTTTTAGCAACTAAGAAACCAACTCGTCAAAGTCAAAAACCTTTCCGTCATCTGCGGTAAGTACATTTTTAAATTCGGCTTTTGCTTCATTAGCAAAAAGAGTCAAATCTGGATATCGCGTGCTGTAATGTCCTAAAATAAGATATGCTACATTGGCTTGCTTAGCCATCAAACCAGCTTCTCTAGCGGTAGAATGCCCCGTAGGCAGTGCAAGTTTAGCGTGTGCTTCTAAAAAAGTTGCCTCGTGGTATAAAAAAGTTACATCTTTTAATTGCGGCAAATTATCTGGCTTGTAAATCGTATCACTACAAAACGCATAGCTTCGCGGCGGATCAGGATCAAATGTTAGTTTTTCATTAGGGATTACCGTTCTGTCATCTAATATAGCGTCTCCTCCAGCTTTAATCTTTCGGTAATACACAACATCAATCTCATGTTTGAGACAAGCACTCATATTGAGTTTGCGCTCGCCTGCTTTTTCTTTGAATAAAAATCCGTTGGTATAAATACGATGCTTCAACGGAATGGTCTCTACGGAAACTTTCTCATCCTCAAAAAGCAATTGGGGTTCTTTACTTTCTAATTCGTGAAAACAAAGTGGATAGTTGGTCCAAGAATTTGACAATTTTAACTGAAGCGTAATCGCTTGTTTGATTCCTTTAGGACCATAAACGTGAAGCTCATTTTCCCGATTGAGCAATCTAAAGGTTGAGATTAAACCAACTAGACCAAAAAAGTGATCCCCGTGAAGATGCGAAATAAAAATATGCTTGATCTTTGAAAACTTGACCTTATTGCGACGCAATTCAACCTGAGTCCCCTCACCACAGTCTATTAAAAACAAGTGGTTTTTAATCTGAAGAACCTGTGAAGTCGGGTTTGTGAACGTACGTGGTGTAGCTGCATAACAGCCTAAAATGGTAAGCTTCATTAAAATTAAATAACAATTTTTATTCTGCTGTAAGTTACGGCTTATTCAGCTAAAAATAGAAAAAGGAAAATTTGAAGAATAAAAGTTAATTAAATACTTGATATCTTATTGCAATACTAGTTTCTTCTTAAAATCCTAAATCCCGTTGCATCTCTTCTAGATCAATAACATCTTTTGCTTCACCTAAAGTTGGAACAACCATCATCTCTTCTGGGACATGGTCTATATGCACCCCTTTATTTACAATCACAAAAGACTTTTGAGCTGCCCGTTGCTGATTAGAAATGGGTAAAAAATACAAGAGTTCATCTAAAGTTAACTCCTCATATTTTAATAAATCTATCACCAGATTGTTATCTGAATGTGCTTTAGGTATGATAAAATCTAAAAAGGAAGCAAAGCTTTTTATACCATTTTCTTCATCAGCAAGAATGGTATAGTTCTCTTTTTCGGTTACAATCATTGTTGTTTAATTTTTGAAGCCAGAAGATAAATGACAGCCATACGAATAGCAACTCCGTTTTCTACCTGATTTAATATAATAGACTGGCCACTGTCTGCCACGTCACTGGTTATTTCTACTCCACGGTTTATAGGTCCCGGATGCATTATCACAATTTCTTTATTTAAAGAGTCTAACAACTCCTTATTCAGACCATACTGTTGGGTATATTCTCGCGTTGAAGGAAAATAGCTTATATCCATACGCTCATTTTGTACACGCAACATATTTGCCACATCACACCATTCTAATGCTTTGCGAAGATTCAATTCTACCTCAACGCCCATAGATTCGATGTATTTTGGCATTAAGGTTTTTGGTCCACAAACTTTTACTTCTGCTCCTAAGAGTTTCAAGGCAAAAATATTAGAAAGCGCTACCCTACTGTGCAAAATATCTCCTACAATAACCACCTTTTTTCCACCTACATCTCCAAGTTTTTTAGAGATAGAATAACTATCTAAAAGCGCCTGCGTAGGATGCTCGTGCGCACCGTCACCTGCGTTAACAATACTGGCCTTTATATTTTTTGAAAGAAAAACTCCGGCTCCCGGATTAGGATGACGCATAACAACCATATCTACTTTCATAGATAAAATGTTATTTACCGTATCTATCAAAGTTTCTCCTTTTTTTACTGAAGAAGCACCTGCTGAAAAATTGATCACATCTGCACTAAGGCGTTTTTCGGCAAGTTCAAAAGAGAGTTTAGTTCGGGTACTGTTTTCAAAAAAGAGATTGGCAATAGTAATATCTCGTAACGAAGGAACTTTTTTAATTGGCCTGTTGATTATTTCCTTAAAATGATCTGCCGTTTCAAAAATGAGATCGATATCCGCTTTTGTGATATACTTAATCCCTAATAAGTGGTTTACACTTAACTCGCTCATTCTGGTACTTTATAATTATTTATTTACAAGATAAACTACATCTTCACCTCCGTTTTCTACCCATTTCACTAAAACTTTCTCATCGTTTATCGCATCTACCTGTCTTCCTCTATAATTGGGCTGAATAGGTAAATGTCTGCTAAAGCGACGATCTATAAGAGTGAAAAGTTCTACATTTTTTGGACGCCCGAAACTCTGTACAGCAGTAAGCGCTGCATTGATGCTACGACCGGTATATAAGACGTCATCAATAAAGACTACGTTTTTATCTTCTACAACAAAGTTGATTTTGGTTTTATTAGCTTCAAGTGGTTTATCACTTCTTCTAAAATCGTCTCTAAAAAAGGTAATATCAAGATATCCCAGTTTAATATTAGGAATGTTATAATCGTCTTCAAGCAACTTTTTAATACGCTCTGCAACATAAACCCCTCTGGGCTGTATGCCTATAAGAACGGTATCTTTAAAATCACTATGATTTTCAATAAGTTGACAAGCCAGACGGTTTAGAATGATGTTTATTTCTTTTGCATTAAGCAAGACTTTCTGGCTCATATTGGGAGAAACGCTAGTTTTGATAGACAAAGGTACATATTTTTTTAAACGAAGTTTTTCAAGAAACAGGTTTTATTCATCCTTCTTGCTTTTAAACCAGTTGAACCCAAAAGGAATCGCAAAAAACAAAAAAAAATACTTTCCGGTAACTAGACCTATCAGCGTTATTACAGCTGCAATTATGTAAATCCAGTTAACCTTAAACTTATCCATAGAATCACTTTATGCCACGATCGGGCTTCGGTTTTCTCCATTTATTTTCTAACTCTAGAAAGTTAAGTTCTATTGCAGGCTCTTGCTTCTCTAAAATCTTTGCTTGAAAAGAGCGCTGTAAAATATCCTCTATTAGATAATCTTCTTGTACATCTTCAGGATCGTAAATCTCTTTTAGAGAGATATCAAAAAAGCTCGCCGTAGTATTCAGCAAGAAAGCTTTTAGACCACTACGGTAATTCTTTATAAGTTCAAAAGTGGTTTGACCTGTTTGGCGATACATCAGTTTTACCAAGATTTGTCCTTCAGTCCTTGTTAGCTTTTTGAGTTCTTCTTTAAACTCATTTTCTACGTAGCGCTGTATGATTTTAGTATAGCGTTTACGATCTCGTTTTGACTGCATAGAATCTAAACGCTCGTTGAGTTCTACCAGTCGCTCTCCTGCAAGCTTGGCATAAGGCCATACTTTACGGGTTTTTCTACGTAAAATGAGATAACGTCTACGAGCGGTGTTATCGTCAAACTTCAATCTACTTAAAACAATGACATCTTCCAGAAAAATTGCAGACCGTGCAATACTGTCACCCTCCACAAAATAATATTCTGTGTCAGTAGTATCAGTTTCCTTTTCAGTCTCTTCGTTTGTCTGAGCCCTTAGAAAAATCGAAAAAAGTAACACAAAAAAAAGTATATAATTCTTCAAGTCAATTTTTAATTAATGTAACGCTAAAACTGTTCCAAAAGTACACAATCGGTAAGATTGCCTTATGGTTTTGGTATTAATATTCTTACTTTCGTACAAAAATAGAATTATGTCAAAAAGCATTTTAAATAAGAAGTCTTTAGACTTTTTAGAAACATACTTAAATAACGCTGCTCCTACCGGTTATGAGTGGGAAGGTCAGAAAATCTGGATGGAATACCTAAAACCCTACGTTGATACTTTTATCACAGACAATTACGGTACAGCAGTAGGAGTTATCAATCCGGATGCTAAATATAAAGTAGTTATTGAAGGGCACGCTGATGAGATTTCATGGTATGTAAATTACATTACAGACGATGGTTTGATCTATGTAATTCGCAATGGGGGTAGTGATCATCAGATTGCACCTTCTAAATTGGTAAATATTCACACCAAAAACGGAATCGTAAAAGGTGTTTTTGGATGGCCGGCAATTCATACACGTGACAAAAGCAATGAGAAAGCGCCTAGCTTAGACAATATTTTTATAGATACGGGTTGTAAAACTAAAGAAGAAGTTGAGAAATTAGGAGTTCACGTAGGTTGTGTGATTACCTATCCTGATACATTCACTGTACTTAATGGCGATAAATTTGTTTGTCGCGCATTAGATAACCGTATGGGCGGATTTATGATTGCTGAAGTTGCGCGTTTGCTTAAGGAAAACGATAAAAAATTAGACTTCGGCCTTTATGTTGTAAACTCGGTTCAAGAAGAAATAGGTTTACGCGGAGCGGAAATGATCACGCATGCGATTCAACCTAACGTTGCTATCGTTACAGACGTTACCCACGATACGACAACTCCAATGATTGAAAAGAAAACGAATGGTCACGCTGCTATAGGTGACGGACCCGTAATTTCTTACGCACCGGCAATTCAGCAGAAGCTGCGCGATTTGATTATTGACACTGCAGAAGAAAAGAAAATTCCTTTTCAGAGAGCAGCAAGCAGCCGTGCGACAGGTACAGATACTGATGCTTTTGCGTACAGCAACGGCGGAGTACCATCGGCATTAATTAGTTTACCCTTGCGTTATATGCACACAACGGTAGAAATGGTGCACCGCGATGATGTAGAAAATGTAATTAAAATGATTTACGAGAGCGTTTTAAAGATAAAAGATGGACAGAGTTTTAGTTATTTTGACTAAATTAAAGTTCTTACTAGCCATCAAAAATGAATGTCCGGAACTACTTCTTAGTTGCCGGACATTTTTTTTATACAATTTCTATTCAGGACTTTTCAGAGGAAGGGCAACTTCACAAATCTTAATATTTCATAATTTTCTTTCAGTTTTTTTGATCAGACATTTCACATTTCGTTAGTACACTTCAGCTCATATTGCCCCTAAATTTGAGGAATGACGATCACCGAAGCAAAACTCAAAACCATTCTCAACAGCCCTGAAGAGGCGGCCCGTATAGCCAATTTAATCTATGTTACAGATGAACATTTAACCATCTGTCGTAAAAAAAGCGGCAAAAAATTCACTTACTGTCAAAACAATGAAACCATAAAATCTAAGGCACTTTTGAAGCGCATTAAAAAATTAGTGATCCCGCCAGCTTGGCAAAATGTACTCATCGCAGAACCCGAAAATGGGCACTTACAGGCGGTAGGTCGAGACGACAAAGACCGCAAAGTATACCTCTACCACGAGACCTGGAATAAACTGCGCAACGAAACTAAATTTTTAAAACAGGCCTCTTTTGCAAATATTTTACCTGCATTGAGAAAGCAAGTTGATCAAGATTTGGACACAGAAGAGATGACAAAGCGTAAAGTTTTAGCTTTGGTGATTCGATTAATGGAAGAAACGCACATTCGAGTTGGTAATGATTATTATGCAAAACGTAACAAAACTTACGGTCTTTCTACCTTGCGCACACGTCACCTAAAAACAACAGAAAGTGACATCAGATTTCAGTTTGTAGGAAAAAAAGGAAAAGAACATGACATTGCAGTTACAGATCCGCAGTTGATAAAACTGGTTAATCAATGTGAAGAGATACCCGGTTGGGATTTATTTCAATTTTACGATAAAGATGGCATTAAAGACCACTTAGATAGCGGGATGGTGAATGATTACATTCACGAATTGAGCGGCGATTTATTTTCGGCAAAGGACTTTAGAACCTGGGCCGCATCAAAAATCTTCTTTGAAACACTTCGAGATATCGGTTATGAAAAAGAAGAAAAACAAAATGCTAAAAACATTCTTACTGCTTATGATGCAACTGCTAAAGAGTTAGGGAATACGCGAAGCGTTTGCAGAGATTATTACGTACACCCGGTAATACCGGAAGCTTATCAAAACGGCAGTATTGTCTCATATTTTGATAAAGTAGACGCTATAGCTTTAAAAAAAGACGCCTACTTATCGCAGACTGAAGAAGTCATTAAAGAAATGCTGGGGAATTATCAGCTTAGCATTTAAAATACCATCTTTAGCTTCTAAAAGCTCTATTTTTAACACTCTATTCAATGCGTTTACAAATAGACACTTCCTTCAGTTTTTCACCCAATTACAGTACCTTTGCACACTTGAAAAAGAAAATGGCAGAAACACAAGAATACATTGAAGTTTATGGTGCGCGAGCCCATAACTTAAAAAATATAGATGTTAACATACCCCGCGAGAAACTCGTGGTTATCACCGGACTTTCAGGTAGTGGTAAGAGTTCACTAGCTTTTGACACCATTTACGCTGAAGGGCAACGGCGATATATAGAAACTTTTTCGGCTTATGCCCGTCAATTTTTAGGCGGCTTGGAGCGGCCTGATGTAGATAAAATTCAGGGACTTTCTCCGGTTATTGCCATTGAGCAAAAAACCACCAGTAAAAGTCCGCGGTCTACCGTAGGTACAATTACCGAAATTTATGACTTTTTACGCCTTTTATATGCACGCGCTAGTGACGCGTACAGTTATGAGACAGGCGAAAAAATGGTGAGTTACAGCGATGACCAGATCAAAGATTTGATCAAAACCGAATATCTTGGAAAACGCGTAAACGTGCTCGCACCGGTTATTCGCAGTCGTAAGGGACATTATCGAGAGCTTTTTGAACAAATTGCAAAACAAGGTTTTGTTAAAGTACGTGTAGATGGGGTAGTTCGGGATATTGAAAAAGGAATGAAAATAGACCGTTACAAAACCCACGATATTGAGATTGTAATAGACCGTCTCAAGATCGAAGATCATCAGTATATAGATAAACGCATTCTGGAAACAATCAACACCGCGATGTATCACGGTGAAGATGTGATGATGATTCTGGACCATGACACTAACGAAGCGCGGTATTTCAGTCGTAGTTTAATGTGTCCAACTTCTGGTATTTCCTACCCCAATCCCGAACCTAATAATTTCTCGTTCAATTCGCCTAAAGGTGCTTGCCCTAAATGTAATGGTATCGGCGAACTACGAGTTGTAAACGAAGACAAAATTATTCCAGATCCTAAACTTTCAATAAAAGCTGGTGGACTCGCTCCTCACGGAAATCAAAAAAGCAACTGGATTTTTAAACAACTTGAAATCATCGCGCAACGCTTCGATTTTAAATTGACAGACCCTATAAAAGATATTCCAAAGGAAGCTATAGAAATGATTTTGTATGGTGGAAACGAAAAATTTACTATAGAATCTAAAACCTTAGGCGTTAGCCGAAACTATAAAATAGATTTTGAAGGTGTTGCTAATTTTATTGAAAGTACCTATCACAAAAACGATTCGGCTTCTTTAAAAAGATGGGCAAAAGAGTACATGGAAAAAGTACAATGCCCGGAATGTAACGGCTCTCGACTGCGTAAAGAATCTTTATACTTCCGCGTACGCGAAAAAAGTATTGCAGATCTGGCTCAGATGGATATTTTAGAGCTTGCTGCATGGTTTAAAGAATTACCAAAGCATTTAAGCGAAAAACAAACCGCAATTGCCACCGAAATTCTCAAAGAGATCAAAGCTAGAATACAATTCTTGGTTGATGTGGGGCTTACCTACCTCTCTTTAAATCGAAGTTCAAAATCGCTTTCTGGTGGTGAAGCACAACGTATACGACTCGCGACTCAAATTGGTTCACAGCTTGTGGGTGTTTTATATATTCTAGATGAACCAAGTATTGGCTTGCATCAGCGCGATAACGAGAAACTCATCAACTCGCTGGAATCTTTACGAGATTTAGGAAACTCCATTCTGGTTGTAGAGCATGATAAAGATATGATAGAGCGTGCCGATTATGTTATAGACATTGGGCCTTTTGCGGGTAAACACGGAGGAGAAATAATTAGTGAAGGTACTCCAAAACAATTGCTGAAACAGCATACACTTACCGCGCAATATCTCAACGGTGAAAAAGAAATCGCTGTACCAGAAAAACGCCGAAAAGGTAACGGTAAAAAAATCGTTCTAAAAGGTGCTACAGGAAACAACCTCAAAAAGGTAAATGTTGAATTTCCGTTAGGGAAAATGATTGTGGTTACCGGAGTTTCAGGTAGTGGTAAATCTACGTTGATCAACGAGACCCTCTACCCTATTATGAATGCCCATTACTTCAATGGCGTTAAAAAACCGGCTCCATATAAAAGCATTAAAGGACTCGACGAATGCGATAAAGTGATAGACATCAATCAATCACCTATAGGTCGCACACCGCGTTCTAATCCGGCTACATATACCGGTGTTTTTAGTGAAATACGCAATTTATTTGCGAAAATTCCTGAAGCTTTAATACGAGGGTATAAACCAGGGCGTTTCAGTTTTAATGTTGCCGGTGGACGCTGCGAGACTTGTAAAGGTGGTGGTTTGCGTGTGATTGAGATGAACTTTTTACCCGATGTTTATGTAGAATGTGAAACCTGCCAGGGAAAGCGTTTCAACAGAGAAACATTAGAAATCAGATATAAAGGGAAGAGCATCGCCGATGTGCTAGAAATGACTATTGATGAGGCCGTGCCATTTTTTGAGCATATCCCGAAAATTTTCAGAAAAGTAAAAACCATACAAGATGTTGGATTAGGATATATATCTCTAGGTCAACAATCTACAACTCTTTCTGGTGGTGAAGCGCAACGTATTAAACTCGCTACCGAACTATCAAAACGCGATACCGGAAATACTTTTTACATCTTAGACGAGCCTACGACTGGTTTGCATTTTGAAGATGTACGTATTCTGATGGACGTGCTTAATAAACTAACCGATAAAGGAAATACAATGCTTATCATTGAGCACAATATGGATGTCATTAAAATGGCTGACCATATAATCGATATAGGTTATGAAGGCGGAAAAGATGGAGGCCAATTGGTTGCAAAAGGTACTCCTGAAGAAGTTGCTAAAGATAAAAAAAGCTATACTGCAAAATTTTTACGAAATGAACTAAATTAGGCACCCTTCTAATTTTAGAAAAACAACAATACACCTATGAGAAACGAAAATAAGCCTAAAGGCTGGAATGAAATAAAAACAAATGACTCTTGGGCCATTTTTAAAATAATGGGCGAATTTGTAAGCGGTTTTGAGAAGTTGAGCCGCATAGGGCCTTGCGTATCTATCTTTGGTAGCGCCCGTACAAAACCCGACGAAAAATATTACAAGCTTTCTGTTGCCATTGCTGAGAAGATTGTTGAAAATGGATATGGTGTAATCACCGGCGGTGGTCCCGGTATTATGGAAGCCGGTAATAAAGGTGCGCATCTTGCAGGAGGAACTTCTGTGGGATTAAATATTGACCTCCCTTTTGAACAACACGATAACCCATATATAGATGGAGATAAAAGTATAGATTTTGATTACTTCTTTGTGCGTAAAGTGATGTTTGTAAAATACTCGCAAGGCTTTGTGGTGCTGCCGGGTGGTTTTGGAACTTTAGACGAATTATTTGAATCTATCACACTAATTCAAACACATAAAATTGATCGCTTCCCAATTATTCTGGTAGGTACTGAATACTGGCAAGGTCTTTTTGAATGGATTAAAAATACGTTGCTTGATAAATTCAATACCATAAGTGCCGGAGATATAGATTTATTACATCTGGTAGATACCGAAAATGAAGTTCTTGAGGTCCTGAATAACTTCTATAATGAATATGAGTTGAGTCCTAATTTTTAGTATTGAAAAAACCAAAGGCATACGTATTGCGTTAGGTATGGTAATTGATTCATTAAAAGAAAAAATTGACACCTCAGTGCAAATCTCATTAAATATCATTGTAAACTTATTGATTAAACTATGAAGAAGTTATTTATAATGCTTCTTCTGTTTTTTTTGGCACTTCCTCAAACGAGCGAAGCACAAAACCGTATTGATATAAGTGCAAGACTTCTCGAAGAATCTAAAACGCTCTTAATTCAGCAGGATGTCTTTTTTAAAAACACTTCAAATGATACACTAACATCTATCTATTTCAACGATTGGGCGCATAGTTTTTCATCAAAACAATCTAAACTGGGTAAGCGCTTTGCTGAAAATTATGATCGTAAGTTTCATTTAGCCAACGACGATAAAAGAGGCTCTTCAAAAATCAATACTATAATTGGCGATAGCTTTAGAAATCTTCAATTTCAACGTCTGGATGATGCAGAAGATGTTATTGAAGTAATGTTGAATAAGGCACTGCTTCCCGGAGAGACTAAACATATTAAGCTCAACTATAACATACGCATTCCTGATGCTAAATTTACAGGTTATGGAGCGCTAGATAATGGTGATTTTAATTTAAAATACTGGTTTATTGCGCCGGCGGTTTATGACACCACATGGCATTATTACAGCAATAAAAATCTGGATGATCTGTTTATGACTCCCACTGATTTTTCAATTGACTTTTCTTATAAAAAGAATTTCCGATTTGTAAATGAACTCAAACAAACTTCTGCAGCTCTAAATGAAGATAACAATTACAGAACTGTTCATCTAGAGGGAAAAGATCGAAACAATACCACTATTTATTTACGTCAGATTTCAGAATTTCAGATTACTGAAACTGACAATCTCACCGTAGTTACAAATATTACTGATGATAAAGTAATCCCAGAACGGGAAGCAATCATTATTGATAAAATAACTGGATTTCTTACACAAGAATTAGGGGATTATCCTTTTGAAAAATTGGTCATTTCCAATATTGATTATGCCGAAAATCCTGTTTACGGTTTAAATCAATTACCTGATTTTTTGAGTCCGTTTCCTCAGGATTTCAAATATGAATTGAAGATTCTAAAAACAGCTGTAGACAATTTTATAGACCGTACGCTCTTTATCAATCCGCGTGATGATCGCTGGATTGCTGACGGAATCAAGACCTATACGATGATGAAGTATATGGATCATTTTTATCCTAAACTTAAAGTCGTAGGTACACTAAACAGGTATTGGCTTGCACGACAGTTCCACCTTTCAGAAATGGAATTCAACGAGCAGTATAATTTGCTGTATATGCATATGGCACGTATGAATCTCGATCAACCACTCACCACACCTTATGACAGTCTGATTAAATTCAATAAAAATATAGCCAATTCTTATAAAGCAGCGAGCGGTATGAACTACCTCTCAGAATATCTTTCTGATGAGATTATAGACAAAAGTATTGGTGAGTTTTATGTAGCGAATAAACTCAAGGTCACATCTTCTAAAGAATACGAAACTATTTTAAGAAGCAAAACCTCAAAAGATCTTGATTGGTTTTTTAAAGATTTTGTTGATTCCAGAAAACGTATTGATTACAAATTCAACGAAGTAAAAAAAGAAGGAGACTCTCTTAAAATTGAACTTAAAAACAAAACAAAAAGTCAAATGCCCATTCCGGTTTATGGAATAAATGGTGATAAAATTATCTCTAAAACTTGGGTTGAAGGGTTTGAAAAAGAGAAGCTAATCAGCATTTCGGCAGACAGCATAGATAGGCTTGTAATTAATGCCGAAGGTTTTGTACCAGAATTCAACCGAAGAAATAATTATAAAAAGGTAAACCCATTTTTAGGTATTAACAAACCTTTTCAATTCAAACTCTTACAAGATCTAGAAGACCCATCGCGTAATCAAGTCTTCTTTATGCCTGTTGCAGAATACAACTTTTACGATGGTTTCAAGATAGGTGCAAAAATGTATAACAAAACCTTGCTATCAAAGCCCTTTAATTATAAGATAGAACCTCAATATGGCTTAAAATCAAATAAGCTAACCGGTAGTGCCGGCTTTTCATACACGCAGAATCTTGATGAAGATAACTTATTTGCGATTCGATTTGGAATGTCTGGTTCGCTATCATCATACGCACCAGATGCGATGTATAAAACATACAGTCCATTTGTGACTTTTGCTTTTCGAACTGATGATTTCAGATCAGATAAGAGACAATATCTTACGATTAGCAACGTCAACGTATATCGTGATGAATCAAATGTGATTATTAATGATGACCCTAACTACAGTGTGTTTAATGTACGCTATATAAACAGTAACCCGGGTGTGATTAATTCCTTTAGCTGGAATACAGATTTTGAATTGTCTCAAAAATTCAGCAAGTTCTCTATCACAGCAAAATACCGCCGGGTATTTTTAAACAACCGCCAGTTTGATTTGAGATTCTTTGGCGGAACATTTTTATACAACGACACCCGTTCACGAGGAGATTATTTCAGTTTTGCGCTTGACAGACCTACAGATTACTTGTTTAGATATAATTACTATGGGCGTTCAGAAAGCTCAGGACTCTTCAGTCAGCAGCTTATACTTGCAGAGGGTGGTTTTAAGTCTAAATTAGACACACCTTTTGGTAACGAGTGGATGACATCAGTAAATACCAGTACAACTATTTGGAATTTTATTCACGGCTATGCAGACATCGGTTTGGTAAAAAATCAAGGTGATTCTGCTCGTTTCTTATACGATAGCGGGATAAGAACTGTTTTGGTAGAAGATTATTTTGAGGTCTTCTTGCCCGTCTATTCTTCTAACGGATGGGAAATAGGACAACCCAACTATGATCAAAAAATACGCTTTATCGTAACCTTAGATATTGGCACAATGCTCAGTTTATTTACACGCAAGTGGTACTAAGAGAATTAAAACTTCAAACACTTAGTTTTTATTTAACTTTCTATATCAAAACCACGCTATTCCTTGTTTTAATTGAATTATTTTCAACAAAATTAACTTTTATTGAAAATTTATCATTTTATTAAAGAATTATTGAATTGTATGTGAGGTGAATTTTCTGTATTTTTACCGAAACCGTTTGAAATATTATGCACACGAAATCTGAGCCCACTTCTGAACTTTCTTTTGATGATTTTAAAGCTACTGTCATTAATGACTATAAAATTGCGGTGACAAGCCGGGAATGTAGTTTACTAGGTCGCAGAGAAGTTTTAACCGGAAAAGCAAAATTCGGAATATTTGGCGATGGTAAAGAGGTGCCACAATTAGCAATGGCCAAAGCATTCAAAAAAGGTGATTGGCGATCGGGATATTACCGTGACCAGACTTTTATGATGGCAATTGACCATTTTTCAATAGAAAATTTCTTTGCGGGTCTTTATGCACATACCAGTATAGAAAATGACCCGATGAGTGCCGGGAAACAAATGGGTGGACATTTTGGCACACAAAGCTTGGGTGAGAACGGTGAACTCAAAAATTTATTAGAACAATACAACAGTAGTGCAGACATCTCTCCTACTGCCGGCCAAATGCCACGCCTTTTAGGACTCGCACAAGCCTCTAAAATATTCAGAAACGTACCCGAAACTGAAACCGATGGTTTATCTGATCAAGGTAATGAAGTTGCCTGGGGAACTATAGGTAATGCCAGTACTTCTGAAGGTATGTTTTTTGAAACCATAAATGCTGCGGGTGTTCTGCAAGTACCTATGGTGATTTGTATTTGGGATGATGACTACGGAATTTCCGTTCACGCAAAACACCAGACAACTAAAGAAAATATTTCTGAAATCCTAAGTGGTTTTCAGCGTAATGAAGAAGAGGCAGGTTATGAAATCATTCGGGTTAAAGGCTGGGATTATCCTGCACTTATGGATGCTTTTGAAAAAGCCGGAAAAATAGCCCGAGAAAATCATGTTCCGGTACTCTTACATGTAACGGAATTGACCCAACCACAAGGCCACTCAACTTCAGGTTCACACGAGCGCTATAAAAGTAAAGATCGTTTACAGTGGGAACGCGAGAATGACTGTAACGTAAAAATGCGTGAATGGATGATCAACAACCAGATCGCGACTGATGAAGAACTTCAGGTTATTGAAAAAGATATTAAAAGACAAGTACGTGAAGGCAAGCGTAATGCTTGGGAAGCTTTTTTAAACCCTATAGAAAAAGAAAAAAAGACCGTTTTAAATCTGATTAATAAAATCAGTGCCGAGAGCGAAAACGGAAGATTTATAAACTCGATCAGCCAGACTTTAGTTGACGAGAAAGACGCACTTAAGAACGACGTAATTATAGCAGCGCGTAAAACACTACGCTATGTAGCTAAAGAAAATAGCGAGAACATTACAGCTCTTAAAAATTGGGTAACTGATTACATCAAAAAAGAACAGCCTAATTACAGCAGCCACGTTTTTAGTGAATTTGATACTAAAGCAACAAACATAACAGAAGTAGCTCCGGAATATACTAACGACTCCAAAACCGTAGATGCACGTGTGGTATTGCGTGATAATTTTGACGCGCTGTTTACAAAATATCCTAACAGTGTTATTTTTGGAGAAGATGCAGGTACCATAGGTGACGTAAATCAAGGTCTCGAAGGTTTACAAGAGAAATATGGAGAGTTTCGCGTTGCAGATGCAGGCATTCGTGAAACTACGATCATTGGTCAGGGTATAGGCCTTGCTTTACGTGGTTTGCGTCCTATTGCTGAGATTCAATATCTGGATTATATCCTATATGCAATGGCGACATTGAGCGACGATCTCGCAACCCTACGCTACAGAACACACGGAAAGCAAACCGCTCCGGTAATCGTAAGAACTCGCGGGCACCGTTTAGAAGGAATCTGGCACAGTGGCTCTCAAATGGGATCTTTACTAGGTCTTTTAAGAGGAATTTATATTCTTACACCTCGTAATATGACCAAAGCTGCAGGTTTCTACAATACACTGATGCAAAGTGACGAACCGGCAATAATTATAGAATGTCTTAATGGCTATCGTCTTAAAGAAAAATTACCTAAAAATCTGGGGAACTTCACAACACCTATTGGTAAAGTTGAAGTAGTACGAGAAGGTACAGATATCACGATTCTTTCTTACGGAAGTACATTGCGCTTAGTTCAACAAGCCGCTCAGGAGCTTCAAGCTTCTGGTATAAATGCTGAAGTTATTGATGCACAGTCCCTATTACCTTTTGACCTCAATCATGACACGGTAAAAAGTATTATAAAAACTAACCGGATTCTGGTTGTTGATGAAGATATGCCGGGTGGAGCTTCAGCTTATTTGATGCAACACCTGCTCGATGAGCAAAAAGCATTCAAGCATTTAGACAGCGCACCACAAACACTTACAGCTAAACCACACAGACCAGCTTATGGTACAGATGGCGACTACTTCTCTAAACCTTCAGCAGAAGATATTTTTGAAAAGGTTTACAGCATCATGCGCGAAGTAAAACCAGATAAGTTTCCGGCGATTCGCTAAATAATACAGACCCGTTTTATTTCGATATAAAATAAGTAATCCTACACCTACATCCAGGATTGCTTATTTATTGCTACACGATACAAAGCATAATTGATATACTGTTGCATCTTATGTGACGTTAACGGAAATGAAATATCACCACCGGCAGTATGAAAGGTATAATTATACAACTGGCGTTTTTTATACCACACCGGTTGATCCACCGTAACTGATTGAAGTTTGAAAAGCTCGATAATTTCGGTTTTTTGATTCCATACACCTTTGCGTCTGATGATAAACTCTGGTGTGATTTCTAAAGAAAGTGCACGGTACCAATAGTATTGGTAAGGAATGATGAGCATCCCAAAAATGATAAAAAGTATACTCAGAATTTCAACCATATAATTAGGCACTAAAAAAGAAGCTACAATCGCTGTCAAAATAAGAGGTAAACTTGCCAGAATCAGCAAGCGGATGTATAAGATAAAAGCCGGTTTAAAAACACGTCCCGGACGCATAGGGTGACTAAATAAAAACCGTTTTACACGCTCTATTTGCATACGCTCTAAGCCCGGAATACTAATTTTTGTTTTACTTAGATTATCCTGACTGCTGGCTAAAGCTATTTGTGTTTCTTGAAGGTTCAGGCGTTTTTGAATAGGATTTGTAACAACGCGCAAGAGCTGTACACGTCTGGGCTTGAGACTGATTTTAGTATTGGTTTTAAGTCCCATTTCGAGTTCAAGACTTTCTTTGGTTTGTGTTAGATTGAGATCAAAATATTTGATAAATATCTCAACACACGAGATCAACATACCGATTAAAAACACTCCTACAAATACCAAAGCGGTAAGAATAAATAACTCTATCGGCTTACTATAAGAATCTAAATAGCCTTTTAAACCTTCTTTGTACTGATCACTTTGCACCAAATCAAAATCACCCAGTTGCTGATAGATCGAACCGACAAAAATAAGAATCAGCCAGACTCCTCTAAAATAATTACTGGTAAGCCCCAGCTTTAATAGTGCTAAAGGTGATAACTTATGATTCCATATTGTGGAAGATGTATTTTTGTCTTCTGCAATTCCCGCTGAAGGCTCAGCTTCGATATCCTGATTATTTTCGTTTACAGCATCCATCAGTACGCGCTGCAAATCTTTAGCCTTTGCTTCAGATAAAGCTTTAATATTAATCTCCTGACCACTACTTCCTGCTGTATCTATAACAACACTATAAACACCTATTACCCGCTGCAACAAGGAGCGTTTAAAATAAACTTGCTGAATTTTTGAAAAAGGAATGCTGATCAATTCTGTTGAAAAGACTCCCTTTTGCAACACAAATTCGCTGTTTTTGTAATCGATATGAAATTTAAATCTGTAGAAAGAAAGCACACTAAAACCCAGCAGCAATAAAAGTGCAACTGCTATTCCTAGCACGATCTGCGTAGTATAACCTGTTTTAGGACCTTTGATTATAAAAAACAGCAATACCGGCCCAAGTGCTCTCAGGAGTTTATAAAACTGAGAGAAAAAAATAAAAAGTACTCCCGGTTTGGACTGCAGTTGCGGTTCTGAAAATGACCTATTCATCTGTTTCAGTAAGATGATTAGCTACTTTTTCTTTAAGTCGGGCTGCCAGTTCAGGCGGCAACCCGGGAATATTAATGTCACTACCCGCGCCTCCAGCTGTAAAAATATTGAGATTCGAAATTTTGAATACTTTGTCTAATGCTCCTGCAGAAGTAGAAATATGCTGAATTCGATTGAATGGTATAATAGTAATCTTTTCAAATAGAAATCCTCTTTTATAAGCTATATCCCGTTCTCGCAAAGCATAGCCTATTTTTTTCTGAAGCAGAAATTGATAGAAAAAAAACAACGTAAAAACCACAAAAACTCCAATCGTCAAACCGGGAATAAGCATAGGAACATCAGTCGCTTCACGCAAGAAATAAAGCCCTACAGCGATAAGGATGAATAAAACAGCCAAGACAGTCCATACCTTATAGAGTCTCTTTTTTGAAACTGATGTATAATTTAATTGCTGATAATCTGGTAAGGTCTCTAAGTCTACCGGGGCATTTGTAAACGTATATTCCATGGAGCTTTTTTTTGATGAGGATTGCTAATAAAAATACTAGAACCTATTCAATTTACCGACTATGGAATCCATTTTTTCTCAAAATTGGGCTTTCTTTTTTCTAAAAACGCATTTCTACCTTCCTTAGCTTCTTCAGTCATATACGCCAAACGTGTGGCTTCACCGGCAAAAACCTGCTGTCCAACCATACCATCATCGGTAAGGTTCATGGCGAATTTTAACATTTTAATAGATGTTGGGGATTTTGCAAGAATCTCCTGTGCCCATTGATAAGCGGTAGCTTCTAATTCCTCATGCGGAATCACAGCGTTTACCATTCCCATTTCATAAGCTTCCTGCGCAGAATAATTTCGACCTAAAAAGAAAATCTCACGAGCACGCTTCTGCCCGACCATTTTAGCTAGGTATGCAGAACCATATCCACCGTCAAAACTAGTTACATCAGCATCGGTTTGTTTAAAAATCGCGTGTTCTTTACTCGCCAGCGTCAAATCGCATACGACATGTAAACTATGACCCCCACCAACAGCCCAGCCTGGAACAACTGCTATGACCGCCTTTGGCATAAACCTGATCAAGCGCTGAACATCAAGAATATTCAAACGGTGATACCCGTCGTCTCCCACATAACCCTGATCGCCACGTGCTTTCTGATCGCCACCGCTGCAAAAACTATATACACCATCTTTAGGAGAAGGACCTTCAGCAGATACTAAAACAACACCTACAGAAGTATCTTCCTGAGCGATATGAAAGGCGTCCAATAATTCTGCAGTAGTTCTAGGTCTAAAGGCATTACGCACTTCAGGACGATTAAACGCAATACGCGCTACCCCATCTGCTTTTTTAAAGGTGATATCTTGATATTCTTTTACAATTTTCCAATCGGGTTCTTGCATGATATATTCTTTTAAGTTTTCGCAAAAGCGAAACAATCCTACTAAAGTTTAATCTTCTTGATTTTTGAGTTCGATGCTGTTCGCTGTGATATTGATCTGGCGATCGCGATACAGAGCACCAATTGCTTTTTTGAAAAGCTTCTTGCTTATACCAAAATATCCATTAATGTCTTCTGGCGAACTTTTATCGTGAACGGGTAAACTGCCTCCGTTACGCTTTAATTCATCGTAAATAAACTGCGCATTAGGCTCTACACTCTTGTAACCCTCAGGCTGAAGCAACACATCTATCTTTTTATCTTCCCGCACGCGCTTGATGTAACCGGGAAGTCGGTCACCTACCCGAATATCTTCAAAAATGGTGTCTTTATGCACAAGTCCCTGATAGGTCTCGTTAATAATCACGTGCGCTCCGTGCTCTGAAAAATGAGAAACCAAGAGGTTTACTTTATCAAATTTCTGAACATCAATATCTTCATTTTTTAAATAGGTATTGAATTTTGAAGAACCTACTAAACGATTGGTACGCTCATCCAAGTACATATAAACCAGATAACAACTGCCTTCGCGCATTTCGGTCACCTGATTAGAAAACGGAACAAACAATTCTTTATCTAATCCCCAATCTACAAACGCACCGATTTTGGTAACAGAAGTACATTTCAAATACGCAAAACCATCTTTTAAAATATAAGGTTTTAGCGTGGTTGCTACTGGACGCTCTTCATTATCCAGATAAACATACACCTCAATCTCATCTTCAAGCTGAAAGCCTTCAGGAGCATATTTTCCGGGAAGCAACACCTCATTATCATCTTCATCGCGCAAGTAAAGACCGGGACTTACATCACGATCTATTATCATTTTATGGTATTCTCCTAATGCCAGCATAGTTTTTATTTAAGGTGTTCAAAATTAGGAAAAATAAGAGGATCAACCTCCTTATTTAGTCATTAAGCTTGTAAGCTGTAAACGACCTTGCGACAAGCCCGCAAAGCTTTAAAAGATAACAGCTTTTGACTTAGAGGCAATCCTGTCTGCCGACAAAGGCAGACCCACGAAGCATTCGTTAAAAACAAATTTTTTATTTCGAGGCAAGCTTCGGGGTATTAAACCCTTTGGCGGTGCCAATAAAAAACCGCTTCAGGGTTTGAGGCGGTTTTCAATATTCTAAAGTATAGTGATTACTAACTGTAAACTTCTTCTTTACCAAAATGTTTAGTCAGCAAATAATAAACTACAGCACGGTATTTATTACGATTAGAAGTACCGTATTCTTCTACGACTTTATTGATACCTTCCATCAAAGCAGGACCGTCGCTTAGGCCTAATTTTTTGATCAGAAAGTTATTTTTTACAGTTTCTAATTCTGATTCACTTCCTCCGGAAACTGTTGAAGAATCTTTATTATAAATAGAAGGGCCACAACCAATGGTTACTTTGGTTAACAAATCCATATCTGCGTCAATACCTAATTTTTCTTTAAGGTCTGCTGCATATTTAGCAATCATTTCATCTCTTTTACTCATGGGGATACTTAATTTTTAGTGCATTAAATTTTTTAACTTCTTTAAAGATACATAAAATTAAAAAAAAGTCATCTGATGTAATCAAAGTAACTCAACAAGACACGGTCATTTTCCAGTCTCGGCGTTTTGATCTCAAGCAGACAAGGTTTGCTATTTTCAGCATAAAAATCCTGTTGCGCCTGTATGAGTTCTTCTTCATTTTTTGCGGAAAAATAACTCAAACCAAACATCATACAAAGATGGGATGCATCAAGCTGATGTGTCGTTTCAAAATAGGTCTCAAAAGCCTGAGATTCTTTATCTCCCGGAAGAATTCTAAAAATTCCACCACCACTATTGTTGATCACTATTATCTTAAAATCCTTCGGCAAATAAGCATTCCAAAGTCCGTTACTGTCGTAAAAGAAACTGAGATCCCCGGTAATGAGCGTCGTCGGTAATTGAGCTGCTGTTGCAGCACCTACCGCTGTAGAAGTACTTCCATCTATCCCACTCGTCCCACGATTGCAATAAACTTTTAGCGATTTATCAATATCAAAAAGTTGCACATAACGCACGGTGGAGCTGTTTCCTAACTGCAATAAACTATCAGATCTGAGTTCTTTTAAAACCAAATCAAAAGCTTTAAAATCACACCAAGTCATTTGATTTGTATAGGCCTTATGCATTGCATCTCTGCGTTTCCGAACTTGAAGCCAATCTGACTGATAATTACTAGCTATAGGCTGAGTTTTATTTAAAAATCTAGACCAGAAAAAATTGACCGGTATTTTAAAATGCTTATTGAGACAGAAATACGTGTCGTAAGCTTTTTTAGGATCTATATGCCAATGCTCTTCAGGTTGATAATTACGTAAAAAAGCCTTTATCTTTTTTGAGATTACCATTCCGCCCAGAGTCACTAGAATTTCAGGTTGCAGCTCTTTAAAACCGGCATCGTCCAGCGAACCGATTATATTATCGGTTCTGGTAAAGAAATTAGAATGATGAAGATTGGAAGTTGTTTCGGTAAAAACTAAAACACTAGGATCTTCACCTAAACGATCTAGAAATTCCTGCTCAATAGTGTTGGGATGCAACACGCCTATTAAAACCAGTTTCCGTTTGGCTTTATTCCATTTAGAAAGAAAAGGAACCAACTGATCATCGGTAAGTTCTATAGCTTTAGGTTGTTGGTCAACCAAAATAGGATTGACCAATTTTTCTTCGGTAGTGTTATACAACGGCTCATAAAACGGAACATTGATATGAACCGGCCCCTGTCCTACTAAAGCTTCATTAAGCGCTTTATTGATTTCTTGCTGATTGTGCTTGGTGACTTCGCGCTGTTTTTGAATTAGCTTCGGATCTAGCAAAGGAGTATCCGGTACATATTCAGAATATAAATTAGCCGAATACAAAATGTGATTTTCAAACACATTGCGCTGGCGGATGGTCTGGCCATCACCTATATCTATACGTTCAATAGGTCGATCTGCAGAAATTATCACAAGCGGAATATCGCTGTAAAAAGCCTCAGAAACCGCCGGGTAATAATTTAAAACCGCACTACCGGAAGTACAACAAACGGCAACCGGTTTTTGCAATTGCTGTGCGAGACCTAAAGCAAAAAATGCTGCAGAACGCTCGTCAACAACGCTGTAAGTATGAATGTCAGGATGATGTGTAAAACCTATTGTGAGTGGTGCATTACGCGATCCCGGAGATATAACGACGTGATTGATGCCTTTTTCTAAACAAAGCAAAACCACAGACTGTGCGATGGGTATACTAGAATATTTCATTTAACTACAAAAATACAACAAAGCAAAAGCCTTACAGAACACTCGCTATAGTTTGTGCTTTATTTACTGTTTCTTGCCATTCAAGCTCTGGATTTGAAGCTGCAGTAATGCCTCCACCAACATAAATAATCGCCTTAGAATCTGCGTATTGCATACACCGCAGATTTACAAAAAGCTTGGTTTCATTTTTTAAAGTCTTATAAGCTAGATTTTCAACATTGCGTCGTGATCTTTTCTTTGAAGTGTCTTTAAGAATATTGAGTTCGCCCAGAAAACCGGTGTAAAACGCTCTATCATAGTTTTCCTCCTTTATTATAAAGTCTTTAGCCAAATCTCGCGGTAAACCACAAACCGCCGGTGTGGGATGCAAAGCTTTCAACAAAGCTTTTAAGTTTTGACCTTCGGTATTGAAAGTCCCTGAAATCAACGTGCGCAAATGCAATAAGGCACCGGCTTGATAGGTTTCCCGATTGCCTACATGTAACGAGCCCAAATCAAAAGGTTTTAAATTGGTCACAATCTCATCGGTTACCAGTTGTTGCTCGTGTATTTCTTTGTCACCCCATGCTACAGCTAAGGAACCGGTAAATTTTTGAGTTCCGGCAAGAGCCATCGTTTCAAATTTTCTTCCGTTTAGCGACAGTAATGTTTCAGGTGTTGCTCCTAACCAGGTTCCCACGTGTGGATGATGCCATATGTAGACAAAGGCGGTCTTATAATTAGACAAGAGTCTTTTAAATATGGTGATGGGAGTTACGTCTTCAATTTTCTGGTTTTGCTTCCGCGAAATTACGACTTTTTGAAGCGCTGAATTTTGAATTGCCGCTACTGCTTTTTCTACCAAGTTAATATGAGCGTTTTCTTCTGCACTTTCGGTCTTTATAGTAGTACTTTTTACAGAAACCGTTTCTTCTTCAAAATCTATAGTTAATTCAGGAATTCCCGGAATCAGAATACGGGTTCGCTCCTTGTCAAAAGGTGAAAAAACAAAACCGGTTTCTTCGAAGGTTTCGGCTTTATGCAAAAAATCATCTTCCTGAAACAAACCATTAAGTTGGTCTGCTTCGGGTTTTCTATAAAGCACAAACGGCAAATTTTTGGCATACTGCGCACCAGCCTTGCCAAACAAGTCTTCTGTAGTCATGCTATTTTTTAGGCAAAGCTATGGTAGTTAATTTTACGAGTGAAATCAATTCTTGATTTTCATTAGTAATTCGTATTTCCCACAATTGGGTGGTGCGCCCTTTATGCAAATAAGTTGCTTTAGCATAAACCAAACCTTCTGAAATACTCCTTACATGATTTGCAGAAATCTCAATTCCTCTAACAAAAACTTTTTCAACATCAAGAAACATCATACTGGCAGCGCTCCCTACACTTTCAGCCAAGGCTACAGAAGCCCCACCGTGTAAAACGCCGTCTGGCTGATGCACTTTTGAAGTTACCGGCATAGACGCAATTAAAAAGTTTTCTCCTATAGCTACAAACTCAATATCTAAAGTTTCCATCAGCGTGTTTTTGCAAATGGCATTACAACGCTTTAGAGCTTGTTCTTTTTGTTCTTGATTCATTTATATGTTTTTAAAAAAGTTCTTTATTATAATCACAGTGACTGTTCCACACTTGAATTGACTATTGTTTATTTTGCAGTTGGAAAATTTACAGACTCAATCTACAAACGGTTGAAGTTAGAATACTATCAAAAATTCTAATTCCGCATGGCGGATAAAGATACTAAACCTAAAAGATGCGCGAAGAAAAAAAGGTGAGTTATCAAACCACAAATACCTACGAAACGCTAAACCAGTTTACGGAAAAGACTCAAAATGTTTGGCTGGTTTGTCACGGTCTGGGACATTTGAGTTCGTATTTCTTAAATCATTTTGAAAGACTAAATGCTGAAGAGAATTACATCGTGGCGCCTCAAGCTCCTAGTAAATATTATCAGGACAAGCGATATAAGTATGTGGGGGCTTCTTGGATGACTCGTATTAATACCGAAGATGAAATAGAAAATGTACTCAACTATCTGGATGCTGTTTACGCTTCTGAACTAAAAAACAAACTCAGCAGCCGCATAAATTTTGTGGTATTAGGCTTTTCACAAGGCGTATCTGTTGTTACGCGTTGGCTGGCATACAGGAAGAAAACCTGCAATACCTTAATTTTACATTCCGGAAGTCTTCCTAAAATTTTGAAAGCAACCGATTTTAGTCATATTAAAGACTTACAGCCTTTTATCACGTATGGACTAGAAGATGAATTTCTCACAGCGACTAAACTGAAGTACGAACTTGAATTCGTTCAAAAAACATTTGGTAAGAATACTGAAGAGATTCCTTTTGATGGAAAACATATAGTTAGTGAAAAGGCTATTTTACAAATAGCTGATAAACTCAAATCGAAATAGTTCATTTGTTTTAGAAATAGATACACTAGCAGGAATAGAAACCACACCAACTATGCCTTCAATCGATTTTATTCGCATATTAAAGACAAGAATCACTATATTAAAACGAATAACTTTTTTCTTTTAAAAAGTTATTCGTTTTAATAAATAGGAAGAAAGCTTATAATTTAGTTTGTTGTTTGTTTTGCACATTAATTTTTAGTCAGTAAAAGGAATCTGATTGTTCAGATTCCTTTTTTTGATTCAACCTCAAATAATTGTAGGAATTTACATAAAAACAGCACTTTTAAATGCAATTAAAGTGTTGTTAATCTGTTTTAAAATCCGATATAAAGCAATTCAACCATCTTACCTTAGTGAATAAATACAAGTAAATAGCGAATTTTTAATATACTTGTAAAAAACACGTGTATTTCAACGATTATAATTGCATTTAAAGGTTAAAATGCGCTATATTTACGGTGTTAAACAATTTAATCAAACCTGTATGAAATCATTTTTTACTTTTTTAGTAGTAGCCTTCTTAAGTTTTTCAGCTCTGGCAGAAGTTTCAAGTCCCCAGAAACAGGCTTTGATTGATCTATACAACGCTACAAACGGTGCTGAGTGGAGTAACACTTGGGATCTTAATGCTGATGTTTCTACTTGGCACGGTGTTAAAGTTGAAAATAGCAATGTTGTAGGACTTAACTTAAGTATGAATAACTTAAACGGTCAATTACCTGAATCTATAGGTAATCTTGACGCTCTAGTTTCTTTAGAGTTATTCTTTAACAAATTACAAGGCTCTATTCCTGCTACTATAGGAAACCTAAAAAACTTAAAAATATTGGTTCTTAATGGTAATATGTTAGATGGTAAATTGCCTAAGACTATTTATAACCTAACAAGTCTTGAGCAATTATTACTTACCAGCAATAACCTAAACGGTTCTTTAAGTGATGATTTAGGTAACCTTAAGAATCTTGAAGTTTTAAACCTCTTTGACAACAACCTTAACGGTCAGCTTCCAGTTGCTGTTTTACAATTAGAAAATCTTAAAGAATTAAATTTGTCAAGCAATGATTTAGTAGGTATTATTCCTGCAGGTCTTTCTAAAATGAAAAACCTTAAGGCGCTTGCCTTAGCATCTAACAAATTTGAAAATTATAACGAGGGTATTGCAATCATTGAACATCTTGAAAATAATACTACTGTTGCTTCTAACGAATAAAGATTTCCCCAAATCATAATAAATATTAGTTTTAAGTTGGAAAAAAGACCTGTTACGTAAGTGCAGGTCTTTTTGTTTGTAGCTATCTTATTTCGTTGAGAGCTGCTTCTTCTCTATTTAATACTTGGAAAGCTACCCAAGATTAGCGCGTAAAAAAATCAATGCAATTTTACCAACATAAAACCATGACCGAATTACAGACAGCCTAAAGACGTTTCTAAGAACTTACTACTAAACCTACTAGCTAATAAAAAATCCTTTACACAACACTGTAAAGGATTTTAGCTTTAGTTATATCTCAAAATATTTAAACGCTATAGACCGTTTTTAAAACACGAGAATAAATTAATTTATTCCCGTTCTCTCGGAACCTGCATTCTTCTAGGTTTAACCACAAACGGTGTAAACCAATCCCAAGTCAAGCCTATTGAAAATCTGGGGTAATTATCTACAAAGCGATAATTGTAATCATCATAACCAAAACTAAAACGGGCCATAAAACCTAAATCGGTATCCCAAGGATACAACGTGGCACTTGTTTCAGAACGATACATCACAGCAGATGGATGCACATCAGGATGTAAAAAAAGACGTTGTGATACGCTGTAACGCATCTTTTTAAAATGAGCCGTAAACTCATACCAACCTTCAATCTGATGCCTGCCGTATATATCTATATCTTCAGGATTGTAACCCCCAAACTGAAACGCTCCTAAAAATCGGTTGTGATATATTTGATATGCCATCGTAAACGAATGAGAACGCAACGGATAGTTTTCTTCATCAAAGGTATTGATGCGATAATTTAAAGACACACGTGTCAAATTAGTTGAAAAATTTCCGGAAGACCTGTTGAGCAAAGCCGCCAGATCTGTATCGTCTGTTATGGCTTCGTATAAAGCACTGCTTTCATCAGAATTATCTTCAAACTCCTCACTAAATGCAGACTTACTTTGCCCATTAGAGTAATGCCCACTTTCTATCGCTGCGGTTAGAAAATTATTATTTTTGGTTTTGATTATAGATTGCCAACCAATAAACGCTTTATAAGAAGGTGTTTTTACCGGTTTAGAATTCTCATCATAAATACGCAAGTGCGGCTGAATACTCAAGTAAATAGCATCTCCCGCTACGATGGTATCTCTGTTAAGTGCGTCGCGTATGTCGTTATAAATACTATAATAAACCACAGGTTTGGCTTCAAGCAAAATCTTTTCGTAAGGATTATTCCCGGTACCGGCAGCTAAAAACGGACGCTCTGCAATAGGAAAATAATCTTTAAAACCGCTAGAAGAACGGTTGTCTTGAGCTTGTACTGCGATACGCAATAGCAGACTTAAAAGTACTAAAATGATCGGTAGCTTTTTTTGCATAAAAAATGGGGTAATTCGGTTATGAGGTAAAGTTGCAAAGATCAATATTCTTACAGCTAGAATTTAAGAATATTTTGAGTAAATCACCTTGAGGCAAGCCTGTCTACCGACAAAGGCAGGCCCACAAGCCTGTAAAAGGAAACAGCTTTTGACTTTGAGGCAAGCTTCGGAGCATTTAAATCTCGATTATCGAGTAAACAAACTGAAGTCAGTTCTTTGATACTAATAATGAAGCTTACTTTATAGAGTTTGGTTTTATTTGAAACACCGCGTATCTGATACAGTCTTTTACTATAAATAGCTGAAATAAATGTATTTTTAACCCAAAGCCTGCATTAAAAATAAATTGGGCATCATATTTGAAAATAGATTGCTAACACTTTTAAACACGTTAAGTCTTATTCTCTTTATAATTATTGAAAACACCCCTTATGAAATTAAAACATATTGCTTGTATTCTTTTTATAGCACTTTCTAGCACACTTTCTGCTCAGGGAACGGTAGCGCATATCAATATGGAAGAGGTCATCAACAGTATGCCGCTAGGCGCTGAAGCTGATGCTGAGCTCAACCGGCTGAAACAAGCGTATCAACGTGATTTTGAAACTTCGTATCGCGAGTATCAGGCTCAGTTTGTAAAATATGAAGATGAGGCCTCAAACCTATCTCCTGAAGAAAATAAAAAAAGAAAAAGCGATCTCGAACTTATAGAGCGTAATCTTGCACAAACCCAACAAAATATAGACAAACAACTCGCCGAAAAACGTGAATTACTCTATGCGCCTGTAAAACAAAAAGCCAAAGATCTGGTTACTAAAATAGCAGACAATCTGGGCTTTTTATATGTACTGGATTCTTCTAAAGATTCCGGTCTGGTGATGGCAAAAGGAAAAGATTTAATGCCTGAAGTTAAACGCGCATTGGGACTTAATTAAAAACACGTTCTAAAACAATTGGTTGGTTATGCAATAATGAATCAATTGTTGTGAGGAAGAAAAGTCTAATTTTTTGAAGATGCTTTTTCTACGATGGTGTTTTTAGCGGGCAGATTAAAACCTTGTATGCTCCGGCAAAAAGTTGATATTCCCTTAGCTTGAATCTCTTGTAAAATGTTAATTAAAAGACCAGTTGGTAGCAAAAAATAAAGAATACTTGCTGTCCTAAATTCCGACTTGACAAGGCTTGGAGAATAGCTTATATTTATAGATAACAACCTGTATAAGTTTTAAATGACACATAAAAACTTCTAAAAGACCGAATTAGAAAGCTGCTTGCATTCCCTCTAAAAGCATTGCTAAAATCTTTTAATCACCAAGCTCTACAAAGATCACCCATACTTCACCCGAGGTTCACCCGTAGTTCACCCATAGTTCACCCGTAGTTTACCCGATGATAACGCATACCAAAGGCTGGTAAAAGACCTGACAGATGCTTATCCAAGCTACTCAACAAGTATAAATCAGGCTTCTAGTAAGAGATGCTACGTTATAGTAGTAAACTAATTGATATTTTTCTGTATAGAACTATTGGTTACAATAAAATAAGGAATCGATACGGGTTAAGTATTCATAAAACTCCCACAGTTTATCAAGGTGCTTTTCTATTTGGTTTCAAAAATTTCCGGAATCAAATCTTTTGCTCTATGCATTATAGGGGTTTATGTATTTTAGTAACTGGCTAAAACGCTTAAAATAAACAATTAACCCCTAAAACATACTTGAATTTTAATACTGGAAAATTAGTGAGTACACAATCAATCTGAAAATCTGAACACACTATCCCGCGATTTGAACACTTTTTTGACCGGCTAACTAAACAAATTTGCATAAACAACTATTACAAATTATGAGTAAGCAAAAAATCTGGTTCATTACCGGCGCTTCAAAAGGTATGGGCCTGGAGTTAACCAAAACAGTTTTAAATAATGGTGACAAAGTGATAGCTACTTCACGGAGCCCCGAACGACTTTTACGAAATCTGGGACAAGACTCCCAAAACTTACGCTCTTTAAAATTAGACATCACGCAAGAAGTAGACGTTAAAAATGCGGTTTCTAAAAGCATTGAAGCCTTTGGTCGTATAGACGTTGTTGTTAATAATGCAGGATACAATCTGCTGGGTAGTGTTGAAGAACTAAGCGATGCTGAGTTTAGAGAAACAATGGATGTAAATATATTTGCTATGGCCAATGTCATTAGAAATATACTACCCATTCTACGTAAGCAAAAATCAGGTCACATCATTAATATATCTTCGATGATGGGTTACTTAAGTTATCCTAGCAACGGAAGCTATAGTGCAACAAAATTTGCTGTTATTGGATTATCAGAAGCTCTTGCTCAAGAGGTATCACCCTTTGGTATAAAAGTCACTATCCTTGCCCCTGGCACCTTTCGTACAAGCTTTATGAGTGACAAAAGTCTAGCAGTAACTAAAAATAAGATTGAGGATTATAATCTTAATGAACAGGTTGAACTCTTTAAAAGTTATGATGGTAAGCAACTGGGAGATCCTAAGAAATTGGCTAAGGTATTGCTTAATATTACTAGGTTACCAAACCCTCCATTACACCTACCTCTAGGTTCTGATAGTTATAATGCCATTTTAGAATTTCGTAAAAAGGAAAAACTGGAAATGGAAAAATGGAAAGAATTATCTTTATCCACAGATTTTGAGTAAAATCAAGCATGAAAAGGCCAGCCCCCTATCCTATTAAATCTATTTCTGAACTGCATCACTTGTTTGAACTGCCCAAGCCAGATCATCCGCTGATTAGTGTTATCGATTTTGAGTTGCTGAAGTTTAATACTAGTGAAGTGTGGAAAAATTTCTATTATGATTTTTATTGCGTTGCTTGTAAGAAAGGTGCTTCAGGAAAGTTTAAATATGGGCAACGTGAATATGATTTTGATGAGGGGGTAATGAGTTTTACTAAACCCGGACAGCTTTTTTCTGTAACCAATATTTCAGACGATCCGGCAACGGGTTATATGCTCGTATTCAATCCAGATTTGATCAGACATTATGAGTTGGGAAAAAAGATAAGTAATTACGGCTTTTTTTCCTACGCTACTGCAGAAGCTTTACACCTGTCAGAAAAAGAGGAAGCAGTAATCCTGGGGCATCTTCATCAAATGCAAAATGAACTGAAAACTAACATTGACCAATACAGCCAGGATGTGATCGTTTCTCACGTGGGACTGTTACTTAATTATTCAACTCGTTTTTACAACAGACAATTTCTTACCAGAAGTGCTGTAAACACTGACTTATTAACCCAAATAGAACAACTGCTCAACAAATACATAAGCAAAGAATCAGCTGTCTCAGGACTACCCACTGTTCACTATTTGTCAAACGAACTAAATATATCTCCTTCTTATCTTAGTGATATGCTACGCAACACTACCGGTCAAAGTGCTCAAAAATATATACAAAGATTTATCATCGACAAGGCTAAAGATTTGCTCTCGACCAGCACGATGAGCATAAAAGAAATAGCCTACGAACTGGGGTTTGAATACCCGCAGTCTTTTAGCAAAATGTTTAAAAAGAAAACAGATACAACACCTTTAAAGTACAGAGCTCTTTATAAATAATAAGAGCTCAAAAACCAACTCTTTTTACTTTAATTTAAAGTAAAACTAAACTTAATCAAAAAACCCCAATGCTTACGCATCGGGGTTTTTTCTCAGTATTAAGTACCAAAGATACCTTTGGTTATTCAACTTTTAAAGATCCTGAAATGAATTCAGGATAAGCGATTCACATCAATCTGCTAAGCAGATTGAGTTCTCTGCTTACTTTACCTCTTCAAAATCTACGTCCTCAACGTCGCTTGCAGCGTTACCTTCTGCAGCGTCGCCTTTAGGCTGACCTGCATCTGGACCTGGTTGGCCACCTTGAGCACCTTCAGCTTGCGCTTTATAAATTTCTTCAGAAGCAGACTTCCAGATCTCGTTTAAATTATCTAAAGCAGGATTTACTTTTTCTAATTCTCCGGTAGCGTGAGCAACTTTAAGTTCCTCAAGAGCTCCTTCAATCTTGGTCTTGTTATCTGCAGATAATTTATCACCAGATTCTTTCAACAATTTCTCAGTTTGGAAAACCATCTGGTCTGCCTCATTCAACTTGTCTACTTTTTCCTTAGCTTGCTTATCAGATTCTGCATTAGCTTCAGCATCTGCTTTCATCTTTTTGATTTCCTCTTCAGTAAGACCGGAAGAAGCTTCGATACGAATATCTTGTTTCTTACCAGTTGCTTTATCCTCTGCACTTACTTTGATGATACCGTTAGCATCAATATCAAAAATAACTTCAATTTGAGGAGTTCCGCGCTGTGCTGGTGGAATACCATCTAAGTGAAAACGACCTATAGTCTTGTTATCATTTGCCATTGGGCGCTCTCCTTGCAATACGTGAATCTCAACACTTGGTTGATTATCTGCTGCAGTAGAGAATACCTGAGACTTTTTAGTTGGGATTGTTGTGTTAGACTCAATTAATTTTGTCATTACTCCCCCCATAGTTTCAATACCTAGTGATAAAGGTGTTACGTCAAGTAACAATACGTCTTTTACATCACCGGTTAATACACCACCTTGTATAGCAGCACCTACAGCTACAACCTCATCAGGATTTACTCCTTTACTAGGTTTTTTACCGAAGAATTTCTCTACAGCTTCCTGTACAGCAGGGATACGTGTAGAACCACCTACTAAGATAATCTCATCAATATCACTCTTAGAAAGACCGGCAGCTTTAAGTGCAGTCTCACAAGGAGCAATAGTTCTTTTTACGAGATCGTCTATTAATTGCTCAAATTTAGAACGGGTTAGTGTACGTACTAAGTGTTTTGGTCCACTAGCAGTAGCCGTTACATAAGGCAAGTTAATCTCAGTTTGGTTAGAAGAAGAAAGCTCAATTTTTGCTTTCTCAGCAGCTTCTTTTAGACGTTGAAGCGCCATAGGATCTTTACGAAGATCCATATCCTCTTCAGACTTAAATTCTTCTGCTAACCAGTTGATAATTTTACTATCTACGTCATCACCACCTAAGTGTGTGTCACCATCAGTAGAAAGTACTTCAAATACACCGTCTCCTAATTCTAAGATAGAAACATCATGCGTACCACCACCAAAGTCAAATACTACGATTTTTTGATCGCTGTCTTTTTTATCAAGACCATAAGCTAATGCTGCAGAAGTAGGCTCGTTAATAATACGCTCTACTTTTAAACCTGCAATCTCACCAGCTTCTTTTGTAGCCTGACGCTGCGAGTCATTAAAGTAAGCTGGTACAGTAATTACTGCTCCTGTCACTTCGTGACCTAAATAATCTTCTGCAGTTTTCTTCATTTTCTGAAGAATCATTGCAGACAATTCTTGAGGTGTATATAAACGCCCGTCGATATCTACACGTGGCGTATCGTTGTCGCCTTTTTTTACGTTGTAAGCAACATTTTCTAATTCTTTATTAGACTCGCTGTACTTGTTACCCATAAAACGCTTGATAGAAGATATCGTTTTGGTTGGGTTAGTTACCGCTTGTCTTTTTGCAGGATCACCTACTTTGATTTCCCCTCCTTCTACAAATGCTATAACAGACGGGGTTGTTCTTTTCCCTTCTCCATTAGGTATAACTACTGGTTCGTTACCTTCCATCACGGCAACACAGGAGTTAGTAGTACCTAAGTCAATTCCTATGATCTTACTCATGTTATATATAATTTTAAGTGTTATTAAATTTCATTCGGTCTGTTAAAGTCAATCTTTATGCCACTAGAAATAATACTGACAAGCTGTCATAAATCATTTTGTATTGGTCTTTTGAGCAAACCCCTACACCGCTATCGCAGCCGTAGTGGCGGGCTATCCACTACAAGCTTCTGCTAAAGGCAGGAGGATTTCTGTTACGATCCCTTTTGCAGTTTTAAAAACGTAAATTTATACGCTCATACGTCCCCCTTGACTTCAAAATATAAACAACACTACTTTACTAAGAGTCTTAGCCTCTTACTCCTGCTCTATGCCGTTTATGCGCTGGGTATTCTCATCATCAATATCATCTATCCGGAAGTTGAACTCGCTTCTTATGAGCAAAGCAGTCTCAAGTCATTTATAAAAGACAGTCCCGTGCAAGCTTTTATAATGATTCTGGTCTTAGGTCCTGCATTAGAAGAAATGCTGTTTAGATCCTTATTAAAACCTTCGCATTACGACCTTGCTTATTTTATCGCCAGCTGGCCGGTGTTTATCATTTCGCAATACATTCCAAACGAAATAAACCCATTTGTGAAAATCATATTTCTGGTCATTTTACTGGTAAGCCTGATCTACATAATTGGCCAGTTAATACCACCTATAAAAGCAAGACGCCTTCGTGCCTTCTTGTCAAAACATGTAATTGTCCTCTGGTGTATCAGTTCGCTAATTTTTGGACTGTTTCATATTACCAATTATGTAGCCGACTTTGTTTTTAATATTCCGCTGCTTATGCTCATCACGCCACGTGTGTTTGCCGGCTTTGCTTTTGGTTATCTTAAAATCAAGAACCAAAAATTAGAATGGTCCATCGCTTTACACGCCATTAATAATTTGATTCCCTTGCTGGTGATTTTATTTAGAGTATCGAGTTGAATACCAATAAAACCAAAATACTGTAACATTTTAACAATCAGCCATTAAACTTACAGATACTCCGAATCAATCTTCAGTAGCTCTGTCCACTGCGTAGTATATCTGGGGCTTCGGTCATTTTTCACCAGTTCCCATTCGCTGATACGGTTTCCCACTAATGCCGAGCAAACGGTAGACTTACCATATTTCTGATTGAGTTTATCTACCGTGCGCATAAGTTGTCTGCGGTCTTTGGTTATTTCTTGCTCAAATATATTGGTCTGCACATATTCCTGCGGAATCAATCCACTTAAGTTTACCCCCACTTTTTTATAGCGGTAACCGGGTTTGTAAATGGTTTGTAAAGCTTTTTTAGCTTCGCGGGTTAAGATATAAGTATCATTCGTTGCCGTACTCAGCGTTACCGTAACACTTTTTGAATATTGGGCATCTCGATCGCTGTGGTAATTGGTTTGTAAAAACACCTGAATATATTGTGCACAAGAATTCTGATTGCGTAACACCTCGCTCACTTCGGCAATATAATAGGCACAAGCCTCTTCGATCATCCCCAAATCGGTAAGTTTTTTACCAAAGGACTTTGCAGTTCCTATCGCTTTTTTGGCTTTAGGAAGCATGGCCAACGTGAGACAAGACTCACCGCGTAACTCCCGCCAGATACGCTCTCCTACGACAGTCATATTCTTACGAACCCACGCTAATGAAACATCATAGGCAAATTCATAAGCACTAAAAATTCCTTGATTATTTAAACGCTTGCGGTGTTGTTTGCCAATACCCCAAACATCTTTGAGTTCGGCCTTTTGTAAAGCTTTAATGCATTTTTCAGCCGTATCCAGAACACAAACGTGATCGTAGCCGGTTATTTTTTTAGACATGCTGTTGGCTAATTTTGCTAAAACTTTAGTGGGCGCGATTCCCACGCCTACAGGCAAACCGGTATGTCGCAAAACGGTATTCTTAATCTGATGTCCGTGTGTATTCAGATCTATAAATTTCATATTAGCCAGATCAATAAACGATTCATCAATACTGTAAATCTCAACTTGTGGCGAAAAAAGCTTCAGCGTATTCATCACACGCTGGGACATCTCTCCGTACAGTGTATAATTTGAAGAAAAAAAAATAACCTGATTTTCGAGCAGTAATTTTTTGATCTTAAAAACGGGTTCAAACATGGGGATATCAGTAAGCGCTTTGGCTTCTTTATTAGCCGCAATCACACAACCATCATTATTACTTAAAACAACCACAGGTTTCCCCCACAAATCAGGTCTAAAGACTTGCTCGCACGAGGCATAAAAGCTATTGCAATCTACCAGTGCTATCATACGGAGTGAATGATATAAGTTACCACGCCCCAAACGGTCAATTCATCCTTTTTAGCAGATGCTGCGGTTAGGCGTTCGATTTTAAAGCTGCCTGCTTTAACCACCAGCGCTAATTTACCGGGTTTTGCAACTGCTGCCCGGTCTATAATAAGCACATCTTGATTCAAGATATTATAAGCTTTCCATCCGTTACCGCTGATGCGAATAAAAAAAGTGGCATCCCGATTTGAAGTTAAAATCGAATTTAAATCTATAGTACTTTCTAAGTAATGCGTCGCCGGACTCGGAAAACCGGTTTGTTTAGAAGTACCGGCTTGGTGCACTTCATCTGGCGTTTTAATTTTGTATAATTCTTCAAATTCCATTTTTCAAAAATATGGAATATATCCTTTAAAAAGGAAATATTCCAGTTAATTTACAAGACAATATTAGATTTTCAGCTCTATGAATTATTCTATATTTGACACCAAATTCTCAGTATGCGTAAAATAGAAAGTATCAGCGTTTTTGATATGCTTAAGATTGGTGTGGGACCGTCTAGTTCACACACTTTGGGACCGTGGAGAGCAGCCTTACGATGGATTGATAAGCTGAAAGCGAAAAACAAATTTGATAGCATTACTGATATTACAGTAGAACTCTACGGCTCCTTATCGCTTACCGGTAAAGGCCATGCAACTGATATTGCGGTACTTTTGGGTTTAGAAGGTTTAGATCCGCAACGCTTTCCTATAGAAGATATCCCTAAGGTTATTGAGCGTATAGAAACCACAAAGAAGATTCAATTGAATAGCGAAACCGAAATTGATTTTGATTCTAAAAGCGCTATTGTTTTCAATAAAAAATTCAAAGAATTTCATCCTAACGGAATCACTTTTCGAGCAAAACTGAATACCGGTAAACGCACTTCAGAAACCTATTATTCTATAGGCGGTGGTTTTGTGGTGCAGGAAGAACGCCTGCGCTCTAAAGCCAAGCAAGAAAAACTGAAAGAATTTCCATTTCCGGTACAATCCGGGAAAGAATTACTGGCTTTTTGCAATACCGAAAATCTTAAAATTTCGGAGGTTGTGATGGCAAATGAACAATCATTAGCGTCTGAAGAAGAAATAGATTTTAAGCTGAAACAAATCTGGGAAGTGATGCTTGACTCGATGTACACCGGCTGTCATACAGAAGGAACATTACCCGGCGGACTCAACGTACGTCGCAGAGCTTTTGACACGCACAAAACCCTTATTGGAGATCGTCAATACACCACGCCTGAAGAATGGATTACCGCCATTCGTAGCACCGAAGTAAAATTCAGACAAATACTTAAATGGGTATCCTGTTTTGCTCTTGCGGTTAACGAAGTCAATGCTTCTCTGGGACGCGTGGTAACCGCACCCACAAACGGAAGCGCAGGGGTTATACCGGCTGTGATGATGTATTATATGGTTATTGAAAATCACGATGCCAACTTTAATGATGTCAAACAATTTATGCTGGTAGCCGGCGAAATAGGCAGTCTCTTTAAAAAAGGAGCTACCATTTCTGCTGCTATGGGCGGTTGCCAGGCAGAGATAGGAGTCTCTAGTGCAATGGCTGCAGGAGCACTTACCGAACTGATGGGCGGCACTCCAGAGCAAGTTCTTATGGCGAGTGAAATCGCAATGGAACATCACCTGGGACTTACTTGCGATCCTATTGGAGGCCTGGTACAAATACCCTGTATAGAGCGTAATGCAATGGGAGCAATCAAAGCGATCAACGCTTGTGAAATGGCTTTGGATACCGATTCAAGGAATGCAAAAGTGCCTTTAGATAAAGTAATAGAGACGATGTGGCAAACTGCAAAAGACATGAATTCTAAGTACAAAGAAACCAGTGAAGGCGGTCTGGCCGTAAATGTGGCTTTGAGTGATTGCTAGTTCGTTATTTTCTAACAACTATACGGTTATTTTTTGGGGGTGAGTAAACCGCCCGGGCTAAGCCCACAAGCTATTAAAAGGAAACAGCTTTTGGCTTCGAGGCAAGCCTCAGAACATTTAAATCTCGATTATCGAATAAAGATTAATTACTTTAAAACTGCAAAATGATTATTCGCAGCTTTCTGATTTTCGGGTATCTACAATGTAAAATACCTTCCAGTGTTTATCTACCCAAATCAGTTGAAAACTATTCACCCCGCAATGGCTCATTTCACCATTAATATAAAACTCATAAGGTGTCCACACATTAGCCATCAATCCGTCTAAACGCACCTGATAATCCAGAATACGCTCTTCAAAATTCACTCCCTGAGGAATAGAGGCTATCGATTTTAAAAAGGCGTTAAAACCACTGGTAGAAATCTTTACCGTACCATCTGGCTTAGCTTGAACGGACTGCATTTTTATGGTATCGTATACCAATTCTTTTAGGGCTAGTGTATCTTGCTGATGAAAAGCATTAAAAAAAGCGACCACCGTTTCTTCAGGATACGTATCTTCTTGTGCATGCAAATAATTCATAGACATCAAAACGAGTAGCACTACAATTCTTTTCATAAAATACCATTTGCTAAACTGCTTCAAGACAACAGCATAAACAGTTGATTAAAATTCTGTTTTTCAATTCACGAGAAGCTCTAAGCCCATTTTATCTCGATTATCTAGTAATTTACTACTTTTACCCGCATTTAAAAATTGTGCTATGTCTGCAGCAAAAAAAGAATACAAAAGAATAACCGTTAAATCACTTACCGAGATGAAAAGTCACGGTGAAAAAATCGCAATGCTTACGGCTTATGATTATACAATGGCAAAGATTGTTGACCGCGCTGGTATAGATGTGATTTTGGTAGGCGACTCAGCTTCTAATGTGATGGCAGGTCATGAGACTACGCTACCCATCACACTTGATCAGATGATCTACCATGCATCTTCGGTTATAAGAGCCATTAAAAGATCTCTGGTTGTAGTTGATTTACCTTTTGGGAGTTATCAAAGTGATCCTAAAGAAGCGCTTCGCTCTGCTATACGCATTATGAAAGAAAGCGGCGGACATGCTTTGAAATTAGAAGGTGGTAAAGAAATTAAAGAATCTATCAAACGTATTCTAAATGCCGGAATTCCTGTAATGGGACATTTGGGACTTACTCCACAGTCTATATATAAATTTGGTACATATACCGTACGCGCTAAAGAAGAAGCAGAAGCTCAAAAACTGAAAGACGATGCTCTACTTCTTGAGAAAATAGGATGTTTTGCCGTTGTACTGGAAAAAGTACCCAGCAAGCTTGCTAAAGAAGTAGCCGAAAGTTTAACAATTCCGGTAATAGGCATTGGTGCCGGTAATGGTGTTGACGGACAGGTTTTGGTGATGCACGATATGCTGGGAATGAGCCAGGAGTTCAGTCCGCGCTTTTTAAGAAGATATCTGGATCTGCACACGCAAATGACCGGAGCTTTTGAGCAATACATTTCTGATGTAAAAGCGGTAGATTTCCCGAGTGATGACGAGCAGTACTAAAAAATATAAAGTGGGAAGTCTAAAATATAGCTACTTTTGGAATGCTTTCATCTAGAATATAATTTCCCTTATGAACTATAGAAAGATTTTTCAATTAATAAGCTATCTTCAATATCCATTAATGTTGATTGGTTTATTCTATGCTTTGGCTCCTTACTTGAAAGGATTTGACTATCTAAAAGAGAATCCAGATATAATTTTTGAGAATTATAATTACACACTCATATTTATGGGTTTAGGAATAAGCATTTCTACATTACAAGACACGACAAAAACCCAGAATAATTTCTCTAAAAAAATTTGGGAAAACCCCAAAAAAGGCAAAGTTGCAATTGGCGTTTTAAGTTTAATGACTTTCTCTACTATAGCTATTGGAATTTTTGGATATTTTAGTTCTGCTTATGAGAAATTACAACAATTATCTATTGGAATATTAATTTTTGGAATAGGTTTAATCGGATTTTTAAAAACTGCTTTAGAAGTATTTGAAAATCATCGATTAGATAAAAATGTATTTCCAAAATCTTGAACATTGAACCTTGATTACAAATCCACACAGCACAAAAGACAACCTTCAGGTTATTTATGAAGACAATCACATTATTGTCATCAATAAAAGACCGGGTGATATTGTTCAGGGTGATAAAACCGGAGACGAGCCGTTAAGCGAAGTTGTAAAGAGTTATATCGCAGAAAAATACGACAAACCGGGAGCTGTTTATCTGGGTGTGGTACACCGTCTGGACAGACCGACTAGTGGAATAGTTGTCTTCGCCCGTACCTCTAAAGCCTTACCTCGTCTCAATAAATTATTTGCTCAGAAAGAAGCTAAAAAAACATATTGGGCAGTCGTTAAAGATGCTCCACCAAAAAAAACAGATACGCTTATTCACTATCTAAAGCGAAACCCAAAACAAAATAAATCCTACAGCCATATCAACGAGGTTCCCGATAGTAAAAAAGGAATCTTAGATTATAAGATTATCAAGGAATTGAATAATTATTACCTGCTGGAAATAGATTTGCATACCGGAAGGCATCATCAGATCCGTTCTCAATTATCTGCGATTGGCTGTTCAATTAAGGGAGATTTAAAATACGGTGCAGACCGAAGCAATAAAGACGGAAGCATTCATTTACACTCCCGTAAATTGGTTATTACCCATCCCGTAAAAAAGGAAGAAATGACTTTTGTTGCAGAACCACCCACCGAGGATTCAATCTGGAACGCGTGTATCAGCTAGTAAATTACCTCGGGGTAAGCCTGTCTGCCGAAAAAGGCAGGCCCACGGAGGCATTTGTTAAAAACAAATTTTCTATTTCGAAGCAAGCTTCCGGGTATTAAACCCTTTGGCGGTGCCAATAAGAAAGCCCGCTAAATAGCAGGCTTTCTTATTTTTATAATTTGCTTAATATTTAAGCCATATTGTTATTAGGAGCCCAGTGTGAGCAAAGCATTTCTGGTGCTGCTTTTTGTGGGTTAGCACAGGTTGGCCCGTGAAAACGTGCACAATTTGCACAATTAGGATCATTTTTAAGTGCTGCTTTCATTTCAAAGCTGTCACAAGTATATCCTGCTGTTACGTGTACTCCGTGTAATTTACATTCGTTTGATGCTGTCAAATTATCACAATTTGAGCAACTATTTCCTAGTCTGATTGCCATTGTATTTGTCTTTAAGGATTAATAGAATATTAAATTACTCAGACTTGCTCTTAGAAGCAATACAAATAACTGATATTGAATTTTTTATATTTAGACTTCATAAAAACAAGAAGACCTCTGGCTTCTTTACCCCTTCCCTTTTGCACTGCGTAAGCTTTCTACAACGACTGCACTAATAATGAGTAAACCACCTGTAAGTGTCAGTATCTTAGGCACTTCTCCTAAAATTAAAATCCCTAATAAAATACCATAAACCGGTTGAACGCTACTGATGATACTCGCTGTTGTTATGGAAAAATACCGAAAGGTCAACAGGAATAACGTATGCCCTAATGCCGTAGTAAGAAGTGCTAAAGCTATAATCCAGATCAAATTCTCCTGAAGTGCCTGAGGTGTGGTTTGAAAACTAAATGGGATCAACAAAACACCGATAATTAATGCCTGATATAGCATCAGCAAGCTTCCGTGATAACGCGAGACTTGCTTTTTCATCAATATATTGCGTAATGCATACGCTAAGGCAGAACCCAGCCCAAAAGCAACCGCTTGTGTATATTCATTTTCAAAATCCAGATCAGGTATGAGTAATGCGATTCCGCCTAAAACCAATAGTCCTAAAAACAAATGAATTCTCTGAAACGGTAACCGTAAAAGCAAAGGCTCTAAAATACTCGTCAATGCCGGGTACGTAAAAATGGTAAGCATCCCTATCGCAACATTGCTCAGTTGTAAGGCTTTGAAATAAGCCACCCAATGGATACCCAATAAAATTCCACCTAAAAAAACCTGTTTGCGATCTCCTTTTTCAATCTTAAAAGAGATTTTTTTCCACTTCAAAAAAACAGCTAAGAATACAACAGCAAGTAAAGCGCGCCAACCTATTGTAACAACCGGAGGTAAACTGACCGCGCGTCCCAGCACGCCACTGGTGCTCACTAAAAGCATCGCCAGATTGAGCTGAAGAATGTTTTTTATAAAAGAATTAGGTTGGTTTGGCAAAAGGAGTATCTGTTTTCTTAGAAAAAACTAGTTATAATTGCGGTCATAGAACTCATTAAAAGTAAATAACTTCCTAAGGTTATATAATCTTTAGGATGCTTTTTCAAATAAAGTGCTCCCAAAACTAAAAACACCAATTGAGCAATTAAAAAAGGTATCGTGAGCAATTCTCCAAAAAATCTTATGATTCCTGATTCTATTTTGTAATAATTGACAAGCCATAGCAGAAAAAAGTAGGTCACAATTATCAAATTTATGATTCTTAAATTTTGGCCATTTGAGAGTACGTTCATAAATATTTGATTTTAATTGTAATACTGGATATGTCTTTATCGATTCAACAGCATTGCTTTTTCCTTAATTATTTCGGCTACAGGTCTGGCTTCTATTCTACTATCTAACCAGGAAAGAATGTCAAGGTATAAGAAAGCCCGGCGCTCATAAGGATCTTCTTCATAAACCTCCAGGCGCTTGCGCAATTTTTTAAACTCGGCTTTTAATTCATTTGGGAAAATATCTCCCAGATTTCTAAGGAATTTTATCATTTCCTTTTGAACTTCGTGTAGGTCATTCATCTTAATTAAGAACTTATAAGTACTCTTCAGCAAGGTTTCCAGATGGTAATCCATTCCAGCTTCATAATGCGCAACAAGATTAAGAATGCGGGAGAAACACATCAAATCTTCACGCATTTTAAGCGATTTATTATGAATGATTTTTCCTAAATACTCAATACACTTTTTGTTTTGTCCATTACCAAAATACAAACTCGCAATCTTATAGTAGAACACCATAATGTGGTGCTCATCCATCCGCTGACCGTTTTGCTTCAGATACTTTTCAATCTTTTCAATCAAGCCATCGCTGGTACTAAAATCACCCACCATAAACTTTAAGTTCAGTTTATGCGAATACACATATAAAAACTCTAAAATCTCGAGATTATCGCTTGTTGGAAAATCTGTTGATTGCAGGCGCATCTCAAGGCTTTTAAGGACCTCTTCAAATTTGGTATGATGTTTTAAGTAAAAAAGGGATTCTAATAAGTAATGATTTCCTTTTAAATAAAACACCGGATTGCGGGCAATCATCGCCGGACTTTCTTCAAAAAGTTCTACATAACGCGTAGCATATTTAAAACAGGATAAAAAATCCTGAATCAAAAAACTGTACCAGAGATACGCTTTATACAACCAGAGTTTTTCGCGAAAACCCAACGTACTCATTTTGTATTTAGGCATCGATTCGGTAAAAAATGCAGTGATCTCCCGTCTTTCTTCATCGCTGCGCACATAACCGGTTTTGAGCATCAACCCATAAAGTTGAATAGACAAATTAGAAAGCTTGCTGGTCATTAGGTTTTGCTCACTCAAAATCTTTGCTTCCTGCGCCAATTCCTCTGCGCGGGTGCTCATACTACGGGTGATGTATTGCGTTTCAATAACCTTCTCAAGTTCTACAATTTCATAGGCCACATTTTTCTCTTCATTTTCAATAGCCATATGTTTGGCTTTCTCCAATAATTTCAAGCTTTGTTGATACAAACCTTTTTGGTACAAAACCGTAGCAAAATCAAGTTGCTCTCGTATTTGAACCCGTATATTTTGATGCGCCGGACTCAGCCTTAGCGATATTAAAATCTGCTTATAAAGGTGCGCTTTCAGGTTAGAGAGCTGTTGTTTTTTTACGATGTTATTCTTAAAAATCTCGCTTTCGTTATACGAATTCATTTTATCCAGCAGATTAAAAAGCTGCAAATATTTAGAATCTGCATTTCCGTCTAAACGGCCTACATATAATTTAAACTGACGCTTTTCAGACTTAGATAACGACTTTATCAGAATGTAAAGAGAATCTTTTGAATCATTTGCTGTTGTAATGATTTTACGCATAAAAAACTGTATATCAATTATTTAAACAAAGACAAATTTACTTAAACATCGTAGGTTATTTGCCGTTAGGAACTTCAAAAGTACTACCAATATATATATTCACACTTAAATTGAGAAAAAAAGCACTATGACCGATAACAAAGTCCAAATTTTTGACACGACGCTTAGAGACGGGGAGCAAGTCCCGGGCTGCAAATTAGACACCAATCAAAAACTGATTATAGCAGAACGTCTCGATTTACTGGGCGTTGATGTTATTGAGGCCGGTTTCCCTATTTCTAGTCCCGGTGATTTTAATTCTGTTGATCAAATTGCGCGTCTGGTAAAGAACGCTACGGTTTGTGGTCTTACTCGCGCCGTTAAAAAAGATATAGAAGTTGCTGCTGAAGCGCTTAAACACGCTGTAAAGCCTCGTATACATACGGGTATTGGTACCAGCGACTCACACATAAAATATAAATTCAAGTCTAATCGGGAAGACATCATTAAGCGCGCTTACGAAGCTGTAGCTTATGCGAAAACTTTTGTTGAAGATGTTGAGTTTTATGCTGAAGATGCCGGTCGTACAGACAACGAATATTTAGCTCGTGTTTGTGAAGCTGCAATTAAAGCGGGTGCAACAGTTTTAAACATACCAGATACTACGGGATATTGCCTTCCGGAAGAATATGGTGCTAAAATGAAATACCTTAGAGAACATGTAAAAGGTATTGATAAAGCAATTCTTTCTTGTCACTGTCATAACGACTTGGGCTTAGCAACAGCGAATTCGATTGCCGGGGTAATAAACGGTGCGCGTCAAATAGAATGTACCATTAATGGTATTGGTGAACGTGCAGGAAACACCGCTTTAGAAGAAGTGGTGATGATTTTACGTCAGCATCCTACTTTAGGTTTAGATACCGATATCAACTCCCGTTTACTTTGGGATACCAGTAAAATGGTGAGTGATAAAATGGGAATGCCGGTACAGCCTAACAAAGCCGTTGTTGGCTCTAACGCTTTTGCGCACAGTTCTGGTATCCATCAGGATGGTGTGATCAAAAATCGCGAGACGTATGAGATTATGGATCCCGAAGTAGTTGGTGTTACCGAAAGTGCTATCGTGCTTACCGCTCGTAGCGGTCGTGCTGCTTTAGCGTATCGATCTAAGAAAGTGGGTTACGAATTAACCAAGGTTCAGTTAGATGACGTTTATAATGTGTTTCTTAAATTTGCTGACAAGCAGAAGGAAATCTTAGATGAAGATATTCATGACATTATGAAAGAAGTAAATATTCAGACTCAGGTTGAGGCTTAATTCAATACAAATCAAAATTTCACATAAGGATTCTTCATCATAAGAATCCTTATTTTTTCAAATACTATTAAAGTTCTACGGAACTAATCACATTAAAATGGCAGGAAAAACCTTATTTGATAAAGTCTGGGACGCACACGTGGTAGATACGGTGCCTAATGGACCACAAGTACTTTATATAGACAAACACCTTATTCACGAGGTGACCAGCCCACAGGCCTTTTCAGAATTAGAAGAGCGTGGCATTCCTGTAGCACGTCCAAATCAGATTATGGCGACTGCAGATCACAATACACCTACAGTAGATCAGCACTTACCGGTGCGTGATGTGCTTTCAAGAAATCAACTAAAGCAACTTACAGAAAACTGTGAGAAACACGGTATTACACTTTACGGTCTGGGACATAAATATAACGGTATTGTACACGTGATGGCTCCTGAGCTTGGTATTACTCAACCAGGGATGACGATGGTTTGTGGAGATAGCCACACCTCTACTCACGGTGCTTTTGGTACCATTGCTTTTGGTATAGGTACGAGTCAGGTAGCACAAGTTTTTGCGAGTCAGTGTTTGTTATTAACCAAACCAAAAAGTCTCCGCGTTAATGTTAACGGAAAACTAAAACCGAATGTATTGCCTAAAGATGTTATTCTTTATGTGATTTCAAAAATTGGTACCAATGCTGGTACAGGTTATTTCTGTGAGTATGCCGGAAACGTTTTTGAAGAAATGTCTATGGAAGGTCGTATGACCGTTTGTAATATGAGTATCGAAATGGGGGCGCGTGGCGGAATGATCGCTCCTGATCAGACTACTTTTGACTATGTACAAGGTCGCGAGTTTGCTCCTGAAAGTGCTGAGTGGGAAAACAAATTAGCCTACTGGAAAACACTTCCTACTGATGCTGATGCTGTTTTTGATAAAGAATACTCTTTTGATGCAGAAGACATCGAACCTATGGTTACTTACGGTACAAACCCGGGAATGGGTATTAAAGTGACCGGTAACATTCCTGATAAAGAGGATGTGAATCTGGAGAAGGCTTTGGCCTATATGAACTTTAAAAAAGGAGAAAGCTTGATCGACAAGCCTATCAATTATGTGTTTATAGGGAGTTGTACCAATTCGCGTATAGAAGATTTCCGCATTGCGGCAGATTACGTAAAAGGAAAACAAAAAGCGGTGAATGTAAATGCGTGGTTGGTTCCGGGATCGCAGCAGGTTGCCAAGCAGCTTGTTGAAGAAGGATTAGATAAGGTTTTTACCGAAGCTGGATTTGCACTGAGACAACCGGGTTGCTCGGCATGCTTAGCGATGAACGATGATAAAATACCGGAAGGTGAATATTGTGTTTCTACCTCTAACCGAAACTTTGAAGGAAGACAAGGTCAGGGTGCGCGTACGATTTTGGCGAGTCCGCTTATGGCTGCAGCCACTGCCGTTGCCGGAAAAATTACAGACATTACAAAACAATTAAACTAGATGGAAAAGTTTATAAAACTTACCGATACTGCTGTTCCGTTACCTATTGAAAATATAGATACCGATCAGATCATACCTGCCCGTTTCTTAAAATCTACTGATAAAAAAGGTTTTGGAGATAATGTATTCCGCGATTGGAGATACGACCACGAGGGTAACGAAAACAAAGATTTTGTACTCAATGACGATACCTACAACGGCTCAATTCTGGTTGCCGGAGATAACTTTGGCTGTGGTTCTAGTAGAGAACACGCTGCGTGGGCAATTGGAGGCTACGGATTTAAAGTGGTGATCAGCAGCTTTTTTGCTGACATTTTTAAGGGTAATGCGCTAAATAACGGTATCTTACCTATACAAGTGACTCCTGAGTATTTAAAGGAATTGCTTCAGACTATAAAAGACAAACCCGATACTAAACTTACAATCGATCTGGAAAATCAGATATTGACTTCACCTGCCGGTGATTTAGAATTTGAGATCGATCCATATAAAAAAGTATGTATGATTAATGGCTACGATGACATTGACTTTTTAATCAGTAAAAAAGAACAAATCGAAGCTTTTGAGCGTGAAAAAGCTACGGTGTAAAACAGGACAAAAACAAAGCGCGACAAGCGCCACATCATAAAACAACATTAAAACCTCACCTGTTTTCAGAACTTGTGAGGTTTTGGAGTAAATTACCTCGGGGCAAGCCTGTCTGCCAACAAAGGCAGGCCCACGAGGCATTCCTTAAAAACAAATTTTCAATTTCAAGGCAAGCCTTGGGGTATTAAACCCTTTGGCAGTGCCAATAAAAAAACAGAATATGAAATTCAATATTGCACTTTTAGCAGGAGACGGTATCGGCCCTGAAGTTACCGAGCAAGCAGTAAAAGCACTTGACGCGATTGCTGACGTCTACGACCATACATTTAAGTTTACAAAAGCATTGGTTGGCGCCTGTGCGATTGATGAGACCGGAAATCCCTTACCAGACGATACAATCGATTTGTGCAAGGAAAGTGATGCGGTGCTTTTTGGCGCTATTGGCCATCCTAAATACGACAACGATCCGTCTGCAAAAGTAAGACCGGAACAAGGCTTATTAAAGCTACGTAAGTCTTTAGGTTTATTCTGCAACATCAGACCGGTAAAGGCCTATGAGCGTTTGATTGAAAATTCGCCTTTAAAAAGAGAAATCATCAGCGGGACTGACATTTCAATCTATCGGGAACTGACTGGTGGAATTTACTTCGGTGATAAACACCTGAGTGATGACGGTCAAGTTGCAAGCGACGGCTGCTCGTATTCTGTAGAAGAAATCAGTAGAATTGCACATTTGGCTTTTAAAGAAGCGCAAAACCGAAGAAAAAAATTAACCCTTGTTGACAAGGCAAACGTACTCGAAACTTCACGTCTATGGCGAAAAACCGTCACTGAAATCGCAAAAGAATACGACGATGTAGCATTGGATTTCTTATTTGTCGACAACGCTGCGATGCAAATGATTCTAAACCCAAGTCAGTTTGATGTGATTTTAACCGAAAACTTATTTGGTGATATCATTTCTGATGAAGCATCGGTAATTGGTGGTTCTATCGGATTGTTAGCTTCGGCTTCTGTAGGAAGTACTGTGGGGATGTTTGAACCTATTCACGGCTCATTTCCACAAGCGACAGGAAAGAATATTGCAAATCCGCTCGCTTCTATACTTTCTGCTGCGATGATGTTGCGTCATTTAGATTTGCATAAAGAAGCAGATGCGATTGAAAACGCAGTTGAAAAATCTCTGGAATTGGGAATTACAACCGGAGATATCAATCCTAAAAAACCTTTTACCACGACTAAAGTTGGAGACTTTATTGCAGATTATATCACCCATCCAGATGATACCAACCGCAATTTCAACAACATCCATATGGGACAGAGTACGATCATTTAGATGTGAGATGTTAGAACATAGAAGAAATATAAAAGAGCGACTCGTTTGAGATCGCTCTTTTATATTCTTCTCATATTATCGAAGTAGTTTGTTTTATATTTCGCTTGAAACCGAATAAAATTTTCTGTACGATTGTCTCTTGAAGGTACCTCAGAATCATAAGTTTTATCAAATACAAGTGTAATTTCATTGAAGATTTCAACTATTGATTTTAGACTTATAATTGCTTCATCAATTTCATTTTTAGAAAACACTTTAATTTTCAATGGTGAGAATAACATTGAATTTTCAGAATGTGCATACTTTTTATCTCTTAGTATTCTCATCTCATTAGCAAAATCGGAATTTTTAACACCTAGAATCAAACTTTCTAAATTCATCTTATTAAATGGATGACTGTCTTTAACTATATGTTTAACAGCTTAATCTAATTTGAATAAGGATGCAAAATTCTCTTTACTATTTCTACCTCCCCAGACTCCAAAAGCTTGCAATATTCAACTATAAACATATATTGAAGGCTAATTTTATACCATTGAAAAGTATGATTATTGATAAAATTTACTTCATCTTTTAAAGATTCTAAATTCAGGTAATACAATTCAGAAATAACCCCGTTACAAAAGAAAAAGCTGCTATATACTTGAGTAACTCTTTTTTTAATATTCTTTGGAATTTTAAAACTCATTAAGCCTATTATATCAAAATTTAATGTAGTAAGTTAACTAAATATAGTGAGTAAATTCAAACCGCCACATCAATCTCATTAATCTGCTCTTTGTAACTTTCCGGCAACAAAAGAGCTTTTACAAGTACATCCAGTTTCAGACTTCGGCTCAATTTATAAATTGGGATAATTGGCGTTAACATCGAAAAACGCTTAAAACCGAGTAGTATGCTCACCTGTTCAGGTATGAGTAATTTCTGCCCTTCGATTAAAAAGAAATAGCGAATGCTGCCCAAATGCTTTTTATACTGTTTAAATAAATCTTCAGTATAATCGCTTTTCTTTAGATTGTTGTTTAAATGTTCTTCACGTTGCGTTAACCAACTTACATAATCAGGAGCGAGGTCTTTTAATTGCATTTGCTCTCCAAAACGATAAAATACATCATAAACTTCTTGCTTTTCCACAGCTATAAGCTTCCGTTCTAAGACTTCGTATGAAGCGATAGAATAGTGAATAAGCATAAACAACACATCGCGATAAGCCCAGTCTGGTATCGTAGCATCCCGCTTCTGCTCAACTGCTTTGTGAATGTGGTAAATGGAATCTATAGTTTGATGCGCGTGTGCTTCTTCAGCAAAAATAATGTTACGCGCGTAAGTCACGGTAGAGAACAAACGCCCTAATGGATCTGCAGGAAGCTTGCCTGTAAAGTATAACCAGTCCACAGCTTTGTTTAATGCAAACTCTGCTGCTGCACCGGCAAAAATGAGCAAAACCGTATCGCTTTTACCCCAAATTTCACGGACTATAGAATCTTCTTTTACAAATGGTTTCATCGCTTAAGTTTCTGAATTTCTAAAATAACGAAACGAATTTAGATGTGGTATAAAATTACCTCGATCCTTAATTGAACTGAAGTGAACTACCTCGGGACAAGCCTGTCTGCCGACAAAGGCAGGCCCACTAGGCATTCGTTAGGGACAATTTTTTAATTTTGAGGCAAGCATTGGGTTATTAAACCCTTTGGCGGTGCCAATAAAAAACCGCCCGGGACATCACCTCCGGGCGGTTTCTAGTTTGAAACACTTCCGATATCAAGAAGAAGTGCTGCAAACCACCTCAACACTAACTAAATCTTAGTTCCAGCCACCACCTAGTGCTTGGTACATATGCACATAAGCGTTCATCTGATCCATTTTGGTTTCTACTAATTCAAAGTTGGATTCTAAAGCATCACGCTGGGTCATCAAGACTTCCATATAATCTGCGCGTGCCGATGAAAACAACTGACCCGATATATTAACCGAGCGGTTCAACGCTTCAACTTCCTGAGATTTCAGATCAAAACTTTTACTCAGGTTATCCACCTTAGCAAGCTGATTGGCCACTTCGATATAGGCATTCAATACGGTTTTTTCATAATCGTAAACCGCCTGTACCTGCTTGGCACTTGCACTTGCATACAAAGCTTTAATCTCATTCCTGTTGATCAACGGCGCGGTCAATTCACCTGCGATAGTATATAATAAAGACTCTGGGGTATCTAATAAATACTTAGGATTGAACGCCTCAAAACCTACTCCTGCAGAAATACCTAATGATGGATAAAAACGAGCTTTAGCCACTTTCACATTCAATTTAGAAGCTTCTAAAGCCAGTTCTGCTTGTTTTACATCAGTCCGGTTTTCGAGCAATTGGGCAGGAATACCCGCTTGAATTACCTTAGGAACCATTGTTAACAATTGTTCTGAACTGCGTTCTACGTGCTGCGGAAAACGACCTACTAGAAAGTTGATGCGGTTTTCTGCTTCTACAATGCGCTGCTGAATATCAAACTGCAAACTCTTAGTGTGTAAAACTTCAGCTTCAAACTTACTCACCGCAAGTCCTGTAGCTCGAGCCGCTTCTTTTTGTAAACGCACAATGCGATAAGCATTACCCTGTATCTCAATGTTTCGGTTTACGATTTCAAGCTGGTTATCAAGAGCAAGAAGCTCATAATAACTTTCAGCGATCTCGCCTACTAATTGCGTAACCATAAAGTTTCTGCCTTCAACACTTGATAAATAATTGAAAACTACTGCCTTTTTAGCATTGCGCAACTTCTTCCAGATGTCTAATTCCCAGGTCGCCTTTAATCCAAATTCATAATTAGGCAACGGATCCGGAAATTCTTGTCCGGGTCTGATATCCGTATTTGCATCACTAGCACCCTGACTCGTATATCTACCTACTTTTTCCGTTTCGGCACCTGCACCAAAACCTACAAAAGGTAAGTATTCTCCTTTTTTGGCTCTGATTTCAGACTTAGAAACCGCAATCTCCTGAAGCATCATATTCAACTCCTGATTGTTTACCAAAGCAGAATCAATAAGCCGCGTCAGATAAGGGTCTGTAAAATACTCCTTCCATTGTATCAATGCCGTATTTGTAGTATCTGCATTGCCTCTGGCAAAGTTTTGAGGAAGTTCTTTTAAATCGACCTCCCGTTCTAGTGCACTGGGTGTTTTACAAGCTGAAAAAGCCAGTAAAACACATACCACTGCGCTAAATATATATGAGGTTTTATTTATCTTCTTGATCATCTTCTTCTGAATTTGAAAAACTATCTATTTCGTGTACAAAGCCCTCTGTTAAAGAACCGTCTTCTTCATCTTTAATTAATTTTCTTCCGTCTGCAAGAGAACCAAATATGAAGTACAATCCGGGAACAATAACAACCCCGAAGATGGTACCAAATAACATACCTCCCAGTGCAGAACCACCAATAGTGTGATTACCTATAGCTCCTGCTCCTGAAGCAAACAGCAACGGAATCAAACCGGCGATAAAAGCAAACGAAGTCATTAAAATAGGTCTGAAACGTACTTTTGCACCTTCTATCGCGGCGTCTAATATCGTCGCGCCCTGCGAGCGTTTTAAGACGGCAAATTCTACGATAAGCACGGCATTTTTACCCAGAAGACCTACCAGCATGATAAGACCTATCTGCGCGTAAATGTCATTCTGAAGTCCCATCATCTTGAGCACCATAAACGAGCCAAATACTCCCACCGGTAGTGATAACACCACAGCTAACGGTATAATAAAACTCTCGTATTGTGCTGCCAGAACGAAATACACAAATACCAATACAATTAAGAAAATATAGATAGACTCGTTACCACGATTAGCCTCGTCATAAGAAAGCCCTTCCCAACCAATATCATAACCTTTAGGCAATGTGGTTGCGGCAACTTCGCGTATGGCTTCAATAGCATCTGCTGTGGTATAACCGGGAGCCGGAAGCCCTCTGATCGCAGCAGAATTATACATATTAAAGCGTGTAACTTCGTTAGGACCTTGTGTTTTAACCAGCTTCATAAATGCTGAATACGGCACCATTTCGCCTTCATCATTCTTTACAAACATGTTTAAAACATCAGAAGGAAGTCTTCTAAACTTAGGATCAGACTGTACATACACCTTGAAGAAACGTCCAAACTTGATAAAGCCTTGCTCATAAGTACTACCTATCATAATGTTTAGGTTTTCCATAGCATCTCCTACAGAAACTCCTTTTTGCATAGCCAAATCGTTATTAATTTCTAACTCGTACTGCGGATAATTTGCTGCAAAAAAGGTAAACACACCCGTAAGTTCTTTACGCTCTTTTAAGTGTTCTATAAACTCTTGATTGATCTTATCAAAATCCTGATAATCAGTTTCAGTATTTTCATCTAATAAACGCATAGAGAAACCACCAGAAGAACCAAAACCTGGGATTGCAGGCGGTTCAAAAAACTCGATTACTGCTCCAAGACCTTTAGATTTTTCCTCAAGCTCTTCCATAATTTCGGTAACCGAATGCTCACGCTCTGACCAGGTTTTTAAGTTGATCAAACACGTACCTGCGTTAGAACCACGCCCTTCAGTCATGATCTCATAACCCGCTAGTGACGAAACAGATTCTACACCGTCTACGTGCTCAGCAATTTTCTGAAGCTCCAAAGAAACTTTATTGGTACGCTCTAATGTTGCACCCGGAGGCGTCTGAATAATCGCATAAATAGTACCCTGATCTTCACTAGGTATAAACCCGGAAGGCAGATATTGACTTTGCACAAAAATACCAATACAAAAGGCGATTAAAATTCCAAAAGTCAACCAGCGTCTGCTAACAATTTTCTTAAGAAGAATCACATATTTACCAGTAAGCTTGTCAAAAACACTATTGAATTTATCCAATGAACGGGTTAAAATATTGCGTTTTTTCTCTTTACCATGATTGTTTTTCAAGAGCATAGCACACAGTACCGGCGTAAGGGTAAGCGCGATTAATGCTGAAATCACAATAGAACTTGCCATAGTGATCGAGAACTGTCTATAGAAGGTACCTACCGGTCCTGACATAAAGGAAATAGGCAGGAACACCGAAACCATAACCCCGGTGATCGCGATAATCGCACCACTTATTTCACCAAGAACCTGCTGTACTGCTTTATACGGTGATATATGCGGATGCTCTTCAAACTTGGCATGCACCGCCTCAACGACGACAATCGCATCATCCACCACAATACCAATGGCGAGTACGAGTGCAAAGAGCGTCACCATATTTATTGATATCCCGAAGAATTGAATGACAAAGAATGCCCCGATCAAAGAAACCGGCACCGCAATAATTGGGATCAATGTAGAACGCCAGTCTCCTAAGAAAATAAATACTACCAGAGCCACTAATATAAAGGCATCTCGAAGTGTATCTATAACTTGCTCTATCGAAGAGTCTAAGAATTTAGAAACGTCATAACTAATCTTATAATCCATTCCGGGAGGGAAATCAGCTTTCATTTCTTCAAGCTTTTCTTTCACCTCTTCAATTACCTCACTTGCATTACTACCATAGTTTTGTTTCAATACAATAGCTGCGGAAGGATGACCGTCTAAGTTGGAATAAATATCAAAAAATTCACTACCCAATTCTACTTTACCAATATCTTTAAGCTTGATGCTTTCACCTTCAGAATTCGCTCTGATGATGATATTCTCATACTGTGAAGGCTCATTATACCTTCCTTTATAAGTCAATACATATTCTAAGGACTGTGCCTCAATACCTGAACTTCGTCCCAGACGTCCCGGTCTACCTACGATACTTTGCTCCTGCATCGCTTCCATTACTTCGTCTACCGAAATGTTGTAAGCACGCATACGGTCTGGATTTAACCACACACGCATGGCATATCTGCGGCTACCTAAAATCTGAGATCGTGCAACCCCTTTAAGACGGTTGATCTCTGGTATCATTTTTACGTTGGCATAATTGTACAGAAATTTTTCATCCATACTTTTTTCCTTAGAATACAGGTTCACATACATCAACATACTAGGCTGTATGGGTGTAATAACTACCCCTTCTCGCTGAACCAATTCGGGCAAGAGGGGCATAACCTGGTCAACCCTGGTCTTAACCCGTACAACCGCTTGGTTGGGGTCTGTACCGGGTTCAAAAATAATTCTCAGGGTTGCTTCACCGGCACTGGTCGCATCGGTGGCCATATAGCGCATCCCTTGTACCCCGTTAATGGAGTTCTCAAGAGTTACTAAGGTTGATTTTACTAATACATCTGCACTTGCTCCGGGATAGGCTATAAATATATTGACCGTGGTGGGTGCGATTTGCGGGAACTGTGATATAGGTAGCTGCTTGATCGCGAGCGAACCTATAAAAACGATAATAATAGAAATTACTATCGCAAATACGGGTCTGTGAATAAATCTACTAAACATTATTTCTCTTTTTTAGAAAGCTTGATTACTCGGCATAAAGCGCTAAATCAGCCATAACCTCATCAGCATCTTCTACTTCATATTCTATTTTATCATTCTCTCTAACCAGGCGTAAACCTTCTAAAAGAATTTTATCATTAGTGCTAAGACCTTCACTTACTGCATATAAATGCGGCATTTCTTCAGCAATAACAATTTGCTTAGAATGAACGATACCTTCGTCATCTATTACATAAACATACTTTTTATCTAATACCTCAAAAGTTGCTTTCTGAGGAATTAAAAGTGCTTGATCTAATGGAATTGTAACGTGTACATTACCGGTCTCCCCGTGTCTTAACAATCCGTCAGGGTTAGGAAAAGTAGCTCTAAACGGAATATTACCGGTCTCGTTATTAAAGTCTGCTTCTATAGTTTCTACAATACCGGGATAACCAAAGTATTTGTTGTTAGCCATCAGCAACTGTACTTGAGGCTTGGTAGAATCTTTCAGTGTAGCTTTATAATCTAAGTATTCAGCTTCAGGAACATTGTAGTACACCCACATAATGTTATTATCAGAAAGGTTCGTAAGTAACTCCCCTTCGTCTACAAGACTTCCCAGACGTACGTGAAAACGGTCAACGATACCGTCAAAGGGTGCTCTGATTTGTGTGAATTCTAAATGTACCTGAGATAAAGACAATTCTGCATTTGCTTTTTCAAGCTTGGCTTTAGCCATTGCCAATTCGTTAGGGGCAACAACATTACTGTCTGCAAGTTTTTTTGTGTTTTCGTATTCAATTTCTGCAAAACGCGCTTCGGCTTTTGCCTTTTGCATTTCTGCCTCATAAAGTTTTGGCATAATCTGAAACAACAACTGTCCTTTTTTTACAGATTGCCCTTCATCTACAAATATCTTTTGAAGATACCCACGCTCCTGCGCACGCAATTCAATATGCCGGCTAGAGTGAATCTGGGATACATAATCTTTGGTAACGACCGTGTCTTTAACAACAGGATTAGTAACCAAAAAGCTTGTTTCTTCTTCGTGTTCTTTGTGTTCTGACTTACAGCTCACGTGCAGCAACAGCGCACCTAAGCCAAACATCATGAGAATCTTTTTCATGTGATGTGAATTTTACTTTAAAAATTAAAATGGATTTGATGTTTTTTCGGATTGAAAAAACACAGGATTTTCCGCTTAGTTTTAGAATCTAAGTGTGAGGTAAACTAATTGCGAAAAATGCGTTTAGCCCAACTAAATTGGGCGTGAAAAAATTTTAAATCAAAGTCTGAAAACCTGAAACAATAGGTAAGGCTTGACTGAAGCACTAATAGAAGATCGTGCTTTAGATTTTAAATGCTTGTATTTAAAGTAAAAACATCTGGGAACAGATGTCTGGCTAGCTAAAATTGAAGTGTTTAAGCTTTGTACCTGCTTGTCTTTAGAAATAGAGTCGCTGCTTTCCTCGATTTCGAACTCAGCCATTCTAATTTCAGGGCTGTGTTTATGACATACATCAAAATGAAAAAATTGCTGACTGTATAAAGAAGCTTCTGCATTATATGCTACAGCTGTATTTGCCTGAGCAGGAAGAATAGATCCACCTGACAGCTGCACAAAACCAGCTAAGAAAATAATAAATGAATATAGAAACTTCATAAAGTCCTTTTTATTCTAAGACGATACAAAATTAAAAGAACAACAAGCAAAGAACCAAATTTGTAAGCGGAAAGTTTTTACGAATAATTTTATTCTCAATAGTATTCCACAATACAACCCCTAAAATCAAAAAAACCTGCTCAAATTATCATTTAAGCAGGTTTTTAATCAAAATATTAAGTTTTATCTATTTAATATCTAAAGCAGTTGAAACTTTTCGCATTTTAGCTTTAATCTCCGCAAAACCGGGATTGTGAATACTCCCAATGTGGGTATGATTTTTTCCGGCTTCGGGCTTATAGGTACCGTCTTGAACCTGACTGCCAATTTGCTGATAGGCTTCTCTAAATGATTTTCCTTCAACAACTAAGTCATTGATACTATCCACAGTAAACAAGTATTTATATTTCTCATCCTGCAGGTCAATTTCCTTCACCTGTACCTGCCCGATAGCATAATCAAAAATCTCCAGAATATCTTTTATGGTCTCTACGGCGTTGATGGTATTCTCTTTGAGCAACTGATAATCGCGGTGATAACCACTAGGCAAATTATTGGTGATCATAATCATCTCGGTACTTAGCGCCTGTATTTTATTACACTTTCCGCGTATCAACTCAAAAACATCAGGATTCTTTTTATGCGGCATAATACTGCTTCCGGTTGTCAACTGCTCCGGAAAGCTTACAAAACCAAAATTCTGACTCATATACAAACACACATCCATAGCAAAGCGCGAAAGGGTGTTTGCTAAACTTCCTAAAGTGGAAGCTAACGTACGTTCACTTTTTCCACGAGCCATTTGCGCGGCTACCACATTATACTTCATCGTTGCGAAGCCCAATTCTTTTGTGGTCATCTCCCGATCAATGGGAAACGAACTCCCGTAACCGGCAGCAGAACCTAATGGATTCTGATCAACAATATCCTGAGTGGCATTGATTAAGATCACATCATCTATCAACAACTCAGCATAAGCCGTAAACCAAAGTCCGAAACTACTGGGCATAGCTACCTGTAAGTGTGTATAACCGGGAAGCAATTTATTTTTATGAGTTTCGCCTAAATGCATCAAGGTTTCAAAAAGAGAAACCGTGCGTGCTTTGATTTGTTGCAACTGCTCTTTGTAATACAAGTGCAACGCCACCAACACTTGATCGTTACGCGAGCGGGCGGTGTGTACTTTCTTTCCGGTTTCGCCCAGAATAAGCGTTAATTCGGACTCTAATTTAGAGTGAATATCTTCATATTCTTCCTCGATAAAGAAATCAGGGTTTTGAGTATGTGCTTCTAGAATATCTAATTGCGGCAACAAACTCTTCAATTCTTTATCAGTAAGAATGCCTATTTTATGCAACATCTTAATATGTGCGCGCGTTGCCTGCACATCATATTTTGCAATATGCGTATCAATCTCCCGGTCGTTACCCACCGTAAAATTGATAATCTTATTATCTATATTGGCACCTTTATCCCAAAGTTTCATAATCCTCCCCTGACCCCTCCCAAGGAGGGGAACTTTTATTTAATGTTCAATCGCCGGTGATTGAACCTGTGTTACTAATATTTTTATCCCCGATATCAATTCCCCCTTCGAGGGTTAGGGGATTAAAGAATACGCTCCAGCAAATCTATGTAAATCTGTATTCCTTCTTCTATTTCCTTAACGTAAATAAATTCGTCTGCACTGTGTGAACGCGTGCTGTCACCAGGTCCTAATTTGAGTGACGGACAGGTCAACACCGCCTGATCGCTCAACGTAGGCGAACCATATGTGCTTCTCCCTAATGCAATACCGGCTTTTACTAAATCGTGATCTACCGGAATAGAAGACGAATTCAAGCGTAAACTACGCGGAATGATTGCATCACAAGGTGCTTGGGCTTGCAACATAGCTGCAATTTCCTGATTAGAATATTTATCATTAACCCGCACATCCACAACGAGATCCACATCTGCCGGAACCGCATTGTGTTGCTTACCTCCTTTAATTTGCGTAACCGTCATTTTTACTTCTCCCAAAGCTTCAGAAGTTTTTTCAAACTTAAAATCTTTAAACCACTGCAAGACATCTATACAGTTATAAATGGCGTTGTTATCATTAGGATGTGCAGCGTGAGAAGGAGTACCTTTTACTTTTGCATCGAAGACTACAAGCCCTTTCTCGGCAACGGCAAGATTCATCAGCGTTGGTTCGCCTACGATTGCTACATCGATCGGTGGAATCACCTTCAGCATACTATTCAATCCGTCTGGTCCGCTGCTCTCTTCTTCCCCGCTTGCTACAATAACCAAATTGTAGTTTGGGTTTTCCTGAGCGTAGAAATAGGTAAACGTAGCAATCAACGAAACCAGACATCCCCCGGCATCATTGCTTCCTAAACCAAACAATTTTCCATCTTCAATATCCGGACTATACGGATCTCGCGTATATCCATTATTAGGCTGAACCGTATCATGATGACTATTCAGCAATAAAGTGGTTTTGCCCTCTTCAAAGTTTTTATTGGTTGCCCAAATGTTATTGGCTTGTCGCTTAAACGGAATGTCGTGTGCTTTAAACCAATTCTCAATCCATACAGCCGTACCTTCTTCTTCTGAAGAAAAAGACTGGGTTGCAATTAAATTCTTTAGTAATTCTATGGCCTCTTGGGTAAGTTGTTCTCTACTCATCACAGTCGTAAGGTTGTAAAATTAGCATTTGTATGGTGTAGCATTTCCGGCTTTCCTAAGTGTACTTTGTGTACTCCGCCTTTTAAGGCATAAAAACAATTTTCCATCTTAGGAAGCATCCCGTCAGCTATAATTTTTTCATTGAGCAATTCTGCATATTTATCAGAATTGATGTCTTTTACTACGGAATTATCGTTATTAATATCCAGCAAAACTCCGGCTTTCTCAAAACAGTAGTTTAAAGTCACCTCATACTTTTCTGAAAGACCAATCGCCAATTCACAAGCAATCGTATCTGCGTTAGTATTCAGCAGTTGTCCCTTACCATCGTGCGTGATTGCACAAAACGCAGGCGTAATCCCAATGCTCAACAAGTTATGGATCATTGCTGCATCTACCGCGACAACATCGCCTACAAAGCCAAAATCAATATCCTTCACAGGTCGCTTTACGGATAGAATCGCATTCCCATCAGCCCCTGAAAATCCAATGGCATTACAATCACGAGCCTGAAGGCCTGCAACAATGCTCTTATTTACTTTTCCACCGTAGACCATCGTTATGACTTCAACCGTTTCCGCATCGGTAATTCTACGTCCGTTAACCATATTCACAGGAATATTCAGGCGCTCTGCCAACTGACTCGCTAATTTTCCGCCACCGTGAACCAAAATTTTAGGTTCTGGTAAGGCTGCAAAAGCATCCAAAAAATTCTGAAGATCTTCCTCCTTCTCAATAATATTTCCGCCAACTTTAACAATATTGAGCTTTAGCCCCCTAGCCCCCGAAGGGGGAACTGATTTAGTTTTCATAACTGGTGGTTTTTAACTCATCCTTTAGGGATTGGGGGGATGCATTCTCCAGTATCTTCTTCAAAACCACCTGTGCAGAAAACGTACGGTTATTCGCTTGCTCAATCACAATAGAATTTTCGCCATCAAGCACTTCATCAGCAACAATAACATTACGACGCACAGGAAGACAATGCATAAATTTAGCACTGCCTAATTTTTTTGGTGTAATGGTCCAGTCTTTATGGGTTTCCGGCGTAGCCGAAACCTTTCCGTAGTCTTTATAACTGCTCCAGTTTTTGACATACACAAAATCGGCATCTTCAAGCGCTTTATCCTGATTGTATTCTACTGAAGTATCTTGAATTGTAGTATCGCTCAATTCGTACCCTTCCGGATGGGTCACCGTAAACTCTACATCCATTTTTTGCATCATCCCTATAAAGGAATTCGCTACTGCATGTGGCAAAGCTTTAGGATGCGGCGCCCAACTCAACACCACTTTTGGCTTTTTCTTTTGCGAAAGCTCTGTAATGGTGATTGCATCTGCCAATGCCTGAAGCGGATGTGCAGTTGCACTTTCCATATTAACAACGGGTACCGAAGCATATTTTACAAAATTGGAAATCACATATTCTGATTCATCTTTTGCCTTATCGGTAAGCGTTGGAAATGCACGCACGGCAATCACATCGCCGTATTGTGAAATAACCTTTGCGGCTTCTTTAATATGTTCTGAAGTGTCAGCATCCATCACGGTGCCATCTTCAAATTCCAGTTTCCAGGCATCACTGTTAAAATTCATTACGGTAACGTCCATTCCCAGATTACAAGCTGCTTTTTCAGTGCTCAGACGCGTACGCAAACTGGAGTTAAAAAACAACATTACTAAACGCTTACGCTTTCCTAATTCTTCAAAAGCATATGGATTTTTTTTAAGTTCGCGAGCTTCCGCGATGAGTTCTTTTAGATCTGTAATGTCGTCTAAACTGGTGTATTTTTTCATCTGGTAATGTTCATTGTTTTTTAATGGTCAGATGTAATTCGCCATTGATAATCAAAATAATCATCAAGAGTTTATTACGGCTCATTTCATTAGTTGATTCCTGTCAAGTTTATATTCAGCAGCCGAAATCTCTGCTTCTCCCCACCCCTAACCCCTCCCCAAATGGGGAGGGGAACTTGAGTAGTATTTTAATTAAAATTCTTTGGTTTATAATTTATCTAATTCAATTTTTAGTGCATCAAAAAACTGATCGACATGTTCATTCTCTACCGTTAACGGCGGAAGAATACGGATCAGATTTTTATTTTTTGCACTTCCTGTAAAAATATGCTGATCATAAATGAGTTTCTTACGCAAGGCTGCGGTATCAAAATCAAATTCGATTCCCAACATCAATCCGCGACCTTTTACAGCTTTTATCTGTGGAATTTCAGTGGTTTTTGCTTTAAAGTGATCAGACACCCTTAGCGCGTGAGCCATTAAATCTTGCTCTTCTAAAACTTCCAAAACGGTTAGCGCTGCAGTACAAGCCAAGTGATTTCCACCAAAAGTGGTTCCCAACATTCCGTATTCTGCTTTTATAGAGGGATGAATTAAAATTCCACCAACGGGGAAACCGTTACCCATTCCTTTTGCCATTGAGATCAATTCAGGCTTCACATTGTATTCCTGAAACGCAAAGAAATTTCCTGTACGTCCAAAACCAGCCTGAACTTCGTCTGCGATTAAACACGTTCCTGTTTCTTTACAAAGTTTATCTACACCTTCGTAAAATTCAGCAGTACTGATATCTAAACCGCCTACACCTTGAATGAATTCTACAATTACAGCACACACATCGCCTTTAGCTAAAACTCCTGCCAAAGCATCTAAATCACCTAATGGCAAAAACTCAACTTCTTGTTGGGCGTTAATTGGCGCAACAATTTTAGGGTTATCGGTAGCTGCTACTGCTGCAGAAGTTCTTCCGTGGAAACTGTTATGAAAGGCTACAACCTTTTTTCTTCCGGTAACGAAAGAAGCCATTTTCAACGCGTTCTCATTCGCTTCTGCCCCACTGCTACACATGAACAATTGGTACCCCGGACAATTTGCCTGAATCGGCAATTTTTCACCTAAAGCTTCCTGCAACGGATTTTTAACCGCGTTGCTGTAAAAGCCAATATCGCCCAATTGTTTGGTCAGGTTTTCTACATATTTTGGATGCGAATGACCGATAGAAATCACTGCGTGACCTCCGTATAAATCTAAATACTTTGTAGGTGTGGCATCATAAACCCAGACGTCCTGAGCTTTAATAGGTGTCACATCATAAAGTGGATAAACATCAAATAAACTCATTATTTCTGATCTGTTTTTATAACATTAATTTTATTGAAAGAAGCAACCATACCTTGGATTAAAGACGAACTCAGTCCTTTGTGTTCCATCTCATTCAAACCTTCTATGGTACAACCTCTTGGTGTGGTTACTCGGTCTATTTCTTCTTCAGGATGATTCCCTGAATCGATAAGCAACTTCGATGCACCGTTACAGGTGTGCATAGCCAGCTCCTGAGCTTCTTTAGCATCAAAACCAAGCTGAATAGCCGCCTGAGTTGAAGCACGTATTAAACGCATCCAAAAGGCTATACCGCTGGCACAAACTACTGTTGCTGCCTGCATCTGCTTTTCTGGGATTATCAGACTGTTTCCTAAGCGGTTGAAAATAGCTTCAGCAATTTTAATGCGCTTCATTCCCTTTTCATTACTCGCCAAACAGGTCATCGAAGCTCCAACAGCTATTGCCGTATTTGGCATCGCTCTGATAATGAATTGGTCTGTACCCACAATATCTTCTATCTGCGAAATCTGATAGCCGGTAATGGTTGAAATCAACACATGTTTATCGGTCAGCTCCTCTTTAATATCATGTAGAATATTCCCCAACTGTGCCGGCTGCACTGCAAAAATGATGATGTCAGACTTTTTGACCGCCTCAACGTTATCTGAAGTCACAAACACATTCTTATACTCAGCATACGACTCGATTCCTTCCGGATTACGGCGCGTCAAATACAAGGTTGTGATTGCATTATTTGTAATCAATCCTTTTGCGATAGAAAGGCCTAAGTTACCGGTACCTATGATTGCTATTTTCATAATCCTCACCCCCAGCCCCTCTCCTTAGGAGAGGGCAGTTGGATTTATTTTACTATTAATTATTTCATTTCCGCTCCTCGACTTCTGTTCAGGGTAAATTGCGGACGGAATTCTTTTTATTATCCATTTCGGGATAACAGCATGTTTTAATGCCTCTTTAGAGGTTAAAAATAACTTCCTTTTAAATTCAACCCTTCAGTTTGGGGAAGTCCAAAAATGAGATTCATATTTTCTACAGCTTGTCCCGATGCTCCTTTTAAGAGGTTGTCGATACAGCTGGTGATCAACAATTGATTCTCGTGTTTGTGTAAATGAATCAGACACTTATTTGTATTTACAACCTGTTTCATATGAATATCACTATCTGAAACACATGTAAAAGGCGCATCCGCATAAAAATCCCGGTAGATCTTTTTGATCTCTGCGAGATCTCCGTCAAATTTGGTATACGCTGTCGCGAAAATTCCGCGGGAAAAGTTACCGCGATTAGGAAGAAAAAAAATCTCCTTGTCAAATCCGTTTTGTAAACCTTTAACCGATTGGTTGATTTCGCCCATATGCTGGTGCGTAAAAGGCTTGTAATACGAAAAATTATTATCTCTCCACGGGTAATGGGTAGTTGTCGAAAGCGAAGTTCCTGCTCCGGTTGCACCGGTTACTGCATTGATGTGAATATCTGATTCTATTTTACCAGAATCTGCCAGAGGCAATAATGCCAACTGAATTGCTGTTGCAAAACATCCCGGATTTGCGATTGATCCAGCTTCTTTAATGGCACTTCTATTCAATTCCGGTAAACCGTAAACAAACTCCCGCCCCTGAAATTCTGCATCCGGTTTTAATCGAAAATCATTACTCAAATCAATGATGATCGTACTTTCGTCAAACGTATTTTTATCTAAAAAAGCAGTTGAATTCCCATGTCCTAAACACAGAAAAACCACATCTACTGAAAAGTCTACTGCATCAGCAAACCGAATATCCGTGCTTCCTAATAAATCCTGATGCACATCGCTCAACAGGTTTCCGGCATTAGACGTACTGAACACAAAACTTAAATCAACATAATTGTGATTCAGTAGTATTCTAATCAATTCACCTGCGGTATAACCGGCTCCTCCTACAATTCCTGCCTTGATCATGAGTCTCCGTTTACGTGGTTGTAAATCTTATTCTGATTCCCGGTGATCTTGATAAATCCTTTTGCATCATCAGCCGTCCAGCCTTTGTTCATTTCACCGTAGGCTCCAAAAGATGCATTCATCAGATCGTGATCAGATTTAATTCCTTCCAACGTAAAACGGTACGGTTGAAGCGTTACATAAACCTCACCGGTTACATTCTTTTGACTATCGGTTAAGAACGCCTCCAGGTTACGCATTGCCGGATCTAAATATTGACCTTCGTGCAGGTGCATTCCGTAGAAATTAGACAAATAATCTTTATGCTGCATTTGCCATTTGGTAAGCGTATGCTTCTCTAGCAAATGATGTGCTTTTAAAATAATAACCGGAGCAGCAGCCTCAAAACCTACACGCCCTTTGATCCCTATAATGGTATCTCCCACGTGAATATCCCGACCGATTCCAAAAGGAGCCGCTAATTTTTGAAGGGCTTCAATAGTTTCAACAGGTGTACCTGATTTTCCGTTTATAGCAGTAAGTTCTCCTTTATCAAAAGTCAGCGTCACTTGTTCTGCTTCAGATTTTTCTACCTGAGATGGGAAAGCTGATTCCGGCAAGCCTTTATGAGAAGTCAGAGTCTCACTACCGCCTACAGAAGTTCCCCAAAGTCCGCGATTGATTGAATATTGTGCCTTTTCCCAAGACATCTCAACACCGTGACTTTTTAAATAATCGATCTCTTCCTGACGCGAAAGTTTTAAATCACGAATCGGTGTAATAATTTCAATTTCAGGAGCTAAAGTTTGAAAGATCATATCAAAACGCACTTGATCATTTCCGGCACCGGTACTTCCGTGAGCCACATAATCTGCGCCTATAGATTTTGCATAATTGATGATCTCAACCGCCTGAATGATACGCTCTGCACTTACTGAAAGTGGATAGGTATTATTCTTTAAAACATTACCAAAGATTAGATACTTAACCACCTTGTCGTAAAAGCGTTCAACAGCCTGAACATTCTTATAGGTTTTTGCACCAATCTTTAATGCCTTTGTTTCAATCTCTTTGATTTCTTCCTGAGAAAATCCACCGGTATTGATACTCACTGCGTGAACTTCAAAACCTTTTTCTTCTGAAAGGTATTTTGCGCAATAGCTGGTGTCTAATCCGCCACTGTAGGCGAGAACTAATTTTTTCATTGTACTTATTTATTCTGAAATACTCCTTTAACTGATAATAATTTCTTTATTCGTCTTTTTTTTTATCCTTTTTTAAAAACAAGTGCTCCTTAATACTCTTCAATCGCGTAAAGGCTTTAGGATTCATTTTCTTTTCTTCCTCCTTAACTGCTCCTGCTGCTTTCTTTTTTTCTTCTTTAGCCGGATCATACAACATCCCGGTACACAAACACATTTTTTGTTCGGTACGTTGTAGAATATCGTAGTTACGACACGTCTGACAACCTTTCCAAAAATTAGGATCATCAGTAAGATCTGAGAAGGTAACCGGTCTGTAACCCAGATCAGAGTTGATTTTCATCACTGCAGGTCCGGTAGTAATGCCAAATACTTTAGCATCAGGATATTTCTCACGTGAATGTTTAAAAATGGCTTCCTTAATCTGGCGTGCCAAACCACTTCCCCGAAAATCAGGATGCACAATGAGTCCGCTATTTGCCACAAACTTACCGTGGCCCCAAGCCTCGATATAGCAAAAACCGGCAAACTTTTCGCCGTCAAGGGCGATCACAGCATTACCGTTTTCCATTTTGGTGATGACATATTCCGGAGTACGCTTAGCGATTCCTGTACCGCGCACTTTAGCAGATTCTGCGATAGTATCGCAAATATATTGTGCATATCCCGCATGGGATTTGTTAGCAATAATAATTTCCATATTCTGTTGAATTGGAAGTTTGAAAAAAAATGAAATAATAATTTGAATTGAAGACGGAACCGGACTCACCTAAGTTCCCAATAAAACTGCACCCACTAGGGGCGGCGGCGCTCACGGCGGCGTACAGGAATATAAACCAAAGCAGTTCTGGTTTCATTAACGGAATACAAAGAAGTAAGCACTGCGTTTACCGCCTGCTTCAGATCTTTAATATGTTGTTTTATTCCTTTCATTAGAGCTGCTAAAATACAAAGTAGATTTAAATGAACCTCTATAAATACTTAGAAATATCAATTAAATCTACTTTTTTATGATTTCTTCAGAATTCAACCCAAAAATAAAATCTCACTGATTAATTTTTAATCAATTATGGTTATGAGTTCTTTTATAATAAGTAATCGGTACTTACAAAGTTAGATTTTTTAGTATCCAGCAATTCTTGAAGTATCGCATTGTTGTACGCATTGTCTTTTGAAGCAACAAATGTACGTATTGAGAAGGATCGTAATGCATCATGAACACTCAATGTACTTACCGCAGAATCTTTTCTACCGGTAAATGGATATACATCTGGACCCCGCTGACACGAACTATTCAAATTCACACGACAAACCAAGTTAACCAAGGTATCAATCAAAGGCGCAAGTGTTTTTACATCTTTACCAAAGAGACTTACTTGCTGTCCATAATTTGATTCTGCCATATCGTCTAGGGGCTCATCAATATGCTTAAACGTAAGCACAGGTACCACAGGACCAAACTGCTCTTCCTTATACACATTCATATCTTTAGTCACCGGAAATAATACCGCAGGCCAGATGAAATTCTCATAGCGCTCTCCTCCTTTTTCATTGAGGATTTCTGCGCCTTTTGCTTGCGCATCATCAATGAGAGCTTGTATATAATCTGGTTTTGAAGGTTCTGGCAACGGCGTCAAATTCACACCATCTTCCCAAGGTAAACCAAACTTCAAAGCATCTACAGCTTCAGCATATTTTCTGTTGAAGGTTTCTGCGATATTTTCATGAACGTAAATCACTTTAAGCGCTGTACAACGTTGCCCATTGAAAGAAAGCGTTCCTGCTATACATTCTGATACAGCAAGATCCAGATCTGCATCCGGTAAAATAATAGCCGGATTCTTAGCCTCTAAACCTAGAACCAAGCGCAAACGGTTTTGTTTAGGGTGCAAGGCCTGCAATGCATTTGCTGAAGAACTGTGACCAATTAAAGCCAGAACATCAACCTTACCGGTTTTCATAATGGGTGTAGCCACTGCTCTACCGCGACCAAATAAAATGTTTACGACTCCTGCAGGAAAACTTTCCTGAAATGCTTCGAGCAAAGGTGTTATTAATAAAACACCGTGTTTTGCCGGTTTAAAAACGGCTGTGTTTCCCATAATTAAAGCAGGAATCAACAAACAAAATGTTTCGTTTAGTGGATAGTTGTAAGGTCCCAAACATAAAACAACACCTAAAGGCCCTCTGCGTATGTGTGCATGAATACCACCTTCTTTATAGAATTTGGCGCTCTCACGATCCATAGTCTTATAATCTTCAATCGTATCGATGATGTATTCTACAGTACGATCAAATTCCTTCTGAGAATCAGGATAATTCTTGCCAATCTCCCACATCAATAACTTTACGATAAGCTCTCGCTTTTCTTTCATTTTCTCAACGAAAGTTTCCATACACTTGATACGGGCTGCTACGTTCATAGTTGGCCAAAGTCCCTGACCTCTCTCATAAGCTTGATGTGCAGCATCTACCGCAGCAAGAGATTCTTCTTCTCCGAGACTGGGTATAGAACCCAGACGTGTCGGCTTGCGCTCCCCATTTACTTCGGTTTGAATACTAGAGAAAACATCTGCCGTTTCTCCTTTCCAGTTAAACAGCTTTCCGTTAATTAGATAATTACGCTGCTCAATAGGTTCTACTCTAAACTCGTTTGGTATTTCTGAAGTTAATTGTTTCATTTGGTTAGTTGATTTTACACAATGCTTGAGAATTTGTCAAATACATATTCCCTAATTTATTAAATTTCAGATTAAGAGAATATTAAATCAGGAATTCAAACAAGTCTGGCTTATCATTTAAATACTCTCCAAAGAATTTACGACTCTTCATACGTGTTATTAAAGGCTTAAGATCAGAACGGTCTTTAAGTTCGATTCCTACTACCGCAGGACCGTCTTCTCTAGATGTCTTTTTCTTATACTCAAAGAAAGTGATATCATCTTCCGGTCCTAATATCTCATTTAAAAATTCACGTAAAGCACCAGCGCGCTGCGGGAATCTGATAATGAAATAGTGTTTTAAACCGTGATACAATAACGCACGTTCTTTGATTTCTGCAGTACGCGTAATATCGTTATTGCTACCGCTCACGATACACACTACGTTTTTTCCTTTAATCTCATCTGCAAACTGGTCTAAAACCGATAGCGTCAAAGCACCAGCAGGCTCTACTACAATCGCTTCTTTATTATACAGATCCAGAATGGTTTGACACACTTTTCCCTCAGGAACCGTTACCATTTGTTCAAGATATTCTTTACAAATAGCAAAAGTGCGTTCCCCTACGCGCTGAACTGCTGCTCCATCTACAAACTTTTCAATAAGAGATAACGTCGTGTTTTCTTTATTAAAAATAGACGTACTCATAGAAGGCGCTCCTTCTGGCTCAACACCAATAACCTTGGTATTGGGAGATAACAAATGAAAAACTGTGCTCAAGCCTGATGCTAGTCCGCCGCCGCCTACCGGAACAAAAACATAGTCTATTTCTGAAGTCGCCTGCTCTATAATCTCAAGACCTACAGTCGCCTGACCTTCAATTATTTTTTCGTCATCAAAAGGATGAACAAAAATTTTACCCAGCGCATCGCATTCTATTTTAGAAGCCTTATACGCATCATCGAAGGTATCTCCTGTAAGTTGAATATTCACAAAATCTCCTCCAAACATCTCAACCTGTTCAATCTTCTGCTTAGGCGTAGGAGCCGGCATAAAAATAGTCCCGTTGATTTTGAGTTTTGCACACGCAAAAGCTACTCCCTGTGCGTGATTACCTGCACTGGCGCAAACAATACCCTTAGCACGCTCTTCTTCTGTTAACGAATTTATCTTATTAAACGCTCCGCGTATTTTATAAGAACGCACCTGCTGTAAATCTTCACGCTTCAGCATAATATTAGCTTCAAACTTGCGGGAATAATTTAAACTAGGTAATAAAGGAGTTAAGGCTGCAACTCCCTCTAAGGTTTTTGCAGCCTTTTTTACATTCTCTAAGTCCGGAAAAAATGTTGTTTTTAAGTCGCTCAAAATCTAAATATTTTGATTGACTAAATGTGCATCAAGATTTGATGCACATTTAGTGTATTCAGTTAACTCAATATGTGAGGTTTTACTCTGAGGTTTCCTCAAGAGAACTTATAATAAATTAAGCAGTCACTGCTTCTTCTGAAGCAACTGTTTTAATTTCTTTCATTGCCGTCATAGACTCACGCAACCATGCGCCTACTGCTTCAACTTCGTGAGCACGTATTGCATCGTTTACAGCGATCAACGTCTTATTATCTACGCCATTATCTGTAGCGTACGCTTTACCGATAACATCCGTATCTATCTTCTTCATAAATTCGGTTAGCATTGGCTTACACGCATGGTCAAATAAATAACATCCGTATTCTGCAGTATCAGAAATCACACGGTTCATTTCAAATAATTTCTTACGGGCAATTGTGTTAGCGATAAGTGGAGTCTCGTGTAAGGATTCGTAGTAAGCAGATTCTTCAATGATTCCGGCCTCGGTCATCGTTTCAAAAGCAAGCTCTACACCAGCTTTCACCATTGCAACCATCAATACACCGTGATCAAAGAATTCTTGCTCGCTGATCTCCTGACTTCCTGCCGGAGTCTTTTCAAAAGCAGTCTCTCCAGTTGCAGCACGCCATTTTAATAAATTAGCATCATCGTTAGCCCAGTCTTCCATCATTGTTTTTGAGAAATGACCAGAGATAATATCATCCATATGCTTGTGGAATAATGGACGCGTAATGTCTTTAATTTCTTCAGCTAATTCAAAAGCTTTGATTTTCGAAGGATTGTTCAAACGATCCATCATATTGGTAATACCACCGTGCTTTAAGGCTTCGGTAATTGTTTCCCAACCGTATTGAATCAATTTAGAAGCATATCCTGCATCGATTCCTTTTTCAATCATTTTATCAAAACAAAGAATAGATCCTGTTTGAAGCATACCACAAAGAATGGTTTGCTCCCCCATCAAATCACTTTTTACTTCAGCAACAAATGAAGATTCCAGTACACCTGCTCTGTGACCACCAGTCCCAACAGCATATGCTTTTGCCTGATCCAAACCTTTTCCTTCAGGATCGTTCTCAGGGTGCACAGCGATCAAAGTAGGAACACCAAAACCACGCTTGTATTCTTCACGTACTTCAGAACCCGGACATTTAGGCGCACACATAATAACCGTTAAGTCTTCACGGATTTGCATCCCTTCTTCTACGATATTGAAACCATGGCTATACGCCAAAGTCGCCCCTTTTTTCATCAAAGGCATCACCGTGTTAACTACTGCTGTATGCTGCTTGTCTGGTGTAAGGTTACAAACCAGGTCTGCAGTTGGGATCAACTCTTCGTAAGTCCCTACAGTAAAGCCATTATCTACAGCATTTTTATAAGAAGCTCTCTTTTCTTTAATCGCGCCTTCACGCAAAGCGTAAGAAATAGCTAAGCCGCTGTCACGCATATTTAAACCTTGATTTAAACCTTGTGCACCGCAACCTACGATGACTACTTTTTTTCCGCGTAATGCTTCTATCCCGTTTGAAAATTCTTCAGATTCCATAAAGCGACATTTGGCTAATTGTGCCAATTGTTCTCTTAGAGATAGCGTATTAAAGTAATTTGACATTTTATTAATTTTTATTGATGTTGATTAGTTTGTTTTATTCTGCAAATTCTGCAAGCATGGATGAGATTTTCATTTCTTCTTTAGAAACCGAAATACGTCCCGAACGGGTAAACTGCATAATCCCAAAAGCGCTCAACTCACGATATAATAAGTCTATCTCGCTGCGACGTCCGGCTTTTTCAAGAACAAAAAATTCTTTATTTACCGTCACAATGCGTGCGCTGCTTTCTTTTATAATATTTTGAATCTGACGCTCTTCAAAAAGCAAATCTGATTTTATTTTAAACAGACAGGTTTCTAAAAAAATGGTCTCTTCATCAGTATGGTAATAGGCCTTAATCACCTCAACCTGTTTCTCTAACTGACCAATCACTTTCTTAACGCGTTCTTCAGTCAGATTGATTACGATTGTGAATTTTGAAACACCTTCTATTTCAGAAATCGAAGTGTTCAGGCTTTCAATATTTATTTTTCTACGTTGAAATATTGCCGAAATACGGTTCAACAACCCTACATTATTTTCGGTATATATAGATACGGTATATGTTTTTGTCTCGCTCATAACTATTCTAATCTAATATCTGAAACAGAAGCTCCTGTTGGAATCATTGGGAATACATTATCTTCTTTCTCTACTTTCACTTCTAAAAAATACGGACCTTCAGCCGCAAGCATTTCTTCTATAGCTCCTGCAAGATCCTCTCGTTTTGAAACACGTTGCGCCTCTATATAATATCCTTTTGCGATTGCTACAAAATCAGGATTCACCATTTCTGTTGAAGCATAACGACGATCAAAGAACAGCTGTTGCCATTGGCGTACCATTCCTAAGAAATCATTATTAAGTACAACAATTTTGACAGGAACTTTAGTTTGAAAAATAGTTCCCAATTCTTGAATGGTCATTTGGTAACCACCATCACCTATAATTGCTACTACAGGTCGTTCCGGAGCTCCCATTTTTGCACCTATTGCTGCCGGAAGCGCAAATCCCATTGTACCTAAACCACCAGAAGTAACGTTACTCTTTGATTTATTGAATTTAGCATAACGACACGCGATCATCTGATGCTGACCTACATCGGAAACAATAACAGCTTCACCTTTAGAAACCTTGTTGATTCCTTCAAGAACCTCACCCATCGTCAGACCTTCTTTCTCCGGAGTTATATCATCTTTGATGATTTTATCATATTCAATCTGATACAATTCTTTAAAACGATTGTGCCATGCTGTGTGTTGCTTTTCCTCTAATAAGGGAAGCAATGCAGCAAGCGTTTCTTTACTATTACCTAAAACAGCAACATCAGCATCTACATTTTTATTCACCTCAGCAGGATCAATCTCAAAGTGAATCACTTTTGCCTGCTTCGCATAGGTCTCTAAATTACCCGTAACCCGGTCATCAAAACGCATCCCGATTGCGATTAAAACATCACATTCATTAGTCAATACATTAGGACCATAATTCCCGTGCATTCCCACCATACCCACATTTAAAGGATGAGCTGTAGGAATCGCAGAAACACCAAGAATAGTCCATGCTGCGGGAATACCTGATTTCTCTATTACTGCTTTAAATTCTTCTTCGGCTCCGCCAAGAATTACACCCTGCCCCCAAACGATCATAGGTTTTTCAGCATTATTTATTAAATCTGCAGCAGCTTTTACGGAGTCAGGATTTAATTTAGGTACCGGTTTGTAACTGCGAACAGCCTTACATTTTTTATAGGCGAAGTCAAATTCCTCAAACTGAGCATCTTTAGTGATATCGATCAAAACCGGCCCCGGACGACCGCTTTTTGCGATATAAAAAGCCTTTGCCATCACTTCAGGAATTTCTGAAGCTTTGGTGATCTGGTAATTCCATTTGGTTACCGGAGTAGAGATACCGATGATATCCGTTTCCTGAAAAGCATCACTGCCTAACAAATGAGAAGCTACCTGACCGGTAATACATACCATAGGAGTTGAGTCTATTTGTGCATCAGCAATACCCGTTATAAGGTTAGTTGCACCCGGTCCCGATGTTGCAATTGCGACTCCTACTCTACCACTCACACGTGCATACCCCTGAGCAGCATGCGTTGCACCTTGCTCGTGACGGGTTAAGACATGATGTAGTTTGTCTTGATATTTATACAACTCATCATAAACAGGCATAATAGCCCCTCCCGGATAGCCATAAAGTGTATCTACACCTTCTGCAAGCAAGCATTTTATTATTGCTTCTTTACCCGTTAAACGCTGCGTAGCTTCTACAGCAGTGTCTTGCAATTTGATTGTTTGAATAGTATCCATAGCCTTTTACATTTCGTCTGTCACACAACCTTTAGATGCTGACGAGACGGTTTTAGCATATTTATAAAGTGCTCCACGCTGAAATCTAAGCGCAGGAGCGGTCCATTTTTCTCTTCTTTTATCCAACTCTTCATCGGAAATTTCAATATTGATGGTATTCTTTACCGCATCAATTGCGATGATGTCGCCATTTTCAACAAGTGCGATGTTACCACCTACTTGCGCCTCTGGCGAAACGTGCCCCACTACAAAACCGTGAGAACCTCCTGAGAAACGACCATCTGTTATCAATGCTACATCTTTACCCAATCCAGCTCCCATAATAGAAGAAGTAGGTTTAAGCATTTCAGGCATTCCCGGTCCACCTTTTGGTCCCTCATAACGAATAATCACCACATCCCCTTTTTTAACTTTTCCGGTTTTGATACCTTCATTAACCGCAGCTTCGCTATCAAATACGTTAGCAGTACCTCTGAACTCTAAACCTTCTTTACCGGTGATTTTTGCAACAGCACCTTCTGTAGCCAAGTTTCCAAAAAGAATTCTGATGTGACCACTATCTTTAATAGGTTTATCAAGCGTTCTAATAATGTCCTGACCGTCTATTAAATTCGGCACGTCTTTTAAGTTTTCAGCAAGTGTTTTACCCGTTACCGTTAAACAATCCCCGTGAAGCATATCGTTGTCTAGCATATACTTCAATACTCCCGGAATACCACCTACACCGTGTAAATCTTCCATAGAATATTTACCACTAGGCTTTAAGTCTGCAAGTAGCGGTGTGTTGTCACTTATTTTCTGAAAATCTTTAAGGGTAAACTCTAGCTGAGCCGATTTAGCAATTGCTAAAAAGTGCAATACTGCATTTGTTGATCCACCTAAAACGGTTACCAGTCTGAATGCATTTTCTAATGATTCTTTAGTAACAATATCAGAAGGCTTAATATCGTGCTCTAATAAGTATCTCAGCGCTTCACCTGCTTTTACACATTCAGTTTCTTTAATATTAGAATCTGTAACTGCCGGATTTGAAGAGTTGAAAGGCAACGACATCCCTAAAGCTTCAATCGCTGAAGCCATGGTGTTTGCTGTATACATACCTCCACAAGCTCCTGCTCCAGGACATGCCTTATGAACCACCTCTTTAAATTCTGACTCATCAATCGTACCGGCTACTTTTTGTCCGTATGCTTCAAAAGCAGAAATGATATCTAGTTTTTTGCCGTTATGACATCCTGAAGCTATCGTACCTCCGTAAACTAAAATAGAAGGCCTGTTTAGACGTAATTGCGCCATCAAAGCTCCCGGCATATTTTTATCACAACCCACCACAGTTACCAGTCCGTCATAACTCATCGCTTGCACGACAGTCTCCATAGAATCTGCAATAATATCACGCGAAGGCAAAGAGAAACGCATTCCCGGTGTTCCGTTAGAAATACCGTCACTAACACCAATCGTGTTAAAAATAAGTCCTACCAGATCTGCATTAGCTGCTCCCTTTTTTACGTGAGTAGCCAGATCATTAAGGTGCATATTACACGGATTCCCCTCATAACCGGTACTTGCAATACCAATTAGCGGTTTTTTTAAGTCGTCGTCTGTTAGACCAATTGCATGTAACATGGCCTGAGCTGCCGGCAATGTTGGGTCTTGAGTTACAGTTTTACTGTATTTATTTAATTCCATTGTTATAAATCTATATCGAAATTAGCTATTCCTTCTTTTTATCAATTATTCTCTTAAAATTCTTTGGATATACCAAAAAAACTTAAAAACATTTCAAATTTCTGTAAATCAGTGTTTTAAAGTGTAAATACTACTATGTTCAATAGGTTAAAAAAAACCTTTTTGAATTGAAAAATCAACTCCAAAAAAAAACCTTCCAGTTTAACGGAAGGTCTATTTATAGTATATAGCATTCCGCATCAAAATAGTTTGATGACACGAATTGAACGAACACTAATCAGTTAGTTTCTCATAAGAGTAAAATTATTTATTATATGTCGGGCAGCATTGCACATTTATAGAAAATCTTAACCAAACCTCAATTTTTCAAAATACACTATTTTAAGACCGCTTTATGAACTTTCCATTAGCAGAAAATAAGCGGTTTTGTATTTTTAGTGAAAATTCTCAAACACATTTATAATGAATTACCGAAAATTAGGTAAAACGAATCTCAATATATCAGAAATCTCATTAGGAACCTGGCAAGTAGGCGGCAAATGGGGTTCTGGTTTTGACGATGCCACTGCTGAAAAAATCATCAATACCGCAATTGATAACGGCATTAATTTTATTGATACAGCAGATGTCTACGAAAACGGATTGAGTGAGGCGGCTGTGGGTCGTGTATTGCGCAGCCGTTCTGAAGAAATTTATATCGCTACAAAATGCGGGAGGCAGATCAATCCACATGTTGATGCTGGGTATACGGTTAAGGCACTCCGTCAATATGTAGAAGCTAGTTTAAAGAATACCGGCTTAGAGCGTCTTGACCTCATTCAATTGCATTGTCCACCGACGGATACCTATTACAGACCAGAAATTTTCGGACTTTTTGATGATTTAAAACAAGAGGGGAAAATTGCTAATCTGGGTGTGAGCGTGGAAAAAGTTGAAGAAGGAATTAAAGCGATGGAATATGATAACGTAACCACCGTACAAATCATCTTCAATTTGTTCAGGCAACGCCCTGCTGAATTATTTTTTCGCGAAGCGGAAAAGAATGACATCGGGGTGATTGTGCGTGTTCCTTTAGCCAGCGGATTACTTACCGGAAAGTTTAATCAAAATACCTCTTTTGACCAAGAAGACCATCGAAACTTCAATCGAGATGGAGAAGCTTTTGACAAAGGAGAAACCTTCTCTGGAGTTGACTATGAAACCGGTCTTAAAGCGGTAAACGAACTTAAAAACTTATTCCCTGATGCAGAAAATCTTGCTCCTATCGCTTTACAATGGATCCTATCTCATAAAACAGTAAGTACAATTATTCCGGGAGCCTCCAAGGAAGCACATGTATTGTCTAATCTATCTGCAGTAGCAAAACCGAATCTAACGAAAGATCAGATCGAAAAAATGAATGCCATCTATAACAAAAAATTAAAAGCTCAGGTTCACCAAAAATGGTAATCTTAGAGTTCCAAAAAAAATATTATGAGTACCCCAACTAAAAAAGGAAATCGCTACAAACTCACCTTAGAACAAGTTGCCGTTTTAAAAGAAGAAAAGAAAGTAGATCAAAAGCTAGAATTAGAAGTCGTCAACCACGATGAACTTTTTGAAATTGTAGAGAAGGTAAAGTCAAAAGAACTTTTTAATTCCTCAGAAGAATCTACAGAATTTGCTATAGGCCTTAAACTCTTTACCGAAGTTATGCTTAGAAATAAGAATCATCCGCTATTTGAAGAATTGCAACCGCATATTTTTGAGTTTATGACCAAACTCAAAAAATCTTAACTAAAAACTCCCGTCTGTAGTACAAACGGGAGTTTTTAGTTAAGACTATAATATCTTACCATACTTCGTCAAGTCTGGAGTGAATCCTAAAGACTGGTAGAGTTTCCGGGCTTTTTTATTGTCGTCAAAAACATTTAGCGTCAATAAATTATAACCGCTCTTTTTTGTCCACTCTTCTGCTTTATTCATTAGTAGTTTGCCTATTCCACGGCCGCGTGCGTCAGGAGCAACAATAATGTCTGCTATATGACCGTGTGGCTCTCTGTGATAGTAGTCAGTACCTATTTCCAGAAAAATAAAACCGAGTTGTTTTTTTGTCTCATTATCTTCAGCTATAAAAATGGCATTGTTTTCACTCCCATCGTGAATTTCAGATTTTAAGATACGTTGATCAATATCAAGCATCACATCAGGATCTCTCCAATGGGGCAACTCCGGATCGGTAAGACTTGGCAATAAGTTTAAAATAAAGTCGGTATCTTCTTTGGTGACAAGACGTATATTAATTTCGGGCATGGATTGGGTTATTCGTTATTTTTTAAAAATACTGAGTTATTTAAAATTCAAGCGTCAAAATTCACATTTTATGGTTTTCGATGAAACCTGAAACGATTAGTATTTATTGAAATAAACAGTTTTTCGATTTACAAATTCCAGAATCCCGTCTGCTGAAAGTTCGCGACCATATCCCGAAATCTTCGTTCCCCCAAAAGGTAATCGCGGATCACTCTTAACCAACTCGTTTACGAAAACAGCCCCATCATCAAATAAGGGAACGAGCTTTTTAGCACGCTGCATATCTTCTGTAAAAACAGAAACCCCAAGACCAAAATCAGATTGATTAACCAAATCAACCGCCTCTTCTTCAGTCTCAAAAGTGGTGATGCCAATTACAGGTCCAAAAGTCTCCTCTTTAAACAAAGACATTTCCGAAGTTACACCCGTCACCACAGTTGGTTCAAAATAGGCTTTGTCACGTTTCCCTCCTATTAAAATTTCGGCACCTGCTTTTACACTGGCTTCTAATTGTGCTGCTAACTCTTCAGCAAGATCAGGACGCGCCATCACACCTATAAACGTATCTTCATCCATCGGGTCCCCGCTCTTGAGTTCGCGAACAGCCTTTACATAGTTATCGGTAAATTCTTTAGCGATATTTTTATGTACAATCAAACGCTTACCGGCGATACAACTTTGCCCCGTATTCTGAAAACGTGCTTGCACAGCAGTTTTAAGAGTTTCTTCGAGGTTACAATCTTCAAAAACCACAAGCGCATTGCTTCCGCCTAATTCTAAAACCGATTTCTTGATTTCGCTTCCGGCAGTTGAAGCCACAGCACTACCCGCTGGTTTGCTACCGGTAAGGGTCACAGCTTTTACTTTTGGATTTTTAATAATCGCTTCAATCTTAGAACTGCTCAGTGGTAAATGGGTAAAGCAAGCTTTAGGAAAACCGGCACGTTCAAAAACCTTTTGAATATTAGCCGCACTCTGCATCACATTACTGGCGTGTTTTAAAATACCAATGTTCCCTGCCATCAATGCCGGAGCCGCAAAGCGAAAGACTTGCCAAAACGGGTAATTCCAAGGCATTACAGCAAGCACGACACCTATCGGCTCGTAGCTCACATAACTTTCTGCCGCATCGGTGTCTATTGGTTTATTTGCCAAATGCTGTTCTGCGTGTTCTGCATAATATTCACAAACCCAAGCGCATTTTTCAATCTCTGCGATGGACTGCGCAATGGGTTTTCCCATTTCTAAAGTCATCGTCTCTGCATATTCTTGCTTGTTCTTTTTGAGTTCGGCTGCTGCTGCGTGCATCAATTTACTGCGTTCTGAATACGGAGTTTTCCGCCAAGACAAAAAACGTTTGTGAGCAGCATCAATAGCTGCTTCGGTTTCTTTTTTGGTAAGTTCTTTGGTTTCAAATACAACCTGCTGATTGTATGGGTTTATAGATTGAATCATCTTCGATTACATGTTTAAATTCTGAATAAACTTAAATTTAAGAATGCAGAGGCAAAGCGGTGTGGCGATTAAGAGCACTTTAACGCTAGGTGTTTTATTTGATTTTATCATTATCTTTTGCATCGCCCATCCTTCGACAAATGCTCAGGACAAGTAAAAGATACAAAAAACGTCAGGCCACCGTCCACCTCCAGAGCTGCGGCGTTCGTTAGTTTCACTACGGATAAAAAGTAGGCCCGTTCCACCTTCTATTGAATACTACTTTTGTAACTGGAAGACTCTTTTATAAGCCTTACCTCAACAAAAAGGGGGCTCAGCTATCGGTTAAGAAAAGAATGTTTATAAGTCGTTTACAACTCTTTTGGTCTCCTTATTGAAACTAGTTATATAATTGTAATTTTAAAAAACTTCCCATTATGGACACCAGAGACGCCCAATTAATTGCTTTAAGACCCGAAATTCCTTCTGCACGTGTTAACGATAGCATGAGTGCAGATGAGCAGTTTCAAAACGGAACCTTGAGACCGGTTGTTAAACTGCAAAATGATTTGCTAATTGAAGCTTTTCGCAATTATATCACTAAGCACAAAAATGTGTTTTACAACCTGACTATTGAGCGCAGGATGGATTATATCGCCAATGCGATTCAGAAAGATATTAAGTTTAGAAACAGCTTAAAAGGGATGGTTATTGGTCAGTTCACGGTTGATGAATACCGCACGTATATTCTCAATTCTTCAGCACTTAATAAGCGGATGATGAATTTGGTACGCGAACGCATTCAAAATACTATTCAATTGCTGGAAAAAGAGATGACGGTTTAGGTTTCAGTTAGCAGGAATTTATTTTATTGATCAAAGACTATACTATTTTAAGAATCTGATTTAATCTTTACGAGTATCCTCATTCCGAAGAAGAAAAATCAGAAATGCGGAATTAAAAATAACACAAGAAACAAGACCACGATTCCCAAAAAAAATCCCGCTAAACTTGCTTTAGAGAGATTTTTCAGTAGATTAAAAACTGCTTTTACAGACTGAAAATTGAAATCAGTTCTGAATCATATGATCAAACGGAATATATTCTAAATGTATCGCTGAAGCTTCGGCATCATTAAAATCTTGCACAGCAGCAGCATAATCCTCAGGCGTATTTAGAACTATACCGTTATGATGGACTTTCAATGTTGAGAAGGACTTCACTTCAAACCATACTTTGTTTAAAACCTCCATTTCTTCTAGGCTTAGTTTATTATCTCCGCCTAATAGCGTATGCATATGCTTTTCTGCCAATTTCTTTATTTCGCTCGCAGCATAAACATCTGTTGGCATATTTCTCATAGCGCCAATGATAAAAAACTGTTTTCCTATATGTATGCTCTCCACATATTCATTGCCGTATTTCAATTCAAAAAGTTCAGGATTTTCCTGCATTTCTTTATCTAGCACACGCTTTTCTTCAAAAGGTGGTCTATAAACACCTTTACGATCTAAGTATCTGAAATTTACCAGCAACACCTCATCTTCCGTTACAGGATACTGCTCTATTACCGATTTGAATGTTTACTTATTACTTTCAAATAAGAATCCGATTCAATAGCGTAATCTGTTTCAGGAAGGGAATCGTCTTGCTGACATGAAAGTACTGAAAAGATGAGTGCTAGAAGCAGTGATTGGGAAATAGCATTGCGCATATAAAGGGAATAAAACTATTGATTAAAAAAATGTAAGGGAACTTATTTCTCTGTAAAAATTGAACGCCGAAAATAATAAATATTCAAAATTACACAAGCAATTTTACAGATCGTTTTCTTGAATACGTATAATTAGTTTGTTTTGAGATATGGGGGTCTTTAACTAAGAATCGTATGCTTGTGTGTGTGAATTTTTCTTCCGACTATCACTAAGGTTATGCTTACCGTGGTATTCTAGAAGCTCATGAAATGTTTAGTTAATGCAGGGTTAAATACCCTAGAATTAAAACAGGCTAACACATGTATGCAACTCTCCGCCATCACCTACAACCTCAAAAAGTAGCTCAAATTCACTCAAAAACGGGTAAAAAGCAGGGCAGGAATGCTCAGCCTCATATTTTTATCCAAAAAACAGACTGACAACTATTGATAAATCCGTTTTAACGATTCTGAATTCGATCTAAATACAGATGATCAAAAAAAGAAAAACCGCTTAGAGCGGCTTATTTGAGTTGATGATTTTATGTTTAAAAGACTTGTGGAACGGTTACTGGCTTGTTGGCAAATCGTTATTTTTACATTTGAAGGTTTAAATTCAGTTTTGCTCCTAAAGCATTAAAAATCCGCATTACAGTTTCAAAAGTCACATTTCCTGTACTATTTTCAAGTCGAGAAATTTGAGCTTTTTTTACTCCAACTAATTCTCCTAATTGTTCTTGAGTCAATTTACTGCACAACCGTATGATCAGATGGATATTGAACAAGTATAAAGGCTTCAAGGGAAGTAAGATCAAAGCCATTAAATGGCTTTGATTTATTACAAAGTCCTATCCAAACCTGTTCTACCATTGGGAATTGGGTTATAAATTGGTCTAAACAAATAGACCAAACCGACTTGCATAACAAGAGCCGTATGAATCGAGAGGTTCACGTACGGTTCTGAGAGAGGTTTAGGGGTGAAACTCCCCTTTACCTACTCGACTGGGTGTAGTTTTTTATTCGGTTATTCTGTTTTTCAAATCCATTCTTTCGTGTAAAATTCTAATAATTTCAATTCTTTCGGGATTAATTATTTGATAGAAAATTATATGCTTTTCAGATTTCAATCCTAAAAGGTTTTTGTTTATTCCTTCATATTCTTTACCAACGTATGGACTATTAGCGATTCCATTACACGCCATTTTTATCGTTGCGTAATATTTGTCCGCTTGAGATTCAGACCAAGTTTCGAAAGTATAAAGCCAAATAGTATTTAAATCGTCAATGGCTTCTTGTCTTAATACAACTTTAGCCATTTTTTCTTCTTTCCGCTTTTAATTTTTTCAGATTTTCATCAAAGTCAAAATCCTCAACAATAGGACTATTCAAGCCTTGTTGAATTGCATTTCTAAGGGCAATAACTTTACTTTCCTCATTTTCTAATAATCTAAGTCCAGCTCTTATTACTTCGCTGACATTTTTATATCTTCCAGCAGAAACTTGACTGCTGACAAATTGGTCAAAATAATTTCCGAGTGATATTGATGTGTTTTTACTCATAATTTCAATTTTATACTCAAAAATACCAAAAATTGGTAATATTTCCAAATTACACCCAACGGTCTCGGGTATGGCAAGTGCCGGGTTTATTCCAACAACTTCTTTTGAAACCTAATTTAACAAATTTTCCAAAATCTGCCTTTTGGAACCGGAGAAGAGGCATTTGCTATACCCAATGTGTGTGCCCAGTATGGGCATCTTTTGTTTTACCAAAAGGTAAAATATTAATCTAGAGGGTGCAAGTCCCTTATGGGCGGGGGTAACGCCTCGAACCATTAGTAAGTCGCAAGGGTGGTAACTGCGAAGTTACATCTGAAGGAAGCGAGACTACAATCCCGATACCTATCGGGACCGGTACTGACGAACAGGAACCGTATACAGAGGCATATTTACTTGGGTAAGCAAGCACATCATTGTAACGCCCAACGATTACCAAAAGGGTAGGTATGTAGATACGGCAGGAATCGAGTGAAAGAAGATGTTCTTACCTGGGGAGATCTCCAGTACCACGTGTTGGTACAGGAGAAGTCAGCAGAGGTAGTAGTACCTAAAGGAAACGAGCTGGGGCAGAACTCCAGAGGCCTCACAATTAGGGAAGGACCAAACGTTAAATCACGTCTGGATTCGTACGGGAATCAGTTTAACTGATAGCCCATACTTAGAAGGACAGGAACATTAGAAATGATAGCAAAAGTAGTAGCAGCCAGAAACCTTAGCGATGCCTGTAAACGGGTAGTGCGTAATAAAGGCTCTGCAGGAATAGACGGGATGCCCACCACAGCGTTAAAGGCATTTATAGATGCTCACCGCAGCGAGGTGGTACACCAACTTATTTCTAAAAGCTACAGACCTCAAGCTATCAAGGGGGTAGCAATACCCAAGCCTAATGGGAAAACCCGATTACTGGGTGTCCCTACTGTAGTGGACAGATGGCTTCAACAGGCGGTAAGCCAACAGCTGGCGATTCACTTTGAATTAAAATTCGAAGCAGAAAGCTATGGATTCCGTCCGAGGAAGAACTTGCAACAAGCGGTACTGAAAAGTCAGGAGTTCATCAATGATGAGTATCAGGACGTAGTAGATATCGATTTAAAAAGTTTCTTTGATGAAGTCCAGCACTACAAACTACTTCAGCTTATCCATCACAAGGTTAAGTGCCAGACTACCTTATGGCTAATCCGTAAATGGCTTCGAGCGCCCATTTTAAAGAATGGTCGCTTACACAAGCGCAGGAAAGGACTGCCGCAGGGCAGCCCGTTGAGTCCCTTACTGTCCAATATTTTATTGGATCAACTGGACAAGCATTTAAAAGCAAGGGGGCTAAGGTTTATCCGCTATGCTGATGATTTTAGTATTTACACAAAATCAAAAGCGGCAGCACGAAGTATAGGCAATGCAGTTTATCTTTTTCTAAAAGAGAAGCTCGATCTGCCTGTTAATCATTCTAAGAGTGGTATCCGCAGACCTTCCAGCTTGAAAGTGTTGGGCTATAGATTCACACCTATTTACAAGAAAGGTGTGAAAGGTACTTATCAGTTAGTAGTAGGAAAATCGGCTTGGCAGACACTCAAACGCAAGCTCAGGTATCTCACCAGAAAAACCCTGCCTTTGACATTGGCAGAGCGCTTACAAGGTCTGAAATCTATCTATAAAGGATGGCTGAACAACTTCCGATTGGGAGCTATACAGTCAAAACTTAAGAAAGTAGATGAATGGCTACGCAATCGCCTACGCTATTGTATATGGCACGATTGGAAGAAACCGGAACGCAAACGTAAAAACCTCATAAGATTAGGCGTGAGACAGGATCAGACCTATGCCTGGAGTAGAACCCGTATGGGAGGTTGGGCGGTAGCCCAAAGCCCTATACTGAGGACTACGATCACTCAAAAACGTTTAAGAAAACGAGGTTTTGAGAGTATGCTGGAGTATTACCTCAAAGTAAAGTTTTGATTTAACGAACCACCGTATACGAGACCCGTACGTACGGTGGTGTGAGAGGTGCACCGTGGGCTTACCGCTCACGGCCGCCTACTCGATTGTACCCAGTTATAATTTATATTTTGTTTTATTTTTCTCGCCTATTTTTTGAAATAAGTTTAATTCTACTCCTTTTTTAAGGTCTCTACTAGCAGTGGCTCCTGAAATATCCTTGAATATTTCCATATAATCTTTTCTTGTAAACTCTCTTTTATTTAATGAAACAAAATATTCCAGCCTATCTTTTTCTGTAAATGTACGTTGGTTAAAATCCAATAGCTCATTTAATGATTTTTCAATCACATCAAGCATATATTCAATAAATGGTGTAGAATTTCCTGCTTTGTCACTTTTTGATAAGGCCGCATAGTATTTTTCTTGGTCTTTGCTTATTAAAGTTTCAAAAGGGATATATTCAAAAATTGGATATTTCTCCATTAAAATTAAGGTTTGCCATAGCCGTCCCATTCTACCATTACCATCTAAGAAAGGATGAATGAATTCCATTTCATAATGAAAAACACAACATTTAATAAGTTCTATTTCTTCTGATTTCTTTAAATACTCAAATAAATCTTTCATTAAAAAAGGAACATTTTGATGCGGAGGAGCGAAATGCTCTACCTCTGAACCTTTCATAATGCCAACTCCTTGTTTTCTATATTTACCGGCATCTTCAATTAGGTTTTTCATTAAATGCTTATGACATTTTAAAAATGATTTCTCATCAAAGGCATTGTAATTTTCTAGATGTTCGTAAATTTCTATTGCATTGAGAACTTCTTTCACATCCTTTTTAGGACCAATTATTCTTTTATGTTCTAGAAGCGCAGTTATTTGTTCTTCAGTAAGGGTATTTCCTTCTATTTTTAAAGAGGAATGAATTGTTTTAATCTTATTTTCTTTTCTAAGCTTAGGAGAAGGTTTATTAAGATAATTGGCATTAATAGCACCAATTTTTTCTGAAATTGAAGTAATGGATTTTAGAATAGTAGGAGTAATCTCGTATGGTGGTTTCATTTGATACTATCATTTGATATTATCAAAAGTAAGCTCATTTTTTTCCAATTGAAAGAAAAATGTTGTTTTTATAATTGGGTACAACTTGTTATATCAACACTAAATATATACCTATCCCCTCAAAATTTACGGGATATCAACACTTTAAAGTGGTGTTTATAAAAATAGCTATTTATCTCAGAAGTAGTTTACAGAATTCCCTAATCTCCTAAAACGCTATCGTCCTTTGCAGCTTTAGAAACCAGGTGTATCACGCTGCCAGGATTAAAACCTCCCTTTTTTAAACTAAAAACCCGTCCTGCAAACTCCCCGGCATTTCCTACTTCTCTTCTTGATAGATACATAGTGCTACCACACTGCAACCACACTCCTACCACAGTGCAACCACACTTTGCCACAGAAATTGTGGGTGATTATGGTATTATTGTGGTTATACTTTAGTTGAATCTATACGTATTCTGGTTTTATTTAGGTTCTAGGTATCAGATAACCGGGGTTCTGTTTCAAGGTTCGCATCACCTGCTTTGAGATTGAATAATCTTGAGGCAAGAGGTGAACAAATAGGATTAAAAAAGCCCCACACCACGGAGCTTTTTTATCAGCACCGCCAAAGGGTTTAATACCCTGAGACTTGCCGCGAAATTGAAAATTTGTTTCTAATGAATGCATCGTGGGCCTCCTGATGTAGGTTTGTATGCTTATAGGATGTTCTGTTCATTTTCTTTAGCTCGCGTCATTCTCATTATCTCGGGAGCTCGTGAACCTCCTAACATCGATTTTGATAATTTTCACTTCTATTCATATTCTTTACTTTTCTTTACTCGCGTGATTATTATTTCACGGGTGCTCGTGAACCTCGTGCCCTCGGTTTGTCTTGTCCAAAAAAAAGTAACAAAAGAAAAGACACCCTCGCTTCGAAATTTTTCGCTCGATAATCGAGATTAAATTTTCAAGAGTTGGTCTTGAATCCTGGATTTAGTCTTGTGGTATAAGGCACTCGCTTTACAAAGTCGTTGTACGACCGAAAACCGTCTTGTACGTTCCGCGTCGCTATCACTCCTGTCCTTCGGAGCTTCCTTCGCCTATTCTGAACCGAGGGAAGGGCATTCGTTTTACCCTTTGGGTATGAATATAGCAGAACTTCCATTTGAGTTAAAATCAAACTCTCTTTTTCTTGGGAGAAGGGTTGGGGATGAGGATAATTTTAACGGGATACTCTTACTATACTGACCAAAAGGAAACTAAACCCTTCGGGTATGAATACTTTCTTTTTTCTAAAATCTCTTATGCAATACATTTTTAAAACGGACTACAAGAAGGTATCGTCAAATTTGAAGTGAGCGAAACGTCGCAGGCGGTTCTGTTTGAGGCCGGTGTGCCGGCCGAGTTAAGCGCATGCAGTGCAGTGAACGAAAAATTTAGATATCGTCTTGTGAGCCTTGATCTTCCTGCCCAGCTGACCAGACGGGTTGGTTCTTTGCCTATCAAGACAAAAAAACAGGAACACGAATAGAAACGATACTTTTTATATCATGTTTTGTTCATTTTATTTAGCTCGCGTGATTTCTATTTTACGGGAGCTCGTGAACCTCGTACCTCGGTTTAGCTCGCGTGATTTCTATTTTACGGGAGCTCGTGAACCTCGTACCTCGGTTTAGCTCGCGTGATTTCTATTTTACGGGAGCTCGTGAATCTCCTAACGTCGATTTAGCTCAAGAGACTCCTACGTCGTTTTAAGGCTTAAAGACTCTCTAGAACAGTGCATTTGGCTCCCTACGGTTGTCGGATGCAGAAAAGAAAAGACACCTTTTGGATAGGTATTTTTTTATCTATAGTCTTACATCTAAAATCTCCTGTCTATATTAACGTCCGTAACGGCCTACTTTTTAGATCTGTAGTAAAACAAGCAAATATCGCAGTTTTTATAGGGGAAAACAATAATCTTTTAATGCTTAAAAGCAAACAGGAACCTGCTATCAAAAGCATAAGCTGTTTAGTAGATCGTACTACAAATTCGCGATACTTACGCAAGATCTCGCACAGGTACAAAGCGATAACCAAGGTCTAATACGTACCAAAATAAAATCCCTCTAAACGAAATCTAGAGGGATTTTTTATAAACTGCTAACTGCATTGCAGCCTGCCAAGTCCTTATACGTTAAACAAGAAGTGCATCACATCGCCGTCTTTAACAATATAGTTCTTCCCTTCTACCCCCATTTTACCGGCTTCTTTGACTTTAGCTTCACTACCAAATTTTACAAAATCTTCATACCCGATAACCTCAGCACGAATAAAACCTTTTTCAAAATCCGTATGGATCACACCGGCCGCTTGTGGTGCGGTAGAACCTATGTTGATCGTCCAGGCGCGTACTTCTTTTACGCCAGCTGTAAAATAGGTTTGTTGTTTTAATAATTTATACGCTGCACGAATGAGTTTTGCAGAACCCGGCTCATCCAAACCGATGTCTTGCAAAAATAGCTGACGTTCTTCATAATCGTCCAGTTCGTTAATATCTGCTTCAGTACCTACAGCTAGCACCAAAACTTCTGCGTTCTCGTCTTTTACAGCCTCCCGTACTTGTTCTACATATTCGTTTCCGCTTACCGCTGCTCCTTCATCTACGTTACACACGTACATTACCGGCTTATCGGTAATAAACTGCAAAGGCTTTACAAATTCAGCATAATCTTCTTCAGAAAACTCAATAGCACGAATGGAGATTCCCTGCTCTAAAGCTTCTTTTATTTTTACTAAAACCGTCTCTTCTTTCTGAGCGTCTTTATTTCCGGTACGCGATGCTTTTTTTACTTTCTCAAGCTTCTTCTCTACTGTTTCCAGGTCTTTTAACTGCAACTCAATATCTATAGTTTCCTTATCTCTAACAGGGTTTACACTGTTATCAACGTGTACGATATTGTCGTTATCAAAACAACGCAACACATGCAGAATAGCGTCGGTTTCTCTTATGTTTGCTAAAAACTGATTTCCCAGACCTTCCCCTTTACTCGCTCCTTTTACCAGACCGGCAATATCTACGATATCTACCGTAGCAGGAACTACACGCTCAGGATTTACCAGTTCTTCTAATTTAGATAAACGCGGGTCGGGTACATTTACCACACCTACGTTAGGCTCTATCGTACAAAACGGAAAGTTTGCGCTTTGTGCCTTAGCATTAGACAAACAATTAAAAAGAGTTGATTTACCTACGTTAGGCAATCCTACAATACCTGCTTTCATGGCTTCAGAATTTTGAGGCGCAAATATAGTAAGCTTATCTAAAACAAAACACTTTAAAAGAAAACATTATATATAGCAAGTTTATAGCATATTGACACCCTGTTTTGCATAAAAAAAGCCCGGTAAAACCGGGCTCTAGTAGTTATATTTTAACTTAGAAATCTAGTTGTGATGCATAAATGCTTGTTTGCCCAGAAGTTCTTCTTCGCTTTCTACGTGATCTTCATCAGGTACACAACAATCTACAGGACATACAGCAGCACATTGCGGCTCCTCATGAAAGCCCATACATTCTGTACATTTATCTGGTGCGATGTAGTAGACCTCGTCGCTTATGGGCTCTTGAGTCTCATCTGCATCCACTTCTTTTCCGTTAGGTAAAACTACTTTACCTTCAAGATCAGTCCCGTCAGAATAGCGCCAGTCATCTGCTCCTTCATAGATCGCTGTGTTAGGGCATTCTGGTTCACAAGCCCCACAGTTAATGCATTCGTCAGTTATTATAATTGCCATAGTATAATCGTTTTCTTATCCGTAATTTTGGCGCTTCAAAGCGCCTTTTAAAAGTATACAATAAATCCTAGTAATTACATAGGCTTTAAAACTTTTAAGGTGTAAAATTAAGACCTGAGTATAACTCTACCAAACCATTTATGGATTTAAACCAAAGAATTACTGCATTCGCAAACCTCGGACAATTTTTAAAGGATTTTATGGCTAACGCCGAAAAAACCGATTTACAGTTAGTTGATTTTGAAATTTTAAAAGAAAAGTTACACGCAGTTATTGAAACTTCAAAACGACAAAATGCCTGGTTCTCTACTGAAAATACATTACAGGCATTACAAAGCTGGTCTAAGAATCTTGAAGAAGAATCACTTCACACCTGGTTATCGCCTTATGCTATAACTCAAACCGAAGCTAAAGAGGTAGCCGTGATTATGGCGGGTAATTTACCGTTAGTTGGGTTTCACGATTTTTTAAGTGTTTTGATTACCGGCCACAAAGTCATTGCAAAATTATCTAGTGATGATCAATTGTTACTTCCGTTTCTGGCAAAAGTGCTGATACAGCTTGAACCGCAATTTAAAGACAGGATCACCTTTACTCAGGAGCGCCTTCCAAAATTTGACGCTGTAATCGCTACCGGTAGTAACAATACTGCGCGTTATTTTGAATTCTATTTTAAAAACAAACCGAACATCATTCGTAAAAACCGCAACGCGGTGTCTGTTCTAACCGGCAACGAAACCCACGAACAGTTGGTTGCTCTAGGTGCTGATATCTTCGGTTATTTTGGGATGGGATGTCGCAGTGTTTCTAAACTTTTTGTACCCAAAGCGTATAACTTTGACGCGTTCTTTAAAGCGCTGTTTGAGTATAAAGATATCATCAACCATCATAAATATGCCAATAATTACGATTACAACAAGGCGGTCTATTTGATGAGCCTCTTCCCTATTCTGGATAATGAATTTATGATTTTAAAAGAAGATGAGAACTTCTCCTCTCCTATTTCGGTTGTATTTTATGAGCGCTACAATACTAAGACAGAACTCCAAACGTTTTTAAGCGAGCGCGAAGCAGAAATTCAATGTGTTGTTGCAGACGATTTTTCAGAAAACGAGATTCCTTTTGGACAAGCACAACAGCCAAAACTTAATGATTATGCAGACGGTGTAGATACTGTTGCGTTTTTATTAAAAATTAGCTAGAATTTATCAATAATTTATTGATTTATCAGACTCAATTGGCTCCCTTTTAAGCATCTTTGCATGGCTTTTTGACAATGCTGTTTCAGCAGCATATATAAGCGTGGAATCTTATGTATTCTGTTCTAAAAGCTGTAATTTTCCAACGGAATAAAATACCTCGGGGCAAGCCCGCGAGGCATTCGTTAAAAACAAATTTACTATTTCGAGGCAAGCCTCGGGTATTAAACCCTTTGGCGGTGCCAATAAAACCAAAATTAGCAGACCAAATATTCAATCCATGAAAAAACATAATTTCAGTGCCGGACCAAGTATTCTTCCGCAGGAAGTACTAAAGCAGGCCTCTGACGCAGTATTAAATTTCAACAATCTTGATCTTTCTCTTTTAGAAATTTCACATCGTAGTAAAGATTTTGTTGACGTGATGGAAGAAGCACGTGAACTTGCTCTTGAACTTTTGGGCCTAGAAGGAAAAGGATATAAAGCACTCTTTTTACAAGGCGGTGCCAGTCAACAATTTGTGATGGCAGCTTACAACTTGCTTGAGAATAAAGCGGGTTATTTAAATACTGGTACCTGGAGTGATAAAGCCATTAAAGAAGCTAAAGTTTTTGGAGAAGTTGTAGAAGTTGCAAGTTCTAAAGATAAAAACTTCAACTACATTCCTAAAGGATTTGACATTCCTAAAGGTTTAGATTATTTACACCTTACTACAAACAACACCATTTTTGGTACCCAATTAAAAGAAATTCCGGTTACAGATGCGCCGCTTATCGCAGATATGAGCAGTGATATCTTTTCTAGAGAATTAGACTTTTCAAAATTCAGTATCATCTATGCGGGGGCTCAGAAAAATATGGGACCTGCAGGTACAACGCTTGTTGTGGTAAAAGAAGATGTTTTAGGTAAGGTAACACGCCAGATCCCTAATATCTTAAGCTACGAGCAACACATCTCAAAAGGAAGTATGTACAACACACCTCCTGTATTTGCTGTTTACACCTCTTTATTAACCTTACGTTGGTTAAAAGCTAAAGGGGGTATTAGTGGAGCTGCAGATGAAAATGAGAAAAAAGCAACACTTATTTATTCTGAAATAGATCTTAACCCATTATTCACCGGTTTTGCAGCTCAAGAAGACCGTTCTACAATGAACGCTACTTTTAACTTAACCGAAGATAACCTGAAAGAAACCTTTGACACGATGCTTAAAGAGGCAGGTATTAGCGGCGTTAATGGTCACCGTAGTGTAGGTGGTTACCGTGCTTCTATGTACAACGCACTTCCATTGCACAGCGTAGGTGTTTTAGTTGACGTAATGAGCGAACTAGAGCGTAAAGCTTAACAAACCAAAATAAAATTCTAAAATTTAAAACATGAAAGTTTTAGCAAATGATGGTATTTCTCAATCTGGTGTTGATGCCTTAGAAGCAGCCGGTTTTGAAGTGATTACCACAAAAGTTGCTCAAGAGCAACTGGAGACGTATATAAACGAAAACAACGTTGATGCCCTTTTAGTACGTAGTGCTACAAAAGTGCGCAAAGAACTTATTGACGCTTGCCCGGACCTTAAATTAATAGGTCGTGGTGGTGTTGGTATGGATAATATTGATGTTCAATATGCAAAAGACAAAGGTCTCAGCGTGATCAATACACCGGCCTCTTCTTCTGCTTCAGTTGCAGAATTGGTTTTTGCTCACTTATATGGTGGTGTGCGTTTTTTGTATGACGCAAACCGCAATATGCCGTTAGAAGGTGAAGCTAAATTTGGTGCGCTTAAAAAAGCATACGCTAAAGGTGTTGAGCTTCGCGGAAAAACTTTAGGCGTGATTGGTTTTGGTCGTATTGGTCAGGCTACCGCTAAAGTGGCATTGGGTGCAGGTATGAAAGTGATCTACTCTGACCCGTATATGGAGAAAGCTGAAGTAAAAGTTGATTTCTTTGACGGCCAGGAAGTGTCTTTCAAATTTGAAAGCAAGTCTAAAGATGACGTTTTACAAGAAGCAGATTTTATCACCTTACACGTTCCTGCTCAGAAGGAATATGTTATTGGTAAGCCTGAATTAGAAAAGATGAAAGCTGGTGCTGCTCTTGTAAACGCTGCTCGTGGTGGAGTTGTAGATGAGATTGCATTAATTGATGCTTTAGACTCTGGTAAACTTGCTTTTGCAGCGCTTGACGTTTTTGAAAGCGAACCAAAACCTGAGATCAAAATCCTAATGCATCCTAAGATTTCCTTGTCTCCGCACATTGGTGCTGCGACTAATGAAGCTCAGGACCGCATTGGTATTGAATTAGCAGATCAGATTTCTTCAATCTTAAAAGGTTAAGAATCCATTTAAAAAATTAAAAAGTCGAATATTTTTATTCGGCTTTTTTTATACCTAAAGATTAAAATTTTTAACACAAGTATGTATCTTTAAAGGATAAACGTAAAACCAACAAAAAATGGCAGGGTTATCAGATCTATTAAATAGCGACTTAGGAAAACAACTAATCAGCGGTGCGAGTGCTCAAACCGGAGCTTCAGAAAGCAAGACCGCAGACGTGTTGAGCATGGCAATGCCAGTACTCCTTGGTGCAATGAAAAAGAACGCATCAAGCCCTGAAGGCGCTTCAGGATTAATGGGTGCATTATCAGGAAAACACGACGGTGGTATTCTGGATAATTTAGGGAGTCTTCTGGGAGGCGGAAGTGTTGACCAAAGTGTAATGAGTGACGGTGCCGGAATTTTAAGTCATGTTTTAGGTGGAAAACAACCGGTTGTTGAAAATACCTTGAGTCAAAAAACAGGTTTAGATGCAGGTACGATTGCACAAATTCTAAAAATCGCTGCTCCTGTGCTTTTAGGTATTATTGGAAAACAGACAAAAGAAAACGGAATTAATGATTCTGATGGTTTAACCGGGATATTAGGAAGCATGCTGGGAGGTCAGCCTAAAGAAAACCAAAGCCTTATAGCAAGTCTTATTGATGCTGACGGTGACGGAAGTGTTCTGGATGATGTAGCAGATATGGTACTGGGATCAAACAAACAAAAAGGCGGTCTTGGTGGTATGCTAGGCGGTCTTTTTGGAAAGTAAATCACTTCTGGGCAAGCCTCGGTTTATTAAACCCTTTGGCCGTACCAATAAATAAGATGTGGCAGGAGTTTTGTAGCTTTAAAAGAAAAGATATTATGAAAACAGTTATATACTTCTTGTTCGCTCTGGCTTTGGTTTACGGTTGTGCAAGTACACAAAACGATAAACCAATGACACAAACAGACCCCACCGTCACTGATAACGACACCGTACGAATTGCTAACGATAGTCTTGAATATGAGATCCTCATTATAGAACCCGGCTACAACACCTTTTTAAATTCTATCGCTCGTCCCGAAGGCTTTTACTCTCAGAATTATCTTGAAAACAAAAATAGATTTTTGGTTCCGGAGTATAATCAACGCGTAAGCCAGCCTTTTCAATACAATAACAATTTATACCCGCAGCAAATAGATTACAACAGTTCTGTGGATTATGGTTATGAGGTGAACTACAAATTATACTACTACTTTGTATATTTCAGCAGAAAATACCAGCAACGCTTTAGCGTGCCTACGCGTATCTGACAAAATTCTATATTTTTTCTAAAGTGTAGTCTTATATTTACCGCGTGAAAAAATTTAAAGACAACTGGGAAATCACCCAGAACTGGCAACTCATTTATCCTGCTCTAGGCATCCTATTATCTTTAGGCTGCGGCTATCTAATTGCTGCAAGACTCGATTTCTTTTTTGAATCGGGCACATTGCAACATACAGTTTACTTAGTTGCGTTAACCATACTTATCACCTATCTGATAATCAAAATCAGCTTATTTTGTTTTAAAAAATTGAAGAATCGGTGGATTTTAGAATACCGCTGGCAATTTATAGCGGTATTTATGGTATTTGCAATTACCGGCTCAACTGCCGGTAGAATATCAAGCCCTGTGATGAATGCCATTGGTGTAGGTGGTGATTCTATTTCCGGATGGATTTACTGGCCGCTACGCATCCTGATAATATTTCCGCTTTATCAGCTTTTATTACTAATCGTAGCCTGGATTTTTGGGCAATATCAATTCTTCTATACTTTCGAAAAGAAAATGCTTTCCAGAATGGGGCTGGGTTTTTTGTTTACACGATGAGTATTTATCAAACAGTGTGGTTTCTCGACTGCACTTCAACACAGCTAAACACCAATACCCTTATATACTTTACATTTTACTTCTAAGACTATACATTACTTTTGCGCTTGTTTCTCGGGTTCATTGAATAAATCTAAAAAGGCCTGACCTAAAAATTCTATAATCACTCCGGCAGTTAAACCTTCATATCCCGTATGATTAATCGCAATATCAGCTGCTCTTCCGTGGATGAATGAACCAAAAATTGCAGCCGTTAGCGGATCATAGCCCTGAGCAACCAATCCTGTAAGTACCCCTGTGAGCACATCACCACTACCGCCTGTTGCCATACCCGGATTACCGCTATTATTCACATAATAATTCCCTTCGAAGACCACGATGGTGTGGGCATCTTTACAAACCAGAACGCAATCGTATTTTGACGAAAAAGCTTCTGCTTTTTCCAGCTTATCAAAATCATCCTTCCACTCCCCGATCAAACGCTCTAGCTCTTTAGGATGCGGAGTAAGAATAGAATATTTTGGCAACAAATCGAGTAAGGCTTTATTTTCCGAAAGCATATTCAATGCATCAGCATCCAAAACAAGAGGCGTTTTATTTATTTTTAAAAAGTCTTCAAAAGCTTTTTGAGTAGCCTTATGCATACCTAATCCCGGGCCTATTCCAATTATATTAGGCTCTATGTCAAACTGTATTTCTTCAATAAAATCTCCGTTATGTCGATCAGCAACCACCATTACTTCCGGGACAGAAGTCTGTAAAATAGGCAAACCTTGTCTGGTGCTATACGCCGTTACCAGACCAGCACCGGCACTTAAACAAGCTTTATTGCTTAAAATTGCAGCACCCATTTTACCATAGCTACCAGCAACCAATAATGCGTGACCATAAGTCCCTTTATGACTAAACTTCGGACGTGGTCGATACATTTGTTGGGCTTCCGTTTTTCCTATAAGTTGGGCTTTAGTCTTTACTGAATTCAAATAATTGCGATCTAAACCAATATCTAAAACCTCCCAGTTATTGATAAATCTTCCGCTTTGCGGAAGAAAAAAAGCCAGTTTAGGTGTTTGAAAAGTGAGCACAACTGTGGCACGTATAACTTCAGAGTCCGGAATGATCTGATCGATTGCCATCCCTGAAGGAACATCTATCGCCAGTGTATACGCTCTACTTTCATTAATCAACTTAAACAAGTGCTGAACCCAAGTATCAGCAGGACGATTGAGACCTATTCCAAAAATACAATCGACTACCAAATCCTCCGGAGCAATCTCCGGGAAATCAGCTGCAGACTTTAATACTTCTGGCCATTTTGATGCTTTCTTCTTAAGTTCTTCCAACGCATCCAGAAAATCTTTACTTCGATTTTCACTATAACTTACGATATAGGTTTTAACCGAATACCCGTTCTCCACAAGGTTACGCGCAATAACAAGGCCATCACCTCCATTGTTTCCTATTCCACAAAAGATTTTGATAGTTACCGGCTGACCTTGCAAACGCTGGTGTATGTATTGAAATGCATAACCGCCCGCACGCTCCATTAAATTAAAAGATGGGATGGCTTCTACTTGTTCAGTAGCTTTATCAGCTGCATATATTTGATCTTTGCTAAGAATTTTCATAAGAAATGTCTGTTAATTAGATAATTCGTAAGGAAAAGCGAGATGAACGTGTTTAATTAGTGAATTTTCGGTAAAACAACATATCCTTGATAATTCCTTAAAAATGCCCAGTCAGGCTTGCGCTTAAGCGTAAAAATAATACTTTTGAATGCAACAGTTTCAAGCAATGAAAGCAAATACGAACATCTTTTTATCTCCTATCACGACTACTCGTATCGTGATTGCTTTCATTATTACCCCTTTGGGGTATTGTATAAACATATAACTTCGCAACTGCTCGTGTTTACACGAAAACAACACATATTTAAATCATTTCAAACACAAAAGCCATGCGTGTTTTAAAATTTGGCGGTACTTCTGTAGGAAGTGTTGCAAACATAAATCAAGTCATCAACATCGTCGCTAAAGGCGCCGAAAACCAAAAGATATCTGTAGTCGTTTCTGCCCTGGGTGGAGTTACAGATTTATTGATGCAAAGCGGTATTCTTGCCAGCACAAAAGAGGATTACACTTCAGTTTTTGAAGAATTAGAGTCTAAGCACCGTACGTTCATCAAGGCACTTGTTCCTAATGACCAAGAAGCTGTTTCTGAAATAGAAGGCTTATTAAATGACTTAAAGTCTCTTTTACAGGGCATTTATCTCATCAACGAACTTTCGCCCAAAACGATAGATAAACTTCTTGCCTTCGGCGAGATTTTATCTTCCACAATCATTGCACGTGCGATGTATGCTAAAGGTCTTGATGCTGCCAGAAAAGACAGTCGTGATCTTATCACCACGAATGACAAGCACACCAAAGCCGGTGTCAATTACAAAGTAACCAACAGCCAGTTGGAATACTATTTTGCAAAAGCGAAACAACAAATCACAGTACTACCCGGTTTTATTGCGAGTTCTGCCAGCGGAGAAACCACAACTTTAGGTCGTGGTGGTTCTGACTTTACCGCTGCAATACTTGCTGCTGCTCTAGAAGTTGAGCAAGTAGAAATCTATACCGATGTTAGTGGTATGTACACCGCAAATCCGAAGATTGTAAAACAAGCAAAACCCATAGATAACATCTCGTATCACGAAGCGATGGAGCTGTCTCACTTTGGAGCTAAAGTATTATACCCTCCAACCATTGTACCGGTGATGAGTAAAAACATCCCGATTCGTATCAAAAACACGTTAAAACCTGAAGATGCAGGGACACTCATTCACAATCAAGAAGGAAAAAGCGACAATCCTATCAAAGGGTTGAGCAACATCAACAATATCGCGTTACTTACTTTAGAAGGCGGAGGTATGGTAGGAATACCGGGAATCAGCAAACGCTTGTTTGAAACCCTAAGCAATCAGGGAATCAATATCATCCTGATCACGCAGGCTTCTAGCGAACACAGTATTTGTTTAGGGGTGATGGAAGAAGATGCCGGTCGTGCTAAAAACGCGATTGATGAAGAATTTGAATACGAGATTTCTTTAAACAAAATAGATCCGTTGACTTTAGAAATCGGTTTAAGCATTATAGCGCTTGTTGGCGATCAGATGAAAAGCCACCAAGGTACCAGTGGCAAAATGTTTAGCACCTTAGGTAAAAACAACGTAAACATACGCGCTATCGCTCAAGGAGCAAGCGAGAAGAACATCTCTGCGGTTATCGCTCAAAAAGACGTTAAAAAGGCTTTAAACAGTCTTCACGAGCGTTTCTTTGAGGCGCAACGCAAACAATTGAACCTGTTTATTACCGGTGTAGGTAATGTAGGTGAAAAACTACTGAATCAGATAGAGCAGCAACAAGACTATTTGAAGAAAAACCTAAACATCAATATGCGTGTCTTAGGCTTGAGTAACTCGCGCAAAATGCTTGTTGACGAAAACGGGATCGACCTCAACAACTGGAAAAACCTTTTAGAAGCAGGAGAACCTGCAACTTTAGAAGGTTTTCACAAAGCTGTGGTTGACCAGAACCAGCGTAACAGCATCTTTGTAGATATTACCGCAAATGCAGCTGTAGCTGATATGTACGGTAAATATCTAAAACAAAGTGTTGCCGTAGTTGCGTGTAATAAAATCGCTGCCTCTTCAGATTTTGAGAAATACAGCGAACTGAAACGCTTGAGTAAAGCGTATAATGCACCTTTATTATTTGAAACGAACGTAGGTGCCGGTTTACCCATTATAGACACTTTAAATAACCTTATAGCCTCTGGAGACCGAGTTAACCGTATTCAGGCTGTGCTTTCCGGAAGTTTAAATTTTGTATTCAACAACTTTAAATCAGGTGAAAGTTTTCATGATGTGGTTCAGGCTGCAAAAGCAGAAGGTTTTACAGAACCCGATCCACGTATCGATTTAAGCGGTGTAGATGTGGCCCGAAAGATTTTGATCTTAGCGCGGGAGAGCGGACTAAAAATCAATTTGGAAGATATAACCAACGAGCCTTTCCTTACTGAGAAAAACCTAAATAGTAGCGATGTGCCTCATTTCTTTGAAACTCTTAAAGAAGATGCTGCGCATTTTGAAAAACTGGTTGCTGATGCAGAAGCAAAAAAGCACCGTCTCAAATATGTAGCACAGTTAGATAACGGTAAAGCAAGCGTGGGGTTACAGAGTGTTCCTGAAGGTCATCCTTTTTATGAATTGAAAGGTTCTGACAATATCGTCTTGTTCTTTACAGATCGTTACCCGGAGCAGCCTATGCAAATTAAAGGTGCAGGTGCAGGTGGTGATGTTACCGCTTCAGGTCTTTTTGCTGACATCATCAGAACAGCAACTTTTTAAATTCTGAACTGATGAACGAGATACGGGTTTTTTCTCCGGCAACAGTTGCCAACGTAAATTGTGGTTTTGATGTTTTGGGCTTTGCGCTTGACGGTCTTGGTGACGAGATGGTCATTCGCAAGATTGCTGAAAAAGGAATTAAGATCACCAAAATTACCGGTGCAGAATTGCCTTATGAAGCTAAAGAAAATGTAGTTGGCGTTGCCGGTTTGGCCATGGTCGAAGCTTTAAATCTTGATTTTGGATTTGAGGTTGAGATCCATAAAAAGATTCGTTTAGGAAGTGGTGTGGGAAGTAGTGCTGCAAGTGCAGCCGGAATTGTTTACGGCATCAATCAGTTTTTAGAAACGCCGTTAAGCAATTTGGAACTTACTGCTTTTGGGATGAAAGGTGAAGCTGTTGCAAGTGGAAATGAGCACGCAGATAATGTTGCTCCGTGCCTTTATGGAGGCTTCACGCTGATCACCGGATACGAACCTTTAAAGATCGTTTCACTTCCGGTTCCTGAAGCATTATATGTGACGATTATCCATCCGCATATTACCATCAAAACAAAAGAAGCCCGAGCCATTTTACCGAAGGATGTTTCGCTTAAAAACGCCATCAAACAGACCGGAAATCTAGCCGGTTTGATCGCAGGATTATACGAATCAGATTACGACTTAATTGCATCGAGTACGCAAGATGTTTTGGTAGAACCGTATCGTAAAAACCTGATACCAGATTTTGATTTCTACAAGCAAACCGCACTTGAAAATGGGGGTTTAGCGTTCGGGATTAGCGGTTCCGGGCCTTCAATGTTTACCTTAAGTAAAGGACTACAAAATGCTGGTTCAGTTGAATTTGCATTAAAAAAATCTTTGAAAGAGAAAAACATGCTTAGCGACAGTTACATATCTCCTGTATCGAAGCACGGAAATAGAATTTTAGAACAAAAATAAACGGTGAAATTGTCTGGTTAGGAACTATTCCTAGCTGTAGGAAAAGTGAATTATCAGCGAATTTAACAATACGAATACCTAGAAAAAATGAACTATTACAGTTTAAACGGAAAAGCACCAGAAGTAGGTTTAGAGGAAGCGATTGTACGCGGAATTGCTCCGGATAAAGGCTTATACTTTCCGGAAGAAATCAAGCCACTTCCTGCATCATTTTTTGAAAATATCGAAAACCTTTCTAACAACGAAATTGCCTTTGAAGCGATTCATCAATTTGTAGATGGCGTCATCCCGGATGAAGCTCTAAAAGACATCATTGCCGATGTGCTTTCTTTTGATTTTCCAATTGTAGAATTAGAAGAAAATATCGCGACTCTTGAATTATTTCATGGTCCAACCATGGCTTTTAAAGATGTTGGTGCGCGTTTTATGGCGCGTTGCCTGGGCTACTTTTCAGCTCAAAAAGACACTAAAGAACCGGTTACGGTTTTGGTAGCGACAAGTGGAGATACCGGTGGTGCAGTTGCCCGTGGTTTTCTAAATGTGGAAGGTGTAGATGTGGTCATCCTCTATCCTACCGGTAAGGTGAGTGACATTCAAGAAAAGCAATTAACAACTCTAGGGGCAAATATAACAGCTCTTGAAGTGGATGGTGTTTTTGACGATTGCCAGGCAATGGTTAAAACCGCCTTTTTGGATGAGGAAATCACTACTAAACGTAAATTGACTTCAGCCAATTCTATTAATATCGCACGCTGGTTACCGCAATTATTCTATTTCTTATTTGCTTACAAACAGGCAAAATCTAAGGGAAAAGAACTGGTTTTCTCGGTCCCTAGTGGAAACTTCGGTAATATTTGTGCCGGAATGGTTGCGCATAAATTGGGGATGCCTGTGAAGCATTTTGTCGCATCGGTGAATCAAAACGACATCGTTCCTGAGTTCCTGAAAACCGGAGTTTACAAACCAAAACCTTCAGTAGCAACCATAAGCAATGCCATGGATGTAGGTGATCCTTCAAACTTCATTCGTATTCAGCAATTATTCAATAACGATTTGGAGGCGCTTTCGCAGAAACTTTCTTCGTTTTCCTATGATGATGAGCAGACTAAAGAAGCGATGCAGCACATCTACAAAGAGACCGGGTACATTGCAGATCCACACGGTGCAGTAGGTTATTTAGGACTTAAAAACTACCTCAAAGACCATCCTGATGCCTACGGAATCTTCTTAGAAACCGCACATCCGGTGAAGTTTTTACCGGTGGTTAATCCGGTGATTGATGCAGAAATTGCGATTCCCCCACAAATTGAAGAAGTTATGCATAAGGAAAAGCAAGCTACGGCCATTAAAAACTACGAAGAATTTAAGTCTTTTTTGTTGGGCTAGTCTCCCTCGTTTTACATGCAGTTTTGATACATTTGTGCTCTTAAAAAATCACAGATGAAAGCTACTGCACTTACTAAAATACACGAAGATCTTGGAGCTAAAATGGTTCCGTTTGCCGGTTACAATATGCCTGTTTCTTATGAAGGCGTAAATGCTGAACACGAAACCGTGCGCAACGGCGTCGGGGTTTTTGACGTCTCGCATATGGGCGAATTCCTGGCAATTGGCGAGAAAGCACTCGATTTGCTTCAAAAAGTGTGTAGCAATGACGTATCTAAATTAAAAATAGGTGGCGCACAATACAACTGCTTACCCAATAATGAAGGTGGAATTGTAGACGATCTTATCGTTTATCACATTCGTGAAAACGAATATTTATTGGTAGTTAACGCTTCTAATATTGAAAAAGACTGGGAGTGGATCAGCAGCCATAACGAATTTGGCGTTGAGCTTAAGAACATCTCTGATGATTTTTCGCTGTTGGCTATTCAAGGACCAAAGGCAATTGAAGCGATGCAGTCGCTAACAGAAACCGATCTTTCTGCTATAAAATTCTACAATTTTGAAGTAGCCCCTTTTGCCGGTATAGATCACGTGATCATCAGCGCAACCGGCTATACGGGAAGCGGCGGTTTTGAAATCTATTGCCACAACGACCATGCAGAACAATTATGGGCAAAAGTTTTTGAAGCAGGAAAGGATTTCGGAATCAAACCTATAGGTCTTGCTGCGCGCGACACCTTGCGTCTGGAAATGGGATATTGTTTGTATGGAAATGACATAGATGATACCACATCTCCTATCGAAGCGGGTCTGGGATGGATTACTAAATTCACCAAAGACTTTGTAAACAGTGATGCTTTAAAAACTCAAAAAGAAAACGGACCTGAACGCAAGTTAATTGGTTTTGAATTGACCGAACGCGGTATTCCACGTCACGGTTATGAGATCGCAGATGCAAATGATACAGTTATTGGCATAGTCACTTCCGGAACAATGTCTCCTTCCTTATCGAAAGGTATTGGCCTGGGTTACGTCAAAAGAGATTTAGCAAAGGTTGATACTGAGATTTTCATCAAAGTGCGCAATAAAAGCATCCCGGCTAAAGTTGTAAAACTGCCTTTTTATAAAGGCTAAAAACTGAAATTTTATCCCTACTCAAAATACACATAGAATATTAATTCTGGGAGCCAGTGGTTTCTTGGGTGGTGCCTTGTATAAAGAATTACACCGGTACTACGATACCTATGGCACGTATCATACCGGCAAGATTTATTCAGACAACCGGCATTTTATTCATTTTGATGTCACGCAAGACAGTATTTATGAAGTGTTGAATCAGGTAAGACCTACTTTGGTTATTTCAGCATTAAGAGGAGATTTTGAAGGTCAGGTAGAAGCTCATGAAGATTTGTGTGATTTTGCACAGCGCACCGGTATTTTTGTGATCTATTTGTCTTCAGCTAATGTATTTGATGCCTTTACCAATTACCCCAGTTATGAGCTTGACAAAACCCTTTCTGAAAGTAAATATGGTAAATTAAAAATACGCTGTGAAAACTTTTTCCTCAATTTCCTACCGGAAGAACACTATGCAATCATCAGGTTGCCGATGGTTTTTGGAGTAAACTCTCCGCGGATTCGACAGATTAAAAATGCAGTTTTACTTCAGGAACAAGTTGAAGTTTTTCCGCATTTAATTATGAATACCACCACAGACCGAAAGCTGGGGCAGCAAATTCATTATATCATCAACAGAAAGTGTTTTGGCATTTTTCATTTAGGAAGCAATGACCTGATTCATCATCAAGAATTTATAAACGAGATCATTGCAAAACTTGATTTAAAAATCAAACCTCAATTTAAACTCGTTTACACCTCTAACTTTGACAGATATCTGGCTGTTTTACCAAAAGACAACAAATTACCCGGTCATTTGAGTATTACAAACGAAGAAGTAGTCGCCGAATCTCAGGTTTATTAGAAAATATATGAAACTCAAAAAACTGCTTCTTTACACAGGTCTGCTTCTCTTGCAAATAGTAGGCTTAAAAGTTGTAGCCCAATTCCCGCAGTTTATTGAAACGTATTACAGCAATGGTTTTTACCAGTATTCGTCCAAACTATTTCGGTATGTACTGGGTTGGATTCCGTTTTCCTTTGGAGATGTGATGTATGCCGTGCTCATAATCTACCTCATTGTTTCTGTTATAAAATTGTTCAACAAACGCTTCAGAAATGGAATTCAATTTCTAACCGAAGGACTTCTTTTTGCTAACATTATTTACTTCAGTTTTCATTTGCTTTGGGGCTTAAATTATTACCGCCTTCCTTTGCATCAGGCACTGGATTTAGATAAAGAATACACCACTGAAGAATTGATAAGTCTTACCCAACGACTCATCAAAAGATCTAACACACTACATCTGGAACTACAAGAAAACGACAGCCTGCCTGTAGAATTTCCATACACTTTAAATGAAATTTTTAAAGAAACGCCTAATGGGTATGCAATCGTGGAAAACAACTTCCCGAAGTTAGACTACGCACCTAAGAGCATTAAGAATTCCCTTTTTAGACTTCCGTTAAGCTATATGGGTTTTGGCGGATACCTCAATCCTATTTCCCAAGAAGGGCAAGTAAACGGACTTTTACCAGCTCATCGCTGGCCTTTAGTGAGTTGCCACGAAGAAGCACATCAACTGGGATTTGCTAAGGAAAATGAAGCCAACTTTATAGCAGTAATGGCAACTACCAATAATCCCAACCCCTATTTTCAATATTCGGGTTGTATTTTCGCTTTGCGTTATTGTTTAAACGACGTGTATGTTCGTAATCCAAATGCCGGCGAATTACTCACCAAAAACATACGACCAGGTATCATTGCAAACTATCGGCAGTCCAGAGATTTTTGGATTGAATACCAAAATCCTTTAGAGCCACTTTTAGCCAAATTTTACGGCGGTTATCTCAAGGCAAACAATCAACCTGCCGGTATGCAGAGCTATAGCTATGTTGTGGCCTTACTTGTAAACTACTTCAAAGGAAATTCTCAAGTCCTCTAAGCGTTAAAAATATCCTAATTTCCCTTATAAAGCCTTAAAGAATCAGACCAACGCTTAATTTAGAAGAAACTCTTAAATTAAGTTAAATTATGAACAAAAAACTATTCTGCACCGGATGGTTATTATTCATGTTCTGTTTGGTTTCAGCACAAGAATATTTTCCGGTAAATGATGGAGTAAAAACCATCAACACCAACTACACACTCTTCAACAATGCAACTTTGCATCCTTCTCCGGGAGAAACTATTAAAGATGGAAGCCTTCTTATTAAAGACGGCAAAATAGTTTCGATAGGCAAATCTGTAAAAGCACCTAAAAATGCGGTTGTAATTGATCTTCAAGACAAACACATTTACCCATCATTTGTAGAACTATATTCCACCTTTGGGATTGAAGTTCCTAAAAGACAAGGTGGCGGTCGCAGTCCACAATACGAACCGACACGTGATGGTTATTACTGGAATGACCACATACGTGCTGAAACAAATGCACTGAATGATTTTGAATACGACAGCAAAGCCGCTGAAGATTTATTGAAAGCTGGTTTTGGCGTTGTGAGTTCGCACAAAGCAGATGGGCTTGCACGAGGTAATGGTATTCTTGTAGCTTTAAATTCTGACGGGAATACAGCAGAGCGTTTGATAGACACCCGCTCTGCTCAATTCTTTTCTTTTGATAAAAGCAACTTGTCGCCACAATCGTATCCAGGTTCTATTATGGGAGCTACAGCACTTATAAGACAGGTCTTTGTAGATGCAGATTGGTATGCAAAAGGAAATGTAGATACACGTGACCTTTCACTCGAGGCTTTAAACGCAAATATGGATCTGCCGCAGATCTTTGTGGGCGACGGCCTTTATGATGATTTGCGCATTGCCAGCCTTTCTAAAGAAACCGGAGTTCCGTTTATCATCGTAGGTGGTGGTGACGAGTACAAGCGCATAGACGAAGTTAAAGCTACTGAAGCTTCTTATATTATCCCAGTGAATTTTCAAGATGCTTATGATGTAGAAGACCCGTATCAGGCAGATTATGTTAGTTTAAGCCAAATGCTTGAATGGAATCAAGAACCTACAAATCCTGCAAAACTACAAGATGCCGGATTGAAGTTTGCAATTACAACAAATGACCTTAAATCTCCAGATGATTTATTCCCAATGCTTCGCAAAGCATTTAAATATGGCTTAAAAGAAGAAACAGCTTTAAAAGCATTAACGACTGTACCCGCTGAGTTATTGGGGAAATCTGACGTTCTGGGAGCTTTAAAACAAGGAGCTTGGGCAAACCTCCTGATAACTTCAGGAAATCTATTTGATGAAGAATCTATAGTTTATGAAAACTGGGTTCAAGGTTCTCAAAACATCATTAAAGATGCTTCAGTTATTGATATTGATGGAAGCTATACCTTAAACCTAAGCGGCAAAACCTATGAGATGACTATTTCTAAATCTACCGAAAAACCTTCGGTAACCGTAAAAAGCGGTGACACAAAATTAGGCTCTAAAATTAGTTATGCTGACGGATGGTTGAATGTTATGATTACCGGAACAGATTCCGAAGCAAAAGAATACACGCGCATCATCACTCAAGCAAGCGCTACTTCCCCCTGGAGCGGAAAAGCCATTCTTCCTAATGGAACAGAAACCACTTTTACAGCTACTAAAAAAGCCGATTCAGAAACGGAAGACGAAAAAGACGACGACGAGAAAGAAGAAATACCTCCTGTTGTTATGCCCCTCACCTATCCTAATGTTGCTTACGGTTATGAAGAAAAACCAAAAGCTCAACCTATTCTATTTAAAAATGCTACAGTTTGGACCAATGAAGAAGCAGGTATTCTTGAAGAAACAGATGTTTTGGTCAAAAATGGTAAAATCACAAAAGTTGGTAAAGATCTTAGTGCCGGTGGCGCTATGGTCGTTGACGCAACCGGAAAACATTTAACCAGCGGAATTATAGATGAACATTCGCATATCGCTGCGTTTTCAATTAATGAGTCCGGTCAAAACTCTTCAGCTGAAGTTCGTATGAAAGATGCTGTAAATCCTGACGATTTAGACATCTACAGGGATCTTGCGGGCGGTGTTACAACCGTACAATTACTTCATGGTTCTGCCAACCCAATAGGCGGTCAATCTGCGGTAATGAAGCTCAAATGGGGTTCTAGTATTGATGAAATGGTTTTAGACGAAGCCAAGTTTATCAAATTTGCTTTAGGTGAAAATGTAAAACAATCCAATTGGGGAAGCTATAGCAGATTTCCGCAGACCCGAATGGGAGTTCAACAAATGTTTACAGACTATTTTCAACGGGCTCGAGAATACCAAACTAAGAAAAGCAGTGGAGAAGCTTTCCGTAAAGATTATGAGCTGGAAACATTATCAGAAATCTTAAATGCAGAACGCTTTATCACCTCGCATTCTTACGTTCAAAGTGAGATCAATATGTTGATGAAAGTTGCTGATAGTTTTGATTTTAGAATCAACACGTTTACACACATTCTCGAAGGCTATAAAGTTGCAGATAAAATGGCAGAGCATGGCGTTGCCGGTTCTACGTTTAGTGATTGGTGGGCTTACAAATATGAAGTAAATGACGCGATACCTTATAATGCTGCTATTATGTGGAGTCAAGGTGTCTTAACAGGAATTAATAGTGATGACGCAGAAATGAGTCGCAGATTGAATCAGGAAGCTGCAAAAACAATGAAGTATGGCGGCGTACCTGAAGAAGAAGCTTGGAAATTTGTTACACTAAATCCAGCAAAAATGCTGCATATTGATGGTCGCACCGGTAGTATCAAAGAAGGTAAAGACGCAGATCTTGTTCTATGGTCTACGCATCCAATGTCTGTAAGCGCTGTAGCTGAGAAGACTTTAGTTGAAGGTATTGTTTATTTTGATATTGAGAAAGACAAAGAACTGAAGCAAGAAGTAGCAGAGAAAAAGAACACATTGACCACGATGATGCTTGGTGCTAAAAACAAAGGTTTAAAAACGCAGCCTGCCAAAAAAGAAGAAAAACAGCGTTTAGATTGTGACACATTAGAAACCTTAAACTGATTATGAAAACAACTCAAAAACTATATATACTGTTCTTATTTGCAGCTTTTAGCCTGCAAGCACAACAAACACCAGCTCCTAAACAAAGGGGAGACATCACGCTTACCGGAGGTTTCGCTCACATAGGTAATGGTAAAGTAATAGAAAACAGTCTCATTTTTATCACCGACGGAAAGATTACAGGTGTTTATGATGCGACGACTACAAAACGCCCTTTAAAAGGTGAAATCATAAAAATAGACGGGCAACACGTTTACCCGGGTTTTATAGCTCCTGATACCACATTAGGTCTTGTTGAAATTTCTGCGGTACGGGCTACTGAAGATCAAGACGAGATTGGCGAATACAATCCACATATCGAAGCTATCGTTGCATACAATGCAGAATCTAAGGTTGTTGAAAGTATGCGTCCTAACGGAGTGCTTATCGCGCAAGCTGTCCCTCAAGGAGGAACAATTTCCGGAGAATCTTCAGTTGTACAATTAGATGCATGGAATTGGGAAGATGCTGCGGTTAAAAGAGGGGATGGTATTCACCTTAACTGGCCAAACAGCTACAGTCGTGGTCGCTGGTGGTTAGGTGAAGACCCCGGTTATAGCCCTAATAAAAAGTATGCATCAGACATCACCGAGTTGAAAGATTTTATGGTGCAGTCTACTGCTTATAAATCTGGTGATGCTTCTATTAAAAACTTACCGTTTGCAGCAATGCAAGATGTTTTAGAGGGAACACAAAACCTTTATGTGCATGTAGATTCTGAAAAGGAAATTTTAGATGTATTGAAATTCAAAAAAGAAATGAATTTGAATAAAGTGGTTTTAGTTGGTGCCTACCGCGCATACAAAGTTGCCGATCAAATCGCAACAGCTGATGTCCCTGTGATTTTAGCTCGTGTACACAGCCTTCCTGAAGCTGAAGATGACGCTTATGACATTTCATTTAAAATGGCTAAAACATTAGTTGACGCAGGCGTTACAGTAGCCTTAGGTAATAGTGGTGAATACTGGCAATCGCGTAACATTCCGTTTTATGCCGGACAAACAACTGCACACGGTTTAAGTTTTGAAGATGCCTTACAACTTATCACAAAGAATCCAGCAACTATTTTAGGTCTAGGCGATAAATTGGGAACACTTGAAGCTGGTAAAGATGCTACACTTTTTGTAAGCACCGGAAACGCTTTAGAAATGATGGGTAACAATATTACATACGCCTTCATAAACGGAAGAAGCATCAGTCTTGAATCACATCAAACCGAACTTTGGAAACGCTATATGGAAAAGTATGAAAGAACAGAATAGATTCTTTTAAAACTTCAAACATAAAAAAAGTCCGATTCAACATTGAATCGGACTTTTTAAATTTTAAGCTATTAAACTAATTATTAGCCTTGCATAGCATCTAATTTAGTTTTGTATTCTTTAGCTTCCTCATCATTACCTAACTGAACATGGATGTTATATAAGGTACGTACAGCTTCGATATTTGGAGTTTCCCCAGAAGTTGCTTTTTCTAAATAAGGAACAGCATCTTTATAAAGCTGCAAACGCTTATCTTTAAGTTCTTCGTACTTCTTATTATCTGCTTTAGTGTTTCCTAAAGAGTTCATTTGCTCAATAATCTCTTTATCCTGACCTAACATTAATGCAGCTATGTTTAAGTTCGCACCTGAATAGTTAGGGTCAATTTCTAGAGCTTTTTTATAATATCCTAAAGCCTTCTCTGTGTTACCAGAATCTGCAGCACCAACACCTAAGTTGAAATAAAGACCAGGATTGTTAGGGTCTTTAGCGATTACCTTATTCAAAGTAGCTTCATACTCATCAGTCATACCCATTTTCAAGTATACATCAGCAGCAGAACGCAATAAGGCATCATCATCAGGGTTTTCTGCTAACGCGTCTTTAATTGCATCTAAAGCTTCTTCATTTTTACCTTCTTGGATATAAATTAGGGCGATGTTTTTTGCGATTTCACCAGAACGAGACTCCGTAACTTCAGTTTTAGGATCTTCGTGGGTACCAGATTTTACAAATAAATCTCTTTGTTGTTCAGAAGGAAAACTCTCTACTTCACCACTTTCTTTATTCTTAGCAGTGTATTTAGTCTCGATACCCGTATACCCTAAATCTTTTAATTGACCGTAGTAGTCTAATGCCGTATCAAAGTTCTGACCGTTAACAGCGTTAGAAGCTGCAAAATAAAGGTAAGACGTATCCTTAGGTGTTAACGTGTAAAGTGTATATAATTTAGTAGCTGCTGCATCATATTTTTGAGCATTCTGATCATCTACTGCAGAAGAAATAACAGCGTTCATAGCAGTTTGCTTATAAGTTAAAGCTTCCTCACCATATTTACCACCATCATTGAATTCGCTAACTTTTGAAAAAGCTTCCATCGCTTTAAGGAGATCATCAGCATTTTTATTCTCTTCTGCTCCTAAATATGCTCTACCTTTTACAAAATAGTAGTATTCTTTTTCTTTCTCATCCATTTGGCCCATCATACTTTCAAGACCATTAATTTCAGTTTGTGCCTCGGCATAACTACCAGATTCGACTGTTTTTTCGGCAGATTTTATCTCTCTTTTCTGCGCAAAAGTAACAGCGCTAAACGATAGTGCCGCAAGCAATAAAGATTTAGTTTTCATTATTTGTTAAATTTATATTCGACTTTAATTATTCTTCCTCGTCAGAAGAAGGTTTTTCAATATTTGGATTGTCTGTATTCTCAGTACTTTTTACAATTACTTCTCCGTCTTCATCAACTTCGATATCATCTTCATCTTTCTTGACTTTAGTAACTGCTGCAATGGTATCTCCATTCTTAAGATTAATTAAACGAACACCTTGTGTTGCACGCCCCATAACTCTTAATTCTGAAACTGCCATTCTAATTGCGATACCAGATTTATTGATGATCATCAAATCATCTTCATCTGTCACATTATTAATTGCAACTAGATTTCCGGTTTTTTCAGTAATAGAAATTGTTTTAACTCCTTTACCTCCACGGTTCGTAACTCTATAATCTTCAACAAGAGAACGCTTACCATAACCATTTTCTGAAACAACGAGAACATTAGACTCTGAATCATTCACAGCTACCATTCCTATCACTTCATCATTATCATCCTCAAGAGTTATGCCACGCACACCAGATGCGTTTCTACCCATCGGTCTGGTCTTCTCTTCTTCAAAACGAATAGCTTTACCAGATTTAACCGCTAGCATCACTTGACTATCTCCTGTTGTAAGTTTAGCAGCAAGTAACTCATCACCATCTTTAATAGTTATCGCATTGATACCATTTGTACGAGGTCTTGAGTATTGTTCCAGAGAAGTTTTCTTAACCTGCCCTTTCTTGGTAGCCATAATGACATAATGACTGTTAGTGTACTCTTCATCTTTCAAGTCATTTGTACAGATGAAAGCTTTCACTTTATCGTCTGGCTCTATATTTATTAGATTCTGAATTGCTCTACCTTTTGATGTTTTACTTCCTTCGGGTATTTCAAATACGCGAATCCAGAAACATTTTCCTTTTTGAGTAAAGAAGATAAGGTACTGATGGTTTGTACCTACAAATAAGTGCTCTAAGAAATCTTCATTACGTGTTGTTGAGCCTTTTTGACCAACTCCACCTCTATTTTGAGTTTTATACTCCATTAACGAAGTTCGCTTAACATATCCCGCATGTGAAATAGTAAGAACAACTTTCTCATCAGGAATCAAGTCTGTGATGCTTACATCTCCACCTGCAATATCTATACTGGTACGACGCTCATCACCATATTTAGCTTTGATTTCTTGTAATTCTTCCTGAATGATTTCCATTCTGCGCTCTTTACGCGCTAAAATATCTTTGAGTTCCTCTATAAGCTTCATAATGCCATCATACTCTTCACGCAACTTGTCTTGTTCAAGACCGGTAAGCTGTCGTAAACGCATTTCAACAATAGCACGAGCTTGTATCTCACTCAATTCAAAACGCTCAATTAATTTATTTCGCGCTTCTTCAGCATTGCTACTTGATCGAATTAAGGCGATTACTTCATCTATATTATCTGAAGCGATGATAAGTCCTTCTAGTATATGAGCTCTATCTTCTGCTTTCTTCAACTCATATTCAGTACGTCTCACAACAACCTCGTGGCGGTGTTCTACAAAATGATGAATCATATCCTTAAGATTCAACATCTGCGGACGACCTTTTACAAGAGCAATGTTATTTACACTAAACGAAGATTGTAAAGCAGTATATTTATATAAAGTATTGAGAACAATATTAGGAATAGCATCACGCTTAAGAACATAAACGATACGCATACCGTTACGGTCAGACTCATCACGTATAGAGGCTATACCTTCTATTTTCTTATCATTTACAAGATCAGCTGTCTTCTTAATCATATCGGCTTTATTCACCTGATATGGAATCTCACTCACGATTATACATTCTCTCCCTTTAACCTCTTCAATAATCGCTTTAGCTCTAAGCACCACACGACCACGACCGGTCTTAAATGCCTCACGCACACCCTCGTAACCATAAATAGTCCCACCAGTAGGAAAATCTGGTGCAGTCACATGCTGCATCAATTCGTCTATCTCGATGTCGTTATTTTCAATATAAGCAGTGATGCCATTAATAACTTCCGTAAGGTTATGAGGCGGCATATTGGTAGCCATACCCACAGCAATACCCGATGCTCCATTTACTAAAAGTCCCGGAATACGCGTAGGTAATACGGTAGGTTCTTTTAAAGTATCATCAAAGTTTAAAGTATGATCTACAGTATCTTTATCTATATCCGCAAGCATCTCTTCAGAAATCTTACGCATACGCGCCTCTGTATATCGCATAGCCGCAGGGCTATCACCATCTACAGAACCAAAGTTACCCTGACCATCTACAAGCATATATCGCAAACTCCATTCCTGAGCCATACGTACCATCGTGTCGTATACAGAAGTATCCCCGTGTGGGTGATACTTCCCCAATACTTCCCCAACGATTCTTGCTGACTTTTTATGAGCAGTATTCGAGCGAACACCTAATTCGTGCATTCCAAATAAAACACGTCTGTGTACAGGTTTTAAACCGTCACGTACATCTGGTAGCGCACGTGACACGATGACCGACATTGAATAATCAATGTAGGCTGATTTCATTTCATCTTCAATGTTGATAGGAATTAACTTCTCTCCTTCAGCCATATGTATTTATCTTTAAATAATTGGTTTAAACAGTAAGGGGCAATATACGTTTTTCTCGTGTGTTTTCGGTATTTCACCTTTAGCCACCTACCGCTTTTTATTAACAAAAATAAATTTTGGTTTTTAATAAGTATGCTTAACTTCCATTGTGTCTTTGAAAGTAATTTTGTCAATTTACTTACAAAGTTATGAACGGAATGGTTTTTGAATTATTCTATTTAAAAATCTAAGAAAAAGATTGGAGCGTTTATGGATGATAATTTTTCCCCAAGAGTTAAAGATGTAATAGCCTTTAGTAAAGAAGAAGCTTTACGATTAGGTCATGATTTTATAGGAACCGAACATTTAATGTTAGGACTTCTTCGTGACGGAAGCGGCAAAGCTATCGAGATTTTACAAGCTTTAGATGTAGACCTAAGTCACTTAAGACGCAAGGTAGAAATCTTAAGTCCGGCAAATCCCGGTTCTGGTCTGGCTAGCAATGACAAAAAGAATTTACATCTTACAAGGCAGGCAGAACGTGCCTTAAAAACCACTTTTTTAGAAGCTAAACTTTTTCAAAGTTCTTCTATTAACACAGCGCATCTTTTACTTTGTGTTTTACGCAACGAGAACGATCCAACAACCAAGTTGCTCAACAAACTCAAAGTAGATTATGACAATGTAAAAGATCAATTTAAGCTTATGATGACTAGTGATGACGATTATATAGAGCCCATTAAAAGTGAGTCGTTTAGTGAAGACGACGGCACTGCAGATTCTTCTAAGGAAAATCCTTTTAATACTCCCGGAAATAAATCGAATAAAAAATCTAAAACTCCGGTGTTAGACAATTTTGGTCGAGATCTTACAGCTATGGCTGAAGAAGATAAATTGGATCCGGTTGTAGGCCGTGAGAAAGAAATAGAGCGTGTTTCTCAAATATTGAGTAGACGTAAAAAGAACAATCCTTTGCTTATAGGGGAGCCTGGTGTAGGTAAATCTGCAATTGCAGAAGGCCTTGCCTTACGCATTGTTAAACGTAAAGTTTCGCGTATTCTTTTTGATAAGCGGGTGGTAACTTTAGACCTTGCAAGTCTTGTTGCAGGCACTAAATATCGCGGCCAATTTGAAGAGCGTATGAAAGCTGTGATGAATGAATTAGAAAAGAATTCTGACATCATACTTTTTATAGATGAGATTCATACTATTGTAGGTGCAGGTGGCGCTACAGGTTCGCTAGACGCGAGTAATATGTTTAAACCGGCACTAGCACGTGGCGAGATACAATGTATTGGGGCTACTACGCTTGATGAATACAGACAATATATCGAAAAAGATGGTGCTTTAGAGCGTCGCTTTCAAAAGGTAATTGTTGAACCTACCAATGAAGAAGAAACCATTGAGATCCTTAATAACATCAAGGATAAATATGAAGATCACCATAATGTAGAATACACACCAGAAGCTATAAAAGCTTGTGTTACGCTTACCAGCAGATACATTACAGATCGTTTTCTTCCAGACAAGGCAATTGATGCTTTAGATGAGGCAGGTTCTCGTGTGCATATCATAAATATTGATGTTCCTAAAAAGATTTTAGATCTGGAACGTCAACTTGAAGAAGTACGTGAGCGTAAAAATTCTGTTGTTAAAAAACAGAAATATGAAGAGGCTGCAAAACTGCGTGATGATGAGAAAAATATTGAAAAGGAATTAGCAGTTGCGCAACAAAACTGGGAAGAAGATTCTAAACAACATAAAGAAACGGTATCAGAAGATAATGTTGCTGACGTTGTTTCTATGATGTCTGGAATTCCAGTTAATAGAATTGCGAAAACCGAAAGCAACAAGCTTGCTGAATTACCTAAATCTATAAAAGCTAAGGTTATTGGTCAGGATGAAGCTGTTGCAAAAGTTGCTAAAGCAATTCAGCGTAATCGCGCCGGACTTAAAGATCCGCATAAACCAATTGGTTCGTTTATCTTTTTAGGTCAGACTGGTGTTGGTAAAACGCAGCTTGCAAAGATTTTAGCTACCGAATTATTTGACAACGAAGATTCACTTGTTCGTATTGATATGAGTGAGTATATGGAAAAATTTGCCATTTCTCGCTTAATTGGCGCACCTCCGGGATACGTAGGTTATGAAGAAGGTGGTCAGCTTACTGAAAAAGTAAGAAGAAAGCCCTATTCAGTTATCTTATTAGATGAGATCGAAAAAGCACATCCAGATGTTTTCAATATGCTGCTTCAGGTTCTTGATGACGGCTATATCACAGATTCTTTAGGCCGAAAAATTGACTTTAGAAACACCGTGATTATTATGACATCAAATATTGGTGCACGTAAACTGAAGGATTTTGGTCAGGGAGTTGGTTTTGGTACCGCTGCGCGTCAACAACAAGCAGATGATAACGCTAAAGGCGTGATTCAACAAGCCCTTAAAAAGGCTTTCGCTCCAGAATTTTTGAACCGTGTAGATGATGTTGTTGTATTCAACGCACTAGATCGCAAAGAAATTCACCTAATTATTGATATCGAGCTTAAAAAACTGTATCAACGTATTGAGTCTCTGGGTTACCACCTAGAACTTAGTGATAAAGCGAAAGACTTTATCAGCGATAAAGGTTTTGATAAGGAATACGGTGCAAGACCTCTTAAGAGAGCTATTCAAAAATATATTGAAGATGCCCTAGCGGAAGAGATTATAACTTCTAAGGTAAGTGAAGGCGATAATATCTTTATGGATATTGAAGAAGGTAAAGATGAATTGACAATTAGAATTGAGAAGACTGAAAATTCTGCTCAATCTTAAATCAAAATTAAACAGAACTTAAAAGTCGCCAGTTGGCGACTTTTTTTTTGCTCATCTTATATACTCAACTTCTTCTTGCTCTCAATTAGATTTAAATATCGGTATTCTTGAATTACACGAATCGTTTACCATAGGCTATATATCCATATAGATTTTGATCAAAAGGAACGTCAAATTTTCTTAGATGTATGTCTAGATTATTTCAATCAAAAGCCATTCGGATATATTTCAATAAGGGAACATGGGCACAGCATTAACCCACTTATTAATATAAACTTAAACAAAGTAGATAACCTTAAAGTATTTGCCATAGTTTCTTTTTCTGAAATATGTAAAAGCAACGCTAAAATTGAAGGAGAGTTTTTCAAAAAAAAGACATTCAGAATATTTGGTACTAAAGAAGAAGCTATGCTGTGGATGAAAAATGCCATAAAACATCCGTAGGAGAATTTTAAATTTTGATTCTTAGAGATTAAGAAAAACAAAAAAAAAAAGGATACTAATTAGCATCCTTTTTTTGTTTTTTTAATCGTTAATACGAATTGGAATAACTCGAGTATTCCTTTCAGGTTGCGAGCTCATTAAATAAGTATAAATCCACATTAAAGTGAATGACGGGATTATATCTGTAAATGGAAGTATCTCTTCTATAAATACTATTATTGAAGCAATTTTACCATTTCTGCCGGGATACATTTCACCCATTTGTTTTGCAGCATAGGGCGCCCAAGCGAGATCTAAAAAAGGACCTACAACAGGTATCGCCATAGAAAGCATTCCAATCAAATCAAAAAGAACACCCTTAAATAATAAATTATAATTTAATGTTTTCATCTGAAATTGTTTTAATCACTATTGAAACACTGAGACTATTCTCAAATTCAATAATCTCCCCAATATGATTAATAGTTGGATAGACATTTAAAGATAAGCAAATAACTTGCCAAACTAACTTAAATCTGAACCAATAAGCTTTAAAAACTCATTACGCGTTTCATTGTGCTCAAACTGTCCTCTAAACCCAGATGTAGTTGTTGTAGAATTTTGTTTTTGAACGCCGCGCATCATCATACACATATGTGAAGCTTCAATAACAACCGCTACACCTTGTGGCTTCAATGTATTATTGATACACTCTAAAATATCATGTGTTAAACGCTCTTGCACCTGTAATCTGCGTGAAAAAACATCTACCACACGAGGCAATTTACTTAATCCTACAATATGACCGTTAGGGATATAGGCTATGTGTGCTTTCCCAAAAAAAGGTAACAGATGATGTTCACATAAAGAATACAACTCTATATTCTTTACGATTACCATCTCATTATAATCTTCTTTAAACATCGCACCGCTCAAGATTTCACTTGCATCTACATCATAACCACTGGTAAGATACATCATCGCTTTAGCTGCACGCTCTGGCGTTTTTACAATTCCTTCGCGATTTACATCTTCACCAAGATCTGCAATAATTGATTTATAACGATCTTTTATACCTTCCTGAACCTCGATATTGTATTCTTCAAATTCTCTATATGGCCTCATAAACTGTATTTTCTATAAATAAACCTCCTGAAGTTTATTTCGGTAAAGTTGCTTAATTTTATTCACTTTAGGATTTATAATAAACTGGCAATAACCCTGCATTTTATTCTTGTTATAATAAGAATCGTGCTCTTCTTCTGCCAGATAAAATGGTTTTGCTTCGGTCACTTCTGTGACAATTTTAGAATCAAAAACCTGCTCAGAATCCAGATACTTGATGAAATTTTCAGCTTTTTGTTTTTGTTCTTCGGTATGGTAAAAGATAGCGCTTCTATATTGTGTCCCTACATCATTACCTTGACGGTTTAAAGTTGTAGGATCGTGCGTGGTAAAAAATACCTGAAGCAACTCTTGATACGAAATAACACTTGGATCGTAGTCAAACTGTATTCCTTCAGCATGACCGGTTCTCCCCTGACACACTTCGCGATATGGCGGATTTTTAATAAATCCCCCCGTATAACCACTCTTCACATTATAAATTCCTTTAAAACGCTGAAAAACTGCTTCGGAACACCAAAAACAACCATTAGCGAATGTAGCTTTTTCTAAATTCTCACTCATCATAACAAATATATAACCTGATACTAGTTTAAAGGTTAGTTTAACCTTTTGTTAATACATTTCATCAAATCGTTAAACAAAATGACAAAATCCATCTGCATTAGCTTTAATCTTTCACACTGTCTTATCTTTGAAAACTGATTATCAAAGCTGATTTTTCTTAAGATTGAAATGCAACAAGCTAGTCGAAAAATTGTTGTTTATCTTACGAAAAAATACCAGCCTTTGTATAATAACGCTATTAGAGTTTAATGACTTTTAAAATTTATTTAAACCCGAATATCAACCCACACTGATTTTAGAAAAACGATGATTAAAGCTGAAAATATTTATAAATCCTACGGTTCTGTAGAAGTGCTGAAAGGAGTTGATTTAGAGATAAAAAGTGGAGAGGTAGTGTCTGTTGTAGGTGCCAGCGGCGCAGGTAAAACCACACTCTTACAAATTTTAGGAACTCTAGATCGCGCAGACAAAAAACCCAATACCAGCTTAAGCATTAATGATACGCTTATTACCTCATTAAGCGAAAAAGAACTCAGTAAATTTAGAAACCTCAATATTGGTTTTATTTTTCAGTTTCATCAGCTTTTGCCAGAATTTACAGCTTTGGAGAATGTATGCATCCCAGCTTTTATAGCTAAAAAAAGCAAAGCTGAAGCAGAAACCAAGGCTAAAGAATTATTAGGCTTTCTGGGGCTTGATCACCGCATCAACCACAAACCCGGAGAATTATCTGGAGGTGAGCAACAACGTGTTGCTGTAGCACGATCTTTAATTAATGAACCGGCGCTTATTTTAGCCGATGAACCTTCTGGAAATTTAGATAGTGAATCTGCAGAAAACCTACACAAACTCTTTTTTAAACTACGCGACACCTACAATCAAACTTTTGTAATTGTGACGCATAATGAAGATCTTGCTGCAATGGCAGATCGCAAACTAAGCATGGTAGATGGCAAAATCGTCGCTTAAGCTCAACAAAACACAGCTTAAAGAATTTCTAGATGAAAAAGCGGCTTTATACGAAAGCCCAAAATTTATAGGTACAGACCCTATCCAAATTCCACATCAGTTTTCTAAAAAAGAAGATATTGAAATTATAGGCTTTCTGGTTGCCACAATTGCTTGGGGAAATCGCAAAAGCATTATTACTAATGGCAATAAACTGATAAATCTTTTAGAGGAGAATCCGTATGACTTTGTAATCAATCACTCGGAAGATGATCTTGATTATTTACAAAATTTTGTTCACCGTACTTTCAATGGTATTGACCTCATTACTTTTATTAAAAGTTTGAAAAATATTTATTTGAACCATGGCGGACTTGAAGAAATATTTTCAAAATACAAATCAAAAAACTCCTTACAGCCTGCTATAACTGAGTTTAAAAAGCTTTTTTTTGAAATAGAACATTTACGACGTACTCAAAAACACGTAAGCGACCCTTCAAAAAAATCTGCTGCAAAACGCATCAATATGTTTTTAAGGTGGATGGTAAGACCCAATACTGCAGGAGTAGATTTTGGAATTTGGAATCAAATTCCGGCTGCAGTACTATCTTGTCCGTTAGATGTACATTCAGGCAGAGTTGCTCGTGATCTAGGTCTTTTAAAGCGTAATCAGAATGATGCTTTAGCACTTGCTGAACTTGATAAACAGTTGAGAAAACTAGATGCTGAAGATCCTGTGAAATATGATTTTGCACTGTTTGGCTTGAGCGCTTTTGAGAACGATTTATTTTAAATCATTAAGTAGCATTTATACTATTATTTAGTACATTTATTCTCGATAAAGACAATACCTCTTTACTTAGAAATAAAGATTAAAGGTGCAAACTTAACCTCTCAAGCACTAATCTTTATCAAGACTCCTAAATTAAATATGCAAATACCAGCCAAACCTATAAATGAACAAGATCGATTACTAGAACTTCGGCAATTAAAGCTGATGCACACAGAAACCGATCCTAATTTTGATATCATTACAAGACTTGCTTCGGCTATTTGCGAAGTACCAATCGCTGTAATCTCGCTGATAGATTCTGACCAACAATGGTTTAAATCAAAAACAGGTTGGGATATTTGCGATACAGAACGTGACATTTCATTTTGTGCGCACGCCATACTTCAGCCTAAAGAAATTACTATTATCCCAGATTCTCGATTAGATACAAGGTTTAAAAACAATCCGTTGCTCACTTCAGACTATCCGGTTATTTTTTACGCAGGAGTTCCGTTACTTACTAAAAAAGGGAATGCTATTGGTACGCTATGTATCATAGATCATCAACCTAAAACGCTCTCAAAATCTCAACTTGCATCTTTAAAAGATTTGGCATCCCAAGTAGAAAGTTTATTTGAGTTGCGTAAAAGTAATCTTCAACTGCGAGAGGTAGAAAGCTTACTTCAGAAAAAAAATGAACAATTGAGAAAATTTGCGGGTACCGTGTCTCATGATATGAAAATGCCTCTTGCAAATATGATTGTTACTACAGATATTTTAAAAGCAAAGTATTCCCCTAGTCTTGACGAGCAAGGCATAAATTACCTTTCTTATCTAAAGCAATCTTCATTTTCACTGAGCGACTATATAGATAATTTACTTTCTTATTACGAAAGCGAAGCACTCACCGTGCAAAATCTGGAAGTATTCGATCTGCACGATCTTTTGGAAGAAATTATTGATTTACTGAACATAAACGAAGATTATATCATCAATTTGCCTGAAAATGGCATCGAAATACAAACCAATAGGTCAGCTTTAAATCAGATACTGCTGAATCTTATCACAAACAGTCTTAAGTATAATGACAAAGACACCGGAATCATAAACATTAATTGCGTAGAAGACCACGCGTATTATTACATTCAGGTTTCAGATAACGGAAGAGGCATTCCACAGAATAAAATAGAAAGCATATTTGATTTATTCAGTACAGCTTCAGAAACAGACAATAAAGGCAAAAAAGGTAATGGTATAGGTCTTTCTACCGTGCGTAATTTAGTTCATTCTTTGGGTGGAATTATTAGCGTAAGCAGTGAAGAACACAAAGGTGCCACTTTTGATTTTACAATAAAAAAGCTAAGCGTATAATCTGAATATTTGTTTATTATATTTACATTCATTTTATAGCATGTTGCAAATAGACGAACAAAAAAGACAAAAGGCTGTTGACTCTTACAAATTGGTAGGAACCTTGCCCGAAAAAAGTTATGATGATATCACCCAGATAGCATCATTCATCTGCGGCACCCCCATCGCGTTAATCACCATGCTTGATTATAACCGTAACTTTTTAAAGTCTCATTACGGTGTTCCTTTTAATGAATCTCCTCGTGAGATTTCTTTTTGCACCCATGCCATACAAACTAAAGATTCTGTTTTTATAATTCCAGATGCTCGCCTAGATGACCGCTTCAAGAACAACCCGCTGGTTACTGGTGATCTAAAAGCTATTTTTTATGCAGGAGTGCCTCTTATAGATAAAGGCGGGCACGCATTAGGGACGCTTTGCGTTTTTGATCATGAACCTCGCGAACTCAACGATAAACAAATAAGCACTATGGTTGCTCTTGCCAGCCAAGTCGTGAGTCTTTTTGAACTGCGTCGTCAAAACATTGAAAATAAAAATCTACAAAAAAATCTTCTTAAGAAAAATAGTCTCTTAAAAGAATTTGCAGGTGTGGTTTCCCATGATATGAAAATGCCTTTGGCTAATATCATTACCACAACAGACCTGCTCAAAACCAAATACAAAGAGCTGCTAGATGAGAAAGGATTGGATTATTTGAATTATCTCAAAAGTTCTTCTTTTTCACTAAGTGAATACATAAACGGAATTTTACAGCATTACGAGAGTGATAATCTCACAATAGATCAGCGAGAATCGTTTGACATTCACGATTTATTGGAGCAAATAGAAGATATGCTCAATCACGATTACAAGACCGTAATAAACCTGCCGGAAGCGAATCACATCATATATTGTAACCGTGTTGCTTTGCATCAGATTTTCATCAACCTATTAGGCAACAGCCTTAAATACAATGACAAAAAAGAGCCGGTAATTAACGTTGATTTTAATGAAGACGATAATTTTTACCGTTTTAAAGTCATTGACAACGGCATTGGGATTCCGCAAGAGAAAATAGAAGAGATTTTCAATCTATTTTCTATTGTAGCTCCAAAAGATAACAACGGAAACCGCGGCAATGGAATAGGCCTGTCTACTGTTAAAAAACTGGTTGCTAATCTAGGCGGAAAAATCAGTGTTACTTCTAAAATAGGCGAAGGAAGCACCTTTGAGTTTTCGGCTCGAAAAGAAAATATCCCAACACTAATCAGCGGTCCGGAAAAAGACAATTCAGATTTAATAGCATAACAAAATAAAGCAGGAAAACACAAGCTTTAAAAAATCAAAACCAGTATTTTCGTTTAGCCGAAATGTGCTTACTTATGCAGTTTAAAAACCCAGAAATTCTTTACGCGCTTTTTCTACTGCTCATACCCATTCTCATTCATTTATTTCAGTTAAGACGTTTTAAAAAGACGCCTTTTTCTAATGTTGCTTTTCTAGAAAAAATCATTCAAAATACACGCAAAAGCAGTTCGCTAAAAAAGTGGCTCGTTCTATGTACCCGTATTTTAGCTTTAGGTCTTCTTATACTAGCGTTTGCTCAACCCTTCTTCCCAGCTACGGAAACAGCTGTTAAACCTCGAGAAACAGTTATTTTTATTGACAATTCGTTTAGCATGCAAGCTAACGGTAAAAAAGGAAATCTTTTAAACGAAGCCAAACAAGATCTATTAACAAACCTGCCTCAGGATGAACGCTTGACTTTGGTTACATGGGATAATGTAATAAAAGATTTTGATCCTACAACAGACCGCAATCTTTTACTAGACCTCGATTTCACAGGAAAAACCACAAATGCCGAAAGTTTATTATTACGATTAAACACCTACTTCGCTAACGACCAAACAACAGCAAAACAACTTATCATAATTTCAGATTTTCAAGATATTGGTTTACGAGAAGCTTTAGACACCAATCAAGTTGCTCAACACAGAGTGATTTTACAATCGGCTACATTAGAAAATTACGCCATAGACAGTTTGAGCCTACAGGGAACTGGTGAGCGCTACAATTTAAATGTGATGCTACGCAGCTCCTTCCCTACCCAGGCAGAACTTCCGGTTTCGCTATTTAACAAGGATAAACTCATCGCAAAAGCTTCGGTGCAGTTCAAAGAACGCGATACAGCTTCTGTAAATTTTCAGCTGGATACAGATCAGGCAATAGCCGGAAAGTTGAGTATTGCCGACCCTGATTTGCGTTTTGATAATGATTTCTATTTCAGTATTAATAAAACGAATCCGCTGAAGGTTTTAGCGATTTCAAATGCTGACGATGATTTTCTAAGAAGATTGTACAAATCAGAAGAATACCAGTTTACCACTGTTTTTGAAAATCAGTTGGATTATGGGATGCTTTCTGAACAGAACCTTATAATTCTAAATGAACCCCAAAAAGTACCGGCAGAGCTGGCTAATCTTCTCAAAACACATACCCAACAAGGCGGAGCATTGATCTTGATTCCAGCGATGGATGTACCTTCAAGCACTTATAGCAATCTTCTGAACACATTTGGTTTTTCTGGATTTTCAGAAAAAAGTGATCTTCCACAGCGCATTACAGACATCAATTATGATCATCCGTTGTATCAAAATGTCTTCAATGGAAGATCTTCTAATTTGCAATCACACGTCGTACAGACGTATTTTCCTTTAGAAATAACTAATTCGATTCTAAGCTTGGAGAACGGTGCGCCATTTCTAACAAAAATAAATAACCTGTACGTTTTTACGGGTGGACTTAACATAACCAATAGTAATTTTATTAATGGGCAACTCATTGTACCAACTTTCGATAAAATTGCGAAAACAGCACTTTCTCTTCCACAAACGTATTACACGTTAGGCACGCAAAATAGTTTCGATATCAATATCACAATTCCCGAAGATGCGGTTGTAGTTCTTGAAAAAGACAACCAGCAATTCATTCCACTTCAAGAAAAACAAGGAAATAAAATTCGTATTTCGGCAAAAGAAGGTATTGAAAAAGCCGGTTTGTATGCTCTAAAGTTTAAAAATGACACACTGGCTACTGTTGCTTATAATTATAACAGAAGCGAAAGCAAACTTCAAGAAGTTACCCTTGAACCAATTAAAGGTATATCTGAAAACTCAAATATACCCGACCTATTGAATACACTAGAAGAAGAGACAAATCTCAATTTTCTTTACAAATGGTTTGTTATTTTTGCACTGCTCGCATTTGTATTAGAAATGTTTATCCTAAAAAAGTTTAAATGAACGCACGCATCACTCAGGCAACGCTACTGGATGAATCTAACCCGCACCACGGTAAACAAGTAGATATCCGTATTGAAAAAGGTATTATTACCGAGATTGCTTCAACGCTAGAAGCAAAAAAAGGTGAAGAACTCATCAACTTTGAAAATCTCACAGTTTCACCAGGTTGGTTTGATAGCAGCGTGAGCATAGGAGAACCGGGATATGAAGAACGAGAGACTATAAAAAACGGACTACTTGTCGCTGCAAAAAGTGGATTCACAGGAATTGCTTTAAACCCAAATTCCTATCCCGTGCCCGACACGAGTTCGTCAATTGCATTTTTACAAAATAAAGCTGCAAATAATGCTGTGGAGCTTTTTCCAATTGGAGCATTGACTCAAAAATCTGAGGGAGTTGATCTTGCTGAATTATACGATATGCAACAGGCCGGTGCGATTGCTTTTGGAGATTACCAGCACGCGATTAAAAACCCCAATTTGCTAAAGATTGCTTTACAGTATACACAGGGTTTTAATGGCTTGGTTTTGTCTTTTCCGCAGGAAGATGATTTGATTATAAAAGGAATGGCAAACGAAGGAGAAACCGCAATCAAGCTTGGGTTGAAAGGAATGCCTGCTCTTGCTGAACATTTGCAAATTGCCCGCGACCTTTATATTTTAGAATATACAGGAGGAAAATTACACATCCCGACGATCTCAACTGCTCAGAGTGTTGCGTTAATCAAGGAAGCTAAAGCTAAAGGTTTAGATGTAACGTGTAGTGTTGCAATCACTAACCTATTCTTTACAGACACTGTTTTAGAAGATTTTGATACCCGCTATAAAGTAACTCCACCACTGCGTAATGAAGAAGATCGAAAAGCTCTTGTTGCGGGAATTAAAGACGGCACAATAGATATGGTTACCAGTGACCACAATCCGCTGGATATTGAACAAAAGAAACTAGAATTTGACCATGCAAAATTCGGAACTATTGCTCAGGAAGCAACTTTAGGAGCATTATTGACTTTAGTTTCAGAGAAAAAAGCTGTGCAATTATTAACTGCAGGTCGTAAGCGTTTTACTGAAACTACTTCTAAAATCGAAATGGGTCAACCTGCAAACCTAAGTTTGTTTACCACAAAAGGAACGAGCACATTCACCAAAGAAATGATTCTTTCTAAATCTAAAAATGCAGCTTTCTTAGGTGCAAAACTGAAAGGAAAAGTTTATGGAATCATTGCTAATAATCAGTTTACAGCATCTTAATAATGACGGAAGAAAATATTAAAACAGGAAAGACAACAGCTATTGTTGCTTACATTACCATTGTAGGAGCAATCATTTCGATTTTCATGAATATGGAACCTAAAAATCCGTTTGCTCGATTTCATATCAGACAAGCTTTTGGAATTTTCATCACCTTTTTTGCTCTTACTTTTATCGTGCCTTTCTTTGATAGTTGGGGTGTTTCCATAGCATTCTACATCTTTATCATTACGCTATGGGGTTATGGTATTGCTAATGCATTTCAAGGAAACATCATACCGGTACCACTTCTGGGGAAATATTTTCAGAAATGGTTCACATTCATACAATAATATGCACAACTTATCGCTAGAACATCTTATACAAAAACCCCGAATAGAATCTGATTCTAAACCCCCACTCTTACTGCTCCTTCACGGTTATGGAAGTAATGAGCAGGATTTATTTTCTTTTGCGCCGGAGTTGCCTGAAAAATATTTTGTGATTTCAGCTAAAGCACCCTTACCAATGCAACCGTATGGTAACGCATGGTATACCATTCACTGGGATTCAACAGACGGTAAATGGTCTGATGACGACGAAGCCATTGCGGCTCGTGAACTGATCTCAAAATTTATTGATGAGGCAATAACCGAATATGATCTCGATGCGACCAATGTTACGCTTTTAGGATTTAGTCAGGGATGTATTTTAAGCTATTCCGTAGCGCTAACGTATCCTGAAAAAATAAAGAATCTTATTGGTTTAAGCGGTTATGTTAATGAAGCAATTACTGAGCCTAAAACCGACTTATCTGCTTACGAACACTTGTCAGTATTCAGTTCTCATGGGACAGTTGATCAAGTTATCCCCGTAGATGCCGCTCGTAAAATTCCCGCTTATTTAGCTGATTTAAATATTGAAGCAAAACTCAACGAATATCCTGTAGGTCATGGCGTTGCTCCACAAAACTTTTACGATTTAAAAGATTGGTTAGTAAAGCACGCTTAAGGATAAATCACACTTTGAAGTGTTTCAAAATTTATGCTTCCGCCTTTTGCAACATCATAACGTAAAATAAGTTCGCCCCAACGCGTACCATCGCTAAAGTCTGCGATTATCCATTTGTGATTTAAGACTTCTACTTTGTTGATTTGAAAAACTCCGGTTGCGTTTTCATAAGGAATTAATGAATTCCCGGAAGCTTTATTTTCACTAACCAGCGAGGATTCAATTTTTGCTTCCAGATCTGTGATATCTACACCAAAACGCTCAAAATAAGTGTATGCATGTTCGTTATTTTCTAATTTAAAATAACGCCCGTCACCATTTTCTGTCAGGGACTGTATTGAATCTTCAGCTTTTTCCAGACGTTCTTTAAGTCGGATTATTTGAGCGTCTTGAGATTCATAAACCTTTGTTGAATTCACGTATTGAAATACAACCCACAAGGCTGTAAATAAAAACAAATACATAAATATATTTCTGCGCATATTTTCTAAAGTTCTAGTTGTAATCCGTCGTAGGCTAAGTGAATATTTTCAGGCAGATTGGCTTCTACTTCAGCATGAAAACCTAACAAATGACTGATGTGAGTAAAATAAGTTTGTTTCGGTTGAATTTCTTCAACAAAGGCAAGAGCTTCCTTTAAATTGAAATGCGAATAATGCGGTTCTTCACGCAATGCATTTACTACCAATACATCGAGATCATTCAACTTTGCTTTTTCAGATTCGCTTATGGTTTTTACATCCGTCAGGTAAGCAAAATTCCCGAAGCGATACCCAAAGACCTGTAAATTGCCGTGCATCACATTTATGGGCTCTACTTTAAGTTTATTAATAGTAAAAGAATTATTATTTACAACCTCTTGAATAGCCACTGCCGGAGCACCGGGATAACGATTTTCAGTCTTAAAGATATAATCAAAACGTTTTTTCAATTCGGCAATAACACGCTTATGCGCATAAACAGGTATATCGCCCTGTCTAAAGAAAAACGGACGTATATCATCTAAACCTGCTGTATGATCTGCGTGTTCATGAGTAAACAATAAAGCCTCGAGATGGTTAACATTATGCATCAACATCTGTTGTCTAAAATCTGGCCCGCAATCTATAACATAATTTGCGCCTTCAAATTCTATTAAAATGGATACACGCAAACGTTTGTCTCGAGGATCTGTACTCATGCAAACCGGGTGTGTGCTACCTATAATGGGGATTCCCTGTGATGTGCCTGTGCCTAGAAAGGTGATTTTCAAACCTGTGAAATTTAGCACAAAACTACACTTATTTTTTTGTAAGCCCTACCATTTTGCTACCTTTAACCCGCAAAGGAAATAGCCAGTACTCACCCAAAAACTAAGCAGTATGCCGATCACAATTCAAGGTGACAAAGAGTTTGAAAATATCCCTTCAATAAATAATAAAGCACTACGCATAAATCTTAACGAGAACATCTACGGTACTTTTGCCGAAATAGGTGCAGGTCAGGAAACAGTAAGACATTTTTTTAGAGCAGGTGGTGCCAGTGGTACAATTGCAAAAGCGATGTCTGCTTACGACAAAGATTTTAGTGATGCTGTTTATGGTGTTGAGCAAGATCAGCGCTATGTAACCGAAGCAAGACTTAAAAAAATGCTTGCTCATGAGACTAACTTATTAGAGAACCGCATTTCACGCGAAAAACACCCTAATAAGATCTATTTCACGTACGCAAACACGGTTGCTACTATAGATTTTGCTAAAAAATATAAAGGCCACGGTTGGGTAGGAATTAAATATCAGACCGAGCCACAAGCCGAATTTAACGAGATTATCCTGCACATACGCTTTCATGAGACTGATGCCCGCTTACAACAATTAACATTAGGTACTCTGGGTGTAAATCTTATATATGGAGCATATTATAAATACGACTCTCCTAAAAAATTATTGCGTTACTTATACGACCATATCGATAAAGATCAGATCGAGATTGATATGATCAACTTCTCAGGACCTGTTTTTTCTAAAGTTGATAATCGCTTGATGAGCTTACAACTGGTAAAAAATGGATTTACCGATGCGGTAATGTTTGGTCCTGACGGAAACAATATTCTTTCTGCTAAAATTCTTTACAAGAAAAACATTCTTGCGCTTCGCGGAAGTTTTAGGCCGGTGACTAAAGTGAATACTGATATGTATCGCAAATCACTGGAGATCTTCCTGAATGAAAATAGAGTAAAAGAAGAAAATACAGAAGTGATTTTTGAAATCACACTTTCTAACCTGAGAGCTGAAGGTGAGATTGATGAAGAAGATTTTATGGCGCGTGCCCGGTTGCTTTGTAATCTGGGTCACACCGTAATGATCTCAAACTTTCAGGAATATTACCGTCTGGTTGAATATTTCTCACGCTATACTAAAGAACGTATGGGACTTGCGATGGGTGTAAATAACCTGATTGATATTTTTGATGAATCGTATTACCGGCATTTAAGTGGAGGTATTCTGGAAGCTTTTGGTAAACTATTCTTTAAAGATCTTCGCGTTTATTTATATCCTATGCGTGATCCTGAAACAGGAGAATTCTTCACCAGCGAAAATCTTAAAGTACACCCACGTATGAAAGAACTGTACAAGTTCTTTAAATACAATGGTCGTGTAGTAGATATTGAAGACTACAATCCTGACATATTAAATGTATTCTCAAGACAGGTCTTAAAAATGATTTCTAGCGGAGAAGAAGGCTGGGAAGCAATGTTGCCAAAAGGTATTGCTGAACAAATTAAAGACCAGCGCTTATTTGATTACAGACCACCGGCTGCTGTAGAAAACGAATAAGATTTCAATAAAAAGCATAAAAAATCCCGAATTAAATTCGGGATTTTTTATGCTTTTATTTTTATGAATCAGCTCAACGCTTTTATGAGTCCGTCTATACTTACGCGTTGTTGTTCTCCGCTTTTCATATTTTTCAAAGTATAAACACCTTCTTCCATTTCTTGAGTTCCTGCAAGCACCACAAATTGAATATTGCGTTTATCTGCGTGCGACATTTGTTTTTTCATTTTAGCAGCATCAGGATAAAGTTCTGCAGTGATTCCCGCTTCACGCAAAGACTGTACCGCTTTCAAACAATACAAGGACTCATTCTCACCAAAATTGATAAACAACAAGCGCGTTCCTTTAATAGCCTGCTCCGGAAATAAACCCAATTCTTCAAGAACCAAGTAGATTCTATCTAAACCAAAGGAAATCCCTACTCCGCTCATATTCTTAAGTCCAAAAATACCGGTAAGATCATCATAACGACCACCGCCACCTATGCTTCCCATCTTGACACCTTCTGGTGCCGAAACTTCAAAAATTGCTCCTGTATAATAATTTAAGCCACGGGCAAGAGTCACATCAAGATCTAATGCAACTGTTTTTAAACCTAAAGCTTCAATCTTTGTGTTAATGTATTCTAATTCTTCAATACCTTGTTTTCCAGTTTCAGAATCAGCAAGCAAGTCTTTGAGCAAGTTTAGTTTCTCAGCAAAATTTCCACTTACATTAAAAATAGGCTTTACACGTTCTATAGCTTCTTCAGTAATTCCTTTTGCAAGCATTTCTTTAATTACACCCTCCTCTCCTATTTTATCTAATTTGTCTAAAGCAACTGTAAAATCGATCAGCTTATCTGCCGCTCCGATTGTTTCGGCAAGACCGGAAAGTATTTTACGATTATTCATTTTAACCGTAGTTCCTATCAGTCCTAAATCTGTAAAAACCGAATCGTATAACTGTACAAAAGCAACCTCCTGTAAAAGGGAATCAGAACCTACAGCATCTGCATCACACTGAAAAAACTCTCTGAATCTCCCTTTCTGCGGACGATCTGCACGCCAAACCGGCTGAATTTGATAACGCTTAAAAGGGAACTCGATCTCATTTTGATGCTGAACTACATAACGCGCAAAGGGCACAGTAAGGTCATAACGCAATGCTTTTTCTGAGATTTCAGAGGTTAGCTCTCTTGAAAAATATTTATTCAGGATTTCAATAGATAGATTATTTATATCTGTCTGATAAATAATGTTATTCCCTTCTTGGAATTTCATTTTTTGTATAACGTTTAAACATCGAGGAAGAATTACCTTTCTATAATCTCTTACTACATCTTCTAAAAATGATTTCTGTTCAGAATTTAACGAAGTTTTCGAAATAATTTCCGAATAGTACGAAGAAAGATGTAAATTCAACAAATCATCGATTTTCTTTCTCTCTGCTTCTTCAAAACGCTTGCCAAGAGCTGGAATATTTGATAAAATGCTATTTGAAATATTTATATAATTCTGGTAAAAATTGATGAAAAATTCATCATTAATTAAAAAACTAAGTATTTTATTTTTCTTTAGAATAGTATCCATTTCAGAAAAATAATCCCCACTATTCAAAATTTTAAAAATAAGACGATCTCCTTCATCTCCATATTTTCCCATCAGCGTGCTGCTGTTTTCAAATGAAGGTGTTTCTATAGGCTGAAAACCAAAAAGCTCAAAATTATGTCTAAGCGTATTGATGATGTAGTTACGTCTTAAAACTTCTTCCGGAGAAAAATCACGGGTTCCTTTAGGTATGCTTGGTTTTTGAGCCATTGTTATAATCTGTTGTGTATTTTAATGAATGCCCGTTAGGGGCTGCAAATATCTTAAAATTTGAGGGTTTGTCTGTCTTAATTTTATAAAACGGTAACTTTTTTAGATTTTAGTAGACTTATGAGTTCAAATCGCATACTCTATGTTCTCACTCTTTAGAGAAAATATTCGCATAGCCTTTGATTCTATACGCAGCCAGCTGCTTAGAACCATTCTTACAGTAGTAATTATCGCAATTGGGATTACTGCTCTCGTGGCTATTTTAAGCCTTGTAAAAGCTTTAGAAAACACGATTAGCAGTGACTTCTCTTCTATGGGCGCTAATACTTTTAATGTTCAGCGCTATGAATTTACTACCCAACGTCGTGGAAGTGGTGAGAAGCAAAAAGTAAATCCTGTGATTCGGTATACCGAAGTGCGCGATTTTGAAGAGCGCTATACATATCCACTTACTAAAGTTTCAGTTTCATTTACCGGTACTTCTGCCGCTGAAGTAAAATATGAAAATCAAGATACAGATCCAGAAGTTACCGTTCTCGGAACTAACGAGAACTTTCTTGACAATGGTGGTTTAGAATTAGACTCCGGAAGAAATTTCAATTTGTTCGACATTAAGAACAACAATAATGTATGTATTTTGGGTAGTGATTTTAAAAACGGACTCCTAAAAAACATAGATCCCATAGGGAAAACCATAAGTATTCGTGGAACGAGATTTAAAGTGATAGGTGTTCTTGAAGAAAAAGGCTCAACTTTTGGAAACAATCAGGATTTACGAGTTATTATTCCAATACAACTTGCCCGTTCTATGTTTACTCAGGCTAATATTAATTATTCTTTGAGTGTAAAAGTTGAAAATAAAGACATGCTTGAAGGCGCATTAGATGAAGCTATAATCACATTTAGAAACGTACGAAAACTCGCTCCTATTGAAGAAAACAACTTTGGTATAGGTCGAAGTGATGATCTTATCAATCAGATTTCACAAATTAGCGGATATCTCTCCATGGCAGCGTGGATTATTAGCCTTATAACAATTTTGGGCTCATCTATTGCGCTTATGAACATCATGCTGGTTTCGGTAACAGAACGCACCCGGGAGATCGGTGTGCGCAAAGCTCTGGGAGCTAAAAAATCTATAATTGCCGGTCAATTCTTAATGGAAACCATAATGATTGGTCAGTTTGGCGGTCTACTCGGAATTATTTTAGGAATCGGAATTGGCTTATTGATTTCTACCGTGGCTAATTTCAATTTCACCACTCCCTGGATGGCAATGTTAGCCGCAGTAACTGTCACGCTTATTGTAGCTGTTGTAGCAGGATTATTTCCGGCTTTAAAAGCAGCTAAATTAGATCCTATAGAATCTCTTAGATACGAATAAAAAAAGCCTGATTGAAATTTTTTCAATCAGGCTTTAATCTTTAAATAAGTTTGAATTAATCTACTTCAACAAATTTTTCAAACCACCTGTACAAGTCACCCTGAGTAATATTTGCCCCCTGACGAATCAATACAAAAATATCATTATTGCGATCATCAGATAAAAGTTTACTCGAACTATACAAATTCACTTCGTCTTTCATAAAATTTTCCTGCAACCATTTATAACCTTGCGGAGTCGTAATATCTATACTTTTATTCTCTACCTCAATAGAGATCATACTTATTTTAAGATCTCCTACTTTAAATAAAAACATATGCTGTTGCGAAAAATGTTCTAGATATTCAACTTTCCCTAAAACACCCTCCCAAACCAAATCACTAAAAACATCTAGCTCCTGCTCTGCAACTTCTGGTTTATTTTTTTTGATATCGTCCCACTCATCAGCAGTGATAGATTGTGCTGCAAGAAAATTTATAAATTCTTGATGCATCTCATCCAATTGTTCTTTTGAAAGTCTGATATACTTCATAATCTGAGAATTTTTTAAATAAAAAAAGCTTCCGTCAGACGGAAGCTTTTAAGTATAGTTTAAAAGGCTTAAGCCTCTGCTACCACGTCAAATGTAAGATTTGATACTACCTCACGGTGAAAACGAAGACTAGCATCGTATTGACCTAAACGCTTGATGTTACCACCAGCAATAGTGATGTATTTTTTATCAATCTCAACACCTTCTTTAGAAAGTGCATTTGCAAGGTCTGCATCAGTGATAGAACCAAATAATTTGTCTGCTTCACCAGACTTAGCTGTAAGTTTAATCTCTAAACCGTTTAATTTTTCAGCTTGTGCTTTAGCAGCATCAATTACTTGCTTCTCTTTATATGCACGTTGCTTTAAATTTTCAGCTAATACTTTCTTAGCAGAAGGAGTAGCTAAAACAGCGTGACCCTGTGGAATCAAAAAGTTTCTTCCGTAACCGTTTTTTACAGTAACTAAATCATCAACAAATCCTAGATTGTCGACGTCTTTCTTAAGTATAACTTCCATCTTTATCTAGTTTTTATTTATATAAATCCGTTACATAAGGCATAAGAGCTAGGTGTCTTGCACGCTTAACCGCTACGCTTACTTTACGTTGGTATTTTAATGACGTACCTGTAAGACGACGTGGTAACAACTTACCTTGTTCATTTACAAAAGATCCTAACCAATCTGCATCTTTATAGTCAATATACTTAATACCTGAACGCTTAAAACGACAGTATTTTTTTGTTTTAGAGGTCTCAATATTTAACGGAGTTAAATATCTAATTTCTCCATCTTTCTTAGCTTTCGCTTGTTGCTCAATAGATGATGCCATAACTATGCTTTTTCTTTGTTTCTTTTTCTACGCTTTTCAGCCCACTCGATCGCGTGCTTGTCTAAGCTTACCGTTAAGAAACGCATAATACGCTCGTCACGTCTAAACTCTAGTTCAAAATTTGCGATAACCTCTCCCGGTACCGTAAATTCAAAAAGGTGGTAAAAGCCACTTTTTTTGTTCTGGATTGCGTAAGCTAATTTTTTTAGCCCCCAATCTTCTTTAGCTATCATCTTGGCGCCGTTAGAAACAAGAAAATCTTCAAATTTCTTTACTGTTTCCTTTACCTGGTCATCAGATAAAACGGGATTCAAGATGAAAACAGTTTCGTAATGATTCATAAAATAGTTTATTTAAAAATGAGTGCAAAAGTACTTTTAATTTTTCAGATAACAAAAGTAGAATTAGGATATTCGACTACAAACACCCCTTTTTTAATTTAAAATAAAAAAAAATGAAGAAATATCGATGAACTACACAAAAAAGTTGCTTTATCCATAAATTGTACCTAGATTTGATAAACTAACGCCATCTCAAAACACAACTTTGGAAGAATTAATTTTAGACTGTGCTGTTGTTGACGATTCAAGTCTGCAACGCCTCGCAATCGTAAAGATGATTAAAGATCATCCCAACCTGCGACTAGCGGCACAATACAACAATGCAATTGAAACGAAAAATGGACTTCTAGAAACTAAGGTTGACCTTATCTTTTTAGATATTGAAATGCCTATTTTGACTGGTTTTGATTTACTGGATGATTTGGTACATAAACCACAAATTATATTCGTCACCGGTAAAACAAAATATGCATACAAGGCTTTTAACTATAACGCCATAGATTATTTAAGAAAACCGCTTACAAAAGACCGTTTCTTAAATGCAGTACACAAAGCCATTAATCTTCACCGTCTTAAAACCGAAGGCAATGTTGAAGATGATGATTATATCTTCGTGAAGAGTAATCTGAAGAAGAAAAAAGTGTTTTTGAACGACCTAAAATTTATCGAAGCTTTAGGAGATTATGTGAAGTTGGTTACCTACAATGAGCCTATCATAGTACTTTCAACGATGAAAGCTTTTGAAGCACAGCTTCCGGCAGAACGATTTATGCGTATACACAAATCGTATATTATTAATATGGACAAAGTTGAGAAATACAACAGTAGAAATATAGAGATCGAAGGAGATAAAATTCCTTTAAGCAGACATAAGAAAACAAAACTTATGGAAGCACTCTCGAGATAATTATTAGACAAAAAAAATCCTGCTTGATTCAAGCAGGATTTTTTTTGTCTAATAATTATCTACGTCGAGAACTATTTTGACACTTCTGTATTGAGAAATACTCAGAAAACTACTTCGTATTTTTAAGATTGCTTTCTTAGTTTTTTCAAGACTTTGCTTTCTAGGAATTTTTATAAGAATGTTTCTGTAATACTCATTCCGGATTCTTGAAACTGGCGGCGGTTCTGGCCCCAAAACCTGATCTTTAAACACATTTTTTAAAGCTTGCCCCAGCCAAACTGAAGATTCTTCAATCTTTTGAAAATCCCGATGTTTCAACGTAATTTTAATCGTTCGGCAAAATGGCGGATACTTATACACATGACGTTCTTCAAGTTGCTCGTGATACATCTTTTCATAGGCATTCGTTGAAACCTGCTGCAAAATCTGATGATGCGGATTATAACTTTGAATCAACACCGTACCCCGTTTTTGCGTACGTCCTGCCCTTCCGGAAACTTGCTGAATCAACTGAAAACTGCGTTCGTGAGCCCTAAAATCCGGAATATTGAGCATACTGTCTGCATTTAAAATTCCTACAAGAGTCACATTTCTAAAATCGAGTCCTTTTGTAAGCATTTGCGTTCCTACAAGAATATCTACCTCGCCCTGCTCAAAAGCGGTAATGATTTTCTCAAAGCCATATTTACCCCGAGTCGTGTCAGAATCCATTCGACCTATATTATACTCCGGGTATAATTCCTTAAGCTCTACTTCTACTTGTTCTGTACCGAATCCTTTAGTATCCAACTCCTCACTACCGCAAGCCATACATTTTTGGAGCATAGCAATATGATAACCACAATAATGACAACGCAACTGACTGCGATGCTTATGAAAAGTCAAACTCACATCACAATTAGGACATTGTGGAGCATGCCCACACGTATTACATTCTAATATAGGAGAATACCCTCTTCTATTTTGAAATAAGATTACTTGTTCTCCCAGATCAAGAGCATCAGTAATGGCACGCAAGAGATCATCACTAAAATGCCCGGTCATTCGCTTTTTACGGTATTTATCCTGAATGTCTATTATACTATTTTCGGGCATTAAAATATTACCATAGCGCTCTTTCATTGTAACCAGACCATACTTACCGGTACTGGCATTATAATACGTCTCTAAAGAAGGTGTAGCGGAACCTAATAAAACTTTTGCTCCCTGCTGAAATGCCAAAACAATACTTGCATCACGAGCCTGATAGCGAGGTGCAGGATCGTATTGTTTATAACTACTCTCGTGCTCCTCATCAACAACCACAAGCCCTAGATTCTCAAAAGGAAGAAACAAAGCACTACGTGCTCCTAAAACAAGTTGAGCTTTAGAAGCTTTATTTAAGACATTATTCCACACTTCTACGCGCTCATGAACAGAATATTTAGAATGATAAACTGAAAGTTGATTCCCGAAAAATTCCTGCAATCGGGAAACAAGTTGTGTTGTAAGAGCAATTTCGGGTAATAAATAGAGTACCTGTTTTCCTTCAGCTAAATACTCTTTAATAAGATTAACGTAAACTTCTGTCTTACCAGAAGCAGTAACCCCATGTAGCAAACAAACTTCGTGCGAATCATATGAAGCTTTTATTTCCTTTAAAGCATTCTCTTGCTGCGTATTTAATTGTTTAACGGCACTATCTTCTTTACCTGAATACACAATACGATCCTTCTTAATTTTATAGGTTTCAAAAATACCCTTGCTTACCAAAGCCTTCAATTGAGCAGAAGAAGCTCCACTTTGCTCCTGTAACTCTTTAGCTTTTATCGGTTTTTTAGCACGCGCTTGTATCGAAAAATAATTGAGTAATAGCTCGCGTTGTTTTGGAGCTCTATTGAGTTCATCAAGTGCAATATGCATATTTGCCTCTTGTTCATATTCTTTAGTAAGACGCACATATTTTACCAGCTTAGGCTTATAAGCCTCATAAATCTCCTGATCAAGAGCTACCAGATTCAAATCTATTAAACGGTTGATACTGGGAAGTACCTTTTTTTTATCCAAAACCTGCATCACTTCACTAATGCGTAAAATAGATTGATCCTTAAAAGTTTTTAAAATGAGTAAACTTTCGTCATCTAAACTATCCAAATACTCTTCTGCATTATCATTAGAAAGTTTTTTTATAATGGTCTCGCTTTCTAAAAGAAAAGCGCCGGGCAATGCCGCTCGCATGATTTCTCCTAAAGTAGCCATATAATAGCTTGCCATCCACTTCCAGAAATTCAACTGTGCTTGATGAACTACAGGTACTTCATCAAGAATTTGTTCTATTTCTTTAGCCTCGTAAATACGCGGCTCCTCTTGATGTACGCGTATTGCTAGAGAAGTATAAATCTTGCTTTTACCAAAAGGCACAGCAAGCCTCATCCCTGGTTTTATAAAGGAATATTCGGCTTCACTGATGCGATACGTGAACGCATTTTCAACAGGAATAGGTAAGATTACATCTACAAAATACACGAGGGTAAAGATAAAAAAAAGGCTGTCTCTAGTTTTAGAAACAGCCTTAGTTTATAAGAAGTTTAATGTTATTTAACGCGTGCCCAATATTGAGTTCTTCCTAATAATGAAAAACCAATATAACCACGAACTTTAAGTTTATCAGGATTCTCTAGCTCAATTAAACACTTATAGAGTTTTCCACTTTGAGGATCTAAAATTTTTCCATCATTATACTCATCACCGTCTTTCACTAAACCCTTGATGATTACAAGACCTTGAACAGGTTTTCCTTTATCAGAACCGGGACAATCAACACATTTAGCATCTTGACGATCTTTATTAAGGATTTCGATAATTTTACCGTAAATCTTACCATCTTGTTTGTAAATCTCTACAATAGATTTTGCATCACCAGTCTCATCGTCAATAGTTTTCCATTTACCAGTAACATCTTGAGCAAACATTCCTGCTGCAGAAATAAGAGCAAACATTAAAAAAGCACATATTTTTTTCATAATCGTTATTTAAAGGGGTTATTTTTTTTAATTCAACAAAGTATCAAGATCAATAATAGGATATTTTTAATAATCCAACAGTTAAATTCAAGATATTTGCGATTTTTTAAGATCTCTTCGCTTTTTTAGACGATACATCGTAGCATTCAATTCAAAACCCAAAAGTAATAAGTTAGAATTGAGCCAGATATAAACCATCATTATCAATAAAGCACCAATAGAACCGTATAATTGGTTATACGTTGCAAAATTATTGATGTAAATACCAAATAAATAAGTTGTCACCACAAATAAAATTGTTGTTAGTGTCGCTCCTATTGAAAAAAACCGGGTGCTTTTTCCTTCTTTAGTTCCAAAATAATAAAGTGTCGCGACCACTCCGTAAATCAGAATTAAAAGTGAAATAAAACTTCCCAATCTGGATATCCACAAATTATCTTCATTTACGATACCGCGTCGTTTCAATTCTGTAATAGAAAACTGAAGGTACAGCACCACTATAACTACTACAAGCAACAACAATGCCAACATTAACGAAACCCCCAGAGCCACAGCATATTGCTTAAACATATTTCTATTAGTCACCGAATGAAAGCTATACTCAAAACCTGTAAAAATAGCATTAACCCCATTTGTCATCAGGAATATAGCAAAGATCAAAGTAAACGATAAAAGTCCGCCACGCTGATTTGCTGCAATATCCAGCAGAATGGGATCAAAAAAATCTTGAGTTTGAGGAGGCAATAAATTATTTATAAAAGAAAGAAAATCAGTTTGAAACCCATTTATGGGAACGTATGGAATCAAGTTCAAAATAAATAGAAAAAATGGAAAAAGCGCCATAAAAAAACTGAAAGCTACTGCACTTGCCCGCGTTGCAAAAGTTCCCTTTATTATGCCAATGGCATACATTTCCCAAAAGTCATAAAGCGACAAACCTTCAAAGCCGGGTAAAATAATTGTCTTTGCCCACTTGACCAGAGGTAGTAATAATGGAATCGTCTTTAATTTATCATCCCACTCGTCACTCATCAAACTGCTTTTAAACTTAAATCCATATTGTAAACCGAATGGGTTAACGCTCCACTCGATATATAATCTACACCACATTTTGCATATTCAGCGAGAGTCTCTTCATTTATATTCCCTGAGGATTCGGTTAAGCATTTGTCACCAATCGTTTCTACTGCAGTACGTGTATCTTCATAATTAAAGTTATCCAGCAAAATGCGGTAAATGCCACCTGCTTCTAAAATTGCATCAACTTCTTTAAGGTCTCGAGCTTCAACAATAATCTTGAGATCCAAATTATTTTCAGCTAAATATTGTTTAGTTTTCGCTATCGCTTCAACAATGCCACCTGCAAAATCAATGTGATTATCTTTCAACATTACCATATCATACAACGCAAAACGATGGTTTTCGCCACCACCAATTTTCACAGCCATTTTTTCTAAAGCTCTAAAACCCGGTGTGGTTTTACGCGTATCCAGAATTTGAGTATTTGTTCCTTCTAAAAGGCTTACATATTGTTTGGTCTTTGTCGCTATCGCACTCATGCGCTGCATAGCATTAAGCACCAACCTCTCTGCTTTTAAAATACTTTGAGAACTGCCCGAAACATAAAACACAATATCTCCTTCATTAACAGATTCTCCGTCTTTGATTAATACCTCAATTTCAAGTTCTGAGTCAACATAATCAAAAGCACGCTTAGCAAAATCTACTCCGGCAATAACACCGGGTTCTTTTACCAGAAGCTTGGCTTTACCTGTTGCATCTGCTGGTATACAGGCTAACGAACTGTAATCACCGGGACCAATATCTTCCCGAATTGCATTTTTTATAATAAGATTTACCTCTTCTAAAAGCTTAATTTCTGAAATCATAAATATGGAACGAATTTTTGCTAAGTTAGACAAACAACCGAGCAATTTACAACACCTAATTGCAAATAGTGTTAAGATATCTTATTTTATAAAGTGTTCAAAATTGAAAAATACTAATTTTGAAGAATGAATATAAAACTGCTCTGCATTGGTAAAACCGACGACCGCAACCTAGACGAGTTGATTTCTATTTATACAAAACGCTTAAAATTCTACGTGAATTTTGATCTGGAGATTATCCCTGATCTAAAAAAAACCAAGAACCTCTCTGAAGATCAACAAAAAGAAAAAGAAGGTGAATTGATTCTGTCAAAACTCAGTGCTCAGGATCAACTTATTGTATTGGATGAAAAAGGAAAAGACCTGACCAGCGAAAAATTTGCAGATTATCTTCAGAAAAAAATGAATAGTGGTATCAAAACACTCGTTTTTGTTATTGGCGGTCCTTACGGGTTTTCTCCAGAAGTTTATGCAAAAGCACAAGGGAAGATTTCATTATCAAAAATGACTTTTTCGCACCAAATGATTCGATTATTTATGACCGAGCAAGTTTATAGAGCGTTTACCATTTTAAGAAACGAACCTTATCATCACCGCTAACTATTTAAGCTGTATAGGGATCCATATTTCCTCTTCACTTTCCGGATGACTAGGCCCGTAATATTTTTCTCCTAGTCTTTCAAAATGGGCACGCTCATCTAGTTTATATTTTGATTGTGGCAACCAGGTTCCATAAATATAATTAGAAGTTTCTACAAACTGCTTTACTGGTCCCACGTGGGTAAAAACAGCATACAAGCCGCCTGCAATTGTTTTAGTTTGCATTCCGTCAGGTACATTCTCAAAGCTATTTACCTCTACAGCTGCCCAGCGTTCAAACTTAGTTTCACGCGTAAACTCTTCGACTTTAAGACCAAAAGGATAAACCTGCATGGAATAAAATCCGGAGTCTACACGATTTTTAATTTCCTTATGTCTGCTCATAAAGTCTTGCCACAGTGTAGCAGTATCATCAAAAGAAAGAGTTGTAATAAGGCATTTACCTACTATTTTACGTGGTTCTATTTTTTGTAGTCGTGGTTCCATAAAAAGTTTAGTTGTGCCTGAAAATACAGATTTTAACAAGAAGTCTCAATTATAGGTTTTATTTAACTAAGAATACATCACTCAAAACGTATACTTAATGAAAACAAACAACTATGAAACCAAGAGAACTAATCAGTAGATTCTTCTTATTTACAACAGCTATGCAAATAGGCTATTACGCCGTTATTTTTGCTGATAAAAACAAGGCTACTATCAAAAAAAAATATAAGAACCTTAAGCGTTAATTAAGACTTCAAACCACGCTCAAGGACTTTTTTAATTCCTTCTAGGTTATCTGAAAATTGCATCATTTGCGCTAATACCTGAGCCATCTCATTAGCTTCACCAAAACCTTTAAGCTTGTTATTTTTCACAAAAGTTTCTTTGATAGATTCCCAGCGAGCTTCTTCTTCTTTAGAAATCGAATTGATAAGCGTTTTGTATTTCAGCAAATTGGCTTCGGCAGAACCGGTTAAGGTTTGCGCTTCACTTTCATAATGCGCTAATAATAAGATTTGTAATTCCTTCTCATTCATTATAGGCACAACTTTAGCAACGAGTTTATTCATGTCACGGTACGATCCTTGGAGTTTGAACGCCGGTTCGGTGCGATACGCATCTTCCATTGCTGCAGACTTTATATAAGCTTCATTAACTTTAAGGATTGTGTTTCTAACTTTCAGTACTTTCTCTAAAATTGAAGTGTATTCTTCTAACTCGCGATTGCTGTGGTTTCCTTTTAACTGCAACTCGTTATTTCCGGTCTCTAAACGTTCTAATAGCGTATAAACATCGTCAAAATGTGAGCTGCTCAACTGTTGTAAAACCGGGTTTGCAGTAAGCGAATTTTCAATCAAACTGAGTTTAAATAAATCAGCAGTATCGCCGATGATATCACCCAAATTATAAATATCTGCACGGTTTGCTAACATATCAGGAATCTGAAACTTGGCACCACTTTCGGTATACGGGTTACCCGCCATGATAATGCAAAACTTCTTACCTCTTAAATCGTAGGTTTTAGGCTGTTCATTATAAACACCTTCTATTTTGCGCGTCCCATCAGATAGAGAAATGAATTTCTGTAAAAACTCCGGATTACAATGCTGTATATCGTCTAGATACAACATCACGTTATTTCCCATTTCAAAAGCAAGATTGAGCTTTTTCAACTCTTCCCTAGAAGCGGAATTTGTAGCTGCAGCAGGATCAACAGATGTCACTTCGTGACCTATTGCCGGGCCGTTAATTTTCATAAAAATCAAGCCCAGACGATTTGCGATATACTCCATCAGCGTAGTTTTACCATAACCCGGTGGCGAGATCAACAACAGCATTCCCATACGATCTGTGCGCGTGGTATCCCCCACTGTTCCTAATTGCTTCGCAAGATTATCTCCAAACAGCGGAAAATAAACCTGATCAATCAATTTATTACGCACAAATGAGGTCAAAACTTTCGGTTTAAATTCTTCGAGCTTCAGCTCTTCTTTTAAAGTTTCTGTAACCTCGTGCTTTGCTTTTCTAAATGCTTCAAATGCAGGAACATATTCAGCTACAAAATGACTGAGTTCTGTTATAAAGTCGTGAAAATTAAAAAGCAAACTTCCATTTTCTAAGCTTCTATGGTCGCCTTTCAAATTTTCAATCTTTTCCGAAGGTTTACCAACGTTTATTTTTGAGACTGAATCGTCCTCAAATAAAATCAGGCAAACAACCTCATCAATATATCTGGAACGTTGCGCCAACGTAAGCTCATTATGTAAACTGCTTTCATTCCTTATAAATGCGCCAACCCACTGTTTGACTAAAGCAATTTTAGATTCATAATCTGCCTGACTTTCGTAGCTGTTTTTAAATTTTAAATCGGCTTGCTTGTCTTTCAAGCTTTTGACAAAAGACTCTTTAATATCAACAGCAACTGCACTTCTTATAAACGAATCGTCATTTTGCAATTCATCAAAAAGATATTTGGTTATTTCCTGAGTATCTACATAATCAAAAAGTTGGTTTTCTTCATTAAAAGCTGTTATCTTTTTAAATAATAAATTCAGGATAAACTCATATTCTTTATCAGCAGGAAAATACTGTAAAACCGCTCCGCTAGCTTTGAGTTTCTGATCAAGTAGGTGCTGTTCTTCTTGCTCAAGACTGTTCCAAAAATACTGCGCATAGGCTCGTATTTTAGGATCGAATCGCAACAAGCCCAGATCAACATATTTCTGCAGCAAAACTTTTAAGATTTGAGCAGCATCCAGATCATGTACGCCTTTTACGTAGCCTTCACTGTAATTAGAACTACTCAATTCTTGTATTTTCTTCAACAAATCTTCATCAGATAATTCGTGCAAATATTGCTTATCTGAAGCATCAAATATTTTATAGGCCAAATAAGCCGAACGATAAATACTATCATTCTCAGAAACAAATTCCTGATCCCAAATCTGTCTGGAATTCAACAATACAGGATGGTTCAACTTCTCATAAAAATCGGTTCCCGTTAAGTGATAAGCAAGCTCTCCATTTTTTAGAACAATAGTCAAATCCAGAGGTTGCTTGTTTACACCAAACTTATGCTTCCCTAAACGGATTACATGCTCACCATCTTCATACAGGTCAAGCTTGTCTTTTAGCTTTCTCAGCGCATCTTCCCGCGCTACTTTAAGCGCAGTCTCCAGCTCTTCGGCCTTACCACTATCTTCCAGTTCATTAAGCTGCACGATGATATCCCGTAGCTTATTGATCATTAGATCTGAAGCAAAATACCCATTGATCTCATCTGCAGAACCCAGACTTTGTGCTCGCTTAGAAACGCCTTTTAATATACGCTCAGAAGCATTTTGTAACGCAAGCGCTTTTTTATTACGCTTCTCAACCAAGCTATTCTTACGCGCTTCAAAAGCGGCATAAACCTCTTCGCGCTTCTCAAGAATAACCGTGATAAACTCTTCAAAATCTGCAAATTTCCCTTCTAACTCTTCAAGTTGTATCGAAATTTTATTCTGAAACTCATCGCACTTCTCAGGTGTTGAAGCGATATCTATATAATTGATGATACTCTGATCTATCAATTTAAGCTGTGCCGAGAAATCAGCTTGTGCCTCTGCGCTTCCCAGCGCTTTTTTCTTGTTTTTTAAAGCCGCTTTTAACTGATTAATCGTCGCGAAAATCAACGATATATTATCTACAATTTTTGTTGCATGTGCGGTATCTTCAATCTCCAAATTGGTTACGATATCGATTAGCAACTCTAAATCTGCAGCGATCTGATTGACTTCTTCTTCAAGCTTTTTAGCTTCGATAACCTTCTTGACCTGCTCTAGCTCATCATATTTCGCAGCAACCTGATCGTGATACGGTTGTAAAGCTTTATCATCTAATAAAAACTGAACACAGCGTCTTGATATTTTTTGAGTTTGTTCTCCTATTTCGGTCTCTAGCTCGTTTAAGAAATCAACATTTACGTAACGCACGTCTCGCAGGCTAATCACCTTACCACGCAGCATACGCAGTTGAGTCAATAAGACAACAAAATCATTAATACTTTTAAACGAAGAACTCTTAATCTTAGAAAAAATCTTCTCAGCTTCTTCACGTAATTCTTTAGTTTGTGTAGCAGCATGGCGACGGAGTTCGGTTACTTTTTCAAACTCATCTATCGCAGCATTTGCAGCTTTATTGATTTCGCGTAGCGGAAGATCCAAACCTTCGGCCTCTTCTTCGGCTAACCAATAATAAGAATCCTGAATATCTTTTGCAGACTTCGCAATATCTGCATACAAGCCATCGTAATTATCTTCCTTATTCAACAAGGTAATAAGTGCCTGTGATTCGGCCATTGCTTTCACAATATCCTTATTCCCTATTTTGTAGAGCATAGATTCGGTATGCTGTGAGGGCATATAATCCCCTTTTAAAAAAGGAGTTTGCCAGATCTGAACGACATGATGCTTGGTCTGATTATCTTCCGCAGTAAAATAGCAGAGTTCCCCATTTTCAAGAATGGTAAAACCACTACAAACAATTGGTGTTTTTATTTCCTGACTGATGATATTATAAGACATCAGTTTATAAAGTCCTTTGCTTCCCTCGTAGAATACATACAAGAAATCTTCACCATTAGGAGAGACTGTTTTTTCTTGAAATTTTAAATCTAAAAGTCCGTCATCAAAAACTTTGTATTCACCAGTCTGCAAGTAATAGCCGTTAGGAAAAATAATCCCTTGGTCATCCGGAAGCAACACAGCTGCAACGCCAACACTTTGAATTTTATGAACTTGCTTAATCTTATGATTGTACACAAAATAACGGGACGCCTCCTGAAAAGGTTTGATATCGATAACGATCAAGTTACCCAGATTTGCATAGCGGTACTGACCATCATCTAATGTCTGGTCATAGTGTTCTACAGGTTCAGAAAAAATCCCCTTACCATCCTCCGTATTATCTTCAATCTTGATGGTGAGATCACCGCCTATGGTTTCTACAAAAACACGGTCTAAAATTGAAACATGCGAATGCACACCATAACGATGCATCTCGCGGCTAACCGCCTGCCATTTAAACTCGTGCTGCGGGGGAAAGCGATACTCGTGGTCGCTACGGTTATCTACATACTCGAGTTTATTTTCTTTGATTAACCACTTGAAAGTCTTGATATCAGAGACACTCTCGCTTAACTGAAAAACCATATGCAAGTAATTGCCTATAACGGCAAAACGAGAAAAAATGGTATTCCTATAATACTTATAGAGGTTGGAAAAATCTGTTTTAAAAGTCGTATCATCTAATAAGTCTAATGCAGTAGGCTCAAAACGATTTTCGGTGAAGTTGTAAATGCTAAAAACATCAGAAAGTACGATTTCTGTACGCAGGCCAAAATGGACATTATATCCAAAAATACAAGTGTTACCTAACGAAACAATATCACGCGCAATACAGTTATTTTCCGTGCTAATGCGGTCGTTTGCAATAAGCTTAGTCTCTAATGAGCCAAATACTGATTTGCGCTCTTCATTAAGCTGAGATAACCGATCCTGCAGGTCCTGCTTTTGTTTTTGAAGTCGGCTGCGTATGATTGCATACGTACCACCATCAAGTGTATCTTGAGCAAGGTTTTCTTTAGGATTGTTTATAGTGGTTTGTGACTTTTTTGTCATGGGTTTTTCGTCTAAAAAATAAAACGAGTGAATTCGAATTCAATTCCAAGAAAGAATTAAAAAGAGTGAACGTTTTCTATACTTCCTGTGAAGCTAAGAATACCTTATAAACACACGCTCTCGGTTTTAAGAGAACGTGTGCCTGAGCTTCTGAAGTTTATCACTTCAACTTCTTACTATCTATCCCCAAGCCTTTAGCCAGGTTGAACAGATTACTAAATAAGGTCTGCTCCTCACTGTCGTGCGATTGATCCTTAAGATGCATCAGCAGATTAGCAATAGTCAGGTTTTTGATATCTTCTGAAGAAACACCGTATTTGTCTGCAAACTCTTTTACTTTTTCAAGCAGATTGCCTTTGACATCGTCACTTCCTAAAATTGCATTTTTTACATCTTGAATATTGGTGCTGTTTGCAACCAAACGGTCGTACCCTTTAGCCTTTGTAATCTGACCAATGATCTGATCAAAGAACATCGTCTCACCACCTACAATATCAATCTTAGCAGCTTTAAGCGCATCTCCTATCACCTGAGCCTGAGCATCAGCAATATCTTTCTGAATATTTATATGTGCCAGATCAACTTGTAATTCTTTATCAAGACGTAGTTTAAACTCTTCGTGTTCTTTACCTACACCGTCTAGTTTCTTCATTGCATTTGCTTTCTCTTCAATACCGGCAGCATCAGCCAGTGCTTTGCCTTTGATCACATCTGCTTCAGCCATACCGTCTTTGCGCTTCGCATCTGCTTTAGCTTCCATACCAGCTGCTTCAGCTTTCATTTTCTTCTCGATGATAGATGCTTCAACAATTCCCTGACGCTCGTTAGCATCAGCTTTAGCGTGCATAACCTGAGCTTCAGACATACCCACAGTCGCTTCTTCTTTAGCTTGTGCTTCTGCTAAAATCTTACGTGCCTGAGCTTCCTTCTCAGAAGCTTCTTTGTGCGCAAGTGCCTCTATATTGATCTCTTCTGCTTTTTGTTTTGCAGCCTCTTTCTGAGCCTCAGCAGCTTTAATAGTTTTGATCAAATCTTCCTGCGCATTCGCTTCGGCAATAGTAATTTTCACCTGCTTATCACGATCTGCAGTTTTAAATGCTTGAATATCTTTCATATTCTCCTGCTCTTCTACCACGCCTTTTTCAAGCATCACACGGTCGCGAATCACATCCTGAATATTTTTCTTTTCAACTTCTACTACCTTTTCTTTTTCGATCTGAGCCAATGTAACCACACGCTCTCTTTCAGTAGCTTCTAGCAGACGGTCTTTTTCTACTCTTTCGGTTTCTACAGCATCAGTACGTTGCTTATTCTTAGCAGCGACAATAATCTGACGCTCCATGTTTTCTTCAGCAACTTTAACTTTTTCCTGTGTAGCAATACGTGCCGTTTCCGATTTAAGACGCTCTTCTTCTGCAACTTTCATCGTTTCGGCTTCTTCACGAGCTTTGATGTTTGCTATCTCTCTTTTTTGCTGTTCTTCTTTTTCAGCCAATTGCTTGTCTAACTCCAAAATAGCTTCACGTGCTTCCACATCTTGCTTACGAATGGTTTTTTCCTCATCGCGCTTGATCAAGTTTGCTTTTACGTTTTGAACAGCAGTCAACTCAGTAATCTTCTTAATGCCTTCCGCATCCAGAATATTATCTGGTTTTAGATGCATCACCGGAGTTTGTTCTAAAAAGTCAATTGCACAATCTTCTAAGGTATACCCGTTAAGATCTGTACCGATGATATCTACAATCTCATCCCGAAATTCGCGACGCGCCTCGTATAATTCAATAAATTGAAACTTTTTACCTACCGTTTTAAGCGCTTCAGAAAATTTAGCTTCAAAAAGATCTTCTAGGGTTTCTATACGAGAAGCACGGGCAACACCAATAGTTTGCGCAACTTTTTTGATATAAGAAATATCATTATTCACACGAACGAAGAATGCTACTTTAATGTCAGCCCGCATATTGTCTTTACAGATAAGACCTTCAACACCCAGTCTTTCAATCTGGATTTTCTTTACAGAAACGTCCATAATTTCCACTCTGTGAAAGACCGGAACCACATAAAGTCCTTTGTCTGTAGCCACTTTTGTCCCACCGAAACCGGTACGAATTAGCGCCTGACCTTGGTGTACTTTTTTGTAAAACATCGCGATGATCGCGAAATAAACGATGATTAAGAACAAGAGAATTCCTAACCCAACTCCAATAATTGGTAATACTTGATTCATTTTTTGATTGATTTATTTAGTCGTTATAATTCTGTACGAGGTAAAAATTCTGATCTTCAGAATGTTTGATAATGAGTACGGTGCTACCGTAAGTAAGCGGTTCTCCAGTGAGCGATTTCACGTAAATAGACATTGTATTTCCGTCTGCAAGTACTTCTGCGTTACCCAATTTATCACCGGTAATAGTAGAAAGCAAGGTTGCTTTTCTTCCCAAATAATCTACTGCAACATCACCATCTTTATTTAAGTGTCTGAAAAAACCTTTGAATGGAGTAGTGAAAATCTTATTGACAACCAATGCCGGAACTAAGGCTATTAGCATTATTGCAAAGCCAAAAACCGAATCATAGGTCATTGTGAGCGCTGTAGTCAGCGTCGTCATCAACCACCAGACAAAAATCCAACAAGTAAATGTGAACATAAAAGGAAGTCCAACGAAATTAAAATAGATCAAGAAAATCTGCCAACCTTTTAAAGGCTTACGGCGTTTTCCGATCACATTTTCTTTAGTCACCTCAACATTAGAGACATCTTCGAAATCCATATTACCGCCCTCTAACCCAGTATCCAGATCTAGGTCTGCATCAACATCTACGTCAATATCCAGATCAAAATCAATACCGCCTACCATTGTAACAATCCAATACAGGATCAAAATGAGGAGCAAAATAGATAACACTATATTGACGTCTGAGAACAGTACTTCTGTTAAGGTTGCATCCACTATTACCCCTGTTTTTTAGAGTCGTCAAGACCCAGTTGTGATTTTAATTTTTCGAGTTCGTCATCAGCTTTTGCTGTAGTTGTATCTGCAGCCTTATCCAACTCATCGTCTATAGATTTAGACGCATTTGCAATATCACCATACGCTTCGGCAAGCGCCTCTTCTTGAGCAACTTTATCTTTCATACGCTCTAACATAGAAACAGTACCCGTGCTGTCTAATTCTGCCATTTGCTTATTCAAGCTTTTTGTGGCATTACTAACTTTCACACGCGCTTTCAGCGTTTTGAGTTCGTTCTCCCACTTGCTGATATTCGATTTTATATTCTGAATATTCTTTTGCAATTGAGCAACGTTAGCATCAAATTTTTCAGACTCAGTCTTGGCTTGATCTACCTGCTTCTGCGCTTCTTCTTTTTTGACTAAAGCTTCTTTCGCCAGTCTATCTGCTTCGGCAGCATCCATCTGCTTATTATGAGCCTTCTTCAAAATCACGATAGCCTTGCTCTGATAATCTTCTGCTTTATCCTGAAATTCCTCTTGATCATTCCTTGCCCGTATTGCAAGTGCTTTTACCTGCGCAAGAGCCTCAAGACTTTTATCAAGGTCTTGTTTCATATCACGTATGCCCTGCTCGGTTAATTTGATAGGGTCTTCCATGTTATCAATAGCGGAATTAGCCTCTGCCTCTCCAATTTTAAATAAGCGCTTAAATATGTTCATGATTTCTAAGATTTAATATTTTGAAAATTCTATTATTTTATCTGAATACTCACTCATCAGTAAACTCAGTGAATTTAAAGAGCCTTCCAACTCATTTAAATCCATATTCTCTATCTGAAGCGTGTCTCTAAAGATTACTTTTTCACCACTCTCATTCAGCACAAAAGCTCCGTGAATGATGTCTCTATTTTTTTGAAGGAGACTTTTAAAAACTTTTTCTGACTGGTTGTTAATTTTAAAGATGAATTGTTCCAAAATGAGAATGGGTGGTGCTACACCCAAAATCAGATTTTTAATTCCAGAATTTTCTTTTTGGACGACCAGTATACCATCTTCAGGATTCTGAAAGGTGATATTAAAATCAAGTTCAAGTAAATAATTTTTGGTTATAAGGAAATGATCTTTCATCGACTTTTGGTTGCAGGTTGTTAAGGATTTCTAAAAGTTAATAATACAAAAACTAGTTTTTAATTGTTCAGATTAAGTTAATTATTATTGTTAACAATGCGTGAATTAATGCTGTCATACTGTTTGATTTTTGATTGATGAATATTTTTTACAATATTGAAAACTAGAATACCCACTAAAAAAATTAGCTGAATAAAATAGTTTTTGCTAATATTGTTAGGTAAATATAATTAAATATTTTCAATTTGCAAATAAAATTAGCAAAATATGTCTTTTTTTGGTAAAAATATTCGAAAAATACGAAGTGTAAAAACGCTGAGTCAGCAGGCATTTGCTGAGCTATTCAACTTAAAAAGAGGGACTTTAGGTGCTTATGAAGAAGGTAGAAGTGAACCTAAAATAGAAACCATTATTAAAATTGCTAATTATTTTAGCATACCTATAGATGACTTGTTAAAACGAGAACTTACGGTTAACGAACTCTTAAAGTTTAAAAGTTCACTGTCTGAACAACACGATTTATCCAACCCGGAAACCTTTAAACAGATACCGTGTATTACAGAAAAAAACACAACAGATTATATCAGTAATTACCAAAATCGAAGTTTTGTACAAGATATGGTTCAGGTAACATTACCTGTAGATAGCTCTGAAACTATGCGCGCTTTTGTGGTGACCAATCTAGAAATGACCAATCAAAATCAAGGGCTTTTTCCTAAAGATGTAGTTTTAGGAACATTTGTAAAAAAAGATAAGTATAAGAATATTGAACACGGCTCAATTGTTTTGGTTCTTACAAAAGACCAACTTATACTTCGCAAAGCTTATGTAATAAATAACACGCTAGTATTAAAAGCAGAACATCAAAATATTGACGAATTGAATTTTGTCCTTTCTGAAATCAATGAAATCTGGAAAATAACATCTGTATATCAAAGACGTATAACTGCCATTAGTTCTGGTATTGAAGACAAACTTTCTATGTTAGAAAAAGAATTCGCTAAACTGAGAAGCCAAATTTGACAACTCCCCCCAGTAACCATTTACTCCGCTGCCATTTCTAGATTCAATCGTTCCTGCTCAGCTTCTTCTTTTAATTTTTTACGCATTTGTTTAATAGTAAGCGTGCTTCCGTCGTGACTCCATCCCGGAGGTCCAAAGATGTACATAAATTTGTGTTTCAATTTAGGAGAGCGTTTCATATCACTCCAGATATCCTTATATTCATGCGTAAGAATAATTAACGGATTATAACTATTAGGTGCTTTAGTTACACCGTATTCAATATCTATTTCCTCATCAAGCTCTTTAAAAGTTCCAAAGATGCGATCAAAGGTGTTTAGAAAACCTCCGTGGTTTTTATCCATGTATTCCAGGTTACGCGCGTGATGTACCTGATGCATCGTATGTGTATTAAACACCTTATCTATGATTCCTAGTTTAGGAATGTATTGCGAATGTAACTGAAATTGCCACAAAGCCTCTATACCCAGACAAACAACAAGCATTTCTGGCGGAAAGCCAATAGCGACAATCCACACATAAAATAAAGGTTTATAAAAAATAGTAAACCAGCCGTTTCTTACTGCAGTTCCTAAATTAAAATTATCCGAAGAATGATGTACAATGTGAGCCGCCCAGAAGAAACGCACCATATGATTCTGACGGTGGAACCAGTAATAGGAAAAATCATCAGCTAACTGACACAATATCCAAATGTACCAAGCATAACCAAAAGATTCCCATCCAAAAATATTTGTTCGCACCCCTCCAACAACCGGATTAAAAACATCATATACCCAATTGAAAAGCAGGATAACAGTTACTGTCTTTACTAGTGGTGCAATAAGCGTAGAGCCTATACCCATTGTAAGACTAGCACCCAGATCCTTCCAATTATATAATTTGTCGTGATCGTGATGTTTACTATAGGTTAATTCTACTAAAATAAGACCTAAAAAGCAAGGCACTCCGTAAATTAACGGGTTTGTAAAATCCATAAAATTGGTTTAATTCCAAAAATAGACTTTACACTTTAAAATACAAGAACTTTAAGGTTAAACAATAGATTTTTGAGGTGTAATTTTTTAAAGTTTCTTAGCCTCTTCCCAGAAAACATCCATTTCGCCTAAAGTCATATCATGAAGTGCTTTATTCCTCTCTTTAGCTTTTGATTCTAAATACTGAAAGCGCTTGATAAACTTCTTGTTTGTTCGCTCTAACGCACTTTCCGGATCTACTTTTAAGAACCGCGCATAATTAATCATCGAGAAAAATACGTCACCAAATTCAGCTTCTATCTTTTCTTGGTCTTGAGCATCTATTTCGACTTGTAATTCTGTTAATTCTTCCTGAAGCTTCTCAAAAACCTGTTTTGGTTCTTCCCAATCAAAACCTACCCCAGCAACCTTATCTTGAATTCGGGTAGCTTTTACCAGAGCCGGTAAAGATCTTGGCACACCTTCTAAAACAGATTGCTTGCCTTCTTTCAACTTTAGATTTTCCCAGTTTCGTTTTACGTCATCTTCATTTTCAACAGATACATCGCCATAAATATGCGGATGTCTTGAAATCAACTTCTCACATATCCCATTTGCAACATCTGCGATATCAAAATCCTGGGTCTCACTTCCTATTTTAGCATAAAAAATAATATGAAGCAGCAAGTCTCCTAGTTCGTTCTTAACTTCCTTCAAATCATTATCAAGAATGGCATCACCCAACTCATAGGTTTCCTCAATAGTAAGATGTCTTAGACTTTGCAGCGTCTGCTTTCGATCCCATGGGCATTGCTCCCGCAGTTCATCCATTATGGTCAGTAAACGATCTATTGCTTGTAGCTGATTTTCTCTAGTGTTCATAGCTGCAATTTAAGTATTAATAAGCTTTAGAATACTTGTAAAAACAAAAAATCCCGTGATACAATCACAGGATTTCTTAAATCTTTTATACTGAAGATTTTTATTCTTCTTCGTCTGATTTAGCTGCATCTGCAACCTCTTCAGTTTGTGATTCTATAAGATCATTTGCCTGAAGCAAATTGTACCATTGTATAACTTTTTTGATATCACTCGCATATACGCGGTCTTCATCAAAATTAGGAAGCACATCAAAAAAGTAAGCTTCTAGTTCATCTTTAGAGACCTTGTGATCAATCGCCTTACCCCCGTCTTCTTTTTCCGAAATTTTAGCAAATACTTCGCGTAAGGGCTCTTCACCGTCCAATGTATAAATAGAAATTTCTGAAAGTACACTCACATTGTGTCTCAAACCTACCGGTATTTTCTTTCCGTCTGTTAAAGACTCTGCAATAAAGCCAGAACGTGTTTGTGCTCTTAGATGATATAAACCTGGTTTTCCTGAAATTGAAACTATTTTATCTAAACTCATATGTTGTATTTAACTCGAAACTAAACGTATTTTCTTTATAATTCCCTACGGTCTTTCCTCAGGATGCTTTTTAAAACGGATTTATAAAATTTCTATTCTAAAAGGGCGCAAATATCTAGGCTCTTTTTGAATTATCAAAATAAAAAATCACTCCGCTATCTTAACGTCCTTTTTTATCTGGAAAACGCATACGGTAATCCGCATTGGTTTTTCCTTTACTGATACCTGCTAGTTTACTTTTAATAATTCGTTTTTTAAGGCTGCTCAATTTATCTGTGAACAAAATTCCTTCTATATGATCATATTCATGCTGAATCACTCGTGCCAATAACCCGTCATATTCTTCAATGTGTTCTTTAAAATCCTGATCCTGATATTTAATTTTAATATTGGGACATCTAAAGACGTCTTCATTGATACCCGGGATGCTTAGACAACCTTCGCTAAAAGCCCATTCATCGCCGGTCTCCTCAATGATTTCAGGGTTTATAAAAGCTTTTTTGAACGTTTTAAGTTGCGCTTGCTCTTTTTCAGACAAGTCTTCGTCATCTGCAAACGGAGTCGCATCAACCACAAAAATCCGAATCGCTTTCCCTATTTGAGGAGCTGCAAGCCCTACTCCACTCGCGCCATACATGGTCTCAAACATATTAGCTATAAGTTCATCTAACTTAGGATAATCTTGAGTGATAGGAGCGGCTTTCTTTCTCAAAACAGGATCGCCGTATGCAACAATGGGTAAAATCATTTTAAACTTCTTTTCGTAATTATTAATTGATCAAAAACGTTATCTGTACAGATAAGATTGAAGAATTATAGTTGCACTGATCTCATCAAGCAGTGCCTTATTTTTTCTCTTTTTCTTTTTCAATCCGCCATCTAACATAGATTGTGCAGCCATTTTTGAAGTAAACCGCTCGTCAACACGCTCAATGGGAATTGTGGTAATCTTTTCTAAGCTTTCGCGAAATTTTGAAATAGCTACTTCTACATCAGAAGCAACATTATTCAGACGTTTAGGCTCACCTAATAAAATGAGTTCTACAGATTCTTTAGCAAAATACGCTTTCAAAAAAGTCAGCAACTCTTTAGTATTTACAGTAGTGAGACCAGAGGCTATAAGCTTCAACTCATCGGTCACAGCAATACCTGTACGTTTTGTACCAAAATCTAAAGCAAGAATACGCCCCATTTTATTTTTTGGCAAAAATAAGGCATTCAAAGGGAATTTAAACACCTCGTATTCCTTTTACTCGATTATCAAGATTTCAGTCTAAAAATAAAACATAGGCTTTAAGCAAATTAACTTCATGTAGATTATTGAACTTTTATCAAAACTCATTATACCTCACTATAAAGTTTAATCGTCTTTCAATAAGGAAAACAAATACCCGTATCTTGGTTTTTTAAAATTAGCTAGGCTATATTTGAAGCCGCAAAAATTGAACGAATCAACTAAAAACAAGTTTAAAAATGCAACAAGTAAAAAATCTTATCGAAGCAGCCTGGGAAGATCGTTCCCTACTTTCTGATAAAGTAACTCAAGATGCTATACGTGAAGTTATAGAACTTATAGATGGTGGTACGCTGCGCGTTGCAGAACCTAAAGGTGATGACTGGCAGGTAAACGAATGGGTAAAAAAAGCAGTTGTGCTGTATTTCCCTATTCAAAAAATGGAAAAATTAGAAGTTGGTATTTTTGAATATCACGATAAAATGCCGCTTAAAAAAGGCTATCAAGATAAAGGAATTCGTGTTGTACCTCACGCTATAGCACGCCACGGAGCTTTCATTTCAAAAGGTGTGATCTTAATGCCAAGTTATGTAAACATCGGTGCTTATGTAGATGAAGGCACAATGGTAGATACTTGGGCGACTGTAGGCAGTTGTGCTCAAATAGGCAAGAATGTCCACTTAAGTGGCGGGGTAGGAATTGGTGGTGTTTTAGAACCATTACAAGCTGCTCCGGTCATTATTGAAGATAATGCTTTTGTAGGCTCTCGTTGTATCGTAGTTGAAGGAGTGCGCGTAGGTAAAGAAGCGGTTTTAGGTGCAAATGTTGTACTTACTGCATCTACTAAAATTATAGATGTTACCGGTGATGAGCCTAAAGAAATGAAAGGAATTGTACCTCCTCGTTCAGTAGTAATTCCTGGTAGCTACACTAAGAAATTTGCTGCTGGGGAATACAATGTTCCTTGTGCATTGATCATAGGTACACGTAAAGAAAGTACCAACAAAAAAACATCACTTAACGACGCGCTTCGTGAGTATGATGTTGCTGTATAGCATTTACAGAATATGAAAATTTTAGTAATTCAACAGAAGATGATAGGTGACGTTTTAACGTCATCTATCCTTTTTAAAGCCATACGTGAAAAGTATCCTGAAGCTGAATTACACTACCTTATTAAGCCGCATACCCTTGCAGTCGTTAAAAACAATCCGTTTATAGATCAATTTATTTTTGACCAAACTGATGCAAGTGATAAGCCAGTTAGCCTTAATGCATTTGCATCCCGCATTAGAAATGAAAAATACTCTCATATTCTAGATGTATACTCTAAACTAGGAACTGCTTATATCTGTTTGCGTAGTAACACGAAAACCATAAGCTACAAAAAATGGTATACTAGTTTTGCCTACTCGCAAACGGTTACTCCACTTAAAGAACCAAAAACACAAGCTGGTTTAGCTATTGAAAACAGGTTGCAATTATTAAAACTCTTCCCAAAAACTTTTAAAGAAAGCGTTAAACCAAAAATATACCTTAGCCAAGAGGAACTTGACGAGGCTAAAGCTTTTCTAACTACATCTAATTTAGACTTCAATAAGCCTATATTTATGATTGGCTTACTGGGTAGTTCTGATACTAAAACCTATCCTTTAGAATATCTTGCGCAATTGCTGGAAACTGTGGTTAAAGAAACCCCTGAAGCTCAATTACTACTGAATTACATCCCCGATCAAAAAGAAGCAGTTAATAAATTTTTAGAATATTGCTCTACAGAGTTAAGAGCCAAAATCTTCCCTGAAGTCTACGCTAAAGATTTAAGAAAATTCATTGCTGTCTTATCCTTTTGCAAAGCGCTTATAGGTAATGAAGGCGGAGCTGTAAATATGGCCAAGGCACTTAACGTGCCTACATTTGCTATTTTCTCTCCCTGGATTACTAAAGAAGTCTGGGCGCTATTTAGCGGTGATCAAAACCTTTCAGTACACTTAAAAGATTTTAAACCTAAACTATTTCAATCAAAAAAAACAAAAGAAATCAAAACAAATGTTGATGCTTTATATAAGGTATTCACACCTCAATTACTGAGTCCAAAATTTAAACATTTTTTGGAGACTATTTCTTGACAATTCCGTAATCAGTATAGGTCTTTTTCATAATTCTTGTTTCTTTTCTGATGCGGGCATTATTAATAAGCATTTCTTCTTTTACATATCCACGAGTATGATCAAGATGAACACAAATTGCGCAATAGCGTATTTGTTTTGCTTTAATTCCCAAATTCAAAAGACGCTCCCCCATCTCTCGGTCTTCTCCACCGTATTGCATACGTTCATCAAATCCATTCACTTTGAGAATATCTTTTTTCCAACCGCTGGAGTTATGGCCGTTCCAAGTAGCTTTTGTAGGAGTTAATGAATTTAATAAATCAGATTCAAAACCCTTCGCTGTAATTTTTATGTTCTTAATTGAATTTTTTAATCCTCTTTTTTTTAACCAATTAATATTAAAACAAGATTGATTTTCTATATCACCTAAAGTAATCATTTGTGAAAGTAAAAGTGAAAGTTTAAAATAACCTCCAGAAAGGAAGTAATCAGCCTTTCTATATTTCATATGTTTCGCAACAAAATTAAACTCAGGAATACAGTCTCCATCAGACATTAAAATATAATCCGCCTGTGTTGCCTCAATTGCTTTATTCAAAATAGTTGTCTTCCTAAAGCCTTTATCTTCGTGCCAAATATGCTTTAGAGGTCTTTTAAATAGCGAAGATAATTTAGCAATTGTTTTTTTGGTCAAATCATCAGAACCATCATCAGCTACAAGTAGTTCAAAATCTGTAAAAGACTGATTTGCATAACCAAAGAGTGTCTTCTTTAGCCAATCTACCGAATCATACGTGCTAATTATTATTGATATCTGAGGTTTTTCCATCATAAATCAAAGAAAAGAAATTTCTAACTAAATCCATATTTTAATTAGCTTTAAACATTTTATGAAAAAACTTACCGTAATAATACCTACTTATAACGAAGCGCTCCATATAGAAGCTGCAATTAAGTCGGTTTTATTTGCTGATGAAATAGTAATCGTTGATTCTTTTAGCACGGATGCAACTATTCAGTTGGCCAAAAAATTTCCGGTAAAGATTATTCAGCGCGACTATGAATATTCAGCTTCTCAGAAAAATTGGGCAATTCCGCAGGCAAAGCATGATTGGGTTTTTATTTTAGATGCTGATGAACGTGTTACCGTTAAATTGAAAGAAGAAATTCTTAAAATACTTCAGAATCCACCTAAAACCATAACTGGATATTGGGTCTATCGAAAAAATCATTTTATCAATCAACATATTAAATATAGCGGTTGGCAGAACGATAAAGTAATACGGCTATTCAAAAAAAACGAATGCAAATATGAAGATAAAAGGGTTCACGCGGAGATTGAGACTTCGGGAAACCTTGCTTTTTTAAAATATAAATTGGAGCATTACAGCTTTATGTCTGTAGATCAATATACCGCTAAATTAAACCGCTATGCGAGTTGGCAAGCTCAGGATTACGATTCTAAAACCGGTTTAATCACACTGTATCATTTGTTCTGTAAACCTGCATGGCGCTTTATAAAACATTATTTCATACAACAAGGTTTTAGAGATGGTCTTCCGGGTTTTACCATAAGTTATTTACAGGCTTATGCAGCAGCTATGCGCTATATCAAATTATGGATATTGAGAAAATCTAAGAAGTAGTTCCTACTTTTTCCAGAATTTGAGTTTCTTTTTCAGCTCTTGTTTCTTTTTAAAAGACTCTTGAAAATCCTGAGTTGCCTTCCACATGGAATTCTTAGTTTTGTTCTCATCAAAACCTCCAATACGCGCGTATTCTTCAGCCATAATAGCTACCATTTCTTTTTTTGGAGTTAAACGGGCAAAATTCTGAATTCGAGTTTCTAAATCAAGTTCTCTAAATTCCATTCTATTTAAATCAACCAAATAGAAATCATATCCCTCCATATTTTTTACAATAAGCGTATTACCTGGAGAATGATCTAGAAAGTGAATTCCTTTTTGATGCATTTCAAAAGTAAAACGCGTGAATGCTTTAAGTATTTCTATACGATTGGGGTAATTTTCATCATTAACCAGCGTACGGTATGTTGCAGCTGCTTCAACTAACTTGCACGCATAAAAACTTTTACCAAAAAGCAATCCGTCATTTTCTATAGCATAACCTAGTGGTTGCGGAGTTAGAATTCCGTTTTCAAGCAGTTTGCAAGCATATTCATACGAGCGTTGTGCTTTAGATTTTCTAAAATATTGATAAGCAATTTTATTAACCAGATTAGGTACTTTAAAAGCCTTGATGGTAATATCTTCACCTTCTAACTTATAAACTTTTATTTGATTTCGATTACCATCTGCAAGAATGCTTCCTTCTTTTTCAAAATTGAAGAAAAACTCCTTTAGTTTTAAAAGACTATTTTTGACCGATTTGTGAACAACGATTTTCATGGAGAAAATTTAGATTGCAAAAGTAGTTTTAATAAAACAAGTTCTCAAAAAGTAGCGCTTAAGAATGAAACAGATTTTTTTAGAATCTCATAACATCAAAAATCAATTTTCCGGTTTAGGTCAGTTTAATTACCATTTGATCAAAGGCTTGTATGAGAGTGCTGCAGATGATCTCAAATTTGTAGTACACAGCAATATTAACGGGAAACTCAAAAATGATTTTGGCGACTATTTCAAATACCTTCATTATTACTCCTTTACACGGTATAAAGCATTAAGACTACCTTTTAAATACGATCTCTGGCATTCACTCAATCAAAATACCAAGATAGAACCGCGTTTTAATATGCCGTATGTTATGACGGTTCACGATGTACATTTTGCAGAAGGGACAGACAGTGGTGATAAGACTGCGCGTATTAAACGCTTTCAAGAGAAATTAAACAGAGCTCATGCGCTGGTCTATATTTCAAAATTTGCACAAACGGCAACAAAATCAATTTTTGACACCTCAAATCACGAAGAACATGTGATCTATAACGGCAATCCAATGATTGACACATCTATTCCTGTTAATTTTGAACCAAATTTCAAGCCAAATAAGCCTTATTTATTTACAATAGGAGAATTTACAGAACGAAAAAACTTTCATTCGTTGATTGAAATGCTTCAGTTTTTACCAGATTATGAATTGATTATTGCTGGAAATTCTGAGAGACCTTATCTCGAGAAAATCAAACAAGTCATCACCGCCAATAAATTAGAAAGTCGCGTTCATATTCCCGGTAAAATTTCAGAAACTGAAAAAAAATACCATCTTAAAAATTGCGCAGCATTTGTTTTTCCTTCTCTAAAAGAGGGATTTGGCATTCCTATTATCGAAGCTTTACGTTTTGGAACTCCCGTGATTACTTCTAACAATACCTCACTTCCTGAAGTAGGTGGTACATACGCTACATATTGGGAGCATTATGCACCTGAATATATGGCAAAAAAACTACTTCAAGGAATTACGAGATTTAATGCTGATACGCAACTGAAACAAGATGCTATAGCGCACGCAAAATCTTTTAACTGGAATAATACTGCTAAGGCCTATCTTAAAGTTTACAGATCGGTTTTAAACAAATAACTTTGCAGCTTCTAAGCTTTAAATAAAAATGGCAAAAAAAAAATACGATCAAAATATAATTGATGAAGTAAATGAGTCGCTTGGTGTTTTAAAGCGAGGCGGACTCCTACTCTACCCTACAGATACGGTCTGGGGCATTGGCTGTGATGCTACTAATGCCGATGCGATTGACAAAATTTTTGCACTTAAAAAGCGTAAAGAAAGTAAATCTTTAATCTGTCTGGTAAGCGATCTAAAAATGTTAAACCAGTTTGTTGAAGATATTCCTGAGGTCGCATACAACATCTTAAAATACGCAGATCAGCCTACAACAATCATTTACGACGATCCTATTAGAGTTGCCGAAAATTTAATCGCTGAAGACAACACCCTGGGTATTCGCATTGTTCAGGATGAATTTTGCCGAGCTCTCATTAAAAAATTGGGCAAACCACTGGTTTCTACTTCAGCAAATATCAGTGGCGAAAAAACTCCTATGCGCTTCCTTGAAATAAGCCAACCTATTTTGGAAGGAGTAGACTATATCGTAAATTTGCAGCGCAAACATAAATCGACCAAATCCTCTACGATTATACGCTTGAGTAATGATGGTCAGGTTAAGGTTTTACGCAAATAGTCTTAGGGTAATTCCCAAAGGCCGTATTAGTCAATTTGTAACTTCGGGTTTTGACCTGAAATATTAATCTCGATTACCGAGTAAATAAGAATACATGCCAGTTCCCCATTTTCCGGAGGCTTTAGAGCCAAAAATCTTTGACACCATCACGCAGGCTTCGGAAGAATTAAATCTTGAGACCTACGTCATTGGCGGTTATGTGCGAGACTTTCTACTTAAAAGAGGTGCTGCTAAAGATATTGATGTTGTTGCGGTAGGAAGCGGTATTGAGCTCGCTCAGAAGGTTGCTGCATTACTTCCGCATAAACCCAAAGTTCAGGTATTTAAAACCTATGGCACTGCGATGCTACGCGATGGCGAGGTTGAAGTTGAATTTGTAGGTGCTCGCAAAGAATCCTACAATGAGAACAGCCGCAACCCGATTGTAGAAGACGGCAGTCTTGAAGACGATCAGAATCGCAGAGATTTCACTATTAATGCATTGGCTTTAAGCCTCAACAAAGCTACTCGTGCAAATCTGGTCGATCCCTTTAACGGTTTAGTGGATCTGGAGCGTGAGATCATCAGAACGCCATTAAATCCTGATATTACGTATAGCGACGACCCATTAAGAATGATGCGTGCGATACGCTTTGCTACACAACTAGATTTTACAATCGAGCGCAAATCGCTAGAGGCTATTTTTGAAAATAAAGAGCGTATTAAGATTATTACGAATGAGCGCATCGTAGATGAACTCAATAAAATAATGCTGAGTAAAAAACCATCTAAAGGATTTTTACTGTTAGAAAAAACAGGCCTTTTAAAATATATTCTTCCGGAGCTTACTGCTTTAAAGGGAATCGAAGAAAAAGAAGGTCAAAAACATAAAGACAATTTTTACCACACGCTTGAGGTGGTTGATAATATTTCAGAAAACACGGAAGATCTCTGGCTGCGGTGGGCTGCATTACTCCACGATATTGGTAAAGCACCTACAAAGCGTTTTGATAAAAAAATAGGATGGACCTTCCACGGACACGAATTTGTGGGTTCTAAAATGGTTTTTAAACTTTTTAAAAGATTAAAAATGCCATTAAATGAAAAAATGAAATTCGTTCAAAAATTGGTTTTGATGAGTTCCCGCCCTATTGTTATCGCCGAAGATTTTGTGACAGACAGCGCTGTACGTAGGTTGATATTTGACTCCGGAGAAAATCTTGAAGATTTGATGACACTTTGTGAAGCAGATATCACAACTAAAAACCCTAAGCGTTACCGCAGATATCACAATAATTTTAAAACAGTTCGTCAAAAAATTGGAGAAGTTGAAGAGCGTGATCATTTGCGCAATTTTCAACCACCGGTTAGCGGAGAAGAAATTATGGAGACTTTTAACCTGAAGCCTTCCCGCGAAATAGGAATAATTAAGGAAGCTATTAAAGAGGCCATTCTCGAAGGTGAAATCCCTAATGAGTACGAAGCTGCTCACGCATTTATGCTTAAAAAAGGTGCTGATCTGGGGCTTGAAGTCGCAGGCTGATTTCAGAAAGAAGATTATTAAGAAATGTAATTATAATTCAAATCGGGTGTATAAAAAATCAATAATTGTTTCGCTCATTCTTATTTATCTGGTAATTATTGCCGGTGCGGTTGTGCGTATGACTGGTAGTGGTATGGGATGCCCGGATTGGCCTAAATGTTTTGGATATATTATTCCTCCTACTGATGCCAGTGAACTGCAGTGGAAAGCGGAAAGGTCTTTTGAAAAAGGACAAGTTATTATTGTTGAAGAAACCTTGCGCGTTGCCAAAACTGATTTCACCACAACAGACACATTCAACCCACAAAACTGGAATGGCTATGAGAAACACGACTACGCTATTTTTAACCCCTGGCACACGTGGATTGAATATATAAACAGACTCTTCGGCGCTCTGGCGGGTATTGCTTTTCTAGTAATGTTAGCCGCTGCTGTATTTAAAGAACGTAATCGCAAACGCATTTTGTTATCGCTACTTGCCGTTTTTATGATTGGGTTTCAAGGATGGATTGGTGCAACTGTAGTTTATTCAGTTTTATCACCTATTCGAATCACAATACATATGGTTATCGCTTTGCTTATCGTAGCGTTACTCATATATATGCTGTATGAAGCTTCTAACCTCAAACACCGTTTTAAATTCAGTAAATCATTTAAAATAGGAATGTTCGTTGCTATCATTCTAACACTCATTCAGATTGTTTTAGGAACACAAGTAAGACAACATATTGATGAGCAAGTGGATCTGGTAGGCTATTCGGCAAAGTCGCTTTGGCTCGAGAATCCCGAAGTTTCTTTTTACCTGCATCGTTCTTTTTCAATTGTAGTTTTTCTACTAAATGCATGGTTATTCTACAAGAATCGAAAATTAGTTTTAGGGCATAAAAGCTTCAATTGGGTCGTGGTTTTAATTTCCATAGAAATTGTAACCGGTATTTTAATGTATTATCTTGATTTTCCATTTTTAACGCAGCCACTACATTTAGTAATCGCTTCGGTTTTATTCGGTATTCAATTTTATATTTTGCTTACTGCCTTCAAAGAAAATATTAAGCCTGCCGTGGCAGCTGCACACTAAATTGTATCTTTACCCGCTTAAAAATTTTTGAATATGATTTACCGTTTTCGCATCATTTTAGATACCGAAGAGGATATTTTTAGAGATATCGAGATCGAGCAAACTGCTACCTGTGAAGACCTGCATAACAGCATCACACAAAGTTTTGGCTTTGACGGAACCGAAATGGCTTCTTTTTATATAAGCGATGATGAGTGGCGTCAGGGCGAAGAGATTGCACTTTTTGATATGGGTGAAGGTCAAACCCCTTTACGTACGATGATTGAAACTCCGCTTGAAGAAGTTCTTTCTGAAGATCAGACCCGTATGATTTATGTGTATGACTTCTTAAACCTATGGACATTCTTTGTAGAACTTGGTGAGATCGCCGAAGTTGAAGATGGGAAATCATACCCAAAATTAATGTATGTGCATGGGCAGATCCCTGCTCAAGCTCCTGAAGCTGATTTTTCTGGTGATGAAGATGACTTTGACGAGGATGATCCGTTTGCAGATGAGGACGATGATTACGACATCGAAGATTATGACGGACTTGACTTTGATGAAAACTGGAACTAAAATAGACTACAGATCATAGATATTAGATTTTAGACATAAGAAGTCTAACTACTAAATCTTAAAATCTAAATACAACAAAACAATGATCAACTTATATTCGGCTCAGATAGAGTCGCTTTCTATACACCGTATTGGTAATAAAAGCCGCAACGAAGGTGCCTTTCTTTCTAAAGAGCGCTACCAGCTTAATGATGAGATCACGCCGTTGATCAAAGAGTTTTTCTTCAAGCCCTTTAGAGACAAAGAAGAGAATTATTATCAGTTTGTGCACGAGGCAGATCTGGAGTTTCACTCCCTATCTAACCTTGTTGCTTCGATTTTTAATAATCCCGCTCAATCTCACGAGCTTTCTATTGAAGTTGCTAAACTGCTCTATGAGCAATCCAGCCATCCGCATATAAAACCGGGAGAGGTCTATGTTGCACATATTGAAAATGTAATGGCAGATAATGAAAAGGTTGATGCTATAGGGATTTTTAAATCAGAATTGAAACAAGATTTTTTACAGTTTCAGGAAGGAGAAAGCAATCTAAAAATGCAATTGGAGCAGGGCGTTAACCTCAATAAATTAGACAAAGGTTGCCTGATTTTGAACAAGAATTCTGAAAACGGTTATAAAATTCTTTCTATAGATTCCAACCGATACGACACCAAATACTGGCTAGAAAATTTCTTAGGAGTTGATATTCTTGCTGACGAAAATTTCTACACCAAAAAGTATTTAAAGTTCTGTCAGGATTTTGCTAAAGATGTGGTATTACCCGCCGAAGATAAAAAGGAAGAGGTGATGTTTATGAACCGGGCGGTGAATCACTTTGCAAAAAACGATGAGTTTGTAGAGCAAAACTTTATGAATGAAGTAATGGAAAATCCTGCGCTCATACCAGAATTCAATAATTATAAAATTGAAAAAGCACCCAAGTATAAAATAGAAGATCTTACCACCTTCCCTATTTCAAATACTGCAGTGACGGGTGCCCGCAAACGAATTAAAAGCGTCATTGAACTCGATACGAATATTCAGATAAAACTAGATTTTGTAAACCCTGAAAGTGCAGAGAAATTTGTAGAAAAAGGTTGGGATGAAGAACGCCAGATGTATTATTATCTGGTTTATTTTAATAAAGAACAAAAATCCTAACGAAAATTAGTAAACGACCTTGGGGCAAGCCTAGGAGCTATTTAAATCTCGATTATCGAGTAAACATTTAAAAAGCCGAGTTCTAAGAATTCGGCTTTTAAATTTTTAGACTTTTATTCTTTTTTAATAGTTAAAATTAGAATAAAAAGCCTACCAGTTATAAAGGTTACCAAACCAAATACAGTGGTCAAGAACGCTATTTTGAGACCACCTGCCATCATACCTTGAGATACATCACCAAGACCTTCTACAGCATCAAAAGCCTCAATAAGACCTATTACACTACCTAATAATCCCCAACTCAGAATAAATAAACTGATGTTACTGAGTAAAATAATGGTATGTGCTTTATCTGCTTTGGTGACCAATTGCCTGACAAATAAGGCTGCCAAAATGATAAAAACAATTACAATTGGCCACATAAAAAAAGGACCACCTTCTTGGATTCTGTCTAACATAAGTTGATTGTTTAAAAATGAATACCTTCCAAAAGTATCCAGTTTGATTGAGTATAATTATTTTTTGCGATCGATGACGTTTTTAATACGCAATTTAACGGAAACCCAACTTTGGATTGGCTATTTCAGAGTAATTTGATCCGAGTTATCCCCGTATAATTAAACTCGGATTTTCTAGAAATATATTCCTGTACCTGTTTTCCATCACCTTTTAATAATGAAAAGCCTAATCCAATGATCAGTAGAATTTCAAAAAGTAATTATTTTTTTATAAAATATTAAAAAACAACTTATTAAGCGAGTATTTTCACTTGTAAATTGATAAATCGATTTTATTAATGCGTAAGTTTGTTGCTCCCAAATCAATATGTTTAAATTATGAGAATACAACTACTCGTTCTTTTACTATGCTGTACAATTACTTCACAAGCTCAAGTAGGGATAGGTACTACAGATCCCAAAAATGACCTTCATATAGAAGGAGGCCTACGCATTACAAATACCCCCGCAGGTGTTGATCTTGATGCCAGTCAAAGAGTTTTAGCTACAGATGAAAATGGTGATGTAGTCACTGTTTTAAGAGATCAGATACTTAAAGGAATAACCTTCCCAGAGGTTGTGTACAGTGCTAAATACGGAACTCAAACCCCTTACATACCTTTCTTCAACACATGTGAGAATACTTGTACAGCCGGAACTATTCTTAGACTAAATCTTGTACAACCTAAAATTGCTTATCAAAAAACCAGTGCTATCTCTGTAATTGATCCTGACACAAGTACAAGGGGAAATGAGTATTTTCAAATTAGTGAAGATGGTTATTATACGTTTGAAATACAAACTTCTATATCTCTTATAGAAACAGTTCAGTATTATGTGAATTTTTATGTTGAAATAAACCGTGCAGCAGGAGGAATTGAAACTGATATTTTACGTATCTACGCAGGAATTCCAGCAGCAGGCGCTGCAGGAAGTGTAATTGCAGCCCCTGTAACTTTTAAAGATGTAAAATATTACAATGCAGGAGACACTGTTTTTTTTGGGTTTCAACCTGCTTTTGCATCAAACCGTATTGCCAATGATAAACCTACTGCTGCCTCCTACGGGGCGCAATTAACGGTTACAAAGTTTCAATAGAATCTTTTAATATCACAACACTATAGGGGGGTCAGGTTAAAGTCCTTTTTTTATTCACTGTTAAGATTAGTAACCTACTTTATACGGAGTTTCAGAAAGCTTACATGCAAAATATGTTGATACCAGGAATCTCCGCTTACTTCTGAAAATAAGAATAATTTGAAGGGCAACACTTCTATCTTATTGATTCGACCTATCTAATTGTGGCGAATTTTGTGAAAATTAGAAAGAATCAAACTCCCTACCTCGTCAGACGCAGTTAAGAAGTATGATACCTATGCTATTGCTGAATTTTACTTAAACGGAACACTCTTCAACTTCCTGTTTACCAAAGCCACACCTTACGTGAAGTTGAAGAATACAAAGATTATTTATTCTTCCTTTTTCCCGATTATACGAGTGTTATAAAAACCTATGGAGCCGAAAGGTATATCGATTTAAGAATTCCGGAAGATGATACGATTATTATTGATTTTAATAAGGCTTACAATCCGTTTTGAGCATATAATCCTAACTATCCCTGCCCCATTCCCCCGGAAGCCAATGACTTAAAAACAGGAATTAAGGCGGGTATACGAGGTCCTGAAGGACATAAGTGATTTAGTACTGTCGATCAATTCATAGAGCAAAAGCACCTAAAGACTCTAAGGAACAAATACTCCCTTAAGAATCGAAGGTGCGTTTTAAAAGAATAACAAAGCTAACTCTCCCGAAATTTTCACATTTCAGTTGCTATTCAATCTGTATTTCGAAAGTGAAGGTAGCCTGTACAGACTTTCCACTTTCATATTCATAAACCAAAGCCTGCTTGATAGTATAGGTGTCCCCTGTTGTTAAACGTGCTGGGAATTGCCCAATGCTGAATTTTAATCCCGCCTCATCAAACTCTGAAAACAAGAAAGCGGTATCACCCCAACTTACTACATCACCCGCCGAACTAAACCAGTGTCCGTAACCATTTGCTGTCGTTTCTGAGATTAAATCACCAGCACTGTATAGCATAAAACTTAATGACATCTCCAATTTTGGCCGTGATCTCATTGGAAGAAAGCTGAAAGGCATTTGCTAATTGATCTGCATCTACAAGTACTGTCTTACCGGAATAAGCCTCTACATCTGCAGGAAAAGTAAGGTTATAATTAAAGTCTTTAGACTGCGGCGTTTCTTCTCCCGATGAATCAACATATCCTAAAATATCGGTATTGGTAAACTTAACAGCGTAAGGCCATTCTGCATCATTACTGTTATCCTCATCCCACGCGTGTGCACTATACTCAGTAGGTGCACCGCTAACTACCAGCCATAGTTTTACACAATTTTCAGGTAGCGTAAAACTGTATTCTCCTTCTGCAGCACTTTGCGTAGTACTGTAAACCCGTTCTCCACTATTTGTAAGTGCAACAAAACCATAACGCCATCCTGCGATAGAGGAATCAACACTATTAAATCCGGCAGCATTAGCCAGGCCTTTAAAGTTTACGCGCACTTCGGTATTTGCTTCAGGCACTTTAAGCGGAATCACATTATATCCCGTTGTTTGCGGGGCATAAGCTTTAGCCACCACATGCGTACCATCTTCACGCGTGGTGTAACCAAACTTTTGAGTTCCTAAATAGCCTTCGCCTAAATCGCGCAGTTCGTCAAGATCCCAAGTAACCATTTTAGAAGCTGCATCATAAATCTCATCATTTAAGGTTTTGACATCTATCCCTGTTATGCGCATATAAGCCTGTACCGGATCTTCGGGCTCTTGGGCTTCACGCCATAAACGGCCTATAAAATCCTGCCCATGCAATTGCGTCCAGTAATAATGAATAAAATAGCTGGCATAACGGTAATTTTCATGGTGAATGTGCTTATTGTAATTTTCAACATACACCCCAAAATCATACGCTGTAAAAATCTGTGATGGGAAAGCTTTAAAGGCTTGCCATTGGGCCGTTTGCTCCCAGAAACCATTTCCTCCGTCTCCGCCAAAACCGTAACGAAAACCATGACCATTCCCTAAATCGGCAAACACTTGATATTGAAAACTGTGGCCTATTTCGTGGGCCAAAGTGTGTCCTGCGGGTTGCGTTGTCCCAGGGCTAATCCATAGAGCTCCAATGACATCATCATAACCACTACCAGTTGCCAACCACTCATCCTGATAATACAGAAAAATCATCATCTTGTAGGTTTTGAGTTTCGTGTCTTCCAGATTTAAATTGGCAAATTTGAGTTCTTCTACATTTAAGGTATAGAACTCTTCAGCCTTTTCCAGAAGATTATCAATATTCACACGGTACTTCTCTGGAATGGTATTTGCCCCTGGATCTTCATCTTTATACTTTGCATCCCAAAAAATGATAAAGTGTTCAGACTCGCGGCTACGGGTAAAACTCCACTTACTGGAATCGTCTTCATAATCCATATCTCCAAATTCCTGAGGTTTGTATATCTCAAGACTTGATTTAACAGGTGGCTCCAGTGTATCTTCCTCTTCTTCAAAAAAAGAATCTTCTGTACAAGAACAAAGGCCAAAAGCCAAAACAAATACTGCAAGTATTCTGTTAATTTTCTTCATATATCTGCCTATTATCAATTAAATAAGTTTAAAATTAACAGAATACCACATCAAAAATTCATAGAATCTACACCAATCTTAAATATAAGTTAACCTTTTAATAAAGCTTACAATCCCAACTACTCCTGCCCAATTCTACCGGAAGCCAATGATCTAAAACAAGGGTAAAAGCAGGTATTTATGGGCCTGAAGAACACTGATTTGGGATGTGTGACCCTGAAATAAATTCAGGATGACGGGAATAACTTAAATTCAAATCTTTATGCTATCTAAGCACGCTTCATAGCTTCCAGTTCTTTAAAATCTTTTTTGAGCAAGCTGTCTATTGCGCTACTAGTTTAGGATCAAGTGCAGTATCAGAAATCCCAAATATGACACGAGTTATATCGTGATCTACCCAACGCTTTTGCGACCAGCTTTTAGGAGGTGCAGCTGTGAGATAATCCGAAAAGTTATGATGTCCGCACCGGGGCGTTCCCCAATAATGTGCACTATAGCCTTATTATTTTCACTTTTTGTTTTACCAAATAAATGCTCACCACACACATAGCCCGCACGTACGAGCCATGGGTAATGACCAGATTTCTAGAACTGATACTATGCCCGGCTTCGTTCAATTGATCTTTCAGCTGCGTTAAATCAATCTGATTTTGTGGATTTTATAAAATAGCTTTCTTGAATTACCATACATGAAATTTGTAAACCTGTTTAAATAAAAAAGCTCTGAAACCTTTTACAGTTTCAGAGCTCCTCCGTTTGTAAAACACTACTTATTAAAGTTCCTTTACCAATGCTATATTTAAATAATACATATACTCAATTCGCGCCGGTGTAAACAAATATTGATTTTTATTGGTGATCGCTATGCTTTTCCATTCATTCGCTTCCGGATAGATTTTAAGTTCTTCTGAAGTACCTACCAAACTTAAAGGCAAGTTGAATTCCGATAGAGAATTTACATATCTGTATTTGATTTCGTGGTTCTCCGCATCAACATATAGTTGCAAAGTAGGGATCTCCGTTGTGGTCAAATATTGCTGAAAAACATGGGTATAATCAAACCCCGCTTTTCTAGAAATATATTCCTGCACTTGCTTTCCATCCACAGTTTGGTTATGGAACGTCTGATTTAAACCCGCCAAAATATTCCGAAATAACTGATCATTATTAATACTGTGGCGAATGCTATGCAGCATATTTCCTCCTTTTGGGTACATATCCCCACTACCCTGTGCATTCACACCATAAGCAGGAATAATAGGTGTTTCATTGCCTATTCCCTGGCGGATACCGTAGTTGTAATCATTTGCAGCTTCAGGCCCGTAGCTGTAATCTACAAAAAGCGTCTCACTGTAATTGGTAAAGCTTTCGTGCACATACATATCGGCCAGATCGTTTGTCGTGATGTTGTTACCAAACCACTCGTGACCACTTTCGTGAATGATGATAAAATCCCAAGTCAAGCCCAGACCGGTACCAGAGCCATCACGGCCACGATATCCGCCCGCATAGTAATTTCCGTAAGAAACCGCAGACTGGTGCTCCATCCCGGTGTTATCAACTTCTATCAGCTTGTAGCCATCCTCGTAAAAAGGATACGGACCAAACCAATATTCAAAAGCATTGAGCATATTATGCACTTCATTAGGCATATAGTCTTTGGCCTTTTCCAGATTGTAGTCCAGAACCCAATAGTTAAGATCCAAATCACCTTTAACTCCCGGATAAACCTCTTTAAAATTCTCATAGTGCCCAATATATGGAATGATGGTATAGGTACTAATTGGGTTCTCAACTCCCCATTTGTAACTGGTAGTACCGTCTTTATGCTCGATTTTACCCAATAATCTTCCGTTTGCAACTGCAGTTAAATCATCGGGTACACGCATTGTTAGAGAAGCTCCGTGGTCTGGCTCATCGCTCTGATGGTCTTTATTAGGATACCATATTGAAGCACCAAGCCCCTGACAAGTCACGGTCATTAAAGGTCTTCCCTTTTTATCTTCTGAAAACGACCAGCCACCATCCCAAGGCGGACGAACTGCAACATGCGGATTCCCACTGAAAAACACTTTAACGCTATGCTCTGAATTCAGTTGCTGTGGTGTTGTATTTACCCAATACACATTACCTTCTCTACTGAATGTAAGTTCTGTTGAACCGTCAAAAAGAATTCGATCTATAACAAGCGGTTCTTGCAAATCTATTTGCATCACGTCCGGATGTTCCTCTTGAACCACTTTATAGGTTATTTGATTATATCCGCTGGTAGATTTGGTCTTATAATTAGGTTGTATGGCGATGTCGTAGCGCATCACATCCCACCAAGCTCGCTGTGGCCTAATACTACCGCGTAAGGTGTCTGCCTTTGTAAATTGCTGAGCCGAACCTGCTAGGGAACAGAGGTTCAGACTTGCAATAACTACTAAATTCTTAATTCTCAAAATTTAAGGTTTTAGAGTAATACTAATCGCTTTGTCTTTTAATGTAATTTTATATGCGCCTCTTACCTGAGAATACTTTAGGTTGTATCCTTCCGGAAGGTTTAGATATGCATCTGAAGTATAAGCGTCTTTCGCGGCTAGCTTCAGTTTGACTTCTTTTGTTTTGGAGTTATAGCTCACCGCTTCAACCTTTCCGGCATCAAGGGTTATCCATAGTTTTAAAGGCTGAATGAATACTGCATTTTTTGCAGCCGTTGTCAATTGCATACTCACTTCATTCTTGTTTTCTGAAAGATTTCCGCCGAAGGCTAAATAACCTAAATCAGCATCCTTCACTAAATACGCCGAAGAATTGATAGCATACCCATAAAAGTTAGAGCCGTAATCCCCAGAAAGATAATCGATATCTAACGTTGAAGGCCAACTGTGGAAAGCGGCAGCTCCAAAACCATCTTCAGTAATATTAGCAACCGAACCTAATAAACCTCCGTAACCTACTTTTAATAAATGTAAATCATCTGGATTCTCGCGATAAGCATCTAAAACGGGAATTGCATTCAAACCAGAACCGTAATGATGTATTTGTCGCTCTACGCGAGAAAGTTTACCCCCATACAAGAAATCCCAGTAACGACGGGCATTACCATTGTACGCCCAGTGTGGCATTGTAGGCATATAGGCTAAAATTGCATTCAAAGTCACTGCTGCTTTTGCATCGTAACCAAAATAATCTGACCACATATAAACCTCTTCCTGACCGGTAGAATCCCACGGCATTTCACTACCAAAAGGATACGCCAGACTCTCCCAGTGATCAGTACGTTTTTTCATCTCAGCTTCTAAAGCTGTCGCTTCTTCTTCAAGATTTTCTCGTTTTAAATCTTCTAAAACATATAAAAATACGGAGCCTTCCATCTGCCCAAACTGTGCATAATACGGTGCATGATTTACCATTGCTAAAGTGGTTTTATAAGCCTGCTCCAGGTACCACTTCCAGTCTTTTTGAGTAACCAGATCTTGATGATAACGTGATAAGCGATAAAGCGTCCAGTAAGCAGCTACAACGTGTGGATAGTTATACGATCTACCAGGATCTGCTGCTCCTTCTTTATTCCAGGCAGCCCAGGTTTTCCAGTTAATGGTATCGCTGTAGGTACCGGCCGGCATTTCTTCAGGCTCATAATAGAAAACACTTTTGCGCACACCGTATGTATGTTCACCTTCGGTATTTTGCAAAACTCCCCAAACGGTTTGATTTACAAAATCTTCTAATTTTGCGACTTGTTCTTGATCAGGTTGAATGAGTTGTTTCATTATTCCTCCTAACCAACTTCCGGCTCCGCCTTCATCGCTCAAACCTGCAATCCAAGCACGAGAATCCTGAGTTACTTGTCGCTTGTTTTCATAATCATAAGAGATTAATGATGGTGCTCTGTTAAACACATCTGTATCGTCATCAAACCATTGCTTTTTAAATAAGAAATCACCAAAATCAGAAACAAGTTCATCCTCAGCTTTGATTACTTTATAATTAATGGTTTGCGTTTTTCCGTCTGTATACGTTAAGGTTAAACGTGTTCTTCCCCATTCGTTTCCGGTAACTTCGTAAACTGCATAATCTGTTTTAGTATCGTCTAATTTTTCTACAGAAAGAGATCCTTTAGGTTCAATTGATACTGAAGCTACAGCTGCGTCATATTTTAAAAATAGCTTTGCTTTTACATCCTGTGGAAGTACATAACCAGGAGAGCTAACAGCAACGGGGATCTCTTGCTCAGTCAAGGTCTTAGAAACCTCCTGAATAGATGGCGATAAGGTTAATCGTATTGAAAATGTACGGGTCTCCCCGGGGTTTAAAACCGTACTTGTTGGAGTATTCCATTGATTTACACCTTCCCACTCATTTTCAGCATAAGCTTTACTCAGAGACATCCACTCGTGATAGCCTTCAAAAACAATACTGCGTGGTGTTAATTCATCTAACAACGGGCGATACGCTTCAAATGGCATATTCTCTTCAGGAAGTACTAAAAGCACCTTACCTTTTCCGTCTAACTTTTTAACTTCAAGATACCCTGCATCCTCTCCGATATAAGGATCAAAAAATACATTTTTAGCGTGGGCTTCTTCCAGAGAGTTTCCTTCTAAAATGTTATTAAAGATCATTGGCACACCTAATGCTCCCAACTCAATTTTGTGGTCCGTTGGATTCTTAAAATCAAAAGCCAGAATGAGATCTCCACCTTCAACCTTATAATATCTGATTATTTCTAATGGAAGATCCTTGGGCAAGGTTGCTGCTAAATCTGCAGCTGCAAGTGCTCCTGCTTTTGAAATAGCTTTAACCGGCTTGCGCTGGTGCGCGGTTGAATACAAGCTCCACGCTTCTGAGTCTGTATTGCGTATTCTAAAATTTACGTCTCCCAACTGGTATAAACTATCTCGAGACCTGATAGCCAAGCGATCCCCGGGAGTGAAATCAAAATCGGGATCTTCTTTTGGAGACAATGCTGCGACTGTTTGAGATGCTTTAACAAGCTTTAAAATAAACTGACTGGTCTCATAGGTTTCAAAGCCTTGCTCCAGACCTAAAGTTGAATCTTTAACGGTTATTCTATCCCAATATCCTTGGGCATTAACTGTGCTTGCTGCACATAAAAATATAAAGAGAAATCCCTTTATAGCGCTCTTATAATTATTCATGCTTGTGTTGATTTCTAGTTTAATTTGAACTTATAAATTCCTGCTGATTCTTTTCTAACCCGTAAGGCATTATCTTGAAGCGTGAATGCGTCTTCTAAAAGGTAAATACGCTCTTTATTTTCCACGTCATTGTATACCATATCATTTTCACCGGTGATGATAAAGGCTTGTCCTTGCTGAGCAATCTTCTGTTCTAAAAAGTCAAGATTTAACTCATATTCTTTATGTGTTGCATTAACAACAGAAAGTGTTAGATATTCACCATCTTCTGTAAGTGTTGCCGCAATATCAAGGGGCTCGGGAGTTCCGGTAATTGCTATTGGTCTGGCACCAAACTCCTTGCGATAGATTTTTAAAACCAGACCTGTTCCTTCTAACCAGCTGTCAGTTTGTGTTGTTTTTATGGCTCCTATCACATTTACTGTTTGTGCATAATTTGCCATATAATACATATCTGACTGCCGTGAAAACTCATTCAATCCGGCGGCAATACCTAAAGCATCTCTAAGAAAATATCTAGTTCCCAGTAAACCAAACTCGTGCGGACCGTACCAATAATTCCATTCATCTAATGCTATTCTGATATTTTGATCTGCTATCTCGGGGATTTCTCTTCTTGCTCTTTTGTGCTCTTCTGCAATATCTCTAATCGCATCAGGCATTTGTTTTACGTGCGTCAGCAAACCACCTGCGTGCCAATCCTGACGGTAAAAATGCTCACTGATGTAGGTCATATTTTCAGCGCAGTTGGAGTACATCATATCATTCCATTCCCCGGGAAAACCAACAGCAATCAAGTCGATATCCGGATCTACAGCCCACATGGCTTCCGCAACCTTATTATGCTTTTTCACATAGTCTTCAATAGGCATATGTCCCAATTGCCAATCGCCAAACATCTCATTTCCTACTGCCCAGAGCTTTACATTATAAGGTTCTGCGTGACCATTTTCTGCACGCCATTCCCCCATTTTTGTTGAAGTATCGCTATTAAAATAAGCAACTTCATTAGCTGCTAATTCAGCATCCCCCAAACCGGTATTTACAGCAATATTGGCTTCTACATCAAGAATCTCGCAGAGCTTCATAAACTCGTGGATCCCGACATCATTATACTCTAACCCATCCCAGGCACGTTCATAACGCGTTGGTCTAGCATCGGGATTCCCTAAACCGTCTTTCCAATCGTAACCGGAAACAAAATTCCCTCCAGGCCAGCGGTAAATAGGCGCATCTAATTCTTTTAACAGAGCGATTACATCTGAGCGGAAACCCTCTATATTATCACTGGGCATTAGTGAAACTGCGGCTAGTGTTACACTTCCGCTTCCTGTAAATTCAATTTGAAAACTTGCCTGTTCTGAAGCATTTACAGTTGCAAATTCAAACGGAATACTAACAAATTCATTTTTAGAAAATTCAAGTTGCTTTTCTTTTTGAATATTTTCAGAAATCAAACTCAGCTTGATTTCTTCAATAGTTCCCTTGGCTTTAAAAACCAATCGCCCGGTATACGATTTATCTTTAAGCAGCGCTATAGAATCCTGCTTAAGTAAAATCTTTCCATTCTTTAACGAAAAAACCGGCAATGGCATTTCTGAGAAACCATTAGACGTATTTAAAACAATTTGATTAGTATCTAATTCTGTTTTCCAAGGAGAAACACTTGTCCCGGGTTTGTGATAAAATTTTCTATCAGTTAGCATTTCAGCCCATAACCCACCATAAATAGATTTACCCATATGCTCAATGAACTGCCCGTAGATATATGGAGACATGGGTTCTTTTTCTTTGGTAATATCTATCGCAACTGCCGGCTTTAAAACAGTTGAAGAAATCTCTTCAACCTGAATATCTTTAAAAAATGCTTTACCTTTCGCAGGCCCATTCTTGCCTAAAAAGCACGAAATAATAAAACTATCATCTCCTTCAGAATCAAATTCCATCGTTACGGGTGTCCAATCTGTCTTACCCGTAAAAACCGTATCGTTTTTGATTTTAAAGTTATCGAGATCAAAACCTGCTCCAGCATCCGACTTATCTGCAGACACATTTTCGGTTTTGATAAATCCGGTAACTTTATAATGAGAATATGGTTTAACCTCAACCTTTTTAAAAATTCTCCCAACTTGAAGCGTATCATGATATATAGCCAAAACCTGCGATTCTGAATCACTAAAAGTAGTATCGCTATAATTTTCCTGATTACTCCAATATTCAGTCTCCCAACCTGCTTCTTTAAAAGACACATCTACTTGTGGAGAAAGGAGTTTAACTTTATCCCCTTTGTCTTTTACATTACATCCAATCAGAATAATTAGACTCAAGAAAAAATAAATACGCTTCTTCATTGTTATTTTATATTTATACACTTCACTTCTACCATAAGAAATTAGGCAACTCTTTTTTATTCTAAAACCACTCTGCTTTTCTCTTAAAAAACTTTATAAGCTTTCTATAATAATCGAATAGAATCTTTAAGAAGAAGATAAAATAACAAAAAATTAAGAATGATCTGTTTGCTGATTTTAGCGAAGTCTGGTAATATATTAACCAGAATTTAAAATGATTACAACGATTAAGTTAATCAAGTATCAATCCTATAGAAATATCAATTAAATTGATCGTTTTAGCTAAAATCAATATTTTGAAATGTTAAAGTCACACTTTTATATGCCAAATCTAACCGATATTGATACTATATTACCCCTAAGCTTGACTCATATCTATTTTTAGCGCAAACTTTATAGCATAACTGTTACAAATCATGAAAGTTCTCCCCTTTAAAATCCCCAAGCCCGGGAAAGAAGCCCTAGTCTATCAGGAAGACCATGAAGATCGATTTTATGATAAACTTCATGAGCACGAAGAAATACAAATAAGCTATATCGCTAAAGGCTCTGGCAGTTTAATTTTAGGGGATACTATAAATGAATATCAAGAGAATGATATATTAGTTATAGGCGAGCATATTCCTCATGTATTTAAAAGTGATGATAATGCTACCGATAAGTCAATTATGTACACCCTCTTTTTTACTAAAAATTCATTTGGTAAAGAATTTTTTAAACTAACTGATTTAACGGGTATTGATAATTTTTTCAACGAAGCGGAATACGGTATGAAAATAACCTCTAATTCAGATCAACTAATTAGAAAATTCTCTCGTCTGAAAAATCAAAACCGCATTGAGCGTCTAGCTTCCTTTTTACAGATTTTAGACCTTATTCAACAGTCAGATAAAATGCCTCTATCCTCTTTTGTCTATCACAAAAAATACACAGAAATCGAAGGAAAACGCATGAATGATGTTTATGAATATACCCTGAACCATTTTCAGGAAAACATCACATTAGATACAATTGCAGAGGTTGCGAATATGACAAAGAATGCCTTTTGTCGGTATTTTAAAAAACGAACGAATAAGACTTTTTTACAGTTTTTAATCGAGTTGAGAATTGAGCATGCGTGTAAACTGCTTTACAAAGAACGAGAGTTATCGGTTTCTGCAGTTTCTGAGCTTTGTGGTTTTCAAAATATAGCTAATTTTAACCGAAAATTTAAAGAGTTAAAGCAAACTACGCCAACGCGGTATCGCATCAATGTAGCTTAAATTATTTTCAGTAATAACTGAGGATCAGGACAGTTCTCTTTAAAAAACTCAAGGTTAGCTTTTGTTGAAACGCCTGGGTAATCTCCCTTGAAATCTTGAATATCCTTGATTATTTGAAAATGCAAATGCGGACTGTACTCTCCGTTTTCGTGAGACTCTCCAAGATTAGCAAATACAGCTCCTGCTTTTATTTCTTGACCAACGCTTAATCCGTTTAAAGATTTACGAGATAAATGCCCATAAAGCGTATAAAATACTAAATCATCAAATTGATGTTTCAGCACGATACATGGTCCGTAATCTCCGTAATTACGGTTATCTTTAAAGCTGTGAACAACGCTAGCTAACGGAGCTAAAATTGCTGTACCAGCCGCACACCAGACGTCAAGTCCCAAGTGTATATTCCTTTTTAAATCTGGATTGGCATTATTGAAATAAATGCTTCGGTCGTAAATGCTTCTTTTTTCTAAATACCCACCATATGCAACCTGACCGCCAGTCTTTGCTAAAAAGGTATTGATGTAAACCTGTATCGCTTCCGCGGAAGCGGTATCAACTTCTTCTAAAATCGTATTGGTCACCGAAAGATCTAAAAAACGATAAGCATTTACTTCATACGCTGCATCTACCACGGGAGTAAATGTGGTAGTCAACTTAGCCAAACGTTCTAAAAAAACTTCGTGTTTCATCGCGCCAAAAATACAATTCTCACACAACTATAAGGCATAAAAAAGTCCGTTCTGGCAGGAACGGACTTTAGAACAATTAAAACTAAAACTCAATTAAGAACAATATCACTGTACTTAGATGATATTGTAATTATGCTGTCTGTATTACGTGATTTATAAAAGCCATTAACCATACTGCTGTTATAACCTTCCATCACTTTTGCATCTAAACTTTTAGGATAGTTTAAGCGGCTGCGTACGCCATTAAAATTAAAATGAAAAGGTGTCTCGGGCAGATTAAGCACCACATCGCTATTCTCTACACTAATATTTAAGGTTTTGAAATTTTTACCCAGTTTAGGTATTGATAACTCTCCAAAACTCCCTGTAATCACTGCGGTATCTTCTAATTCTTTTATAAGAATGCTGCTGGCACGAGCATCTATATTGATGCTTTTTGCTTTCTCAATCACACAATTCTTAAGGTAACTAGCTCGTAATGTACCATAATCCCAAGATGCAACATCCACCGGACTATAAGCTACATTGATCAAAGTCTTATCTCCTGAAATAGTTTCAGCAATAAAATCACCATGAGCCAGATTTACACGTGCATTTACAGCAGATTCAATCTGAATATTACCATGACGCACATTAAGATCTAGACGCGCTTCTTTAGGCATATGCACGATTATTTTGCGCTTGTACGAACCTTTTGGCTTTGATGATGTTGCTACGGCAGGAGAACCGCCGCTAAAGCTATAGGTCATTTGTGTACTCACAGTACCATTTGCATCACGGGTTACGGTTTTCTTTAAACTACCGCCTTGCTCTTCCGCCATTTGCTGTAGTTTTTGAGCAAAATCATTACTCCATCCTTCCATTGCTTTCCCTACATTTTGCCCCAAAGCAGCCATGTCATTCTCTAAGGCACGACCAAAGTTAGCTCCTAATGCTTCTGTAGAACCGCCAAATTGCTTGCCAAAACGTTTGCCCCAAGCTTTCATATTATCACCAAAATCATCACCCCAATCCTCAATATCATTGCGCCATTTTTCTACCTGAGCAAGATTTACACGAGTCCCGTACTTCTTATTCATAGCAGCCACGTAAGCCTTTTTATCTTTATTGTATTGCGTGCTATTAAAGCTCATATCTTTTCCAAAAGGAGACTTCGGCATACCCAGCAAACTGCTACCCGCAAGCCCCTGACCGGCAGCTACCTTTTTTTTATTGCTTTGCTCCCACTTCTTCATCACCACATCAAAATCTTCCCCAAAGATCTGCTCTACTTTCTGCTTATATTGCTCCAAATATTTAGTACCGTCACGTTTGTAAGCCTGGTAATCAAAAGAAATTGCATTCATTCCTTTATAATATTCTGCGGGTAATTGCATTGTAGAAAACTGCTCAAGCATCGGACTTATCATATTTTGCATCACCGGTTTCATCATCTGCATAGACGAGGAGATCAGATCATTTACACCACGCATCTGCGTGTTGCCTAACGCAACAGTAACCGCTGCAGGTGCTCCTCTACTAATGATACGCACTCCAGAACTGTTGCCCTGCACGCTTATTTGCCAGCCTTTTAAAAACTGTTCTATTTCTTCTTTAGAAAGATCTTCAGATTCTATAACTGCTTCTACAGCTATTTCATTCTTATTCCAGTCGTCAAAAACTATATCTGCATACTGTGTATCTGCAATAATTGCAGCATCTGCACTGGTAGCAAAACGCTCGTCAAGCTTTGTAGTCTTGGTCTGCGCCTTCATATGCGGAATAACGCAAACAGCAGCCAAAAGGCTTACATAAAAGTTAACAATGATTCTCATTATTATAGGGTGTTGGTTTGAATCTCACTAGATTGAGATTCTTGTAATTCGTTTAATTTTTCTTTCAATTTAGTCAACAGATCCAGGCGGAACTGTAGGTTATCTATTAAAGCCTGTATGTTCTGGTCGTTTACTCCGGTTTCTACCAAGTCAGCATTCAGACGATCGTATTCTTGATTCAATTCTTCAAGTTGCCCCATAAATGCATCTACAAGCGCTTTATTATCTTCGGTTACGTTGAGTTGAGCAAGTTCCATATGAATACTTGCTAAATAGCGGTCTTCTATCTGCTTATACTCTGGTGAAAAATCACTCAGTTGTACTCTAGTAATTTCTGTACTTGCTACAGAATTAGCTTCTATCTGCTCTGGATCTTGCGCGTTACCAGACAATGGATTGTTAAGCAGTAAGCCTGTTACTGCAATAAGTACGACCAGTACCGCTGCGATTTTCATCCAGAGATAAGCTTCAGCTTTTGCTTTTTGTTGGGTGCCAAAATTAGCATCAAGCCGCGCATGAAATCGCGCTTCATGACCGTTTTTAAGCCCTTCAGAAGGAATGCTTAAATCATTTTTAAACAGTTCTCTAATATCCTGTGCCATGATATTTTGTTTTAAGTTTTTCTTGCAATTTTTTCTTTCCGCGGTGAACCAGCGTACGCGAAGCCACCTCGGTTATTTCTAATATTTCTGATATTTCCTGATGGTCGTAGCCTTCTATTAAAAAAAGCATTACGGCATAACGATACCGCTCCGGTAAGTCTTCAATAGCTTCTTTGATTTGATCTAGCGTAATCCCATCATCTACAGACCAGTCGTTATACTCATCTACTGTACCCAATACCTGCTCATTGATAGCTACAAGCTCTAGCTTTTTAGCCTTCAGCATATCGATACTTTTATTGATCACAATACGCTTCAACCAAGCTCCAAAGGTTACTTCACCATTGTACTGATGCATCTTAGTAAAGGCCTTTACAAAGCCTTCTTGCATCGCTTCTTCAGCTTCAAACGAGTTCTTCAAAAACCGAAAAGCTACATAATACATACCTTCGTTGTATTTGTTATACAGTTGCATCTGCGCCCTCCGGTCGTTTTGCTTACATCGTTCAAGTATTTCGGTAATTTGCAAAATGGTATATGGTTAGTTGCTAATTCCTTTTATAAAGACGAACTGATTTCGTCTGCGTTGCAAAATTGTAATTAAATATTTTAGATAAACTATTACTGGCTGGTTATTTGAATTTAAACTGAAAATAGAATCGAATGAGAGAGGATTATATGCAAAATGGGCAGTTAAAACCCGGATATAACCTTCAAACCTCTACCAATAATCAGTTTATCACCAATTATACCTTAGCCCAAACCACTGCTATAAAGCCTAAGAAAACAAGATTATCGAGCGCAATCACAACCTGATTCGTCTCAAAAAAAGGCCAGGAACCTACTCTCAAGTGAACAGGGAATAGCATACCTCGTAAAAGAAGATGCCGGGATGTAGAAGCAATCTTTGAAAATATCAAGCACAATATGGGCTTCAGGTGTTTTATGCTCAGGAATGGATAAAGTATTTCCTGAAATAGGCTTAATAGCTATGGCGCACAATTTAAACAAGTTCAGTATAGCATAGCAAAAGCTCTCCTTGCTTTTTTATCAGTAAGAATATTCACAAAAAAAGCACCTCTTCTAAAAAGAATTTTTATCTATAAAAAAAGGCCGCCTAAATACTTTTTAGACAGCCACTTTTCATTTTAAGAATGTACCAAACTACTCGTCTAAAAGCAGGTTTAAAGTAACATCTATATTGTCCATCGTAGCACGAGAATACGGGCAAACTTCGTGAGCTTCGTTTACAAGCTCCTCGCCTTCTTCTACATCTAACGTAGGCAGGTAACAATCTAGCACAACAGCCAATTGAAACATTTCTTCTTCGTTCTTACCAATTTTTACGGTTGCAGTCACAGTATAATCACCAAGATCTACTTTTTTCTCGCGAGCTACGTGTGCTAATGCACTACCAAAACAAGCTGAATATCCAGCTGCAAAAAGCTGTTCCGGGTTAGTACCTGCTCCTCCTGCTCCGCCAAGTCCTTTAGGCACAGATAAATTAAAGTCTAAAGTTCCGTCGTCTGATGAAACACTGCTGTCGCGACCACCGGTTGCGGTAGCCTTCGCTTTATATAAAGCTTTCATATCTAGAATTTTTTCATGGATTAATAGTTGAATATACCAATACTGCTTTGAGGAATCAACGCGATATTCTTAAAGATTTCCCAAAAATCAGTTTTACTCTATACTTTAGTTTACCAGAGTTCCTATATAGATCTAATTCTATATTTTAAATTTCGTTTTTTATACTTTCGATTTCTGCTACCTTTATACTGCTTAAAACACACCAAGCTTGAAACCTAAAAAAACTGGACATATACATTCCGCTTCCGCGGAAAAAATAATAACCAAACGCAAAAAAGCATTTCAGGCTAAAGATCTTATCCAAAAAATAGCCAACGGAAACACCACAGCTTTAAGTCAGGCGATCACACTTATTGAAAGTACCGCAGTAAAACATCAGGTAGTTGCACAAGAGATTTTAAAGGGGTGTTTACCGCTTTCCGGCAATTCGGTACGAATAGGAATTACAGGTGTTCCCGGTGTGGGTAAAAGTACTTTTATAGAAGCTTTGGGCACGCATTGCATCAACAACGGAAAAAAACTGGCAGTCTTGGCGATAGATCCCAGCAGTTCAATCTCTCACGGAAGCATTCTAGGTGATAAAACCCGAATGGAACAACTCACCACCAATACTAACGCTTTTATAAGACCTTCTGCAGCCGGAAACTCTTTAGGCGGTGTAGCCCGAAAAACCCGGGAAGCAATTATCCTTTGTGAAGCGGCCGGTTATGATGTGATTTTTATAGAAACCGTAGGTGTAGGTCAAAGCGAAACGGCAGTTCATAATATGACTGACTTCTTTTTACTACTGAAACTTGCCGGTGCAGGTGACGAATTGCAGGGTATCAAACGCGGTATCGTAGAAATGGCAGATGCACTTATAATCAATAAAGCAGATGGAGAAAACGTACCAGCTGCAAAAAAAGCCCAAAACGCATTTGCTAAAGCATTACATCTTTTTCCACCAAAGGCAAGCAATTGGCAACCACAGGTTGCTTTGTGTAGCGCCCTCGAAAATCAAGGCATTAAAAATATCTGGGAACTTATTGAAAATTACCTCAACACTGTTAAAAGCAATCAGTTCTTTAAAGAAAACCGGAAAAGCCAAAATAAATACTGGCTACAGACCAGTGTTGAGAATGCATTAAAAGATGATTTTTATAGAAATATTAAAGTTCAAGATCAATTACCGAAACTTCTAAATGATTTGAATGCTGGGAAAATTACAGCTTTTCAGGCAGCGCAGGAGTTGTTGAAAAAAGCTAAGTGAAATTATTACTTTCCGGTCTTCAACTTTTTAAAACGCTTTTCATTCATTCGGTATTTCACAAATGCTACAACAACACCTAATATAAAACCGAATATTCCGTAACTTATAAAATCAGTCTTATCAAACATTCCTGTAGAAATAAAGCTCACTACTAACTTATAAGTTATCGCACCAAGTGTAACCTGAAGAATAATACCTAAAAAAAACTGCAACTTACTTTCGCGTTTTTCCTGCCACTTGTTTACAAACTTTTTATCCTCCTCTCTCAATTTCATAGCCTTCTATTTCAGTATTTACACAAATCCTAGTCTACAAATTCTTTACGGTACCAAGCTATTTGCTTTTCTAAACCTTCTTTCAACGTAGTAGACGGATTGTAATTTAACAAACGACGGGCTTTTTCGATATTGGCTTTGGTAAACATCTGGTCTCCCCCACGTTTAGGCACAATCTCTTTACGGATCTTCGTATCCAGCAGTTCTTCTACAATTGCAAAACCTTCTCCGGTGGTATGTTCTTGTTCTGTTCCCAAATTGATCACTTCACCGTCAATCGTGTCTTCTTTACCTATCACACTCACCACACCGTCTATAATATCATCTACAAAGGTAAAACTGCGCACGTGCTCTTCGCTTCCTTCAAATAATGGAAATTCTTGATGGAAGAAACCACAACCTATCAATTTAGTATACAGCTTTTCAGGACGCTCCCGTGGACCGTAAACTGAAAATAAACGCAACGAACAGGTTTTCATCTTTTGCTCCCGCGTTTTAGACAACACGATTTGCTCAGCTGCAAGTTTAGTTACTCCATAAAAAGAAGCCGGCTCTGGCGCTGCATCTTCGGTTAAGGTAGCACGTAAACCATAAATTGAAGATGTAGAAATATTAGTAAAAAGTTTTAACCCTTCACATTTCAATGCAAAATCAATGAGGTTTTTAGTCGCTACCAAGTTATTCATCAGGTAGTCTTCAAAACTTGAAGTCGCTGCAATGCCGGGTTGTGCCGCAAAATGAAAAATATAATCAAAATCAGTATCCAGCTTTTTAAAATCTTTAGGCTCCCGCAGATCAATCATAACAATTGGTATTCCTGCTTCCTTAAGATCTTTTGCGTTTCGGTCTTTTAAATCCGGACTATAATACGGTGAGAAATTGTCGATTCCTACTACTTCAAAATCCATTTTCTTCAAACGTTCGGCACAATGCGAACCTATAAAACCGGCAGCACCGGTTACTAATGCTTTCATACTAATACGTTTCTTTAAAAAATTTGGCGTAGCCAAAACGATGCAAAAATTGCATCAGCAAACCAATGAGCGCACCGATCAACATCCCTGTCAACACATCTCCGGGATAATGCACACCCACATAAATACGACTGTATCCTACTAAAATTGCCCAAAACATTAAAAGTGGAAATAGCCATTTAAATTTTGATCGGAGCAATAAACCTACAAAAACAGCTAAAGCCATTGAGCTGGCAGCATGTGCTGAAAAATAACCAAAGCTTCCGCAGCGCACGGCTATAAAGCGAGCTTGCTCCATAATACCTTCTTGACGACACGGACGCAAACGCTCAAAACCGTGTTTGAATACATTGGCAAGTTGGTCTGTAGCGGTGATCAGTAAAGCGACTGTTACTAAAGTGAGAAGGGTTCCTTTTAGTCCAAAGCGTTTAAAAATCAAGAACAATAAAACCACATAAAGTGGAATACTCGACCATTTATCTGTAAGGAAAAGCCAAAACGGATCCCAAGTCTCTGTCCCCAAATTATTGAGGTAGAGAAACAGCTCATAGTCCAGTTGCTTCAACTCCTTCATCTACTCTTCTTCGTAACGTGCAACTTCTCTGTCGTAAAAATCTGTTGCTGCCTGAATTAAACCTTCTGCTTCTGTTGCGAGTTCGTCCTCATCATTTTTATCAAAATCTTCAAACCACTCTACATCATCGGTTTTCAAATCGATTATAAATCGTGGAAAATCGGTATGTATCACAAAAATAGATTCGGGATAATCAGTATTATCGCCCAGTATAAACTTAGGAAGTTCCATAGTTAAGGTGTTATTATTTAAATAATTCGCTAAACCAGCGAAGACTTTATTTATTATTATTGTTCTCATTTCCGATGAAAAAACACCAATCTGAAATGGGACGGCAAAGGTAAGTTTAGTTTATAGAATTCACTCGATAATCAAGATTTTAATGCGAATAGAACAATCCTACTTTGAAGTTTGTCTTTATAGCTTAGCTGTAACCGCTCTATCATAAGTAAGATGAAGTTTTATATCTTATCTTCGCCCCCAGTTTACAAACCCTATTTTCTGACATTTTATGCAGCCCACAACCATACTACTACTCATTGCAGGCTACTTTATAACTTTAATGCTAGTTTCTTATTTTACCGGTAAAGGCGGGTCTAACGAAGACTTTTTCAAAGCCAGTAAACAATCTCCATGGTATTTAGTTGCTTTTGGAATGATTGGCGCTTCACTTTCCGGGGTTACGTTTATTTCGGTACCCGGTTGGGTAGAAGCTTCACAGTTTAGTTATTTTCAGGTCGTGCTAGGATATACGGTGGGTTATGCTGTAATCAGTTTAGTATTACTTCCGCTGTATTACCGACTCAACCTAACCTCAATCTATACGTATTTAGAAGAGCGTTTGGGTACTGCATCCTATAAAACAGGAGCTTCCTTCTTTTTATTAAGCCGCGTGGTTGGTGCCAGTTTTAGATTATATCTTGTTGCTAATGTACTACAGCTGTTGGTTTTTGACAGTATGGGTGTTCCGTTTTGGGTTACGGTAACCATCACTATTTTGCTCATCTGGTTGTACACCTTTAAAAGCGGAATTAAAACCATTGTATGGACAGACACCTTGCAAACCTTGTTTATGCTTACAGCACTGGGAGTTGCCATTTATTTTGTCTCTGCAGATTTAGGACTGAATGCGGGCTCTATTTTTAATTTTATTGCTGAAAGTGATAGGAGTCAAATGTTCTTTTTTGACGACTGGAAAAGTCAGGATTTCTTTTTCAAACAGTTTATCAGTGGAGCATTTATCGCAATTGTGATGACCGGTCTCGATCAGGATATGATGCAAAAAAACCTCACCTGCCGAAGCCTTAAAGATGCTCAAAAAAATATGTTCTGGTTTACACTCGTGCTTACGGTTGTAAACTTTGTATTTCTGGCGTTAGGTGTTTTGCTTTCCGTTTACGCTCAGAAAAACGGTATTGATGCTTCTAAAGATGATCTTTTCCCGTTTATCGCAACAAAAAGCGGACTTGGTTCTGGAATTGCAATTTGCTTCATTCTAGGGCTTATTGCCGCTGCGTATTCTAGTGCAGACAGTGCGCTTACTTCGCTTACAACATCCTTCAGTATAGATATTTTAGGAATTGAAAAGAAATACGATAAAGCGAAGCAAATAGCCATCAGAAAAAAGATACATATCGCAGCTTCAGTAATTTTAGTGCTCGTGATTATTGGTTTTAAATATTTGATTGCAGATGAAAGCGTGATCGCCCGCCTCTTTGTTTTTGCCGGCTACACTTACGGTCCGTTGCTGGGACTTTATGCTTTCGGTCTTTTTACAAAATGGAATGTAAAAGACAAATGGGTTCCGCTGGCGGCTGTTGCATCTCCTATTTTAGGCTATATCATCAGCGACCTGAGTATGCAGTATCTCAATTTTGAATTTGGTTTCTTTATTTTAATCCTCAACGGATTGCTAACCTTTTTTGGATTAGTAGCTATTCGTACTCAAAAGCACTAAAGTACAGGCAGACTCTACTGCAATTCCTGCCGTATCCAAAATTTTATAGAACTCCGGATTTTCGGTACCGGGATTAAAAATCACCCGTCTGGGCTTTAGCCCTAACAGATACTCGTAATATTCTTCTTGGCGCTGCGCATTGAGATACAATGTTACCGTATCTAGATCTTCAATATCAGGTTTTCCGGTTTGTATAGCTACTCCCGCAACTGTACCCTCTCGCAAACCTATTGCAACTACAGGCTGTTCCTTTTGCACCAAACGATTAATCGCCATATAGGAATAACGAATAGGTTTTAAAGATGCACCCAACACCAACGTTTTCTTTGCTTTCATAAATCAAAGTTAAATGATTACAGCAGGTGTAACAATATCTTTTTTTAAAAGTCTATGTAATAGAAGTCGACTTCCAAGTTTGAATCGTTTAAAATTAGTTTTGATGGTTAGTGTTAATTTCTAACGTTCAAGCTTGAAAACCCGAGATTTAGCGGTCCCGGGTTTTCTTTTTTTATAACCGAGTACCTTTACACGCAATCTTAAATTTCGCACCCTCAACAAACCCTTTAAATTCAAGATATTAGCATGTATAAAATTTCAATTATCAAATAAATATAACTTTTACTGTAACAGATTTAAAACATGTTCGTCTCTTAATAAACCGCTAATCACGGGATACATTGTTTAAGCTAGTATGCTTTACAAAGTATTATGTTAAATCATCAATCAAAATCGAACAGTTATGAAATCTAACCATGGGCTACTCAGCCTCCTTTTCCTCCTATGTACAACTCTGATAGTTGCTCAGCCCAAACCCACAGAAGTGGTTACCGGTTCTGTAACTGGTGTCGTCATAGATGCTGACCTCAATCAGCCTATTCCCTACGCTACCATTATTATTAGTAAATCTGGAGGAGAAACACTTACCGGTGGAATCACCAACGATAATGGTATTTTTGAAATTAAAAAAATACCGGAAGGTATCTATACGCTTAAAATTCAATTTATAGGTTATGAAACTTTTGAACGCGACTTAAAAATTGACCGGGAGCACCGGGAGCACGATATGGGTAAACTCAATTTGAGTCCGATAGCAGCAGAACTTGATGTAGTGAATATTGTTGCAGAACGCACCACAATTGAGCAAAAAATTGACCGCAAGGTGATTAATGTAGGAAAAGACCTTACGACTTCCGAGGCTTCTGCAGCAGATATTATGAACAATATTCCTTCGGTAAACCTTGATCAGCAATCGGGAGCGCTTACGCTGCGCGGAAACAGCAACGTACAAGTGATGGTGGATGGTAAATTATCTAACATTCCACCAGACCAATTATTAAAGCAATTGCCTTCTAATTCGATCAAAAAAATAGAATTGATCACCAATCCTTCAGCCAAATACAATCCTGATGGAATGAGCGGAATCATCAATATTGTATTGCACAAAAATGTGAATATTGGCTTTAATGGAGACGTGAGTGCTGGCCTGGCTTATGAGAAAAACCCACAATTCAACAGTGGTTTAAACCTAAACTACCGCAACGGGAAATTCAACCTGTATTCTAACTACAGTAATACGATTGCAGAGCGTGCGAATTACGGAACCATCTTTCGCGAAGGCGATGACTCTACGCAGTTTTTTGATATGCTGAATGATCAAAACTCACACTTATTAAAAGTGGGACTGGATGTGTACTTAAATGATAAGAACACCATTTCTATTTTTACGTCTCAAAACAGCTTTGCAGGCGAACCGGGCGGAACCATCAACATCGTGTATGCAGATGATACTACGCGTAATTTGCTTCAGGATTTTGGAGCGGATATGGACAATTATTCTCAACAGTATAACTTTGACTATAAACTGGATTTTGAAAAAGAAGGTCATAACATCGAGTTTGAAGCTGACTACAACACTTTTGACGCCGATGAAGATACGTATTTTGATTTTACAGGAGCGACTCAGCTTTCTGACTATGAAGATTTTGTAAATACTAAAAGAGACCGAACGACTCTAAATCTGGATTATGTAAATCCGTTGTCTGATAGTGAAAAATTAGAAGTGGGACTTCAGGCGATTTTGTTCAATACGGATATTGGTTACAGCAGTACCGGGCAATCATTCAACTCCAGTGGAAACCTCATCCCTACTCCTAACACACAGTTTGATTACAGCAGAGATATTTATTCGGCTTATGTGACCTATGGTAAAAGCTATGAAAAATGGTCGTACCAAGCCGGTGTGCGTGCAGAACAGGTAAATGTTGCTGCAGATACGAATAGCGTAAGAGCATTTACAAACGATTATTTTGAGTTGTATCCTTCAGCCTACGTCACTTTTAATCCTTCGGAAAAAAACCAGTATCAGCTAAGTTATAGCCGTCGTATAGACCGTCCCGGTGTAGGACAAGTAAATCCTATTAGAGAATGGAGTTCGCCTCTGGTAACTGAATATGGTAATGTAAATCTAAGGCCGCAATTCACCAATTCTATTGAAGCAAACTACACGCGTACTTTAGAAAAAGGAAGTCTCACAGCCGGCGTTTTTTACCGAATGATAGACGATCTGATCAATCAGGCGGTTTTTGTAGATCGTTTTAACCTGGATCGTATGGTGTTGACCAACGACAATTTTGACGCTACGACTGCCTATGGTTTTGAAGTAAGCAGCAATTACAAGCCGTTAGAATGGTGGAGTATTAATGCTAGTTTTGATTTGTTTAATCAAACACAAATGGGTATCACAGAATCTTTAGATCCTAATATTGAAAACCCAACTACGGCAGATATTACACAAAGCACCAAGGAAATTGAAAATACGGTTTACAATGTGCGCATGATCAACAACTTTACCGCAACCAAGCAATTGACATTTACTGCGTTTGCGATGTTTAGAGGACCACAAAAAGGTATTCAGTTCTCAAACAAGTCGATGTTTATGACAAACATAGGGGCTCGCTACTCCATCTTTGAAGGTAAAGGAACAATCAGCTTGAACTATAATGACATCTTCAATACAATGAAGGCCCGTTTTACTGCGACGAATCCGTATGCTTTACAAGGCCAATTCAATTGGGAAAGCAATACGGTTTATGTAGGCTTTAATTACCGTTTTGGGGATAGTAAGTACCGTGCTAAAAAACGCAAGAGCCGGGAAGACAATGTTAAAGACGACAGCGGAATGTTTTAACAAAATTTTAAATAAATTATTATATTGTCAATTTTTTTATCATATTTGACAGTATTATCAACCAACCTGTTAAAAACTACGGTTATTGTTTATTAGATTTAGCCATCTTCAAATGAAATAACCATTTAATAGGTATAAAAAACCCGAAGCGCTTGCTTCGGGTTTTTGCATGTATATTATGCAGGCTCTACTTAAAGTTTAGAACGCAGGCTTTCTGCATCAATAGCTCCGTGAGAAGTATGATAAACGGCAGTTCCGTTTTTAATAAGAAGTATTTGCGGACTCTCGTGCTGTACGTTAAACTTTTCTGCAATCGCACTACTGATGTCACGATGCGCTTTAAGATCTAAAAAATAAGGCGCTATTTCCTTCTTATCATAATCATACGCACGCTCAAAACTGCGTAACGCCATTTTACTAATTCCACAGGTAGTACTGTGTTTAAAAATTAAAACCGGCACGGCATTAGAAACTTCAACAATCTCATCCAACTGCTGCTCGCGCTCTAGCTGAATCCAGTTCATCTCTTTTAGTTCTTCTTTTACGATATCTCGCTGACTTTTAAACTTGTCAAAAAATCCCATAATAGTATTCTTTTTAATTTCATTAACGCCTATTAACACAAAGCGTGGGTAAATTTACTTAAGGTCAGGCACAAGTAATAAAAAAGTTAAGCCTGCAACTTCGGTTTAAAACCCCAAGTATCTTAATCCCGATTATCAGACAAATTTAAAGAAAGAAACCGGGCTTTTCTATTAATAAAACCCAAAGACGCCTACCGACAAAAAGTCGGTATAAATTGTTAAAAAAACTGACGAAACGTCGGTTAATTGAAACGGTATATTAATTGCCATTGCATACCCGAAATCAATACAGTAATCCTCTCAAGAGGCACAAACATATAGACACGATGAACTTTAATAATTTTACAATCAAATCACAAGAAGCCATACAGCAAGCCCAGGCGCTTGCTCAGGGGTATGGTCATCAGCAGATTGAGAATGAGCATATTTTTAAAGCCATTCTTGAAGTTGATGAGAATGTTACTCCGTTTCTTTTACAGAAATTGGATGTAAATATCAATCTGTTGAAACAGATTTTAGAAAGTACGCTTAGCAGTTTTTCTAAAGTAAGCGGTGGCGATATTATGCTGTCTCGCGAAGCTGGTAAAACGGTAACCGAAGCCGGTAACATTGCAAAGAAAATGAATGATGAGTATGTATCGCTAGAACACCTCATCCTAGCAATTTTTAAATCGAGCTCTAAAATCGGACAGATTTTAAAGGATCAGGGCGTTACCGAAAAACACCTGAAAGCTGCGATTGAAGAATTGCGCAAAGGCGACCGTGTGACTTCACAAAGCGCAGAAGAAACCTATAATTCGTTAAGCAAATACGCCAAAAACCTCAATCAGCTTGCCCGTGACGGAAAGCTGGATCCGGTGATTGGTCGCGATGAAGAGATACGCAGAATCTTGCAAATCCTTTCACGTAGAACTAAAAACAACCCCATTCTCGTAGGAGAACCCGGTACCGGTAAAACTGCTATTGCAGAAGGTCTCGCCCACCGTATTGTAGATGGTGATGTGCCAGAAAACCTTCAGGAAAAACAAATCTGGGCGCTCGATATGGGTGCGTTAATAGCAGGAGCGAAATACAAAGGTGAATTTGAAGAGCGCTTGAAAGGAGTGATCAAAGAAGTAACCACAGCAGCCGGAGATATCGTCTTGTTTATTGACGAGATACACACCCTTGTGGGCGCCGGTGGAGGTCAGGGTGCGATGGATGCTGCAAACATCTTAAAACCTGCTTTAGCCCGTGGTGAACTGCGCGCAATAGGTGCAACGACCCTAGACGAGTATCAAAAATACTTTGAGCAAGATAAGGCCTTAGAACGTCGTTTTCAGAAAGTAAATGTATTTGAACCGGATACTGAGAGTGCAATTTCGATCTTGCGTGGTATTAAAGAGAAATACGAGACCCACCATAAAGTACGTATTAAAGATAACGCAATCATTGCAGCGGTAGAGCTTTCGCAGCGCTACATCACGAACCGGTTTTTACCCGATAAGGCGATTGACCTGATGGATGAGGCGGCTTCTAAAATGCGTATGGAAATCAATTCTAAACCTGAAGAACTCGATGTTTTAGATCGAAAGATTATGCAGCTGGAAATCGAGATCGAGGCCATCAAGCGCGAAAAAGACGAGAGCAAACTCAAGTCGCTACACGCAGATTTGGCAAACTTAAAAGAAGAGCGTAACGAAATCAATGCGAAGTGGAAAAGTGAAAAAGATGTGGTTGACAATATTCAGAATGCAAAACAGGATATTGAAAACTATAAGCTGGAAGCGGAACGTGCAGAACGCGAGGGCAACTACGGTCTGGTAGCAGAATTGCGCTACGGAAAAATCAAACAGGCTCAGGAAGAACTCGAAAAACTGCAGGAGGCATTAGCCAATCAAGGGGAGAATACCTTGATTAAAGAAGAGGTTACCAGCGAAGATATCGCCGAAGTAGTTGCAAAATGGACCGGAATCCCGGTGACCAAAATGCTACAAAGCGAGCGTGAAAAACTACTGCTTCTTGAAGACCAACTGCACAAACGTGTGGTTGGACAGCAGGAAGCGATTGTTGCGGTGAGTGATGCAGTACGCAGAAGCCGTGCCGGGCTGCAAGATCAAAAGCGACCTATTGGTTCATTCTTATTCCTCGGGACCACCGGTGTGGGCAAAACCGAATTGGCAAAAGCGCTGGCAGAATACCTCTTTGACGATGAGAACAACCTGACGCGTATAGATATGAGTGAATATCAGGAGCGTCACAGTGTGAGTCGCCTGGTAGGTGCGCCTCCGGGATATGTGGGTTATGATGAAGGTGGGCAATTAACCGAAGCGGTGCGTCGCAAGCCGTATAGCGTGATCTTGCTTGATGAGATTGAAAAAGCACATCCTGACACCTTTAACATTCTATTACAAGTACTTGATGAAGGGCGTCTTACAGATAACAAAGGCCGTCTTGCCGACTTTAAAAACACCATCATCATTATGACCTCAAATATGGGAAGTCATATTATTCAGGAGAAATTTGAGAGTATCAAAGATCCTGAGACTGCAATGGAAGGTGCCAAAGTTGAAGTGCTTGGACTTTTAAAGCAAAGCATCAGACCCGAATTTATAAACCGTATAGATGATATTGTGATGTTTACCCCGCTTACGCGAAAAGACATCGAGAAAGTGGTAAGCTTACAGCTGAAAGGCGTCACCAAAATGCTGGGCAAACAAGGTATTACCTTAGATGCTACCTCAGAGGCTATAAAATATCTGGCAGACAAAGGCTTTCAGCCGGAGTTTGGGGCACGGCCGGTAAAACGTACCATTCAGAAAGAAGTGCTGAACCAGCTTTCTAAAGAAATTCTGAGCGGTAAAGTAACCACAGACAGCATCATATTACTCGATGCTTTTGATGATGAACTCGTTTTCCGCAATCAAAATGATCTGGTCAAGAATGACTGAAGAGCACTGGTTGTATAAATAACCAAAAAGCGATCCCCGAAAGGTGGTCGCTTTTTTTTATGTGTGTATTAAAGAAAACGTTATGCTGTCCCAATATATATCATGTGTTGCCGCGCGATTGTATCGCGTGGCATTTAGTTAGCATTATCTCAGCGCGATACAATCGCACGGGAACAGAAATATAAATTAGTATTATTCAGACAAGCTTTCAAAAATCATTCTTCTACTCAGCCCTATCCCCTTTAAAAACCTCCAACTCCAGCAATTCGTATTTTGTCTTCAACGCTTCAATATTCACGCTTTCTTCGTTCTTCAAATGTTTGTCAAAAAAACCGGCAACCAGTTTGGTGGTAATTTCCATTGCCAGTTCAGGGTCAATGCTTCCGCTTCCGGTAAGGGAAGCAACGGGAATCATAAACGGGATGTCCATAAAATTAGGATGACCGGTAGTTAATATTTTGGGCTCATAATAATAATCGGTGCTCTTTTTGTTGTAGATGTGGCTGTTGAGGTCTTCGTGCTCTGCAGGCCAATCTGCAGATAGATACAAAAAGGGTTTTTGAAACACCGTATCGATCTTAGTGCCCCATTGTATTCCGTCTAGATTAGCTCCCGCTTTAATGCGGTCATCAGTAAGCGCGAGTTTCCCTGCCGCGCCCCCACCTACCGAATGTCCAAATACGCCGAGTTGATCAAGCCGCATACTTCCTTTTAAAAACCCTTCGGTATTCCACTCGGGTAACAAATCAAGTATGCTTTGCATATCTACAACCCAGCGATTTTGAATATCGTTTTCAAAATATTCCTGTACTGCATCGCGCACAATAGGATGCCGCTGCTCAAAATCAAGCTTCCCTTCAAAAGCCTCTTGAATAGGCGTTATGGTTTGCATCTGATCTGCTGCAATTTGCTGCTGGTAGGCATAATTAAAATAGGCTGCTTCGCCATCTGGAAAAGCAGAACCCAGACTCTCATAGGTATGATTCATATTGATCACGATATACCCCTGGCTGGCTACTTCGCTGAGCAAGGCATAATAACCGGTTGCTTTAGAACCATACCCGTGTGAAAATAACAAGACCGGAAACGAACCTTGGGCAACCGCAACTTTAGGATACGCATAGGTTTTGACATAATCCAGATAGTTGAGTGTCGAAGCGGGCAGCCCGTATTTGGTTGCAAAACCAGCTCGACTTACGGGATCTAGATAGGTATCGCGTTTTATATCTGCCGCAATTGAATCTGCCGGATACCAAATTTTTAAAACCATGCGTCGGGTGTCTTTAGGATCATCGGTGATAGCTTCGTCACGTTTTGTAATAACATACACCGTATCGGTACCTACTTCATAAGCACCACCAGGCTCGGGCAAATCAAAAACCGGAAGCACAGCGGGCAAAGCCCAAACTACAACAAGTACGACTAAAAGGCCTATTCCGCGTAAAACATACAAAACAGACCACCGAAAGGTTGGCGCAGCAGCTGTAAATTGAATACGTAAGGCTAAAACAAGACTTAGAAAATAGGCCGGAAGCAATTGCCAGCGGTAGCCTTCCAATAAAAGCTGAAGTATAAGGATCACGCCCAAAGCATACAGAATCCATTGAGATTGGATACGCCTGGCGAGTGGCTTCCAAAAAATGGATAACAAGCTAAGAATTAGAAGTAAGATAATTTCGAAAAAACGCATAGACTTGATTTTAAATTACAGGCTATAAAACTAGCCGATCTCCTAAAGGATTGCGAGGTAGAATCCCCAAGCAATTAGGTTATCTGTCGCTCAAAATCAGCAGTTAAGAAAAAGTCGCTTCTTATACTGAACATCCTGATGGAAAATGCAACGCAGCGACTACCTTTTCCTCCGTTCTTAAAGTCAAAGCATTTTTAATACAAAGTCTATTTCTCTCGTTACTGCGCTGCATATCCCAATGCATATGGGGAATTATGTCTTGTGGCAAAACACCTAATATTAAGCAGTTTATCGCTCCCTACTTGACAGAAGACGCCATTTGGCGTATATTAGCCCTACACCTTTCAAAATGCGCTAAACTACTTTTAACCTTCAAAGTAGTTGCAACGCTCCTTAGACATTAGTTCACCCGTGGTTCACCCGTGGTTCACTCGTACTTCACCCGAGGTTCACCCGTACTTCACCCGTAGTAAAAGCATACATAACCTATGGAATAGGCGTGTTTACAGCCAGTAAACGCTAGAGGGTTTATAAAGGTGCAGGCAGACTTTATGCTTAAACCTAGCTTAGACACTCCCCTGATATTTTGGATCGTAATTTACCATCCACTCAATCCGGTATTTATCACAGAACATCCCAAAATACGACCCCAAAAAGCTCTGGTCAAAAGGTACTGCTACCGTACCACCTTCAGAAAGACCTTTAAATAAGGTTTCGGTCTCTTCTTTGGTTTCGGTACTGATTGAGATTTTACTTCGGTTTTCATGGGTATTTAATGGCCCTAGCGAAGGATGAATATCGCGTGCCATCAGGATATCATTTTTGTCAATAGGCAATGTGATATGCATCATGCGGTCTGCATGTTCCGCACAAATAAGAAAATCAGGATTTTTGGGCACATCTTTAAAGCGCATCACCGCAAAGTCTCCACCAAAAACCGATTTGTAAAAGCTAAACACCTCTTCTGCATAAACATCAAAATGAATGTAAGGATTGATTAAAGCCATATTTTGAAGCTAAAAAGGTTAAAATTAAGTCAGATTTTAAAGATATACGGTATTGCTAAAGCTGTAACATTCAGGCAAAATTATTTTTAACCTCCTACAGTTGTGTCTCTTGAAAATACTTATGCAAATTATTTTTATTTTTATTTATTCTAAATAAAAACGTTTAGTACATTCGCGTTGTTATTTATAACCAATCTAATTAATATACAATGAAAAAATCAATACTCATGCTGCTGATTCTTCTGCAAACAGCGGTGTTTGCACAACAGTCTCACACCATCACCGGTAACGTGCTTGATGCCAATGGCAACGCACTTAGCAATGCCAATGTGTATCTCGAGGATACTAATTATGGAACTTCGGTAAATGCTACCGGCTTTTACAAACTGAGTAACATACAACCGGGAACCTATACACTTATTATTTCTGAAATGGGCTATAAAACCTTCCGTAAAGCAAATATTAGCGTAAACGGAGATCTCACTTTTAATGTAGAACTTCAGGAGACTGTAAGTGCTCTGGATGATGTGCTTATTTCCGGTCATGGTAAGACAGAATATGTAGAACGCAATCCTTCTGAGTCTTTAAGATTGCAACAGGAAATCAATAAAATTCCGCAGAACATACAGGTGATTAGTAGTGACCTGCTAGAAGATCAGCAAGTCATTAGTATTATGGAAAATGTGACCCGTAATGTAAGTGGTGCACAAATGATAGAGCACTGGGGAAATTTTGCCCGTATCAATATGCGTGGTTTTCGAATTCCTCCCTTTAGAAACGGACAAAATGTACTTTCTACATGGGGGCCTCTCGCCGAAGATATGGCTTTAGTTGAAAAAATAGAAGTGGTAAAAGGGCCTGCTGCTTTTATGCTATCAAGCGGAGAACCGGGCGGTTTGTATAATGTGGTTACTAAAAAACCTACGGGGCTTTCCGGCGGAAACGTAGGTCTTACAATGGGTAGCTATAACACGCTGAGAGCTACGCTTGATGTGCAAGGCAAGCTTTCTGATGATAACAAACTACAATACCGCTTTGTGGGCGCAGGAACCACTCAGGAAGCCCACCGTGCTTTTGAAGAGCAAAATCGTTACACCTTTGCGCCTTCCGTAAAATATTTAATTGATGACAAAACTTCGGTTACCGCACAATATACTTACCAGTATAACAAAACCCGTTTAATCGGTTCGGCTTATGTATTCGCTCCCAGTGAATATGCCAGTCTTGACCGTGATTTTACCTTATCTGACCCCAAATTAGGTCCGGCAATTATGAAAGAGCATTACGGACTGATAAATTTTGAACATCAATTGGATCCTAACTGGACCGTAAATGCCCAGCTGGCCTATCTCAATTACCAGCACAGCGGTTCCAGTTTATGGCTTGACGGTACTTTTGGCGTTCAGGAAAACGGTGATTTAATACGTACCATAAGTATCTGGGATGCTAAAGAAGAAAAAAAATTGGGACAGGTTTTCGTAAACGGTAAAGCTAATACCGGTGCAGTAAGTCACAAAGTTTTAGGTGGACTAGATTTCGGTAAAAATGAATATATAGCAGACTGGTCACAGGCGATCAATATTGATACGGAAGAAAATCCATTCAATATTTACAATCCGCAGCCGCTCGCTGTCGCACCAGTCTTTGACCGCTCTGTACCCTTAACACAGCGTACCGCAGGTTTTATAAGCAGCCAGTATTTAGCCTATTATGTTCAGGATGAGCTCGGCTTTTTTAATGACGATCTTAGACTAACGCTGGCGGGAAGATACACAGAGATGAAAACCAACTCGTATGGCTCTACCTCAACCGATAAAGTATTTACCCCGCGCGTGGCTGCTTCTTATTCTATACTAGATAATTTAAGTGCTTATGCCATGTATGATCAATCATTTTTACCTACTCAGGGAGCAAATGCCAATGGAAATGCTTTTGATCCCGTTACGGCAGAAGATATTGAAGGAGGAATTAAATATGAGTTTGGCGATGGAAAATGGAATGCTACCGCAGGGTATTTCAACATTCAAAAAGATAAAATATTAGTACCGGGACCAGACCCTAATTATTCCATACAAATAGACAGCGATGTGACTTCAAAAGGTTTTGAATTTGACCTGAGAGGAGAGATTTTAAACGGACTGGGTGTAGTGCTTAATTATGCTAACACCAATGTAGAAGATGCAGACGGAAACAAGGTGGTTGGTTTTTCTAAACACATCACAAACGGATGGTTAAACTACAAATTTCAGGAATCTAAATTGCATGGTTTTGGCGTGTCGCTAGGATACCAGTATCTGGTAGATCGCTCCACTTGGGCGTGGGGTTCTGATGGAGAAACTGACCTACCGGATTACTTTAGAATGGATGGTGCCTTATCATGGGAAAACAACAAATTTAGAGTGGCGCTTAACATCAACAACCTGCTGAACGAATACTTGTATTCCGGTGCAGACTATGGCAGCTATCTGTACTGGCAAAGCGAACCGGGACGTAATTTTAGAGTTAGCCTTAACTATAAGTTTTAGAATTTATTTGCTCTTTATTCTAGACTTTAGATGCGATCACCTCCGGGTGATCGCATTTTTTGTATGATACATCATTTTCTAATTCGCAATTTAACAAATCCTCAAGCCTAAAAACACTTCCAAAATTAATAATACATTTTACATGGTATGCTATTACGAAGAAACAACTACGATTAATTTTACAGTGGAAAACCCTTAAAATTAAAAATAAGAACTCTATATATCTTTTCGCTTTTTTTCTGTTTATGTACCTTATATGCACAAGAAACTTATAAATTACTAGGCTATTGGGTCTCCCCATACACAAAACTCAACATCTAGTAAAATTGTTTCGGCTCTCTTAAAAAATATTAATACGAATATTAGTGCCTCAAAACGTATAAATGAATTTAAAAACTCATTAGAAACGGGTGGGTATCGATGGGGAATGTCAAGTGTGCGAATAGATCGGATAATGGCAAAGCTTTCAGATTTAAACAAATTCACAAAAGCAAAAGGAAAAGCAGAAATCACCAGCACTTCTCAACCATTACACATACGCGTGATCAAGAAACCAGTAATTTTTTTCAACTAATAAATAAATGATAAGTTGGTCTGAAATCATCAGGTATAAATACTAAGATGATCACCAAAGGCCCGACTACTTTATTCTCATGTTAGAAAAAGATAAAAACCCAACACATTGCATTGAAAGTATTAACCCGTACTACTCTCTTAAAAGCGCCTCCCTAATTTCCTTTTGTAAACTAGTCTTTGGTTCCGTTTTGATAAGTTGGTATTCACGTTCCACAAGTGTTGTTTCCGGGTTGTCAACTTCGGTTAAATCTAAAGCCAAAGCTCCGTAAGCTAAGTACTTTTCATAATCAGGTGCTGTTGTAGTTTCTACATAACCCCGCAATTCATCCAGTGATTTACCTGCTAGTTCTGCAACAGCTTGCCAAAATTCATCTTCGGTATAGCCCTGCTCCTGTTCTTGATAATAAACCTTGTATAAATAGCGCATCACATCATCTAATGAATGCTTGTTTTCACTTTCGTGGCGAATAGCCAAATCCAACAACAATGCTATAATAGGTCCTTTTTGATAATACGAAATGGTGGTTGCATCGGTAATCGCATCCTTGTTTAAAAAGTGATTCCATACATCAAAACTCGAACGTTCTAAAGACATATGCTCCTTCCCTTCTTTATTTTCTATCGCTTTAAAATGACTGCTTAAATAGTGGAGCACTTCCTGCGAATTGATCAGGCCGGCATCACGCATAATAAGATATTCATAATACACGGTAAAACCTTCGGCTACCCAAAGCATTGTTGTATAATTTTCTTTACTGTAATCAAACGGTCCTAATTCAACCGGTCGTAAAGCTTTTACATTATACAGGTGAAAATACTCGTGGGTGATAAAATTGAGAAAAGCTTTATAATCTGCATCTGTTTTAAAATCAAAACTTCCGTAGGTAAAAACCGCTTGCGAATTGGCATGTTCCAGACCACCACCTCCGGCTTCCATCATTATAAACGTGTATTCTTCAAACGGAATATGTTGCATCAAATCGGTCGTACGCAAAATAATCTCCCGTAAATCTTTTATAAATCGATCTTTATTAAAACCCTCTGGCGTGGCAATAGCCAGTGTAAAGTCTTTACCCAGTTGTTGAAAATCAAACATCTTCTGGTTACCCAAATACAACGGACTATCATACAACACATCAAAATTTGATGCATAGAAGAGTTCATCTTCTTGCTTTTTTAAACCGGTAGCAATCTCACTCCACTGCTCTGGCAATTCAACCGCAAGAGATATCGAATCCTCTTTTTTTCCTTCCGGAAACATAAAAACATCTGTATTTGCCAGAAAAGCATAAGTCGCATTGACATTAGACTCTGCTACCGATTTTCTGTTGGCATAAACCCGATAGCTAACACGTATTGAAGTCTGCTTATTCGTATTGATTACCCATTTGTTTTTTGAAGATTTATGCCAATCAAGCTTAGCGTTATCAGCGGTAATTGCCTGAAAATCTACAATATGAGCAGGGTTGTCTAAAATTTTATAGTAACCGGGGGTCCATACCGGTAAAACAAGTGTTGTAGTAGATTCTTTAAGATTACTCAGTTTTAGGCTTACTGCTATATAATGCTCCTGAGCTTCCGAGAAATTTAATTGGTAGTGTATCTCTGATTCCTTTTGAGCAGCAACAGGATTTAATGCATTGAAAATCAGAATAATTAAGAATAAATTTATTTTTTGAATCATAAAAACGGACTTAAAAAGAAGGATAAATTTAAGTAATACACAGGAGCTTGTTGTGACTTCTCACCTTACATTATTTAACCAAAATACACCGCATTTCAAATCAATCAATTACAGATCAAGTTTGAATTTTGAACATTGATCATGCATACTTTAATCCTTATTTTACTATTAAACCCTAGTGTATATGCACAAACAATGGTGAATCAACGGTCAATCTATGCTTAAACCCCTAAGAATACCCTAAAAAACTTGCCCTATCGCTTTATAGAATACTTTAGTAAAATAACTGTGAAAAAGAGTAGTTTTGAGGAGCCCAAAAAAGAGAAAATGATATTTAGGAGCAGATAATCAAGTCTTAGAATTTAAGATAATAGATTATAAATTTCCTGAAATAACTGACTGTGAGTACGATTCAAATTGACTTTTGAGTTACTTAAATATCAAAAGCAAGCATGATAATTGGAGATCAACTAATCCCTCATTACTTACAGCTGATGTAAAAGGAATAGTGAAGTGGTTGCTTGGACTTTCAACAAAAAAGCTATATACATCCAAGCTCTTGCGTTTTCTTTAATAATCTTACTGGGCATATTAATTGTGTAAATAAGCCAGGTGTAATTGTTATAGTTTTGTTTTTTATGGCAACTGACAGGGTACTAAAAAATGAAAAAACTTTAGCTTCTGTTGAAGCCACTAGTCAGCAGAAGTACTTTTTGCGCTGATTGGCGAAATACTAATTTAAAAATCCACATGTTCGATAATAGGAATTGTATTGGTAATACCAGATATGATGCTACATAGTTTCAATAAAGAAAAGCCATACAATATTAAACGTAAACGATATACAAGCTCTTAATTTTTAAGCAAATAAAAGAAGGTATGATTAAATAAACTTATAACTGTCGCTAATAAGGTCCACTTCTATATATTTACCCAATCAATCAAATAATTAGTATTCTCCTCCATGAAATACATTTTGCTCCTTAGCTTTTCTTTTTGTACTCTTTTTACGCTAAATGCACAACAACAAAACGGTGTAGAAAAAGGCCTGCTTTCTGTAAACATTTTAACCCCAGGCTTAGAATACGAACTGGGTCTTACCAATACAACCACATTAGATTTTAGAATAGGTACCGGCTTCGCATATCGCAAAGGTTTTTTTGGAGAAGGATATGGTGTTTACCCTATTTTTAATGTGCAATACCGCTATTACTACAACTTAAAAAAAAGACATGATAAAGGTAAAAACACGACTAACAACAGTGCTAATTATCTAGCCTTAAGTGGTGCAGTACAAACTGGCAAACCTATTATTGGTAATCTGGAGTACTATGAAGATTACTTTGGCGTGATAGGGCCTGTGTGGGGATTACAGCGTTATTACAAAAGTGGGTTCAAGTTGGATCTCAACTTAGGAGGCGGTCTTGGTTTTGATGATTATGATAAAGCGTATTTCTCTCCTATTATAGGTATTCGTCTGGGATGCTTCCTTTTTAAATAGACTGTAAGTCTGTATTTAATCAATCAGGATATAGGGTGATTCAGCTTAAAAATTAGGATTTCCTTAGGTATTGAGTTGGTTTTTTCAGCTTGTAAACTACTTCGGGGCAGGCCTGCCTTTGTCGGCAGACAGGCCCCCGAAGCATTAAACGGAACACTACATTTTTAGAACGAGACAAGTCTCGGAGCATTTAAATCTCGATTATCGAGTAAAAGGCTATTTTTGCTTGAAAACCTACTATGCTGAGAAAATTATGTTTCCTAGTTCTAAACCTTAGTATATTTCTATTTCTTGGTCTTCAGATACAAGCACAGGATACAGAATCTAAAGCTGAAAAGTCAAAAAAGGGATTCATTTCCCGCTATATCAATAACATCTTTAACGATACTGTTGCAAAGGAAAAAGCACAATTTCTTATCTATCCTGTAATGGGGTACCGCCCGGAAACTGGTATTGAATTTGGAGTAGTACCGCTTTATGTCTTTTATGCCAATGAAAATGTTAATAACAGACTTAGTGAAATAAATGCCTACGCTTTTTTCACCTTAAACGGGCAATACGGTCTTCGCATCAATCACGCTGTATATGCTGATCAGGACAAGTGGTTTTTTCTGGGTGATTTAGATTTCGAACAATTCCCACTTAAATATTACGGCATTGGCAATGAGGTCCCAAAAGAAAATATCGCGCTAGTTGATGCAACCCAAATACGTATTAAAGAACGGGTTTTAAGAAACGTTACTAAAAACTTTTACGTGGGTTTAGAAACCGATTTTAGAAGTCTGAGTAACGTAACATTTAAAAGTCCGGAAGAAGAAGAGCCTTTAGCAAATTTTGATTTACCTTTTGGAGCCGAAGGCACGACTAGCTTTGGCATGGGGTTAGGCTTGGTTTATGACGAGCGGCACAATGTATTGAATGAGCGCGATGCATTTTTTAGTGAGTTTGCATATATCAACTACAATCCGTTTTGGAAAAGCGATGTGAAATATCAGATCATCACGACTGATAACCGGTTTTTCAAAAAAATAGGAAAAAACGATGTGCTAGCTGCACAGCTTCTGGGTGAATTTAATTTTGGTGGCGATGTTCCCTTCAATCAGCTCTCCTATATGGGAGGAGAGAATATGATGCGGGGGTATTTTAAAGGAAGATTTAGAGACCGAAATCAGCTTGCTGCTCAAATTGAATATCGTTTCTTACCGCTCAAATTAGGTTTTACGAATCGTATTGGAGCAACGGTATTTACCGGTATTGGTGAAGTTTTTGATGGATTTAATGAAATCAAAATGAACAATCTAAAATGGTCTGCCGGTGCCGGTGCCCGCTTTTTACTCTTTCAGAAAAAAGATATTTATTTACGCTTTGATTATGCGTTTACTCCAGACGGAAATAATTTCTATTTAAGTATCGGTGAAGCTTTTTAAGTAACGCTTAGTTATCACATTTCAACTGACTCATAAATAAATAGCTTCACTATTTAAAGTGATTTGGTTCAAAGCATATTCTAAAACCGGAAACTCTGCATTATTGAGTAACTTCAAAAGAAAAAATAAAGCTGCTATGCAAAAAGTTATTTTAATCACCGGAACGAGCTCGGGTATAGGAAAGTCTACTGCCAAAAAATTACTTGCAAAAGGTCATACCGTTTATGGCGCAGCCCGCAGACTTGAAGAAATGCAAGATCTCGAAAAATTAGGGATGCACACCCAGTTTCTCGATCTGACCAAAGAAGATTCTATACAAACATGCGTGAATACCATTCTTCAAAAAGAAGGCCGTATTGATGTACTGATTAACAACGCCGGTTACGGATCTTATGGAGCGGTGGAAGATGTTTCCATTGAAGAAGCAAAACGTCAGTTTGAAGTCAATCTTTTCGGGTTGGCGCGCATCACACAGTTGGTACTCCCAAGTATGCGAAAAAATAAGCATGGTCGTATTGTAAATATTTCATCAATGGCAGGTAAAATATACACCCCTTTTGGTGCCTGGTACCACGCTACAAAACACGCACTTGAAGGCTGGAGCGATTGTTTACGCCTCGAATTGAAAGCTTTTGATATAGATGTGGTGATCATACAGCCGGGAGCTATAAAAACCGACTGGGGAACCATTGCGGCAAAAAACCTAAAAGAAAATTCAGGGTCTGGTGCTTATGCTAACTTTGCAAATGCTGCAGCAGACAGTATGCACGATGCCTATACCAGTGATCGCTTAACTGATGTTGCAGTTTTAGGAAAAACCATTGCCAAAGCAGCAACAGTAAAAAAACCAAAACGCCGATATGCAAAAGGTTTTATGGCAAAACCTGCGATGGCCTTACGCAAATGGCTAGGCGATGGGATTTATGAAAAGATCATTATGTCGCAGTTTAAGTGATGTTCCATACAATGCCATTCTAAAGTTTCTAACACTAAGTTTTTTTAGATAAGATACCATTTGCTTAATATTCTGGTCTATTATAGCTTTCAACTATCCCACATTTAACCTTGAACAACCTTTCTGATCTACTTATCAATTTTCGTAACTTCGGCTTTCATCCTACGCAATTAAAATCTGGTACATGAAAATCCTGCATACCGCTGACTGGCATATCGGTAAAAAATTACACAAACATTATTTACACGCAGACTTTGAGCTGTTTATCAATTGGTTATTGCAAATCATTGAAGATGAAAAAATAGAGCTTCTACTGATTTCAGGTGACGTGTTTGATCTGGCAAACCCGTCTGCAGAAGCACGCCGGCAATACTACCTGGCGCTTAAAAAACTAAGCATTCTCAACTGTAAAATCATCATCACGGGTGGCAATCACGATTCGCCTACCATGTTAGATGCGCCCCGCGAAATTCTGGAAGCGCTCAATGTTCACATCATTGGTGGTCTGCCACAGGATCTTAAAGACTGTATCATACCAGTTTCTAATAAACAGGGCGAAACCGAACTCGTTGTTGCTGCGATTCCGTTTTTACGGGATAGCGATATACGCAGTGCCGAAACCGGCGTTACCTATGATAACCGCATTGAAGCCATTCGCAAAGGTATGGAAGCCACATTCGCACAAGCAGCGGACCTGTGCAAACAAAAATATTTCGATCTGCCCGCCATAGCCATGGGACATTTATATGCTGCAGGCATCGAGGCTTCAGAAAGTGAGCGTGATATTCAGATCGGCAATCAAGCAGCCTTTCAGGCGAGTCAGTTTGGCGACTATTTCAGTTATGTGGCGCTGGGACATATTCATAAACCCCAGCGCGTGAGTGCAAGCATTCCTACGTTTTACAGCGGTTCGCCCCTGCCTCTTTCTTTTAGTGAACGTAGCGATGAAAAACGAGTGCTGATTTTAGATACCAGAACCGGTTTTGAACCGCAGAGTCTTTCGATACCCAATTTTAGAAAACTGCATAAGATTAGCGGTACTTTAGAAAATATAAAAGCGAAACTGAGCAACCTTACCCCACAAGGTGAACTCACGGATCTGATTGAAGTCGAACTTATTGAAGATGATTTTGATGCGCATGTACTGGCTCAATTAGATGAAAGCGTCACCAGCTTTGATACACCCGGACTAGAAATTGTAAAGCATCGGGCTAGCTTTAAAAACCGCCTTCAGGAAACCGGAAAACTCTTTGAATCGCATATACACCTTGAAGATCTCAAGCCACAAGAAGTGTTTCAAAAAATGCTGGAGCAAAACAGTTACGATACCGAAATCAAAGCACGGGTAACTCAGGCTTTTCAAGAAATTCTAGAGGAAATACATACAGCAGATCAGCCTTAAACTATGAAAATATTAAAGATCGCATTTAAAAATATCAACTCGCTACGCGGCGAGCATAAGATCGATTTTACTAAAGAACCCTTTTTACAAAACAGTCTTTTTGCCATCACCGGTCCCACCGGTAGTGGTAAGACCACCATTCTCGATGTGATTTCCTTAGCGCTGTTTAATCAGGTGCCGCGACTTGGTAAAATGAGCACCACTGAGGTTTTAAAAAAAGGAGCCATTCTTACCCGCAATCAGAGTGATGCTTTTGCAGAAATTACCTACCAATGTAAAGACGGAATTTTCGCATCAAAATGGGAAATCTCTACCAATAGAAACGGAAACCTGCGCGATTATCACATGGAGATTGCAAATGTTACCGGCAACACGCTTTTAGACTTAAAGAAGTCTGATGTGCCTACTAAAAATGAGGAACTCATCGGACTCAATTACGATCAGTTTATCAAGTCGGTTGTTCTCGCGCAAGGCGAATTTGCCAAGTTTTTACAAGTTCCGAAAAAGGAACGCGGCGCATTGCTTGAGAAAATTACCGGTACCGAAATTTACCGACGCATCGGGCAAGAAGTTTTTCTGAAACATAAAGAGCGCGCTAAAGAGATAGATGCCAAACGTGCTAAGATAGAAACCTACAAAGAGCAGTTATTAGAAGAAGCGGTCTTTGCTGAAAAACAGCAGGAAGCTGAAAAATTAGCTACGGAAAAAAAACAACTGCAACAAGAATTAGAACGCCTCGCTAAAGAACTTGATCTTAAAAACAAGCTTCAAAAAGAAGAAAACGAACTGAAGCAAACCGTGCAACAACTGGAAAGCTTTGCGCTTCAGAAAGAAAAATTTGACACCGAAAAAGGCGAAGCTTTAAAACGGCATCAAGAGGTACAATTGTTTGGGGAAGAACTCAATCAATGGCAAAGTTTACAAAACAAACTAAAAGATAAAAAGCAGGAAATTTCTGTTGCAAGCGAAGTGCTTCAGCAAGCTAAAAAACAACGTGAGACTTTAACCGTACGCTTTAAGGAAACCTTTCAATTAGCAGTTACTCCTGATAATTTCTTAGAAAAAGTAACGGCTTATAAAAACCGCATACGCACACTGATTACAGAGCGCAGTACGATTGCTGCTACCTATAAAACCACTAAAACGCATATTGAGACTTTAGCAAAACCCTTGAAACTTACCGCTTCTGTTTCTAACTTGACTGCTTTTCAAGAAGAACTGGAAATACAGGAACGGGAGAATTCTGCAGCCTATCAAAAATTGAAACAACAATTTGATTTGGCAAACCAGTCGGTTGAAGATCTGCAAAATAAACTGCAGCAGAAACTGCGACTCATTCGTCAGGCTGAAAAAGCACATCGGGATTTAGAGAACCAAAAATCAAAATTGCAGGAACAGCAAAATGAATTGAAAAAGCTGCAAACCCAATCAGCCGATTTACCTGATAAACTTTCTAAACTCAAAAGTGAGATTGAGCTGAAAGAAGCCCAACTGGAAGCCAAGCAAAACAAGCTTGAAGTTGAACAATTGCAAAAACAGTTGGAAGATTTCCGCAGGGATTTAAAACCCGATGAAGCTTGTCCCTTATGCGGCGCGTTACATCATCCGTTTGCAGCACATCTACCGCTGGAAGAAAACGGACTAAAAAAAGCCGTAAGCCTATTGGAGCAAGAGCTTAAAATCTTGAACAAATCGTTTACAGAACATCAAACAGCCTTAAAGCAATTTACGCAACAAAGCAGTGATTTACAGCAACGCATACAAGTCGGAACAGCACACGTAAAAACCGTTCAAAGCGAATTCACAACACAGTTTAAAACCGTTCTGAAAGAAATTGAGGAAAACGATTTTACAGTGCTAGAAAATATGTTAGAAAAACAGGAGCAAGACTTAGCAGCTGCTAAAAAACTACAAGACACGCGCAGTCTTTATGCGAATCTAAAAGTACAAACGCAGGAACTACAAACGCTTATTGATTCTGGTATCGAGAAGAAAAAGGCGATCACTGGCTTATTTAAAGGTGAAAATTTTGAGCAAGAAATCGGTGAAGCCGAAACTTCCTGGAACAGCAACGAACAGAATGCTGCACAACAAAATCAACTTTTAAAAGCTGCAGAAGAAACTTCAGAAACACTTAAAATAGAAAACGAAAAAATCAGTTCTGATTTACTCAGCAAACTGAAGCCTAAAGGTTACGATGCTATAGAAGCTGCAATTGCTATTCGGCTCAATGCAACTCAGGCTCAAGCCTGGGCACACGAAAACCAGGAGCTTGAAAACCAACTCTTGCGTTTAAAAACACTGCGTAATAAACTCGTTGAAGAAATTAAAACCTTAGCCGATGCAGCAGATGAGATTCCTCTTGAAGAGTTACAAGAACAACAAAAAATAAAAGCAGCTGCGCTCACAGAAAATGAAAAACTAGCGGGAGAAATCACGCGCACTATTTTAAATCAAAAACAATATTTAAAGTGGATTTTTGATTTAAAAACACAAATTGATAAGGAATTAAAAGACTCAGAACATTGGCTTATTCTCAAAGATCTGATTGGCGATTCTAAAGGTGACAAATTCAATGACTTTGCACAGGATCTAACGCTTGCGCAATTGCTGCAACTTGCCAACAAACGCTTAACCCACCTTACAGACCGGTACCGTATTGATCAACCCACTGATGATGAAGATGACAGTTTGGTTGCGATAGATGAGCATATGGGTGGACAACGCAGATCGATCAAAACCCTGAGTGGTGGAGAAACCTTTATTTTGAGTCTGGCGCTTGCGCTGGCCTTATCTGATTTGGCTTCTCGCAATATTGAAATCAACAGTTTGTTTATAGATGAAGGTTTTGGAACATTAGACCCGGAAACTTTAGATCAAACCTTAGACACGCTAGAAGTCTTACAAGCCGAATCTTCAAAAATGATTGGGGTTATCAGTCACGTAGACAGCCTAAAAGAACGCATTGCCACTCAAATACAACTCACTCAAAACGGGCAGGGTTATAGTAGCCTTAAAGTGGTGTAATGCTATCTAAAAATTCTATCGAATCATAAAGGAAACTAGCTGTGTTTAGCACCGTTTAGGAGGTATAAGTCTTAAATTTGCAGTAGAAATCTTAAAGACAAATACCATGAATTTTCACACCCGAAAATGGATCAAACCACAGGACTTAAATCCCAACCGTTCCCTTTTTGGAGGTCGGCTTTTAGAGTGGATTGACGAAGAAGCTGCTTTATATGCAATCATTCAATTAGAAAATCCACGTACGGTTACTAAATATATCAGTGAAATAGATTTTAAAGCCAGTGCCCGCGAAGGTGATATTGTAGAAATAGGTCTCGAACCGGTAAAATTTGGTAATGCTTCAATCACGTTGAAATGTGAAGTCCGTAACAAAATGACTCGGGAAACCATCATCACCATCGATAAGATTGTTATGGTTGGTCTAGATGAAAACGGGAATGCCAAACCCCACGGCAAAACAGAGATCGAATACGTAAAAAACAGGCTGGAGAACCCCTAAAAATTCACTTGGAGACAAGCCCATAAAGCATAAAGTAAACTACCTCGGGACAAGCCTGTCTGCCGACAAAGGCAGGCCCACGAGGCATTCGTTAGAAACAAATTTTCAATTTCGAGGCATCTCGATAGCGGGACGGGGTATTAAACCCTTTGGCGGTGCCAATGAAACAGCTTTTGACTTCGAGTCAAGCCTCAAAGTAGTTACCTCTCGATTATCGAGTCAAGTGCTATATTTTGCATAAAAAGAGGCCCTTTCAGCCTCTTTTTGTTTTTACCTGCTAATAAATGCATACAATAGGGCAATAGTTGTTTATTCAGTCCCGATGCATTTTGATAATTTAGCAGCCAATGCCCGGTTTTTAGCGCTCTAAATTCACAGAAATCTTCAAACCGGTGAAGTAAACTACCTCGGGGCAAGCCTGTCTGCCGACAAAGGCAGGCCCACGAGGCATTCGTTGGAAACAAATTTTCAATTTCGAGGCATCCCGATAGCTCGGGACGGAATATTAAACCCTTTGGCGGTGCCAATAAATTTTTAAAACTTTTACATCTTTATGTTCCCTAAAAACACATATGTCAACAGACGAAATATCTTAAAACAAACCCTAAAAAGCGGCATCGTACTTTTACCTGGTAACGGAGAAAGTTCGATGAACTATGCTGACAACTGGTATCCATTCAAACAAGACAGCAGCTTTTTATATTATACCGGGATTGATCATATCCCTGATTTGTATTTTCTGATCAATATAGATACCGGAGAAGAAATCCTTTTTGGAAACAATGCTACCCCAGAAGAAAAAGTATGGATAGGCTCCCCGGAAAAACTAGAAAGCTTTGCTGAAAAGTCAGGCTTCAGTACCGTAAAACCTTTGGATCAGGTTGCTTCTTATTTAAAAACACAGTTAAAAAAAGGGCAACAGGTGCATTACTTGCCTCCTTATCGTGGAGCTCAAAAGATGGCTATAAGTGATTTATTGAATATTCCGCTTGCGGAAGTTGAAGCCAATAAATCTGTTGAACTGATAAAAGCTGTTGTCGCACAGCGCGAACGCAAATCTGCTGAAGAATTAGTAGAACTGCACGAAGCGGTAAACATCACGCGTAAAATGCACGAGTATGCTATTAGAAATACAAGACCCGGAATGACCGAAATGGAAGTTGCCGGTGCTTTAAATGGTATTGCTGTAAGTGGCGGTGGCGGTCTCGCTTTCCCTATTATTTTGACTAAAGATGGACAATATTTACACAACCACGCGACAACAGCAAAACTGAGTGAAGGTGATTTGGTTTTATGTGATAGTGGTGCTTATAATAAAATGGGGTATGGGGGTGATATGACCCGTACCTTCCCTGCAGGCAAAACCTTTACACCACTTCAAAAAGAGGTGTACAACATTGTTTTAAACGCACACGAGAGTGCGATTGCTGCACTAAAACCCGGTATTCGTTTTAAAGAGGTACACCTTTTAGCTTCTAAGAAGTTAGTAGAAGGGCTCACTGATTTGGGCTTGATGAAAGGGAATGCAGACGATGCTGTTGCGGCTGGAGCACACACCTTGTTCTTTCAGTGTGGATTGGGCCATATGATGGGGCTTGATATTCATGATATGGAAAATATGGGCGAGCAATATGTAGGCTACACGCCAGAACTTGAGAAAAGCACCGAGTTTGGTTTAAAATCCTTGCGTCTGGGTAAGGAACTACAAGAAGATTTTGTGCTTACGGTTGAACCCGGCTTGTATTTCAATCCGTTTTTGATTGACGAGCGTAGAGCCCAAAATAAGTATATGGATTTTGTGAATTACGACGAAGTTGAAAAGTTCAAAACCTTTGGCGGTATCCGCGTTGAAGAAGATTTTGTGATCACCAAAGACGGCAGCGATCTCCTGGGAGAACCACTTGCGAAAACCGTAGCAGCTATCGAAAAATTAAGAAACAACTAAATCATGAGAATTTTAAAACACGTATTCGTTGTACTAGTGGCAGCCCAGATAGGGTTTACTGCTACTGCTCAGGAACAAGATCTTTCTAAACTGACTTTAGATCGCATTTACTCACCAGAATTTAATGGTGACAATGCCCGCTCCATCAGCTGGATTAACGATGGTGAGGCTTTTGTAACCATAGAGCGTACGGATTCTGGAGAGGATCAATTGATCAAATATGAAAGTAAATCTAACGATCAGGAAGTCTTTTTAAGTGCTGATGCGCTTACGCCTGCCGGAGCTAGTCAAGCTTTACGTGTAGCAGATTTCAGCCTTTCTAAGGATGAAAGCAAAGTATTGATTTTTACCAATACCAGTCGGGTATGGCGTTCTAATACAAAAGGAGATTACTGGGTTTATGATTTGGATACCAAAAAGCTGAAGCAACTGGGAACTGACCTTCCCTCCTCTTCGCTGATGTTTGCTAAGTTTTCGGATGCTAATAAAAAGGTAGCTTATGTTTCGGGCTTCAATTTATACGAAGAAGACTTCAAAACCGGCGAAGTAACGCAGCTCACCACAGACGGAACCGGCGATATCATCAACGGAACTTTTGACTGGGTTTATGAAGAAGAATTTGGGGCTCGTGATGGCTTTCGTTGGAATCCTGACGGAAAGCACATCGCGTATTGGCAACTGGATGCTTCAGAAATAGGCACCTTTTATATGATAAACAATACAGATTCGGTGTATGCTAAGCCTATTCCCTTACAGTATCCTAAAACCGGTTACGATCCGTCTTCAGCTAAAGTAGGTATTGTAAATACCGAAACTCAAAAGACCCATTGGATTGCTGTTCCGGGAGATGCCGTACAACATTACATTCCTGCGCTGCAATGGATTAATGAAGATTTGTTGTTGATTCAGCAATTAAACCGCAAGCAAAATACGCTTAAGATCTTTACCTATACGCCTTCTACAGATGTGATTAAAAACGTGTATACCGAAACTGAAGATACCTGGGTTGATCTGGATTATCCCGATGTTTCCGCCAATCAATGGGGTAAAAACGACTTGTTACTTACCGATGATCAGTCGGCTTTTTTAAGAATGACCGAGAATGACGCGTGGAGACACATTTATAAAGTGCGGCTTAAAGATGGTAAAAAGACTTTGTTGACGCCCGGGGCTTATGATGTAGCGGCTTTTTATACTGCAACAGATAAAGAAGTATTCTTTTCGGCTTCACCTGAAAGCCCTGCACAGCGCTATTTATTTAAAGCATCGCTAAGCGGAAAAGGAAAACCCCAGCGTTTGACTCCGTCAACATTTGAAGGAATCAATACCTATCAAATCGCTCCTAACGGAAAATATGCTATTCACAATCACACCGATGTGACTACACCGACTACAACGCGTTTGATTGGTTTACCGAAACACAAAACCATTAAAACCCTAATAACTAATCAAAAGCTAAAGGATAAACTATCTACCTTGGCTATGCCGGAGACTGAGTTTTTTCAAGTAGAGACCGAAGACGGTATTGTGGTTGAAGGGCGTATCACCAAACCAACAGGTTTTGATGCTTCTGAAGAATACCCGGTACTTTTTCACGTATATGGTGAGCCTTGGGGACAAATGGCTACTGATAATTTCATCGGTTTGTACGATATCTTTTTAGCGCAAAATGGGTTTGTAATTATCAATATGGACAACCGCGGTACGCCTTCTTTAAAAGGAAGCGACTGGCGTAAGTCTATCTATCGCAAAGTGGGTGTGATTAATTCTCGCGATCAGGCGATGGCGACAAAAGCTCTTTTGAAAAAATGGAGTTTCTTAGATGAAAACCGTGTGTCTGTCTGGGGCTGGAGCGGCGGGGGCTCTATGACTTTAAATCTGATGTTTCGGTATCCTGAACTTTATCAAACCGGAATGGCTGTAGCTGCTGTAGCCAATCAGCTGTTTTATGATAACATTTATCAGGAGCGTTATATGGGACTTCCACAGGAAAACAAAGAAGATTTTAGGGAAGGGTCGCCTGCAACTTATGCAAAAGATTTAGAAGGAAATCTGCTCGTTGTTCACGGAACTGGTGATGATAACGTACATTATCAGAATATGGAATACCTGGTCAACGAACTCATCAAACACAACAAACAATTTACGATGATGGCCTACCCCAACCGTTCTCACGGTATTTATGAAGGAGAAAATACCCGCAGACATTTATATACGTTACTGACTAATTATTTATTCACTCATAACGGGAAGTAAATTATTTCGAGGCATCCCGATAGCGGGACGGGATATAAAACCCTTTGGCGGTGCCAATAAAAAACCTCGGCTTCATAGAAGACCGAGGTTTTTGCCTATAAGGGGGAAAAGGCACATTAAGCAGCTACATGATGAGCTGATTTAATATGGAGTTGCTGTGCAATGGTATTTTTCCACTGTGTAGCTCGTTTGAGTTCAAAGTTTTGAGACGCATCAAAAAGCGAATCGTAAAAATTAAGTGTTACAGGAGTTCCGTTTCCTTGAGGAGTAAAGGTTAAAGCTAAATTTTCTAAAGTCGTTATCACTTTACCGTCAATACGCTTGGTTTTTGAATCTTCAAAGATGTTCACCTGACTAATTTGAGCAAGATCTATGTATTCAAAAATGAGTTTATCCTGTACAATACGACCGTACAACAAGACATTTTTAATAGTATCAATCGCTATTTGGCGACCGTTCCACGTTTCGCTTTGCGCTAAAGACAAATCATTTTTAGAGGCTTCCTCTTTAAATTTAGCATGGATCTTTTTGGTATTGCTTGATCCAAATAAGATAAAGAATATATAAGGTAGTGCTACGATTCCCACCACAAAGGCGAAAACCACAATCATGTCTATTTTCATAATAATAAGGTATTCTGTTTTTAAAAATTTAATGGATGCAGAGCATCACAAAGTCGTAGTACAAATCAACAGACTGCCTACGCGCGTTCTAAAAAAGAATGTTCTTTACGGAAATAAATGAAAAGGAAAAATAAGTACCAGACTGGTACACGACGCAGTAATCAACGCTGATTGCTCTAAATAGCTGGTATCAATCGGTGATGCAAACGTGTAATTCAGTAAGCCAGAACCGCTAAAATTACGGAAACGATCTGTCTGGTTTTGTTGCTGTTGTGCATCAACCGATACCGCTGGTTCTGCCAGCGTGAGTTGCTCTACGGCAACTGCTTTATCATTGGCGCGCTCAAAAACCGCAATATGTCTAGAACTGTCTTGCGGTAAAGAAATACTATCTGTAGCAAAACCATAAGAAGTTTGCCCTGCTCCCAAGAGCAAGAACAAAAACATAAATATGGAATAGATAACTGCTTTCATAACAGGTACAAAGTTAAAGCAGCAACCTGTTAAGTTGCTGCTAAAATTTGAACTATTTTACGCAATCACCGAGATTTAAATATTTATGAGCTTCAAACGCGCTTTAAAGAAAGCTAATATTCGGTTTCCTGAGGAACATCTGTAAGGTTTTTTAAAAAATCTATCAGAGCTGTTTGCTCGGTATCGGTTAAATCAAGATTATCAAAAGGCAGAGTTTGATGCGGTAAATCAAAGCCCAGACCACCGCCACCGCCTTTGTTGTAAAAATCGATGACTTCTTCTAAAGTTTGATACACGCCATTATGCATATACGGTGCGGTAAGCGCCACATTACGTACCGTAGGGGTTTTAAACATTCCCAATTGTATAGGCTCAGTATACATAAAATAAAAACCCAGATCATCATCAAGGTGTTTATTAGCTGCAGTCTCCGGTACTCCAATAACTTCTTTTTCAGTATCGGTAAAAAATGGGGGCACCGTTCCGCTGGTCAAGGGCATAAAGTGACAGGTCGCGCACAAAGCTTTTCCCATAAACAAGTTCATACCCAGTTTTTCAGACGCTGTGAACGTGTCTACTTCACCTCTGATATTTTTATCAAATTTAGAACTGAAACCGTTAAGCGTAGAAATATAAGCCGAAAGCGCTTTTATGGTTTCGTCATTACTCCATTTACGGCGCGTACCAAAGACTTCTTTAAAAGCCTCATAATATGTAGAATCTTTCAGAACCTCATCAGAAAATTCATGAACACTGCTGTTGAATTCCTCCTTATTGGTGAACACGCCAGAAATTTGCGCCAGTAAAGTTTCGGCTCTGCCATCCCAGAAAAAACCACGTTGAAAAATAGCATTGATCAAGGTAGGTGAATTGCGTTTTAACGGATTACCCGAGTTATTCAGATTGGTTACGAGTCCGTCTGTATAGGTCAACTTCGGATTGTGACAGGTCACGCAAGCCATATCCTTAGCCTGAGATAAATTCTTATCAAAAAACAAGCGTTTGCCCAATGCAATTTTAGCTTCGGAAGGATTGCGATTGGTAATCGCCCTGAAGTATTCAACATTAAAAGAATCTTCTTCAAAGAAGGTGGGGGCATCAAAATTGAAGGGCTTATGCAACACCGGCTCCCCTAAACCGGAAGCTTTGCGAATGGCGACCCAACTACGCATTACCGGGTTAAAATACTCCCTAAGAAAAGTATAACGGTCAAAAGTTTCAAAATTAGGATTATCACCTATAAAATTGATCGCTTCAGTCACTTGCTTTTGTAATTTTTTATCAAGAGCTGCATCCTTAGATTGCACCAGTTCCTGAACACTCAAACCGTAAACAGTTATCAAATTTTGTAAAGAAGCCTTAGTTTCCTCTAATCCCAAACCGCTAACGGGCGTATCAAAACCGGTAATTCCAAAACTTACCATACGCATCAACTGCTGGTGTGTAGCAATAAAAAAACGTTGTTCATTAAGGTCGCGTTTCTCGATAGCGTCGTGCAATACCTGAACAAGACCGCGAGTCAGTTCAACTTCCCGTTTAAAGTTATTTTCAGATACACCACCTTCATAAATAGATTCTTCAATCTTCTGAAGCCCAATGGGCAACAATACGCGCTGGGTATCATCGGTCAAGCGTGGCAAAGCCGGGCCGTTTGCCTGATGTCCTACTTCGGGTTTGAGGTAGGAAGCATACGGCTCTGCTTCTTTAAACGCTTTACGGGCTTCTATAAAATAGATTTTAGCAGCTTCTGATGAGACTGATGAGGTATTCAGGCTATCTAAATAAGCTAAAGTTTTTTTGCTGTTTTCTAAATAAAAATCTTGTACTGCTGTCCAATCTACCCGTGCTACCAATTCATCGCTCTGCGTTGTTTTTTCTTCATTTTTACAAGCAGAAAACATAACCGACACCAGTGTAACTGTCAGCATCAGTATTTTTAAAGGTATTTTCATTATCTCTAAATTTGATTTCATAGAAAAAACCCCCGTCAAAAAACGGAGGTTTTTAAATATTGTTCATCTAAAACTTATCTTGGTAAGCCCTGTAATAAAACAATTTGTCCACCTTGATTATCCTCATAAGTACCATCTGTAAAGGTATGTCCATCACGACCTCTGAAGCTATCATCTCTCCAATAGTGAGGCTGAAGATTGAGGATAAATGTACCCGGTTGTCCTACTTTATCCGAGATATCAATCAACGCACCATACTCGCCACTTAATCCTGTACCGTTAGGAGCAAGATCCTGACGTACTACAAACTCCAAAACAACGCTGGTGTTGTTTCCATTTAAATCAGATTGATAGATGTAAGCTGAATGCCCCCTGCTGAATGAGTTAGGGTCTTCCTGTGTATAAATAAAGTTTTCAGTCACACAGATGTTATCAGGGCTCTGCAATACCGAAACATTACCATCCTCATTGTTAGTATTGGTGTTTCCGCTAATTACTTGCGTTAATTGACCTTCAAGCGGATTGTTTTCATCCAACTCTAATTTGTAAACGGTTCCCCAGTTGTTGTAGTTTCCTTCAGGTCCTCTACCGGTAACTGCAAAATATACGTTGCGATTATTTGCAGCAGAGCCTTTTTGATAATCTACATCTTCAACACGCATAAAACCAGATGCCTGAACCGCTACGCAAGCGTCTTCCATTTCATCTTTTGTCATATCCTTTCCGTTAGGAATTTCTACAAATTCAACGGCATATGTTTCCTGAAAATCCAGATCGCTTTCGTTATAAATTTCGCCGGCTGTTACTTCTGTTTTCCCACCTGTATTGTCGCTAATTTCTTTAAAACGCAACACGTAGATCTTACCATTATCTAAGTCCGCATCCCCATTCTCAGAAAGGTACATCGTCACCTGACCTTCAGAAACATCTGAATCATCATCTCCACCAATGATAACTGTCTTTCCTGAGTAAGCATCTTTAGGTAGCGGCACTGCGTTTTCCCAAGAGAATTCGCCTAAAGCATCCAGGCCAAAATCTGCACCTGGAGTTGGGATCATATAAGGATCAATTCCTTTTACATCGTAATTTATGCTTTCTGAAGCTGAAAGAAACAGATCCTGTGAACCGCCGTGAATTGCAGCTTCCCACATGGTACCGCTACATTGGCGCGCGTAGTCTCCCACACTTGAATTCAATAACCACTCGCCGCTTATAGGTTTTAAATCTTTATCGAGCATAATACGAGAAACAGCATAGGTATCTTCGGCATTTACAACATATATATAACCATCACTATCTGGATCTTTTAAAAATCCGGCACCGTCCTGAGCACCTATTAATTTAAAGTCGTTGCTTAGCGTATCAGAAGAACTGATTATTGAATACGCATTAACATAATTAAACTGCGGCATCATCGCTACTAGTGGAGCTAAGTTAGATTTGTTTGAGAACATTCCCGGGTCTGGAGTGAAATCTTCACCATCCTCACCGTCAATGCCGTCGGTTCCGTCCTCACCGTCAATTCCGTCGATACCATCCATACCGTCTTCTACATCACAAGCAAGAAATACAACACTTACCGATGCAAGCATCATAAGGTTAAAAAGAAGTTTTTTAAGTGTAGTCATTTTTAAATAAAGTTTGATTTTTAGTTTGAAACAAATCTATCATTAGGACTCTTGAGGGAGGTTAATTTCGCATCGTGGTTGAATTAATTTTAAATCAATTAAACGTTAAAAAAGTTACCGCAACTTTACTATTTAAACCTGTTCTAAGGATTTGTGTTAAGCGGGCACAAATTGATTTTAGAATACTGAAAAAAAAAGACTGCTTAATTAGCAGCCTCTTCAATTCTTATTTATGTAGGTAATTGCTATTCTAAGATCTGCGCAGCGTGATCTTTTGTTTTTACTTTTCCGATGACACGGGTTACGGTGCCGTTTTCTACAATAAAGGTAGTACGGTGAATTCCGTCGTATTCTTTCCCCATAAATTTTTTAGGTCCCCAAACACCAAAAGCGTTGATCACCGTTTTATCTTCATCTGCCAATAACGGAAATGGGAACTCATATTTAGTTTTAAAATTACGCTGGCGTTTTTCAGAATCTGCACTTACTCCCAGCAGTTCGTACCCTGCAGCTTGCAACGCTTTATAATGATCTCTCAGGTTACACGCTTCTGCCGTACAGCCCGGTGTAGAAGCCTTAGGATAAAAGAACACCACAACTTTTTTAGTTGCATAATCACTCCATTTTACTTCGTTACCGTCCTGATCTGTTGTAGTAAATTCAGGTACTTGATCTCCTTCTTTAAGCATGTTCATATCGGTTTATTTTTATTATTCTTATTATTACTTTAATTATAGTGAAGCAATTGCTTCTTTTGCATTCAGACCCTAAAATTACAGATAATGACTAAAGCCGATAAGGTAACCTTTGTTATAGATACGTTAAAGCGTTTGTATCCACAAATTCCCATTCCGTTAGATCATAAAGATCCATATACATTGCTCATCGCTGTTTTGATGAGTGCGCAAAGTACCGATGTCAAGGTGAATCAAATCACACCATTATTATTTGAAGTTGCCGACAACCCATATGATATGATAAAGCTTTCTGTGGAAGAAATACGGGAGATCATCAAACCGGTGGGCTTGTCACCGATGAAAGCAAAAGGTATATACGGACTCTCACATATTTTAATTGATAAGTATAACGGAAGGGTTCCTGAAAGTATTGAAGAACTGGAGCAGTTACCGGCGGTAGGCCATAAAACGGCAAGTGTTGTTGTAGCGCAGGCCTTTAATATACCGGCATTTCCGGTAGATACGCACATTCACCGATTGATGTATCGCTGGAATTTAACCAATGGTAAAAACGTAGTTCAAACCGAAAAAGATGCCAAGCGTCTTTTTCCTAAAGACCTTTGGAACGAACTCCACCTGCAAATCATTTGGTACGGACGGCAATACAGTCCGGCCCGCGGATGGGATCTCCATAAAGATATCATCACCGCAACCATAGGTCGCAAAAGTGTTTTAAAAGAATATTATAAGGGGAAGAAATAGGGTGAAAACTATAAAAATTAATAGAGACAGTGTTGCTGCAGGAGATGATATAGATTCCCATTTACAAGAGATCACAATTCAATCCAATTGGAAAATATCAGATATCATCAAACACATTATTCTTAACAACTACCTCCCCTTAATAAACGGTGGCAAAGCAACTTGGAGTGTAGCTATTGAAAATCCTATAGCTATTCTCACTCAAGAAACGAAATTCAAACCCAAATTGATTTGCATGCCAGAATATCCATATTCGGGCGAAACCTATGAAGTAAATATTGAACAAATTCATTTTAACTATCACGCTCAAGATGACCCTGAAAATGTATATAAAGTTTTAAGTCGTTTTAAATTGCCTCGGTCTTAAAAAATGATCTTAAGAACCTTAAATCAAAAATCCCCGCTAAATAACGGGGATTTTCAGTTTTAATTGAGAAGGTTCTCAAACTTTCCAAATTTGGTATTCATAACACTTAAAGCCTTAGAATAATTTAAAATGCGGTTAACCGTCTCTTTAGAAGGTTGTAAGTTTTTATCGTGATCACACGATTTCTTAGAGTAAATGTTTTCCATCAAATGACGTTTGGTTATTAGTCTACCTATAACGTACACTTTTTGGATTTAGTTTACTTCAATTTGTTAAAATTATATTGTTTTTCTCAATCACCTTTCTCAGGTTGATCAATGCATAACGCATACGTCCCAGAGCGGTGTTGATACTCACATCGGTACGCTCTGCTATTTCTTTAAAACTCATATCTTTATAGATACGCATCACCAAAACATCGCGTTGATCTTCAGGTAATTCTTCAATAAGTTTACGCACGTCTTCTTCTACCTGATCTTTAATAATGCGCTTTTCGGCATTTAAATCGGGATCTCCTAAAACAGAAAATATGTTAAAGTCGCCGGTGTTGTCAAACTTCGGCATGCGTTTGTTCTTTCTAAAATAATCAATTACCAGGTTGTGAGCAATACGCATCACCCAGGGTAAAAACTTTCCTTCTTCGTTATATCCGCCGCGTTTTAACGTGCGAATTACTTTGATAAAGGTATCCTGAAAAATGTCTTCAGTTACATCACGGTCATAGACCTTAGAGTAAATAAAACTATATATACGTTGCTGATGCCTTGATATTAAAACAGAAAGTGCCGCTTCATCGCCCTGTATGTAGTTGCTGACCAGAGCTGCGTCAGTTATTAACATATCTTCCATAAAATTACTTTTGTAGGTTAAGTTGATCCTTTAAGGACCGGTCAAAGTTTTAAAAAGTAATTTTCAGATATAGGCGTTTCGCTTATTTGTTAATAGTGAACCAAATATAACAACTTTCATTCCAAATAAACAACACCCGTTCTACAATTTTAACATTAACAGGACGTTGGGCAAATCTTTGATGGGTTATCCATACTATAAATTATCTTTGCATACCTATACCTATTGCTATGATCATTGACGTTTCTAAAGCGGACCCTAAACAGAATATCATCATTAAAGGGGCTAAGCTTCATAATTTAAAAAATATAAATACCATAATACCGCGTAATAAACTGGTTGTGATTACCGGTTTATCGGGTTCGGGTAAGTCCAGTCTTGCATTTGACACGCTTTATGCAGAAGGACAGCGCCGCTATGTGGAGAGTTTATCTTCGTATGCGCGCCAGTTCTTAGGGCGTTTAAACAAACCCAAGGTTGACTATATAAAAGGTATTGCACCTGCTATTGCCATTGAGCAAAAGGTAAACAGTACCAACCCGCGTTCTACTGTAGGGACTTCTACAGAGATTTACGATTACCTGAAATTGCTTTTTGCTCGTGTCGGGAGAACTTACTCTCCTATTTCTGGCGACGAAGTCAAAAAAGATACGGTAACTGATGTTGTTGAATATGTACGCGCTTTTGAGGAGCGCAGTAAATTGCTGTTGCTGGCTCCGTTTATTCTAGAAGAAGGCCGAAAGATTGAAGAAAAGCTGAATATCCTGAAGCAACAAGGTTATGCGCGTATTAAAGTAAATGACGATGTGGTGCGTATTGAAGAAACCGGAAGCATCAAAAAGACTGACAATCTCTTTCTGGTTGTTGACCGAATCATTAAAAAAGACGAGGAAGATTTTTACAACCGGCTCGCTGATGCAGTACAAACAGCATTTTTTGAAGGCAAGGGCGAAGCTTATGTAGAAGATCTTGCCACCAATAAACAACGTCATTTTAGCAACAGTTTTGAATTGGATGGAATAAGCTTTCTCGAACCTAATGTACACTTATTCAGTTTCAACAACCCGTATGGTGCCTGCCCTACTTGTGAGGGCTATGGTGATGTGATTGGTATTGATGAGGATCTGGTGATTCCTAACACGGCGCTTTCGGTTTATGAGAATGCTATTTTTCCATGGCGTGGGGATAGTATGAGTTATTATAGAGACCAACTCGTGAATAATGCCTATAAGTTTGATTTCCCTATTCATAAACCGTATTTCGAACTTTCCGAAGCTCAAAAGGACTTGATTTGGAAAGGAAACAAACATTTTGAAGGCTTGAATTCGTTTTTTGAGTTTTTAGAATCTAAAGCCTATAAAATCCAAAATAGGGTGATGCTTTCGCGCTATCGCGGAAAAACCCGTTGTAAAACATGTGGGGGTAAACGCCTGCGAAAAGAAGCTAACTACGTCAAGATTGGTGGTGCGACCATAACAGATTTAGTGGGCTTACCACTTAACAAAGTAGCTGATTTCTTCAAGCAACTAAAACTAAGCGAACACGACACCAAAATCGCAAAACGCCTGTTGACGGAGATTGAAAGCAGATTAGAATTCCTTTCAAAAGTTGGTTTGAATTACCTGACTTTAAATCGAAAATCCAATACCCTTTCCGGGGGTGAATCGCAACGTATCAACCTGGCCACTTCTTTGGGAAGTAGTCTGGTGGGCTCTATGTATATCTTAGATGAACCCAGTATAGGTTTGCATCCTAAAGATACCGAGCGTCTGATTGAGGTACTTAAAAACCTACGCGATCTGGGGAATACGGTGATTGTGGTAGAACACGATGAAGATATTATGAAGGCAGCCGATGAGATCATTGATATTGGTCCGGAAGCCGGGACTTTTGGTGGTGATGTGGTTGCTGTGGGTACTTACGATGAGATCCTTAAAAGTAACTCCCTAACTGCAAAATACCTCAACGGAGAGATGGAGATCAAAGTCCCTGAAACCCGACGAACTTCTAAGTATTATGTGGATATCATCGGGGCTCGGGAGAATAATTTGAAGAATATAGATGTTCGTTTTCCATTAGGTGTTTTTGTAGCGGTAACCGGAGTTTCCGGTAGTGGTAAAAGTACGCTGGTTAAAAAGCTCTTATATCCGTCTATGCTTAAAGAAACAGGCGGTTATGGGGAGAAAGTGGGTCAAATGACCGGCATTGAAGGCAACTTTGACAACATCAATCACATAGAATTTGTAGATCAGAATCCTATAGGGCGTTCTTCGCGTTCCAATCCGGTGACCTATATTAAAGCTTATGACGACATCCGTTCGTTATATGCGGGACAGAAACTCAGTAAGATCCGTAATTTTCAAACCAAGCATTTCTCGTTTAATGTAGATGGTGGACGTTGTGAAAACTGTAAAGGAGAAGGCGAAGTGACCATCGAAATGCAGTTTATGGCTGATGTACATTTAGAGTGTGAAGTCTGTAAAGGAAAGCGTTTCAAAAAAGAAGTACTCGAAGTTACTTTTGAAGGCAAGAATATAGACGACATGCTCAACCTAACCATAGATGATGCGATAACATTCTTTAAAGAACACAAACAAGATAAAATAACGCGCAAGCTCAAACCCTTACAAGATGTAGGTCTGGGCTATGTAACACTGGGACAAAGCTCCTCTACGCTTTCGGGCGGAGAAGCACAGCGTATCAAACTGGCCTCGTTTTTAGTAAAAGGTACCACCAAAGAAAAGAACCTGTTCATTTTTGACGAACCTACAACCGGTTTGCATTTTCACGATATTCAGAAGTTGCTGACTTCTTTTCAGGCCTTGATTAAAAAAGGACATTCTATTTTAGTAGTAGAACACAATCTGGATCTGATCAAATGTGCAGACCACGTGATTGATTTAGGTTTGGAAGGTGGCGAAAATGGCGGGCACCTTATTGCTTCCGGTACTCCAGAAGAAGTCGCTAAAAATAAAAAGTCCTATACCGCGCAGTATTTAAAAGAGAAACTTTGATTGTTATTGGTTATTCATTATTTAAAAGCGGTAACCTTTGATTGCTGAGTATTGCGACGCCAGGAGCAGTGAACCGAAGTAACCTTCGGCCTTTCTCCTCCCCTGCGCTTCGGGAGAGAAGGGAGCTTTAGTATAAGTTTAAAACAAGGTTTATTAAAACTCCAGTACTGCCCTATCAGGAGGTTCTCTTATAATTTGCATGCAGCGCAGCGAGCAATAAATTTAGAGAACCTCCTATAAGCCTAGACTTTTTTGGTTCTTTTTTGGGCAATGCAAAAAAGAAAAAAGCTTATTGAACCCTAAAAAAGCTATTCATGTATGCTATTGCTAACTCCACATCGCTATCGCTCCGCTCCTTCGTAACTTCCTATGTTTATTCCGAATCAAAAGATATTAATTGGCTTACCCCCTTCCAATTTGTTAAAGCGTCATGCTGAACGTGTTTTGAATCTCACGAGGGATGCTGTCAGGAATCAAACTCCCTTCTCTATGGGAGAAGGGTTGGGGATGAGGATTTTGGTTCTTTTTTGGGCGATGCAAAAAAGAAAAAAGCTTATTGAATACTAAAAAAGCTATTCATGTATGCTATTGCCTGCTCCACGTCGCTATCACTCCGCTCCTTCGTAACTTCCTATGTTTATTCCGAACCAAAAGATATTAATTGGCTTACCCCCTTCC